>JARAWT010000050.1:0-78671 GCA_033793495.1 Streptomyces sp. MN03-5084-2B | reverse complement strand
CCCCATCCCCGAACGCTTGATCCCGCCGAACGGCAGGTCCGCCTCCGACCCACCCGACTTGTTCACGTACACCATCCCCGCCTCGATCCGCCGCGCCACGCGGGCCGCTCGGGCTCGGTCGGCCGAGAACACGCTTGCTCCGAGCCCGAACGGTGTGTCGTTCGCCAGGGCCAGCGCCTCCTCCTCCGAGGACGCCCGGAACACCAACGCCACCGGGCCGAAGATTTCCTCGTGGTACGCCGCCATTTCCGGGGTCACGTCGGTGAGGACCGTGGCCTCCACGTACGCTCCCGGCCCCGGGATCCGGTGGCCGCCCGCGCGCAACGTTGCTCCCGAAGCGATCGCCGTCTCGATCTGGGCCGCCACTTCGTCGGCCGCCGACGAGGATGCCAGGGGCGGCAGGGTCGTCGACGGGTCCGCCGGGTCGCCCGGGACGTAGTATTCCGTCACGCGCTTGGCGAAGCGGTCGGTGAACTCCTCGTACAGCTCGTCCAGGACGATGATGCGCTTGGGCGCGTTGCACGACTGGCCGCAGTTGCGCATCCGGGCCGTCGCGGCGGTCCTGACCGTTTCGTCCAGGTCGTCGGTGTCGAGCACGATCAGCGGGTCGGAACCACCCAGCTCCAGGACGCACTTCTTGAGGTTCCGGCCGGCTTCGGCCGCCACCGAGATGCCCGCCTGCTCGCTGCCCGTGAGCGACACCCCGGCCAGGCGCGGGTCCGCCAGCATCCACGGGACCTGACGGCTCGACGCGAACACGTTCACGTACGCGTCCGCCGGCACCCCGGCGTCCCGCAGCACGGCCTCGATCGCGACCGCCGAACGCGGGCAGATCGACGCGTGCTTCAGCAGGATCGTGTTGCCCAGCACCAGGTTCGGCGCCACGAACCGGGCGACCTGGTAACACGGGAAGTTCCACGGCATCACCCCCAGCAGCGCCCCGATCGGCTCCTTCGTCAGCACCGCCTCGCCGCCCCGGATCGCCAGGGGCTCGTCCGCCAGCAACTCCGGGCCCCGCGCACCGTAGTACCGGAAGATGTCGGCGACGACACCCACTTCGCCGCGGCCTTCGTTGATCCGCTTCCCCATCTCCAGGGTCATGATCGCGGCGAGCTCGTCCGCGCGTGCGGCGAACAGCTCCGCCGCGCGCAGCACGATCCCGGCGCGCTCCGCGACCGGCCGGGCCCGCCAGGCCGCGTACCCGCGGTGCACCCGGTCGATCGCGACGCGGACCTCCTCGTCGGTCGCGTTGGGGATCTCGTCGACCCGCTCGCCCGTCGCCGGATTGGTGACTGTGTACAAAGCGGCCTCCTCTTCCGGACTACTGGATACTGTATACACTACTCGAGTCATGGCGGTCGACACCCGCGCGGCGGTACCCGTCGGCGCTTGATCGACTATCGTTCCCCCATGACGCTGGAACTCACCGGCGGACCCGATTTCGCCGCGCAGGCCCCGAAAAACTTTCGCTGGACCCGGCAGTACACCGCCGCCGAGGTCACCTTCGGCTGCCCGGCTCGCACGTCGGAGCGCACGCCGCGGGTGTGGAGCGGACGCGGCCTCGGCCTGCCGGAGGCCGAACTGGCGGGGTTCGCCGAGCAGCTGCGCCGCGTCATGAAGCACGAGGCCTACTGGATCGCGCGAGACCGTCTCGCAGGCGACGCGGCTGTCTGGTCTCCCGGCCGTTTCGACGACGAAGACGACTTCGTCTACTTCGCCGGCCCTTGCACGCACGGCGATCCCTGGCCCGGCTACCGTCCGGCGCGGGCGTTCACCATCGCGCTCCCCCACGTCCGCGGGCTGCGGATCCGGGTGGCGGCGTACCTCACCCCCCGAAACGGGTGAAACCGGCCCGAGCGGGCGCCGTCGCCGCCGTCGTCAGCGGGATACCGTCGACCGCGCACGCGCTCCTCACCGGCCGGGACGTCCTGGCGGCCACCAAAGCGGCGGGCACCCTGGTACCGGGACGGCGCGACCGGCCCGGCGTCACCGCCGGGCTGATCGCGCACGTCGTCGTCTCCGCCGCCTGGACCGGCGTGCTCGCCGCGATCGCCCGGCGCCACCGGCTGGGGGCCGGCGGCGGCGCGGTCGCGGGACTGGCCATCGCGGCGCTGGACCTCGGGATCGCGGCCCGCGCGTACCCCGCCGTGCGGGCGTTGCCGCGCGGGCCGCAGATCCTGGACCACCTCGTGTTCGGCGCCGTCACCGGCGCGCTCCTGGACCGTCCGGACCGGACGGGTCAGGGCACGACCTCGACGACGTCACCCGGGTGCAGCGAGTTGTAGAACGTCACCGCGGCATCGTGCGAAAGGTGCACGCACCCGTGGGACTTGACCTTCAGGCTGCCCTGGTGGAACGCGACCCCGGTGGTGGTGAAGAACACCGAGTACGGCATCGGCCCGTTGTACTGCTTGCTGTAGTGGTCGATGTCCTTGTACTGCACGTGGAACTTCCCCAGCGGGGTCGGGTACTTCGGCAGCCCCACGGTGATCGGGACGCCGCCGTAGGTGACGTTCCCGGCGCCGTCGGTCAGCCACGCGGTATTCGAACTGCGCTGGACGCAGGCCTTCGCTTCGGCACTGCACGGCGTCGACGCCGCTTCGGCCGTTCCCGCGAACGCCACGGTCCCCGCCATCGCGGCGACCCCGCCCAGAAGTGCGATCATCCTCCGGTTCATCGTGTGCCTCCCGTTGTCGTTCGGCTACACGAAGAGAGTGCCCACCCGGGCGATCTTCGAACCCGCGGAAGAGAAATCAGTTCCGCGGCTGCGAAAGCCCGAGGAATTCGGCCTGCTCGCGGTCGTAACGGCGGGTCAGGCCGGTGCCGTAGCGGTCCCACCAGTTCTGCGTGTGCCCGCCCTGGGTGGTCGTCGTCCCGCCGTAGACCTGGCGGTCGTATTCGACGCGCGCGTCGCGGAACTCCTGCTGGAACTGCTCGGGCGTCAGCCCCTGGACGTGCTGGATCGTCGCGTCGCTCAACGTCCGCGAACTGCGCACGATGTCCTCGCCCGCCATGTGGTTGAGGATCGCGCGCACGCCGCCCGCGCCGCGCATGTGCGCGCCGGACATGATCGCGGCCTGGGTGCCGGGATCGGTGAAGTTCAGCGCGCCGGCGGTGCGGGCGTTCGCGGTCATCAGGTCGGCGACGACCGCGCGTTCCTCGGCGCTGCCGATGCCGTACTGCTCACGCGCGGCGATGATCCGGTCGTAGCCGTTGTGCATGTTCTGCCGGAAGCCGTAGGCCTCGGGCACGCCGCCCTGCTCCCCGGTCGCGCCTTCCGATCGCATGATCGAATCGACGACCCGGGGGTCCAGCTGCCGCGGCGCGGCCGCCGCGGCGGCACCACCCCCGCCTTGCCCGCCACCGCCGTAGGCCTGGGCGACGTCGGAGTCGGCGGCACGGTAGCCGTCGGCGGCCTTCCGGACGTTCTGGTTCACGGCCGTCAGGAGGTGCAGCAGCTTCTGCAGAGCGCTGCCCAGCGTCGAGTGCAGGGCCGAGTTCGCGGCCGCCACACCGCTGCCGATCCCGGCGAACGACAACGCGTCCAGCACCAGGCCTTCCAGGTCGCGGGTGGCCGACAGGAAGGCCGACCCGACGTCTTCGACCGCGTGGGCGACCGCCCCCATCTCCGCCGTTTCGGCGCGGTAAGCCCCGGCACTCATGGTCTGCTCCCTCCGGACACCGGCTGTGCGCGTCGAGAATTCCCCACCGCGCCGCCCGGGTCCACGGCCGAATTACCCACTGGTCGCGGCCGGACTGCCGACACCGGCGCTAAAGTCGGGAGATGAGCAACCCCGACGGCGACCCGAACGTGGTCGAAGGCGAGATCGTCGACGACACCCCCACCGCGGCGCTGGCGATCCCGTCGCCGCCGCTGCCGGACCCGGACTACAGCGAGGGCGGGGTCCCCAGCTTCGACTTCGTCCGCGACAAGATCGAAAACCGGTACACCACGTCGCTCGGCTCGGTCGACGTCGCCGGTCTCGGCACCGAGAACACCGCCGAGACCCTCGACAAGAAGATCGCCGACCGCGACCAGGCCGCCAAGGACAGGCTGGCCGAGATCCGCCGCTCGATGCGCGGCGAGTGATCCCGGCCGGCGCTCAGCCGAAGATGGCCCCCGGATCACCGGTGTACCAGGCGTTTTCGATGACGACCCGGCGCATCACCCACCGGTCGCCGTCGCGGACGAGGGCGACGTCGTAGCGGTTCTTCAGCAGGGCGTGCGTGCCGTGGTCGCGGCTCAGCAGGTGCTGGGCCTCGACCAGCGCGGTCAGCCGGGCCGCGTCGCCGTCCACGGTCACGCGGGGGTTGGTCACCTGGTGCGTCGTGTCGACGCGGCCGGCGAACAGCGCCAGGATCGTGTCCACGATCGCGTCCCGGCCGCTCAGCAGCGGCGGCCGGGCGCCCCACCGTGCGGCGGCGGGCCGGAAGTCCACCTCGGCGTCGGCGGCGAACGACGACGCGAACAGCTCGCGGTCCTTGAGGTCCTGGCCGAGCGCGAAGCGGTACAGCGCGTCGACGATCTCCAGTCGGTCGTGCAGGTCCGGCATCAAAGGCTCCCTTTCGAGCTGGGTCATGGCCTCCAGCCTGGTGAAAGCCGCGAAGCCGATCAACGCGCATCCGTGCCATGATCGTTAAGCATGGGTTCACGATCGAGGAGCGGGCATGCCGGAGTGGCGGGAGCTCGAAACGTTCCTGGTGCTGGCGGACGAGCTGCACTTCGGCCGCACGGCCGAGCGGCTGCACGTTTCCACCGCACAGGTCAGCCAGACGATCCGCAAGCTGGAACGGCGGATCGGCGCGCCCCTGTTCACCCGGACCAGCCGCCGCGTCGAGCCGACGCCGGCGGGGCGGCGGTTCCGGGCCGACCTGGAGCCGGCCTTCACGGCGGTCGGGGCGGCGGTGGCCAAGGCGGTCGAAGCCGGCCGCGGGGTCACCGGCACCCTGCGCGTGGCCTTCGGCGACGCCGCCGGCGGGCAGCTGCTGGCCGGAGTGGCCGAGCGGTTCCGGCAGCGGGACCCCGGCTGCCGGGCCGAGTTCCGCGAGGTGCGCCCGGCCGAGGTCCTGCCCTGGTTGCGGGAGGGCGAAGTCGACGTCGTGCTGACCGGGCTCCCGCTGCCCGGCCCGGACCTGGTCACGGGCCCGGTGCTGGTCCGGGAGCGGCGCTTCCTCGCCGTCGCGGCGGCCCACCCGTTCGCCGACCGGGACGCGGTGCCGGCCACCGACCTCGCCCGGGTCACCGTGCTGCGCTGCTCGCCGGCGGATCCGTGGCTCGACGAACTCGTCCCGGGCGCCGAGACACGGCCACGGGCCGCCCTGCAGGAGCTGCTCACCCTGGCCGGCGCCGGCGAGGGCGTGCTGCCGGTCGGCGCCCACATCCGGCGCTACTACCCGCGCCCCGACGTCGCCTACGTGCCGCTCGACGGCGCCCCGCTGCTCGAGTGGGGCCTCGTGTGGCACGCCGGCACGACGTCCGCGCGGGTGCGGGCCTTCGCCGAGGCCGCGGCGGAGCTCGTACGCGATCCCGCCGAACCTCAGCAGGGCAGCCAGCGCACCTCCACCGGCTGGTAGGCGACGATCGTCGCCAGCCGGTCCGGGAACACCGGGACCCGGTCGCCCAGGCACATGCGGCGGACCACCCGCTCGACACCGGTCCCGGGTGGTGCGACGAGACACCCCGGCAAGCCCCGGTCGCGGCAGCGGTCGAGCGCCTCGAGCAGGCCGCGGACGCCTCTCTCGGACAGGACCTCCAGCCGGCCGAGGTCGATGACCAGCAACCGGGGCCACGGTAGTTCGCACAGAGCGGTTTCGAGCACGGTCGCCCAGCGCAGCACCATCGTGATACCCGGCTCGCCGCGCATCTCGACGACCAGTACGCCGGCGGAGCGTTCCGAGGCGATGTCGTCGTCGCGCATCGCGCCTCCCGGGAGTCATCCCCGTCCCGGGACCATCGTCGCACGCCACGTCAGGCTTCCGTAATACCCGCGTGGAATCATCGAGGGCCTGGGGCAGTTGTAACGGGCGGTAGCACCGCACGAAGAGAAGGAGTGACGCCGTGACCACGTCAACCGAAAGGGCCGTCCTGGCCGGCGGCTGCTTCTGGGGGATGCAGGAGCTGTTCCGCCGTCAGCCCGGGGTGATCTCGACCCGGGTCGGTTACAGCGGCGGCGACGTCCCCAACGCCACGTACCGCAACCACGGCACCCACGCCGAGGCCATCGAGGTGCTCTACGACCCCGCGCAGACCACGTTCCGCGACCTGCTCGAGTTCTTCTTCCAGGTGCACGACCCGACGACGAAGAACCGCCAGGGCAACGACATCGGCCTGAGCTACCGCTCGGCGATCTACTTCGAGAACGACGAGCAGAAGCGGGTCGCCGAGGACACGATCGCCGACGTCGACGCCTCCGGCCTGTGGCCGGGCAAGGTCGTCACCGAGGTCGCCCCGGTGGGTGACTTCTGGGAGGCCGAGCCGGAGCACCAGGACTACCTGCAGCGCATCCCGAACGGGTACACGTGCCACTTCGTGCGCCCGGGCTGGAAGCTCCCGAAGCGCGAGAAGACCGCCTGACACCCAGTACGACCGAAAGGCCCCTTCGCCGAGCCCGGCGAAGGGGCCTTTCGTCGTCTCGGACGCAGTGGCATCCGGGGCTTCGCCCCGAACCGGGGGCTCCGCCACCCGGACCCCCGAAAGCCGGGTGAAGATCGTCCGAACGGCGGTGATCTTCTCTGAGTCCTTAATGGACAGACGACACAGGAAATCCCAATGGCGTCGAATGTCCTTTTTGGGATGTATTGCGACATGCAGATAAGACCGTACGTTCGTCGCTTGTTCACGAGGCTTCCACCCCGGATGCTGATTTCCGCTAAGCCGCACCATTTTTCCCCGTCGTCCCCGTTCTCGGCCCGGCTCGACCCCGGGCCGGTTCGCCCTGCCCGGAGGAGATCCCCCGATGCAACTGAGACGTCCATTCGTCTTGGCCGCGAGCGGCGCGCTCATCGCCGCGGTGTGCACGACCACCACCGCCCAGGCCCAGCCCACGACCCC
This sequence comes from Streptomyces sp. MN03-5084-2B, assembly GCA_033793495.1. GTDB lineage: Bacteria > Actinomycetota > Actinomycetes > Mycobacteriales > Pseudonocardiaceae > Amycolatopsis. The sequence continues at coordinate 71,620 of JARAWT010000050.1, read as the reverse complement.
GAACGCCGTGCCGGACGCGCAGACCCTGGCCGTGTCGGCGGCGGCCGGGCTCGTGGCGAGCAGGCCCGCCGCCCTGCACGCGAGCGCGGACGACGTTTTCCTGGCCCAGAAAGCGATTTCCGCCACCAACGGGCTGAAGTACATCCCCTACGAGCGCAGCTACAAGGGCCTGTCCGTGGTGGGCGGCGACTTCGTGGTCGCGACCGACTCGACGGGCCAGGTGCTCGGCACCTCCGTCGCACAGGACCAGACGATCAGCCTCGCCACCACCACGGCGAAGATCTCGAAGGACGCGGCCGAGGCGACCGCGCGGCAGCAGCTGTCCGTGGTCGACAGCGTCAGCCCCGCGCAGCAGGTCGTCTTCGCGCTCGGCACGCCGACCCTGGCCTGGAAGAGCACGGTCGTCGGCCGGGATGCCGAAGGCCCGAGCAAGCTCGACGTCGTCGTCGACGCGGCCACCGGGAAGGTGCTGCACACCCAGGAACACGTCCTGCACGGCGACGGCACCAGCGCCTGGAACGGGCCGAACCCGGTGCACCTCGACACCACGCACTCGGGCAGCACGTACTCGCTGAAGGACCCCACGATCACCAACACGTCCTGCCAGGACGCGGCCAACAACACCACGTTCAGCGGCCCGGACGACCTGTGGGGCAACGGCACCGCGTCGAACAAGGAGACCGGCTGCGTCGACGCGCTGTTCGCCGCCCAGACCGAGAACAAGATGCTCTCGCAGTGGCTGGGCCGCAACGGCTTCGACGGCAACGGCGGCGGCTGGCCGATCCGCGTCGGCCTCAACGACCAGAACGCCTACTACGACGGCAGCCAGGTCCAGATCGGCAAGAACACCGCCGGCGGCTGGATCGGCTCGATCGACGTCGTGGCGCACGAGCACGGTCACGGCATCGACGACCACACCCCGGGTGGCATCTCGGGCTCGGGCACGCAGGAGTTCGTCGCGGACGTCTTCGGCGCCTCGACCGAGTGGTTCGCCAACGAGCCGGCGCCGTACGACGTGCCGGACTTCCTCGTCGGCGAGCAGGTGAACCTGGTCGGCTCCGGCCCGATCCGCAACATGTACAACCCGTCGGCGCTGGGCGACAAGAACTGCTACGACAGCTCGGTCCCGAACGGTGAGGTGCACGCGGCCGCCGGCCCCGGCAACCACTGGTTCTACCTGCTGGCCGAGGGCACGAACCCGACCAACGGGCAGCCGACCAGCACCACGTGCAACAGCTCCACCGTCACCGGTCTCGGCGTCCAGACCGCGATGAAGATCTTCTACAACGCGATGCTGCTCAAGACCAGCGGCAGCTCGTACCTGAAGTACCGCACCTGGACGCTGACCGCGGCGAAGAACCTGTTCCCGGGCAGCTGCACCGAGTTCAACACCGTCAAGGCGGCGTGGGACGCGATCAGCGTGCCGGCGCAGTCGGCCGACCCGACGTGCTCGGCGACCGGCACCGTCACCGTGTCCAACCCGGGCAACCAGTCCACCACGACCGGTGGTTCGGTGAACCTGCCGCTGTCGGCTTCCGGCGGCACCGCGCCCTACACCTGGTCCGCCACCGGCCTTCCGGCCGGCCTGTCGATCAACGCCTCCACCGGCACGATCTCGGGCACCGCGACCACCGCGGGCACCTCGAACGTCACGGTGACGGCGAAGGACGCGGCCAACAAGACCGGAACGGCGTCGTTCAGCTGGACCGTCGGCACCACCACCGGCTGCTCCGGCCAGAAGATCGTCAACGGCGGCTTCGAATCCGGTAGCGGCAGCTGGACCGGCACCACCGGCTCCATCGGCCAGTGGGCCTCGCAGGGTCAGGCCGCGCACGGCGGCACCTACTCGTCCTGGCTCGACGGCTACGGCTCCACCACAACCGAGTCGATCGCGCAGTCGGTGAGCATCCCGGCGGGCTGCCACGCCAGCCTGACGTTCTACCTGCACATCGACACCGCGGAGACGACCACCTCCACCGCCTACGACAAGCTGACCGTCACCAACGGCAGCACGACGCTGGGCAGCTACTCCAACCTGAACAAGGCGTCCGGGTACGCGCTCAAGACCATCGACGTCTCGTCGGCGGCCGGCGGCACCCTCGCGCTGAAGTTCACCGGCACCGAGGACAGCTCGCTGCAGACCTCGTTCGTCATCGACGACGTGGCCGTGACCCTGAGCTGAACGACTGAACGCCAGTAGCGGGGAGGCCGGGTGAACCGGCCTCCCCGCTTCTGCGTTTCCGGAGCAGAATCGGCGCATGGACACCGAAGAACTGCGGGCGACCCAGGCGCCGCTGAAGGACCGGTACCGCGAAAACCCGGAAAGCGCGCTCATCACGCTGCACGCCGACGCGGAGCTGGACGGTCTCGGCATCTCCTGCAAGGTGGAGACCGGCCGCGCGGTGGTGGAAGCCGGGCTGCACCCCGCCACGGGCGGCGACGGCACCCTCGCCTGTTCGGGGGACATGCTGCTCGAAGCACTCGTCGCGTGCGCGGGGGTGACGCTGCGGGCCGTCGCGACGTCGCTCGGGCTCGCCGTCCGCGGCGGGCGCGTGCGCGCCGAGGGCGACCTCGACTTCCGCGGCACGCTCGCCGTCGCGAAGGACGCGCCGGTGGGCTTCCGCGCCATCCGGCTGTCGTTCGACCTGGACACCGACGCGTCCGAAGAGCAGCTCGCGACGCTGAAGAAGCTGACAGAGCGCTACTGCGTCGTGTTCCAGTCGCTGCGGACACCGCCGGAGTTCGCCGTCACGCTTTCGGCGAACCAGGGATAAACCCGGAGGACAAATCGGGCAGCGTGGCCTAGCTTGTCGGGGTCACCTGAAGGGGGAGTCGACATGTCCGACATGTCACAGCCGGAACCGGACGTCGCCGTCCGGGTACGCGGGCTCGTGAAGACCTACGGTTCGACGCGCGCCCTCGACGGCGTCGACCTCGACATCCCGGCCGGGCAGGTGCTCGGCCTGCTCGGCCCGAACGGCGCCGGGAAGACCACCACCGTGCGCATCCTGACCACGCTGCTGCGCCCGGACTCGGGATCGGCGCACGTGGCCGGGTTCGACGTGCTGGCCGAGCCGGACGAGGTGCGGCGGCGGATCGGGCTGTCCGGGCAGTACGCGGCGGTCGACGAGAACCTCACCGGGTTCGAAAACCTTTACATGGTCGGGCGGCTCTACGGCCGGAAGAAGGCCGCGGCCCGCTCGCGCGCCCGGGAACTGCTCACCCGGTTCCGGCTCGAGGAAGCCGCCGACCGGCCGGCCAAGGGCTATTCCGGCGGCATGCGCCGCCGGCTGGACCTGGCCGGCGCGCTGGTCGCGGAGCCGACCGTCGTCGTGCTGGACGAGCCCACCACCGGCCTCGACCCGGGCGGGCGGCTCGACACCTGGGACGTCATCAAGGAGCTCGTGGCCGACGGCACGACCGTGCTGCTGACCACGCAGTACCTCGAAGAGGCCGACCAGCTCGCCGACTCGATCGTGGTGATCGACCACGGCCGGGTGATCGCGCGCGGCACGGCGGACGAGCTGAAGGCCCAGACCGGCGGCGAGCGCCTGGAGCTGGTCGTCGCCTCGGCCGCGGACCTGCCGGCGACGCTGGAGGTGTTGCGCGAGGTGGGCACCGGCGAGCCGTCCGGCGACGACCACACGCGGCGCGCCGAGATCCTGGTCGACACCGGGCCGAAGGCGCTGATCGAAGCGTTGCGGCGGCTCGACGCCCACGGCATCACCGTCCAGGACGTCGGCCTGCACCGCCCGACGCTCGACGACGTCTTCCTGTCCCTGACCGGCCACGGTGCTTCGGCTGAGGAGGCTGCCCGGTGAACGCGCTCGCGAAGGGCATCTCCGACGGCGGCATCGTCACGTGGCGCAACCTGATGAACGTCCGCCGCAACCCCGACTGGCTGATGGCGGCGACGCTGCAGCCGATCATGTTCGTCCTGCTGTTCGCCTACGTCTTCGGCAACGCGATCGGCGGCGAAGCGGGCGGCGCGGCGTACCGCGAGTTCCTGATCGCCGGGATCTTCGCCCAGACCGTGGCGTTCAACTCGGCGTTCACCGTCATCGGCTTCGCCAACGACCTGCAGAAGGGCATCATCGACCGGTTCCGCTCGCTGCCGATGTCCCGGATCGCGGTGGTCCTCGGCCGCACGACGTCGGACCTGGTCGTGAGCGTGGTGGCGCTGGTCGTGATGTCCCTGTGCGGGCTGCTGGTGGGCTGGCGCATCCACGGCAGCTTCTGGGACGCCCTGCTCGGTTACCTGGTCATGCTGATGTTCGCGTGGGCCCTGTCCTGGGTCGGCGCGCTGATCGGCCTGGCGGCGCGCAGCGTCGAGGTGGCGCAGAGCGCGGGCCTGATCTGGATGTTCCCGCTGAGCTTCATCTCCTCGGCGTTCGTCCCGACGGGCACCCTGCCGCCGTTCCTCAAGGCGATCGCGGACTGGAACCCGTTCACGGCGGTGATCAACGCGACCCGCGACTTGTTCGGCAACCACTTCGGACCGGTGCAGACGGGCTGGCCGGCGGAGAACGCGGCGCTGTACGCGATCCTGTGCTGCGTGGCGATCATCGCGATCTTCGCGCCACTGGCGACGGCGCGGTACCGCCGGGTGGCGAGCAAGTAGGAGGGTGGTTTGGCGGGCTTGATCAGAATGCCTACGTCGGCTTTCTGATCAAGCCCGTGTACCCGGCGAGGGCGAGTGTGGCGAGCCCCCAGATCGCGGCCTGAAGAATCCAAATGACGATGGTGAAGGTCGCTGCCCAGGTTGTGTCGGGATTGAGGTCGCAGCGGGCGCGAATCCCGCTCGAAGCCAGGGGAAGCCCGCGATCGAGGCCGAGCCCCACGAGTTCCACCGCGGTACACGGCCGTCCGAAAGCCGAATCGAAGGAGCTCACCCGTTCTCCGACGTGATGTCCGCCGTCGGTGACGTGACCGGCCCACGCACCGAGCCCGCCTGCCGCCATCATGGCGAGCAGCAGCGCCACCGCGGTCCGCCGGGCGAGGTAGCCGTACCCCGCCAGCACGCCCCACAGCCCATGGAAGCACCTGGTCGGCCAGTTACCCAAAGCTTTCGGTGCCCGCTGGCGGAGGTCCTTCTGCTGGGCTATGAGGATTCTTCGGACGTTGCCGTCGTGTCCTGCATCCCGTTCGGCACTCGCGAGGGCCTGATACGGCCCAGGCCGATAGGACTTCGTATGATGCCGGATGAGGTGAAGCCAATCGCGCCACGACACGGAATGCCCGGGTGAAGCTTCCAGGGCACCGAACCTGAATCCGTTCAGGTCGAGGAGCACCGGATCTCGGCAAACCGAGTCGGCGCTCCCTTCCGAGCATACGGTTGAGCGGACGAGAAAAATCTTCCCCACCACCTGTGCATGCTCGAGATCCAGAGCCACTCCGGACCGGTTGACGACCTCGGCGTCCAGGAACAACGCATCACCGCCGACATGGGCACCGAGAAGCGAAATCGCCCCACCGAAGTGGTCACCGGAGGCTTTGACTCCTCTGCAGTCGAGAACCCCCTCGACCCTCAGCTGGGCAGCCCGGATTGCCCCGCCACTGCCATTGGTGATCTGCGCGAATCTCATCGCCAGGTTGCCCCCGACGTGCGCACCGAAAAGCTGGACGGCGCCTCGAAAGCTCGCTCCGGTCAGATCGGCGCGGGACATCAGCACGCTTCCGCTCACGTCGAGACCGGTCGCCCGGACAGCAGCACCGCTGGTGTTGCTGACTTGCGCTTCGTCGAGGTCGAGCGAGCCGCCGATACGTGCGCCGCGAAGCGCGACCGCGCCGTCCTTCCCCGAACCGACGATTACGGCGCCGGTCAGCCACAGGTCCGCTTCGATATCGACCAGGTCTCCGCGGAATCCCGGCAGCCACGACCGGGAAAGGTCCAGCCACGGCAGGTGCGCGTTCCACGCGCTGACCGGTCCGGCGAACAGGCATCCGTCCAGCATCGCCCCGGCGCAGGCAGTCACATTGTCGAGATCGAGCACGCCGGTGATCCGGGCGCCGACAGCACGGATTCCTCGGGGATCCACCGGACCGTATCGGCCGAGCAGCAGCTCGCGTACCAGCTGCGCACGAATCGCCTCACCGTCCGCGCCGTCACAAACCAGCTTCTCGCCGGTCCGCGCTGCCTCCACCAGCGCGCGTTCGAGGTCGTTCAGGGCGTCCAGCCGGCGTGGCATATCCTCCGTCACACCGGCTCAGTCGCTCCACCGCACAAAGGTGCTACGCGCCTCAGTCCTCTTCGGACAGCTCCACGATCGGGATCACCCGTTTCGCCTGCCGCGCCTTGGCCTGGTGATCGGCCAGGAATGGGTACTCCTTCTCCAGCTCCGTCCAGGTCCGCACGTAGTCGGCGCCGAGCAGCGGCAGCGCCTCGGCGTCGAACGAGCGCCCGTCCACCTCGACGTGCACCCGCGAATCGGCTTCCAGGTTCAGGTACCAGTCCGGGTGCCGGGGCGCGCCGACGTTCGACGCCACCACCAGCAGCCGGGAGCCGTCGCGGTGGACCATCATCGGGACCGTGTACGGCTCCCCGGAGGCCCGGCCCGTCGTCGTCAGCAGCGCCAGGCGCTCGCGGTGCATGCCCTCGACCTCGCCGCCCGCGCGGAACTGCTCGATCACCCGGCGGTTGGTCTCCCGGACGTCCACGACGGTCACCGGTCGTAGTACCGGGTCGGCGGGTCCTGCTGGGTCCACTGCTGCCGCGTCGGCGGCGGGGGCGCGGCGCCCTGCTGGGTGCGCCGCCGGTGGAGCGTCCGGGCGCTGGCCGCCATGCTGTTCACCACCGCGGCGATGACCAGGCCGATCACCAGGTTGATCGCCGCCGTGGCGATCTTCGCGCTCGGCGCCACCGTCAGGGTGAGCGGCAGCACCACCGCGATCAACGTCACCAGCACCATGATCCAGCCGAAGAACTGGGACGGCGCCGGCGTCGCCACGCTCAGCAGGTGCATCAGCCCGGTGGCGAGCAGGGCCACCGCCGCGGCGACCAGCGCGTACGTCGTGGTGCTCGCGTTGCCCCAGACGCCTTCGCCTTTTGGGGCGAGCACTTCGACCTCGAAGATCCCGCGGGCGATCAGCAGGCCGACGACCGCGAGCAGGGCCGCGACCACCGCCGTTGCGACGCCGCCCGCCCACAGGCGGCGCGCGTCGATCCCCGGGCGGACGTCCCGGGGCTGGTTCCCGTAGTAGTCGGACATCACGGCCTTCCCTCGCCTCGGCAGTGCCTCCGCTCCCGATTGTCCCCCGTTTCGGCCCCGGCCGCGATTTGCGCTGGAGTGCGCTCCAGCTCGTAGCGTCGGATCCATGACCACCGCACAGCACAAGATCGGTTCGGGCTTCGGCGCCACCACCACCGCCGCCGAAGCCGTCGCAGGCGTCGACCTCACCGGGAAGCTCGCCGTCGTCACCGGCGGGTACTCCGGGATCGGCCTCGAAACGACCCGCGCGCTGACCGGCGCCGGCGCCCACGTCGTCGTCCCGGCCCGCCGCCGCGAGACCGCCGAGGAAGCGCTCGCCGGCCTCGGGAACGTCGAGGTCGACGAGCTGGACCTGGGCGACCTCGAAAGCGTCCGCGCGTTCGCCGACCGGTTCCTGGCGACCGGACGGCGGATCGACCTCCTCATCGCCAACGCCGGCGTCATGGCCTGCCCCGAGACCCGCGTCGGGCCGGGCTGGGAGGCCCAGTTCGCCACCAACCACCTCGGCCACTTCGCGCTGGTCAACCGGCTGTGGCCGGCGGTCGCCGACGGCGCCCGCGTGGTTTCGCTGTCCTCGCGCGGCCACCACTACTCCCCCATCCGGTGGGACGACGTCCAGTTCGAGACCGGCTACGAGAAGTGGCAGGCCTACGGGCAGGCCAAGACGGCGAACGTGCTCTTCGCCGTCCAGCTCGACCGGCTGGGCGCCGGGAAGGACGTCCGCGCGTTCGCGCTGCACCCCGGCGGCATCATGACGCCGCTGCAGCGGCACCTGCCGCGCGAAGAAATGATCGAACGCGGCTGGATCGACGAGGCCGGGAACTACCTGGTGCAGTTCAAGACGCCCGAGCAGGGCGCCGCGACCACGGTGTGGGCCGCCACCTCACCGCAGCTGACCGGGCTCGGCGGCCTGTACCTGGAGGACTGCGACGTCGCCGAGCTCGCGCCCGAGGACGCCGAGGGCCTCGCCGGGTCCGGTGTCCGCCGGTACGCCGTCGACCGCGAGCAGGCCGCGCGGCTGTGGACGCTGTCGGCCCAGCTCACCGGCGTGGACGCGTTCGCGGGAAAATAAATCACGACCTGACTGTCACATCGGCGGGCCCCCGGACGATACTTTCCCGGTGATCTTCCGACGTTTGCCGGTCACGGGACCGGGGTACCTGGCGCCCGTGGCCGACGAAGCCGGGAGAACGGGGCGCCCGCCGACTGACGACGGGGCGGAGGTCACCCGTGGCCGTTACGCACTGGGCGAATTCACCATCACCCCGCGCAGCGCTCTCGACGACGAGCGGCCGCCGAACCTGCTGGGCGAGCGCTACGAAGTCGGCAGGCTGATCGGCAGCGGTGCCACGGCCCGCGTCTACCGCGCCTTCGACGTCCGGCTGGCCCGCGAGGTCGCCGTCAAGATCTACGACCGCGACGCGGTGGCGCTCGACCAGCGGCGCCGGCTGCGCGAGATGACGATCCAGGGCAGCATCAGCCATCCCGGCGTGGTGGCGCTGCTGGACAGCGGCACCGAGAACGGCCGGACGTACCTGGTGATGCAGCTCGTCGAGGGCGAGAACCTCGCGGAGCGCCTGCTGGGCGGTCCGCTGCCGGCGGCGGACGTGACGGCGCTCGCCGACGGGCTCGCCGAAGCGCTGGCCCACGTCCACGCCCGGCGGATCGTGCACCGCGACCTGAAGCCGGCCAACGTGTTCCTGTCCGTGGACGGTCCGCTGATCGGTGACTTCGGCATCGCCCACGCCCTCGACACCACCCACATCACGGGCACCGGCCTCATCCCGGGCACGGCGGCGTACCTGGCGCCGGAGCAGGTGTCGGGCGAGCCGGCGGGCCCGCCGGCGGACGTGTACGCGCTGGGCCTGATCCTGCTGGAATGCCTGACGGGCCAACGGGAGTACCCGGGCACCATGGTCGAGGCGGCCATGGCCCGGCTGACGAGACCGCCGCGGGTCCCGGAGGACGCACCGGCGACGTTGGCGTACACGTTGCGCCGGATGACGCAGCGGGAACCCGCCGACCGGCCGACGGCCGCGAAGGTGCTGGACATGCTGCACGCGCCGCCGCCGACGTTGCCGTGGAGCCGAACGCAGCGCAGCCCACGCTGGCGCCGCCGCTCGGCCGCGAACCCGGTATCGGGCGAGCCGGCCGCAGCGAGCACCTCTGCCACGGGCGCGCCGGCCCACCACCCGACCGAAGTCTTCAGCCCCGTCCCCGGCGGCACGACCGCCGCAGGCCCCGCCGCCGCAGCCTTCACGCCCGTCCCCGGCGACGCGACGGCCGTAGGCAGCGAGCACACGGGTGCTCCAGCCCACCAACCCACCGCAGCCTTCAGCCCCGTCCCCGGCGCAGGAAACGACCCAGCCTCCCCGCACCACGACCTTCCCGCTGTCGCCGCTCCCCCGGCCGAGAACCGGCGGCGACGGAGGCTGGCCGCGGTCGCCGGGCTGGCCGCCGCCGTGGCCGCCGTCTCCGCCGTGGTGCTGGCCGAACAGGAAACCGGGACCGGCTCCCCCGCCCAGCCGCCCGCCGCGCACTCGCCGGCCGCCACCTCCACCCCCGCGTCGGCCGCCGCCGGCCGGTTCCAGGACCTCCGCGCCGCACCCGGGCACCGGTGGCCCCGCCGGTTCCGGCACGCAGCCGGGCACCAGCGAAGCCGCGTCCCTCGAGCCCGCTGCCGAGACCCACGAGACGCCGTCCCCGAGCGGGACTCCGCCCACCGTCGAGCAGCCGTCCTCGGTCGAGCAGCCGTCGAAGTCGGGCAAGCCCCCGAAGACCGATCCGCCCGGCAAGACCAAGGGCAAGGGGCCCGGCACCGACTCCTGAGCGGGACCTCCGGCGCGCGGATCCGGGTCCAATGGCCCTGGTGCGGAAACGGGTCAGGAATGGCCGTCAATTCGATTTCGTGAATTGGGACTCGAACCAATAACGGCAGGTAACCGAACCGCTGCCCAGGCCGACTCACTCCACGGTGCCGCCGCCGGGAATCCCCTCCCGGCTGGTTCGAAGAACATTCCCGGAGGTCTGGATGAGTGTCCACGCTGCCCTCGCGCGGCCGGTTTTCCGCACACCGAGCGGCCGGCACGCCAAGCCCCGTCCCGCGTGGCCGCGGGTCGCCGGCCGGGTAGTCTTCCTGGTCACCGCGCTGTTCTGCGTCGCCGCCGTCATCGGCTTCGGGTGGCCGCCCGTGCTGCTGGTGGTGCCGGCCGCCGCGTTCGTACTGCTGGTGGCGGGCGTGGCGAAACTGCGGACCGCGAGCCGGAAGATCGACACGATCTTCGCCGAAGAACTGTCCGAGCCGTCCGACGACCCGGTTGATCAAACGAGCGTGTAGAAGTCTTCGAGCACCGCTCGGGCAGCTTCGGTGTCGGGCACGCCGACATCCCAGCGCACCTGCCCGCCCTCCACGGCGATGCCGATGCCGAAGGCGGTTCGTTCGCAGGCGATGCGGGCGGGATTCCATGCCGGGGCTGCTGCCCCCTCGTCGACGGCGGCGGGCTCGCCTGACGCTCGGGATACTCGGGCCATGGAGTTCTTCTGCTACCACCGCGACCGCCCCGGGTCATCGGCGCTGCGGCAGGAAACGCTGGAAGCGCACTGGTCCTACATGGACCGCTTCGCGTCCAGGATGATCGCCCGCGGCCCGACCCTGGACGGCGACGGCACACCCATCGGCAGCGTGCACGTCCTCGACCTGCCCGACCCGGCCGCCGCTCGGGCGTTCGCCTTCGACGAGCCCACCTACCAGGCCGGCGGGTACCGGGACGTCCTGCTGCGCCGGTGGCACAACACCCTCGGCACCACCATGTGGGACTCCCCCGGTGAGCGCTCCGGCTACCTGGTCCTCGGCCTCGGCGAGGGGCCGCCCGCCGACGTCGAGCGACCGGACGGCCACGACCTCATCGCCTACGGCCCGCTCGTCTCCGACGACGGCGCCACCTGGGTCGGCACCGCCGCGCTGACGAGGGCGGCGAGCCCGGAGGCGGCACGCGCCCTCCTCACCCGGGATCGGTACGCCGCCATCGAGGTCCGCACCTGGCGGTTCGGCGGGCGGGTCACCGCAGGTCCAGCCACATGACGCGCAGCCCGACGTCACCCTCGACCGGGTGGCGGAACGCTCCCGGGGCCGTCCCGAGCGTCACGAACCCCAGGCTCTCGTACAGCCGGATCGCCGCCACGTTCACGTCGACGACCGCGTTGAACTGGATCGCCGCGAAGCCGCTCCGCCGGGCCCAGGCGACCAGGTCCGTCGTCAGCGCCCGCCCGACGCCCGTGCCGCGCGCTTCCTTCGCGACCATCAGGCTGCCGGAGGCCACGTGGCTACCGGGCCCCGGCCGGTTGGCGTACATGTTCGCCGTGCCCGTCACGCGGTCGCCGTCGAGCGCGACGACGACGCGGGCCGGCGGGTCGCGCAGCCACGCCTCCCGGGCCTCGCGCTCGGTCATCGCCGGGTCGTAGGGGAACGTCCGCTGCTCGGTGACGACGTCGTGGATGATCGGCCAGATCGCGGGCCAGTCGTCTTCACGGGCTTCGCGGATCACCGGTTCACCGCCGCGCAGAGTTCCGGCACGACGGCCTCGATGTCTTCCCGCAGCACGAAATCGGCCTCCGCGTCGTACGGCGTCGGGTCGCGGTTGACGACGACCAGCGTCGCTCGGGCCTGCAGGGCGACGGTGCACAGCGACGCCGCCGGCTCCACCTGCAGCGAACTGCCGATGGCCAGGAACAGCTCGCTCGCCGCCGCGACGGTCCTGGCGTGGCCGAGGACTTCGCCGTCCAGCGTCTGTCCGAACAGGACGACGTCGAGCTTGAGGATACCGCCGCAGCGCGGGCACGACGGGTCGTCGTCGCCCGCCGCGAGGATCTCCTCGGTCGGGAACCCGGCATCGCACCCGGTGCACCGCGTGGTGTGCATGCTGCCGTGCAGCTCGAGGACCTTGCGCGCGGCGAGCCCGGCTCGCTGGTGCAGCCCGTCGACGTTCTGGGTGAGCACCCGCACGGCGACACCCGCGCCGTCGAGCTCCGCCAGCGCGCGATGAGCCTCGTTCGGCTCGGCACGCCAGGCGGCGTGGCCCGCGTACGTGCGCCAGAATTCGCGGCGCACGGCGGCGTCGGCCATGAAGTTGCCGAGCGTGAAGGCGTTCACGGCGCTCGGCGTGCGCGTCCAGACGCCTTCGGGGCCGCGGTAGTCGGGAATCCCGGACGCGGTGGAGATGCCCGCACCGGTCAGCGCGGCGATCCGCCGGGCGCCGCGGATCCGGTCGATGAGCCTGCCGTCCATGGTGGCGAAGGCTAACGGCTCTCCGGCGGCCGCACGAACGGATTACCGCCGCTCATTCCTTCCGCAGCCGCAGCGCCAGTGCCGGGCACGCCGCGGCCGCGTGGCGGGCTTCCTTCACCAGGTTCGCCGGTACCGGGTCCGGCGCCACCACCGGATAGCCCCACTCGTCGAGGCGCACCAGCTCCGGCAGCAGGTCCGCGCACAACCCGTGCCCGCGACACCCGATCGGGTCGACCGTCACCCTCATGCCACACCCGCCGGGACCCTGCACCGATCGCCGGCCTCGTGGGCGCGGACGTCGGCGTCGAACACCTGCAGCGCACTCGCCGCGAGCCGGGCCGCACCGTCCGGGTGGGCGCACGCGCCGCGGCCGGCGAGCAGCGGGAGACGGCGGGCCAGCCGGGCCGTGGCGGGGCCGCCGCGGACCAGCTCGGCGAAGTCCGCCGCGATCGAGGGCAGGCCGAACGTGCACGGCCCGCACTGCCGGGCCGACTCCGCCGCGAGGAACGCCAGCACCTTCGCGGTGTACTCGAGTCCGCACGCGCGCACCCGCAACGCGTAGACGGCCGCGATCCCGGACCGGTCACCGCCGGTGTCCGCGGTCCACGTCCCGCCCGCGAGCACCGCCTGCACCGGCTCCGCTTCGCCGCCCGCCGCGGCCAGCACGCCGGCCAACGACGTCCCCGCGGCCACTTCGACGACGCCGGGCCGCCGGACCGCGCCGGTCACCGTGACGAGTTCGGTGCGGGACGCGCGATAGTGGTGCGGCCCCAGCAGGACCACCGACGCCAGCTGCGCCAGTGTCTCCACATTGGACACCAATGTCGGGCGCCCGCGCACGCCGCGTTCGGCGGGCCGCGGGCGCTTGCCGAGCGGTCGCGCGTCACCCGAGGTCAGGTACCGGACGAGCGCGGTCTCCTCGCTGGCGACGTACCGGCGCGGCACCTCCGCGACCCGCACCGGCACCCGGTCTTCGCGCTCGGCGAGGGCCGCGGCGACGCTCGGCAGCGCCGGGCTCCCCGCGTGCACGCAGAGGACGGCCTCGGTGGCGCCGGTGGCGTGCGCGGCGAGCTGCACGCCGTCGAGGACGAGGTGCGGCGAAAGCGTCAGCAGGACAACGTCCTTCCGGCTGAGCGGATCGCCTTCGCACCCGTTCGCGACGACGACCGAGCGGTTCGACCGGGCCGCGCGCAGCTTCACCGCCGTCGGGAAGCCTGCGCCGCCGCGGCCGCGCAGGTCCGCCGCCTCGACGGCGGCGACCAGCCGGTCGCGGCCGTCGTCGCCGTGGTAGGCGACCCACGGCACGACGCCGTTGCGGCGCCGGTGGCCGGCCAGGTCGAGCCGGTGCGGGGGCAGGATGCTCATCGGAGACCTCCCGGGGCGGCGAACTTGCGGGCGGAACTCGCGCGGTAGCCGGCGGAACCGAGCACGGCCAGCACGCACAGCACGTCGAGCGCGACGATCCAGCCGTGGGCGGAGTCGGTTTCGGCCATGCCGAGGCCGTGCACCAGTGCGACCGGCCAGCACAGGTAGGCCAGCCGGTGCACGGCGCGCCAGGCCCGTGCCGGGAGGCGGGTGCGCACCAGGCTGGTGCCGACGATCGCGGCCAGCAGGTCGGTCGCGACGGCACCGAGCCCGACCCACAGCGGCCGGTAACCGGCGCCGAACGGGACGACGACGTCGAGCCAGCCGAGCGGGACGTACCCGTCGAGGATCGCCGACGCGATGTGCGCGACGAGGAAGGCCAGGCTGGTCAACGCCAGGTTCCGGTGCACCGCGGCGACGGTGAACCGCGGCCACTCGCGCGTGGCGAACCGGCCGGCGCCGAGCGCGCCGAGGACGACGACGCCGGTGAAGAGCACCAACGAGACGAGCCCGGTCGCGCGGCTGAAGTACCACACCGCGGCGCTCATGCCGCTGCCCGTTCGCCGGGCCAGCCGGGCGTCGTGACGACGTCGTCGCCGACGCCGACGAGCCGGGCGGGGAGGTGTCTTCGCTCGAGCCAGCCGGGTGCTTCCGCCCCGAGGACGATCGCGGCGGTGCTCGCGGTGTTGGCGTCCACAGTGGACCGCGCGGCGACGGTCACGGTGCGCCACCGGGCTTCGGGCACGTCGCCGGTGCGCGGGTCGACGATGTGGTGCACGATCCGGCCGCCGTGGCGCCACCGCCGCCGGGCGGTCCCGGAGGTGGCGAGCGCACCCTCGCGGTGCAGCGCGACGGTGGCGTCCGGCCGGGCGAGAGCCCCGGTGTGGTCGTCGCCGAGGGCGATCTGCCAGCCACCGGGCGGCGGGGGCCCGGCGGCACGCAGGTCGCCGCCGAGGTTGACCAGGACGCCGCAGCCGACGCCGTCGTGGATCCGCCGCACGGCCCGATCGGCGGCGAGGGCCTTGGCGGTCGCGCCGAGGTCGAGGTGGACCCCGCGCGGGAGGACGACGAGCCGCTGCACGGGGTCGAAGAGGATCCGGTGCCAGCCGGGGGCGGGAACGGTTGCGGTGTCCCGATCACCGGCACCGGCGGGCCGGCCACCGAAAGGCGCCGTCCTCCGACCGGCCGAGCCGCCTGCCGCGAAAGCCGTTGCGGTGTCCCGATCATCGGCACCACCGGGCCCACCGGCGTTCCGATCACCGGCAACGAAAGCGAAATCACAGTCGTACCCCAGTGCCCGCACCGCACCGCCCACCGTCGGGTCGACCAGGCCGTCCGTCAGCCGGGCCGCCCGCAGCGCCACCCCCAGCGCCTCCGCCAGCAGCGGCCCGACCCGGACCTCCCGCCCGGCCGCCTCGTGCAGCCGGGAGATCTCCGAGTCTTCGCGAAACCGGCTGCACACCGCGTCGATCGCCGCCAGCTCGTCCCGCAGCACCGCCTCGGCCTCCCCCAGCCGGGTGGAATCCGTGACGATCAGCTCGGCCGTCGTGCCCAGGGCCGGGAACGCCGCCGTCACGACGCGCCCGATCCGGTGTGCGCGCGGCCGGATCCGCTGCTCAGGCCGCTGTCCGGGGCCTGCAGCCGGTCCTGGTGGCCGGACGGGTCGGTGGCGGTCGAATCCGAGGGGGAGGTCGTGGCCGAAGCCGCCGACAAGCCGAAGCCGACCGCGCCGACCGCACCGGCTCCCAGCACCGCGACGGCTGCCGTGACCAGTGCGGCCCGGCGGCGGCCCTGCTCGCGGCGGGCGGGTCCGGCGGGGGTGAGGGGTTCCATGGCACCGAGTGTCGGCGGCGTTCCTTTGAACGAGCTGGGAACGACCTGTCAAAGCCCTGACGCCCCAACCAAAGGAGGTTGACACCGGAAAGCCATTCACCCACTCTTTCGGTTGTCCGCCGGAGGTTTCCTGGTGTTCACGAACCGGACCACAGCACCTCACGAACCGGTCCCCTGCCGTGGGCACCATGAGGCGCCCACCCCCTCAGTGCTGGAGGACCCATGATCGGCAAGCGGATCTTCGCCGCGTTCGCCGCGGCCGCCCTGGTCACCGCCGGTGCGGTCACCGCGGCCGTCGTCACCGGACCGGACGAGCCCGCCGCCGTCCGGCCGGCCGCCGCGGCCGTGCCGGCGTTCGACCACATCGTCCTGGTGATGTTCGAGAACAAGAAGTACTCCTCGATCAACGGCAGCTCCAGTGCGCCCTACTTCAACACCCTGGCCTCGCAGAGCGCGAAGTTCACCAGCTCCTACGCGATCACCCACCCGAGCCAGCCCAACTACGTCGCCCTCTTCTCCGGCGCGACGCAGGGCGTCACCGACGACAGCTGCCCCGCCACCCTGGGCGCGAAGGCCAACCTCGGCCGCCAGCTGATCGACGCGGGCAAGACCTTCAAGGGCTACTCCGAAGCCATGCCCTCGGACGGCTACACCGGCTGCTCCAGCGGCACCTACCGCCGCAAGCACAACAGCTGGGTCGACTTCTCGAACGTCCCCGCGGCGAGCAACGTCCGGTTCTCGGGCTTCCCGTCCGACTTCACCCAGCTGCCGACGGTCGCCTTCGTGACTCCTGACATGTGCAGTGACATGCACGACTGCAGCATCGGCACCGGCGACACCTGGCTGAAGAAGAACCTCGACGCCTACGCCCAGTGGGCCAAGACGCACAACAGCCTGCTGATCACGACGTTCGACGAGGACAGCAACACCTCGGTCAACCAGATCTTCACGACCTTCACCGGCGCGAACGTCAAGGTCGGCAGCTACAGCGAAACGATCAACCACTACACCGTGCTGCGCACCATCGAGGCGTCCTACGGCCTGCCCGGCATCGGCAACGCCGCGAGCAAGTCGCCGATCCTCGACGTCTGGCAGTAACCGCGTGTACCTGTCCACCATCGGCCGCCGGGAGCATGCTGGGACGGTGTCCCGGCGCAAGCTCTCGGCGGTCGGCGCGAACGTCTTCGCGCTGGGTGCCGTCAGCCTGGTCACCGACGTCTCCTCGGAGATGGTCACCGCGGTCCTGCCCGTGTACCTGGTGCTCGGCCTGCACCTGAGCCCCGCCGCGTACGGCCTGGTCGACGGCCTCTACACCGGTGCGACGGCGTTGCTGCGGATCGCCGGCGGGTACGTCGCCGACCGGATCCGGCGGCGCAAGGTCGTGGCCGGCGTGGGCTACGCGCTGTCCGCGGTGGCGAAGCTCGGCCTGCTCGCGGCCGGGGCGTCGGCGGCCGCGATCGGCGCGGTGATCACCCTCGACCGCACCGGCAAGGGCCTGCGGACGGCGCCGCGCGACGCGCTGATCACGCTGTCGGCACCCGAACCGCTGCTCGGGCGGGCCTTCGGCGTGCACCGCGCGATGGACAGCGTGGGCGCGTTCGCCGGGCCGCTGGTCGCGCTCGCCGTGCTGGCCGCCGTCGGAGCCACCGATCCCGAGGCGTTCGACGCCGTGTTCGTCGTCAGCTTCTGCATCGCCGCGATCGGCGTGCTGCTGCTGGTGCTGTTCGTCCGCGACCGCCGGACGCCGAAAGCGGCCGCGACGCCGGTCTCGCCGCGGGCGGCGGCCGCGTTGCTGCGCGGCAGCGGTGTGCGGCGGCTGCTGGTGGCCGCGTGCGTGCTCGGGCTGGCCACGGTCGGCGACGGGTTCGTCTACCTGCTGCTGCAGCACAAGGAGGACATCGCCACCGGCTGGTTCCCGCTGCTCGCGGTCGGCACGAACCTCAGCTACCTGCTGCTCGCCGCGCCGCTGGGCGCGCTCGCCGACCGGGTCGGGCGGCTGCCGGTGGTGCTCGGCGGGTACGGCGCGCTGGCGCTGGTCTACCTGCTGCTGGCCGGGCCGGTGTCCGGCTGGCCGTTGTTCGCGCTCTCGCTCGCGTTGTACGGCGCGTTCTACGCGGCGACCGACGGCGTCCTCATGGCGCTCGCCGGCCCGCTGCTGCCGGAGTCGCTGCGCACCACGGGGATCTCGCTCGTGCAGACCGCGCAGGCGCTGGCCTACTTCGCCTCGTCCGTCCTCTTCGGACTCGCCTGGCAGTTCTGGGGCGCGGACCTCGCCATCGCCGTCGCCGCGGGCGGGGCCGTGGTCGCGATCGCCGCGACTTTCGCGGTACTGCGGAAGGCAACGGCGTGAAGACCCGGATCATCGTCGCGGTCGTCGGCGTGCTCGTGCTCGCCGGGGCCGCGGTCGCGTACGTCGGGTTCGCGAGCGCGCGCGGCCACGACGTCACCCCGACCGGCGCGGTCACCCTCGACACCGGCCCGCGGTTGCTGTTCCGCAGCACCGCCGACGCCGACCGCGGGCACGTCGCCACGGTGCCGGTCGCCGACCCGGGCGGACCGCGGACGGTGTCACCGCTGTCGTGCGCGCGGGTGTACGCCGCCGGCGGCACCGGGCTCTGCCTGCGCCAGGACGGCGACCTGACCACCTACCAGCTGGCGGTGCTCGACCGCGGGCTGGCGGTGACGCGGGAGATCCCGCTGGTCGGCCTGCCGAACCGGGCGCGGGTGTCGGCGAGCGGCCGGATGCTCGCGTGGACGGTGTTCGTCACCGGCGACTCCTACAACGGCGGCATGTTCTCCACCCGCGCCGGCATCCTCGACACGGCGACCGGCGACCTCGCGGGCACGCTGGAGGACTACGCGGTGACTCTGGACGGCAAGCCGTACCAGGCGGCCGACCTCAACTTCTGGGGCGTCACGTTCACCCGCGACGACCGCCACTTCTACGCGACGATGTCGACGGCCGGCCGCCGCTACCTGGTCGCGGGCGACTTCGCCGGGCACACGATCCGCACGCTGCGCGAGAACGTCGGGTGCCCGTCGCTGTCCCCGGACGGGACGCGGGTGGCGTTCAAGTCCGCAGTGGACGGTGACCCGGCTCGCGGGTGGCGGCTTTCGGTGCTGGACCTGGCGGCCTCGAAGGTGACGCCGCTGGCGGAGACCCGCAGCGTCGACGACCAGCCGGCCTGGCTCGACGACCACACGATCGGCTACGGCCTGCCCCGCGGCCCGGGCCACGCGGACGTCTGGTCGGTCCCGGCCGACGGCTCGGGCGCGCCCCGCCTGCTGATCCCGGACGCCGAGTCCCCCGCAGCCCTGTGATCACTACGGTGCCGGTATGCCCCTCTTCGTGACACAACGCAACGGACGACCGGCCACCGCCGCGGAGCTGGCGCCGCTCGCGTTCGCCGGCTACGCGCACTTCACCGCCATGCAGGTGCGCGGTGGTCGCGTGCGCGGCCTCGACCTGCACCTCGACCGGCTGCGGTCGGCCTCGGTGGAGCTGTTCGGGCGAGCGCTGCCCGACGACCGGGTGCGCTCCTTCCTGCGGACGGCGCTGGCCGGCAGCCCCGGAGACGTCTCGCTGATCGTGACGGTGTCTTCCGGGGAGTTCACCGCGGGCGCGGGGGCGGAACCGGACGTGCTGGTCCGCACCGGGTCCCCGGCCGACGGGCCGGCCGGACCGCTGACGCTCGCGGTCAGCGAGCACGAACGCTTCCTCCCGCACGTGAAGCAGGTCGGCGAGGCGGCCAAGACGTACCTGGAGCGCCAGGCCGTCGACGCGGGCGCCGACGACGCGGCGTTCGTCGACCGCCGGGGCCGGTTCAGCGAGGGCACCATCTGGAACCTCGCCTTCTGGGACGGCACCGCGGTCGTGTGGCCGGAGGCCCCCATGCTGCTCGGCACCACCATGGGCATCGTGCGCAGGCAGCTCGACCGCCTCGGCGTGCCCCAGCGCGTCCGGGAGATCACGCAGGCCGATCTGCCGGACCTGGCCGGGGCCGTGGTGATGAACTCGTGGACCCCGGGCGTGGCCGTCCGCCGGATCGGTCCCGTGCCCCTGCCCGCGGCACCGTCCTTCCTGGACCTGCTGCACCGGGCGTACCGGGCAGAGCCGCTCACCGCGCCCTGAGGTCAGTCCAGTTTGCGCAGGCCGTCGAGGATGCGGCGCATCAGGTCGGTGTCCGGGGGCGCGAACGCGAACCGCGGGGCCGGGAAGCCGACCGTCGCCGGGGCCGGCGGGGGAAGGAGGCCCACCACCCGCATCGGCAGCCGGGGCGAGGCCGGTTCGCGGCGGGTCTGGGCCGGGATCGGCAGCGTCGGCAGCGCGACCGTGCCCGCGTCGGCCAGCTGCCGCGCGGCCACCTCGCGGCGGAGGCGCGACTGGATGCCGGCCACGGTGAAGTCCGGTTCGGGTTCCGGGTCGGGGACGGCCTCGGGACGGCGCGGCCGCCGTTCGAGCGTGATCGCCCAGGCCGCCGCGGCGAAGGCCGGCAGCAGCACCCCGGCGACGATCGCGAGACCCGGCAGGTCGACGGCCATCAGGCGGCCCCGGGCACAGGTAGGAGCATGACGTTCACTTCCGGACGGACGGTTCTTCCGCAACATGACCGACACCTGGATATTCGACATTAACGAATTTTCGCGGACCCCGAAGCCCATCATGAATGACGGTCGACGCTCCCGCAAGCGGCCGAACGGGGTCGACCGTCCGGACGGTGAAACTGCAGCTCGGGGCGGGTTTCGCGGCGAGTACACCGCGCCCCTCACCCTGTACTACGGCTGCTGGTTCGATCCGGTTCACCACATTTTTGTACGATTCGTGTACGTCCCGGCGGCAAAGTGCGGGAAATGCGCACCCAGACCTGGCTCGTGGCCGCCGTGCTGGCGCTCACCGGGCTCGCCACCGCGTCCCCGGCCCTCGCGGCGGACGGCAATCCGCTCGAGAAGACGAACGGCTTCTACGTCGACCCGGACTCCACCGCGGCGGCGTGGGTCCGCGACCACCCCGCCGACAGCCTCGCGGTCCCGATCCGGACGGCGATCGCGACCAAGCCCGGCGCCCGCTGGTTCGGCAGCTGGAGCGGGGACGTCCGGGCGGCGGTCGACTCCTACACCTACGCCGCCGACGTCGCCGACAAGCTGCCCGTCCTGGTCGCCTACAACATCCCCGGCCGCGACTGCGGCGGCGAGTCGACCGGCGGCGCGGGCAGCCCGCAGGCCTACCGCGACTGGATCTCCGCGTTCGCCGGCGGCATCGGCGGCAAGCCGGCGATCGTGGTCATCGAGCCGGACGCGCTCGCCCAGCTCGACTGCCTGCCCGGCGACGCCCGCCAGACCCGGATCGACCTGCTGAAGTTCGCCGCGACGCAGTTCGCACAGAAGGCGCCGAACACGTGGGCGTACCTGGACGGCGGCAACGCCACCTGGATCCCGGCCGCGACGATGGCCGCGCGGCTGAAGCAGGTGGGCGTGCAGTCCGTCCACGGGTTCGCGCTGAACGTGTCCAACTTCTCCACCACGGCCGCATCGACGACCTACGGGAAGGCCGTCGATGCGGCGCTGGGCTACGCGGCGCCGTTCGTGGTCGACACGAGCCGCAACGGCAACGGCCACGGCACGGACAGCGAGTGGTGCAACCCGCCGAAGCGCAAGCTCGGCGCGACGTCCCAGCTCGGCGGTGGCCCGGAGATGCAGCTGTGGATCAAGGCCCCGGGCGACTCGGACGGCAGCTGCGGCTACGGCGCGGGCATCCCGGCGGGCACGTTCAGCCCGGCCCTGGCCAACCACCTCATCAAGGGCGACTGACCAGAGCCGGTCAGGCCAGGGAGCAGGTGCGGGCCAGCTCCGCCGGGGTCGCCCCGGCGGGGCGGCCGATCGTCGCCGAGGCCGGTGGGCGCTGCCCGCGCAGCCACCCGCCGAGGGCGTCGAACGCCGTCCGGAAGCACGGGCCGAGCGGGCGCAACCGGTCCGGGAAGGCGTCGACGAGCCCGTCGACGTGGTTGCCGCCCTCGATCCGGTAGTACCGGTGCAGCGCCCCGCGCCCCGCATCGCGGATCATCCGCTCGTAGACGTCGGAGTCGCGGGTGATCGGCAGCAGCGTGTCCACCGTGCCGTGCAGCGTCAGCAGCGGCTTGCCGATCCGCCCGGTCAGCGAAATCCGCTCGACCGCCCGCGCCACCGAAGGCGGCCGGGAGGCGTACGCGTAGTCGGCGTCGCAGGCAGGCGTTCCCGAGGCGCAGAACGGAGTGCCGCCCAGCGCCGGGCCGTCGAACGACGGGTCGACCTCCTCGCGGTAGATCCGCTGCGTCAGGTCCCAGTAGACGCGGTAGTGGTAGTCCCACAGGAACTCCGACCCCGGCGCGAACCCGGCGTCCAAAATGGACTGGTGCGCCGCCTCGGAGCCCGCCGCGTACGCCGGGTACGCGCGCAGCGCCGGCGGCAGGAACGTCAGCAGGTTCGGCCCGTCGGCCCGCCACAGCGTCCCTTCCCAGTCGACGCCGCCGTCGTAGAGCCACGGCCGGTTCTCCAGCTGCCACCGCACGAGGTACCCGCCGTTGGACAGCCCGGCGGCGAGGGTCTTCGTGACCGGACGGCCGTAGTGCCGGGCCGCCGCGGACCGGGCGGCGAGCGTCAGCTGCGTGACGCGGGAGTTCCACTCCGCCAGCGCGTCCCCCGCCCGGACGCCGTCGGTGTAGAACGCCGCGCCGGTGTTGCCCTTGTCGGTCGCGGCGAACGCGTAGCCCTCGGCGAGCGCCTGGTCGCCGAGCGCGCGGTCGTTCGCGTACTGGCGCCGGACGCCGGGCGAGCCGGAGACGACCAGGCCGCCGTTCCACCGGTCCGGCAGGCGCAGCACGAACTGCGCGTCGTGGTTCCAGCCGTGGTGGGTGTTGGCCGTCGAGGAGTCCGGGAAGTAGCCGTCGACCTGGACGCCGGGGACCGCGCCGAACGTGGGCAGTCCCGTCGACGTCAGCCCGGCCCAGTCGGCCTCGACGGTGTGCCCGGACGCGAGCGTCCCGGTCGTCGTCAGGTCCTCCAGGCACCCGGCAACCTGCCGCTGCGCCCCGGGCACGTCCACGGCACAGCGCCCGGCCGACGCCGACGCCACCGCGGGCAGCGCCGCCGCGAGCGCGCCCGCCAGAACCAAAGCCAGCCAACCCCGCACGGTTCACCTCCGGTCTCGGATGCCTGGAACCCAACCGCGTGCGGCGCCGGGGAGCCATCCCGCCGGCCACCATGAATCGACGAGCCGATGTGGTGGGCGGCCACATGGAGTCGGTCAGGGCTAGGTTGGCCGCCATGGGCTACCGGTACTACGCGATCGTCACGAGAAACCACCCGGTGGAGAACCCGTTCTTCGTGATACGCACCGGTGGCGAGCACGAGGAGTTCTTCTCCACCCGCCTCCGGTGGGAGCGGTCGGACACGCTGTACCGCATCGAATCCGGTCGTGAGTACTGGAAGGCCGTGCCGATCAGCCAAGAGCAGGGCGAGGGTTTCGAGAAGGTCCAGGCCCAGCGGGTAGCGGCGGTACGGAAGGCCGAAGGCAACTGACCAGGTTCGTGAAACGCTTGCGGCACCCGTGAGCCATCCCGCCGGCCACCATGAACCGGCGAGCCGATGTGGTGGGCGGCCATATGGTCCCCGACCGTGACAGCACCTTAGCGTCGCTGAGGCCCCTCTCAACGACGAGAAGGAACTCACCATGCGCAAGCTCGCCTTCGCCGGACTCGCCGCGATCACCGCCGCCGTGCTCACCACCGTCGGGGTGGCCGCCGCCGATCCGCCGCCGTCGTCCTTGGTCCAGGTGCCGGACTTCGGCGCCAATCCCGGCGCCCTCGCCATGTACACCTACACCCCCGCCGGGCTCGGGACCAGCCGCCCGGTGGTCGTCGCCCTGCACGGCTGCACGCAGAGCGCCGCGGACTACTACGCCCACTCCGGCTGGCCCGAGCTGGCCGACCGGTGGCGGTTCGAGGTGGTGTTCCCGCAGACGTCGACGGCGAACAACTCGCTGAAGTGCTTCACCTGGTTCGATCCCGCCGACGACACGCGCGGGAAGGGTGAGGCCGCGTCGATCAAATCCATGGTGGACAAGGCGGTCGCCGACCACGGCTCGGACACCTCGCGCGTGTTCGTGACCGGCCTGTCGGCCGGCGGCGGGATGGCGGCCGACCTGCTCGCCGCCTACCCGGACGTCTTCGCAGGCGGCGGCATCGACGCGGGCCTGCCCGCGCAGTGCGCCACCGGCATCGCGCAGACGTCGAGCTGCCAGCAGAACGACCAGCACCTGACGCCGGCGCAGTGGGCGTCGAAGGTCAAGGCGCAGTACCCCGGCTACGGCGGACCGTGGCCGCGCGTCGCGATCTGGCAGGGCACCGGCGACTACACCGTCTACCCGGTCAACGGCACCGAGCTGCGCGACCAGTGGACCGCGGTGCACGGCATCTCCCAGACGCCGACCAGCACGCAGTCCCTGCCCGGCGGCACGACGTTGACGACCTACGCCGACCGGGTGCAGCTGTACTCGATCGCCGGGATGGGACACGGCACCGCGGTCGACCCGGGCACCGGCCCGGCGCAGTGCGGCAGCACCGGCGCGTTCTTCCTCGCCGGGATCTGCTCCAGCTACTACACCGGCGTGTTCTTCGGGCTGGACAACGGATCTGGAACCACTTCGCCGCCGACGACGACCACCACCAGCACCACCTCACCGGCGGGCGCGTGCGTGAGTGCGAGCAACTACGCCCACACGCAGGCGGGCCGCGCGCACCAGAGCGCCGGGCAGACCTACGCGAACGGTTCGAACCAGGCCATGGGGCTGTGGAACACCTTCACCGTCCACGCGCTGAGGGAGACCTCGCCGGGCTACTGGGTCCTCGCCGACGGACAGTGCTGATCCGGGGCCGGTCGGGGTAGCCTGGCGGCTCGTGCCTCGACCGAGGGAGATGCCGGTGGACGTTTCCTCAGCGGTTCCCGCGGAGCTGCGCCCGGTCGTGACGACGTCGTCCGCAACGGTGCGGCTGGTGTTCGTGCCGCGCGTCATGCGCCTGCTGGCCAAGACGTGGGCCGGCGGCCTGGCCATCCCGTTCGCGGTGGCGGGCCCGCTGCTCGTCGTCATGGGCCTGCCGCTGGTCACCGCGTTCTTCGGCTGGGCCACGATGGGGTACACCGCCCTGGTGCTCGGCGGCGTCCTCGCGGCCCTCGGTCTGGTGTTGTCGGTCGTCCTGCCGTGGAGCCTGCGTTCCGACGCCCGATGGGTCGAGCTGGACCCGGATGAGAACCCGGCACAGGTGCTCGTCAAGCGACTGTTCGGGGCCACGCGGACCAGTGCGTTGCGGTCGATCGCCGTCATCGAACACGTGAAGCTCGCCGAACCCGCCGGTGTCGAACTGGAACTGCGCACGGCCGAGGGGACCGTCCGGGGCGCCGAGCGGATCGACGTGGACGCCCGCACCCTGGCGGAGTGGTTGAGCGGCCTGCCCGGCGTCGAGGTCGAACGCCGGAAGGTCGTCGACCGGGTGAATCCGACCATCGACCGGTGGTGGCGGCGCCCGCAGGTCGCGGCGGTGTGGAAGGTACCCGCCGACGCCGTCCCCGTGATCGCGGACGAGCTCGGCGTCCGATGCGACGCCTTCGTGCCCCGGGCCGCCGCCAGGAACGGGAACACCCAGGCCATCGACGTCTACGACCCGGACGACGTCCAGGAGATCACCGACCAGCTCACCGGCGAAACCGTCGCGGCGTTCATGCTGCGCCGGCTGACGAGCTTCACGCGTGAGGCGAGGCTGCCCACCGGCGACGATCCGCTGCTCCACCTCGTCGAGGACACCGAACTCGCCGAGCGCTACCGCACCGCGCTGCGGCAGCTCCGCGATCCGGGCCCGGAAACTCCTTCGTCCGTCGCGTTCGCGCAGTACTCGCTGTGCCAAGCGGTGCGCGGGGAGGCTCTTCCCGCATCAGGTCCACAATGGACACCGCCGCCCGGCTTCGAAGCGATTCTCGACACCGCGATGGCCGCCCCGTTTCCCAGGCCGACCCGATACGCCTGAACGGACGCACCCCGCGGGGGCGCCCCCCGTTTTCCACGCTACCGGAGACCACCGACAAAAACGGCGTCAGCGCGGCGAACCGAGCCGGTGCAACCGCAGCGCCAGCTGGATTTCCAGCGCCCGGTCCGGCGCCTGCCAGTCCTCCCCCAGCAGCGACGCCACCCGCTCCAGCCGCTGCACCACGGTGTTCACGTGGACGTGCAACACGTCCTTCGTCCGCGCGAGCTGCGAGCCGTTCGCGAAGTACGCGCGCAGCGTCGCGACCAGCTCGGTGCCGCGGCGCTCGTCGTAGTCCAGCACCGGTCCCAGTGTCCGGCGGACGAACGCGTCCAGGTCCGCGCGGTCGCCGAGGAGCTGGCCGAGGAATCCCAGCCCCGCCATGGCCGCGCCCTCGCCCGCGCGGCCGAGCGTCAGCAACGCGCGGACGCAGCGCGCCGCCTCCCCGTGGGCGTCCGCGATCGCCGACGGGCCGCTCGCCGGCCCCGCCGCGCCCACCGTGACCAGGCGGCCGGTGGCCGAGCCGAGGTCGGCCGCGACGCGGCGGGCCAGCTCGTCCGGGTCGCCGGTCGCCAGCAGCACGACCTCTTCGGCGTGCACCCCGACCAGCGTCGCGTGCCGGGCCGCCGCGCTCGCCACCCGTCGCCGGGAGCCGCCGTCCGCGTGCGCGACGAGCACCGCGTGCGGGGCCGAGAGGTCGATGCCCAGCCGGCGGCCGCGGGCCAGCAGCGCCTGGGGGTTACGGCCCGGCGCCGTGAGCAGGTCGGTCAGCAGCTCGCCGCGGACCTCGTCCTCGGCGCGCACCACCGACCGCCGCAGCATCAGCAGCAACGCCGTCACGACGCCGGCGCGTTCGAACAGCCGCCGGTCGGGGTCGCTCAGCCCGGCGCGGCCGGCCAGCACCAGGCTGCCGAGCAGTTCGGGGCCCGCCTGCACCGCGCACACCCAGTTGTCCTTTGTGGACACCGCACGTCCGGTGGTGCGGGCCGCGCCGAGTGCCTCCGGGTCGAGCGCCACCGGGGCCGCCGAACTGGCCAGGAGCGTGCCGTCGGCGTCGTAGACCGTGAGGTCGCCGTGCAGCACGGCCGCGACCGCGGCGGCGACGTCCGGCAGGTCGCCCCCGCGCAGGACGAGGTCGGTCAGCCGGTCGTGCGCGTCCTCGGCGCGTTCCATCGTCGCGTTGGCCTCGTTGAGCTCCGCCACCGCGCGGCGCGTCTGGTCGAGGAGGTTCGCGCTGTCCAGGGCGATGGCCGCGTGGTCGGCGAGCGACGACAGCAGCGCCACCTCGTCGGCGGAGAACTCCCGGGCGGCGCGGTCGGACGCGAAGAGCACGCCCAGCACCTTCGGGCCGATGGCCAGCGGGACGCCGAGGATCGCGGTCAGGCCCTCGTCTTCGACGCCGGAGTCGATGTGGCGCGTGTGCTTGAACCGGTCGTCGTTGAAGTAGTCCGAGGTCGCGTACGGCCGCGCGGTCTGCGCGACCAGCCCGCCGAGGCCCTCCCCCATGCCGAGCACGATCTGCTGGAACTCCGCCGACACCGACCCGTCGCTGACCCGGATGTAGGTCTTGCCTTCGGCTTCGTTGTTGAGGCTGAGGTAGGAGACGTCGACGCCGAGCAGCGCCCGCGCCCGCCGGACGATCGAGCGCAGCACGGTGTCCGGGTCGGACAGCGCGGCGAGCTCGCTCGCGGTCTCGAACAGCGCGGTGAGCTGGGCCTCGCGCCGCCGGTGCTCGGCCAGGGTCTCGCGAATCCGCAGGGCCAGCTCGCCCGCGCTGGCCAGCGCGGCCAGGTCGGCCGGGTCGAGGGCGCGCTCGGCGCGGGCGGCCACGACGACGTGCGCCAGCTGCTCGGTGCTCGCCCCGGAGGCGAGCAGGTCGAGCAGCCGGCGCAGCGCGTCCGAGGGTGCGGTCACGGCCGCCATGTTACTAATCCGGCCAAAAGTAGGCCGCCGCTCCGAGCGGCACGGAACCGTGCCGCGAAAGTCATTCGGCCGTGGCTGTGGTCGGATTGGTAACGATCGGCACAGTGGACGAAACGGTCGCCGTTTCCGCAGAAACGTCGTCGTGCAGCGATTCACCGCGGGTCTCGCGGGCGGCGAGCAGCGCGATCACCGTGATCAGGCACATCGCCGCGACGTACAGCGAAACCGGCACGGTGCTGCCCCAGGCCGAGAACAGCGCGACCGCGATCAGCGGCGCGACGGCCCCGGCCGCGATCGACGACAGCTGCCCGCCGACCGAAAGGCCGGTGTAGCGCACCCGGGTCGGGAACTGCTCGGCGAAGAAGGCGGCCTGCGGCCCGTACATCGCGCCGTGCAGCACCAGCCCGACGGTGGCGGCCAGCACGATCACCGCCGACGACTTCGTGTCCAGGAGAGCGAAGAACGCGAAGCCCCACAAGGCCATCCCGATCGCGCCGAACAGGTAGACCGGACGGCGGCCGACGCGGTCGGACAGCGCGCCCCACAGCGGGATCATCACGAAGTGCACGGCCGAGCCGATGAGCACCGCGGTCAGGCCGACGCCCTTCGGCAGGTGCAGCCCGGTCGTGACGTACACCAGGATGAACGCCGTGATCACGTAGTACGACACGTTCTCGGCCATCCGCGCGCCGATCGTGATCAGCACCTGCCGCCGGTTGTTGCGGAAGACGTCGACGACCGGGACGTGCTTTTCGGCGCGCACCTCGGCCTGGCGCTGCGCGGCGAGGAACACCGGCGACTCGGCGACGGCCAGCCGGATCCACAGCCCGATCAGCAGCAGCACGCCCGAGAGCAGGAACGGGACGCGCCAGCCCCAGGACATGAAGGTGGCGTCGGACTGGGTGGCCGAGAGGATCGCCAGGACGGCGGTGGCCAGGAGGTTCCCGCCGGGAGCACCGCACTGCGGCCAGCTCGCCCAGAAGCCGCGGCGGCGGTCGTCACCGTGTTCGGAGACGATCAGGACCGCGCCGCCCCATTCGCCGCCGAGCGCGAAGCCCTGGACGAGCCGCAGCAGCGTGAGCAGCAGCGGGGCCGCGACACCGGCGGTGGCGTACGTCGGCAGGACGCCCATCAGGCACGTCGAGCCGCCCATCAGGACCAGGCTGACGACCAGCAGTTTCTTCCGGCCGAGCCGGTCGCCGAAGTGCCCGAAGACCAGGCCGCCGATCGGGCGGGCGAGGAATCCGACGGCGTAGGTCAGGAACGCCAGCAGCGTGCCGGTGAGCGGGTTCGCCGTCGGGAAGAACAGCTTGTTGAAGACGAGGGCGGCGGCCGAGGTGTAGAGGAAGAAGTCGTACCACTCGATGGTGGTGCCGATCAGGCTCGCGCCGACGATCTTGGCGATCGCCGACCGGTGGGGTTGGCTCACTGCGGGCTCCACTTCCTTGTGGGTTGGGCGGGTGGTTACGCGGCAGTCCAGCCGCCGTCGAGGGGAACTGAGGCCCCGGTGATGTGGCCGGCGTGCGGCGAGCACAGCCACACCACCAGGGAAGCGACGTCTTCGGGCTCGATCAGCTTCTTGATCGCGGCCCGCTTGAGGAGCACTTCGGAGACGACGTCCTCACGCGGGATGTCGTGCTCGGCGGCCTGGGCGTCGATCTGCCCGTCGACGAGCGGCGTGCGCACGTACCCGGGGTTCACGCAGTTGCTGGTGACCCCGTGCCCGGCACCTTCGAGGGCGGCGACTTTCGAGAGGCCTTCGAGCCCGTGCTTGGCGGCGACGTAAGCGGACTTGAAGGCGGAGGCCCGCAGCCCGTGGACGCTCGACATGTTGACGATCCGCCCCCACCCCCGGGCGTACATGGCGGGCAGCGTGCGCCGGATGAGCAGGAAGGGAGCGGTCACCATCAGGGACTGGATCCGCGTGAAGACGTCGGGCGGGAAGGCCTCGATGGGCGAGACGTGCTGGATCCCGGCGTTGTTGACCAGGACGTCGACCTCGGCGGGAAGATCGTCGATGGCGGCGGGGTCGGTGAGGTCGGCGACGTGCGCCCAGCCGCCCACCTCGGCGGCGGCGGCTTCGGTGCGGCGTGCGTCGATGTCGACGACGTGCACCTTCGCCCCGGCCGCGGCGAGGGCGCGGACGCAGGCGAGGCCGATACCGCCGGCACCGCCGGTGACGAGGGCGGTGCGCCCGTCCAGATCGCTGGTCATGGACGGGAACGGTAAGCGTGACCCCGGTCGCTAGCTATGTGTCGGGGAGCTACACCTGGGGAAGGTCCAGTGTGTCCGGGCGACACAACGCGGAGAGTAAGGCATCCCACGATCGGGTGGAAAATTCGAGGGTGCCGCCGGAACGGTCCTTGGTGTCGCGGATTTTTGCCGCAGGTCCGAGCGCCACTTCGACACACTTCTCCTCGGCGGAGTAGCTGGATGTCTGCCACCCGGTCATGCTTTGCCTCCCAGCCCGGCGATCACCTCCCCGATGAACTCGCCGCTTTCGCGCTCATCCATCGCCAGCGCCGCCATGTTCTTCGCTGCCATGCGGTAGCCGGCCACCTGATCCTCATCGTAGAGGTAGGCACTCGCCTGGAAGAGCTCGATGAAGACGATCGGCGGAAGCACGGGGAAGTCGAGCAGCGCGAAATTGCTGAACAGACCGGCATGCGCACCCGACCGGTCGGGGAGCACCTGCAGCCGCACGTTCCGGCGCACCGAAACCTTCAGCAAGTGCCGGAGCTGCTCGACCATCACCTGCTTGCCGCCGACCTCGGATCGCAACGCACCCTCACCCACCAGCACGTGGTACTCGAGCGGCTGGTGCCTGGTCAGGACCTGGCGCCGCGCGATCCGTGCCTGCACCGCCTTCTCGACCCGATCCGGCGAGGTATCCCAAGAACTGAGCAGCGCATGGCAGTACTCCGGGGTCTGGAAGAGCCCCGGAATCAGCCTGGGTTCCCAGTCAAACAGCTCGATCGCCTCGCGCTCGTGCTCGGCATAGGTGGCGGCGCCCGAAGCCACGCCGGGCACCGCTTTCTCGAGCCAGCTCGGCTCAGTCGCGGTGCGAGCCAGCTCCAGCAACCTCGCCCGCTCCTTCGGCTCCACGACCAGCACCCCCATGAGCAGCGCCACCTGCTCCACCTTGGGGATCCGCTTCCCGTACTCCCAGTTGGACAGCTCCTGCCCGTGCACGCCGATGATCCGGGCCAGCTGCCGCACACCAAGGTTCTTCGCCTCCCGGCAGGTGCGCAGCCCGAACCCGAGCGCTCTCGCCCGGGGTGTCGCGAAGGGTGTCGCCATGACCGCATTCTGTCATCGGGGTCCGACATTTCCTCCCCTCCGCCCGTCGGCTGGTGTCGCGGATCCGCGTCAGTTTCGCTGGTCACCATGGACCCGGACCACGCACTCCTGACCCGTCTCCGCGACCTCGCCGAAACCCTCCCCGGCGACGTCACCTGGCTGACCGGCCCGCCCCTGCGCGCGGACGGCCTGCGCGATCTCGGCGAGCGCCTCACCTGCCTGGGCGCGGACCTGATCAGCCGCGCGGGCGTCCTCGACGAGATCGCCGCCGCCCGGCTGCCCGCCCACGGCTGGATCCCCGAGTGCGGGCCGGATCCGCGGCGCCGGCTGTCCCACTACGTCGGCCGCGGCGAGGTGCGGCTCGGCCTGATCTACTTCGCGAGCTGCGGCGCGGGCTGCTTCCCCTTCTACGCCACCGATCCGGCGGGCAAGACCGCGCGGCACGAGCGGTGCGAGAAGTGCGTCAAAGAGGCGTACCGGCTCATGAGCGCTCCGCCAGCACCGCGAGATAGTGCACGTTCGTCATGATCCCGAGGACGTTGCCGAACGGGTCGACGACGGACGCCGTCACGAACCCGGGGCCGCGTTCGATGATCGGCTCGTACTCCTTCGCGCCCAGCTCCAGCAGGCGGGCGAAGGTCGCTTCGAGGTCGTCGACGTGCCAGCGGACGATCTCGCCGCCCGGCTCGGTGTGCGCGAAGGGCGCGTACTTCCGGTCGATGACGCCGAGTTCGTGCCGGTAGTCGCCGATCCGGAACTCGAAGTACCCCGGCACCTCGAAGTACGGCTCGACGCCCAGGAACTCCGTGTACCAGGCCTTCGCGGCCTCGTGGTCCTCGGCGTAGTAGGTGACGGTGGCCATTCCTCGCAGCATGTCCTGCTCCTCTCCAGCGTGTGGAGCCATCATGCGGAGGGAAAGTGCTCATCGAGTGACTACTTTTCCTGCGACACTTCCGCCATGCGCGCCGACCGTCTCGTTGCCACCCTCCTGCTGATGCAGACGCGCGGCCGCGTCACGGCCGCCGAGCTGGCGGCGGAGCTGGAGATCTCCGTCGCGACCGCCCGGCGCGACCTCGAAGCCCTCTCCGCCGCTGGCGTCCCCGTCTACCCGCAGCCGGGCCGCGGGGGCGGCTGGCAGCTCGTCGGCGGGGCCCGCACCGACCTCTCGGGCCTGAGCGCACGCGAGGCCCAGGCGCTCTTCCTGCTGGCCGGCCCGGCCGCGGCGGGCGCACCGGAGGTCAAGTCGGCGCTGCGGAAGCTGATGGGCGCGCTGCCGGGCACGTTCCGGGCGGACGCCGAGGCGGCGGCGGACGCGGTCGTCGTCGACCAGGCGGGCTGGGGCGAGCGCCCGAAGGAACGGCCGCCGATGGTCTCGCTGCTGCGGGACGCCGTCATCGCGCGCCGCCGCGTCCGCCTCGAGTACGCCGGGCGCGAGAAGTCCGAGCGCGTCGTGGACCCGTGGGGCCTGGTCGACAAGGACGACGTCTGGTACCTGGTGGCGGGGACGGCGAAGGGCCGTCGCACCTTTCGCGTCGACCGGATCGTCTCGGCCACGACCACCGACGAGCCCGCGGACCGCCCGTCGGACCTCGAACTGGCCCGGGTGTGGCAGGAGGTCGTCGAAGAGGTGGAGAAGCGGCGTTCGCTGCTCGGCGCGGACGTGGTGCTCGACCGTCGGCACTTCGGGGTGCTCCGGGGGCGGTTCGGGCGGCACTGCGAGCTCGTCGCGGAGCTGCCCGGGGACCGGGTCCGCGCGCGGGTGGCCGCGCCGGCGCCGGTCATGATCGCGCAGGAGCTGGCGGGGTGGGGCGCGCTGGTCGAGGTGGAGGGCCCGGAGTCCGTGCGGGCCGAACTGGCCCGGCTCGGCGCGGAGCTGGTCGCCCGCTACGGCGGGTGATGGTGACCGTGCGTGAGCTACGCCGAGACGCCCACCTCCGCGGCGCGCCGCCCGCTATGTCCCAAATGCGCCCTCCCGCTCTCACGCTGGCAAAAGACGCCTGCAGATCCTTCGGGCTTCTCCGTCGATCGCGTCGAACGCCCTTGATCGCCCCTGTCCTTGGTGAACGCCGTTAATCGGTCTACAATGGACATCCGGAGGACCTACTGCGAGTGTCCGTTACCCGTCGGTACCTGGCCGTTCGGAGTATCCCTGATCA
The DNA here is from genome assembly GCA_033793495.1 of Streptomyces sp. MN03-5084-2B. Lineage (GTDB taxonomy): Bacteria > Actinomycetota > Actinomycetes > Mycobacteriales > Pseudonocardiaceae > Amycolatopsis. The sequence continues at coordinate 38,502 of JARAWT010000050.1, read as the reverse complement.
CCCGTTTGCTGCTACTGTGACGCCTCCGTGACCTGAACGTGCGTTCGGTGACACTTCGGTGAGGGCAGACAATGCGTGACGATGTGGTCGAGGCGAGTGCGGTTGTGGGGCACTCCCCCGATGTGGTCTGGCAGATCGTCGGATCGCCGGAGTGGTACTCGCGGTTCGTGCCGGAGATCAGCTGGTGCGAGATCCAGGAGCCGGCCGGGCGCGGGCGCGGCCCGAAGGGCGCGATCCGGATCGTCCCCGCGCGGGGACCGATGATCGAGACGCAGATGCAGGCCGTCGTCTACCGGCCGGGTGAGCACGTCGTGTGGTGCGGAGTCCCCGACGAAGGCACCTGGGTCTCCCTGGAGCTGAGACCGCTGGCCGGCGGCCGGACCGAGCTGTTCGTGCGGATGATGCTGCCGCCGTCGTACCTGGACCTGGTCTCGTCGATCAAGAAGGACGTCCGCGCTCTCGGCCGGCGTCTCGACCTGCACCTGGCCGGGGAACACGACCCCGAAACCGATGGCGAGACCAACAAGGCCACCAAGCTGCGCACCACGAGCATCCTGCTGCGGGCCGGCGTGCTCAGCGCCGGCCGGCCCGACAAGCTGGCGCGGCAGCTGAACTCCCTCGCGCAGTGGGGCGCGACGGTCGCGGGCGGCTACCAGGCCGCGGCGGCGCGCGTCCCCGACGAGCCCGCCCTGCACGACGAACGCAGCTTCCGCACGTTCCGCCAGGTCCAGGAGCGCAGCGACCGGCTCGCCAACGCGCTGAGCGAGCTCGGCGTCGTCGAGCGCGACCGGATCGCGCTGTTGTGCCGCAACCACTCCGCGATGATCGAGTCCTTCGTGGCCGCCAGCAAGCTCGGCGCCGACGTCATCCTGCTGAACACCGGCCTGTCCGCCGCCTCGGTCAAGGACGTGCTCGCCGAGCACCAGCCCTCCGCCGTGCTGGCCGACGACGAGTTCGCGCAGACCATCGCGAACGTGCCCGGCGACTTCGCCCGGATCAGCACCTGGCCGGACGCCGACGCCGGCTACCCGACCGTGGACGAGCTGATCCAGGCCGCGCCCGCCGACCGCCCGAAGCCGGTCGAGCGGCCGGGCCGGCTGATCGTGCTCACCTCCGGCACCACCGGCACGCCGAAGGGCGCCCGGCGTCCCACGCCGAAGGGGCTGGGCACCGCCGCGGCGATCCTCGACCGGATCCCGCTGCGCTCCGGCGACCGGCTGCTGGTGGCGGCGCCGCTGTTCCACACGTGGGGCCTCGCCGCGATGCAGATCGGGATGGCGCTGCGGGCGTCGCTCGCGCTGATCCGGAAGTTCGACGCCGAAGAGACGTTGCGGACGATCGCCGAGCAGAAGTGCGACGCGCTGTTCGCGGTGCCGATCATGCTGCAGCGGATCATGGACCTGCCCGAGCGGGTCCGCGCGCGCTACGACCTGTCGTCGCTGCGGATCGTGGCCAGCAGCGGCTCGGCGATGTCCGGCTCGTTCGTCACGCAGTTCATGGACACCTTCGGCGACGTCCTCTACAACTTCTACGGCTCGACCGAGGTGTCCTGGGCGAGCATCGCCGACCCGGCCGACCTGCGCGCGGCCCCGACGACGGCCGGCCGCTGCCCCCTCGGCACCCGGCTGGCCATCCTGGACGAGGACCGCAAGCCGGTGCCGCCGGGCGGCGAAGGCCAGATCTTCGTCGGCAACGACATGCTGTTCGAGGGCTACACGAGCGGAACCGACCCGGCCCGCTCGGCGGACATGATGGCCAGCGGCGACGTCGGCTACCTGGACGCGGCGGGCCGCCTGTTCGTCACCGGCCGGGCGGACGAGATGATCGTCTCGGGCGGCGAGAACGTGTTCCCGCGTCCGGTGGAGGAGGCCCTGGTGGCGCTCCCGGGAGTCCACGACGCGGCGGTGGTCGGCGTGGCGGACGCGGAGTGGGGCCAGCGCCTGGCGGCGTACGTCGTCCCGCGCCGGGGCGCGTCGCTGCACGCGGAGGACATCCGCCAGTACATCCACCACCGCCTGGCCCGGTTCGCGGTGCCGCGGGACGTGTATTTCGTGCCCGACCTGCCTCGCAACGCGACGGGCAAGATCCTGAAGAGGCTCCTCCACGACGACACCTGGCCGGCGACCAGCGAGTACTGAGTCCCCCAGCTCAGCCGACCGGCTGCCGCAGCACCGTCCGCAACCTCGCGGGCTCGACCCGCCGCGGATCGCCGAGGTACACCTCGTGGTGCAACCCGGTCGGCTTCAATCCTTGCTCCGCAAGGAATCCCTCGTGCAGCCGGGCCAGCAGCGGGCCTTCGTCGTCGTACGACCCGACGTGCAGCACCTGCGCGCACCGGCCCTCGCACAGCTTCTCCAACCGGACCGGTGCGTCGAGCTTCTTCTTGCGCCGCACGGTTTCCCGGGCCTCCTCGACGGCGTCCTCCCCGATCCACGGAGGCTGCGCGATCAGCATCGTCCACTGCCAGGAATCCTTGGCGCGCACGGTGAACGCGGCGTAGTCCTCGGCCCACCACAGGCCTTCCAACGGCCCCACGACGAAGTCCTCGTCACGCTGCTTCGCCGTCATCTTGATCGTGTAGGCGAAGGCGTACAACGCTTCGACGGCCTTCCGGTAGCTCTCCGCCGTGTTGGGGTTGCCGCGGCCGTCGATCGCGAGGAACTGCTGGTCCGGGACGTCCACCAACGCCCAGTCGGTGTTCTTGGGCGCGTAGAGCTGCTTGAGGTCCTTCTTGACGTCGTGCGGCATCAGGTCAGTCCTTCCAGCCACCGGGCTTCCGCCTCGAGCTGCGTGATGGAGTAGTCGAAGATCGCCCGGACGAACGGCGGAGCGTCCGGCTGGGCCTCCGCGGCGCGCCGGACCTCGGCCAGCCGCTCCCCGACCGCTTCCGCGCGCCGGGCCAGCGCCGCCGCGAGGCGTTCGGGCGGGACCGCCGGGCTGTTCGCCAGGCCGACGAGCACCGGCGGGTGCACCGGGCGCAGCTCCGCGATCGCCGCTTCGGCGGCCGCCGCGCACGCCTTGCGGCCCGCTTCGGTGGCCGTGAACGTCTTCTTGGCCTTCACGTGCGCGCGCTCCCCCGCGACCTCGGCGACCAAGCCCTTGTCGCGGAGTTTGCCCAGGACGTAATAGATCGAGCTGAAGCCGAGCGCCGTCCAGTCGCGCATGCCGCGTTCCGAGACGACCTCGTCCAGCTCGTAGCCGTGCCTCGGCCGCTCGGCCACCAGGCCGAGCACCGTCAGTTCCGCGTCGGTCAGCACGCCGATATTCTAGCACTAGAATACTCGGCTTCCGGAAATTGTCGGTGGGTGCTGGCATGCTTCAGCACGTACCGGAAAGCGAGGTCGAACAGTGGGGGGACAGGTGGTGACGGCGGTGCCGTGGACCGCGGAACGCGTGGCCGGGCTGGCGCCGGATCCCGCGTCGGAGAAGGCGGGCCGGGCGCTCGCCACGCCGGCGAAGTGGTCGGGCGCGGGCGCGTCCGAAGACGCCGTGTGGGGCTTCTGCCAAGGAAGTGGCCAGAAGCCGTACCAAACGTGCGTCGAGCTCGCCGAGCCCGCGTTCCGGTGTTCCTGTCCCAGCCGGAAGTTCCCGTGCAAGCACGCACTGGGACTGCTGCTGCTCTGGGCGGCCGGCCGGGTCGACGCCGGCCCGGCGCCGGACTGGGTGCACGCGTGGCTGTCCGAACGCGCCGACCGGGCCCGCCGGGCGGAGAAGCGCGCGGAAACGGCGGCCCCGAAAGACGAAGAGGCGGCCGCCCGGCGCGCTTCCGACCGGGCGGCACGCGTCGAAGGCGGTGTCGCGGAGCTGAAGGTCTGGCTCACCGACCGGATCGGCGCGGGTTTCGCGGGCTTCGAGCGCAGCGGCGGCGAGGAGCTGCGCACGGTCGCGGCGCGCATGGTCGACGCCCAGGCGTCGGGTCTCGCGGGCGGTCTGCGCCGGGCGGCGGGGATCGTCGGCCGCCGCGACTGGCCGGAGGCGCTGCTGGCCGAGCTGTCCCAGCTGTACCTGCTCGCCGACGCGGCCGGCCGGCTCGGCTCGCTGCCGCCCGCGCTGGCGGAAACGGTCCGCACGCGGCTCGGCTTCTCGGTGGAGACGGCCCGGGTGCTGGAGGAGGGCGAGCGCGTCGCGGACGACTGGCTGATCACGGGCGCGGCGGACGAGGAGAACGACCGCCTGCTCACCCGCCGCACGTGGCTGCGCGGCCTCGGCACGGGCCGGGACGCGCTGGTGCTGTCGTTCGCGCCGCCGGGCCGTCCCCTCGACGCGACGTTGCCGCCGGGCCACCGGCTGACGGCGGAACTGGCGTTCTACCCGGGCGCGGCGCCGCTGCGGGCCCTGGTGGCGGAGCGCGGAATCCCGCTGGAGGCTCCCACGGCCGAGGGTGGCTCGATCTCGGCTGCGTTGGCGGCGTACGCGCAGGCCATGGCGGCGGACCCATGGCTCGAGCGCTGGCCGGTGTTGCTTTCGGACGTCACCCCGGCGGAACACGCGGGCGGCTGGTGTCTGTCCGAACAGGACGGAACAGCGCTGCCGCTGGTGCCGTATGCGTTCCCGTGGTCGTTGCTGGCGCTGTCGGCGGGGAGGCCGCTGACGGTGGCGGCCGAGTGGAGCCCGGCGGGCCTGCGGCCGTTGACGTGCTGGCACGAGAACCGGGCGGTGCGGCTGTGAAAGCCTGGGAAGATCTCGTCGGCACCGCCCTCCTCGGCACGCGGCGGCGCACCCTGGACCCCGCCGCGCAACCACCGGCCGTCCAGGAGCTGGTCGCCGACCGCGCCGAGCCCGCCGAACAGCTGCTCGCCGCCGCGGCCGTGCTCAGCACCTACCGGCGGGCCGGCCGTCGGCCGCTGCGCGACGTCCGGCCACTGCCCGTCGCGGCCGTCGACGAACGTCCGTTCGTGCCGCCGCTCGCGCGGGACCGGCTCGGGCGCCTGCTCGCCGCCAGCCATCCCGACCTCCTGCTCGAGTGGCTCGGCATCGTCGCCGGCACCGGCTACCGCGTCCCGCCGGAAACCCTGCCGCTGCTGGCCGAGGCCGCCCGCACCAAGGCCGCGCTGCGCGGGCCGCTCGCCGCCGTCGCCGGGTCCGTCGGCGCCTGGCTCGGCCGACGGAACCCCGACTGGGCCTTCCTGGCCGCGCCGGCCGAGGAATCCGGCGACGTCTGGCAGTACGGCAGCCTCGCCCAGCGCCGCCGGTGGCTCGCCGCCGAACTCGCCCGGGATCCCGACGCCGCCCGCGAAGCCCTCGCCACCTCCTGGAAGACCGAGCCCGCCGACGTCCGGGCCGACTTCCTCGGCGTCCTGGGCGGGCACGTGCGCGCCGGCGACGAAGCCTTCCTCGAGGCCGCGCTCGCCGACCGCGCCGCCGCCGTCCGGGAACAGGCCGCCGATCTGCTCGGGCGGCTGCCCGGCACCCGCTACGGCGAAGGCATGGCCGACCGGCTGCGCCCGCTGGTCCACCGCCGGAACCGGGTGCTCACCATCGCCCTGGCCCACGGCGAACGCGGCGACGGCACCGTCCGGCTGCGCACCCTGGTCGCGGCCGCGCCCCTCTCCTTCTGGAGCGAATTCGGCCCGCCGGCCGAGGTGGTGCGGATGACCGTCGAAGGCTGCCCGGCCGCCGTGCTGCGGGACTCCTGGGCCACCGCAGCCCTGCGGCAGCGCGACGAAACCTGGGCGCAGGCACTCATCGGCGCCGACCCCGGCGGCCGCACCACGCCGCCGCTGCTCGGCGTGCTGAGCCCGGCGAGCCAGGCCGCCACCGTCGGGCACCTGGTGAGCCGGCTGCCCGTCGAGTCGTTCGCGCGGCTGGTGCACGAACTGCCCCGGCCGTGGACGAAGGAGCTCGGCACCGCGCTGCTCGACTGGATCGCCCGCCAGGACGACCATCGCCTGGTCTCGCACGCCGCCGTCGTGATCGCCCGTGCGGTCCCGGCGGAGTGCCTGCGCCACCCGCTGGCCACCACCCGGCTGACCATGGAGGCCGGGCCGTGGCGCCGGGCGCTCACCGAAACGCTGAACTTCCGCCGCGAAATGTACGAGGAGCTCGCATGACCACCGCCACCGTCCTCCGGCCGCACGCCGAACAGGACCACGCCGCCGAGCTGGCCGCCTTGGCCGCCGCCGACGACCGGGCGAAGCCGCCCAACTGGAACCTCTCGCCGTGGGCCGTCGTCGAGTACCTGCTCGGCGGCACCCTGGCCGACGGCACGGTGATCACGCCGAAGTACGTCGGCCCGCGGCGGCTGATCGAGGTCGCCGTCGCCACCCTCGCCACCGATCGCGCGCTGCTGCTGCTCGGCGTGCCCGGCACCGCGAAGACGTGGGTGTCGGAACACCTCTCCGCCGCCATCAGCGGCGATTCGACGCTGCTGGTGCAGGGCACCGCGGGCACGTCCGAGGAGTCGATCCGCTACGGCTGGAACTACGCCCGGCTGATCGCCGAGGGGCCGAGCGCCGCCGCGCTCGTCGAAAGCCCGGTGCTGCGTGCGATGCGGGACGGCAAGCTGGCCCGGCTCGAGGAGCTGACGCGCATCCCCGCGGACGTCCAGGACTCGCTGATCACCATCCTGTCCGAGAAGACGCTGCCGATCCCGGAGCTGGGCACCGAGGTGCAGGCGCGGCCGGGCTTCAACCTGATCGCGACGGCGAACAACCGCGACAAGGGTGTCAACGAGCTCTCCAGCGCACTGCGGCGGCGGTTCAACACGGTCGTGCTGCCGCTGCCGGACAGCGCCGAAGCCGAGGTCGAAATCGTCAGCCGGCGGGTCGCCGAGCTGGGCACCTCGCTGCAGCTGCCCGTCGAAGCCGCCGAGCTGGCCGAGATCCGCCGCGTGGTGACGATCTTCCGCGAGCTGCGCTCGGGCCGCACCGAAGACGGCCGCACGGCGGTGAAGTCGCCGTCCGGCACGCTGTCCACGGCGGAGGCGATCAGCGTGCTCACCGGCGGGCTCGCGCTGGCCGCCCACTTCGGCGACGGCGTGCTGCGCCCGCACGACATCGCGGCGGGCATCCACGGCGCCGTGGTCAAGGACCCGGTGGCCGACCGCGCGATCTGGATCGAGTACCTGGAGACCGTGGTCCGCGAGCGCGACGGCTGGGCCGACTTCTACCGGGCGGGCCAGGAGATCTCGTGACGGCCACCCACCTGCTCGGCATCCGCCACCACGGCCCGGGATCCGCCCGGGCCGTGGCGGCGCGGCTCGCCGAGCTCGAACCGGACGTCGTCCTCATCGAGGGCCCGCCCGAAGCCGACGCCCTGGTCGAGCTCACCGAAGACCCGGCCATGCAGCCGCCGGTCGCGCTCCTGGCGTACGCGACCGACGACGTCTCGCGCGCCGCGTTCTGGCCGTTCGCCGTCTTCAGCCCCGAGTGGCAGGCGCTCGCCTACGCCCGCGAGGCCGGGATCCCGGTGCGGTTCTGCGACCTCCCGGCCGCGCACACGTTCGCCGCGCCGCCGGACGAGCACACCGGCCCACCCGTCGATCCCCTGGCCCTGCTGGCTTCGGCCGGCGGCTACGACGACCCGGAACGCTGGTGGGACGACGTCGTCGAGTCGCGGCGGGACACCGAAAGCCCGTTCGAGGTGATCGCCGAGGCGATGAGCGCGGTGCGGGAGGACGAGAAACCCCCGCAGGGCAACGAAGCCCGCCGCGAGGCGTACATGCGCTCGGTGCTGCGCCGCACGCGCAAGGACGGCTTCGAGAACATCGCCGTCGTCTGCGGCGCCTGGCACGTGCCCGCGCTGGCCGACCCGCTGCCGCCCGCGTCGCACGACCAGGCCGTCCTCAAAGGACTGCCGAAGCGGAAGGTCGCGTGCACCTGGGTGCCGTGGACGCACGGGCGGCTCGCCACGGCCAGCGGCTACGGCGCGGGCGTGCGGTCGCCGGGCTGGTACCACCACCTCTTCACCACGGCCGACGACGTCACCGTCCGCTGGCTGGCCGGGGTCGCCGCGGTGCTGCGGGAGGAGGACCTGCCCGTCTCGACCGCGCACGTCATCGAGGCGGTCCGCCTGGCCGAGACGCTGGCCATGCTGCGAGGCCGGTCGTCGGCGGGGCTCGCCGAGGTCACCGAAGCCACCCGGTCCGTGCTGTGCGGCGGCGACGAGGTGCAGGTCGAGCTCGTCACGCGGCGGCTGGTGGTCGGCGAACGGCTCGGCGAGGTGCCCGAGCGCGTCCCGCAGCCGCCGTTGGCCGCGGACCTGACCGCCACCGCGAAACGCCTGCGGCTCAAGAAGGACCCGGTCGTCAAGGAACTCGACCTCGACCTGCGGACACCGGGCGGGCTCGACCGCTCGAAGCTGCTGCACCGGCTGCGGATCCTCGGCATCGAGTGGGGCAGCCGGGAGGCGTCGGCACGGCGGAACAAGGGCACGTTCCGCGAGACGTGGGCGCTGTGCTGGGAGCCGTCGTTCGAGGTCGACCTGGTCGCGGCCGCGGTGTACGGCACCACCGTGCCGTCGGCGGCCACCGCCGCGGTCCGCGGCACCGTCGAAGGCACCACGCCGCTCGACGAGGTCACCACGGCCGTCGAGAACTGCCTGCTCGCCGACCTGCCGGAGGCGCTGCCCGAAGCGCTGGCGGCCCTCGACGCCCGGGCGGCGGCGGACGCGGACGTCGCCCGGCTGATGTCGGCCCTGCCCGCGCTGGCCAGGGCGACCCGGTACGGCAACGTCCGCGGCACCGACACCGGCGCGCTGCGGACGGTCGCCGACCGGATGCTGGACCGGATCTGCGCCGGCCTGCCCCCGGCCGCCCACGGCATCGACGACGACGCCGCGGCCCGGCTCGCCAAGCTCGTCGACGGCGTGCACGACGCGACCTCCCTGCTGGGCGACGAGGCCAAGGAACGCTGGCTGGCGGCGCTGGCCCGGCTGGCGGAACGGCCGTCGCTGCCCCCGCTGCTGGCCGGGCGGCTCAGCCGGATCCTGCACGACGCCGGGCTGTTCGACGCGCTGGACATCGAACTGCGGCTGGGCCGGGCCCTCACCCCGGGCGTCACACCGTCGGCCGGCGCGGCGTACGTCGAGGGCTTCTTCGACGGCGGCGCGCTGCTGCTGGTGCACGACGAAGGCCTGCTGCGGGTGATCGACGCCTGGCTGACGGCGATTCCCCCGGACGTCTTCACCGAGGTGCTTCCGTTGCTGCGCCGCACTTTCGGTGCCTTCAGCGGGCCCGAGAAGCGGGCGATCGGGCAGCGCGCGGCCGGGCTCACCGGCACCGCGCGGGCCGCGGCGGTGGCCGACGAACTGGACGAGGAGCGGGCCGAGCGCGTGCTGCCCGTGCTGGCGACGTTGCTGGGGGTGGGAGCATGACCGCGGACACGGACCGGGCGCGGCGCTGGCGGCTGGTCCTGGGCGGCGACGGCGCCGGACCGGGATCGGGCCTGGACGCTCAACTGTCCGATGAGGACAGTGGGGTGGACGCGGTGCTGGCCGCCCTCTACGACAAACCCGACGAGGAGACGACGGGCGGGCCGCGCAGCGCCAACCTGGGCGCGTCGGCGCCGCGGGTCGCGCGCTGGCTGGGCGACATCCGGCGCTACTTCCCGAGCACCGTCGTGCAGGTGATGCAGCGCGACGCGGTCGACCGGCTCGGGCTCACCCGGATGCTGCTGGAGAAGGAGCTGCTGTCGGCGGTCGAGCCGGACGTCCACCTGGTCGGCACGCTGCTGTCGCTGAACGGCGTGCTGCCGGAGGAGACCAAGGAGACCGCGCGCGAGGTGGTCCGCAAGGTCGTCACCGAGCTGGAGGAACGGCTCGCCGAACGCACCCGCGCGGCGATCCGGGGCGCGCTGGACAAGGCGTCGCGGACGCACCGGCCGCGTCCCGGCGACGTCGACTGGGCGCGCACGATCCACGCCAACCTCAAGCACTACTCCCCCGACCTGCGCACGATCGTCCCGGAGAAGCTGGTCGGCTACGGACGGCGGCAGCAGGCGGTGCAGCGGGACGTGATCCTGGCCGTCGACCAGTCGGGCTCGATGGCGGAGTCGGTGGTGTACTCGGGGCTGTTCGGCGCGGTCCTGGCGTCGATGCGGGCGTTGAAGACGTCGTTCGTCGCGTTCGACACGGAGGTCGCGGACCTCACCGAGCACCTCGCCGACCCGGTCGACGTCCTGTTCGGCACCCAGCTGGGCGGCGGCACGGACATCAACCGGGCGATCGCGTACTGCCAGGGCCTGGTCGAACGTCCGGAGCGGACGCTGCTGGTGCTGATCAGCGACCTCTACGAGGGCGGCGACGAGGAGGAGCTGCTGCAGCGGATCGCCGAGCTGGCCGGCGCGGGGGTCCAGGTGGTGACGCTGCTGGCACTGTCGGACTCGGGCGCGCCGTCGTACGACCACGAAAACGCGGCAGCCCTGGCGGAGCTGGGCATCCCGGCCTTCGCGTGCACCCCGGACCAGTTCCCCGACCTGATGGCGGCCGCCATCCGCGGCGACGACCTGCAGGGCTGGGTGGCCCGCGAGACCAGCTGAGTTGCGGAATGAAACCGACCGGCGGACGGTTGAACGGGCTGTGGGACGGCAGCTCCCGCAGGAAGGACGGCTCGCCATGAAGGTCCGCAGCTCGATCCGTTCGCATGCCCGCCAGCCGGGTGCCCAGGTCATCCGCCGGGGGACGAAGGTGCTGGTGATCAACAAGGACAACCCGCGCTCGAAGGCCCGCCAAGGCTGACCCGAGCCCGACACGCCAGGGCCCCGGAACCACCCAGTTCCGGGGCCCTGACGTACACCAAGGACCCTCACCCGCACCCCCAGGCATCTCGCGTAACCCCTGAGGCATCTCACGTGACCAGCCGGGCATCTCCCGTGCTTGAAGGGGCATCTCACGTGACCAGCCGGGCATCTCGCGTGACTGGAGGGGCATCTCGCGTGATCAGCCGGGCATCACCGTGATGCCCCCTCAATCACACGTGATGCCCCTCCAAGCACACGTGATGCCTCCCTGATCACAGGTGATGCCCCTCCGATCACGGGTGATGCCCGGTGGCGCGCGGCCGATCAGGCCGGACCCGCCAAGCCGATGAGGTTGCCCTCCGGGTCGGTGAAGTGGGCGACCACCAGGTCCCGCCCCGGGGCGCGGTCCGGGCCCATCCGGCGGGTGCCGCCGAGGCGCTCGGCTTCCGCCAGTGCCGCCGGCACGTCCGGGACGCCCACGTAGAACACCACGTGACTCTCGTACGCCGCACCGCCTCCGACGCCGCCCGGGATGCCGTCCGTCTCCACGAACCCGTAGCCACCCGGCTCCGACACCTGGTCCGAGACCGGCCCGGACGTGTCGAACGCCCAGCCGAACAGCTCGCCGTAGTACCCGCGCAGCCGCGCCGGGTCGGTGCCGATGATCTCGAAGTGCACGACCGGCCTGCCCATGACCGCTCCTTTCCGTCGACATCCTGTCCCGGCCGACCGTACGCCCATCAAGTTGTTAAAAACAACCACTCAGTTGTACATTAAGATCATGCCGACGAGCCGCAGCTACGGGGACGCCTGCCCGATCGCCCGCGCCCTGGACGTCGTCGGGGAACGCTGGGCCCTGCTCGTGGTGCGCGAGCTGCTGTTCGGGCCGCAGCGGTTCTCCGACGTCCGCCGGGCGCTCCCCGGCGCCAGCTCGAACCTGGTCACCGACCGGCTCCGCGAGCTGGAAGCCCGTGGCGTCGTGACGCGCCGGCCGCTGCCGCCCCCGGCCGCCTCGACGGTCTACGAGCTCACCGGCAGGGGCCGCGAACTGGAGCCGGTCGTGCTGGCGCTGGGCGAGTGGGGCGCGCGAGTCCCGCTGCCGCGGCCCGCCTCACTCGGCGTCGTCCCGGTGCTGCTGTTCCTCCGCGAGTCCGCCCGCCCGCGCGGCACCGCGTGCTACCGCGTCGAACTGGACGCTCGCGTGTGGACGGTCCGCACCCAGCCGGGCCGCCTGACGGTCGAACCAGGCGAACCCGACGCGCCGGACGCGACGATCCGGACCGATCCCTCGACGCTGAACACGCTGCTCGATCACCCGTCCGGGCTCCAGGACGCCCTCGCCGACGGCCGGGTGACGATCGAGGGCGACCGGAACGCGGTCCGCCGGCTCCTGCGCGAGCGCGAAAGCTGAGCTTCAGCCGCGTGGGCGAAGCGGAGCACGCCGTCGGCCACCCGGGTGAACCGCATGTCGGCCAGGTCCAGCAGGTAGTTCTGCCGCATCATCCAGGGCCGCCGGCCGCCCTGCTTCGGCAGGCCGGCGGCGGCCCGCTTGATGTACCCCGACTGCAGGTCCACGATCGGGCGCGGCCGGCCCGCACCCGACGCCGAGGCCGCGTCCGGCACGCAGAACGCGTACCCCTTCCGGTCCAGGTACGCCAGCAGGCGGCACACGTACTGCGACGCCAGGTCCGCCCGCAGCGTCCACGAGCTGTTCGTGTACCCCACGCACCACGCCAGGTTGGGCACGCCGCCGAACATCGTGCCCTTGTACGCCCGCTGCTCCCCCGGCTCGATCGGCCGCCCGTCGACCGCAAGCGCGATCCCGCCGAACGCCACCAGCCGGAGGCCGGTCGCCGTCACGACGAGGTCGGCCGCCAGCGTGCGCCCCGACTCCAGCGCAACGCCGGACGACGTGAAGCGCGCGATCCGGTCCGTGACGACGTCCGCCCGGCCCGACCGCAACGCCCGGAACAGGTCCGCGTCCGGCACCAGGCACAGCCGCTGGTCCCACGGGTCGTACGACGGCACGAAGTGCGGGTCCACCGGGATCGACGCCGGCAGCTGCGCCGCCACGCGCTTGCGCAGCACCAGGGACGTCCGGCGCGGCAGCCGTCGCATCAGCTGGAAGAACAGCGTGCCCATGACCACGTTCTTGCCGCGGACCACCCGGTGCGCCAGCTTCTCCGGCAGCAGCGCCCGGAGCCGGTCGGCCAGCGCGTCCTGGCCCGGCCGCGCCACGATGTACGACGGCGACCGCTGCAGCATCGTCACGTGCGAAGCGCGCGAAGCGAGTGCCGGGACGAGCGTCACCGCCGTCGCGCCGCTGCCGATCACCACGACCCGCTTGCCCGTGTAGTCCAGCGATTCCGGCCAGTGCTGCGGGTGCACGACCTCCCCGGCGAACTCCTCGCGGCCGGGGAAGTCGACGACGTGCCCGGACTCGTACGAGTAGTAACCGCTGCACAGGTACAGGAACCGGCAGGTGAACGTGGCGCCGTGCGCGGTCGAGACCGTCCAGCGCGCGTCCGGCGAAGACCACGACGCCGCCACGACCCGGTGGCCGAAGCGGATGTGGTCGGTCACCCCGAAAGTCTCGGCCGTCGAGCGGATGTAGCTCAGGATCGACGGCCCGTCGGCGATCGCCTTCGGGTCCTTCCACGGCCGGAACGGGTAACCGAGCGTGAACATGTCCGAATCGGACCGGATGCCCGGGTACCGGAAGAGGTCCCAGGTGCCGCCGATGGTGTCACGCGCTTCCAGCACCGCGTACGTCTTGCCCGGCAGCCGTTCCTGCAGCCGGCAGGCCGCGCCGATGCCGGACAGGCCGGCGCCCACGATCAGGACGTCCACGTGCTCGGCGGTGGTCATGCACCGGAGCCTAACCGAGGTGGGGACCCCGCCGGACCGGGTCGGGGCACCGGCCCGGCGGGGAGGCCTTACACCAGGACGACCTTCGTCGCGCCGAACGTGCCCTTCAGCGGCACCACTACGGCCCGGCCACGCACCGTCACCGTGACGCTGTCCTGCAGCTGCGTCGGATCCGACACCGCGAGCTGGGTCCGCGCCCCGCACCGCCCGACCGCCACCGACGCCGGGCCCGACACGCTCACGTCGCCGGCCGAGCCCGCCGCGAAGAAGTTCGCCAGCACCGTGCCGCCGGCCACCCGGATCGCCTGCACCACCGGGGTGTTCGCGAGCACGCGCCACGCCCAGGACGCCGTGAGCGTGTCGAGCACCGAAGCGCCGGGCAGCACCGCGTACGCGTACTTCGCGTCCGTCGGCTTGACGCCGTGGTCGAGGACCAGCTTCTGGTACCGGCGCGTGTTCGGCGTCGTGGTGCCCTTGGTGTTGGCGCCCGTGTCGATGTCGCGCCACGCGCCCGTCCGGTCTTCGCGCAGCGCGGTCACCGCAGCGTCGTCGAGGAGCAGGTACCCGCCGACGTTCTCCAGGTGCAGCCAGCGCGGCCGCCGCAGCACGGAGGCCTTCCCGAGGTCGCCGGAAACGCGCCGGCCGTCGGCCAGCAGCGTCCCGCGGCCGCCCTCGCCGAGGTTGCGGTTCTCGATCGTCGTGCGGACCGCGTACGACGACGTGCTGGTGATCCCCGCGCCGAGGCAGACCACCCCGGCCGGGGTGAAGAACCACGACTTCTTCGCGGCCAGGGAGCCGTCCCAGTTCTCGAAGTCGAACGCGTGGGCGCCGTGCCGGGCGTCCCAGCGGACGCCGCCGGTGTGCGGGTTCGGCCCCACCGGCACCCCGCCGAACCTGGGGTCGACCGGGCCGTCGTGCTCGGTCGTGCCCGGCAGCAGCAGCGGGTCGACCGTCGGCCAGTAGGCGTCGGTGTAGTGGCCCTTGGCGTTGGGCAGGAACGTGTACAGCACGCCGTCGCCGACGTGGTAGCCCTTGAGGTTCTGGCCGTTGATGGCCTCGTAGCGCGAAATCCGCGTCGAGCCGACCCCCAGCGACGCCGACCAGCCGTCGGTGACGTGCACCATCCGGTCCTGCTGGCCGAAGATCCGGTGCGTCGCCTCGACCCGCGCCGCCCGCGCCCCCGACGCCAGCACGTCCTGCGCGAACTCGATGCCCGGCGTGGCCACCAGGTCCGGGCCGGGCGCGAACCGCTCCGGGTCCGGGATCTTCAGGAACGGCGCGTACTCGCCTTCCTTGATCCACTTCGCGGCCAGCGCGGTGAGGTCGGTCTTCGTCTTGCCGGACGCCGTCCGGGCCAGCACCAGCGTCGCGACGGTGAGCTGGTGGCCGATGTCGTGCCCGGTCTCCCCCTGGCGCGACAGCATCCGGCCGCGCACCGGCTCCATCAGCGCGCCCGCGTGGACGAACGGCGCGAAGCTGTCCGCGACGAGTGCGTAGATCTTGTCCTTCAGCGGCTGCGGGAGCGCGTACTCGGTGCCTTGGGTGACGTGGATGGCGCCGGCGAGCGCGGTCAGCAGCACGATGCCGTAGTGGCCGGGGTACGGGATGGTGTCGTGCTGGATGAACGAGCCGTCGACGTGGAAGCCGTCGCCCGCCGCGCGGTCCAGCTTCGCGACGACGCTCGCCGCGCCCCCGCCGGCGACGTCGGTGAGCGCGTCGATGCCGGTCTTGATCCACGCCGTGTCGCCGAGCATCGCGCCCGAGACGATCGAGATGAGCGCCTTGTCCGCGCGGTTGGCGCCGGTTTCGACGACCGACGCGTTGTTCGCCCGCAGGTTCGGGTTGCCGACGAACCGCTTGACCGGCCTGAGGTAACGCGCGAGCTGCTCGGCGGTCAGCTGGTCGGCGACCACCGACAGCGTGTGCAGCAGGTAGTACGGGATGCCGATTTCGTAGGTGTACCAGTTGCCGATCTCGCCGACGTTCTCGTTGTACTGGCTCGCGTAGCTGAGCTCCAGCGCGGCTTTGATCCGGTCGAGCACGACCGGGTCACCGGACAGGGAGCCGCCCGGCGTGCCCCAGTCGACGGCGATCGCGCGCAGCCGCGCGTACATCGACGTCGTGTAGTCGCTGCCCGGGCCGAGCGGCAGGTCCGTCCACAGTGGAGCGCCACCGCCGGCCACGGACAGGCTGGCGTTGTAGGCTTTCGCGACGCGGCCGAGGTTGGCGAGCGCGGCGGTGCGCTCCGGCGACGGGCGGTTGATGCCGGTCTGCAGCTGCCGGTACGCGGCGACGATCGACGCGGTCGCGGCGGGCAGCGGGCTCGCTTTCCCGGGCGCCGGCGCGGCGAAGGCCGGGCGGGTCAGGAGCACGGTGGAGGCGGCCGCCAGGGCACCACCGCGCAGGGCATTTCTCCGGTTCACGGGCATGGCAATGCCTCCCAGGAAGACATCCTCGGCTAACGGGGAACGGGTATTCGGTTGTGCGGCGGCGGATGCTGTTTTCGGAAACTCTCGGCGACGGAAACTGTCGGTGCCGAGCGGTAAAGTGGAACCGGGGGGCGCCCCCGCCGGTCCGGTGGCACCGATCAACGAAAACTGTCGGTGCCGGGCGATAGAATGGAACCGGGGGGCGCCCCCGCGGGTCGGTGGTGCTTCGTCAGCGGGAGCCGTCGGTGCGGCGGGGCAGCTGCCAGGGGTTGGCCTCCTGCAGGGGTTCGGGCAGCAGGGCGTCCGGGAAGCCCTGCCAGGCGATCGGGCGCAGGAACCGCTCGATCGCCGCGGTGCCGACGGACGTCGTCGTCGGGGCCGTCGTGGCCGGGTACGGGCCGCCGTGCTGCTGGGCCCAGCTCACCGTCACCCCGGTGGGCCAGTCGTTCCACAGGAGCCGGCCGGCGATGCGGGCCAGCGACGGCAGCACCGGCCGCAGCCAGTCCACATCGGACTCTTCGCCGTGGATCGTGGCGGTGAGCCCCGGTTCGATCACCTCCAGCAGGCGCAGCAGCTCGGCCTGGTCGGCGTAGGTGACGATCAGCGACGCCGGCCCGAAGCACTCCTCGTGCACGGTGTCACCGCCTTCGAGGAACTGCTTGCCGGTGGTCGCCAGCAGCGTCGGCGTGAACGCGGGCGAAGAAGATTCCGACGAAACCACGACCTCGACGCCCGGGACCTCTCGCAGCTCGGACAACCGAGAAGAGAACCCGGCAGCGATCCGGTCGTTCAACATCGGCTGGGCGGCGGCCCCGTCCAAAGCCGCCCGCAGTGCGTCGGTCAGGCCGTGGTCCTCCGGCAGGAACAGCAGGCCCGGCTTGGTGCAGAACTGGCCCGCACCGAGGGTGAACGACCCGGCGTACCCCTTGGCCACGGCCTCCCCGCGCGCGGCGATCGCGGCCTCGGTGACCACGACCGGGTTGACGCTGCCCAGCTCGCCGTAGAACGGGATCGGCCGCGGTCGAGCCGCGGCGATGTCGAACAGTGCCCGCCCGCCGGGGATCGAGCCGGTGAAGGACGCGGCCGCGATCCGCGGATCCTTCAGCGCCGTGACGCCTTCCTCCTGGCCGAAGATCACGTTGAACAGGGCCGCCGGGGCGCCCGCCTTGATCAGGGCCTCGCGCACGATCGAGCCGGTCTGCGCGGACAGCTCCGGGTGCCCGGGGTGGGCCTTGAGGACCACCGGGCAGCCCGCGGCCAGCGCGGACGCCGTGTCACCGCCGGCGACGCTGAACGCGAACGGGAAGTTGCTGGCCGCGAACACCAGCACCGGCCCGATCGCGGTCTTGACGCGCCGGATGTCCGGACGCGGGCCCATCGGCCAGTCCGGGTCGGCGTGGTCGACGGTGGCGCCGAGGTATTCGCCGTCGGCGAGGACCTCGGCGAACAGGCGCAGCTGGAACGTCGTGCGCTTCAGCTCGCCGGCCAGCCGCGGCGACTCGGGCAGGTGCGTCTCGGCGTGCGCCAGCGGGACCAGCCGGTCCGCGGCGGCGTCGAGCGCGTCGGCGACGGCGGTCAGCCAGCCGGCGCGTTCGGCCGGGGTCGCCTCGGCGGCGGGGCGGGCGGCGTCGGCGGCTCCCGCCAGGATCTTCTCGAGCGTGGCGGCGTCAGTGGCCTGGCTCATGGGTGGAACAGCTCCTCAGTTCTCATGGGCGGCGGCGGTGGCCGTTTCCAGGTCGGGCCAGCGACCCGGTCCGGCCAGGCCGAGGTGGTACAGGTGCAGCTCGGCGGCCCCCGCCTTGGCGAGCTCGCCGACGTAAGCGGCGATGTCCGGCACCGGCGCGGCGGCGACCGCCGTGATGTAACTCGCGATCGCCACGCGGTCGGGCAGGGCGTCCCGGGCCGCCGCGACGGCCTCGGCACCCGTGGCGGGGGCCCACCCGAACACTACGACCGCGTCGACGTCGTCGGGTGCCGACGGCGTCAGCCCGGGCAGCGCGCCGGTGACCCACGGGTCGAGCGCGCCGTGCAGCACGATCCGGGTGCCCGGCGGCAGCGTGGCCAAAACGGCGGCCCGCAGCTCGTCGGTCGCCTGCTGCCGCACCCGCAGCAGCAGCTGCGTCAACGACGGTGGCAACCGGTCGCCGGTGATCCCCAGATCACCGGTGGCCAGCAGCCGCCGGACCTCCTCGACCAGCTGTGCCCGGACGGCGTCCGCGTCGACGTCCCACGCGGCGGCGCACGCCTCGCAGCAGCAGATCGACAGCAGCCGGGCCACCGCGGGCGCCCACACGCCGTCGGTCTTCTCGTGCTGGTGCTGGTGCACCGCGCCGAGCGGGCCGCAGGCTTCGAGGATCACCGACGACAGCTCGAGCCCGGCCACGGAGTTCGCCACCACGGCAGCGGCGTACTCGCGCACGGCGGGCTGCGACGGGCACAGCGCCCACGGGTAGCTCTCGCCGAAGCAGTTCCGCACCACGACGTCCGGGTGTTCATAGCCGAGCCGGGAGTTGTGCGTCAGCACGATCCAGGCGGCGGCCGGGACCCCGGCCTCGTTGAGCAGCCGGACGGCGTCGCCCCCGGCATCCGAGGACGGCACCCAGTCCGGTGTGGACGGACGCAGTGTGCCCCACTCGTCGGACACCGGCCGGTAGAACGCCGCGTGCCGCGCAACTACAGCCGTGGTCGAAGCCGACCACGGCGTCGCCGCACGGGCACTGTGGTACGACAGCGCCACGGCCACCTCGTCGACGCCGAGCGCCTGAACCCGCGCAGCGAAACCGGGCTCCAGGACGTCCCAGGGGTAGGCGTATCCGGTCACCTTCACCGGCTCACCACCTCGCCGTGTTCGCTTCGAACCCGGGCACGTACTTCCGCATGTAGGTCCCGTCGTCGCGTTTGGTCAGTCCACATCGGACGTAGTTCTCGTGCAGGCGGGCCAGTGCGTCCTCGTCGAGGGTGATCCCGAGCCCCGGTGTCGTGGGCACCGCGACGGCGCCCTCGCGGAACTCCAGCACGCCCGGCTCGATGACGTCCTCGACCTTCCACGGCCAGTGCGTGTCGCAGGCGTAGGTCAGGTGCGGCGTCGCCGCGGCGACCTGCACCATCGCGGCCAGGCTGATCCCGAGGTGGCTGTTGGAGTGCATCGACAGGCCGACGCCGAAGCTCTCGCACGTCACCGACAACGACTGCGTGGCGCGCAGGCCACCCCAGAAGTGGTGGTCGGACAGCAGGACGCCGATCGCCCGCGCCCGGAAGCCCGGCTCGACGTCGCCGAAGTTGACCACGCACATGTTGGTCGCCAGCGGCATCGACGCCTCGGCGGCGACCTGCGCCATGCCGTCGATGCCCGGCGTCGGGTCTTCCAGGTACTCGAGGACACCGTCCAGTTCGGACGCCACGCGGATGCTCGTCTCGACCGTCCAAGCGCCGTTCGGGTCGATCCGCAGCGGGCTGCCGGGGAACGCCTCGGCCAGCGCGCGGACGCCGTCGATCTCCTGGGCCGGTGCATAAACTCCGCCCTTGAGCTTGATCGACCGGAAGCCGTACTCGTCGAACATCCGCTTCGCCGACCCGACCAGCGTTTCGGGCGTGGTGATCTCGCCCCAGGAGTCCTCGCGGCCGTCGATGTGCTTGCCGTACTTGTAGAACAGGTAGGCGGAGAACTCGACGGCGTCACGCGCCTTGCCGCCGAGCAGGTCGGTCACCGGGCGGCCCAGGCAGTGGCCCTGCGCGTCGAGGCAGGCGACCTCGAACAGCGAGTACACGCTGGCGATCGTCTTGCGGATCGAGAACCCGCCGATCAGGCCGTGCGCGTCGGTCAGCACGGTGTCCGACAGCGCCTCCGCGACCAGCCGCTGCAGGCCGGGCAGGTCGAACACGTCGTGGCCGCGCAGCCGCGGCAGCACCTTGCGCACCTCGCCGAGGAAGGCGTCGTCGCCGTAGGACTCGCCGAGCCCGACGATCCCGTCCTCGCACTTGACCTGCACGACACTGCGCAGCGCGAACGGCTCGTGCACGCCCATGACGTTGAGCAGCGGCGGGTCCGCGAACGCGACCGGGGTCAGCACCACGTCGAGGATCTGCATCAGCCGAGTCCCTTCAGCGTCACGAAGCCGTCCTCCACGACCTTCTCCAGCCGGCGGATCTGCTCCGGCGTCGGCTCGACCAGCGGCGGCCGGACCGGGCCGACCTTGTCGCCGCGCAACCGCGCGGCGGCCTTCACGAGCGAGACGGCGAAGCCGGGCGTCTCGTCCCGCAGCGCCACCAGCGGCAGGTAGAACCCGGTCAGCAACGCGTCCATCACGCGCGTGTCGCCTTCGCCGAGCGCGCGGTGGAAGCGGTGGGCGATCTCCGGCGCGAAGCAGTGCACCGCCGAGGAGTAGCGGGCGACGCCGATCGCGGCGTACGCCTTGGCCGAGACCTCCGCGGTCGGCAACCCGTTGAAGAACAGGAAGTTCCGCGCCCGCTCGGTGTCCAGCGAGCGGATCGTGGTGACGATCCGGGTCATGCACTCGACGTCGCCGTAGCCGTCCTTGAGGCCGACGACCGACGGGATGTCCAGCAGTGCCGCCGCGGCCGGCGCGGTGAACACGCCGGTGCCGCGGTGGTAGACGATGACCGGCACGGACGAGTCGCCCACGGCGTACCGCACGAAGTCGACCAGGCCCGACGACGGGCCGGTGACGAGGTACGGCGGCAGCAGCAGCACGCCGTCCGCGCCGGCGGCCTGGGCCGCCGCGATGCCGGCCCGCGCCGACGCCGCGCCGCCCCCGGCACCCACCCAGACCGGGACGCGGCCGGCGGCCACCTCCCGGGCCCGGGCGGCCACCGAGGTGACCTCGGCGGGCGAGAGCGAGCTGAACTCGCCGGTGCCGCACGCGACGAACAGCGCACCGGCGCCCGCCGCGATGTGGCTCTCCACGTTCTCCGCGAGCGCGTCGAGGTTGACCTCGAGGTCTTCGGTGAACGGGGTGAGGGGGAACGCCAGCAGGCCGTCCAGCTCGATCTCGTTCTGTGCCATCAGTCTTCTGCTCTCTCGTCCTTTTTCGGGTTCGGCCGGGTCTGGCCTGCGTCAGGCGGGCACGGTCGTGCCTTCCTGCTTCCGGTCGACTTCGTCGTCGGCGGTGTTCACGGTGTCGACGATCTCATCGGCGGCCGCGCTGCGCTCGGGGGCGAGCAGGCCGAGACCGATGTAGAGCGCGAGCGAAACCAGGATCGGGGTCGCGACCAGCACGGTCTGGTTCGCCTTGAAGACGTAGTAGACCAGCGCGTAGTCGATCAGGCCGCCCGCCCAGGAGACCAGCGCGGCGCGCGGGCCGCACTTGCGGAACCACGGCAGCATGCCCAGCAGCAGCGGGATCGAGATCGGGCCCATCAGCGCCGCGACCCAGTTGACGACGATCTGCAGCACGCCGCCGAGGTTCTGCGCCTGGGTGGCCACCAGCATGGTCAGCGCGACGAACACGACCGTGGTGATCCGGGCCGCCTTGAGGCCCTGGACGTCGGTCCACTGCCGGGTGCGGCGGAACATCGCCGGGATCATGTCCCGGGTGATCACCGCGGAGATCGCGTTGGCGTCGGAGGAGACCATCGCCATGGTGTGCGAGAAGATCCCGGCCAGCACCAGGCCGACCAGGCCCGGCGGGAGGAACGTCGTGGTCATGATCGCGTAGGACTGGGTCGGGTCCTTGACGCCCGGGATGAGCAGCGGGGCCGCGAACATCGGGAACATCAGCACCAGCGGCCACAACAGGTACAGCGCGGACGAAAGCCGCGCGCCGCGCCGGGCCTCCTGCGTGCTGGGCGCGGCCATGTACCGCTGCGCCAGGTTCCACATGCCTCCGTTGTACTCCAGCGTCTTCACGAGCACGTAGACGAGCAGGAAGATGGTGGTGTACTTGGACGTCACCGGGTCGACGTGGCCTTCGGGCAGCTTGTCCCACATCGTCCAGAGCGCGGAGATCCCGCCGAGCTTGCCCAGCACCACGACGATCATCACGATCGCGGCGATGGCCTGGATGACGAACTGGCCGAAGTCGGTGAGCGCGTCGGCCCACAGGCCGCCGATGGTGCAGTAGACCAGGGTGACCGCGCCGGTGATGAGGATGCCGAGGTTGTAGTCCAGCCCGGCGAAGACGTGCAGCAGCGTCGCGACGGCGAACCACTTGGCCGCGATGTCGAAGATCTTCAGCAGGCTGCCGCTCCAGGCCAGCGCCTGCTGCGTCGGCACGTTGTACCGCTTGGCCAGGTACTCCAGCGGCGAGGCGACGCCGAGCTTCGAGCGCAACCGGTTCCAGCGGGCCGCGAACAGCCAGCTGCCGATGCCCACGCCGATGCCGATGCTGGCGAAGCCCCAGAAGTAAACGGTGACGCCGGTGGTGTACGCCACGCCCGCGTACGCGACGAAGAGCACGGCGCTGTAGCCGGACATGTGGTGCGAGATGCCCGCCAGCCACCACGGCATCTTGCCGCCGGCCGTGAAGAAGTCCTTGACGTCGCTGACTCTCTTGTGCGACCACCAGCCGATCACGATCATCAGCGCGAAATACGCGCAGACCATCGCCCAGTCGAGTGCGTGCACCGCAGGCTCCCTTCCGCGTCCACATCGATGCGGTCTTGCTGTTCACATCTATGAACGGAGTCTGTTATAGTGATTATGTTCATCCATAAGAACGTTGTTCGGGACGCTAATATGGCCGGAGTCACAAGTCAACGGCCGGACGGAGGAGCACAAATGCCGCAGAAGGTGGACAACGCGGCGGAGAGCGCCCCCGCCGAGTCGTCGGGTGTGAAGTCCGCGCGCCGGGCCGTCGACCTCATCGAGACGTTCGCGGCGAACGACGTCTGGCTGTCGCTGTCGGACCTGCACGCGCGCACCGGTTTCCCCCGCTCGTCGCTGCACGGCCTGCTGCGGACGCTGCTGGAAGCCGGCTGGCTGGAGGCGGACGCGAACACCGCCCGCTACCGCCTCGGCGTCCGCGCGCTGATCTGCGGCACCGCGTACCTGGACCGCGACGCCGTCGTCCCGTTCGCCACCGAAGCGCTGGAGCGCATCCGGGAGAAGACCGGCTTCACCGCGCACTTCGCGCGCCGCAACGGCACCGAGGTCGTCTACCTGGAGACCCGCGAGTCGCAGCGCTCGACGCACCTGGTCTCCCGCGTCGGGCGCACCCTCCCCGCGCACGCGACCGCGCTGGGCAAGGCCCTGCTGGCCGAGCTGACGCACGACGAGATCGAGGCGCTGATGCCGGCGGCGCTGCCCGCGCTGACCCCGAACACCATCACCACGCTCGAAGGCCTGCACGCCGAGTTCGCCGCCACCCGCGAACGCGGGTACGCCGCCGAGGTCGAGGAAGGCACGCTGGGCGTCCGGTGCGTGGCCGCGGTGATCCCCTACCGCATCCCGGGCACCGACGCGATCAGCTGCTCGATGCCCATCGCCCAGGTGACCGACGACGACGCCCGCCGCGTCGGCGAGCTGCTCGCCGAGACCACCGCCGAGCTCGGGCAGCAGCTGCGCCGGGCCGGCATCCGCTAACCCTCCTGTGTGAAAGGAACCCCATGACGGACCAGCGCGTGCTCATCACCGGGTCGGCGGGTGTCGTCGGCACCCTGATGCGCCCCCGCCTGCGGCGCCCCGGCCGCGTGCTGCGCCTGCTCGACCTGGCCCCGCAGACGGCCTCCGACGCTTCCGAAGAGATCGTGACGGCGTCGGTGACCGACGCCGCGGCGATGGCGGCGGCGTGCGAGGGGGTCGACGCGCTGATCCACCTGGGCGGGCACAGCCGCGAGAACACCTGGGAAGCGACCCTGGACGTCAACATCAACGGGACGCAGACGGTCCTGGAGGCGGCGCGGGCCGCGGGGATCCAGCGGGTGATCCTGGCGTCGAGCAACCACGCGGTGGGCTTCCGCCGGGTGGATTCGGACCTGCCGTCGGACTCCTCGCCGAGGCCGGACACGTACTACGGCGTCTCGAAGGCGGCGATCGAGGCGCTGGGGAGCCTGTACCACTCCCGCTTCGGCATGGACGTGATCGTGATCCGGATCGGCTCGTGCTTCGAGACGCCGCTGCCGCTGGGCCCGCGCGGCCTGACGACGTGGCTGTCCCCGGACGACGGTGCGCGGCTGTTCGAGGCCTGCCTTTCGGCGCCGTCGCCGGGGTACCGGCTGATCTGGGGCGTCTCGGACAACACGCGCCGGATCTACTCGCTGGAGGAGGCGGAGGCGCTGGGCTACAAGTCGCTGGACGACGCGGAGGTGTACGCGGACCAGCTGGCCGCCAAGCCCGCTCCGACGGGAGCGGCGGCCGAGTACGTCGGCGGTCCCTTCTGCACGGCACCCCTGGGCGTGTTCAACCCCCTCTGACCGCCCCGCTCCCAGCGCCCCAATGTGGCCTTGGTTGCGTTGAGCGCACCGAAGGCCACATTGGGGCGCTGGCGGTCGGACAACGAAACGTGGCCGGGTCAGTGCACGAGCGTGGCCAACGCTGACGGCGCGACCGCCATCCGGCCCGTCGTGTGCTGGTAGCGGCGCACGATGTCGCGGCACCGGGCCCGGCAGCCCACCCGCCGTTCCGCCCGCAGCAGCCGGTTGCGCCGGGGCGGCGGGAAGGCGGCGGCGAGCCGGGCGAGCAGCTCTCCGCGGTCGGCACCGGCGGCGCGCATCACCCAGTCGGCGCCCGGATCGAGCGCGACGAGCGCCAGCGCGAGGTGCTCCACGCGGTGCCGCCGTTCCCGGCGGGCGAGCGCGAGCCGCAGGGACGCGCCGTAGGCGGCCTGGAGGTCCAGGCCGATCGGGGGCACCGCGCGGGCGCACCGCCGCCGGGCTTTGCCCGCGCCGAGCGGCAACCGGAACTCCTTGTCGGGCGGCCGGTCCGCGAGGGCACCCGGCAGCGGCCCGAGGTCGACGCCCAGCACGGCGAGGGCTTCCCGGTCGGCGGCCGCGCCCGCGCCGTCCGGGGCGGCTCGGCGCACCACCTGCTCGACGTCGCCGAGCCCCGACAACGGTCCTTCGGTGAGCGCGAGCAGCAGGTGTTCGCTGCCGACCCGCGGGTGCCCGAGTTCGCGCGCCAGCCCGGACGCCCGGCGCATCGCCCGCCCCACCGCGGGATCGTCCCCCTGGAACATCAGCCCTCCCGGTCGCGGTGCTTGCGGTGCACCGTCTGCTTGGTGACGCCGAGCCGCTCGGCGATGTCCTGCCACGACCAGCCGGCCCGGCGCGCGGCCGTCACCTGGTCGGCCTCCAGCTGCTCGGTCAGCCGCCGCAACCGGGCGACGGCCCGCAGGGCGATGTCCGGGTCGGTGCTGCGCACGGCGTGGTCGAGATCGGTCGACAGGCTCACCGTGTCAGCACATGCTGACGTTCACGACGTCGTCAACATATGCTGACGGGTACTAGTACCTTTGCGGCTTCCCCCGCCTCCGCCCCACCGCCAGGGTGACGGCCATGATCGTGAAATCCCGCCGCGCCCGGAAGTGGGCGATCGTCGTGGCGAGCGTGCTGGTCGTCGTCCTCGGCGCCGCGATCGCGCTGTTCGAGGTGTCGAAGTCCCGGACGTTCCAGTTCTTCGGCACCCTCGTGAACCGCGTGGAGACCAGCGAGAAGATCGTCGCCCTCACCTTCGACGACGGGCCCGATCCCGCCGGGACGAAAACGATCCTCGACACCCTGGCCGGCCGTCAGGTGCCCGCGACCTTCTTCCTCATCGGCCGCGACATCGCCGCGCATCCCGGCCTGGCGAAAGACATCGCCGCCGCCGGGCACGAAATCGGCAACCACAGCTTCAGCCACGACCGGATGATCGGCGTGACGCCGTCGTGGGTCGCCGACGAGGTCGAAGCCACCGACGCGCTGATCAGGACCACCGGCTACACCGGCGAAATCCTCTTCCGGCCGCCGAACGGCAAGAAGCTCTTCGCCCTGCCGCACTACCTCGCGTCCCACCACCGGACGACGGTCACCTGGGACGTCGAGCCGGACTCCGACGGCACCCCCGACGCCGCCACCGTCGCCCGGACCACCGTCGACCAGGTCCGGCCGGGCTCGATCGTGCTGCTGCACGCGATGTACGCCTCGCGCGAACCGACCCGCCAGGCGCTCGGGCCGATCCTCGACGCGCTCAAGCAGCGCGGCTTCCGCTTCTTGACCGTGTCGCAGCTGCTGGCAGCTCGACACTGACCACCCACTCGCCGTCCCGCGGGCCGTGGGTCAGCGCTCCCCCGGCCGCCGCGGCCTGCTCGGCGAGCCCGGCCAGGCCGTAGCCGTCGCCTCCGTGCGGCGTTCCCTTGAGCGTGTTCCGCGCGGTGATCGTCACCCGCTCACCGGCTTCGACGTCGAGCCGCAGCCGGACGCCGGGACCGTTGTGGCGCAAGGCGTTCACCGCCGTTTCCGCGACGAACCGCTCGGCCAGCTCCCGGACCGGGCGCGGCAGCGCGGGCAGTACCGGGTCGCGGTCGAGGACCAGCCCGGCGGTCCGGAGCCGGGCCAGCACCTCGGCGAGGTCCGGGGCGCGGTCGGCGTCGTCGCGCAGGTCGTCCAGCGTGCGGCGGACGAGCGTGAGCGCGCCCCGGCCGGCCGCCAGCAGCGTGTCGAGGCGGGCGCGGTCGGCGTCGGTCAGGTCGCCGACCGCGCGCAGCGTCTCGGCCTGCACGAGCATGACGGCCGTGGTCTGGGCGAGCGTGTCGTGCAGCCGCCGGGCCGCGCGCTCGGCCCGGTCGGCGAGCGCGCGACGGCGTTCGGCACCGAGCAGCCAGGCGACCGCGGAGATCGTCACGGCGAGGACCGTGCCGTCGAGCGGACCCTTCGCCGGGAAAACCGCGGCCCCGACGACCAGCGCCGCGGCGGCCGCGAGCCACCGTTGCGGCGTGCTGTGGAGGGCGAGCAGCACCGGCACGTACATCGTGTTGCGCGGCTGGTCGAGCAGGAGGTGCCCGGCGGTCGCGAGGGTCACCACGACGAGGACGAGGGCGGGCGCGCGACGGGACCACAGCAGCGGCACCAGCTGGGCCGCGCTGAGCGCGGCCGCGAGCCATCCCTGCTGCGGCGTCCACGCCCCGCTGGCGAAGAACACCGCGGCGACGGCCGCCGTCGTGACGAAAGACTGACGCATGGGCCGACAGTAGAGTGCCGGGCATGATCCGGGTGCAGGTCGTCGACGACCACGCGCTGGTGCGCGAGGGCATCGCGCTGATCCTCGGCGCGCAGCCGGACCTGGAGGTCGTCGCGCAGTACGCGAGCGGGCGCGAGCTGCTGGAGTCGCCGGTCCCGGCCGACGTCGTCCTGCTCGACCTGTACCTGCCGGGGATGGACGGCCTCGAAGTCCTGCGCCGGCTCCCTCCGGAGGCACCGCGGGTGCTGATGCTGACGACGGTCGGCCGTCCCCGCGAGATCCGCGAAGCGCTCGGCTCGGGCGCGGCGGGCTTCGTGCTGAAGGACTCTTCCGGCGACGAGCTCGCGGCGGCCATCCGGGCGGCCCACCAAGGCGTGACGGCGCTGAGCCCGGCCGCGGCCTCGGCGTTGAGCGGCGGTGGCACGCTGACACCGCGAGAGCGGGACGTGCTGGACCTGCTCGGCGAGGGACTGTCCAACAAGGACATCGCGGCTCGGCTGCGGCTGGCCGAGCGGACGGTGAAGGTGCACGTCGGAAACGTGCTGGCCAAGCTCGGCGTCACCAGCCGCACCCAGGCGGCGCTCGCGGCGAGGGACCGCTGAATGGACTGGCTGCCGTCCTGGTGCGCCGAGCACCTTGGCGCCGCGCAGGCCGACGTGCTGTTCGAGCGGCGGTCCTTGTCGGAGGTGGTCGGCCTCAGGCTGGCCGACGGCCGGACGGTCGTGGTGAAGGCGCGCGAGGACGAGGGCCGCGCCGCGGCATGTGTCGCCGTGCAGGCCCGGTTGGCGGAGCGCGGGTTCCCGTGCCCGCGGCCGCTGACGCCGGTGGTCGCCGTCGGCGCGCTGGCCGTGCACGCGGAGGAGTTCCGGCCCGGTGGGGAGATCCTCCCCGGCGACTCGCCGGACGTCGCCGTCCGCTACGCGGAGGTTTTCGCGCGGTTGGCGGCCCAGCTGACCGGCGTGCGCGTCCCGCCGCCCCTGCCGAACCCGCGCTGGGTACGGTGGGACCACCGCGATCCGGGGCTGTGGCCTGCAATCGGGTTCCTCGACGAACAGAACCAGCGCCACGTACCCACGTACCTCGTCGAGACGGCCACGCGAGCACGCAAGCGTTTGCTGGCCGCGGACCTGCCCCACGTGCTGGGCCACGCCGACTTCGAAGCCCAGAACCTCCGCTGGCACAACGGCGACATCTGGGCCGTGCACGACTGGGACAGCCTGGCGTGGCAACCGGAAGCGGCACTGGCGGGGGCGGCGTGCGGCGCGTTCGCGAACGCCTCGCCGCCGACGTTGGCTCCGCTCGAAAGCTCGGCGGCGTTCCTGGCGGCCTACCAGGACCTCCGGGGACGCCGGTTCACCGAGGAGGAGCGGGAAGTCGCGTGGGCGGCGAGCCTGTGGCCCGCGCTGCACAACGCCCGCTGTGAGGCCCTCTACGGCGACCACCCGGTGTGCGGCGACGCCGTCCGCGACCAGGCGGCCGAACGGCTTCGCCGGGCGGGTGCCTGACTAGCGGCCGTAGGCGGCCATGAACATGTCCAGCAGGTCGTCGACCGCCTTCTCGTCCACCTCGCGGGTCGAGAGCAGGTGGCGGTAGTAGAGGGTGCCGCACAGCACCTCGGCCGGGAAGGTCAGGTCCACGCCCTCGACGAGCTCCCCCGCCTCCTGGGCACGGGTGATCCGGTTGAGCGTGCTCTGCTCGACGGTCCGCAGGAACCGGTCGTGCAGCGTGGCCCGCAGGCTTTCGTCGCCCTGCGCCTCGGCGATCACCGCGCGGTAGACGGGCCCGATCGGCGGGGAGGCGAGCGCCGGAGCCGACCGCAGGAACTGCTCGCGCAGGTCCGCCCGGACGTCACCGGTGTCGTGGTAGTCGAGGTCGGTGGTCCAGGCGCGGCTGAGCGCGTCCAGCAGGAGCGCCGCCATGGACGGCCAGCGCCGGTAGATCGTGTGCTTCCCGACCCCGGCGTGCCGGGCGACCGCCTCGACGTTCAACCCCGCGTAGCCGACCTCGCCGGCGAGCTCGAGCGTCGCGTCGAGGAGCCCGGCGGTCCGGGCGGCGCCTCGGCGTCGCGGCGTGGCGGATTCGGCGGCCATGCCGGAATCTTATCGGCACGCGCCGTGCCATTGACAACACCCGCCTCCACCTCCATGATGGCCGTCAACGGCACGGTGCGTGCCGATAATGCGAAGGAGTACACATGGGGACGACGTTCACGGCCGAAGAGCGCGCCGCGATGAAGGAACACGCCAAGGAACTGAAGACCGCGGCACGCCGGGCTTCCCAGGCGGACAAGGCGGCGCAGGCCGAACAGGACGTGCTGGCGAAGATCGCCGAGATGGCGCCGTCGGACCGGGTGCTGGCCGAGCGCGTGCACGCCATCGTCAAGGGCAACGCCCCGGTCCTGGAACCGAAGCTGTGGTACGGCATGCCGTCCTACGCCCTCGACGGCAAGATCGTCTGCTTCTTCCAGAGCGCGGAGAAGTTCAAGGCGCGCTACGCGACCCTCGGGTTCAGTGACCAGGCGAACCTGGACGACGGAACGATGTGGGCGGCCGGCTTCGCGCTGACCGAAGTGACGCCCGCGGTCGAGAAGAGGATCGCCGCGCTGGTGAAGCAAGCGGTGAAGTGAGGCGGGGCCGGGCCTTGTACGTCGCTTGTACCGGCCCGGCCTACCGTCGCCGGCCATGTCGAACCAGTGGAAACTGCTCTCGCTCGGCGTGTTCGCCGCCCTGACGGCCGGCACAGTCACCCCGGCCGACGCCGTCGCGGCGCCGAACACCTACTACGTCGACCAGGCCCTCGGCAACGACACCGCCGCCGGGACCCAGGACGCGCCCTGGAAATCCCTCGCCAAGGTCGCCGCCACCGAACTGAAACCCGGCGAAACCGTGCTGCTGCGCCGCGGCCGGACCTGGACCGGCGGGCTCAGCGTCTTCGGGAAGGGGTCGGCCTCCGCGCCGGTCACCATCGGCGCCTACGGCACCGGCGCGCGCCCGATCGTCCAGGGCAACGAAGAGGCCTGCATCAACCTGCCCGGCGACTACATCACCGTGCAGGACCTCCAGGTCGGCGTCGCGGCCGACGCCGGGCGCTGTTCCTGGGCCGGCGTCGAAGTCGGGGGCGACCACGACAAGGTCCTCTCGAACTACATCACCGGCGCCGGCGCCGGCGTCTACATCGCGCCCAGCGCCGACGGCACCGAGGTCACCCAGAACGACCTCGTGGACAACAACCACATGACCGTCGTGACGCCGGGTGGCAACGACGACTCCGGCGCGTTCGCGATCCTGGTGCAGGGCAACGGTTCCGACATCGGCTGGAACCGGATCAGCGGGTCGATCGCGGTGAGCGACGACTTCGGCGGCCTCGACGGCGCCGCGGTCGAGGTCTTCTGGGGTTCGGACAACGTCATCCACCACAACATCTCCGAGGACAACGAGTCCTTCACCGAGCTCGGCACCAACGCGGACGACCCGGACGGCGTCTCCCGCAACAACGTCTACGAGTACAACGCGGTCTTCGGGGCCAAGACGCGCGGCGGCATCGTGACGCGCGGCGCCCAGGACGGCAACGGCCCGGTGACCGGCACGGTCTTCCGCAACAACTCCGTCCGGCTGGGCAACGCCGAATCCGAGGGCTTCGTCTGCTACGGCGGCTGCACCAACCAGACCCTCAAGCTGACCCAGAACGTCATCCAGGCCGCCATGAAGATCGGGTACGCCGACACCGGCTGGACCGCGACCGACCACAACGTCTTCTACGGCGGCCAACGGCAGTTCACCCCCGGTGCCACGGACAAGGTCGCCGACCCGAAGTTCACCTCCGCGACGAACCTGGTCCTCAAGACCGGCAGCCCGGCCATCGGTCTCGGCGTCCAGAAGTACGCGGACATCGACGTCGACGGCAACGCGGTCGGCACCCGGATCGACGCGGGCGCCTACCAGTTCACCCCCTGACGTAGCGGGTCAGCATCGCGACCATCTCGTCTTCGAGCCGCCGGGCGTCGATCGGGTCGGGCTCGGCCAGCAGGTCGTGCACGCCCAGCTCGACCGTCGCGATGACCAGGCGGGCCGCCGTGGCGGTGTCGGCGACGCGGACCTCCGGGTGGCCCTCCAGCAGGTCGCGGGTGTAGCCGACCATGGTCCGCTTCACCCCGCCGATCCGCTCGAGCAGCTCGTTCGACCGCGGCGCCTGTTCGAGGAGCATGCGCAGCAGGTGGGGGTCGTCGCGGTGGGCGTCGATCGCGAGCCGGACGAAGATCCGGAAGACCTCTTCGATCGAATCGGGCAGCGGCCCGGTCAGGACCTTCGCCGCGGCCGCCGTGCCGTCGTCGAGGTGGCGGGTCAGCAGCTCGGCGAGGATCGCGTCCTTGTTCGGGAAGTACTGGTACAGCGAGCCGATCGAGATGCCGGCGCGCTCGGCGATGCGGTTGGTGGTGCCGGCGGCGTAGCCGACGTCGGCGAAAACGTGAGCAGCCGCGGTCAGGATCCGCTGCCGGGTCAGCTCGGCGCGCACCTGACGCGGCTGTTTACGTGGCTGAATGCGGCGCTGGTCCGACGGCACGGCTCCCCCTGGCGAAAGCGAGTAGTAAAGATCTGAGTATTTGCTCATAATTGTGTCATGACCAGCACAAACACGTTGCGCCGCGTCGCTGTGGCCGAGGTGCGGGCCCGGCTGGGCGAGCCGGAAGAGATGATCAAGGCCAAGATCGGCGACCGCATCGACCCGCACGCCCGCCGCTTCATCGCGCACTCGCCGTTCCTGACCCTGGCGACCGCGGACGCCGCGGGCCGCGCCGACTGCTCGCCGCGCGGCGACTACCCCGGCTTCGTCAAGGTCCTCGACGAGCGCACGGTCGCGCTGCCCGACCGGCCCGGCAACAAGATCGCCGACTCCTTCCGCAACATCGCCGAGAACGACGGCGTCGGCCTGCTGTTCTTCGTCCCGGGCATGCGGGAAACGCTGCGGGTCAACGGAAGCGCGTACGTCACCGACGACCCGGACGTGCTCGCCCGGATGCGCACCGAGGCGAAGGCGCCGATGCTCGCGATCGTCGTCGACGTCGCCGAGGTGTACTTCCACTGCGGCCGCGCGCTGATCCGCTCACGACTGTGGGACCCGGCGAGCCAGGCGCTGGCCGCGGAGCTGCCGTCGGCCGGCGAGATCGCCGCCGAGAAGATGAACCTCGAACCGGCACTGCTCGACCAGCTCCTCGAAGAGGGCTACCGGAGGCTGTACTGACGTGCAGAAAACCATCCTGGAGCGCGTCGAGCGCCTCACCGAAGACGTCGTCTCGCTGGTCCTGCGCGGCGACGAAGGTCCGTTGGCGCCGTGGGAGCCGGGCGCGCACATCGACCTCGAGCTGCCGAACTGGCTGACGCGGCAGTATTCGCTGTGCGGCGATCCCGGCGACCTGTCGGCCTACCGCATCGCGGTCCGCCACGACCCGCTGAGCCGCGGCGGCTCCGAGTACGTCCACCTGTTCCTGCAGCCGGGCCGGACGCTGCCGGTTTCGCTGCCCCGCAACCACTTCCCCCTGCTCCCGGCGGACGAGTACCTGTTCGTGGCGGGCGGGATCGGGATCACGCCGATCGTGCCGATGCTGCGTGCCGCCGTCGCTTCCGGCGCGGCGGTGACCCTGGCGTACGCGGGACGGTCGTTCGCCGGGGAACTCGTTTCGGAGTACGGAGAACGCGTGCGGCTCGGGCGCCCGGACCTCGCGGCACTGGCCGCCGAGTTCCCGGCCGCGGAGGTCTACTGCTGCGGCCCGGCCTCGATGGTGGACGCGGCGGAGGCGGTGTTCCCGCGGCTGCACACCGAACGCTTCGAGCCGACCCGGCGGACGTTCGGGCCGGACACCCCGTTCGAGGTGACGTGCGCCCGCTCCGGCGGCACGATCGGAGTCCCGGCCGACGAATCGCTGCTGGACGCGCTGAACCACGCCGGGCGGCCGGTGCCGTCGGCGTGCCGGGAAGGGGTGTGCGGCAGCTGCGAGATCACGGTGCTGGCGGGCGAGCCCGAGCACCGCGACGACATCGGCGCCGCTCCCGGCCGCATGTACCCGTGCGTGTCGCGCGCGCGGTCAGCGCGGCTGGTGCTGGACCTCTGACCGGAACGGTCGGCTCGCGTACCCAGGCAGTCGGCCTGCGTACCTGGAGGGTCGGTTCGCGAGCCGACCCTCCAGGTACGCGAGCCGACCCTCCGGGTACGCCAACCGACCGTTCCGGTACGCGAGCCGTCCTCTCGCCTACCGCGGCACAGCCCGGAACCGGCGGCTGATCAGCGGCCAGACCACCACGTAGGCGGCCGCCGCGACCAGGCCGCCGCGGATCGCGCCGATCAGGAGGCAGCGAACCCAGTCGTAGCCGCTCACCTCGCTCACCGGGTCCGTCAGCCCGAGCAGCGCCCCCACGACCAGTCCCGCGCCGAGCCCGGCCGTCACCACCGACCGGCCGGTGCGGGGCAGCACGGGCCACGCCCGCGCAGCCCGTGGTGCCCGGCGGTACCAGCGCACGACCAGCACCGCGAGCAGGAGCAGCCCGCCGGCCGACGACACGTACCCGATGACGTTGTACAGCCGGTGCGGGCCGACGACGGAGACCCGCAGCCACGCCCAATGCCGCACGGCGAAGCCGCCCGTGTGGGTGAACGCGTCCCAGAGCAGGTGGGTGGCCGCCCCCACCACGACCGAGACCACCGCGCCCGGCCACGGGACCCGGCCCGGGCGCGGCACCCGCTCCCGCCAGCCGGCCGGCCCGAACGCCAGGACCGGCGCGAGAACGGCGTAGCCCACCGCCACCAGCGCCAGGCCGAGCAGCAGGTCCACACTCACCAGGCCGACCGGCTCGTGGGTCAGCTCCCCACCCGGGATCGGCACGTAGTACGCGACGTCGGGCGCAAGCGAGCCCGCGACCAGGCCGGGCAGCCAGAGCCGGCGGGCCAGCGGCACCACGGCGGCCGGGTGCGCGAACGTGAACGGCAACGGGCTCCCCCTGCGTCGACCAGCCGGACGACCAGCGTAGGGCGGGTACCATCACGACGAGGAGGCAGCGTGGGCGAACTCGGGCCGGCCGACACCAACGGCATCCTCGCGCTGCCCTGGATCCGCCCGGACCGGACCAGCGCCGGTCTCGGCTGGGACCGCGTCTACGTCTCCCGGCAGCGGGAACGCCCCTATCGCGCCGAGTTCGGCGCCGCCCGCAGCCACCAGCTGATCCTGCACCTCGACGGCCCGGTCACCGTCCGGCGTGGGATCGGGACCGCGCGGGAACAGCGCCGTCGGATGCCCGCCGGCTCGCTCTTCCTGCAGCCGTCGCACGCCGAGCTGTCCGTCGAGCTCGGCGGGGCGCTCGACACCGTGCACGTCTACCTCGCCGACGAGGCCGTGCAGGACGCCGCCGAAACGCCCGTGCGCCTCGCCGAGGAGCTCGGCAGCCACGATCCCCTGCTCGAACAGCTCGTGCTCGGCCTGGACCGGGTGGTCCGCGACTGGGAGCCGGGCGCCCGCACCTACGCCGACCAGCTCGCCGCGCTCGTCGCCGCCCAGCTGGTCCGCCACCACCGCGCCGGGCACGTCCCCGAGCCCGAGCCGGCCCGCGGCCTGTCCGACCGCCAGTTCGCGCGGGTCCGCGACCTGATGGCCGAACGGCTGGCCGAGCCGGTGCCGCTGGCCGACCTGGCCGCGCTCGCCGGGCTGAGCGTCAGCCAGTTCTCCCGCCGGTTCAAGGCCCGCACCGGCCTGCCACCGCACCGCTACCTGCTGCGGTTGCGCGTCGAACGGGCCGGGCTGCTGCTGCGCACGGGGGACGATCCGATCGCCGAGATCGCCGTCCGCTGCGGGTTCTCCCACCAGGAGCACCTCACGCGGGTGCTGCGCGCCCAG
This sequence comes from Streptomyces sp. MN03-5084-2B, assembly GCA_033793495.1. Classification (GTDB taxonomy): domain Bacteria; phylum Actinomycetota; class Actinomycetes; order Mycobacteriales; family Pseudonocardiaceae; genus Amycolatopsis. The sequence goes on along the minus strand of JARAWT010000050.1, from coordinate 3,537 downwards.
CTCGGCACCACGCCCGCGGCGCTGCGCCGCTCGGGCTGACACGCCTTTTTCGTGCTGTCGCGCAGCACGAACGTGCAGGACCGGCCCGTTTCGCGGCCCGATACTGCGTGGCATGACCTCGTTCAGCTACGCCGCGAACCCCGTCCGGGTGGTCTTCGGCTCGCTCGACACGCTCGGCGCGGAGGCCGACCGGCTCGGGCTCGGCCGCGTCCTGCTGATCGGCCGCCCGCGCCACGGCGACCGGGCCGCGGCGGCGCTCGGCCCCCGGCTGGCCGCCCGCTTCGAGGACGCCACCATGCACACCCCGGTCGAGGTCACCGAGCGCGCGCTCAAGGTCGTCGCGGAGTACGACGTCGACGGCGTCGTCGCGATCGGCGGCGGCTCGGCGACCGGGCTGGCCAAGGCCATCGCGCTGCGGACCGGGCTGCCGCAGCTGATCGTCCCGACGACGTACGCGGGTTCCGAGCTGACGTCCGTCCTCGGCGAGACGGCCGACGGCCGCAAGACCACCCGGCGGACCCCGGCGGTCCGGCCGGAGACCGTCCTCTACGACGTGTCGCTCACGCTCTCCTTGCCGGTTCCGGTATCGGCGGCGAGCGGGCTGAACGCGCTCGCCCACGCCGTCGAAGCCCGCTACGCCCCTGACGCCAACCCGATGACGGACCTGCTCGCCGCGGAAGCGACCAGGCTGCTCACCACTGCCCTGCCGCGGATCGCGGCCGATCCGTCCGATGTGGACGCCCGGACCGATGCGCTGCGCGGCGCGTGGCTCGCGGGGACGTGCCTCGACGCGGTGCAGATGGGCCTGCACCACCGGCTCTGCCACCACCTCGGCGGGAAGTTCGGCCTGCCGCACGCCGAAACCCACGCCGTCCTGCTCCCGTACGTCATGGCGCACCAGGGTCTCGACGACGCTGACGACGTGTTCGAGCTGGCCGCGTCCCTCCCGATCCCGCATTCGCTGGCCGAACTGGGCCTCACCGAGGCCGACCTCGACGGCGAGCCGGAGTTGCTGCGCGCTGCGCTGCACGGCACCCGACCGGCGGCGCGCCCGAGCCTGAAGGCGCTGACCAAGCAGGTCGTCGACAGCTTCGCCGGGGCGCCGGACCGCGTCCGCCTGCTGCTGACCGACCTGGTCGAGACGCTGCACGGCTACGCGATCCGCACCGACCTCACCCAGGCCGAGTGGGAGTACGCGATCGGCTTCCTGACCCGCGCCGGGCACATCACCACCGACACGCGGCAGGAGTTCATCCTGCTGTCGGACACCCTCGGCGTGTCCAGCGTCGTCGACGTCCTGACCAATTCACGGACGCCGGACACGACGCCGTCGGCCGTCCTCGGACCGTTCTATGTGGATGGTCCGCCGGAGACCCCGCAGGGCGCGGATCTCGCCGCCGGGCTCCCGGGGACACCGCTTTCGGTGGACGTCCGGGTGGTCGACACGGACGACGTGCCGGTGGCGGACGCGATCGTCGACGTCTGGCAGTCCAATGAGGACGGTTTCTACGACGTCCAGCTGCCCGATGTGGACGGCCCGGTGCTGCGCGCCCGGTTCCGCACCGACGCCGGCGGACGGCTGCGGTTCCGGACGATCGTGCCCAGCGCGTACCCCATCCCGGCCGACGGGCCGGTCGGGCAGATGCTGGACGCCGTCGGACGGCACCCGTTCCGGGCGCCGCACGTGCACTTCATGATCGCCAAGCCCGGCTACCGCACGCTGATCACGCAGCTGTTCGTCGCCGGCGGCGAGTACCTCGACTCGGACACCGTGTTCGGCGTCAAGGACGGCCTGATCGTGGACTTCACCGATGGACTCGACTTCACCTTCCGGATTTCAGGGAGCACGGCATGACCTACGACACCGACGTCATCGTGGTCGGCAGCGGCCCGGCCGGCGGCGCCGCGGCGCTGCTGCTCGCCACCTACGGCGTGCGCACCGTGCTGGCCACCAAGTACGGCTGGACGGCGAACACGCCCCGCGCGCACATCACCAACCAGCGGACCATGGAGGTGCTGCGTGACCTCGGCGTCGAGGACAAGGCCCTGGCCGCCGGGACGCCGCCGGAGCTGATGGGCGACACCGTGCTGTGCACGTCGCTGACCGGGCCGGAGATCGGCCGGATCGCCAGCTGGGGCACCGGTGACCGGTCGGCGTCCGAGTACACCGCGGCCAGCCCGTGCCACATGATCGACCTGCCGCAGACCTACCTCGAGCCGATCCTGGTGAGCGAGGCCGCCGCGCGGGGCGCGAAACTGCGGCTGGACACGGAGTTCCTGTCCTTCACCCAGGACGGTTCCGGCGTCACCGCGCGGTTCCTCGACCGGGTGCGCGGCGACGAGTTCACCCTGCGCGCCCAGTACCTCGTCGGCGCGGACGGCGCCCGCAGCCGCGTCGCCGAGCAGGCCGGGCTGCCCATCGCCGGCCAGACCGGCAAGGCGGGCAGCATGAACATCACGTTCACCGCCGACCTGGCGCGGTACGTGGCCCACCGGCCGAGCGTCCTGTACTGGGTGATGCGGCCGGGCGCGCACCTCGGCGGGATCGGGATGGGCCTGGTCCGGATGGTCCGGCCGTGGAACGAGTGGCTGCTGACCTGGGGGTACGACATCTCGCAGCCGCCGCCCTCAGTTGACGTCGAAGAAGCGACGCGGCTGGTGCGCGACCTGGTCGGGGATCCGGCGCTGGACGTCGAGATCACCTCGACGTCACTGTGGACGGTGAACCACAACTACGCCACGGAGTACCGCAACGGCCGGGTGTTCTGCGCCGGGGACGCCGTGCACCGGCACCCACCGTCGAACGGGCTCGGCTCGAACACCTCCGTCCAGGACTCGTACAACCTGGCGTGGAAGCTCGCGATGGTGCTGCGCGGCGAGGCGGGCGAGGCGCTGCTGGACAGCTACACCGCCGAACGGGCGCCGGTGGGCAAGCAGATCGTCGACCGGGCGAACCTCAGCCGTGACCAGTTCGGGCCGATCTTCGCCGCGCTCGGCATCTCCGGTGACACCGACGCCGACGGCATCACGGCCGGGCTGGAGACCTGCCTCGCGCCCACGGCCGAGGGGGCGCGGAAACGACGTGAGCTGGAGCAGGCGATCGAGCTCAAGCACTACGAGTTCAACGCGCACGGCGTCGAGCTGGACCAGCGGTACGTGTCCGGGGCGGTGCTGCCCGACGGCGTCCCGGCTCCTCCGGACCGCGATCCCGAGCTCTACCACCGGCCGAGCACCGAGCCGGGCGCGAAGCTGCCGCACGCGTGGCTGGTCGGGCCGCACGGCCGTCGTGTGTCCACTTTGGACCTCGTGGGCGGCGGCCGCTGGACGGTCCTGACCGGGCTCACCGGCACGCCCTGGCGCGACGCGGCGGCCAAGGTCGGCGCCGAGCTGGGCCTGGACCTCCGGACGGTCCGGATCGGCGAACCCGGCGTCCGCGACGCCTACGGCGACTGGTCCCGCCTCAGCGCCATCGCCGAGGACGGCTGCCTCCTCGTCCGCCCCGACGCCTACATCGCCTACCGCCACCCCACCGTGTCC
>JARAWT010000004.1:0-215150 GCA_033793495.1 Streptomyces sp. MN03-5084-2B | reverse complement strand
CTGGGGGCGAGGGTCGAGGGCTGGGGGATGCAGTCCGGTCCGGCACACGGCCCCTCGAGCGAGGGCGCGCAGCCGGGCAGCACCGAGCCGGGGAAGCACGACGGTCCGGGGCCGGGCAGCGTGGTGATCGGCGGCAGCGGCGTCGCCGGGATGGTGGGCTGCTGGCTGGCGGTGGGCAGGTGACAGGCCGGTTCCGGCGAGCCGGGCATGCAGCCCGGGTTGGGCGGTAGCGGCAGTGGCGGTGCCTGCTGCGGCGCGAGCTGACCGGGTGCCGCCGCCGCCGGTGCGGGTGCGGCGTTGGCGGAGGCGAGCACGCCGAGGGCCATCGCCAGCAGCGCCCCCAGAACGAGGAGGAACCCGCGTCGCCGCGGCCGGGGAGTCAGACGGCGAGGTGTGTCGTCAGCAGGGCGGACCATGCGGCGGTCCGGCGAGATGGGGGCGGCCACGGCTACAGCCCGCCGACGATGGTCTTGAGGATCTCGACGACCAGCGGCGCGAGCGCGGCCAGGCCGAACCCGATCCCGGCGGCCTTGAACGCGCCCTTGGCCTTCTCGACTTCGCCGGGGTTGTCGCCGGCCATCAGGTAGCGCAGCCCGCCGATGGTGAAGAACACCAGCGCGACCCCGGCGAGGATGCCCATGATCCAGTTGCGGATGTTGGACAGGACCTGATCCACAGTCTGGGCGAGCGCGACGTACTGGACTGTCTCCGCCTGCGCCGCCGCCTCGGGCAGCAGCAGCGTTGCGGCGACGAAAACGCCGACGAGCGCGATCGCGCGGCCCGGGGAGATCAGGCGGCTCGAGAGCGCGCGGTGGTGTGGGGATCGGTGACGACGGTGGGGTGGCGTCAGTCGCATGAGCGGGCCTCCCGACGGGTCGGCGTGGCTGGACCGCAGGCGGTGCGGCGGGCGTGGGAACGGCGGTCTGCGGGTACGCGGGTCCCGCACGAGGCCGTAGGCGATTTCGGGCCGTGCGAAGACAGCGGTGCGCCGACATCGGCCGCCGACTCACCCGCAGCCTTGGTTACGTTGCGTAACTCCAGGTGGCGGGTCCGGCTGGATGACGCGGTCGTGGCCGCAGCGGCCGGAGGACCTTGGTACTGGTGCCCGGCATCGGTGCCCGGTCGCTGGTCGACGGGTGTCTCGGGCGTCGCGCCGTCGTGCTCGTTCAGGTAGTCGACGAGGCGGTGCTCGGCCCGGTGACGCCGCCGCTGGGCCGCCTTGTAGTTCAGGCCGCGGGCGTGCGCTGCCTCGGCGAGCGGCACCTCGCCGACGCGGGTCTCGGAGATCAGGTCGGCTTCCTCGACCGTGATCGCGCCGGCCTCCACAGCGTCGGCGAGCACCAGATCCGGATGGTCTTGCCGGCGCGGCGGTGGCGCCGAATCGAACTCGAGATCGTCCACCGGAACCGGGCGAGCGGTGGCCTCGCGCAACGCGCGGCGCCCCTCCAGTCGGGCGGCCCAGTACAGGCGCGCGAGGATCGCCCGGCGGCCCAGATCGACCTCGTGCAGGCCCTGCAGGAACCCGGCCAGGACGGCGGCGTTGAGGTCGTGAGTGTCGCCGGTGAACCGGCGGGTCACGAGTGCGGCGGCCCGCAGCAGCACCGGCAACGCCAGCCCGACGCACGCCATCGTCCACGTCCCGCGCCGGCCCGCGTCGCCGTTCTCGGCGCGGGCCCGGGTGATCAGATACGCCCACGCCGCATCCCGCGTGGCTTGCGAGCAGTCCCCGGCGAGCAGGAGAGTGCCGAGCTCGTCCAACGGGATCGGACGCGCCGGCAGCCCCGCGATCTCGCCGCCGTCGACGCTGACCGGATCCGGCCCGGTCACCAGCCACGCGAAGGTCGTCCGCGCCAGCGCGAACACATCCGAACCGGCGACGAAATCAGGAGTGGTGCGCACATAAAACCCGCGCTCGTCAACATCGATTTCGGGAGGTGGAAAATGCATGGACAGCTCCGTAAGTGCATCGGCTAAGTGGTGTGCCGACAGTGAGCCCCCGCGGGCGCCTCAAAACCGCCTCAAAGTCGCCCCAAAACCGCCTCGTAAGCGCGACAAAAGCGCCTCAAACCCCAATAGATGAAATTCAGCTCCCGGGATGTGGGTGGGGTGCTCGGCGTGGACCTCGATCACCGCCGGCCGTCCTCGCAGACCCTCTGACCTGGGCATGATGCGGCAGGGTGTCCTGTAGCTTCGCGTGACGCCTCAGTGTCTTTCTGTAGTGCGCCTCGTTGAGGCGCCTGGCTTGACAGTGGGGAAATAAATTCTTCGGAGGTTGGGGGATCGCGCAGACGACTTGCCGGTGCTTTCCAGTGGGGTCCAGAACGTGTACGAGTACCCGGGCGCCTTTCATGAGATGTGCCGGAGGGGGTTTTCAGAATTTTCGGCGGCGGCTGTCTCCAAAACGCAGGTTTCCCTCTATTGCTTTGTGACAGCACCAACCGACGCCGGGCATCACACGCCCCCGGCTGTTCTCGCCAGGAGGACCTCCCATGGCTCAGCGCCCGCCGTCCCCGGACGGCCGTCCCCGCCGCCGCGGGGACTCGACTCGCCCGCCGCGCACCCGCCGCGGGGGCGAGCTCGCTCCCTACCCCGGAGCCCGCACCGACACCACCGCCACAGGCGCCGGCGGCGCCCGCGCGACCTCACGACCGGAAGCCCCGCCGCGCCCGCAGCGCCGCACGAGTACCGCGGCGCCGGAGCCGACACCGGCCACGGTATGGACGTGCGGGCCGGACCCGATCGACGCGCACGAGACGTGGCCGGTGCCGATCGTGGAGCGCATCACGACCGCGTTCACCGGACCCGGCGCGCACGTCGTCCTCATCGATACCGGCACCGCCGCGACGACGACCACGACTCCCCGAACCGGCGACCCCACTGCACCCGGCGAGGTCGTCCCGGCAGCTGTGCGGGCGGCGGTTCACGCCCTGGGCCGCACCGTCACCGCGACCGTCGTCGACACGCCCGCGGACTCCTCTGCCACGCCGTCACGCCCGTTCTGGGCCGACCTCATCCACGACGCCGTCACACCCACGGCGACACCCGCGGACCCGACGACGGGCCCCGCCCGTGACGCCGCCCTCAGCGGACACGCCGCGCCGGGTTCGTGGCCGGCCGAGCTCGCGGATCTGGTTCTCGTCTCGCTGCCCGCGCACGCCGCCGAACGCGTGTCGCTCGACCGCCTCGCGCTGCGCGCGGCAGGCCTGCTGCGCCTCGGCGGCATCTTCGCGGTGTACACGCACAGTGACTGGAACGGGGAGCGGTTACTCGACCCGACCGGCGCGATCGTTGCGGCCGCGCAGCACGCCGATCTGCTCTACCTGCAGCACGTCGTCGCGCTGCACATCCCGGTCCGGGCGGGGCGTCTGCACGCCGCGCCGAGTGCGTCCGTGGTCGCCGAGTACGACCGCACCGCGCACCGCGCGACGGTGCGCAGCTTGCCTGCGCCGCACGTGCGCGCGCACGGCGATGTCTTGGTCTTCGCCCAGCCTGCGAGGCCCGTGGGTTCACCGCTCACCGACACCGCCGAGGCCCCGGCTCCCGGGGATGGGCTCGGCCACGGAGACCTGCGGTGAGCGCCCCCGTGCCTCCTTCGCCCGCCGCCACAGCGGCCGTTCCTCCGGCATCGAAAGGCAGCCCGCTCATGTCCCACCCGCAGCCGTTCCATCCGACCACGGACCCGGCGACCAGTGGCCGCAGCTCGCGTGACGGTGATCCCACCGTGCCGATTTCGCGCGCGCTCATCGACGCCCTGGACACCGCACCCCAGCGAGCGGGCACCGTCGCGAGCGACCCGACCGAGCCTGATGCCACGGCCGAGCCGGCCGGGGCGGGAGAGCTGCCGTTGTCGGTGTGGGTGACCGCGCAGACGTCGCCGGCGGCGCAGCGCAAGGGCCGCTACGTCGCTGACTCCACCGCGCACCCGGCCAAGATGCTGCCCGCGGTCGCCGCGCACGCCATCCGTCACTACACCCGCCCCGGGGATTTGGTGTTCGACCCGATGGCCGGGTCGGGCACGACCCTGGTCGAGGCGATCGATGCCGGGCGCCGGGCGGTCGGGGTGGAGTACGAGCCACACTGGGTCGACGTCGCCCGCGCGAACCTCGAGCTGGCCCGCGAGCGCGGCCACGAGGTGGACGCCGAGATCGTGCCGGGGGACGCCCGCCAGCTGCCGCACTTGCTGCCGGAGAAGTACCGGGGGCAGGTCGCGTTGGTGGTCACCTCGCCGCCGTACGGGCCGTCGCTGCACGGGCAGGTCGTCACGGCGACGAAGGACTCGCCGGACGGGAAGGTGCATAAGTACCACCACCGCTACGGCAACGCCCTCGACCGCGGGAACCTGGCCAACGTCGGCCACCACCGGCTGCTCGCAGGATTCACCCGGATCCTCACCGGCTGCGCCGCCGTGCTGCGTCCCGGCGGGCACGTCGCGATCACCGTGCGGCCGTGGCGCGAGCATTCCGAGCTGATCGACCTGCCCTCGCAGATCATCGCCTGCGGCCAGGCGGCCGGGCTGGTCCCGGTCGAGCGGTGCGTCGCCTTGCTGGCCCGTGTCGCCGACACCGGTCTCGTCGCCCGGGGCTCGTTTTTCCAGCGCGACTTCATCCGCAAGCAACGTGAGCAGGGTCTGCCGCTGCACCTGATCGCGCACGAAGACGTGGTTGTCCTGCGCGCGCCGCAGACCCGCTCAAGTTCGGTGGCGACTGCCCGCGGCGGCAGTGAGGTAGCGGCGTGAGTGCCCGCGCCCGATGCACCACCTGCGGGTGGACCGCACACCGCCGGTGGCCCGACCGAGCGCGCCGCGCCGCTGCCCGTCACCGCTGCCCACCGGGGCGACCGGAGGCAGCGACACCCGGATCACAGCAGGCGGCCATGGCGGCGCCGTTCCCTGTAGTTCGCTGCGGAGAGGGGCGCATCGATGAGTGCACCTCACCGTGACGACGCCGCGCATGCGGCGGGCGCCGGCGACGCCGCGCATTTCGTCGCGACCGAGGGCCCGGTGATCGGGTCGCTGTGTACCGGTCTGCTGGGCCTGGATCTCGGGGTCGCGGCCGTGCTCGGTGGCCGGATCGCCTGGTACAGCGAGATCGATCCGCACGCCGAGCGGGTCCTCGCCGCCCGGCTGCCCGGCGTGCCGAACCTCGGCGACCTGCGGGCGATCGACTTCACCGGCGTCGAGCAGGTGGACGTGCTCACGGCCGGATTTCCCTGTCAGGACATCTCCGCGGCCGGTCGGCGCGCGGGCATCGAGAAAGGCACTCGCAGTGGACTGTGGCGAAACGTGCTGGACGCCGTTCGCGTCCTACGACCCAGCCTCGTCGTCCTGGAGAACGTCGCCGCCCTCCGCTGGAAAAACGGCGGCCTCGACCATGTACTCGGCGGGCTGGCCGAAAAGAGGTATGACGCAGTCTGGCGTTGCGTACGAGCCAGCGACATCGGAGCCGGCCACCGACGCGAGCGGGTGTTCGTGTGTGCCGTCCCCCAGCAGGAAGGGGATGCGGATGATGCCGACGCCGCAGGCCCGCGACGGCGAACCCCGCGGCCCGGTCGACCCCGCACGGCGCCGGGCGGGCGGGCACCAGGTCAACCTCAACGACGCCGTCGACTCGGTGATCCGACCACCCCATCCGCTGCCGACACCGGCCGCAGAGGACTCGCGGCTGGACGCGATCCGGACGGTGCGCGATCCGGGAGGCTCGAGCCCGGTCTGCTGCGTGATGCGGACCGAATCGGTGCCGCTGCTGCCGACCCCGACCGCGTCGGATGCGAAGAACTGCACCCACGACACCCACGACGGCGGACCGTCGCTTCCCGACCGGGCACGCGCACTGACGACACCCGCCCCGATCGGCGAGGAAACGTGTTGCGCGGCAACACAATTCCGGGGGGGGGGGGGGGCTTCGTAGCTGTCTTTCCCCCGGCGCGTGGGGCACTGCTGCCGACACCGACCGCGCACGACGGTTCCTCCAACGGAATCTCCGCCGCGTCACGACAAGGCGGTCCGTCCCTGTTGGACACCCTACGCCTGCTGCCGACGCCGCAGGCAATCGACGGGACGAAGGGATGCCACGCGAGGCGCGGCTCGAAGGGCGACCTGATGGCGCCCTCGGTCGCCGTGGCCGTCACCCAGGCCCGCCAGGGCACGGCGACGCGGAAGGAGGCGACTGATCGTGGCCACCGACCGCGCACCACGCGGACGCCGCGTGGCACGCGGTAAACCGGCGCCGGTGGACTGGGGCGAGTACGCCGCCGCCGTGCACCGCTGGGAACTGATCACGGGCCGCCCAGCGCCGTACCCGACGCAGCCAGGTCGCCACGGACGTCCTGTTCTCGCGCCTGCGTTCGTCGAGTGGCTGATGGGCCTCCCGCCGGGCTGGGTGACCGCCGGGCATCTCGACCTGCCCCGCACCGCCCAGCTGCGCGCGCTCGGCAACGGCGTCATGCCCCAGCAAGCCGCCCACGCTCTGCGCCTGCTGCTCGAGGACCTCACGCACGTGACCTGCTCCTGGCGCTCGTCGGTCGGCGCAACGCCACGCGTATCCGACCACCGCGGAAGCACCGCCCGCGCGAGCACCACCGCCACTCGTACCACGGCCACCGGGCGCGCCGGGCGCACCGGCACCGGCTCGCGTCGCTGAGCTCGCGGCGCTGCGGAGCGGCGAAGCCGACCTGCCAGAGCCCGCCCCGCAGCGCCGCATTCCATCCACACGGGCTTCACCGGGAAAGAGGGGTCTTGCCATGCCCGCCCGCGCCAACACGCATCGACCCAGCCGCCTGCGGCGCTGGGTCCGCACCGTCCGCCATCGCCTGATCCCGCGGAACCGGCGGCCGCGGAACTTCGCCGGAACTGGACATCCCCACCGTCAGATCGTTATCCCGCAGCACCCGGTGACGAGGCGGTCGGCCGAGGCGGTCGCCGCCTTGATCCGGGCCGGCTGGAACGTCCACCGCCCGCCGTACGGCTACACGACCATGACCGTCGCCGAGCCGGCGCAGAGCCGACGGGGCAACCCGCGGACCCGGCTCACCCCGGACCCGCACCGCGCCCCGGTCGTGCAGGCGATCTTCTACTGGCGCGCGGTCACCGGCCTGTCGATCGAGCAGATCACCGCCCGGCTCAACGCCGACCCGGACCGCTACCCGCCGCCCGGAACGCACACCGCGTGGCCGCCCGCAGCGGTCACCGCGATCCTCACCAACATCAAGTACACCGGCTACCAGGCCACCGGTACCCGTGACGAGCACGGTGCCTTCCGCCCCGCCAGTCAGTGGGTGCTCTCCGACCAGCCCGCACACCGAGCCCTGATTACCCCAGCGCTGTTCTGGGCGGCCCAAAGCCCGGCCACCAGCGTCCGGCGCATCCCGCACCGCCTGCTCACCCCGACCCACGACCACACCCCCGGTCGCGACGAGCAGGAGACACCATGACCGCCTTCCGCGCGCCCACCAACAGGCGCACCGCCACCTCACGCCCGAACACCCCGGCACCATCGCGGCGTTCACCCGCAACCCCGCCACCGACCCAGCGACGCCGCGAGCGCTACCCCGGCACACCACGCGGCCGGTACCTCAGCCTCGGCGCCGGGGTCCAGAGCATGTGCGTGCTGCTGCTCGCGTGCGAAAAGGAGATTCCACCCTTCGATGCAGCCCTTTTCGCCGACACGGGCTGGGAACCCAAACAGGTGTACTCCCAACTCGACACCGCCCGCCGCCTCGGCGCGCAGGCAGGGATCCCGGTACGGACGGTATCCAACGGCAACATCCGCCACGACACCCTCAACCCGAACGCGCGGTTCGTCACCATGCCGCTGTTCGTCAAGAACCCCGACGGGTCACGCGGCATGGCCCGGCGCCAGTGCACGGGCGACTACAAGATCCGGCCGCTGAAGAAGGCGGTCCGCGACATTCTCGGCTACCCGCACCCACAGCGGGTGCCGCGTGGAGTGTACGTCGACCAGGCCATCGGCATCTCGACGGATGAGTTCCACCGCGCCAAGGACTCCGACGTCAACTACACCCGCAACATCTTCCCACTCCTCGACCTGAGGATGTCGCGTTCGGACTGCCTCACCTACCTGCGCGACCGGGGCTTGGGGGACGTGGTGAAAAGTTCCTGTATCGGCTGTCCGTACTCGGGAAACTCGCGGCTGCGGTTCATCCGGGACACCGATCCGGACGCGTGGGCGGACCTGGTCGAGTTCGACCGGGCCATCCGCCACGGCAGCCCCCGCGCCAACGCCGACGGCAAACCGCTGCGGGGACAGTTCTTCCTCCACCGGTCGCTGCTCCCGCTTGATCAAGTCGACCTAGACACCACCCGAGGCCGGCCCGTCGCCGACGAAGACGACCCCGACGGCTGCTCCCCCTTCTCCTGCCGCAGCGGCCACGCCGTCACGGGTGCCGCACCGTCTGACAGCTAACGCCGGAACCCGGCCCGGACGACGCCGTACACGGCCTGTCGTGACGGCGGCGTTCCCCAGGTGCCGGAACCAGTTCGATGCGCGACAAACGCCGTTCACGAGAACCGGATTCCCGGTCCGCGCCGTCCCGCATCGCCCCTATTGCAAGGGACATTGTCATGCACGACCTCGACCGCTTCACCCACGCCATACCCGACACTGCGCCGCCCACCACCGCCCGGACACGCACAGCGGAAAACTTGCACCAGCTCGGGGTCACCACGGACCTCATGACCGCCGCGAAGATCCTGGGGATCGGACGGACGACGGCCTACACCAGTGCCCGCAAGGGAACCTTCCCCGTTCCGCTGATGCGGACCGGCCGCCGGTACCGGGTCGTTGTCGCCCGGCTGATCGAACTTCTCGGCCTGGACGAAGAGCCTCGTAGCTGACGCTTCCCCTCTGTGCCTATCAGAGCGTCGATAGCCGCTGTCCGAAACCGAACCCGCGGATTGCGGAAGGAACAAATCCGATGACACAACAGCACTTCTCCGGCGGCACCTTCAAACGCTGCGGCTGCAGACACCCCGACACGGGAAAGCGGCTCGAGTCCAAGTGCCCCAGGCTGAAGCGACGCAACGGAGCCTGGAGTTCCGAACACGGGACCTGGTACTTCCAGGCCGAGCTTCCCCATCGACTCGACGGAACCCGCCGCACCCGCCGCCGCGGCGGATACGCCACCCAGACCCTGGCCCAAGACGAACTGGACAAGATGGCCGCGCTGGTCGAGGCGGCCGAGCCGCACGGCGGTGCCGCGCTCGCCGCGATCGGTGACCTGATCGAGAACCGGTTGCAGACCGGGGAACCGTTTCCCGAACCAGAGGAAATCGCCCAGCAGCTCAACTCCGACGCCCGCGTGCTCGGGGAACAGATGCCCACCGTGGCCGAGTGGCTCGCGACCTGGCTCGCCCGCCGCAGGAAGCTGCGTGGAGGTACCAAACTCTCCTACAGCAGCCACATCCGGCTCTGGCTCGCACCGCACCTGGGCCACTACCGCCTCGATGCGCTCACCGTCGAACACGTGGCCAGCATGTTCGACGCGATGGCTGAACGCAACGACGCCATTCTCGCCGCCCGGGCCAGTGACGACCGGGAGATCCGCAAGAGCGTGCGCGGGGTGCGGACCATGGGACCGGCCACCATGCAGCGCTACCGCGCCACCCTGCGCGCCGCGCTCAACGCAGCCATCCGCGACCCAAAACTCAACATCACCTTCAACCCCGCATCCCACGTCGAACTCGACTCCGGCAAACGACCCAAGGCGCTGCTGTGGACGCCCGAGCGGGTCGAGCGCTGGAAGCGCACCGGGGAGAAACCGTCCCGGGTGATGGTGTGGACACCCGAGCAGGTGGGCCGGTTCCTCGACCACGCCGAAGGCCACCCCTACTACGTCCTGCTCCACCTCATCGCCTACCGAGGCCTGCGCCGCGGGGAAGCCTGCGGCCTGCCCTGGTGGGACGTCGACCTCGCCGCAGCGTCCATCACCATCACCACCGCATTCGTCCAGGTCGGCTGGACACCCGAATTCGGCGAACCCAAGTCCGAAGCGTCGGGCCGCAGTATCGCTCTCGACAACGCCACCGTCGGCGTCCTGAACACCCAGAAACGACGCCAGGAGGCGCTGCGCCGGGCCGCCGGAGCCGACTGGGTCGAGCATGGCCTGGTCTGCACCGAACCCGACGGCACGCCGCTGCACCCGGCCAAGCTGACCGACGCCTTCCACGTCATCGCCGACGCCGCCGAACTCCCGCCCGTTCGTCTGCACGACCTGCGCCACGGCGCCGCCACCCTCATGCTCGCCGCCGGCGCCGACCTGAAAGTCGTCCAGGAACTCCTCGGCCACTCCAGCATCGCCATCACCGCCGACACCTACACCCACGTCCTGCCCGAACTCGCCCACGAAACCGCCGAGGCCGCCGCATCCATCGTGCCCCGCCGCGGCCAGCGCAAGCAGCTGCCACCCGCTGCCTGAGAAACTCCGGCATCATCCGCGGGCACCAGGCGTCCGAGCCCGCCCGGTCTTGTCCGTGGATGGAACGGCTGGGGGCTCGGCCGTTCCGTCGGCGACAACGGCCCGGCTGGCTGCGGCGCCAGTGGACACGCGAGCCCGCATGCGCGCCCGGTCACCGACCGTGGCTCGCCGGCGGGGTGGTCGGGACGAGCGTTGTTGGTCGCCCGCGTGGTCGAGGCCACCGCTGTTGGCTTATTGCCAGATGACGGTGATGGGGTGGTGGGGTCGGTCGAGGAAGAACCGGCCGCACGCGGGGTCGGAACCGTCGGTGCGGTCAGTGGGGATCTCGAATCGGACGCCGCGGTGCCGGAAGTTCCTGTCCCAGGTGCGTATCTCGTCGGCGACGCGTGCCACCAGGTCACCACCGTTGGGGCCGTGCCCGATGACGCCGGTTTCGGTGAGCTCGTGGCCCTCGCGGTCGTAGCCACCGGGACGCTTGGCGAGGTAGGCCAGCTCGCCGTCATCGGGTACGGCCATCCCCGTGCGGAACATCGGGGTGACGCGGCCGGAGTCGATCGCCATCTGCTCGACTGGCATGCTGCGTAGGCCACCGGGTAACGCGCAGGTGAGCCAGAGGTACATCCACTCCAGCGATTCCCTCCGGGCGAAGGTGACCCCGGTCCACATCTCGCTACGCGGCTGGTCGAGCACGCCGATCAGCCGCTCGGCGGCGAAGGGGTAGTCCTGGTGCGTCTGGAGTGCGACGGTGTTGTCGCCGGTCAGGTCGATCCGGCTGCGGGGGTCGTCGGCGATCCCGCCGCGCAGCGGGACGAAGCCGCACATGGCGTGCTCGGCGCTGCGCCAGCGGCCGTGGGGAGCTCGTTCGAACGCGATCGAGCGAGACACGCTCCCGCGAATCCGCAGGGGTATCACCAGCCGCCCGGCGGGCGCCAGCTGGGACAGCCAGCTGTCGGGAATTCCATAGGCGCCCACGGAGGCGATGATGCCGTCATACGGTGCGCCGGGCTCGTGCCCGCGAGCGCCGTCGCCGAGCACGACCTCGGCGTTGCCGATGCCGGCCGCAGCGAGACGTTCGTCGGCGACTTCGACGATGTCGGCGTCCACGTCGATGGCAGTCACGTGGCCGTGCTCGCCGACCAGGTGTGCCAGCAGCGCCGCGTTGTACCCAGTCCCGGCACCGATCTCGAGAACGCGATCACCAGGCTGCGCGCGCAGCTGGTCAAGCAGGAGCGCGACGATGCCCGGCTGCGAGGCGCAACTCAACACCTCGCCTTCCGCGCTTCGCTTGGTGACCACGATTTCGTTCGCGTAGGCGACAGTCAGCTCGACGTCCGGGACGTAGTGGTGGCGTTCGACCGCGCGCAACGCGTCTTCGACGGTCCGGCTGCGGGCGTACCCGGCTTGCTTGATCTGGGCGATCAGGGCTTCCCGCAGAGCTTCGGCCGACATACCGGCCGTGGTGAGGTTCATCAGCGCCCTTCGTGAGCGTGTGGGGCCATTGGGTCCGTGGCGTCCGCGTGATCGACGGCAAACGGGCGAATCCAGTCGCCGATTCTGGGGCAGACCACCGACAGAAATCAGGCACCATGCCCCGCGCCTCGCTGCCCTGCGCCTTCTCTTGCCGAGGACGCCCCGGAGCCGACGTGCGGCGATCACGGTGCGCAACCATCACAGGTAGCGAGTCGCACCCAATCGGGTGTCGCGACGGGCCTCGTTCGTCTCGAGGCTGGGACGGGCGACTCGTTCTTGCCCCGCGACGCGCGCCCTCCCCAGAGCTCTCGGGCGGGCCTAGCAAGCGCGCTTGTTCTCCGTCGCTCGACCGATGAGGCGAACGCAAGCTTCCTGACGGGCGGTGTCGGTTTGCTGGATCACCCGTTCGTGTCCGCGCAGTGGCTGGCTACGGTCCACAAGGTGACCGAAACCGAAGCTGGTGCTCGCCACAAGCCCAGCGCGCTGGAACTAATCGCGGAGTGCGTCGCACGGCAGCGGATGACCGATGCCACGGACACGCGGGCCGCCCTTCTGGCAGCGTGGCGTGGGTTCGGCACCTCCGGCGGACACGAAATCCAAGCAGGGAACGAAAAAGCACAAGCCGAAGCGGAATGATCTGAGCATGTTGCCGACAGATCGGGTCGTGCTGGTCGACCTGGAGAACGTGGTGGGGTTTCGGCCCAAGCGACGGACCTTGCGCACCCGGATGACCGCGCTGCTCGACGCTGCCGGGCCTCGGCACCACGCCGTCGCTGCCTACGCCTGCCTCGATGAGGCCGACGACGTCACAGCCTCCACGCTGGCGGCGCTCGGCGTTGCCCCGCTGCGCGTTACGCCGGGGCCCGACGCCGCCGAGCTCGCCTTGCTCGCGCACGCACGGCGAATGCAGGCTGATGGCTGTGCCCACTTCACCGTCTGTTCGGGCGATCACGCCTTCGCCGTACTCGGCGATGCTGACGCCTCGACTCTCGAAGTCATTGTCTGGCAGGGGCAACCGGTCGCCGCTGACCTCGCGGCAGCCGCCGATGACGTTCGCCGGCTTCCTCGACTGGCCGACGGCGAGATGCCAGCCGGACCTGGGGACACCGGCAACATTGGGCGCCTCACGCCGCACCGTGCTACCTCTCGCCCGAAGCGACGGTTTCAGGTGCAGGCAGACGGTCTCGCCGCAGGCCTCGCTATCGGCGTCGGCATCGCTCTCGGTACGCGGCTCGGCAGCCTGCTCTGGCCGCGCGCCGTCGGTGACCAGCGCCGCAGCCCGAGGCAACCGTAAGTGTCGGTGGTTGTTCGTATGGTGGTCTCATGCCGGGGACCAGGAACACCTGACCATGCGAGCCGACAACCTTCGCGTCGAAAGAGCCGCGGTCGCCGCAACCGAACTGTCGCTGTCACGGTGCGTCGAGCTCTACATGGCCGTCCCCGTCGTCGATCACGGCGCCGACCTGCTCGCCTACCAGGTCGCGCCGTTCCGGGTCGCCAAAGTCCAAGTCAAGGGCACAACCCACGGCCTCAAGGTGTTCCGGCAGTACAGCCAAAGCCCCATGATCGTGTCCTACGTACTCGATCCACTCGGTGCCGCAGACGTGGTGCTCCTGACCGGCGGACAAGCGTGGAATCTCCCCGACGAGTACATCGCTGGCGGCGGTCAGGCGGGTGATCACCACCCCGGCAACGCCAGCTACAACTGGCCGCGCCGCACCCGGTTGTTGTCCTCGATGCTCGCCATGCACCGGGCCACACCCGAGCGATGGCTCGACCTGTTCGAGCAGACCGCGACCCCACCGTTCCGTGACCGCCACGCCGGCAAGTAGGTGAAAGGCCGCCGGACCAGGGCGACGTCGATGGATGGCCACCCGACCGGGGGCTTGGTGTCGCCCGTTTGGTACACGCAACATTGAGCATGTGGAATCTCGCGAGTTTCGCGTGCAGCTGCCGGTCGATGTCCCGCCGGCCCAGTACGCCGCGATCGTGCACGCGGTCGCCGGAGTGCTCGACGCGGCCGGCGTCGTCGCCGGAGTGCTCGACGCGGCCGGCGTCGTCGCCGGATCGTCAATCTCGGTGGACCACACAGCCCGCGACGAGGACCTGAACGACGGATACGACCATTTCAGCGTTCACTATCCGTGGAGTGACTCTTGACGATGGCCTGCGACGACGTCCGGATCGTCGCCGGTGCAACCGTGCCGTGCGTCTGGGGTGTGCACAAAGGCCGGGCTGGACACCCGTGCGGGGCGTACGGGAGGCGTGTCGTATAGGCCCGTTGTGTTCTGGCGGGTTCGCGGTTCTGCGCTGCCCACCCGAGGGACTCACCCTCCGCGGCGGACGGTCGAAGAGGATACTGAGTGTGCACCGGAACGCACTTGGGGCGAAGGTTCATCGATGGCCGCTGAAACGACTTACCTGGGGTTTGTGCCTGAGCACAGGGACGCAGGGCACCGGGTGCTGGGCATTCGCGTCGGCGAGGACGGGGCTGTCGCCGAGCTGTTCGCCGAGCTGGCCGAGAGGCCGACGGCCGTTGTGCTGGCGGACGCGCTCAACGGGAGCCTGCAGCACCGCGAGACTGCTGTCCGCCAGCTCGATGCCGTGCTCGCCGACGTGCCCGATGACGTGCGTGCCGCGGTGTCCGCGGTCCTGCCGCTCCTGGCATCCACCGGAACCGCGCACGAGCATTTGCGGGTCGCGGCGGCGCTGCCGGGCTCGCACGAGCCGGGACCGGCCTTGTTCACGACGACGAACTGTCCCGGCCGGTGCGAGGTGTGTGGAATCTGCCGCGACGACTGCGCGGACTGCCCCCGCTGTCGCGATTTCGACTGCGAGGTTTGCCTGCCGGTGGCGATCACTCCGCGCACCGCCGCCGCGTTGGACGCCGCGCTGGGCAGGCTGGCCGACGAGGTCTACGACATCGCCGACCAGACTCCGTTGGCCGGTGGTGGGCCGGCGGCGGACGCGGGCGACATCATCCCACCGTGCGTGGCCGACCGTGACCCGTCGTTCTTGCGCCGCTACGCGCGGGCCTTCGACGACCTTGCTGCCGATCTGACTGCCGGCCGCCGCCCGACACCGGCGTGTACCGCCGAGGAGATCGCCCTGGACCTGGCCATCCAGGACGCCGAACGCTGCCAGCAGGACGAGCCCGAACTGCACACCGACCTCGTAGCCGCCTATCCCGGCTCCCGCTTCGACTACCGCTGGCTCACCCTGCAGGACCTCCTGTTCCAGGACAAGGACTACGAGGGCCTGCTCTGGCACCCGGGGCCGCTGTCGTATGACAACGCCGAGGCCTGGTTCGGGGAGTTCGGCAACGTCCCCACCCGCGACCCGGAGCGCGGATTCCGCCGCTGACGAAACCGGCGACACGCAGACGTGCCGTCACGCAGCGGGCCCGGTGGGATGGTCGTTGTTAGCCTGGGTGAACGACCACTTGTGGCGACAGACGCTAGTTGGCGTCTACAGGCAACAGTCGGCATGGATCAACTGCCAAGCGTCGGCGAACACGACCTGTTCACTGACGTTGCGCTTCAGACATCGCTTACTCCTACTCCGAGTCGCCACTGAGGCGCGCGATCCTGTTGCGGGTGGCCAGGGTGTCGGGGTGATCCGGCCCCAGCACCCGCAGACGGTCAGTCAGTACCTCCTTGAACGCGGCCAACGCTCGACCAGGATCCCCCGCCTCCCCACGCCAGTGGGCGATGTTGTGGCGGGTGGTCAGGGTTTGGGGGTGATCGGGCCCCTGCACCCGCAGTTGATCGGGCAGCAGCTCCTCGAACGCTGTGACCGCTCCAGCCGGATCGCCCGCCTCCCCGCGCCAGAGGGCGATGTTGTGGCGGGTGGTCAGAGTGTGGGGGTGATTGGGCCCCTGCACCCGCAGTCGATCGGCCAGCAGCTCCTCGAACGCCGTGACCGTCCCAGCCGGATCGCCCGCCTTCCCCCGCCAGTGGGCGATGTTGTGGCGGGTGGTCAGAGTGTGGGGGTGATCGGGCCCCAGCACCCGCAGTCGATCGGCCAGCACCTCCTCGAACGCTGTGACCGCCCCAGCCGGATCCCCCGTCTCCCCGCGCCAGTAGGCGATGCTGGAGCGGGTGATCAGGGTGCTGGGGTGATCGGGCCCCTGCACCCGCAGTCGATCGGGCAGCAGCTCCTCGAACGCTGTGACCGCCCCAGCCGGATCCCCCGTCTCCCCGCGCCAGTAGGCGATGTTGTGGCGGGTGGTCAGAGTGTGGGGGTGATCGGGCCCCAGCACCCGCAGTCGATCGGGCAGCAGCTCCTCGAACGCTGTGACCGCCCCAGCCGGATCCCCCGTCTCCCCGCGCCAGTAGGCGATGCTGGAGCGGGTGATCAGGGTGTGGGGGTGATCGGGCCCCAGCACCCGCAGTCGATCGGCCAGCAGCTCCTTAAGCGCCGTGACCGCCCCACCCGGATCGCCCGCCTTCCCCCGCCAGTGGGCGATGTTGTGGCGGGCGCTCAGGGTGGTGGGGTGATTCGGCCCTAAGCGTGTGACGGCCTGGCGGTGGAGTCGTTGTGTCGCGAAGATGGCTGATTCGAGCAGACCGGTGTCTTCGAGGCTGTCGGCGAGGCGGAACAAGACTGGGTGGCCGTCAGGTTGCCAGAGGTGGCTTTCGGCGACGTCTTGCATTGTGAGGGTGTTGGCGCGTAGCGCCTGGGTTAGTTCCTGATCGGTATCGACGTCAGGCCACACGGCGAGAAGTGCGTCGGCGGCGACGCGTGCGAGCTCTCCGGCGGTGTTGACGAGAAGGGTGTCGCGGACGGCTCGTTGGAGGAGCGCGTGGACGCGGACGGCGCGGTGAGGCTGGGCGGGGTCGAGGGTGACCAAGCTGAACCGCCGCAGTGATTCCAGCCCACTGAGGATGTCGTCCGCGGTGACGTCGCGCTCGAGCTGTGGGGTGAGGTGGTGTGTGATGGCGTCGGTGATGAAGACGATGGTGGGGATGCCGGCGGGGTCGAGCAGGGAGGCCAGTTCCATGACTGGCCGGGCGAGGCCTGCGGGGTCGAGTTGGTCGGCGGCGTCGATCGAGAGTGACCAGGTAGCGGCGACGGTGCGTTCGTGCTCGTCGGGCAGGTCACCTTCGGATGGCAGCAGTTCCCGAAGCCTGGTGCGCTGGTCGGCCAGCTTGGCGCGATAGCCGTTGCAGGTGAGTAGGGGTTTGTTGGCCAGGTAGGCAGCGGCTTGAGCCAGCGCCAGCGGCAGGAATCCCAGGTCATCGGCGAGCGCGGCCAAGTCCGCGGTCGCGGTGTCGCTGAGGGCGCGGTCGGGGAGCTTCTCGGTGAGGTAGGCGAGCGCTTCAGCCGGGGTGAACAGGTCGACGTCGACGACGCGGCGCCGGTCGCCATGCAATGCGGCCTCGCGGCAGCGGGTGGTCACCACTGTCTGCCCGCTGCTGGTGTGCGGCGGCCACAGGCCTGACAGGTCGGCTGCGGCTTGGATGTCGTCGAAGACCACCAGCCACGAGGTGGTGGTTTCGGCGAACCAGGCCAACAGGCGCCGCCATGCCCGTTGCGGGTCGGCCGGATTCTGGGCAAGCAGGTCCACCGCGACGTCGGTGTAGGCGGCGGTGATGGCGTCGCGGGTGCGGGCGGAAATCCAGACCAGCAGCTCCACTTGGCGGGAGTCCCACATGGTGTGGGCGTGGTCGGCGGCCAGCTGTGTCTTGCCCACCCCGCCCAATCCGGTCAGCACGCTCGCGGGCGTGGCGGCGGCGCCGGTGAGCACGGTGGTCCCACCGCTCTCGACGGCCCGGGTCAAGGTGGCGGCCACGGCGCGGTGCTGGAATGCGCCGGCTCGCGGTGGCACCGCGCCGAACCGGCGCCGTCGCGGCGACTCCGGCGTGACGGCGCGGTCCCCGGAGGCCGGCTGCGAGGTACCTCGTGAGCCCTGCTCGAGGACGTGGGCCAAAGCTGCGTGGTGGTGTCGGCACTGTTCGAGCAGCACGTCCTGCGGCGGCATAGGCAGCTTCTTGCGCCTGCCGATCTGTACGCACGCGATCACGAAGGCGCTGATCCGTTCCCACGGCGGGAGCCGCCTGAAGTCCCCGTTGAGCAATCGTGAGACGTTCTGCCGTGCGAGCTGCGCCGGGTCCTGTGCCTGCAGTGCGGCCAGCGAAGGGGTACCGGCTAGTTCGCGTAGCTGCGTGAGCTGGTCGACGAACCGGTCCCGTGCGTCCGATCCCACCCGCAGCCACCCCCTCGCGGCTTTCCCGAGTTGTCCCAGCTCCCAAGTCGGGAACTGTAGCCGGAGCTGAGGTGGGGGATCGGGTTGTCCCAGGTACGCCCGCAACGACGTACCCGATCGGCTGAACGGCGCACCCTGGCCATCGGCGGGCCGGCTCCCTCGACCACCGGGGGACATCGGAACGAGCGATCCGATGCGGCGAGCCTGCCTTGGTGATCTGGCAGGAGGAGGGTGACGTGATCGAGTTCGTGGAGATCGAGCAGGAGCCGACGTTCAGCGACGTCGACGACAACAACTGAGTGGAAGGAGGGTGAGCGCCATGTGGCGTCCGCGGATCAAGTTCGAGCACCGACCGGTGCGGTATGACGATGGACTGGTGCGTATCGGCGGCGGTGCGCCCGGCATCACGCGCGGACTGCGTGATCCGGACGGGTCGGTCTGGGCGTTGCTGGCGCTGCTTGACGGGTCCCGGACGGAGGGCCAGATCGTGGATGAGCTGGTCCTCCGTTTCCCGGCATACTCGCCCGGCGAGGTGCGAGAGGCGATCGGCGACCTGAACTCCGCCGGTCACCTGGAGGACGCCGCCGAAACACAGCTGAGCGAACGCGAGCGGGAACGCTACAGCCGCAGCCGCGCCTTCTTTCGGTCGGTGGATCTCACACCGGGTCGTGGTAGCTGGGATGCGCAGCTGCGACTGCGGCAGGCCCGGGTCGTCATCGTCGGTGTGGGAGGCGCCGGCGGCGCGGCGGCGCGGTTGCTGACGATGTCGGGAGTGGGGCAGCTGCACTGTGTGGATGCGGACGTGGTGGAGCTGTCCAACCTCGAACGGCAGGGACTGTTCACCGAGCATGACCTCGGCCGCCCCAAGGTGGAGGCCGCGCTGGATCGGCTCCGTCCGCACAACTCCCACGTGGAGCTGACCGGAGCCAGGGAACACATCGAGGGTCCGGACCAGCTGCGGGCGCTGGCGGTGGCCTGCGACGTGCTGCTGATGTCCGCGGATCAGCCTTCGGCAGGCGAAATCCGCTCGTGGACCAACCAGGCGTGCCACGCCACCGGAACGGCCTGGGTGCACAGCGGGTACGACGGGCCGAGGGTCAGCGTCGGGGTGTTCCGTCCGGGCTCGGGGCCGTGTTACGACTGTGCTCGCGCCGCTGAGCACCATCGGCGCACCGTGGTGTCCCCGCGCACCGCGTGGGCGCCTGGAGCGTCGATGAAGCGCGAGCACGCGGCCGACGCGATATCGGCCGCGGCGGCCGGAGTCCTCGCCGCGCACGCGGTGAAGAGCCTGATCACCGGGGCGCCGGCACTGGCGGTCAACCAGGTCTACGGCGTGGACCTGATGATGGCGGGCGGTCACACTACGCTGCGGCTGGAGCAGCCGTGGCCGGATTGTCCGACCTGCGGGAACGACGGCGACGGTTAGGCATCCGGCGGGGCGGTGGCGCGGGCAGTGACCTTCCGCCACCGCTCACGAGTGGCGTCCGCAGGGAGACCGAGGTCGGTGTAGAGGGTGGTGGCGCGCTGCAGGTAGTCCGCGGCACGGGCGAGGTCTCCGGCGTGGTCGAGGCAGGTCGCGGCCAGCTCCAACGCCCGCGCGACCAGTTTGTCGACGCCGGGCGTCGTCCGGTAGCCGGCCAGCGCCCGCTCGGCCAGCTCCAGCGCGGGGGCGTGGCGGCCTTGAGCCAGCTGCGCGGTCGCCGCGCGGTAGAAGCTGTGGGCGTGGCCCACCTGGTCGCCGGCCTGGTCCCGCAGAGTGCGTTCGCGATCGATGTGAGCCAGCGCCGGCTCGTACTCACCGAGCCTGATGGCGATGGTGGCCAGGTTGCCCTCGATGACTGCCTGGGTACGCACCAGGCCGTGCGAGCGCGCCAGCGGCAGCGCCTGCTGATAGCAGTCGCGGGCTCGCTGCAATCGTCCCTGCTTGAGGTGGACCCCACCCAGGCCGATGAAGGCGGTGTAGCGCTGGGGATTGCGTGGCGTGTCGAGGCTGGCGAAACCGGCCTCGGCCTCGTCCCACCGCCGCAGCAGGCTCAGCGTTTCACTACGCGACTCGACGAGGAAGAACTCAGCGGCGGCGTCGCCCAGGGCACGGGCCGCAGCGACGCCGTGCTGTTCGATCTCCAGCCGCACGGTCCACAGCGGGCGGGGCAGATACGTCAGGAACCGTGACGTGGCCGCCAGAGCCAGCACCAGGGCATAGAACTCCCATTCGAGCGCGGTCCGCGCGGCGGCGTACAGCGTGGGCTGTTCGGCAGTGAGCCACGCCAGCGCCTGGGCACGATCGCCGACGTCCGGCGCAGGTCCGACCCGCTCGATCTCGACATCCAAGGACGGAAAGCCCGGATAGAGCAGTCGGTCGGCCAGCTGCGCGACGTAGGCGTACCAGGTCAGAACCCGCTGGCACGCGGCGTGCTGTTCGTCGGGGGTGTCGAGGCGGGCGCGGGCGCGCGCGTAGGCATGCAGCAGATCGTGCATCCGATATCGGTGCCGACCCACTGGTTCGACCAGGTGTAACTCGGCCAGTGCTTCCAAACACCGGTATGTCTCACGGCGCCTCAGCCCGCACAAGGCGGCAACCGCGAGCACGGAGAATTCGGTGCCCGGATGGAACCCGAGCCAGCGGAATACCTGGGCCTGTCCGGCGGTGAGGTGGGCGTAAGACCAGCTGAGGACCCGGTGCACCGCTTCTCCCACCCTCCCGCTGGTGCCGTCGTCGGCGCGCTGATCCTCCCTGATCTCGTCGACGACATCGGCGATCTGCCAATGCGGGCGTGCGGCGGCCCAGGTGGCCGCAATCCGGACGGCCAGCGGCAGCCCGGCGCAAAGCCGGATCAACTCATCGGTGGCCTCTGGCTCGTGCTCGATGCGCGCTGGATCGAGCACGGCCAGCAGCAAGGCCTGCGACTCGGCGGACCCGAGCAGGTCGAGGCTGATCCGGTGGGCTGATTCGGAGACGAACAGGTCGGTGAGGCTGTCGCGGCTGGTCAGCAACGCCATACACCCGGCTGTCGTCGGCAGCAACGGACGCACCTGCTCGGCTGAAGCAGTGTTGTCCAGCACCACCAGAACCCGGCGGCCTGCCAGCAATGATCGGAACAACCCGGCCGCGGCATCGAGATCGGCGGGGACCTGATCCCGAGGCACGCCAAGCGCCGTCACGAAGCCACCCAGCACGACCACGGGATCCAACGGCGCACTGGGCCCGTAGCCCCGCAAGTTCACAAACAGCGTGCCGTCGGGAAACCGATCTTGGACCCGGTGCGCCCAGTAGGTGACCAGAGAGGTCTTGCCTACCCCGCCGGTTCCGTCGAGGACTACGACCGTGCTGTGGGCCGTTGTCTCGTTCGGAAGCACACTGTCGAGCGCAGCCACGTGGTGCTCGCGGCCGATGAAGTCCCGCACCGGGCCAGGCAACTGCCGCGGTATTGGAGCGTTG
The DNA here is from genome assembly GCA_033793495.1 of Streptomyces sp. MN03-5084-2B. Taxonomy (GTDB): domain Bacteria; phylum Actinomycetota; class Actinomycetes; order Mycobacteriales; family Pseudonocardiaceae; genus Amycolatopsis. Next base: position 193,602 of record JARAWT010000004.1, on the reverse strand, counting down.
ACCTGATCGGATGCGGCGACGATGACCTGCCCGATGTTGCCCGCTTGCACTGCTACTCCGGTCACAGACCCGCAGACACTGTTACTGACGCCGTGCTGACGATCCACTCAGCCAGTCTGACCTGGCCGAGCTCGCGATGTGACTTGCGAACCCGGCACCACCCTGACGGAGCAGTTGGGCCACAGCAGCCGTTGGCGAAACAAGACGCCGTCCTCTGCCGGCGAGGTTGCGTGCTCCTGAGCGTTGCGTGCTCGAATGACACCAACCATCGTCTGCATTTCTTGCCAACTTGGGCCTGCAGAATGGTCGCGCACCTGGTTGATCGGATGGCGAACGTCAACTATCGCCGGTAATCACACCACTGTCGTTGCTTGACAGCGGCCACGCCAATCTCGCACTATGCGAACATTTGTTCGATGAACGAGTCGCCGGTGGCTCTCTCACGCTGGGTGTGTTCGGTGCGGGTACGTGGTGCTGGAGGTGAGCGACGGTGGCGGTGCCGGAAGCGCTGGCCGGGCTGGCCTCGATTCCCGGCGTCCGGATGGCCGCCGAGCTGGGCGCCCCAATTCTGGACGCCTCGAGGTCGAACGAGGTATTGCCGGTGCTCCCCGCCTTGGCGGGGGTGCTTCCCGCCGGGGGCCTGCGCCGCGGTACCACTGTGGCGGTGAGCGGGTCGCTGGCCCTGGTGCTGGCTCTGCTGGTCAGCGCGACTCAGAACGGGTCCTGGGCCGCGCTGACCGGCCTGCCCGAGCTCGGCCTGACGGCCGCGGCTGAACTCGGCGTCGTCCTGGACCGGGTCGCGCTGGTGCCTCGCCCGGGCGGCGAAGCACCAGCGGTGGTGTCGGCCTTGATCGACGGCTTCGACCTCGTCGTACTCGGGCCCGCTGTCGCGCGTGGCCTGGCACCGCAGGTCACGCGGCGGCTGGCCGGGCGGATCCGCAACCGCAGCACGGTCCTGCTGACCACCGGCCCCGGACTGGACGCCGACCTGCACCTGCAGGTCGCACAGCGCCGCTGGCACGGGACCAACCCAGACGGCCACGGCCACCTGCAGACCCGCGACGTCGTCGTGACCAGCCGCGGCCGTGGCTTGGCGCGGCCGGTGCCGCTCGCGATCCAGCTGCCAGGCATCGGCGGGGCGGTCACGGCTGGCGAGGCGGTGCCAGGACAGCGGTCGGTCGAGGTGGCCGGATAACCCCGTGACGCACGCATCCGGAATGTCGGCACGGTCGCCCAGAGCCTCGTGCGCCGGGAGGACCTAATGGTCGGTTACCCGGAACGCGGAGTGCCTCGCCGCACTGCGCTGGGTCGCTCGGGAGCAGGCGGCGTGGGCGGGTGCGCTGCCGCAGTCAGGGGATCGTCTCCGGCGGGTGCGAGGCACGCGTCGCTGCAAATGCGGTCGACGGTGTCGGCCAGGCTGGAAGATTGGGGAATCACGATCTCCCCAGGTACGTCCAGCCGGTCGTCCGGCTCGAACCACGAGGCCATATCGGTGATCGAGAACTCGTTCGCCTCGGGTCTGGTGGCGTGGCGGGCGAACGTCTCGGCCAGCCCAACCTGCAGGAAGTAGACGAGGGTCCGCCCGTGGTGCGCGGTCATCAGCTCCCGCAAGGCCGGACCGTAAGCGGCCGCGCTGAGAATGCCCTCCACCAACACCGGCCACCCCGCGTTCAAGAGGAAGCCGGCGGAGTGGGCGATGAAGTCCGGTGCTAGACCGCCGGAGACGTCTTTCCGTTCCCAGAGCAGCGATCTCCTGATCACATCCTGACCCAGGACCGCCATTCCGCGGCCGTGGCGCTGGCGCACCGACTTCGCCACCGACGACTTCCCCGAACCGCTCGGCCCGCGGACGATGATCAGAAGGCTCGACGGAGATCCTACTTGTTCGTAGCCCAGCACGCCCACGAGCATGCCAGCGCCGCACGACCTCTCGATGCCCGCCATGCTGACGGTGGACGAATGTGGTTGTCCAGGCCGGGCAACGAAATGCGACCGGTTACCCCGGGCAGCACGAGCGCGCAGCGACTTGCGGAAATTGGTGAGGCGCGTCGCGGTTGTTGAGCAGCCGGGTGACGGTCAGTACAGTGCCGGATGTGATTGCTGATCACGAGGTATGCGGCCGCTGGATACAAGCCATTCCGACGCGCGGGTGGCCGGGTTTTCTGTCTGGGGGACGTGGCAGGCTGCGATCATGACGATCGAGCCCGGCCGGGAGGAACAGTCGAATGCTGCTGACACGGTGACCGTCGCGGGTTGGACGTTAACCGTCATCGGGGATGGCCAGCAGGCGGAGGTGCGTGCGCCAGGCGGAATCGTCGTTACGGCGGTCTCCGGCAGCACGGCGACTCTGTCGCTTTCGGACGTCGAGCCGCGGTCCAATGGTCTTGATGCCGGGCCGCCCCCGAGATGGGACGTCGACCTCGCCGAGCTGATTCTGCGGCGTGCACGTCCCGTCGGATCGGTTTTCATCCGGGCGTTGGTCGATCAGGGCGGGACTGCCACCGCCGAGAAGTTGCGGGAGCTGACCGGCCTCGACGCTCTGAACCAGGCCACCCAGACTCTGACGCAGGCCGCCAGTGCGGTGTTCTCCGAAGGTGACCGCCACCGACGGGGTCGATACTGGCGTCACTTCTTCGTCGCGCGCACGCACCCCGATCAGCCGCGTGGCCGTGTCTACGACTATCACCTGCCAGAGGAGTTGGTTCCACTCTTCGCGGACGCGCTTGTTCGTCTCGGTCGTTGACCGGATCGTCGGGGTTCGGACTGGCAGCACGTGTGCCCCTGTAACAGACAACGCCACAGTTGACGAGATCATGCCGAATGCAGATTCGGCAGTAACTACAGCTGATCTGGATTCCTTTGAACACTCGTCAGCCGACGAAACAGCTCATCTGGTTTAGGGTTTCGCGAAAGCGCGTTATTGATCAATTCACGGAAGGTTCGCGGCTCTACCTCGTTACGTCCAGCAGTGGCGGGTCCGTGACCTCGAGGGTGTCGATGAGTGCGTCGAGACCGTCGGTCTGTGCGAGCTGGACTTCGGTGGCGGTGAGGGGGATGAGGGTGACGATCTGGATTCGGATGTCGCCGTTGTCGGTGATGGTGTTGAAAGGGTCGTCGAGGTAGGGGTGGCTGGCGGCGAGCAGGCCGTGGATGTTGGTGCGGTCGAGGATCGGTGCCTGGCTAGGGATCAGCTGCGGCACGAGGGGGCCGCGGTCGGCCTCGAGGATCATCTCGAACATCGTGGTCACCAGGTGCGCGGCGGCGCCGTCTTGGCCAGGCAGGACGGAGCAGACGAGTTCCTGGGGTTTGAGCGCAGCGACGTCGAGGTCGGAAAGCCCGCGAGTGGCGAAGCTGACGTACTCCGGCCGCTCGTGCCGCCACAGCTGCACCCCGCGGTCGAGCTGCGCGACTTGGGTGGCGGCGCCGAGGAAGCGGGTGAGGTGGTCGCCGAGCTGGGGGTGGGTCATGGGGTGAGCAGCTCCTGCAGGTCCTCGGGGAAGCCGAACTGGCCTTTGCTGCGGTCGTGGGGTGTCCAGCCGTGCAGGTCTCCGGCGGTCTTGTCGGCGCCGCGGTCGAGCAGCAGCTTGATCATGGCGCCGTCGGGGCTTTGCCGCCACCGGTTGACCGCCAGGTGCAGAGGGGTGATGTCGCGGTCGGCGCGTGCTTCGATGTCCGCACCGGCGTCCAGAAGCGCCGCGGCTGCCTCGACGGCGCCGTTGTCGACGGCGAAATGCAGTGGGGTGTAGTGGGCGCGCTGCTCGGACAGGTCGACCGGGACTCCGGCGGCCAGCCGTTGGCGGATGGTGTCGGGGTCGTTGTTCATCGCGGCGTAGTGCAGCGGGTCGCGTCCCTCGCGGTCCAGGTCGCTCAATTCGTTGTCCTCCCTTCCGTCCTTGGCGTTGCGTCGGTTTGACCGTACAACATGATCACGGTGGCAGTTCGTACTTGTGGCTGCGGTTGGCGGCCCGGTCTTCGAGCCGGTACCGGCTGGGGTCGTTCTGGTCTTCGATGACTCGTTGCCGGTCGTAGCCGCCGGCTTCGGCTTCCTGTTTGTAGCGCCACCATTCCTGGCCCGGCCGGTGTCCGTAGTCGTAGGTGCCGGGTTGGGGGACGGTCATGCCGTTCGGGTCGGGTTTGCCGGTGGCGGGGTTGACCTTGGTGAGGCTGCCGTCGGGGTTGTGCTCGGCGGGGATGATCTTGCCGGAGGCTTCGCATTCGAAGCCTTGCCCGTCGGGGGTGCGGGTCGCGTCGCGGATGATGGCGCGTTCGGTGCTCTGGCGGAGTTTGACCCGGTTGCGGGTGGGTTCGTAGATCGGCCGCGGCGCTGGCGTGGGTGGCTCGTCGGGGCCATGGTGGCCGTCGGGTTTCGGTTCGCCGTCGCCGGGTTCGTGCCGGCCGGCGCGTTCGCGCAGGAGCTTGCCGCCGCCAAGAGTCGCAAGACCGACCAGCATTTCGCCGGTGACCTTGCCCAGGGCGCGGTCGCCACGGCCGTTGGCCCAGTCGTCCCAGGCCACCATCTCCTTGAACGTGTCGACCGGGTGGGTGATGTTGTGCGCCATCGCCGCGACGGTCTCGGCGGGGTCGGAGATCAGGGTGTAGAGGGCTTCACCGGCGCCCTTGATGCTGTCCCAGATCCCGCCGTAGAAGTTGGCGTCGGCCTGCTTGCGGGAGTCCTGGGGTGCGAGCGCGGCCTCGGCGCGCAGGGCCTCGGCGCAGCGGTCGCCTTCGCCGGTGACCTGCTGCCGCGCGCGGGTGAGCATGTCCCGCGCGGCTTGGCGCTTCGCTTCGCCGGGGTCCTGGAACGGCGGAGCCTGCACGACGGTGGGATCGCCGTGCTGGGCGTTGGCCCGGGTGCGCGCGTCGGCGTCGGCGACCGCGCGGTCGTGATCGGCTTGGGCCTGGCGGGTGGCGTTGTCGCCCTGCTGCCACTGGGCAATCGCTTCAGCGGCCTGGCCTTGCGCCCACGACAGGCAGTTGGCGAAGTCGGTCAGGGCGAGGGCGGCGTTGTCCAGGGAGTCCCCGGCATTGATCCAGCGGGGGACCTCGGTCTGGTGGTCCTCGTGGAACTTGTCCGCGGCCGGGCCGCGCCAGGCGCCGGTGTCGATCCGTTTTAGCGCGTCGCCGGCGGCGTTGGCGTCGCGGGCGCGTTCGTGCAGGACCCGCGCGTTCTCGAACACCGCGTCCGGATTCCCGGGGATCAGGGCCTTCGGGTCGGTCGTCTGGCCGAGCTCTGGCACGCTCAGTTCCCCCCGAGCATCGGAGGGTCGGGGGTGACGGAGTCCCAGCCGGGATCTTCTTTCAGCGCGGCGGTGTTGTCGTGCTCGACCGCCCGATAGGCCTTCGCGGCCTTGCCGAGCAGGTCGCCGAGGTCGCTGGCGCGGTCGGACAGCGCGTCCAGCCCGACGCTCCACCGGCCGCAGAACTCACCCAGCGCGGAATGCACCCCGTCATGGCCGTAGAGCGGTGGCTCCCCGCACAGGCCGCGCAGTGCGAAGCTGTTCTGGTCGTGCACGATCTCGGCCATGCTCGTCGACGCGCTGTCCAACGCGTCGATCTCCACGTGAAACCCCGGACCATCCACCCGGTCCACCCCTCCCCGTTGTTCCCCAGTTCGATCACATCGCGGCGACGGTGTGTCTGCTCGTCGCCTGCGCCCACGCCCGGGTGATCAGATCCGGGGGCGCCATCCGGGCGAGCACCGGGAACCGGTGCTCGTCGTCCGGGTCGACCATCACTCCGATACCGGGAGGCACGAGTTCGAGCAGGTCGGCGCCCGTGGTGGCGACGTAGTCGCAGACACCCACATGCCGGGCCAGCCGCGTGAGCGTCGAGAACACCACCAGCCACGACCCACGGTCACCCAGGTCCACGACCAGCAGCCGACCCGGCTCGGCCGGGCGCTGCACGTAGACGCGGGCGCCGGCGAAAGTGTCCATGAAGTCGGTCGCGCCGCGGCGGCCGCTCCACACGTCCCGGGCGACCTGCGCCAGACGCGACTCAACCTCCCCCTGGTCGCGATCCACACCCGGCACGGTACTCACCGTAACTGCCTCGATCAACCGGCTCACCGGCGATCACCCAGACGCCGGAGCCGCGTGTGTCGGCGAAGCGACGTCCGCCGGCGTTGTTTGACGGTAGGCGGCGCGGGCGGCGGCGACGGGATCACGCAGGTGTGCACTGGTGTCCGGATTGCAGTCGAGCGGGTAGCGCGGATCCGGGCGTCGGAAGCCGGCCTGTGGTGGCTGAGGGCGGTCGGCGGCCCGCCGAGCGTTGTGCAGGTACAGACCGAGCGCCGCGCTGGTCGCGAGCACCACCAACATCCCGAGGGCAGCGACGATCGCGGCGAGACTGAGCCAGAACCAAGCACTCACCCACTCTCCTTTCCTTTCGGGTGATGGGCCGCCGAGCAGGACCGGGAGCGCGCGGTGGCCGTTGGAGATCAGGCGCACGAGATGTCACGGCTGATGTGCGATCCACCGCCGCGGACCCATTGCCAGAGGACGATCCTGGGAAGGGCTGGCGCGCCCGGGCGGTTGCGCTGTAAGGCGCACGCAGCCCACTCTCCGCGCCGTAGTGGCCGGACTCGCGGCGTCCCGTGGCCGCGCTCCACCCGGGCCGCCGGGCCCAGAAGTTGCCAGCTGAACATCTGTTCCTAGTGCCGAAGGGGTGCGATGACTCCGGCTGCGAGCTGTCTCGCTTTGCTGCAGGAGGTGGCGATGGGTTCGCCGGAGCGGCCGTTGAATAGGATCCCCATTCCTTCACTCTGTGCGATGTCGACGATTACCTGGCACGAGGTGAAGGACCCGTCGGTGCCGGTGCTCAGCACCCATTCACCGGCGGGATACCCGTCGAGGGAGGTGGGCGTGACCCGGCTGCCGGGTCCGGTGACGAGGGGGAGCGGCCGGGTTGTCGGGTAGAACCGGACTTCGGCCGCCGCGGACAGGGGCGGGCCGCTGGAGAGGCGGCATTGAGCCTGGCCGCCTGCGCCGGGAAGGACCGTGTCGTGCGCGTCTTCGCGGTCGGCCAGACCGAGCCCTGCAGTCAGCTCGGTTGGTACCCCTGAACAGGGCGCAGTGAGGTAACGCGAGACGTCCAGCGGAGCCGCGGTGACCGGGGCAGGTGTCGCTGAGCCGCTCGGCGTGGGCGGTTCGCTCGGGCTGGTGCAGGCTGCGGCGAACAGGGCGACCGCGAGGCCGGCCAGCGCGGTGCAGCGGCTCGGGTTAGCCATTGAGGCGTCTCCAGATCGAGTGTGGGGGCCGGGAGACCGCCGTGTCGCGGCTGAACGCGCGCGCGTGGGAAAGCGCCCTGGTGGGCGCGCCTTTCTCGCCTGGCCTGGGTAGGGCCTGTAGGCGTGCGGCGATCTCGGCCAGCGTGCCCGCGTGGCGCCAGACGGCGGCGCCATCGGCGTTGTACTGCTCACCGAGCGCGAACGCGGCGCTAGTGAACATCACCGTGCGGCGCCCGCGGTGCGTCGTGGACCCCATGTCAGTGGTCTCGTAATCGCCGCGGTAGACCAGCGCGCCGTTGACGAGCTCGCTGCTCCATTGCGCGCGGTCATCGCCGGTGACGAGCTCGGCCAGCGCGGCGTACGCCTGATGCTCCTCGCCCCCCGAGCCGAGGTGGGCAACGGACGTCAGCGCGCTCAGACCCGCGGAACCTGGCTCGTGGGTACCTGGTAGATCGCCGAGGTGCCAGGCCGCCTGGAGGAACCAGTCCGACACGTTGCCGGCGAGGCGAGTGATCGGGCACCCGTGGCCGCGGTGGTCCACACGGACAACGAATCGCCAGTCGTCGCCGTTGAACTCGGCGGTGGCCTGCACCCGGACGCCGACGCGGCGACGCCGAGGCCGAACTCGGTGGAGCACTGTCCATTCTGTCCCAGGGGTCAGCCGCGCGGGCCGCATCGGCTCCGGCTGACCGTGGTGGCGGCTGAGCGGCCGGACGTGTACCTCGGTGACGCAGCCGAGCCGGCGTAGCTCGGCGACCGCGGCGCGGACCGACCGACACTCCGTGACCGTGTCGGGGAGTGGCGCCGGGCGCCCGCAGGACGTCACGGGGCTGCTCGTCGACCCGCGATGGATCACCGGGCACCCCACTCCCCAGCCGATCGCCGGGCGGCCACGTAGCCAGCGGCTGTGCGGCTGTTCTGCCTGCTCCGGGATGGTTTCGGATGTCCGCGCCACACGAGCACGGCGGTGATCACGAACGGTCGCCTGGTTGGTGTCGTGTTCAATGCTGCGTTCACTCGGGGAGCCTCAGCAGAGGGTGGTCTACCAGTGGCGTAGCGCGCCTCGCGTAATCGTCAAACCGCGCAGCCAGTTCATCCCGGCGGGTAGCGTCGACCTGCACAAGCTCTTTCTCTGTGTCCTCGAAGGCCAGGACGTCGCCAGCGACGGTAAACAGTGAAAAGGAGGTCTCCATTCCGAAATAAAACCCATCCATGACGTTGATGGGTGCGCGCCCCGCCAGATGAAGCTCCTGTGCTCGTGCGCGCTGCTTCGTCATGATCGTGTCCGAGCCGGCCGGCCGTCGCAGGACCGACGCATCGACGATAAACGACGCTTCCAGGCCTCCGTCGAGGTAGGCCGCGCGGCGCATCTCGCGGGCTGCGATGGCGTGCTGGATCTTGTCGGCGGTGAAGCTGTCGCCGTATGAACGCAGGACCGCCTCCGCGTAGTCGGGCTCCTGGACCGGGGTGGGAAACGCAGATGCGCTAAACACTCGCGCACTCGTTGCGTGGGCCTCGGCTTCGAAAAGCGCGATGACTGCCGCCGGGAATACTTTCCGGTAAGCGTTCCACCAGTCGCCGGGTCCTTCATGTCTGGCCTGGTCGTGCGTCACGGTGATCCTTTCGTCAATCTTCGCTGTAGCCGGATGTTCCGTCGTGTGCCGGCGCTTGTTGCGGCGCACGAGATCCGTGGTCGAGGGCTGCCAGAGTCTTCTGCGCCTTCTCCAGCGCCGCCCCGCCGAGGTCGTGGAGAAGCTCGATCGCCTCGGTCACGTAGCCGCGAGCCTGATCGAGGTGACTGTCGTGTGCAGCGACCTCGGCGAGGGTCAGGAGCACGTTCGCCTCGTAGACCGCCGAGCCGGTTCGCCCGAGCACGCGGCGCGCCATCTGCAGGCGCTCGATAGCCGCGTCACGACGTCCGGTCAGCGCGTCAATCCGGGCCAACCCGAGACCGACGCGGGCGACGTCCTTGTCGTCGCCGATTGCGGTCAGCATCTGCAGCGCGGTCTGCAGATGAGGTTCCGCGTCGCGTTCGCGGCCGACCTGCAACAGCGCGTCACCGATGCGGCTGTGCCGCGACGCGACGCCCCGGTCGATGCCGAGCTCCGCCTCGATCTGCAGGCTTACGGTGAAGTGCTCGATCGCCGTGTCGACGTCGCCGCGGGTCTGCGCCACCCTGCCGAGCAGGTCCAGCGCGGCGGATTCATTGCGGCGATCCTCGGCGCGACGTGCCAGTTCCAACGCGTGCCGGACTTCAGCCTCTGCCTGGGACAGTTGTCCCAAGTCCAGGTACGCCCGTCCCAGCTGGTAGCGCAGCCGGGACTCCGCGACCTTGTTCCGGCAACGCTGCGCTGCGGTGATCCCGAGCTGGTGCGAGCGCAGCCATTCCGGAAACGGCTTGCGGTAGAGCATCAGCTCCCACAGCGTCTCGCACAGCTGCCACGCCAGTTCGTCGTGCCGCTCGGCGACGGCCTCCTCCAGCACGGCCAGCACGTTCGACAGCTCGCTGTCCAGCCAGTCCAGAGCGGCGGCATCGGAGTCGAACCGGGCCGGCTCGCCTGCCAGCTCCTCGGCGATCGGGCTGACTCGCCAGCGCACCGGGATCACGACCAGATTGGCTCGAGTCATTTCCCGCAGGTACCACGCGGCGGCGCGGGGGACGACCTCGAGCCGGTTCGCGTCAGGCAGGGCGCGCGCGTGCAGCCGGACCAGATCGTGGAAGCGGTACCGGTCGAGGGCGACCTCGTCGAGCAGGCTCGCGTCGACCAGGACCTGCAGCGCCACGGCCACCTCATGCCCGGCCAGCCCGGACACCGCGGCGGCGACGTCGATCCCGAACTCGGGCGCGGGGAGCGAACCCAGGCACCGGTACAGCTCAGCCGCATACGGTTGCAGGTTGCGGTAGGACCAGTCGAACAGCGCCGTCACCGAGTCCTCCGGGGTGGACAGGCGCGACAGGGCGGCCAGCCGTGACCGCTCGTCCCGCAGCCGCGCCACCACCTCGGACACCGACCACATCGGTCTGGTCACCAGCCGGGCGGCGGCCACCCGCAGTGCGATGGGGAACAGCCCGCACAGCTGCGCCAACTCGGCCGTTGCGTCCGGCTCGTCGGCGGCTCGCTCGCCGATCAACTTCTCGAGCAGCGCCATCGCGGCGGCCTCCGGCAGTGGTGGGACCTGCACGAGCTGGGCGCCGTCGGCGAACAGGCCGTCGAGCCGCAGCCGGCTGGTCACCACCACGACGGATCGGGTTGAGGTGGGGATCAGGGGCCGGACCTGCTCGGCTGAGGCTGCGTTGTCCAGCACCACCAGCATCAGCAGTTGCCGTCCGGCGGTGATCGTCCGGTACAGGCTCACTTGTTCGGCCGCGGTGGCCGGCACGTGCCGTGGTTCGACCCCCAGTGCGCGCAGGAACCGGCCGAGCGCGTCGATCGGAGCCACGGTGGTGTCGGGGGAGAAGCCGCGTAGATCGACGTAGAGCTGGCCATCCGGGAACCGTTTCGCGTGCCGGTTCGCCCACATCACTGCCAGCGCCGTCTTACCCACGCCCCCGGGGCCGACCACCACCGCCACGCTGGCGCGCGATCCAGACTCGCGGCCGTGGAGGTCCATCAGCGCGTCCAGATCGGCGAGCTCGGCGCCGCGGCTGACGAAAAACGCCGGCACGGGCGGCAGTTGCCGGGGACTGCCCGGTCGCCGGTCCGCCGGCCCCGGTCCGTCGTCGGCGTGTCGTTCGGACACCTTCCTGACTGCGTCAGGCGGCTCGGTCGATGACGTGCTGGTGTTGCGATCCGTTTCGTCCGACGGGTCGCGGCGGCCGACGTACTTCTCCGCCACGGCAGACGATCCGTCTCCGAGCCCGTCGACATCAGTCATCGTGCGCACCTGCCTGAGACGCGGACTCCGGCCACGCTCGGGTACGCAGCTCTCGAGCTGGGTACCGCTGCTACGGCAGCCAGGCACAGGGATTCAGCAGGCCGTCGGTCGCCGGCGCGTGGCGGGCTGTCCCAGTTCGCTGTGAAGGTGATGCCGGGCTCGAGGAGGTCGAGTCCCCGGAGGAGATGTCCGAGTTCTTCAGCGGTGCGCAGGTGACGCTGGGGCCAGTGCGGGCTGCGGAAAAGCTTGCACACCTGCCGCATCTGTTCGGCCAGAGCCAGATCCGCGGCGTTGTCGGTGTCGAGGCCATCGACGGTGGGGTGGGTCGCGATCACCAGGCTTCCCGCGGGCAGCCGTTCGGTGTAGCACCCCAGCGTGGCGGCCAGCGCTTCCGTGTCGCTGGTCGCATCCAGAACACCGTTCAGTACCAGGCAGATCGGAGTCCCATCGGCTAGCCACCGCTCAATGACGTCGGTGAACAGGATCGTCCCGGCCACGTGGAAGCCGCCGCGTACGTAGTCGATCCGGTCATCCTCTGATGCAAGAAGATCCAGGTATGCCAGAACATATCTGTCCTCGTCGGCATACACCGCCTGGCCAGCCTGGCCCGAAGTGTATGGGAGAACGTAGTCAGTCAAGGGCTTGGTGTCCGGCAAGCCACCTCCGATCGTCAGGAATCGGTGGATGTCCCGCTGCTGCACAGCAAAGTGGATCGCCCGGCGGAGGAAATCGCGCTCCTCGCTATAGACCCGCGCCAAACTCGGCATAATGCGAGCCGCGTTGGCACACCATGATTTGTCGATCTCCCAGGCCTTGTTTCCGCCGAGGAGGAAGTCCTTGATCCGTGCAGGACTTGCGCAGCACGTGCAAAGCTCCGGTGGTTCCCACTGGTGTGCTACGACTCGCAGCGCGGTGTCTGATATGGACGGCCAGGGTTTCAGGGTGACTCGGCCGGGGTGTGTCGGCGCAGCAACCGAATCTGTGGGACAGCTGGATAGTGGCGTGGTGGGTTCCATCAGACGAGGACTTCCTGAGGGTGGTTCTTGTGTTCCGTTGTGGTGATCAGGGGTGTCCGAATGCCGCCGGGGTTGATCGAGTACGGCGGCTCCTTCGGCGCCGAACTGGGCACCGTCGGGCGACAGTCGGCTATTGCCGGTCCGCTGGCAGATCAACACGGCACCCGCCCGTGGCCGGACTGTTGCGGTCGTCGGCCAGGACGTGCACAACCGTGCCGCCGGGTCAGCCACCCGCCCACGACCGGACCACCTGCACTGCGGTCGGCAGATCGCAGGCTGTGAGCACCCTTTCCTGACTGCCTTCCGGGTAGACGGTCGCATCGGCGGCGTCGCGCACGTGGACGACCCGCGACCCGGCCCAGAGAGCGCCGTATACGTCAGGGATCAGCTGGTCACCGATGTGGACAACGTTCTCGACCTTGGCGCGGTGGCGCCCGGCGACGGCCTGCCATAGCCAGGGTTCGGGCTTCGCGCCACCGAGCTTGAAGCTTGTGTACACCGCACGAAGCGTGCCGAAGTGTTCGGTACGCACCTTGCTCACGCGCTCTGGCCCGCCGGTGACGGCCATATTGGACAAAGCGACCACCGGGGCAATCTCAGCCAGCTCCTTGAGCGCGCTGTGTGCGTGCGGGTACGGGAGGTAGCCGCGATCCCACCTGGTCGGGAACTCCTTGAACGGGATCAACAGCTGCCGACTCACTTGGCTGATCAGCTCGCTCGTCAACGCCGGCGCCCGGTGCAGCAGGCAGCGCACGGTCTCACCCGCACGTTCCGGTGCGACGTCGGCCAACGGGGACAGCTCCAGCAGGCGGTCCTTTGTGGATGTTCCTGTGAACGTGCCGAGGGTTCGGCTGATATCCACTGTGATCAAGTCGACTTTGGCTGCCATCAGAAGACTTTCTCCCATCCCGTTCGTGCTTGCGCGATGCCCACGCGGGCGCTCTGTACGTCGACGTGCTGGTTGGTTTTCTGGGGTGAGAGCATCGAACGGGAACGCTTTCGGTGTGAGGTCGGGGCTGGAATGGTTTCGAACGGGGCGTTGCTTAGCTGCGGGGGTGGGTCGCGGTGATCAGCAGCTGGGCTGGACCGCGGGTCCAGGGCGAGGGGCGCAGCGGAACCGCGGCGGCGGGCACGGCCAGGCGTGCGTCGGGCAGGCGGTGCAGGATCGTCTCGACGGCGGTGCGGGCGATAAGGCGGCTGGCGCGCTGGGCGGGGTCGGGGCAGGCGTGCAGCCCGACGCCGAAGGACAGGTGTGCGCGGTTGCCGGTGTCGATGCGGTCCTGCGCGCCGGCCCAGGGGTCAATGTTGGCGGCGGCCAGCCCGAGGATCAGGGCGTCGCCGCGGGCGATGTGTTGGCCGCCGAGGACGGTGTCGCTCAGTGCCCAGCGGGTGGGTTGGTTGGCCATCGGCGGGTCCCGCCACAGCACTTCGTCGAGAGCGTCGCCGATGCCGAGGTGCCCGCCGCGCACCTGCGCATCGAAGCGGGAGTCGGTGAGCATGATCCGCAGCGTCTGCGCAATCCACACCTGCAGGGTTTCCCACCCTGCTCCCAGCATCAGCAACATCGACGCCAGGACCTCACCGTCGTTGCGATGGTTGGGATGGTTCAGGAATGCGGTGGTGAGGTCATCGGCCGGCGCAGTACGGTGCTCGGCGATGACCTCGGTGAGGATGGCTTCCATCTGCGCGAACAGAGCTTGCGAGTCCTCGCCGGAGCCGAACAGGCCGATCACGCAGGCCTGCAACCGGTCGCCGAGGTCAGGGGCGATACCGAACAGGCCGGCGACGGTGAGCATGGGCACCTGCGCGGCGTAATGCGCTACCAGGTCGATCGGCCCGTCGCTGGGTAGCCGGTCGATCAGCCGGTCACAGGTCACGCGGATGAGGCGGGCCATGTGCTGCTCGCTGAGCGCGGCCAGGGCGTCGCTGAGCGGGGCCCGCAGCCGGAGGTGTGTGGCGCCATCGGAGAAATACGCGTTGTCGCGAGGAGCCATGATCGGCAGCAGCCCGGAGTCCGGGCCGATGCGGCCATCTCGCAGCAGGCGCCAGTTGGTGGAGTCGCGAGAAAAGTGCAGGTCGTCGCGGAGCATGGCGCGGAGTTCCTGGTAGCCCATCACCAGCCACGCCGGGATCCCGGGAGCCAGCAGGACCGGCGCGACCGGACCGAATTCCTCGCGCAGCCGCTGGTAGGCGACTTCGGGGTCGGGGCACGTCGTGGTCGCCGAGAGCGGGGTCAAACCGGTCAGCTCATCGAGTCGGCAGCCGGTCAGGGGCTTGGTCATCGGATTCGGGCCTCCGCGGCGTCGAGACAGGTCAGGGCATGACCGACCAGGGTGATCAGGGCGTCGACCGAGGAGCGGTGTTTGCGGGCGTCGCAGTGCAGCACCACCGCCTTGGGTAGGGCGAGCGCCTGGCGCACCTCGTCGTCGGCGTGGTCAGGGGTGTCAGGGAAGTCGTTGATGGCGACGACGTAGGGCAGCCGGATGGTGTCGAGCTGGTCGAGGACGGCGAAGCTCTCGCCGAGGCGGCGCAGGTCGATCAGGACCAGGGCCCCGATGGCGCCTTCGGCCAGGCCGTCCCACTGGGGCCAGAACCGCTGCTGGCCGGGTGTGCCGAACAGGTACAGCACGGTGTCGCCGAGGGTGATCCGGCCGAAATCCAGCGCGACCGTCGTGGTCGTCTTGTCCTGCACGCCGTCGAGGGAGTCGATGTCGGCGCTGGCGACGGTCATCTGCTCTTCGGTGCGCAGCGGCGGAATCTCGCTGACCGTGCCGATCAGCGTGGTCTTGCCGACACCGAACGGCCCAACCACCAAGAGCTTCGCCGACCCGGTCACGGTGTCAGACACGTGGCGGATACCGGTGCTGTCAGAGCTTGCGGAGTCCGGCAAGGACCTTCTCCATGATGTCGCGTGGTGGTGTTGCGTCCCGGATGACGAGCAAGCCTGCGTCGATCAGGTCCGAGGCGAGGATCCGCACCACACTCATCGGTAGTTCGAGGTGGGCGGCGGCCTCGGCCAGGCCGAGTTGCCCCCGGCACAGCCCGAGCAGCTCCCGCTCCTGCGTGCTCGTTCGGTCGGGCACCGGTCTGTAGACCAACGCGGACAGCAGAGTCTCCGGCAGCAGCGTGGCTTTGGGCCGGGTGCGGCCGCCGGTGAGCACGTAGGCCGGTACCTGGCCCGGCCGATACTCGTCGTCGGTGGGGGACATCAGGCGCGGGCGGGGGTGCTCAAG
This sequence comes from Streptomyces sp. MN03-5084-2B, assembly GCA_033793495.1. Classification (GTDB taxonomy): domain Bacteria; phylum Actinomycetota; class Actinomycetes; order Mycobacteriales; family Pseudonocardiaceae; genus Amycolatopsis. The sequence goes on along the minus strand of JARAWT010000004.1, from coordinate 178,249 downwards.
GTGATCTCGCCGATCTGCTTGATCCGCTCGGTCATGGCGCGGGCGATGAGGCCGGGATCGACGGTCTCGGTGGTCGCTACGGCCAAGCAGGTCCGGTCGCCGGCGCGGCGGACGAACAGGTAGCCGTCGGCCCACTGGGAGAAGTTCTGCTGGAACGGGCCCTGGAACCCCGCTACTCCCTCCGCGGCCGTCGCGGTGCCGACCAGAGCGGAGCACGCCGCGGCGATCGGGTCGGCTGTGTCCCTGTCGATCTCGTCGGTGTGGGCCACCACGAGACCGTCGCTCGCGATCACCAGGCAGAAGCGGACACCTGGCAGCTGGCTCAGTTGCGCCAGCATCCCGCTCAGCTGCGCCAGCATCCGCGGGTCCTTCGCGGGCGTCATCGTGGCTCCTCACTGTCGGTCGTGGCAGGCGCGTCCCCGGCCATCTGGGGCCCGGGCTCATCGAGCGAGCCCTGCACGAAGGCGGTCATGAAGGTGGCTTCGGCGGCCGGGTCCGGGGCTGGTGCGAGCGGCGGGGCAGGCCTGCGTGGTGGGGTGTCCGGTGCTTGGCGCTGCGGGACTCGGATCGGCAGCCCGCCGGGGGTCTTCTCGCCCGCGGGCGCGGTGGGCGTGAGCCTGTCCTCGAGTCCGCGGTGCTTGACCGGCGTGGCCGGCGCGGGTGGCGGCGTGCGGGCCGGCTGTCGCGGCGCCGGAGTCACCGGGACGTCCACACCGGGGTCGATAGGCACGAGCACGTGCTGGGGCACCGTGGTCACCGCGCGGACGCCGCCGTTCGCGGTGCCGTCGAGACGCACCAGGAACCCGTGCTTGCGAGCAATTTCCGCCACCACGGCAAACCCGGTCCGGGGCGGTTCGCCCAGTTCGTGCAGTCCGACGGGCACGCGTCGGGACAACCGGTCCTGGGCCCATGCCAGCCGCTCGGCGTCCAGGCCGTGTCCGTCGTCGTGAACGGTGATTGCCCATCCGGCGTCGACCTTGTCGAAGGTGACGGTGACCGGCGTGCTGGGCGGTGAGTAGCGAGTGGCGTTGTCCAGGAGCTCGGCGAGCAGGTGGATCAACTGCTCGGCCAGGGTTTCGGTCACCGCGACGTCCGGATTGCTCGTGACCTGGACACGGGGGTAGTCGACGATGCGTGCGGAGGCGTGCTGGACGACCTTGGCCAGCGGCTGCGGCTGCGGCCATTGCCGGCCTGGGTATCGGCCGGCCAGCACGGTCAGTGTTTGCGATGCCCGTGCCTGCGTGGCGGCGGCGTGGCTGATGCTGTAGTAGTCCTGCAGCGTCTGCGCGTTGTCGGGATCGCGTCGCAGGACCTGGTGGGCGAGGTGCTCCATCTTGTGTGCGGTGGTCTGCCAGCGTTGTGCCAACGACACGAAAGCACTGACGAGGCCTGCCTCACGATCCCGCAGCTCGCCGACGATCGCCCTCGCGGCCGCCACAGCAGCGTCTGCAACGGCATCGTCAGTGGCCTCTGGCCAGGGAGGTGACTGTTCGCCGCGGGCGAGCGCGCCGAGCTGACCGACAACCGCCTCCAACACGAGCTCACGGCTGTGTACCAGCTGCTCCAGTTCGCGCAGCCTTTCCTCGCGGTCCTGGCCGGTGCCGCGGTGCCTGTCCCAGTTGGTATTGGCCCGCCGCGCGGCGGCGGCCAGCGCATCGGCTGCGCCGGCCAAGGCGGCGAGGCCGGCCGAGCGGATGCGCGGGGGTGTGTGATGAGTCATGGGTGATCTAATCCCGACTGTCCTGGGTGGAGGGAACCTGCAGTAGGGGTGACGACGTCGTTGTCCGGCCGACGGGCCCTACTACGGCGAGAGGGCGCCGTTCGAGCGCCACGTGACTGGGATGTACCCGGCGAGAGCCGTGCCGCGCTCAGCTTCGATGTGCCGTATCGCGGGCGATGGCATCGCAGATCGATGCGAAGCCGCCGACGTGCAGCGTAGCTGCGAGCCTGCACGGCAAGGGGCGACCGAGGATGAGCACCGTGGCTGCGTCCAGACCGCGTCGCGTCGATCGGACTGCATCGCATGGGGAGTGTCCTCGCGGAAACCGGGTCGGCAATGCGGCGGCCGCGAGCGCGGCGTCCAGCCGCGACATCGTCGCCGGGAGCGCGGATGGCCGACGTCGGATGTGGTGCACGAACGGGCTCCTGGCTGGACGGTCCAGACCGACTCGCCGGCAGAAGGTGACCGTGAGGGCTGGGCCCGATGGGCGGTCGGATCCGAGGCATCGCCGCGGGGGCGTCTGTCGACGAGGTAGCGACACGTGCTCGAACCGCGGCGACCTGAGTAGGAGAGGTGGGACGGCGCAGCCGGACGGCGATAGCCGCCGGCTGTTGGGGGATGGGTGCCGCCCCACCTTCCAGTCCGGCTGAGGGGGAAGCCGGACATTGAGGAGGCCTGGCCGATTGGGCGGTGGCCACGGCCGCTGGTCGCGCAAGTGCGGTCTCTGCAAGGGCATCTCGAGGACCCTCCACGTTGGCGCCAGTGTGCGCGATGCCGACTTTCGGTCGGCGTCGCTGCGGTGAGCGCCGGACCTGGCTGCCGTCCCGTCGCAGCCGCGCGCTGTGTGTCGCGTCGGATGCAATCGCGGGGCTGGCCGGGGTCGTGGGCGGATGTCATGACGTCCTTAGTCGAGGAAGCTGATTCCGAGGTCGGCTGGATCACGGGTTGGTGGCGATGCTGGGAGACGACAGGCGTGGCTCGGTATGCGTGGCGGTGCGCGGCGCTGTCACCGCCGATGGTCGGGCGTTGTAGTCCGCGGTCAACGGCGCACTTCGTGCATGGTTTCGCGTTGTTTCCTGGCCCGGGTGGCTCACGGACTGTGTGCCGGGAAGATCCGTTCCGGATCTGAAACCCCAGTAATCTCGGTAATTGGGGTTCGCTCCGGGTCTCTTCGACGTAGACGACGATAGGGCAGGGAATTGCCTTGTCAACCCTGGTGAGTCCAATTTCCGGCCGCTATTTTCGCGGTTCCTGCGAACGGGCTATGCGGTTTCACATATGGCGATGCCTGGGAACCGCGTAGGCGCACGCCTGCCATCGCGTAGTTGCCGACGTTGTCAACCTGCGGGACCGAGCTCGCCCATCCGACATCCCCGGAAGGAGACCCTAGGGCCGGGCTCCAAGGGTGGGGTTCTGGTGAACACCTCCTGACCTCGTGACTACGGCTATGCGGTGCCGGGGAGACGGGTATGCGGTCTGAGCGACCATGTTTATGCGGTTTTCCCAATGGTGTCCGCAGCCATGATCACCGATTCTGATCGTGGCAAGCATCGAACGGGGTGCCGACAGCGAAAGGTGTGCCGCACCGGCACCGGATCCAGTGGCGCGAATCCCCCACACGCTGGCGATAGCGGGCGACCTCGCGGTCGCCGGCGGCGGGGTTTCGGGCGCTAGTCATGGCGCGCTCACGCGATGCGGCCGCGACCCGCGCCAGGGCAGGCGTCACGGACAAGAAAGGCATCGGGATGACGATGGAGCTCGCGATTTTCGGCCGCGACTGGTGGAACGATGCGCACGAGATAGCGGCCGTCCGACGGGAACAAGGTGCCGTCCATCGCGCGACGATTCCGCGGGGCGACCAGGAGATCCCAGTCTGGGTCATCGTGCGCTACGAGGAGGCCCAGGCGGCGCTGGCCGATCCGCGGTTGTCGAAGGATGTCGACGGGCTGATCAAAATCCTGGACAGGCACCTCACCGTGGACGGCAAGAAACCCAGCCTCAGCAGCATGTTCTCCCCGCACATGATCTTCTCGGATCCCCCGCGGCACACCCGCCTGCGCCGCTTGCTCATGAAGCACTTCACCCGACCCCGGGTGGAGGCGCTGAAGCCGCGGATCGAGCAGATGACCGCCGAGCTGCTGAACGACCTTCCCCTGGGGCGTGAGGTCGACCTGATTGCTCAGGTGGCGTTCCCGTTGCCGCTGTACGCGATTTGCGAGCTGATCGGTGTCCCGGCGGAGAAGCGTGGGGTGTTGCGTGCGTGGACGTATGCCCTGATGGAGGACCTGCCCGAGCGGGCCGATGCCGCCTCGGAAAAGATGCAGGCATACCTTTTCGAGCTGATCGAGACGGCGCGTGCCAACCCGGGTGAGGATCTTCTCTCGGCGCTGGTCCAGGAGGCTGAGGACGAGGATCGCCTCAGCCTGCCGGAGCTGGTGGGCACTCTGTTCCTCCTGTTCGTCGCCGGGCACGAGACGACAACCGCGCTGATCGGCAATGCCGTCGCCTGCCTGCTGGCTGACGACGGGCGACTGTGGCGTGAGCTGGGGCAGCGACCGGAGTTGCTGCCTGGTGCGGTGAAGGAGATTTCGCGGTACGACCCTGCCGTTGCCACTGCGACGCATCGGTTCACCGAAGTCGAGGTCACCATCGACGGGACGACGATCCCTGCCGGCGAGATCGTGCTTGTCTCCGTCCTGAGTGCCAACCGCGACGATCGCCAGTTCGACCGCGCTGATCAGCTGGACATCCATCGGACCGAGTCGAATTTGGCGTTCGGCTACGGCCTCCACTACTGCCTGGGTGCGCAGCTGGGACTTATGGAAGCCGAGAGCGTCGTGGGCGCGTTGACCCGGCGGTTCCCGGACGCTCGCTTGGCCGTCGAGGAGGCGCAGCTGCGGCGGCGGCAACCCGCGATGATTCCCAACAGCTGGGTCGACCTGCCGGTCATCCTGGGCTAGCGAGCTGGCGTCGACGGCGGGTGCGAACATCACGGCGGCTCGGGTTTCTTCTGCGCCGCACTCGGAACCACCGTGGTGTGGTACCAGGCTGCGATCCCGGCCCGGTTTTTCGTGCCCAGCTTGTGGTTGAGCTTCGTGACGTGCACGCCCACGGTCCCCGGAGTGATCGACAGGTGGCTGGCTATTGCCTTGTTCGTCCAGGCTTGCGCGATCAAGCCGGCGACCTCGAACTCGCGACGGGAAAGCCCAGCTGGCGGAGTCTCCGGCTCCGGTGCCGCTAGCGCGTCCAACGCCAGGGCGTACATCTTTCTCTTGGACAGCCCCTGCCCTTCCGCGACGTACTTGGTCCACACGTCGTCGCCGAGCGCGTGCCGTCCTGCAGCCTCAGCCAGCCGCTGCAGCCGCAGGAACGGCCCCCGCTCGAGCACGCTGGCCTGGGTTGCCTGCTGCCGCGCCTGTGCCCCACCCAGCACCTGCGCGGCCGTCTTGTACTCGCCGAGCCGCGCGGCGATCAGCGCGATCAGCCACAAACCCACCACCGGCCCCCACGCGTCACCGATGTCCCGCTGGATGCGCAACGCCTTCTGGGCCAATTCGGCGGCCTCCCGAGGGGCGCCGTCGAGCAGCTTGACCAGCGCGCGGCACCACAGGGCCCAGGAGATGCTCCACGGGGCTTCGGCCGCCTCGGCGTCCGCCAGCAGGGTCACGCTTTCAGCCCTGGCGACATCGAGGCAGCGCAGCGACGCCGCCGACATCGTGAGGAACAGGCGAGCCATCCACTCATCGGGCTTCGCACCTACAGCCCGGCATGCCTGCGCCGCCGTGCGAAACGAGGACAGCGACTTCCGTGCCCGTTTCGGGTCCTGCTCGACGAGCCACAACCAGGTCCCGCGGGCCGTGTCCAGCGGCCCGAAAGCATCGGCGATGCCGAGCGCGGTGGCGGCGGCCTCGGCGTGGCGCAGCAGAGGGTCAGCACGGGCAGGGTTGCCTTGGATCAGCGCGATCCACGCTGCCAGTGACAGCGCCGCCACCTGGTTCATGCTCGGACCGCCAGAGTGCTGGGCCAGCCCCGCGTCGAGCATGCGGAGGTTTTCGTTGAGCCGGCCGCCGAAGATGAACGCGCAGGTCTGGCTCACATGGATCGCCAGCGCCAGCCCGCCCGTCTCGGCCTGCGCGGTGGCCAGCAGCCGTTGCTGGCTGGCGATCAGGTCCGGCCGGAACTCGTTCAGCCGGAGCGTCCAGTCGATCTGGTTCGGGCCGAGCCATTCTCGGCTGCCGCGCGCCGCCAGCTTCTCAAAGTAGGCGGTGTGGGCTTGGCGCAGCCGGTGGTCATCGCCGGATTTCAGCACCAGCTGGCCGTATTGGCGGATCGTCTCGAGCATGCGGTAGCGCGGCCGGTCCTGACGCTCCTCACCCTTGAGCACGTTTTTGCTCACCAGGCTGATGAGCAGGGACTGAACGTCGGCCTCGGCGATGCCATGGTGGTGGCAGATCGCTTGGACGGCTTCGAGGTCGAAGGCGCCTTCGAACACGCTGGCCAGCTCCCACAGCCGCTGCTCGGGCTCGGGCAGCCGTGTATAAGACCAGCTCACCATCGCCTGCAGCGTGTGGTGGTTGCGCTGACCGGATGTCGCGCGGTCCAGCAGCGACAACAGGTCAGGGTGCTCGCTGAGGGCCCTGACCGTCATGGCGTTGCCCGCCAGCGGCACCGCGGCCAGTTCGATTCCGAGGGGGATGCCGTCAAGCCGCCGACACAGTCGCGCCGCAGCGCTGTAGTCGCGTTCACGGATCGTGACACCCAGCTCCGCTGCCCGGTCGATCAGCAGCTGCAGCGCCTCGTGCACACCATCGTCGCCGGCGTCGCAGCCGCACCGGTCCTCGTCACCGACGCACAACGGCGGAACCGGCAGCAGCCGCTCGCCCCGTACACCCAGCCGCTCTCGGCTGGTCGCCATCACCTGGAGCCCAGGAGCGTCCCGCAGCAGCGTGTTCAGCAGCGTCGGTATCGGGCCGTGTCCGGGGATGGCGCCGACCAAGTGTTCACAGTTGTCCAGCATCAGCAGCAGCTGCCGGTCCTGGAGGTAGCCACGGAGCCTGTCCAGGCCGGGCGTCGACGCGCTGTCCTCGATGCTGAGCGCGTCAGCGATGGCGGCGTACAGCCGGTCGCCGCCCTCGCGCAACTCGGCGAGGCCGGCCACGACGACGCCGTCCCGGTATCCGCGCCCTGCAGTCAACTCGTGGGCAAGGCGGAGCAGGAGCCGGGTCTTGCCGACTCCGCCGAAGCCGGTCAACGTCACCAGCCGGGTTCCGTCGCTGTTCAGCAAGTTCCTGCTACGTTCGAGCAAAGCGCTGCGGCCGATAAAAGAGTCCAGTTCCGCCGGCACCGTCGGCACGGATCTATCTGGCGCGTTCCAGTGGCCGACGTCGCGGTCATCGTCGTCGGCAGCCATTGTGCCCCTCCCGCACGGCCTTGGTCGTCAACCGCGTTCCCCTGGGGGCAGGCCTGGGCAGTCGCCGTCCCCGCCAGCCACGCCAGACCGGGGTCGCCGACACGATGCCGCACTGACGCTGGCCCCGCCTCACGTGTACGCAGCTACGTCGATGTCGTCGGGGCTGCGAGGCGGCGGTCCGCGCTGTGATCGGCCGGACGCCGATGTCGATCATTGCAGGTCCACCGTGTCACAGACACGTGTTCCTTGTGGCCCGGGGGATGCAAGGACACAGGGCACGCACGGCATACCCGTTCCGGCAGCGACGAGGTCGGATTGGCCTGGCCAGACGGTCATCCCGCAGAATGTCACGAGGTGATCAGGCATTGTCCCCGTGTCGGGTACCAGGATCAGATGGACGACACGATCGGTTTCACCGGCGATCCGTCCATTCGGCAGTTCGACGCCGCGCCGTAGCCGGGCGGCGACGACACTGGGCGCCGGGTGCGCCGCTGGTGAGGTCGTCTCGGTGAAGCCGATCGCAGAAGCCTCGGATACTGAACCGTGGGCGAAACGAGACGTCTTTGATGTAAGTCCATGATCACTCGGTTCGGTTGTTCTGGGTGGACGACTGTGAGGGAAAGCCGTCATGGACACTTCCACTGGTCGCTTGCCACCTACGTTCAGTCGCTGAGAGCGGGCCCAAGCCCGTACGTGCTCGTCCATCGTTGATCAAGCTGGATAAACGGTCGCATGGGCCAGGGCTTTCGCGCACCTGCGAGGCGGTCCGGTTCCCCTCGGATCCCTGCGTAGCGCTGACCTGCGGTTTCGTGGAAGTTGCCCATCGCAATGGGCACCAGTAGTGTGGACGCTGGCGGTCCGTGAGCGGCGAGCCGCAAAACGGGGCGACGGGGTAGTGGAAACGTGGCTGGAAACCAGATCGGATCTCCTCAAGCGCGGGGGCGCGAACTTGCGAAGCAAGGCAGGGAGCTGTTCTTCTCCTGCGGATCTGTGAAAGCCGCAGCCCGCGAGCTGATGAACCGTCATCGGGATCTGCCCAGCATCCAGGCGTTCCGGTACTCAGCTGGGCTCTCGCAAGATCAAGCAGCCATCCGCTACAACGAGGTGGCTGGCAATCAGACGACGCTGGGTGGAACCACGATCAACGCGTGGGAAAGTTGGGCGCGAACGCGCGGAGCTCCTGGAGTTGGCTCTCCGCCATCATTTGCGAGCTTGCTCATCCTGGCAAAAGCGTACGGACTCGGACCGCACGGCACAGCTAGCGAGTTCATTTTCGCGGGCGACCTTGTTCAGGAGGCGTACGAGAAGCTGGCCCCGGAAGATCAGTTAGCGCTGAAGGCCGCAGGTGATCACGCGCCAGTCGCTGCTGCCAGCGACTCAATTCAGGTTCGCAACGCCGTGGTCGGCGGTCCCCACACAGTCGATAATGCTGTCGGGCAAGACTTCAACCTCGTCGTGCCGACAATCGATCATGGAAACCCGGCCATCTGTCTGTTCTCGCTGCCCAACCCCAATCCTGGCCAGCTGCTTGACCTGACCTGGAACACCTTCGGGTTCGGCGTCCAGCGGCTGATGCGACAGATCAAGAGCCTCGGACGACGACTCGACGCGGACATCTGCATCGGAATCAACGAAGCGGGTTTGGTCATGGCGACCTTCCTGGCGTCCGCCCAATTCAACCGTTGCTCCATCGGGTACCTCAGGTGCAACCGCGTTCGGAACGAGATCACCTTTGCGGCCGAGTCCCACTACCCTGAAGCGGTGGAGGCTCCGGTGATCGTGATCTGTGACTTCGAGGTCAAGCATGCTGACGTCGTTGGGCTCGTGGCGCGGGAACTGCGGGAGAGATACCCGGGAGCAGAGTTGTATTTCGCGGTCTTCGGCGCCATGACCAAGGGCAATTCGTTGGAAGTCCAAAGTTTCGATGACCTAACCGGCGCAGCAATCATGCAGGCAGCCAGGTTCGAGGCGGTGTTCATCGCCGCGACGATGAGCCCACCGGGCATCGAGCCGCCTTTGGAGCTTCGCTGAGCAGATGGGAAAGACAGTGGTGGAGAAGGCCAGCGGCATCCCCGATCTCGCCGGCAGGATCGCCGAGATGGTACGCGGCGTGATGCTGGATCTACGTCCCAGACTAGTCGAGGCGGCGCTAACCGGCCGACGCGGCGAAAGCGAGAACCTTCGACACGAAGACAACTTCCTGTCGGAGCACGACCTGTGGATGCATCGTCGCTACCGCGAGCTGCTCGCTTCGATTCTCGGGACGTTCGTCTACGCTTCTGAAGAGGCGGAACCAGAGATCGTCGGCGATGATCCCGACCCGGACCTCTGCGTTCTGGTCGACCCCTTGGACACCAGTGAACTCGCCGTCCGCGGGCTGCTCGGCTACACGCATGTCATGGTTTACTCCCGCGCCGCTGCTCGGCCGGTCATAGCGGTGGTCGGCGACATCTTCCATCATCTCCAGCTCTATGTCGGCGCCCGTGATAAGCACGGCATCGACCGCGCGTTCGTCATCACAGCCGACTCCCATGCATACGAACTGCGACAGCACACAAGCAGGCGGCTCTTCGAGTCACTGGTCACCAACTTTCTGATGCGTCCCGGCGAACGGTTCCTCCCGCTCGCCCGGCAGTCGAAGTTTCTCGAAGCGCTCGACACGCCAGGCAACGACGGCAAGCGCAGGGGACGGATTGGGGTGGACTTCGGCTCTGTCAGCCTCTGCCATGTTGCGGCGGGCATGACGGAAGCTACCGCCGAGTTCGCCAAGGGTTTCGCTGTTTGGGACCTGGCCCCTGGCCATTACATCCTCCACGCGTCCGGCGGCGTCGTGCTCGACCTCGACGGGAGGCCCGTACCGCTCAACTATCACTTCGGCTCGATTGCCGAGATCGCCGAGGCCATGAACCGTCGACAGCGGTTCGTAGCTGCCGGGAGCGCCAGCCTTGCTGCGGAGATTGTCGAGAGCCTCCGCTAAGCACCTGCGCCACAGCATCGTCTGGTCGCAGGTCGTTCCGCGGTGTCAGTAGATGGGTATCCTCGAGAACTGCTGGCAGTCGGCCTGAGTATCGGTCAGTGTGTCGAGGTTCCTCGCGGCATGTCCTTTCGGTACGGTTTACGTATGTCCAGTAGCCCTGTGCCTGCGCCAGATTTGCGGAAGACGTCGACCGATTCGGTACTGGATCGAGTTGAGCGGTCGCTGGGTGTGGAACTAGACCGGTCGGCGATAGTGCGTAAGCGCCGGACGGTAGGGATGCCGACGGCCAGCGACACGTGGGTCCGGATCGAGGTGCGCCCACTCGACCGCGTCGGTGGCCAGAGCTGGAACGGTGTCGAAGCCGCGGCGGCCATTCAGGGGGTGGCGAAGCCTGCGTGGTTCCAAGGCGTGTCCTGGTACGAGCAGGAGTCGGCGCTGATGTGGCGCGCGGATGAGACGGAGCGCGTGATGGCGCCCGCAATCAAGCCGGGCGGCATTCTCCTGGAAGCACCAGACCTGTCCGAAGGCTGGTGGGCGACGCTGAACAGCTCACTGGACGCGTTGGCTCAGCAGCCGACTACGCGGGTCGCCGGCTTGCAGCCGATCACGCAGGCGCGCATCAAGGCCACGATCGACGCGGTGTTCACCGGTGTCGACGTGACGATCGATGAGTGGACCACCAACCACGCTGACCTGGCGTGGGCGAACCTGACGTCACCGGACTGCGTCGTGCTCGACTGGGAAGACTGGGGGCTGGCGCCGCGCGGCTACGACTCCGCGACGCTGCTGGGCGAGTCCTTGGCCGTTCCCAGTTTGGCTGAGCGGGTCTCCCGGGAACGGCACAAGGATCTGGCGACTCGATCTGGACTGGTGGCCCAGTTGTACCAGTGCTCGAAGTACATCGGCGCCGGCGAACGCGCGGGAGCACTTTATGAGCCCGCTCGCATGCTGGCCGAGTCCGTACTCAGCTCGCTCCGGAGTTGACCAGGCCGTCATAGCCGGCGGCCAGCTCTGCCGTGAACTCCGCGCAGATATCCGCGGCCAGGAGCGCGTCGGCGAGGGTCGCCGCGTCGACCCCCGTCGTGGCCGTCACGTCGCAGACTGCGACGGGAGTACCCGACAACAGCAGCCGCAAGGCAGGCAGCGCGCGCCTAGCGAACCGGAGTTCCTGCTGCCCGGCCTTGATGACCACCTCGTTGCCCTGTTCGCTGACATGCGGCGGGAAGTCCGTAACGCAGACGACGGCGTTCACCGGTCCGAACACTCCGTGCGTCACGATGTGCCGACCAGCAGGCCGTTCCTGTGCCCGCGCCGCGAGGAAATCGTCGATAGTGTGGCGGGAGATCAGGTCGGTTGCTGCTTCGCGGAGCGCGGACGCCTGCTCGGCGCGCACGCTCGTCGGCGCCCACCGTTCGAGATCATGCCGAAACAGCTCGTCCCGACGGGACCTGTCCACGAGCCAGGTCAGCCAGTCCACGCCGGTTCGCTTCGTGAACCCGAACGTAACGTGAAGGCTATGGCCCTGGCCACGCTCCTGACGGGTCGCCCGATGCCAATAACCTCGCGGGATGTGCATCACGTCGCCCACCTCCATGGTCCCCTCCCAAACGACCTCGTCGGGCGGCTCGGGATTGGGCGCGGCGTCCCGGAACATCGGAGCAGGCCGCGCCAGGCCACGGACCTCCCAGTTCTTCGAGCCGGAGAGTTGCACAACGATGACGTCGTGGTCGTCCCAGTGGATGTTGAACCCAGCTGCCGCCCCGGTCGTGAGGTACGTGTTGGCCTGGACGAGTTCACGCGACCACCACTGCAACGCGCGGCTGGCAACCTCGAAGGTCGGATCGTAGGTGTTCACCTCGTCAACGACGAGGGTGCAGCCCTCGTCGATCAGCTGGCCCAAGCGTCGCATGTCAGCCATGGGCACCGCGTTCCCTCGCCGCGCGGTGGCTTGGGTGAGGTAGTTCTGCGGGTGGACGAATGTGCCGTCCACCAGGCATTGAAGGCGGTGTGCGGCAAGGCTGCGCCGCATGACGATGTCGAGCAATCGCGTCGGTGTGAGAAGGCGCGGACACAGCTCGACGTCCGCGAGCGATCCGCGTGCAAATCGCCGGCCGAGATCGCCCGCGCTAGACCAGCCAAGCGCCTTCTCGGCTGCTGCAACGAGTTGATGTTCCATCTGTGGCTCCCTCCGATCGAGGGGAGGCCCCGCGCGGGCCCGCGAGACCTCCCCGAACTGTCGATTCCTACGCCGGGTCGCGGGTCTCGCCCTCGTCCGCACCGTCGGACAGATGGAATTCTGTCCGATCACTGGTCACGACCGTCGGCTGAACCGAGACCACCAAGGGGGTCACAGCTTCCTCTTCTCCCATTATCGCACCTCCTTTCCTGATCAATTTCCTCACCAGAGCTTGCGATCGAAATCGACGCCTCCGAGCGCAAGCGCGAGGCTCAACTGTGTTGGCTAGGGCGAAGTCGTCCAAGCCTCGACAACACGAACAGAGGCAGACAAATCTTCAACAACTGCTACATTCGGGTGAGACAGGATATCGGCCGGCACCGACTCCTTGCGAGTATTCGTGAATACGACTCCGCGACAGCCCGCAAAGAGTGCTCCCCGAACGTCCTCTGTGAGTCGATCCCCTATGTGAACGATGTCGTCAACGGGGACGGCGTGATCGGATGCGATGCGCTCCCAGCAACGGTAGTCCGGCTTCCGCATCGCCAGCTGGCAGCTCGTGTAGATGGCGCCGAGGTGCCGACCGAGTTGTTCCCGCACATCAACCATTTGGAGCGGTGCAGCAACGATCGAGACGTTGGACAGCGTGACGATCGGTGCCAGCGCAGCAAGGCGCGCCAGCGCCTCAGGAGCATAGTCGAAGGCCGTGAACTGGCCTGGTGTGCCAAGCCTGCTCCAGGCTGACCTGCGTATTGTCAGCATCCGACACATCTGGGACATCAGTTCGTCGGTCAACTCCGGAGCTGGGTGAAGAAACTGTCGATCGTATTCTGCGATTGCCGAACGTGAAATTGGCGATAGTCGCATCAACAGGTCGGGAACGCTGGGACTGTCGAAGCTTCCCAGAGTCCCACCAACGTCCACGCTGATCAGCATGAAATCCCGCCTTTTCTCTCCGTCGGTCTCTGTGTGGACCGTGGACCGACGGCCTGGGTGGCTCGTCGCTGGACTAGCGCCGTGCCTGGCTTACGGATTGGTTCGCCAACTATGAGGTCGGCTTTGAGATCCGTTTCGGTAATGGCGGCCTGGGAATTACTTCCGTTTCGCAATCCTGTTGCCACGGAGGAAAGCAAACTGAACAACGCGAGACCGCGGATGAATATTCGCCGAGAACGCATGCTATTCCGCACTGTGAGATGCTGAACGTCTGTATGCTTGCATGAAGTCGCTTTCTATCATTGCCCAGGCGATGCCGAATGTCGTTGTGTAGAACGGACTTTCACGTCCGGCCATCAGCCCATTCCGAGGTGTTGGTTATCTCGGCTTCCCCGAGTTGTCCTGCGTGCAGGTGAACCGGAACGCATGGACTTGACCAGCGCTGCCTGAACGCTCTCAGCGTCACCGAGTCGGCCCTGCGTTGCTGAGGGCGAAATCCACCATGACACGACACCTGGCTTGACCCGGCTCGGAGGAAGAGCTGTCAGTCCACCGGCCTGGAGTAACTCGACGCCATGCACTTTGGCCAGCTCCGGCCCGAGCATCGCACCCGGCTCAACGAAGAACCGCACGCCGTCCGCGGCGAGGGCAACGGGGCCGAGCGGAAGTGACATCAGCGCGATCGCCTGGGAGGCTGCAGGGGTCGGAACGCGGAGCACATCGAACTGCCTGCCGGTCGCCGCCAGAACGATATGCGGGTGGTGAGCCCACCACCTCTCGATCACAGTGCTGTCCGTAGTGGCTAACTTGTCGTCCACGACCGCTTCGCAGCACCCCAATCGCTCAGCGGTGACCGGATGCCAGCTCGCCAGCCCGTCGCACACCGGGCCAGGCAACACAGGCCAGCCAAGTTCGACGTAGGTGAGAGCGGCGCTGCGGAGCGACTCAGTCGGATGGCGCGAAACGGTGATCGTCATAGCGAAATTCCTCTCGGAGTTTGAGGGCTGGTCCGCGCAGCCCGGGGCGGCGCCGTACGACCGCGCGGACCAGCGACGCAGGCACACCAGGTAGTGCTGCCCGGTTCGCGCCGCCTGCGCTTCTCATGCGTCCCGCGATGTCCGGCGCGGGACGCCCGGCTGACCCCTGTGCCAATCGCGCAGGCTTCATGGGGCAGCTGGTTGGGCGCCTGGTGGCAGAGGCGACGTCAGGGGGTCAACCCAAACCACCAGGCCGAAAGAGTGCTGCGGCCGGCGAGGCAGCTCTCAGGCACTGCGGAACCCTGGACCTGGGGCCCGAGCACCGCTCGCTCCGGCCGATCCTGTCTTGCCGCGCCTCGACCAGCTGCCCACCCGACAGCCCCGACAACGAGACGGTGGCGACGAGCAGCAACAACGACAGCGGCTGCTACGGAGAGTGAATCTGCGATCGAATATGTCACCATGATCCAGGTCCTCTCCTGGTCTTCACCTATTGGCGCTGGTCACGCAGCGTGGGGATGGACAAATTCAGGTTCGCGTGATCCCCGCTGACTTCGGAACGTCACGGTCCCTGACTTCCTCTGCCTTCTTCTGTCATCTGGCGATCAAGCTCGCCGAGCCGGTGACAGCGCTCTAACCTGGGACTCGTCCGTGAAGACGGGAGAGAAGATGGTCGAGGACGAGCTGCCACGCACCCGGCTTGCCCAGCTGATGAAGCAGCAGCACATGACCGTCCAAGACCTGCGCGATCGCTACCGGGAAATCACGGGCACCGAGCTGTCAGAACGGCAGGCGTACCGCTGGCTCGGCGGCGACATGAAGGGCCAGCCATACCCGCACTCTCAGGCCGCACTTGAGCAGATGTTCTGTGAGTCGGCGGCTCGGCTGCTCGGCCCACCGCACGGAAGCGGGCTTGTCCTCCAGGCACACCCGAACGAAGTAATCGCCCTGCCGCACGATCCCGCGCGGCAGGACTGGCAACGACAGGTCCTCGCCACGAGCGCTCAGCTGGCGCGCGAGTTCCTGGGCAGGACGGAGGTCCCCAACGTGGGTGCAGAAACACTCGACCAACTGACCGACGACGTTCGCGGGCTGACCGTCGACTACCAGCAGAAACCGCTGGAAACCCTGCTCGGAAAGATGAGCGCGACACAGAGTGAGATCTTCAGGCTCCTCGAAGGGCGCCAGCGCCCAAACCAGACCGTGGACCTGTTCCTGCTGGCAGGCGTGGCGTCCGGGCTCATGGCGCGCGCTGCCCACGACCTCAACTCGCCCAAGGAAGCGATGACCCATGCCCGTGCGGCATTCACCGCCGCCGACAACGCCGGCCATGACGGCCTGAAGGCCTGGGCGAAAGGGCTGCAGTCGCTGATAGCCTACTGGGCCGACCGCTACGACGACTCAGTTCGATACGCTGGCGAGGGCTCACAGTTCGCACAACGCAGCCGCAACACCTCGGCCGTCTGGCTGGCAGCTGGCGAGGCACGAACCCTCGCGGCGCTCGGCCGCTATGAAGAGGCTCGGGACGCAGTCAATCGAGCGACCGAAGCCCGGGACCAAGTCCGGCGCGACGATCTCGACGAGCTCGGCGGCTTCTGCACCTTCAACCGGCCACGTCAGCTGTACTACGCCGCAGAGGCACTGGCATGGGCCGGGCCCGACTATGCCGACCAGACAGAACAGTTCGCCCTGGAAGCCGCTGCAGCGTATGAGGCCGCACCTGCCTCGGAGCGAGCGTTCGGCGACGAAGCAGGTACGCGGTGCGCGCTGGCCATAGCTCGCATCAACAGTGGCGAGTTCGAGGGTGCAGCGGACGCGATGGCCAGCGTGCTCGCGCTGCCCGTTGCCCAGCGCACGCACGGCGTCGTGACAGCAGTCGAGCACGTCGAGAACCGCCTAGCCACGCTCGACGCAGATGGGCGCGCGATCGACGAACTCGGCGACTCGATGCGTTCATTCGCGTCTCAGCGACTGGCGCTGCCGCAGTGACAACCACCGAGCCGACAGCACCCGATGGCGACGTACTCCTTACGGGGCGACGGACACGACTACGCGAATTCCGCCATACGGACGGCGCCGCAGCGTTTTCGATCGTGGGGGACGACCGGGTCACCAAGTTCCTGTCGTTCGACAGTCGCAGCCCGGCCGCTGCACAGGAGATGATCGACGGCGCCCTTCAACGAGCCAAGTCGCAGCCTCGCAACGAGTTTTACCTGGCGATCACCCGGATGGATGACGACGCCTTGATTGGGACCTGTCGCCTGGCGTTTACCGGGGTGAAAGCCGCAAAGCTCGGCTACGCGGTAGCTGCGGACCACTGGGGCCATGGCTTCGCCACTGACGCGGTCAACACCATGCTGGACTTCGCGTTCGGCTCACTCGATCTCCACCGCATTACCGCGGCGATCGGCCCGGACAACCTCGCCTCGCAAGCGGTAGTCGAGCACTTGGGTTTCACGCGCGAGGGCGTCCTGCGCGATCACGTATTCACCAACGGTGCATGGCGCGATTCGGTGCTCTACTCGGTGCTTCGCGACGAATGGCCAGCATAACCACCGGCGCGAGCAGCTCAGCCCGGTCAACCTATCCGGTCTGGCGCGGTGATCGCTCGCGCAATGCGTGGCCCGACCAGGCGCTCGGCCACGGCGAGCGGGTACCAAGCGGCACCCGTCACCTCGGACTCCTGAATGTCCCCGATATCCGCCTGCGCCGTCGCGAAGGAGTACCCGAAGTCGAGGTGATAGTGCTCCGGCTCGTCCTTTGGCGGTCGTGCCGGAACCTTGCCGTACTCGACGTAGACGGGCGTCTGCGCCGCTAGGAAGACCTTGCCGGGGTCAATTCCGGTCTCCTCGGACAACTCGCGCACTGCCGCGTCGATCAGCGTAGTGTCGGTCAGCTCGAGATGGCCTCCAGGCTGCAACCTGATCCCGTACGCGCGGTGCTCGACAAGCAGGATCTCGACATCGTTGCGGACCAGCAGTGCGCCGACAGTCACATGCATCGGGAAGGTCCGCCGCGAAGCGAAATTCTCTCCCGTACGCAGCAGCTGCATCGGCTCAGATAGCTGCGCGGCCTCATCCGGGTAGCGCTCGAGGTAGGCAGAAAGCGCGCCCGAGATGTCCGAGTCACTGATTGCCATGGGTAGCCTCTGCATCAGTCTGAGGGCGCAACTTTCCGGGACGCCCTGTTCGGATGTGAACGACGGCATGCGACACAGCCAGCTCCGTAGAAAGCGCTTGGCGTATACGAACTTCGTACACTACAAGCTGACCGTGAGCCGGCGCTGGGTTGGCACGCGTGCGCACCACGGCAGGTGCTGTTTAAGATCGGCATGTCAGGGAGGGCCTGCACGCATACTGACGACTCAGTTCCGTGCCGGCACGAATACGACTGTCGTACCGGGAGTCGCGATGGGCACGGTCCTGCATGTCATGCGGCATTCCGACCGGACCGGTCAGCGCAGCGTGCCCTCAGCACCGGCTGGTTTCGCGCCTCGCTGGCTGCTAGGTGTCCGTGTTGCCCAGGTGCGCTACTGGATGCGGTTGAGGTTGCGGCTGGTGTTCGGTGCCAGGCCGACGAGCGGGGTCAGCCGAGGGCAGCATGTCGTCGGCGGTCACCGGTGCGGTGGTCGGCCGCCGTGTGAACGGTCAGGGTTTGCGCCCGACTCCGGCCAGCATCACGGACTCGCTGGGGTCCGCGAAGTTGATGACGGGTGTGTCGGGGCCGCTGTCCTCGGGGTGCCAGGACGCCGTCCACGTGACGCCGGGCTCCAGTAGTGCGAAGTCGCCGAACAGTGCACCGAACTCCGCCTTCGACCGGAGCACGTGCTTGCTGACGTCGTTGTCGTACATCTCGATGATCGCGTGCAGCTGGGCTGCGATGTCCTCGGGCAGTCCCTCGTGGGTGATCTGGGACAGCACCAGGTACGAGCCTGCCGGCAGCAGGTTCCGATACTGCGCGATGGCTTCCGGGCCGATGTCCCGGCCGTCCGGGCCGGTCTGCTGGACGTGCAGCACCGCGGTGACCAGCAGGGCCAGCGGCTCGTCGAGGTCGACCACGCCGGTCTCGGCGACAGCGTCCCAGAGCTCGTCGGGATCACGGAGATCACCGTGGATCACCGCGTGGCGGGCGGGATCGCCGCGCTGTTCTAGCAGGATCCGGGAGTGTGCGACCGCGACGGGTTCGTGGTCGATGTAGACGACGCGGGAGTCGGGGGCGACCTCGTCGGCGACCTGGTGCACGTTGCCCATCGTGGGAACGCCGGAGCCGATGTCGACGAACTGGCGCATGCCGCGGGCCACCAGGTGTCGGACGGCGCGATGCAGGAACGCGCGGTTGGCTCTGGCGCAATACATCCCGGCCGGAAACGTGGTCAGGACCTTCCTGCCGAACTCACGATCGATGGCCCAGTTGGCCGTGCCGCCGAGATACCAGTCGTAGACCCGAGCCACGCTGGGATGCTCCAGGTCCACCCCCGGCAACGCTTCTTCCGCCATGCTTCCTCCCGACCGTATCGACCGATCATATCCATGTCGGCGATCGCGCCGGACTGCCGCGGCGCTGACGTGCACGTCGGGCTCGACTGGCTTGGCGCCCCTGGGAATACACGTCCGCGGCTGGTAGTCCGGTCCGATTCGGAGCGGCGACGGCGGTACGGTGAGTCGCTGGAGCAAGGCGGGAGGAGCTGGATGACCCACTACGCCGTCGACCTCAATCGGGGCGCGCTGCTGGCCGCATGGGCGACTGGTCGCGGGGAACTCGCCACCACGGTGGCCGAATTGCCCACCCGCGATCCGGACGCGACCGGTGATCTACTGGACCTGGCATCAGCGTTGACGTGGCTGTCAGAGGTGCTGTGGCGCTGTTACACCCATCCGGCCAGCTCGGCCCTCAGCGTCGAACCCAACTCCGAGGGCTGGCACCGGCAGCAGAACCGCGATGCCTTCGTGGAGGTCGTGTCCGCAGTCGTCGATCCCGCGCTGCCGGATGAGCAGGGCCTGCTGGTCGAGTCGTACAACCCGGTCGTTGAAGCCGCGCACGAAGTCGGCCGCGCCCTGCACGCCGTGGGCGATCCCGGCCTGACTGAATGCGTGGCCAGTGACGTCGGGATCGAGCTGAGCGCGGTCGAGGATGCCGAACGGGGCGAACTAACCGCACGGGCGAAGCAAGCCGTCGCGCTCAGCCGTGACGATGTGTCCCCGGTCCAGGTCGAGGCGGCTAACCAGCTGCTGCACGACACGCTGCTCGAGCCGAGCGAGGAGCTGGTCGACTCCATCGAGCCGACTGCCGCGGCCGTGGCGGCCGCGCACTGGCTGCATGCCGCCGCCACCGTCGCCGCCGAAGCCGCCGACGTCGAGGTCACGCAGGTCGTCCAGTACGCCGACGACCTCGAGGCCCTCAACTTCGTGCTCCCTACCCTCATCCTCACCCACCTCCAGGCCGGCACATCACCGCGGGTGGTGGTCACCAGCATGGTTCGCGAGGCTGTTCTGGTCGCCGATGGCCGCATCCCCGACGTCGAGGCCCTCGCTACCCGAGTCGCTGCTGCCCGGGAACTCGTCGCCCGGCACGAGGCCACCGATCCCGAGCTGCAAGCCAGACTCGCGATGCTCGGCCTGTGCGACCTGAACCCCACCAGCCCCGCACCAGACCTTCTCGAGGACCTGCTCGACGCGATCCGCGGCTGCTACCTCGTCTACGCCGAATGCGCCGACCTGGGCGACGATGTCGACCCCGAAGACGAGGCCGCCAGCGACGCGGTCACCGAACGAGTCACTGCAGGATTCCTCACCGCCGTGCGCGCAGAAGCCGCCCAGCAGCGCGATCGCCTGATCTAACCCCCGTTCCCGGAGCCCACGTCGTCGCCGGACAGACCCCACGACCAGCATCCCCAGGGACGCGCGCTGCGGGCCTCTCGCCTAACTGCCGAGCGCCACCGTATCGTCCACAATGGACCAGCCTGGCAGGGCAGTGCGTCTCCGATGGGGCTCCGTTGCTTGCGTAGTGCCTGACACTATGCAACACTTCACGACCCTGAAGAGTGGCGAAAATGTCGGCTGACCTGCATTTATTGGCAGAGAGCGGCACTCGGTGACACTCGCCGACATTAATTCCCCGCCGACTTTTAATCCGTAGGTTCTGGGTTCGAGCCCCAGGCGGCCCACTGCGATCATGTGTCTGACCTGCAGAAACGTTCGATTTGGCGATCTTTCTGCAGGTCAGGTCGATCTGTGTGGCCCCTTGTGTGTCCGCGGCCGTAGGCTCCGGTGAACGGGTTGGCCTGTGAGTGCACGTCGGCACCGGATGTTCGATCTGGCGGCGGCGGTCGTTTTTGTTGCTGCTGCGGGGAAATCGTCGTTGTGGCGATGGGCGGTCGGCGCCCTCTGGGTGTGGTTCCGCGTCTGTGTTCGTCGGGCGTGGTGTGTCCGTGGGTGTGGCCCGGCGGCGCCGGAGCGGTTCGGCACGGCGCGCGTAACGGAGACGCATCGGAGTCCCGTAGTACTCGGCGGTAGCCCGCGTAGACCGTGTTTCTCCAGCTCAAGGCCGACATTTGGTGCTCAGCGAAGGCGGCGAACCTGCGGATTTGTCGTCCGAGGGTCCGGTTCTGCGGCAGTTGTCGACATGTGACAGCACTGTGCGGCACTGCCCGCTACGCGTCGGCAGTGGAGCGGGAGCCGGGTCCGGTGCGTACGGCCGGGCGGCGCGGCGAACAGGGACGTGCTGATCTTCTCGGCGGCCTGGTGGCGGGTGCCGGGGTAGAGCGAGACGTAGTAGTCGGCAGTGAAGGACATCGAGGCGTGTCCGAGCATGTCCTGGACGCTCTTGAGGTCGTTGCCGGCAGCCAGCGACAGCGAGGCCGCGCCATGACGGAGATCGTGCAGCCGGATCGGTGGCAGGTTCGTGCGCTCGACCAACAGGTCCTCGAACTCGTGGGTGAACCGGTCACGCCGACATGGCATCCCCGTGGGTGTGGTGAACAGGTACCGCTCTCCGTCTGGTCCTGCAGGCAGCCCGGCTTGCGCCGTGAGGTGGCGTCGCACCAGGCTGGCGGTGACGTGGTCGAGAGCGATGGTCCGCGTGCTGTGGCGGCTCTTGAGCTTCCCGTCGTCGTCCTCCTGCTCTTCGGGGTCTGGTCTGGTGATGACGAACAGCTCGTTGTGTCGCAGGTCCACGTCGACCTCGCGCAAGGTGGCGGCTTCGCCGCGGCGAAGGCCGGTGACGGCCACGAGGTGGTAGTACAGGTAGCGCTCGTGTCCGGCGATGGCGTTCAGGAACTCGACCGTCTGTTCTCGCGTCCACACGCACACCGGTCCCGGGCGCCATCCGGTTGCCCGCCAGCGTGCCACTCGCTCTTCGGTCCACACGTACGGCCGGGGCTTCACCGCTTCCGGCAGCTCGATCTCGCGGCCTCGTGCCGGGTTGTGTGCCAGCAGTCCGTGACCGACTGCGGCGGTCAGGGCGGAGCTCAACGTCGCGCGGACCCGCGTCACCGTCGACGGTGCCAGCCGACCATACCGGGATCCGCTCCCGGCTGCGATCGCGGTGAACGCCTTCTGCACGTCGCTCACGCCGAGTGTCACCAATGGCAGATCACCCAGCTGTGGGATCAGGTACGTGAGGACATGCTGCCGGTAGGACCGGCGCGTCCTGGGACGTAGCTTGCAGTTGGTGATCCAGTAATCCAGCCAGTGACCGGTTGTCAGTCCGATGCCTTTGGCGGTCGCCGCGACCTGTTCTCGGGCGGCTTTCGCGGCCTCCTTCGAGACGTAGCCACCGCGACGCACCCGCGAACGAGAACCGTCCGGAGTACGCAACCCCTCGACCACGAACCACCACGAGCCGTGCTCTGACTCGCTCAATCGGCGGCAACGTGTACCCAGCTGCCTCCCCGTCACCGGGCACCGGCACCCACACCGCTTGAACACTCCATCACCAGATGTCATGGTCATACACCTCATTCACAAGAAGACCATCCGTGACTGTGACTTCGCCGGGATGCGGTGACGGCGTGCTGCCGCGATCACGGCGGATCACCGCGAGACTATGATCGTGAACGGGTAGACCACAAAGGACAGATGTCCTGTCTGATCGATCACGAGGCTTGGCTCGTATGCTCATGGCCAGCGCGCGGAGTTGATCGAGTCGTGGCCGGAGGGCTTCGATCTCGATTGGTTCGATCCATTCGATACCACTACGCACACGGTGTCGTGGGCCGACGGCGGCATCGGCAAGACGATGATCACCGCACTGCACTATGCGCTCCACTTACCCACCGAACGGGGGACTCCATCCGCGGCGACTCCGACCGATTCCTCGCGAAACTGGTCCGTTCACGCGACGTCTGCCACGTCGTCGAGCAGGGTGGCCGGCAACTCTAGCGACTCCCTCTCTCAACCCCCAGCAGGTCAGTGTCGCCGCGCGTCCAGCAAAGTGTTACACCAGGCTGTCGTCAGCCGCGGAAGGCGTGGATCTGTTGCCAGACGGTGTCGTGTGGTGCGCCGTGATCGTCGAGGTTGCCGAGGGCCTCGACTGCCGTGATCACGGCTGAAGCGCGACGACGCTGGTCGGGGTGCTGCCAGTACGCCTGTGGGGTCTTCAGCACTACGGTGAGCAGGTCGCCGGGGTAGAAGTCGCCTTCGGCGAGTGGGTTCTGTTCGAGGTCGGTCAGCGCGACGGGGACCAGTACGTCGATGCTCTCCTGCTGGAGCAGGAGCACACGGAGGTCTTCGGTGTCCATGGCACCCACCGGCTTGTGGCGCAGCTCGTAGACGGTTTTGATCAGCCGGGTTGCGTCGGCTGGTGGGTTGCCCCAGTGGCGGTCTTCGATCTGCTCGAGGGTGAGCGATTCGTCGACGTTAGGACTGGTCCCCATGGCTCCTCGTGTCAGCTCTCGTGGTCGCGTGGGTGTAGCTGCTATCCGCGTGGTACCCATTGCTCACTGTAGTCGAGCAGCCGGCTGGCCTCGGACAGCTCGGTCTCGATGGCGGGACGGTCTTCAGGTGCCAGTCGCGAGTCGCTGAGCTGGCGTTTCAGCCGGTTGGTCTGGTTCGAGAGGCCGGTCTGGGCCTCTCTGACTTCGGTGGCGTGGTCCCAGGGGGTGCCGTCGCCCTTGCGGGCGACGACTTCGCCGTTCAGTTCGCGGCGGGCTCCGTCGAGGTCTTTGTCGGTGAGGTGTTCTTTGAGCCGGTCCGTCTTGGTGGGTTTGGTCGGGTTGGTGCGCGGTTTGACGGGTTCGACGTGGTCGTCGGTCATGGCGTGCCGGGCGAGGTCGCCGACGGCGCCGACGGTCATCGTCCCGCCGACGGCGATGCCGGCTGCGGACACGACGTTGAGGGGTACACCGGCGATGGCGCCGACGCCGGTGGCGTCCGGATGGCGGAGCCGGACACCAGGATCGTGACCTTCGCCGACGGGATGAAGGCCACCGAACGCATCGTCGAACTCAACGACGACGCCCGGCGGCTCGTCTACCAGATGACCGAAGGTGCTCCCCTGACCCAAGAAGACCCTCGACGCGGCCTACGCCAGCCAGCTGTGAGGTGCGGGCACCGGCCGGCTCAGCCGAGCCGGCCGGTGCCTGACCATCCACAACGGACTGATGTGCGACGAGTACGGCGCGGCGGCTCCTCGTCGCCTACCGCACCGGCGATCGGCTGACCGGTGTGCTCGCCGCCGGTCAGCCACCCAAAGCCCTGCGCACCTGGCGCGCCCGCGCTCCTCTCGACCCGGTCACGGCGTCCACCAGTGCCTCGGCCAGACCTGGCCCGCGCCGAACTGGAGATCGCGCTGCCCACGCTGCTGCGCCACCTGCCGAACCTCCGGCTCGCCGTGCCGCTGGAGCAGCTCCGCGTCGGCAACGACATGACGGTCCACGGCGCGCACGAGTTGCCCGTCACCTGGTGAACCGGTGGGATCACGCGAGTGGTGCGGGACCGGCGCACCACCCGTGATCGCTTCCGACGTCGGTCTGCCCACACCGGCCACCACGACCCGCCAGACAGAGCAGAGGATCCATGAACGCCTTTCACCCCGATCTCGCGCTGGCCCGCTTCGTCCCCACGATCTCCTACGGCCCCGGTTGGCACGCCTCGTAAGCAAGGCGAAGAGGCGGTCGCCGGTGCGGTAGATGAGGGTGAACTTGCGTTCTTCTAGGCTGCCTTCGGCGATCCGCATCTCGTCGCGGCCGCGCAGGTGGCCGTAGGCGCGGATCTTCAGGTCGTACTGGCCGGACCAGAAGTAGGGGACCGGCGCGAGCGGCCGCTGGGCGCCCAGGAGGTTGCGGGCGGCGGCCATGCCCTGCTCGGTGGCGTTCGTGCGGTGCTCGATAAACCGCCCGCCTGCATGTCGGCGCTTCCGTCCCAGGCCACGCGAGCCGGCCGGTCTCGGGTCCGGGGACGACGTAGGTTCGAACACCTCCGTGCGAAATGCTCCCGGACACCTCCGAGGTTACACGCACAGCCCGCACCACCCGCATTTCGCGCCTCCGGGAACGAAGTTCGTCCGAACGATCACGTTCACCGGTTCCGGGGGCGGTACACTCGGGAGGACAGCGCCGAAGTGCCGAGTCCCCGCTCTTGCGACGACCGCCAGCCGATGACCGGACGTCCACACCAGGGCCCGTGCAGTGTCCGATGTGGTGAGAGCCGGACGGCGACGCCTGGAGCGAACTCATGAAACTCAGCGCGCTGACCATCCGCCGTGGCCGGGATTTCGCACCGGAACCGTTGGTGTTGCTCATGTTCGGCCCGCACGGGGCACCTTCGCCCGCTATGGGCCTGAAGCTGTCGGAGGAGCTGGTGGGCCGTACCGCGGTCTTGGCCCTGGACGGCGAGTTCGACCTGTACACCGCGCCCGAGGTCGACCGGGCCCTCAACCGGATCCTGAGCCGGTGCCCGCGCCGGCTCGTGGTGGACCTTTCGCAGGTCTGCTTCCTGAATTCGGCGGGGCTCGAGGTGCTGATCGCCTGCCACCGGCAGGCCGCCCCGCGGACCGATCTCCGCATCGTGGCGACGACGCGGTCGACGTGGCGGCCCATACAGATCGGCCGCCTGCACGAAACCCTGGTCATCCACACCTCGCGCGCGGCCGCTGTCGCCGCTCCCGTGCCCAGGGTGGTGTTTCCGCACCGCTCTCTCGAATCGAAGCCGTCCTGACCGTCACGAAACGGCCCCCGCGCCACCCGGACGCGCCACGAAGGGCGCGTCCGGGTCCGCGCCGGCGACGCCGAGCACAAAGTGTCCTTTGTGGATGCTGATGTTTCAGAGCCGCTTTCGAAGCCCGGGCTCACTCGGGTGGAGGGCCGGGAGCCAGGCCGATGATGTCCTGCTCGGACACCCAGATCGCCGGGATGCCGGCGCCGCCTTCGACCGGGCCGAGCGGGACCCGGTCGGATCCAGTGCTCGGGTCACGCACGGATGGCCCGAGCACCACGCCGATCGCGCAGCTGCCGATGGGTGGTCCGGGCGTGCGGCGCCGGCGGTAAGTGAGCACCCAGCCCACCGGGTATTCGTCGTGAAGGTCCTCCGGCGGCGATGCCACACCACACCCCGATTCGTTCGGCGGTAGAGCGGATTCTTCGCCGGGGGCCGGGGCGAGGTTCCAGCCTACGTGGGACCCCGCAAAGCCGTAAGCGCCGCCCGGGTGACCCCGCCGCGGCTCCGCTGACCTGCGCGGGCGTCGCCGACCGCCGGCTCGCCGATGTCCTGGCCGGCTCCCGTCACGGACCCGTGTGGCCCGCGGGCATCGGTGTCTCGGTGGGTTCCGTGGGCGTGGGAGCGCCGGGCTCGTCGCCACCGCTGTCGAGGCGGAACGGCGGGTACCGGTCGGTCATCAACGCGGCGTAGACCGCGACGCGCAGGCCCCAGCGATGGATGCCGACGATGAAGTCGAACAGCGGGCGGGGGTAGTGGCCGGTGAACGTCAGGATGATGGCGGCGATCAGCACGAGCAGGCCGACGAGGCTGCCGCCCCAGGCCCAGCTGCGGTCGTCGAGCCCCCACGCGGCGCCGGTCCCGCCGCCGATGAGGATCGCGAGGACCAGGTAGTGCGGGATGGCCAGCAGCCACCACTTGACCAGCACGAGCCCGCGGG
This sequence comes from Streptomyces sp. MN03-5084-2B, assembly GCA_033793495.1. Taxonomy (GTDB): domain Bacteria; phylum Actinomycetota; class Actinomycetes; order Mycobacteriales; family Pseudonocardiaceae; genus Amycolatopsis. The sequence goes on along the minus strand of JARAWT010000004.1, from coordinate 151,963 downwards.
AGAGCCGCTCGGGGTATTCGACGCTCAGGGTGGCGGGGTAGCCGGGTTCTTCGCGGAGGCTGAACGGCGGGTAGCGATCGGTACCGAGGACGCCGTAGCCGTAGTAGTTCACCCGCCAGGTCCAGCGCAGTACTCCGACGTTGAAGTCGAAGATCTTCCGCGGGTACCGGCCGGTGATCAGGATGGCGAAGAACGCGACGACGCCGAGCACCCAGAACGCGGCCCACAGCACGATGAGCACCAGCACGTGCGGGACGAGGAGCAGCCATTTCACCAGCCACAACCCGCGTGACACCGTGGTGTCCAGCACTGCCCGGACCTGCACCGGGTAGGACCGGTCCGGCGTGCCGGGGTTTCGTGGGTCCGGATGGACGGTTGCGTTCATGTCCTCGCCTCAAATCTGTACGATGTACAATAACTGTACGCTGTACAAAGACGATCCGATACGGGCTGCCGGGAGGAAAAGTGGGCAAAACGGGTCACCCGGGCCGCCGGCGGACTCTGAGTGAGCAAGACATCCTCGACGCGGCACTCGCCCTGCTCGCCGAAGGTGGTGCGGACGCGGTCACGATCCGGGGGATCGCGGCCCGGGTCGGTGTCGCCCCCAACGCGGTGTACACCTATTTTCCGGACAAGGCCGCGGTGGTAAGGGGGCTGGCGGAGCACCTGCTCGGCCGGGTCAACCACGACCGGTTCACCGATCCGTCGCAAGGCTGGCGCGACCGCATCCGGGCCTTCGTCCTCGAACTGCGGGCCGAACTGCTGGCCCATCCCGGGTCGGTGCACCTCATGCTCAGTCATCCACCCGACGGTCCCCACACGCTGGCGGTGCGCGAGACCCTGCTGGCCATCCTGGCCGACGCCGGCCTGGGGCGGGCCGCCGCCGATGCGTCCTACCTGATCAACACCCACCTCCTGGGCTCGGTCGCCTTCGAGGTCGCCGCGCCACCGGATGACCCCGAAGCCGGAACCACGCGTTTTCGCTGGGCCGTCGACCGCCTGCTCGACGGACTCGCCGCACACGTCGCGACCGTTCGTGCCGAACGGCCCGCCCCGCGGTAACCGTGCGGCTCGTTTCGTGGAAATGCGTCTGCATGGGACTCTAATTGTCTTCGGTGTCGCCGTCGGCCCCGCAATCACCGTGTCATTTCCGGAGAGTGTGCGTCCGTTCGGGGGACAGCGGTATTGATCCGGGTGGATGCGGGAGTAGATTCTTGTGTCGTTGCCCCGGACCTCGGTGACGTGATATCTCCGCGATGCTCGCGGAGTCGGATCACGAGCCGAGGTTTTTTGTACCCGGGAAGCAGACGTCGAAACCGCGGCGGATGTGGATGGCTTGTGGTTCGCACAACTCAGTCACGTTGGCGCGCCGCGTCAAGGTGAGACATCGCTGAATTGCGTTCCAGGGAATGAAGTCATGAGAATTCGACATGCTCGATTCCGCCGAGGGTTCGTCGCCGCGGTTATCGCGGTCCCGGCCGTCTGGATGATCGCGCCGCCGGCCGCCGATGCCGCGGTCAACTGCGTCGTGGGCCCCGGTGTGACCCAGACCGACACGACCGTGACCGGAAGCCCCGGCAACGACACGATCGACTGCGGCGGCACCAACCCCGGCAAGACCGTCAACGGCAACGGTGGGAACGACACGATCACCGGCTCGGACTTCGACGACACGATCAACGGCGGGGACGGGAACGACACCCTCACCGGCGGCACCGGCAACGACACCCTCACCGGCGGCCTGGGTATCGACACGATCTCCGGCGGCGCCGGCGACGACACCCTCATCGGCGCTTCCAACGACGGCAGCCAGGACAGTCTCGACGGCGGCCTCGGCACCGACACCTGCCAGGGACCCGCACCCGATCCCGACATCCACGCCAGTTGTGAGAACACCAGCACTCCGCCCACGACGGGCCCGGGCTCCGGTACGGCGAACGCAACCCAGCTGTGCGCCGCAACCGGTGGTGTGTTGTCCCTCACCGTGACCCCGGTCGGCTACGTCTGCCTGTTCAACCCCCTCAGCCCCGCCGACCGCCGCGTCACGGAGGCCCGCCGGATCTGCACCGGGGCCGGCGGGACGTTCGTGAGCCTGCTCCCCCTGAGCTACGCCTGCCTGCTCCCGACCGCGTCGTAGACAACCCTGATCCTGTCGCCCACACCGGGACGAACGGGATCGACCAGAACCGGCCGCGCGACGGGGGAGAGCGCGGCCGTTCGGCGTTGAGGCACCTGCAGTGCGTCTTCACGCGGGCAAGGTGGCCTTCGAAGTCACGGTTCGCAGCGCGCCCCGCAGCAGCCGGGCGATCTGGGGGGACGTCCAGCCGGTGCGGGTGGCGAGTTCGGCCGTCGTGAGGTGCTCCACCGCCGTCGACCACAAGGCGAAGCGCTGGCGGGGCGGCAGCAGCGTCACTTCGTCGAGCAGTACCGCGTCCCGCAGGGCCGCGTCCAGCCGTGACCGATCGATCCGCCGGCCCAGGTCGGCGCGCAGCTCTGTCAGGACGCGGGCGCGCACCTGCCGTCCGGCGTCCACGACCGCCCCTGACTCGGTGACATCCGGCTGTGCACAAAGGATCCGGCTGCACAACCTGACACTCGTCCGCCGGGACTGGCCGGTCTGGCACGCGACCCGGTAGACCAGCGTCAGCATCCGGCCGGGCAGATCGACCTCCGCGGATTCCCACGCCGGCACCGGGGCGGCCGTCATCCGGTCACCTTCGGCCGCACTGGATCCGCCGGCAGGTGGCGCAGCAGCCAGACGAGTTCCGCGGCGTCGATGATCCCGGCGTCCGCGGCGCGGACCCAGGCGTCGGCCGCTCGCCGGATGAACTCGTGGGTGATGAGGGGTTTCGTCGTGTTCTGGACGCTGGTCATCAGCTGCTCCCGGTGGGCGGGTGACGCGTGTTCGGCCACCGGGGTCCGGGGTTGCCGCGAGGTGCTGCTCTTGACGAATCGTAGGCCGGCTTCCGCCGGAGAGCGAATCCGGTGACCGGGACTCCGCCCCCGGAGGCCGGCGTGACTGGTTACGCCCGCGGTTCGGTGTGGCGTCGGCCTCGTCTCGTTTGGTACCGGAATCCGCAGGGAATCCGGGTGGGGTAGCGAACAAGTGGTCGCCCTGGTCCCCGGCGCCATGACTTGGGGAAGGGCTTCCATGATGGTTTCTCCGGAGAGCGTCGATGCCGGCGTTCGCGCGAAGTCGCGTAACGACTTCAGTGATCTTGTCCGTCTCGTGCGGGGTGAAGGCCTGCTTGACCGTCGTCACGGTTACTACGCGGTGAAAATCTGTCTCACGCTGCTCGCACTGGCCGGCGGGTGCGTCGCGTTCGCGGTACTGGGCGATTCGTGGTGGCAGCTGGCCACCGCGGTGTTCTTCGCGGTCGTGTTCGCCCAGATCGCGTTCCTCGGCCACGACGCCGGCCACAACCAGATCTTCCGCACGGGGCAGGCCAACGACCGCGCCGGCTACGCGTTCGGCGGTCTCGTCGGGATGAGCTACGGCTGGTGGATGGGCAAGCACCGACGCCATCACGCCAACCCCAACCACGAAGGCGACGATCCCGACATCGACATCCCGCTGCTCGCCTTCAGCCGGGGACAGTCGGCCGGCAAGAGCGGGTTCGTGCGCTGGACTTCGAAGCACCAGGCGGCACTGTTCTTCCCGTTGCTGTTGCTGGAAGGGCTGAGCCTGCACTGGGCGGGAATCGAAGCGGTGTGGCGCGGCGAAGTCAAAGCGCGGTGGCTCGAAGCGGGGTTGCTGCTCGCGCACGTCGGGGTTTACCTCGGTGCGGTGTTCGTGGTGCTGTCCCCGCCGGTGGCGATCGCGTTCATCGCGGTGCACCAGGGGCTGTGGGGCGCCTACCTGGGCTGCTCGTTCGCGCCGGGTCACAAGGGCATGCCCACCTTCACCGACAAGACCCAGCTCGACTTCCTGCGCAAGCAGGTGCTCACCAGCCGCAACGTCCGCGGCGGTCCGTGGGTCGACTTCGCGCTCGGCGGCCTGAACTACCAGATCGAGCACCACCTGTTCCCCAGCATGCCGCGCGCCAACCTGCGCCGCGCGCAGCCCTTGGTGCGTGCGTTCTGCGCCGACCACGGGATCGACTACGCCCAATGCGGACTGCTGAAGACCTACCACTACGTCCTGCAACACCTGCACGACGTGAGCACGCCACTCCGCGCGAAGAGCGCACCCGCCCGGTAGCCCGCGAGTTCGCAACGGCCGACCCGGGGCTACCCATCCCGGTGAGGATCTTGCCAGGGACATCCTCGCCCCGGAGCCCTTGCGGTGTTCGGATTGTTCAGCACGACCCCGCCGGCCGTGTGGCCGCGGGGGTCGTGGTGGTCGAGCCGTGGTGCTACAGCGGCAGGAGGGGCAGGAGGACGGCGCCGGCGGCGCCGGTGATGGCGGCTACGGCGCCGTTGACGATGCCGACGACGGAGTCGATCAAGCCGCCGATGATGACGATGCCCATGATGGGTTCTCCTTTGTGTTTGACGGGATCTTCGTGCGGGCTGCGGTGATCAGCCGGTGCAGCCGGGGACGGCGGGGACGCTGCCGACGCAGTTGTTGGGGGTGTTGGCGGTGATGGGGGCGTTGGTGGTGGTCATGGTGCCGCCCTGGCGGTAGACGCCGCCGGAGTTGCCCAGGAGCAGCAGGGCGTGGTTGTCGGTGACGGCGGTTTGGGTGAGGGTGGTGGCGGTGGAGCCGACCGCGGAGATTCCGCCGCCGCGACCGGCGCTGTTGCCGGTGATGAACAGCGGGCTGCCGGAGACGCCGGTGACGGAGAGGGTGCCGCGGAGGCCGTTGTAGATGGCGCCGCCGTCGCCGAGCAGGGTGGTGTTGCCGGTCAGCGGGCTGTTGGTGAAGGTTGCGGCGGGTGCGGTCCCGGTGGGGGTGTCGGCGTTGGCGAGGCCGCCGCCGTTACCGGAGGCGGTGTTGCCGGTGAGGGTGCTTCCGGTCAGGGTGACCGCGCCCCGGTTGAGGATGCCGCCGCCGTTGCCCAGGACGTTGCCGCGGGTGAAGGCGACTCCGGTGGTGAGCGTGAGGTTGCCGGTCGGGCCGACTTCGGCGATCCGGAACGCCCCCAGGCCCAGTAGTGAGGCGTTGGTGACGGTGGCCGGGCCGATCATCTCGATCGGGGTGGTGATGACCGGGAGCGCGTTGGCGGCGCCGCCGTGGGCGGTGGTCATGCCGTAGGTGCAGCCACCGGCCAGGACGAGGGTGTCGGAGGTGGGGGTGGAGTTGGCGAGGTCGACCGCGGCGACGAGCGCGTTTTCGCTGCAGGCCACCGGAATGGTGATGGCCTGCGCCGCCGGGGCCAGCGCTATCAGGCCTCCGGTCGCGACGCCGGCTCCGAACATGATCCTGGCTATGGCGTGGATGTGTCTCATGACGATCTCTTTCCTGGAGCGCAATAGTGGTGGGGCTGCGGCGCGGCGTGCCGGCAGGAGATTCCCCAGGGGCGTCCTGATTCACCGAACGGGCCGGGTGGGATTTGTCCACAAAAAAGACCCCGGCTCCTGATCTGCGCCGCAATCGTGGCGAGCAGGTCGGATACCGAGGTCTGGGGTAACGGGAGTCAGCCTATCCCTGTGCGCCGGATGATCGATAGCGGGGTCGCCCAAATGGCGGCACGTGAAGGAGTTCAGCTGCCACACCTGCAACGATGTGAATGGCGGGCGGCCCCGTGCTGCTGCGCGATTGATCGGATTCACTGAATTCGATGGTTATGCCCGGATCCGGCTTCTCGTTTCGTTGGATATCCTCGCAGAGGAGTGAACTATCGTATTTTGGTTGCCAAAGTGTCCGCGACGGGGCGAGGGTGGGGTTTGGGAGTACTGGCAGACCGTGCTGCGGATATCCGGCACGGAAATGTCATCGTCAAAGTGGCTATCAGCCGCACTCCCGGTTCCGTGGCTTCAGCCCGGATCCACTCAACACCACGAAGGTTTTCCCATGAGATCAAGCGTACGTACCACTACGGCTCGTCGAACCCGCACCGGCCTCATCGGACTGGGTACCGCCGCGGGGTTCGCCTTGATCGTCCCTGGCGCGGCCCACGCCGATCCGGTCGGCTGCACCCGTGTCTTCAACGGTTCCGGTGACACCGTCACCTGCATCGCCGGCATTCCCGCCGGGCAGCTCCTCACCGGCACCGCCGGCAACGACTTCGTCACCGTCACCGGTGGGCCACGGGCGGCACCATCGATGCCTTGGCCGGCAACGACACGATCACCATGACCGGCACGGCGGGCACCACGGGTGCAGGCGGCACCGACGTCCTCGTGACGGCGAACGGCATCCCCGGGCTCACCGGCATCGGCGGTGCGTCCGGCATCACGGTCGTGTGCTTCGCCTGATCACCCCGCTCGATGAATCCTGCCGGGCTGTTCGCCGTCCAGGTCGAGAAGCGGGAACACGAACCGCGGTCAAGCGCCTGCCTCTTCGAGCCGGGCGATGAGGGCATCCACCGGTACCGTGGCCAGGGCGACCCGGGTGTCGCTGCTGCCGTAGGGCAGCCAGAGCGTGCCGTCGTGGATCATCCCGCCGCAGGAGTAGACGACGTTGGGGACGTAACCGTCGCGTTCGTCCTCGTCCGGCAGGAGCAGTGGTTCGGGCAGCGCGCCCACGATCCGGGCCGGGTCGGCGAGGTCGAGCAGCAGAGCGCCGATGGCGTAGGTCCGCATCGGGCCGACGCCGTGGGTGAGCACCAGCCAGCCCGCCTGCGTTTCCAGCGGCGACCCGCAGTTGCCGACCTGCAGCAGCTCCCAAGCCGCCGTCGGCCCGTGCAGCGGCACCTCACCGGACCATGAACGGCCGTCGGACGAGGTGGCCAGGCTCATCGTTTCCCCGTCCCCGCGGCACAACGCGAGGTGGGTGCCGCCGACGGGCCGGGGGAACAGCGCCATTCCCTTGTTGCGGGCCGCCGGGCCGGTGAGGGCGACGGCGCTGAACGACGTCAGGTCGGCGCTTTCCAGCAGCCGCGGTGTCACGGTGGCGCCGTTGTACGCGGTATAGGTGGCCCGATAATCGGTCTCGCCCGTTTCGGCGGTGAAGCGGACGAAGCGGGCATCTTCCATGCCGTGGCTTTCGGTCGCGCCGACCGGCCACAGCAGCCGTTGCGCGAGATCGGTGTCGCCGGGAAAGCTCACTGTGTAGCCGGAGGCGGCGAGTTCGCGGATGCGTTGGGTCGTGCCGGCCGCCCCGGCGCGTTCGAGCAGGCGTGGATCGAGTGTGGCGAGCGCGTGGTCGAGGTCGTGCTGGCCGAAGGGATCGGGGAGGGTCGCGGTCACGGTGGCGGTGATTTCGTTGTCGCAGTCGTCGTGGTCCAGGGCGGCGCGCAGCCACGAGCGGCTCCAGGAGTCCGGTTGGCGCTCGCCCGTGCTCACCGGCCCGGTCCGGGAATGCCACTCCGCGCGTGTCCCGGGCCCCAGGACGCCGGTGGCGAACCCGATCGAGGAGATGTGCCCTTCGCCGATGCCGCGCAGGCTGAGCACCACTCGCACCTGCCCGGGCGACAGTCCGTCCTGCCTGGGGTGCGCCACCAGGGACGGGTTGCAGAGCGCAGCCGCCTCGACCGCGTACTCGTGCGTGAAGTACGCGCCGAGGAGCAGCCGGCGCCGAGCGTCGAGAGAGCGGGGATCGACGAGCCGGTGGCTCATGATCGACGCGTTGTGCTCGAGGACCGCGAGCAGATCCCGGTGGCGGCCGGCGAAACCGGCCAGGACCCGGTCCACTGTGGAATCGACCGAGCCTTCCGGCAGGGCGAGGACGCGCGCGATCAACGCACCCGCCCTTGACCGGGTCTCCGGTGCTTCCTCGCCCGGTACGAACAGCTTCGTCATGACCCGGGTGGGATCGGGCCGGATCCCGCCCGGGTGCCGGGTCACCAGTCCCGCGCTCTCCCCGGTCACGCCGTACCGGCGCCGATCAGCGCGCTGGCGTGCAGCCGCGGGAGCTGGAACGTCGCGAGCATCGCCAGCATCGATTCGGCACCCTGGTTGCGGTTGACGCCGTCGGCGCGGAGCCCGTCGCCGCAGCCACCGGTGTCCCGGTCCAGCAACGGCACACCGGCGTCGTTGGTGCCCAGGAACCAGGCGCGGGCCAGCTCCACAGTGGACGTCCAGCGGGCGTCGCCGGTGACCGCGTGGGCCCGGGTGCAGGCCGCCGCGAGCGCGGCCACCTCGATCGGCTGCTGGTCGAATCCGGGGGGCGACTGGCGTGGCGCCCAGCCGCCGGCGGGCACCACCGACATCCTGCCGTCCCGGGTCTGCCGGTCCACCAGCCAGTCCAGGGCACGCAGGCCGTCGGCGAGCATGTCCGGGTGGGGCAGCAGTGCGCCGGCGGCGATCAGGACCTCGGCGACCGCGGCGTTGGCGTATTCGAGCCGGGGCTCGGGCCACGGCCAGTCCGGGCCGGAGGGAATCGGCCCGATCGTCGTGACGGCGGCGGCGAGCAGCGCCCGCGCCGGCTCGTCCGCCGGGAACCGGGTGAGCACCTCGGCGGCACCCAACGCGGCGAACACCATGGCACGCTGGTCCGGAGACCGGCGGCGGGCTCCCGCGTCGAACAGCAGCCGGGCTTCGGCGCGCAGCCACCCGCGTCCGGCGTGTACTGCCGTACTGCCGAGCCCCCAGAGCGCGCGGCCCCACCAGTCCCCGAGACCGGGGGCGTCCCGCCAGGCGCGGTCGTAGCCGAGCCGGTTGCGGAAGCGGCCGTGTTCGTGCGCGTGCGCGGTGAAGGCGAAGAGCGTTTCCTGCACTCGTGACAGCCGCGGGGGCAGGTCCTGCTCGCGGCTGAGCACCACCAGGCCGCGAGCGGCGTCGTCGAGGCAGTACCCGTGCTCGCGACGCGGGATGGCCCCGCACGCGTGCTCGAAGAGACCGACGTCGTCGGACATGCGCAGCAGGTGACGGTCGTCCAGCATCACGCCACGACCCGGGGCCGGGCGGAGACGAGCTCGGCGCCGAGCCGGCTGTACTGCGCGGCCACCGACGCCCAGCCGAGGCTGCGGGCGGCGATCCCGGCGGCCGCGGCCATCCGGCCCGCCGCGGCCCGGTCGGTGAGGATCTCCTGGAGCGCGTGCGCGATGGCCGCCGGATCCCGATGGTCCACGAGCAGCCCCGCGCCGCCGGAGAGCAGCTCGACGGCGTGCGGGAAGCGGGTCGCCACGACCGGTGTCCGCGCGGTGACGGCTTCGATGAGCACCCCGGAGGTGACCTGGTCGCGGGAGTCGTAGGGCAGGAGGACCACCTCCGCGCGAGCCACCAGGCGCCGCAGCGACGCGGCGGCGAGATAGCGGGCGTCGAACCGGACGCGGTCCCGCACACCGAGCCGCTCGGTCCGGAGCATCAGCGCACGGCGGTAGCTTTCTCCCTGCTGTGCCTGCACTTTCGGATGGGTGCGGCCGGCCACCAGGTAACGCGGCTCCGGCCACTGGGCGGGCAGCAGGGCCATCGCCTCGATACCCCATTCGATGCCCTTGCCGGGGCCGAGCAGGCCCCAGGTCAGGATCTGGCGGTGCTGACTGTGGTGCGGCGCCGCTGCCGGGCCACCGTTGTCGGGGGCGCCGTGCGGGATCACCACGAGCCGGCCGGCGGGGACGTCGTAGCCGGCGACGAGCCGGGCGCGCGCGGTCTCGCTCATCACCACGATCGCGGCCGCGGCGGCGAGGACACCGTTGAGGACCGTGCGCTGATGCTGTGTCGGCGCGCTGAGGACGGTGTGCAGTACGACGATCGCGGGCACGCGCAGCAGTTCCAGGACGCGCAGGACGTCTTCGCCGTCCGGGCCGCCGTAAATGCCGTATTCGTGCTGGACGATCGCCACGTCGTCCCGGTCGAGCAGGGTCGCCGCCGCACGGCAGCTTGCCGGCGAGCCGGCGACCAGGTCCCCGACCACCTCGGGGCCGCCCGTGGGAGCCGCGGACTCGACCGCGCGGACCACCCCGCCCGCGGAGCCCGGCGGCAACGCGGCGCGCAACGAGGCCGTGAACGACGCGAGGCCGCAGAGCGTGGGCGGATAGGTACTCAGGAGACCGAACGTGATCACACGGGCCCTTCGGGTCGGCGGCTGCGTACAGCAGCCGGGAACGGGGTGGACGGTGGCGCGCAAACTCACCGGGCGGGGGGAAGCTCGACGGGACGTCGCGCGGCCGCGGTAGGTCATCCTCGCGTCCGGGGCGACGCCGAGGTCATGCAGCGACTCTGCTTCCTCACGCGGCCCGGGCCTAGAGTCGTGTGACCTTTTTCCGAGGGGCGTTCGGCGGCCGGGCCGGAGCGTGGGTGTGGCCGGCACGGCGCGTAAGGTGGAGGTATCGTCCCGGACCTCGGCGTATTCGGTGAAGCCGGGATCCGAAGCCGGAATATCCAGCGAGTCCCGACTTTTCTCGTCTGATCAGCGGACCGCGTCCGCGTGGTCAGCCATCCGAAAAAGGAGAATCCGGTATGTCGATGATCGATGTCGAATCGGGCGTCGCCGTCGCGGAAATCGGCGATCCGGTGGTGACCGCCTGTGCGGTGTGTCCCCATCCTGCCGAATCGCACGACGTGATCGCGCGCCGATTCTGCACGGCAACGCAGGCCGGCGCGTTCACCCGCGGCTGCGTCTGTTCGGGCGGACCGGAAAAAGCGACCGCCGCGATGCGTGTCCGGAAATGACGTTCTCGTCGGAGAGCACCGCGGGGCCCGTGGTCGGCTCGCCGGCCGTCGAGCATCGGCTGCGGGTGAAACCGCCGGGTGCGGTCAAGGGCTGCTTCGACGGCGCCTGGTGGCCACGCTCGCGGGAGCCGGTCGCGGAATTCAGTGCCCTGGTCACCGCGCTCGCCGCGGACTCGGGCCCGGTGGACCGGATCGGCTTCAACCCGGGTGTGTGGGATCTGGCTCCCCGGACGCTCGCGCTCGACAGCGGTTTCGTCCGGCTGGCGGGGTTCTTCGGCCTGGATCGGCACACGATCGTCGTGATCGGACCGCACATCCACCGGTTGACCCTGCTGGTGGTCCCGCCCGGCGCCGACCCGGCTGCGGCGGAGCGAGCGCTGGAAGCGGCCGCCGCGCCGGACGCGGTGGGTTCCGCCGTGCTGATCCTGACCACCAGCGGCGCCCTCGGCCCGCCCACCGGGACGGCTTGAGCACCATCGCCTGCGGGCCATTGGTCCCGGCCGCTGGTGACCAACGGCCGGTGCGCGGGACGGCCGCTGCCGGGGATGCTGGAGTGATACAGATCCCCGACGTCCGGAGCGCGCGATGAGCCGACCGCACCCGGCGATGTTCGAGCAGGCCCTCGCCTCGGCCGTCCGCGCACCGTCTCCGCACAACACCCAGCCCTGGCGGTTCGTGCTCGATGGCGAAGCGATCGAGGTGTGGCTGGATCGCGAGCGCGTGCTCGGCGTAGCGGATCCGCTCGCGCGGGAAGCACGGCTGTCCTGCGGCGCGGCCGCGTTCAACGCGGCCGTCCACCTGGAGGCGAACGGGATCGCGACGACCGTCCGGACGATCCCGGATCCGGACGCGCCCGACCTGCTGGCCGTGATCCGGCTCGACGGCAACCGGAGGGTCACGCAGACCGACCGCGATCTCGCCGCGGCCGTGTTCCGGCGGCACACCAACCGCAGGCCCTTCCTGGACAGGCTGGTGCCGCCCGTTGCCCGCGTCGCGCTGAAGTCGGCCGCGCTTCAAGAAGGCGGGCAGGTGGAGTACCTCGACGAGGCCGGGCACTTCTCCACCGTGACGACGTTGGTGCGCCGTGCCGAAGCGCTGCAGGAGAACGATCTCGCGTTCCAGACCGAGACCGCGTCCTGGATGCGCCGCGATACCGAGGCCCCGGACGGCGTGCCGGCGAGCGCGGCCGGGCCTCCGCCGTACGGGGCCAGAGCGGTGTCGCTGCGTGCCTCGCACGCCAACCAGGAACTGCCGCCGCGCGAGTTCGAGCAGGACCCGCTGCTGGCCGCCGTCCTCACCCGGGACCGCGGGCCGGACGCCGAGGTCCGGGCCGGGATGGCCATGCAGCACGTGCTCCTCACCGCCACCGCGGCGGGCTTGGCGACCTCGTTCCTGTCGCAGCCCTTCGAGACACCGCAGACCCGGGAAGCGCTCGACCGGATCTTCGGCGGCCGCGGGCAGGTCCACACGCTGCTGCGCATCGGCTACGGCCAGACGACGGCGACGACGGCACGACGAGCCGTGGCCGACGTGCTGACCCGCCGCGTCACCCCGGAGGCTCCCGTGAGGTGAGGGAAGGCGGCGACCGGCAAAGATCCGGTGCTTCACTCCGCGACCGGAACCTCCGGACGGACAACGAGCACCGGGCAGCCGGCGTGCTGCACGAGCGCCTGGCCGGTCGAGCCGAGCAGCATCCCGGTGAACCCGCCGCGCCCGCGGCTGCCGACGACGACCAGCCGGGCCTTCTCCGCGGCTTCGAGCAAGGCGTGCCGGGGGCGGTCGCGGCGCAGCACACGGCGGACTTCGACGTCCGGATACTTCTCCTGCCGGCCCGCCAGCCGCCGCGCGAGCAGCCGCTCCTCGTCGTCCGCCACCGGCTCCCACCGCGGGATGATCCGGACGGTGCCGGAGAAGTCTTCGCAGGTGCTGTCGTACCAGGCGTGCACCGCGACCAGCGGCGCACCGCGCGACGAGGCCTCCTCGAACGCCGCGGCGATCGCGGGTTCGCTCGCCGGGCTCCCGTCGACCCCGACCACCACCGGGCCCGACTCCGCGACGGGTGCCGAGTCGTGCCGGCCCCGGACCACCGCCACCGGCGAGTGCGCGTGGCTCACGAGGTGGCCGGGATGCTGCCGAGGAGCATCCCGGCGAAGCCGCCCGAGCCGGTCGCGCCGACGACGACCATCCGGGCCCGCCGCGAACGTCCGATGAGCAGGGGCGCCGGAGTTCCGGTCGGTGTCTCCGTCGTGGCCAGCAGGTCTTCGTCGATCGAGGCCGCCACCTTCCGGGAGACGGCGATGATGCGTTCGCCCTCCTGCCGGATGGCGTCGATCAGGACGTCGATGCCCGCCATGCCTCCGCTGTGGCCGAACGCGGCGACCTGCCGGCCGTGCACGATCTCGAGGTCGAGCTGACGGGAGGAGGCCAGCCGGGCGGCCCACGACACCGCCGTCACCGAGGCTGCCGAACCGTCGACCCCCACCACGATCGTCCGGTTCCGGTCGGTCACCTTGTCTCCTCGCTTCCCGTGGTCTGCGACCGGACGACCGCGACCGGGCACGGCGAGTGCACGATCAGCGCCTGGCTGGTCGAGCCGAGCAGCATCCCGGTGAAGCCACCGCGGCCCCGGCAGCCGACCACGATCAGCTGCGCGTGCTCCCCGCGCTCGAGCAACGTCCGGACCGGGCGCCCGCGGGTCACCTCGAGGTCGATCGAAAGGTCCGGGTACTTGTCTCGCCAGGGCCCTATCCGGTCGGCGAGCTCGGTGCGTTCGGCCTGGTCGAGTTCGGTGGCATCGTTCTGCAACGGATGGGGCCGGAGCACGCCGTCGGCGACGATGTCGTTCCAGGTGTGCACCACCCTCAGCCCGGCGCCTCGCAGCCGCGCGGCTTCACAGGCGAACGCCAGTGCGCCATCGCTGTCGGACGATCCGTCCGCGCCGACGATCACGGGGCCCGCGACCGGCGGCGGATCCTGCGGTTTCCGGCCACGCACCACCACGACCGGGCAGCGTGCGTGGGCGACCACGGAAACGGCCGTCGAGCCGACGAGCATCCCGGTGAAGCCGCCGAGCCCCCGGGACCCGAGTACCACCAGGTCGGCGTGCTGTGACTCCTGGAGGAGGGCGGTGACCGGGCTCCACTCCCGTGCGGCCGTGGCGATTTCGAGGCCGGGGGAATCCGCGAGCACTGCCGTCCGCGCCTCGGCCAGCCAGTCCTCGGCACGCTCGGCCAGCCCGGCGCGCAGCTGTTCGCAAGGCCCGGTCGCGATCGGGGCGCGCACCTGCGGCAACGCGTAAACCTGCACCAGCCGCAGCGGTCGGTTCCGCCGGAGCGCTTCGGTACCGGCCCAAACCGCGGCGCGCACCGCGGAGGACGAGCCGTCGATCCCGGCGACGACGGCGTGCGTTGCCCGAACCGCCTCCCGGCCGTCGAGAGGCGCCGGCCAGACCTGGCCCGGATTCGCGAGCGGCGCTGTCATGACGTACTTCCGGCGACTGCCGCACCCAGGGTCGCGCCGATCTCGTGGCCCCAGGCCCGGATCAGCGGCCGGTCGGCCTTCCCGTCGAACACCCGGTGGTCGCGGGCCGCCAGCTGCCGGGCGACTTCGCGGGCGGGCTCGTGCTCCTCGTCCACCGTGCCGCTGGAGAACAACCAGACCGGAAGCCAGCGCAGACGGTCCGAAAAGGACTCCGCGAAGTTCCGTGCCGGGCCGAGCCACTGCCCCCGGTGCACGGAACTGCCGAGGACCACCGCGTCGAAGCCCTCCAGCGAGGAGACCAGCCCGACGTCGCGGACCTCGACCTCGGGCGCCACTCCGGCGTCGGTCAGTGCGGAGCCGAGCGACGTGGCGAGGTGTTCGGCGATTTCCCGGGTGGCGCCGTGCCGGGTGGCCACCGCGACGAGGATTCTCATCGTCCCAGCCTCGCGCGTCCGCGGCTTCGCCGAGCAGAGGCCAACGACCTCGACGGACCGGCGAAAGGCCCCGCAGCCCGCTCAGTGGACGACGGCGACCGGGCAAGCGGCCCGCGCGAGCAGGTCGTTGCCGGTCGATCCCAGCAGGGCACTGGCGAGCGGGCCGCAGCCGCGACTGCCGACCACGATCAGCTGGGCGCCGGGCGTGATCCCCATCAGCGCACGTGACGGCTCACCGTCGTCGACGACCCGCGTCGTGATCTCCAGCTCCGGGTGCTTCCGTGACCAACCGGCGACCAGCTCTTCGAGCTCGCGCCGATCCTCGGCCTGCTGGTCGGCGAAGGAGGGTTCGATGCTGGGTGTCCGTTGGCGGGCGGCGTGCGCCACGACCAGCGGTACGCCGCGCGCGGCAGCCCCGTCGGCCGCGAAGTGCAGCGCTTCCCCGCTCGCCGGTGAGGAATCCACGCCGACCACGACCGGGCCCCTCGGGTCGGCGTGGCCGCGGAAGACGACCACCGGGCACTTCGCGGCCGCCGCGACCCTGAGGGCGACCGAACCGGCCAGGGCGCCTCGCAGGTCGTGCGAGCCGAGCACGATCACCGGCGCGGTCACGGACTCGGCGAGCAGCAGGTCGACCGCGAGCCCGAGCCGCACGTCGATTTCGACCTCGAGGCCCGGTGCCGCGGAGCGGGCGATCTTCGCCGCGTGGCGCGTCCGCCGGGTCACATGTTCGGGCAGGAATTCGGACTCGTCGCCCGGATCGACCACGCAGGCGTGGAACAACCGCAGGCCCGTGGTGCGCCGAGCCGCTTCCTGCGCCGCCCACCGGACCGCGCGCAGCGACCCCTCCGAGGCATCCACCCCGACGATCACCGCGGCCTTCGTCTGTTCGGCCATCGCCGACTCCTGCCCTCCGGCGCCGCCCGGACGGCGACCCCTTCCAGCATGTCCTCCGCCGCGTCCGCGCGGCAGAGCACGAAGACCCTTCGCCGGGGGACCAAATCCGCCGAACGCGGCCGCCGGAACGGGTCCCGGCGCCCCGGCGGGGATACACTGATCGTGCCTCGGACCCCGGCACCCTTCGTCATCTCGGTGTGCCACACAGGCCGGCCCGCCGATCCGAATCCCGTTCGCGAACGCCGAGGCGCCCATGTCCATCCGCACCGGTTCAGCACCCGCGCGAGCGCCTGCTCCCGACATCGACATCGCACACGCCGCGGCGTTGCCCGGGGCGGCGGTCCTGGCCGCGCTCGGCGTCACGCTCGACGGGCTGACCGCCGGCGACGTCGCCGAACGGTCGGCGCGGTACGGGCCGAACGCGGTGTCGTCGCACCGGGCGCGGCTTGTCCCGGTGCTGTGGCACCAGCTGCGCTCGCCGTTGCTGGTGCTGTTGATGGTCGCCGCCGTCGCGTCCTACTTCGTCGGCGAGCGCAGTGACGCGGTCATCATCGGGGTGATCGTCGCGGTCTCGGTCGGGCTGGGGTTCTTCAACGAGTACCGCGCGGAGAAGGCCGCCGAAGCCCTGCACGCGCAGATCCGGCACGAGGCCGTGGTGCGCCGGGACGGCCACCCCGCGGCGGTGGACGTGACCGCGTTGGTGCCCGGTGACGTCGTGGAGCTGAAGCTGGGCGACGTCGTCCCGGCCGATCTGCGGCTACTGGAAGTCGCCGGCCTGGAATGCGACGAGTCGGTGCTGACCGGGGAATCGCTGCCGCTGGAGAAGGACACGGCGGCCGTCCCCGAGGGCACCGCACTGGCCGAACTGGCCGGGTGCGCGCTCATGGGCACCGTCGTGCACGCGGGCAGCGCCACCGGTGTCGTGGTTTCGACCGGCGCGCGTACCGGGTTCGGGGCGATCGCGGCCGGTCTGGGTACCCACCAGCTCGACACCGAGTTCCAGGTCGGGCTGCGGAAGTTCTCGATGCTGCTGGTGTACGTCGCCGGGGCGCTGACGACGTCGATCTTCGCGGTCAACGTGGTGCTGCACAAGCCGATCCTCGACGCGCTGCTGTTCTCGCTCGCGATCGCGGTCGGCATCACCCCGCAGCTGCTCCCGGCCGTCGTGTCCACGAGCCTCGCCGCCGGGTCGCGGCGGATGAGCCGGCGCAAGGTGCTCGTCAAACGGCTGGTGTGCATCGAGGACCTGGGCAACGTCGACGTGCTGTTCACCGACAAGACCGGCACGCTGACCCTCGGCCGCATCGACTACATGCGGGCCGTTCCGGCGGGCGGCGGCGATCCCGGCGAAGTGCAGCGCTGGGGTCTGCTCTGCACCGAGAACACCGCCGCCGTCGGCGGCAACCCGCTGGACCAGGCGCTGTGGGCGTCGCCGGGCTCGGTGGCGCAACGAGCCGCGCTGGCCGGCTACACCAAACTGGGTGTGCTGCCCTTCGACCACGAGCGGCGGATGGTCTCCGTGGTCGTCCGCGACCCGACGGGCCGCACCGTCCTGGTGACCAAGGGCGCCCCGGAGACGGTGCTGGATCGGTGCACCGGCGTTCCGCCCGAAGCGCGCCACGCCTTGGACACCGAGTTCGCGGCGGGCAACCGGGTCGTCGCCGTGGCCATGCGGCCGTTTGCCGGCGGGCAACCACCGGCACCCGCGGACGAAAACGGCCTGACGCTGCTCGGGTTCCTGGTGTTCCTCGACCCGCCAAAGCACGACGCCGCGCGGTCTTTGCGGCGGCTGGACGAGCTGGGTATCGCGGTCAAGGTCGTCACCGGCGACAACGCCGCGGTCGCCGCCAAGGTCTGCCACGGCCTCGGCCTCGGCGACGGCGCCGCGCTGACCGGAGCCGGCCTCGACGGCCTCGACGATGTTCAGCTGGCCGACGCGATCACGCGGACCACGGTGTTCGCCCGGGTGAGCCCGGAGCACAAGGCCCGGATCGTGCGGGTCCAGCGGCTCAGCGGCGGGGGAGTGGCGTTCCTCGGCGACGGGGTCAACGACGCGCTCGCCCTGCACGCGGCCGACGTCGGCATCTCGGTGGACTCGGCCACCGACGTCGCCAAGGACGCCGCCGACGTGATCCTGCTTGAGAAGGACCTCGACGTGCTCGCCGACGGTGTCACCGAAGGGCGGCGGATCTTCGCCAACACCATCAAGTACGTGCTGATGGGCACCTCCAGCAACTTCGGGAACATGTTCTCCGCCGCGGGCGCGTCGCTGTTCCTGACGTTCCTGCCGATGCTGCCTTCGCAGATCCTGCTCAACAACCTGCTCTACGACACCAGCCAGCTCGCCATACCCACCGACACGGTCGATGAAGAGCAGCTCCGCCGGCCGTCCCATTGGGACCTCGGCTTCATCCGCCGGTTCATGGTCTTCTTCGGCCCGCTGAGCTCGGTGTTCGACTTCGTCACCTTCGGCGTCATGCTGTGGGTGTTCCACTCGGGCCCGGACCAGTTCCGCTCGGGCTGGTTCGTCGAGTCCCTGGCCACCCAGACGCTGGTGATCTTCGCCATCCGCACCCGGCGGACCCCGTTCTTCCGCAGCCATCCCAGCCTGCCGCTGACCCTGGGTGCCCTCGGCGTCGTGACCGTCGGCGCCCTGCTGCCCGCGACACCGTTCGCGGCCACACTGGGGTTATCGCCCCTCCCGGGCGGGTTCTTCGCCGCGCTGGCCGGGATGGTGCTGGGCTACCTCGTGCTGATCGAGGTCGGCAAACGGTTCTTCTACCGCCTCGTCCGGACGACGACCACCACGCCGCGGCCCGCACCTCGTCGTCACCTGCGCCGCCGGACCGCCTACTTCAGCACCGCGGCACCGCTCGGCCACCGGGCCGGAACAGCGGTCAGCCGGCGACGTGCTGCGGGCCCTGGCCCTGCCAGACGAAGTCCATCCGGTTCCTGACCCCGACCACGCCGGGAACGGCGAGGGCCAGCCGTTCCGCGGTGGCCACGTCGGCTTCGTACTCGAGCCGGCCGGTCAGCAGGACCACGCCGTGCTCGACGCTCGCGAGCACGTTGTTCTTGTCGGCGTGCAGCGCGTCCACGAACACGGTGTGGTCGACGTCGGCCCGCAGGTCTTCGTCCGTGCGGAGGAAAGTTCGCAGGAGGTCCCGCCGCGCGACGACCCCGACCAGGTGCTCGCCGTCGAGCACGAACAGCCTGCGGACGCCGTTCGTGGTGAGCAGCCGTGCGACCTCCGGCAGGGTGGCACCCGGTGTGGTCGTGTGCAGCGCCGCGGACATCAGCGTGGTCGCGGTCTGCGCGGCCGCCTTCCGCCAGTCCTCGCGCGTCAGGTGGCCGGCGAAGTGCGGGCAGCCCGCGCCGAGGGCGTCGTCCTGGTGGGCCTGGCGACACAGCAGGTCCGCTTCGGTCACGACGCCGAGCAGGCTGCCCTCCGGGCTCACGACCGGGACCGCGCTGACGCGGTCGGTGACGATCATGCCGACCAGGTCCTTGAACGACGTGGCCGGCGTCGCGGTGATCACTTCCCGGGTCATGACGTGGCCGACGGTCGTGCTGGTGCGCATGGTTCCTTCTTTCGGTGTCCATTGTGGACGAAACGGAGGTGCTCAGCGAAGCCAGCTGTTGCGCCGGACGAGGTCCAGCTTCGCCCAGCGGCGACCGAGGCCCCAGGTGTCGCCGGCCGCGAAGGCGGCCAGGACGACGATCGCGACGAGGTACACGAGGTGGTAGTCGAGCAACGGGTTCGTCGAGGAGGTGGCCGTGCCGTCCGAGGCCGTGCGGGCGGGCGGCCATTCGGCGATCCACATCAGGACGAGCAGGATCGTGCCCGCGACGGCGGCCGGGCGCAGTCCCACCCCGAACAGCAGCGCGAGCCCGATGCCGAGCAGGGCCAGCATGAACAGCATGAACAGCCCGTCGGCCCAGCCGGTGCCCGCCCAGTCCCGCAGCATCGACTGCAGCGGTCCGACCTGCACGTGCCCCAGGAACCCCCGCGTCGGCGACCCGCCGCCGACCCAGGCCTGCGCCGAGCTCGTGGCATAGCCCAACCCGAATGCCTTGTCGAAGAACGCCCACAGGAACGTCAAGCCCAGGACGATGCGCAGGACGGCCAGCGCCGGGCGGCTACCCGGTGCGGCCGCCTCGTTCGCCGGCCGGTCGGAGAGGAACGTTTCCTGGATGGACGGACTGCGGTCGCGGATGGACATGAGGGGCCCTTTCTGGCGTCACCCGGAGTATCAACCCCTCGTGGCGGCCGGCGCTGGTGCCGAAATCCCCTTTTCCGAGGGTCTTGCGGAACCGGGACCGCGGTGCCGGGGGCGCCAGAGGAACTTGTCGACCTCGGCCACCGCGAACGTCGTCGCGGCGAGGCCGAGCACCAGCAGCCAGTCCCCGACGGTCAGCGGCGCGGTGTGGAACAGCTCGTTCATCAGCGGGACGTAAAGGATCGCCACCTGCAGCGCGATCATCACGGCAACACCGCCGAACACCCAGGGGTTCCACCCCGTCGGCCGGAACCGGTCGAGGGACCGGCAGCTGAACAGGTACGCGATCTGCGCGAACACGAACACGGTGACCGTGATCGAGCGCGCTTCGGTGACGGAAGCGCCGGTTCGCAGCTGCCAGGTGAACACCACGAACGACCCGGCGACGAGGATGACCGACACGAGCGTGATCCGCCGGAGCAGGTCGGCGGTCATCAGCGCCTGTCCCGGTGGGCGGGGGCGACGGGCCATGATGCCCGCTTCCTTCGGTTCGAACGCCAGCGCGAGGCCGAGGAAGACCGCAGTGGTCATGTTGATCCACAGCACCTGGACCGGCAGCATCGGCAGCCGGGCGCCGAGCACGATCGCGACCAGGATGACCAGTCCTTCGGCGATGTTGGTCGGCAGCGTCCAGGCCATGAACTTGCGGATGTTGTCGAACACCGCCCGGCCTTCTTCGACGGCGGCTTCGACGGTCGCGAAGTCGTCGTCGGCCAGGACCATGTCGGCGGCCTCTTTGGCGACTTCGGTCCCGCTGCGGCCCATCGCGACCCCGATGTCGGCCTTGCGCAGAGCGGGGGCGTCGTTGACCCCGTCACCGGTCATGGCGACCACGTTGCCGCGCTCCTGCAGGAGGGTGACCAGCCGCAGTTTCTGTTCCGGGGAGACGCGGGCGAACACGTCCACTCCGGCGAGGGCGTCGTCCGGGGTGACGGCGATTTCGGCACCGGTGAGGACCACAGGTTCCCCTTCCGCCAGCGCGAAGTTCCGGGCGATCGCCCGGGCGGTTTCGCCGTGGTCACCGGTGATCATCTTGACCGCGATCCCGGCTCGCCGACAGGCGGCGACGGCGGCCACCGCGGCCGGGCGCGGTGGGTCGTGCATGGCCTGGAAGCCGACGAGGGTCAGCTCCGCCGGAGGCGCGCCCGCGGGAAAGGCGTCTTCGCCCGCCGGTGTGAACGTCGCGAAAGCCAGTACCCGCAGTCCGCGACGGGCGAGGGCTTCCGCGGTCTCCCGTTGCGACTCCCGCTGCAGCGCTTCGACGGTGCCGTCTTCCCGCAGTTGGTCGTGGCACAGTGCGAGCACCTTTTCGGGAGCTCCCTTGAGGTACCCGGTCAGCCGGCCGCCGGCGGTCCGGTGCACGGTGGCCATCAGGTTCCGTCCGGACTCGAAGGGCAGCACGTCGACGCGCGGCCGGGCCGACCGTTCCGCGCCGACGTCCAGTCCGGCTTCCCGCGCCGCGGTGAGGAGGGCGGTTTCGGTCGGATCGCCGGTCGCCGTGGCCGTGCCGTCGGCGGGTTGGGCTTCGTTGCAGAGGACTCCGGTGAGCAGGCACTCGCGCAGGGCCGGGGGGAGCGGGTCGCGGCCGGTCCACTCGTGGGTGCGGCCGCCGGCGAACACGGTGGTCACCGTCATCCGGTTGGTGGTGAGGGTGCCGGTCTTGTCGGTGCAGACGACCGTGGTGCTGCCGAGGGTTTCCACCGACGGCAGCCGCCGGACGATCGCGCCGCGCCGGGCCATCCGGACGACGCCGATGGCCAGGACGATCGACACCGCGGCCGGCAGGCCTTCGGGGATCGCGCCGACCGCCATCGTCACCGCCGCGGTGAACATCTCCCCGGCGCGGTAGCCCCGCAGCAGGCCGACGACGAACAGGACGACCGCCAGCGCCACGATGCCGATCGAGAGCCGGCGGCTGAACCCGGCCAGCTTGCGGGTGAGCGGCGTGGTGGGTACCCCGGTGGCGTTCATGAGCTGGTTGATCAGCCCCAGTTCGGTGCCGGCGCCGATCGCCACGACGACGGCCGTGCCCTCGCCCCGCGTCACCACAGTGCCCGCGTGCGCGACGTTCCGCCGGTCGGCGAGCGCGGTGGCCCGGGGGAGCGCGCCGGGCACCTTCGTGACGGGTGCGGCCTCGCCGGTGAGCGCGGATTCGTCGATCTGCAGGGTGCGCGCCGAAAGCAGGAGCGAGTCCGCGGCGACCTTGTCCCCGGCGCGGAGGAGCACGAGGTCCCCAGTGGCCAGTTTTTCGGCGCTCAGCCGGATCGGCGCACCGTCGCGCACCACGCGGACCTCGGTGGTCACCATGCCGGCCAGCGCGGCGAGCGCGTGCTCGGCCCGCGACTCCTGGAGCAGCCCGACGACCGCGTTGAGCAGCACCACGGCGAAGATGACGCTCGAGTCGACCAGCTGGCCGAGGCTCAGGGTCACGGCGGCCGAGGCGAGCAGGACGTAGACGAGCGGATCCTTGAACTGGCGGAAGAACCGGCCGAGTGCGCTGGTGGCCCGGCCGGTCGGCAGCACGTTCAGTCCGTTGTGGACGTTCCGGGCGATGGCCTCGGCTTCGGTCAGCCCGGTTTGCCCGTCGGTCCCGAGCAGGGTGATCGTCTCGGCCGCGTCGAGCGCGTGCGCCGGTTCCCGGACGGCGGCGTCGGCCTGCTCACCCGGCCGGGCCGGTGCCGGCACTCGCATGATCGGGTTCCCTTCGACGCCATGGCGAACCTTCTTTCCGATCCTCCAGGTGATCGTGGTGCCGGGCACAGGGCCGAACTGCTCCACCTCCGAGGTCCGAGGGCCTCAAGCTCCTCGACGGCGATGACGGGCGCGTAGGCTGCGTGGTGAGTGCCCCGGACCCGGCGCGACGACCAGCCGACCGAGGAGCACACCATGGCATCCGTTGATCTCGCGGGAATCGCCGAGCCGCACCGCAGCGCGGTGACCGCCATCATCGATCTCGCCCGGCAGGGCCTGTTCACGGACGCGCAGGCGCTCCTCATGATCGGACGGATCCGCGCCGTGGCCGGTGACCTCGTCATCCCGCTCCCGCGGTCACGGGAGGCGACACCGTGACGGCCGCGCAGGTCCTGCTCTCCGACGGCGAGGTGGCCTGGGTGCGCGGGCTGCACCCCGCCGACGTCCCGGCCGTCCGGGCCTTGCACGTCCACCTTTCCGACCGGGACCGGTACTACCGGTTCTTCGGCCTGGGCCCGGCCGGCGCGGCGAAGCTCGCGGCGCACCTGTCCGACGACTCCGGGACCGGGCACGGGGCGCTCGGCTGCTTCCTGCACGACCGGCTGGTCGGCGTCGCGCAGTACGAGGTCCTCGAAGACCCGGACGAGGCCGAGATCGCGCTGGTGGTGGATGCTCCCACCCGGGCTCACGGCGTCGCGACGCTACTGCTGGAGCACCTCATCGACGTCGCCGGGCAAAAGGGTGTTCGCCGGTTCGTCGCCGACGTCCTGGCGGAGAACTCGAAGATGCTCGGCGTGTTCGCCGCGCTCGGCCTGCCGATCCGCACCAGCGCGAGCTCGCCCGAACGGCACGTGATCTTGTCCCTGGACCCGACGCGGGACTACCGCGACGCGGTGGCCCGGCGGGCCGCTGCCGCGGCGGCCGCGCGTCCCTGGCCCGGCAGTGCGGACGGGAGCGCCGAATGCGGGTGCTGACGGTGAACCCCGGCTCGTCGAGCGTCAAGCTGTCGGTCGTCGAGGACGGCCGGGAGGTGGACCGGGCCACGGTCGGCGCCGCGTCCGCCACCGAGGCCCGGCCGCCGCTGGCCGGCCTGGTGGTCCGGTGGCACCCGATCGACGCGGCCGGTGTGCGGTTCGTGCACGGCGGCCTGAGCACCGACCCGGTCCCGCTGGACCACGCGGAAACCGCGCGGCTGACCGCGTTGACCCCGCTGGCGCCGCTGCACCAGCCGCTGTCGCTGGAACTGGCCGAGCTGGTCGCCGAAGTCGTGCCGGGCCCGGTGTACGCGTGCTTCGACACCGCTTTCCACGCCCGGATGCCGGAATCCGCGGCGCATTACGCACTGCCGAAGAGCTGGGTTCGTGAGCACGAACTGCGGCGTTACGGCTTCCACGGTCTCTCCTGCGCGTCTGCTCTGCGCCGCACGGCCGAGCTGCTCGACCGGGAACCCACCGGGCTGCAGCTGGTCTGCTGCCACGTCGGGGCGGGCGTATCGGTGACCGCCGTCCGCGACGGCCACAGCGTGGACACGTCGATGGGCTTCACCCCGCTGGAAGGGGCGGTGATGGCCACCCGCTCCGGCAGCGTCGACCCGGGCCTGCTCCTGTACCTGCTGCGCTCCGGCGTCACCGACGCGGCCGGGCTCGACGACGCGCTCGACCGCGGAAGCGGCCTGGCCGGGATGACCGGCACCGGTGGTGACGTGCGGGACGTACTGGCCGCGCGGGACCGCGGGGACCCGGACGCCCACACCGCGATCGAGGTCTACCTGCACCGGTTGCGCCGGGAGATCGGCGCGATGGTGGCGTCCCTGGACCGGCTGGACGCGCTGGTGTTCACCGGCGGTGTCGCGGAACACCAGCCGGCCCTGCTGGCCGAGCTCTGTGGGCGGCTGGGCGTCTTCGGCGTGCGGGTCGATCCCGGGCACCTGGCCGCCGAAGGCGACCGGGAGGTCGGCCGGGCGCACGCGCCCGTGCGGGTGCTGGTCGTGTCCGCGCGCGAGGGGCTGGAGATCGCCCGGCAGACGACCCTGGCGATGGCCGCCCGGGCCGCGGGTGCCGGTGGACCTCGCGATCGGTGACGAACGACCGCAGCGCGCCCGCGGCCATGCCCCTAGCGTGAAAGCCGACGGAAGAGGAGTCCGATGCGAGCACTCGACATCATGAGCAGCCCCGTCGTCACCGTGACACCGGAGATGACGGTGAAGTACGCCGCGAACCTGTTGTCCGCCCACGGCTTCACCGCGCTCCCGGTCCTGGACGCCGACGGCCGGCTGATCGGCGTGGTGACCGAGGCGGACCTCTTGCGGGACCGGTTCCCGCGTGACGCGCGATACCGCCAGGGCGAAGACACCGTTGCCGACGACCCGCCGGCCGGGACCGTCGGCGGGGTGATGACCACCCCGGCGGTCGGGATGGGCGCGGGCACCGACGTGGTCGACCTGGTGCGCGTCCTGCTCGAAGACCGGATCCGCAGCATGCCGATCGTCGACGGCGCCCACGTCGTCGGCATCGTCACCCGGCAAGACCTCGTCCGGGCGCTCGCACGCGACGACACGGTCATCTCGGCGGACGTCCGCCACCAGCTTTCGATCTACGGCGGGCCGGCGCGCTGGACCGTCGAAGTGCACGACGGCACGGTCGAAGTCGTGGACGCGTTCGACGACTTGACCGACCGGCACGTTGCGACTGTGCTGGCCCAGGCGGTGCCCGGGGTCACGGCGGTCCACGTGACCGGCACGAGCACGGCCGGCTGACCGGCCGGCCCGATCCGCCTTCGGAAGGCCACGGCAATGCAGCAGTCCACGACCCTGACCGGCACCATGACCACGGCTCCGGCGTACGAGGAGCACGACCTGGACCTGGATCTGAGGTGGTGGGCCGCGGCGAACTACCTGACCGTGGCCCAGATCTACCTGCAGGACAACCCGCTGCTGCGCGAGCCCCTCTCGGTGGAGGACATCAAGCCGCGCCTGCTCGGGCACTGGGGCACCAGCCCGGGGCTGTCCCTGATCTACACCCTGCTCAACCGGCTCATCCGCGAGACCGGCACCGACTGCGTCTACGTCGCCGGTCCCGGCCACGGCGGACCGGCCCTGCTCGCGAACGCCTACCTCGAAGGCACCTACGGCGAGGCGTATCCCGCCGTCTCCTCCGACGTCGCCGGGCTGACCCGGCTGGTGCGGCAGTTCTCCACGCCCGGGGGCGTGCCGAGCCACGTCGGCGTCCAGACGCCCGGCAGCATCCACGAGGGCGGCGAGCTCGGCTACTCCCTCGCCCACGCCGCCGGCGCCGCGTTCGACCACCCGGACCTGATCGTGGCCTGCGTGGTCGGGGACGGTGAGGCGGAGACCGGGCCGCTGGCGGGGTCCTGGAAGATCCCCGCCTTCCTCAACGCCCGCCGCGACGGTGCCGTGCTGCCGATCCTGCACCTCAACGGGTACAAGATCGCCGGGCCCACCGTGCTCGGCCGGGCCGACGACACCGACGTGCTCGGGTTGCTCACCGCACAGGGCTGGGACCCGGTCCTCGTGGCCGGGGACGACCCCGCCGCGGTGTTCACCGACCTGCACCACGTTCTCGCCGCCGCCCACGACCGGATCCGCGAAAACCAGCAGGAGGCCCGCACCGGCTCGGCCGAGCCGTTCCGCCCGGTTCGCTGGCCGGCGATCGTCCTGCGGACGCCGAAGGGCTGGACCGGCCCGGAGGTCGTCGACGGCGTCGCCGTCGAAGGCACGTTCCGGGCGCACCAGGTGCCGCTGACCCTGGTCCGGGAGGACGTCGGACACTTCCGGCAGCTGGAGCGGTGGCTGCGGTCCTACTCCCCGGAAACCCTGTTCGACGCCACCGGACGGCTCGTCCCGGAGCTGGCCGCACTCGCTCCGCACGGGGACAAGCGGATGTCCGCGAGCCCGTACGCCAACGGCGGACGGCTGCTGCACCGGCTCGACCTCCCTGCCCTGGCCCCGTATGCCGTCGGCGTGCCGGCGCCCGGTGTCGTGCAGCACGGCAACACCCGTCCGTTCGGCGAGCTGTTGCGCGACGTCTACCGCGCCAGTACGCGGGAATCCGACGGCGGCGGCACGTTCCGGTTGTTCTGCCCGGACGAAACGGCCAGCAACCGGCTCGGCGCCGTCTTCGAGGCCACCGACCGCTGCCTGCAGGCACCGATCCTCACCACCGACGACCACGTCTCACCCGAAGGCCGGGTCATGGAGGTGCTCTCGGAACACCTGTGTCAAGGCTGGCTGGAGGGTTACCTGCTGTCGGGCCGGCACGGTGTGTTCGCGACCTACGAAGCGTTCGCGATGGTGTCGGCGTCCATGTTGATCCAGCACGCCAAGTGGCTGCAGCACGCCGCGGACCTGCCGTGGCGTCGCTCGGTCGCGTCGCTCAACGTCCTGTTGACCTCGACCTGCTGGCGCAACGACAACAACGGTTTCTCGCACCAGGGGCCGGGCCTGATCGACATCGCCATCCCGCTGGCGCCCGCTGTCGTGCGCCTCTGGTTCCCGCCGGATGCCAACACCACCCTGTCGGTGGCCGAACACTGCCTGCGCAGCCGCGATCACGTCAACCTGATCGTCGCCGACAAGCAGGAGCACCTGCAGTACCTCGACCTCGAGGAAGCGGCCGCCCACTGCGCCGCGGGAGCGTCCACATGGGACTGGGCCGGCACCGAGACGACCGACGGCGAACCCGACATCGTGCTCGCCGCCGCCGGTGACGTGCCGACGCTGGAGGTCCTGGCCGCGGCCAGGCTGCTCCGCGACTACGTCCCCTACCTGCGGGTGCGGGTGGTCAACGTGGTCGACCTGATGGGCCTGCTCCCACCCGAAGACCACCCGCACGGGTTCGGTGAGAGCAAGTTCGAGCGGCTGTTCACCGCCACCGCCGACGTGGTGTTCGCCTTCCACGGCTACCCCAGGGCCGTGCACCAGCTGCTGCACGGCCGCCCCGAGCCGGGCCGCTTCCACGTCCGCGGTTACACCGAGCAGGGCACCACCACCACGCCGTTCGACATGGTCGTACTCAACCGGATGAGCCGTTACCACCTCGTCCTCGAAGCGCTGCGCAGGTCCGCGCGGGTGCCCGAAGGCGGGGCGGCGCTGACCGAGCACTGTCACGCGATGTTGACCCGCCACCGCGGCTACATCCGTGAGCACTTCGAGGACATGCCGGAAATCCGGAGCTGGACGTGGGCGGGCTGACCGGAGGCCGGGTCAGCCCGGGACGGAGGGCTCGCCTTCGGGGTCCGGGTGGCGAAGCCCCGGTTGTCACAGCTCGCCGTCCGGCGCCGTGAGGCCGTCGGCGGGATCCAGCCCGAGGATGGCGAGCAGCGTGGCGCAGTCCTCGGCGTTTTCCGCTGCCGAAGCGACAACACGGGCACCACGCCGGCGTTGCTCCGGACTGAGGGCGAACGGGTCCGGCTGCCTCGGCGGGGCCACCTTCGGCTGCCTCATCGGCGTGGGTGAACGAGAGGTGAGCCGGACTCCGCGGGGGAGGCCGGCGCTCCCGGTGTCGCAGTGGTCATCACGGCCCTCCGCCCGGTTCGGCCACTTCGGGGTGGCACCGCCGGGGGCCGGGGCGGCCATCACCGAGGATAACCCGCCTGCTCGGCTCGGGGCGTCGGCGAACGGGTGGGTCCCGGTCGTCCCGGGTTCGGCGGGAGAGATCAGGAGACGTGCCCGCCTTCGGTCTCCCAGCCGTCTTCGGTGGTGTCGTCGCGGGGCCGTGGCACCGCCGGAGCGACGAGCGCCCCGCTCGCGGCGAGGATGTCCGCCGGCCGGTCGGTGTTGCCGCGGCGGGACGCGGTCATCAGCGCGCGGTGTCCCGCGGTGTCCACCGCCTCCGGTGGGACGACGAGGAACGTGAGGTGGTTCGATTCCGGCCCGGTGACGGACAGGACGTGGCCGTCCCGGTCGAGGAGGCCGTCGAGCCGGATGACGTGTCCGCCGATCTCGAGCCGCCGCGGCGCACTGTCCCATTCGGACACGGTGTACGCCACCCTGGTGAGGTAGCCCATCCGGGCGGTGAGCGCCGCGGCCAGCCCCGGCAGTTCCGCCGCGAGATCGCGCGACCACGGCCACCAGCCGCCGTGGACGTGACCAGCTGGTCCGCCCTGCGGTTTCCACACCAGTCTGGGCGGGGGAACAGTGCCCTGACGCGGCCGCGCGGAGAACGTTCTGGTTCTGATGGGCGATTCCGGCGTCATGCCGCTGTCCCGTCCCGATCGCAGTGACCGATGTGGAGGGAAACCGAGGACGGCACCGGCTCTGCCGCCGGCACGCGAAATGCTCTCGGTGCCCCGATTCTACACCCGCTGTCGCGCGATCACGTTCTCGCGCAACGATGCCGGCCGTGTCCCGGGCTGTTCAGGGGCATCCGGTGATCGGTCGTTCGCCGGCCGGCTGCGCGGTCACGGCGATGATGTCCCGCTCGTCGACCCAGTGCACCGAGGCTGCGGGGCCGTCGTCGGCGATGACGGGGATGCGGGCGCCTCCGGGCCCGTACTCGGGCCGGCCGGCGATGGCGCCGGTCCGCGGCGAGCGTGGATCCGGGCCGGCGTAGGTGACGCGCCAGCTCCCGACGCTGAACGCGATCTGGCGCCGAGGTGGGAGGGGAGTGACATCGTCCTCTGGCGCGATACCGTCCGGGTTCCGGGCAGTCATCCGTCGTCTCCTCGGCGGTGGGTGCGTTCCGCGCAGTGCGGGGAACGGCGGGCACGCCGAGGTCTGGGGCGGTCCGGACAGCCTAGGCGCTCTACGCCACCCAGCAGAACCGAATCCCCCGTATGAGGGACCTCGAATGGAGGCGACGGTTCCGCCTCCGGCCGGCGCGCCGGATCGGTCCGCCTTGCGGCGCCGCAGACCGCGGACGTCCCCGGAGCCGGCTCAGCCGTCGTGGACGGCCACCGGTCGTCGCCCCGGCACCGAGCCAGAGCCACCTCTCTCGGCAAGAGTCGTCGAGGCCAGCTTCGCCACGAGCGCGGCCGGTGAGCCGGCGTCGGCGAACAAGGCGCGTTGGCGTGCCGCGCCGGTTTCCCCGGCCCGCACCGCGGCGAGCTGCCGCTCGATCGTCGCGAAGTCCCCGTTGGCCTCCAAGGCCGGCCGGACGTACTCCAGGAGCCGGCCGACGAGCACGTGCTGCGGGAGGACCTGCCCGGTCCAGGGGTCGATGCCGTGGCCGGGGTAGCCGCCGCGCGCCGCGGCGGTGAGCGATGCGACGACCAGCGCGGTCCGGACCGGCCGGGGCGCGACGCCGGCCCGGGCCTCCGCGAGGATCGTGACCACGAGGGCGCGGGTCAGCCCGGCGAGCAGCACCGCGTCTTCGGCCGTCAAGCCGACGTCCGCGACGCGGATCTCGACCGTCGGGTACTTCGGCGAGAGCCGGGCGTAGAAGTAGACCCCGGTTGCGTCCAATGCCTCACCACGGCGCACCGCGCCATCGACGCTCGCGGCGTAGGCGGTCGCGTCCGGCCAGTCCAGCGGCGGGTTCGCGGTCGGCCAGCGCGACCACAGCGGGTACCGGCCGCTGGCCCACCCGGAATCCTCGCCGTGGGCGAGCGGGGAATTGGCGCTGATGGCCAGCAGCGGGGCGAGCCAGGGGCGCAGGCCGGCCAGGACCCGGACGCCGAGTGCCGGGGACGGGATGCCGACGTGCACGTGGCAGGCGCACGTGCCGGCTTCCGGGAGGAGTGCGGGGTACCGGGCGGCCAGGGTGCGGTACCGGGGTTCGGCGGTGACGCCGGGCAGACCCGGCAGATCGCCGCACGGGGGTGTCCCGGACGCCAGCACCAGGCATCCGGCGTGGCCGGCCGCGTCCGCCACGAGCCGGCGCAACCCGAGCAGCTCCGCCCGGATTTCGTCGAGGCCGGTGTGGATCCCGGTGGCGGTTTCGATCTGGAACCGCAGGAACTCGGGCATCACCGCGGGTTCGCCGTCGAGCAGCTCCAGCACCCGGGGTGCGGCGAGCGCCACCCCGCCGGTCGCCGGGTCCGCGAGGACGAATTCCTCCTCTACGCCGAGGGTGAGGTCGGTCCTTTCCAGCAGGGAAAGTCGCACGTGCACAGCCGGGCTCCGTCCCTCGTTCGGATCGCCAGTCTCACCGGTTCGCCCGGCCCTGCGTAGGGCCTCAGGTCACCCATCGGGAAGCGTTCGGCCCTTCCACGGGACCGGCGGAGGACGGACCCGGGGTGGACATGGCGATCGGGTGGCCCCCGCGGAGTTCCGCGCGGTGATCCTCCGCATTTCCCGTTCGCGTTTCAGCGGAGGCATGTCACGGCAGTGCGATGGACGCGAGAAAGATTCCTTCGGCCCTCGCACCGGGGACGTGTGGCCCCTGGGCAGACCGGCTCCGAAGTGGACACGATGGTCGGAGGCCGGACGCCCGCGTCGAGCAGACCCGGGCCGACCGGTCGGCGAGAGGACAACGCATGCAGATCCAGATCAGCACGGACCGAACCATGCACGGCAGCGAAGAACTGATCCGGCACTTCGAAGGGGAGCTGGCTGCCCAGCTGTCGCGGTTCAGCGACCACATCACGCGGCTGGAAGTCCACTTCAGCGAAGAGTCCGCCGCCGACGGAATGGACCGCCGCTGCGTGCTCGAGGCCCGGCCGACCGGACGGCGGACGGTGGCCGTCAGCCACCACGCGGGTTCGGTCGACGAGGCGTGCCGGGGTGCCGTGCACAAACTCGAGAGCGTGCTCGAAGGCTTGTACGGGCGGAGGGACCACCACAAGGGCGGGGACTCCATCCGGCACCAGAGCGGGCGCGCTGCATCATGACCGTCCACCATGGACAGAGTTCGGCCGGCGAGCCGATCGTGCCGTCCGTCGTCATCGACTTCCCGCGCACGCGCCGGTCGCCGGTCCACCGGTACCGGGATCTGACGATCACCGTGGAGTGGCTCGATGGGACGGTGGTCGTCGCCGTGGACGGTGACGTCGACCTCTGCACCGCGCCGATGCTCCACGACGTCCTGGAAGCGAACTTGAGCCGGGCGCCGCGGCGGATCGTCGTGGACCTGTCCCTCGTGCGGTTCCTGAACACCGCCGGGCTGGCGGTGCTGCTCGACGCCCACCGCCGGGCCGGTCCGGGCACCGATCTGCGGCTGGTCGCCACGACGCGCGCGACCTGGCGGCCGCTGCAGCTCACTCGCACCGATGAACGCCTGGTCGTCCACACCTCGCGGGCAGCGGCCATCGCGGCGCCGCGCTGGGCGGCGGCGGACACCGGCTGACCGCGGGACCGGTTTCCCCTGCCTGGCCGCACCTGCGTGAAAGCGGCGACGGCTCAGTTCCCGGTTGGCTCTTCGAAGCCGGGTGGGCGGGCGTCGAGGATGTCGGTGGCCCGAACCAGGCTGACCTCCTCATCGGAGGCCGACCCCTGCCGGCGGACGGGCACCCAGGTGGTGCTGGTGTGCTCGTCGCGCAGGCTGTGCCCCGCGACGGTCCCGACGTTCTCGCACCACGCCGGGGCCGCGCACGAGGCCGGCTGCGCGCGGCCGGCGCGGTGGCGGTAGCGGACGCGCCAGCCGGGTGGGTAGCCACCGCCGTGGCGCGTGGGCCAGGTCCGATTCGCACTCCCCGCGGTCCGTCCCGCCGGATACGCATCGGTTCGCTCGTCGTCCACCGGTGTCCGCCTTCGCCAGCGGCGCACGGGGTGCGCCGTCATGGGGCGCCGGGGTCCGGGGCGCGGGCTTCCAGATTAGGAGCGGAAGCGCCGGGCGCGGTTCGCCCGAGCGAGTGGTTCTCCGGCCGGGTGGTCAGGCTGCGTACGCCCGAGCTGAAGACGGCGAGGAGGGGCACGGCGAGCAGGGCGCCCACGATGCCGGCGGCGACGAGCCCGATGGCGAGGGCGAGGACGACGGCCAGGGGGTGCAGCCGGACGGCGCGCCCGAGCAGCAGTGGCTGGAGGACGTGGCTTTCGAGTTGCATGACGCCCACGACGACGGCGAGCACGATGACGGCCGCCCACACGCCGTTGGCCACCAAGGCCACGAGGACGGCGATCGCGCCCGCGATCACCGAGCCGATGACCGGGACGAACGCGCCGAGGAAGACCAGCGCGCTCAACGGGGCCGCCAACGGGACCCCGATGATCACCAGGCCGAGGCCGATACCGGCGGCGTCGACGAACGCGACGGCGGCGGTGCCGCGGATGTAGTGGGCCAGGGTGGTGAACCCGCTGCGGCCGGCGACGTCGACGCGGTCGCGCACGCCGGCCGGCACGGCCCGCAGCACGAACGCCCAGATCACGCCGCCCTGGGCGAGGAAGAAGATCAGGCAGAACAGAACGAGCAGGGCTTCGGCGAGCAGTTCCCCCACGGTCACCGCCGTGGTGAGGGCGCCCGAGGCGATGGCCGACTTGTTCCGGCCGAGCATGGCGGTCAGGTTGCCGAGCATTTCGTCGAGCTGGCCCTGGCTCAGGTGCAACGGCCCGGCGCGCAGCCAGGTGTGCAGATCGGTCAGGCTCGCGGTGACCTGGTCGATCAGCCCGGGCATGCCCACGGTGACGCTGATGACCACGAACGTCACCACGCCGCCGGCCAGCACGGTTCCCCCGACCAGCACGATCGCGGCCGCCAGACCGCGGGGGACCTTCTTGCCCGCCAGCCAGGAAACAGCGGGGGAGAACAGGCCCGCCAGCAGCAGCGCGACGGCGACCGGGACCAGCACCGAGGCCAGCTTGACGGCCACGAAACCCAAGACCGTCAGTGCGCCCGCGACGACCAGCGAGCGCCAGGCGAGGGCGGCCGCGACCCGGAGCCCGTAGGGAACCGCGGACAGCGCCTCTTCGGAGGATTCGCGCTTCGGGCTCACCGGCCGATCGGCTGTCATGAGCGTCCGCCTTTCCGTGGTTCGTTACCCGTCCCGGCGAGGACGTGACCGGGCCCAGCGTGCCCCCGATGTCTCCGCGCCGCCGAGCGGCGAACGGCCGAACGCCACCGTGTGCTTAGACTGGGGTCTAGCAAAGGGGCCCACGTGCACCAGCTCATCCTCGGCGTCGTCGCGCATTCGCGGAAAGCGGGCGAACGTCGGCTGCCGATCCACCCACGCCACGTCGAACGCATCGACCCCGGCCTCCGTGGCCGCATCCACCTCGAACACGGCTACGGCGAAGCTTTCGGCGTCCCCGACGCCCAGCTGGCGGGCGCCGTCGCCGGGCTCCGCACCCGGGAACAGCTGATCGCCGAGTGCGACGTCATCCTGCTGGCCAAGCCGCTCCCGCAGGACGTCGCGGAACTGCGGCCGGGACAGGTGCTGTGGGGCTGGCCGCACTGCGTCCAGGACCGTGAGCTCACGCAGACGGCCATCGACAGCCGGTTGACGCTGATCGCCTTCGAGGCGATGAACCACTGGAACCGCGACGGCTCGTTCGGCCTGCACGTCTTCCACAAGAACAACGAACTGGCCGGCTACTCCTCGGTGCTGCACGCCCTGCAGGTGATCGGCTCGACCGGCGACTACGGCCGGCGGCTGCGGGCGGCGGTGATCGGCTTCGGGGCGACGGCGCGGGGCGCGGTGACCGCGCTCAACGCGCACGGTGTGCACGACGTGCACGTGCTCACCGGCCGCGACGTCCCGGCGGTCGCCTCGCCGATCCACTCCGCGACGATGGTGCAGTTCGAGCACGACGTGAACCACCCGGGCGACCCCCGCCGCAGCCACGCCCTGACCGACCGCGGCCGGGTGCCTCTGGCGGGGTTCCTCGCCGAGCACGACATCGTCGTCAACTGCGTCCTGCAGGACACCGCCGCGCCGTTGACCTTCCTCCTCGAGGACGACCTCGCCGCGTTCGCGCCCGGCAGCCTGATCGTCGACGTCTCCTGCGACGAAGGCATGGGCTTCAGCTGGGCCCGGCCCACCACGTTCGCCGACCCGGCGTTCGTGGTCGGTGACGGCATCACGTACTACGCCGTCGACCACAGTCCCTCCTACCTGTGGAACTCGGCCACGTGGGAGAACAGCGAGGCTCTGCTCCCGTTCCTCGGGACGGTCCTCGGCGGACCGTCCGCATGGGACGGTGACGAAACCGTCCGCCGTGCCATCGAGATCCGCGACGGCATCGTCCGGAATCCCGCCGTCCTGGCCTTTCAGCACCGCGCGGCGGAGTACCCGCACCTCGTGGAGTAGCGACCGCGGTCGAATCGGCCCCCGACCGTGTCGCACCCTTCACACACTCAGCGCAGTCGTCGTGTACGCTGGGTGTTGACCGAGAGCATCCCGTGCGCAAGTGCTCGAACCTGCGTCGTCCTCGGCCCCAGTCAGGCCGGTAGTCAACAGCCTGAGACGGGAGCACCGACATGTCGTCGGGCCCGAACACCATCCTCGCCGCCCAACCGGTCACCGAGTCCCGGCCACGGCTGAAACCGGCGGGACCCGCCACCGGACACGTCGACGGTGCGTGGTGGCCCCGGACCCGCGATCTGGCTGCCAGGGCCGAGCAACCCCGGCCCGGAGCGCTCACCACCTCCCCGGACGACCGGTACGGAAGCCTGTTCCTCCAGCCGGTGTACACCCCGGCACCGGGCCCGCAACGGCGCCCGGACGCGGCGAGCACGTGGGCACCCGACCCGTCCGGACGCCGCGCCCGCTGATGGCAGCGGACCGGGCGTCGGCCTCCGCCGGCATGCCCACCACCCCGCACGATCGCCGGTGCGCCTGCGCCGGCGGCCACGACGAACCTGAGAAGGAAACACCATGACCACGAAAACCGCCTTCGTTTCCCGGTACGACCTGCGCGTCAAACTGGTCCGAGACGTCCTGAAGGAGAACACGAAATTGTCGGACACCGCCTGCCAGACCCTCGCTGTGCGGCTACTGCACACCATGGACACGATTCCCGAACAACTGCGGTGATTGTGCGGCCGGCCCGCACCGGTCGGTGCGCGAAGGGCCCCCATAGGAACTTTGTCGGGGCCTCGTTCGTCGTAATTTGTTCCACCGGGTTTAGGCCGCCGTCGGCGGGCTATCCCCCCTTGATCGCCCCGGACCCTGGCGGACAGGTACGTCAGCAGGAAGAGCGATCGAGATGACACGTACGTTGCCACGGCCGCCGAAGGCGGCGGAGCCGATGCTTGCGGGGGAGAAGTCCCGCACCGAAACCTTTCTGGTCAAGCTGTTCGCGGTGGTGCCGTTGCTGGCGCTGGCCGTGGCGGTGCCGTTCGCGTGGGGCTGGGGCCTCGGGTGGACCGATGTCGCCCTGACGGTGGGGTTCTACTTCCTGACCGGGCTCGGGGTGACGATCGGGTTCCACCGTTACTTCACCCACGGCGCGTTCAAGGCCGGCCGCGGCCTGCGGATCGCGCTCGCGGTCACCG
Source organism: Streptomyces sp. MN03-5084-2B (assembly GCA_033793495.1). Taxonomy (GTDB): domain Bacteria; phylum Actinomycetota; class Actinomycetes; order Mycobacteriales; family Pseudonocardiaceae; genus Amycolatopsis. The sequence goes on along the minus strand of JARAWT010000004.1, from coordinate 116,197 downwards.
GAAGCATGGCCATGCAGGGGCCGGTGATCGGCTGGGTCGCCGACCACCGCCGCCACCACGCTTTCGCCGACCGCGACGGTGATCCGCACTCCCCGTGGCGCTACGGCACGTCCGCCGCCGCGCTCGCCAAAGGCTTCTGGTTCGCCCACATGGGCTGGTTGTTCGACCGGGAGAAGACCAACGCGCAGCGCTTCGCCCCCGACCTGCTCGCCGACCGTGACATCGTCCGGATCGACCGCTGGTTCCCCGCGCTCACCGTGGTCACGTTGCTCGCCCCGGCGCTGGTCGGCGGGCTGGTGACGCTGTCCTGGTGGGGTGCGCTGACCGCGTTCTTCTGGGCGGGTCTGGTGCGGGTGGCGGTGTTGCACCACGTCACCTGGTCGGTGAACTCGCTGTGCCACCTGATCGGCGAACGGCCCTACGCCGCCCGCGACAAGTCCGCGAACTTCTGGCCGTTGGCCATCGCCTCGATGGGCGAATCCTGGCACAACTCCCACCACGCCGACCCTACCGGCGCCCGCCACGGCGTCCGCCGCGGCCAGCTGGACATGTCGGCCCGGCTGATCTGGCTGTTCGAGAAGCTCGGCTGGGCCACCGACGTCCGCTGGCCGAGGGCCGAGCACCTGGCCCGCAAGCTCAACCCCGGCTACTCCGCGGCCCCCCGCGGGTCCGGCAAGCTGGAGCGCGGACTGCTCACCGAGACACCGGCACGGCAGTACCCCGCCGACGGGAGCCGGTCATGACCGCCGTTCGCGACGAGGTCCGCCTGCAGCTGAAACCGGCGGCCGGCGGCGGGTACGTCGACGGAGCGTGGTGGCCGCGCTCCCGCGACGCCGGCGTCGGGTTCGCCGATCTGATCACGGCGGTGCGCGACCAGGTGGGCCAGGTCGAGCGGATCAGCTACCCGCTGGGCGACGGCTGGGAGGTCACCCACCGCAAACTCGTGGTGGACGGCCGTCTCGTGCGGCTGGAAGGGTTCCACGCCATGCCGGCGCACACCCTGGCCCTCATCGGCACCCAACAGCGGCGCCTGACCCTGCTCGTCATCGCACCCGACACCCCGCAGGACACCGCCACCACCGCCCTGAAGACCGCCTCGGACCCCGGCAACACTGCAAGTCCCGATGACCTTCTCCCCGCGCCGAGCGGGCCGCCGGCGCGGGCGAACAGGTAGCGAACGGGCGCCGGGGTCTAGACTGGGCACAGCGCCCCGGACCTCGGCGATCCTGGTTTCCCCGGCACGGCTTACGCGGCCGGCGCCCGACCCGGACGGTGAGGCGCACGATGGTGGGACGTTCGGTGGTGGCCGTTCTGATCGGTCCCGTCAGTGCCCTGGCCGCGATCGGTGCCCTGACCTTGCCGGGGGACGTCCTGTTCGGCTGGATCTTGCTGGGAGCCGGCGCGGGGATCCTCGTCGCTTTCGGCGCTTCGCGGCTCCGGCGCGGGCGGGGTACGGCGAGTGGGCCCGATCTACCGGTGGGCGCGGCCGCGGCGGCGGCGTTCGTCACGGCGTGCCTGGTCCTCGCCGGCTTGCTCGCCACGGTGGGCGGCGCCCTGACCGCGACCGTCCTGGTCCTGCTCGTGGCCGGCGGGCTGGGAGCCTGCTACTACCACCGCGTCGCGCCGCCCACCGCGCCCGAGCCCCACGACGGCTCGGTGTCGCGGCCCGTGCCGCCCGTCCCGGTGGCCGATCTGGCCACCGAGGACCTGTGCGTGGCGTGGCGGCGCAGTTACTTCCTCCTGATCCTCGCCACCGACGAGCCGGCGCGACGGCGCGTCGTCCAGCGCCGGCAGGACTTCCTCGACGAGATCGAACGACGGGACCGCCGCGGGTTCCTCCGCTGGCTCGACAGCGGCGCCAAGGCCGGCAGCGATCCCAGCCCGTACCTGACCACGCGAAGCTGACCGAGGCGGGAAGGACACCTATGGGTCGACGACTGTGCCCAGGAGGTCCTGCTCGACCTGTTGCCGCCGCAGCAGAGCGACATCGTGATCGTGCGGGTCGTGTTCGGTTTGTCCGCCCACGACACGGCCGAGGTGTTCGGGATCGCCGGCCCGGGCGCGGGACGGGCGAGGCAGCATCGGGCGCTGACCGTGCTGCGCCGGCACATCGCCGCCGCGCCGGTGCCGTGATGGCCCGGCACGGCCCGCGGTTGCGGGTACGATCGGAGACCGCAGCCGCGACGGCGGAGCTGATCCGGACCTGGCCGTGTCCGAGTTGGTGTGGCGATCACGTACACCGACTCGGAAGGAAGCCGATGCAGGAACGCGTTGTTCGGCGCTCGTGGGCCCGCGGTGGCTGAGGTCGAGGCCCTGCGCGCCACCGTGCTGGCCGCCCTGGGCGAGGTCGGTGCCGGCAGCGGCGTCGACGTCGTCGGCCGGGTGTGCCGGGCGTGTGTGCGCCTGCTGCCGGTGGACGGTGCGGCGGTGTCGGTGATGGTCGATGCCGGACACCGCGAGATCGTCTACGCCAGCGACGCGGTGAGCACGGCGCTGGCGGAGCTGCAGTTCTCCTTGGGTGAGGGGCCGTGCTTCGAGGCCTACGTCATCGGCGGGCCGGTTCTGGTGCCGGATCTGGCAGCGGGGCCGCCGCCGGCGTGGCCGGTGTTCGCCGCGGAGGCCGCGGCGCAGCCGGTGGCGGCGTTGTTCACGTTCCCGGTGCAGATCGGCGCGGTCCGGGTGGCGACCCTCGACACCTACCGGTCGACGCCGGGCTCGCTGAGCCCCGGCGAGCTGTCGACGGCGCTGCAGGTGGCCGACATCGCGGCGCTCGCCCTGTCGGGACTGCGCGCCGGAGGCGGTCTTTGGCTCGACGGGGACGGGCAGTGGATGGAAGGCGCGGGGATGCGGTACCGGGAGGTGCACCAGGCCACCGGGATGCTGATCGCGCACCTGGACCTGCCCGCGTCCGCCGCGTTGGACCGGCTGCGGGCGTACGCGTTCGGGCACGGACGTTCCCTGCTCGGGGTCGCGGGCGACATCGTGGCCGGGCGGCTGCGGCTGGACGAGGAGTTCGGGTGAGGATCACCATGAAAGCAGCTGACGGACCAGGAGATGGTGGGCATGGCCGACCGTGAACGACAGGTGACCCGGGCGTTCGTCGCGTTGGCGGACACGCTGGTCGACGACTACGACGTCGCCGACCTGCTGCACACGCTGGTGGTGCAGTGCGTCGAGCTGCTCGACGTCGCCGCGGCCGGGTTGACGCTGGTCGACGAGCGGGGCGGCTTGCAGGTGCTCGCGTCCTCCACCGAGCAGGCGCGGCTGCTCGAGCTGTTCCAGCTCGACATCGACGAAGGCCCGTGCATCGAGTGCTTCACCACCAGCACCCCGGTGCTGGTGGCCGACATCGCCGCGCAGGCCGCGCGATGGCCGCGGTTCGCCGCCGAGGCGGCCAAGGACGGGTTCGCGTCGGTGCACGCGCTGCCCCTGCGGCTGCGCAAGCAGACGATCGGGGCGCTGAACCTCTTCGGGCAGAAAACGGGGGACCTGTCGGCGGACGACGTGGCGCTGGCGCAGGGACTGGCGGACACGGCCACCATCGGCATCCTCCACGAACGAGCCTTCCGCCAAGGGGAGATCCTCTCCGAGCAGCTGCAGACCGCGTTGAACAGCCGGGTGATCATCGAGCAGGCCAAGGGGGTGCTCGCCGTCAGCGGGCAGCTGAACATGGACGCCGCCTTCCGGGCCCTGCGCGGCTACGCCCGCCGCAACAACCTCCGGCTCAGCGACGTGGCACGCGCTCTGGCCGACCGCGATCTCGCTCCCGCGGCCGTGCTGGCCCCGGCGGCGACGAGCCACTCTCCCTGACCGGGGCCGTGGCGGGCACCGGGGAAGGTGCCGAACGGTCCGCCCCGCGGTGACCAACGGCTCTCGCGCCCCGCACGCGGTGCCGTGATGCTGGAGGGTGGCCGACCGGCCTTCGACTCCCGGGAGTTCCCATGCGGTTCCATGATCGCCGGGAAGCCGGCGAGCGGCTGGCCCTGCGGTTGCGACCGCTGCGCGGCGACCGGGCCGTGGTGCTCGGCCTGTCCGAGGGCGGGCTCGTGGTGGCCGGCGAGATCGCCGACGTCCTCGGCGCTCCGCTGGACGTTCTGCTCACCGGCCGGATCGAGGCCGCGGGGCCGCCGCCGACGACGCTCGGCGCCGTCGGCGAGGGTGGCTTGGTCGTCTGGGACCACGACGCCATCCGCCGGTTCGACATCGACCCGGCGGAGCTCGCCCGGCTCCTCGGCGAGGCGCGGGCCGGACTGGCCCGGCAGGTGGCCGTCTACCGGCGCACCGTGGCGCCGGTGGCGATCGCCGGCCGCACGGTCGTCCTCGCCGACGACGGTGCCGCCACGGGCACGACCGCGCACACGGCGATCCGCGTCCTGCGGGCCCGCCAGGTCCGCCGGATCGTCCTTGCGGTCCCGGTCGCCCAGACCGACGTCGCCGACCGGCTCGCCCGCGAGGTGGACCAGTTCGTCTGCCTGCGCCCGGTCGCCTGGCTGCACGCCGTCGGCAACAGTTACCGAAAGTTCGCCGCGGTGGCCGACACCGAGGCACTCGAACTGCTGCACCGCGAACCCCGCCTGCCGACCGAAGTTCGCCGATGACCTCCACAGCGGACTGACGAGTCAGCTCGGGAGCCGCACGGCGATCTCGTCGCCCAGCGCCGCGCCGCCCGCCAGCTCGAGGTCGTCGCCGCTCCAGAACCGGCCGGCGTCGTACCAGTTCGGCCGGCGGCCCGGGGGCAGCAGGCCCATGGCTTCGTAGGTCAGCGCGACGATCTCGGCGCAGTAAGCGCTTTCGAGACCGGCTTCCCGTGCCTCTCGCTTGCGACGGGGCAGCCGGCCGCCGAGCCAGCGCGACGCGAGGCGCGCGGTCGAGGGGAACGGCGTGCCGTCCAGCCGCGCGATCGTGCGCAGGACGGCGTCTTCCGCCTCCCCGGTGGCCGGGTGGTCGAGCTGGCGCAGCCAGACCTGCTGGTGGTACTTCTCGGCCCACACGAGCACCGCCCGGCGCAGGTCGTGCAGCTGGGCGCCCCGCTGGTGGGTCCCGGACCAGACGTCCGGCAGGGCCCGGCCCAGCTCCGCGTGCCACATCAGCGGCGGCAGGTCCTCGATCACCACGGCCATGCCGACGTGGTTGACCGGGCTGTTCGTCACGACGCGGATCGTGCGGTCGGCCGCGGACCGGCCCCGGAACAACCACAGGTCGCCCGTGCGCGTCACGGCCACGGCTTCGTCGAGATCCAGCTGGTTCCCCGGCACGGGCAGTAGCCTAGGCCGATGCGCTGGTGGAAGACAGTGGGACTGGCCGGGCTCGTCGGGGTCGCCGCGACCGGGGTGGTGATCGCGCGCGAAGAGCGCCGGCGGCGGGCCTACACCCCGGACGAGATCCGCGAACGGCTGCACGCCCGCCTGGATGCCTCGGCACCGGCGTCCCCCGGCGACGCCGGCGGCTGACCGGACGTCATTCCGGGGAGCGGTTCCGGCCCGGCAGACCGGGGCGGAACGGGATGCCCAGTGCCGCGAAGACGCCGAGCATCTTCGCGTTTCCCTCGTCCACGTCGGCGACGAGCATCCGCACGCCTTCGTGTTCCGCCGAGACGGCGAGCTGCTCGAGCAGCAGGGTCGCCACGCCGAGCGTCGGGCCGTGGCCGTCGACCACCAGCGCGACCTGCGCTTCGGTCGGGTCGGCGAGGATGTCGTAGCGGGCGACGCCGACCAGCCGGGAGTGCACGAAGCACCCCACCGCGGTGTGCCCGACGCCAGAGCTGTCGGACAGCCGCGTCGAAAGCTCGGCCAGCCCGGCCACGCCGAGACCGAAGAACCGCAGGTGCCGGTCGCGCCCGGAAAGCCGGGTCCGCAGCGCGAGGACCGCGGCGGCGTCGCGAGCTTCCAGCCTGCGCACCCAGGCGACTTCGCCGTCCGGGAGCAGGGCTCGTACCGGTGGGGTGGCGGTGGGCATGTCGTGCTCCTCCCGGTTCCGGTCGACCGCCCGGGTCCACGGTGCTCTGTCCTTTTCGTACAGAACACCGCGGAGTCCGTGGGCCGCGGGTCAGTGGTCTTCGGCCCGGGTTCCGTTCACGGCCGATTTCGGCGGCACGATCGGGGCCGTAGCGGCCGGTTCCGGCCGGGTCGCGGCGGCGCTCTCGCGGGCCAGGAAGGAGCCCAGCTCGCCGATGGTGCTCATCAGCGGGGCGGGGAACACGACGGTGGTGTTCTTGTCCACGCCGATCTCCACCAGGCTCTGCAGGTTGCGCAGCTGCAGCGCGAGCGGGTGCGCCATCATCGTGTCCGACGCGTCGCCCAGTGCGGCGGCGGCGAGGGATTCGCCTTCGGCGCTGATGATCTTGGCGCGCTTTTCGCGTTCCGCTTCGGCCTGCCGGGCCATCGCCCGCTTCATCGTGTCGGGCAGCTGGATGTCCTTCAGTTCCACCAAAGTCACTTCCACGCCCCAGTCGAGCGTGGTGACGTCCAGGATCCGGCGGATGTCGACGTTGATGCTGTCGGTCTCCGACAGCGTCTCGTCCAGCGTGTGCTGCCCGACGACCTTTCGCAACGTCGTCTGGGCGATCTGGTCGATCGCGGCGTAGACGTTCTCGATCGCGACGACCGACTTCACCGCGTCCCGCACCCGGAAGTACGCCACCGCGGACACGTCGACGCTCACGTTGTCGCGGGTGATGATGCCCTGGGACTGGATCGGCATCGTGATGATCCGCAACGGCACCCGGCGCAGGACGTCGACGACCGGGATGATCAGCCGCAACCCCGGCTCACGCACGCCGATCACCCGGCCGAGCCGGAACAGGACACCCTGTTCGTACTGCTTGACGATCCGCACCGCGGAAGCCAGGAGAAGCAGCAGCGCGGCGGCGATGACGATGATCACGAGAACGTTCATGGTGCTCCAGACTTCGCGACTTGCGCCGGGGAGGAGGCTCAGCCCGAGAGCTTCACCTGGTTGTCGACCGCGGTCACGCCGGGGGCGAACCACGCGGTCTGCTCGGCCGAACGGCGTTCGGCCGGGGTGAGGACCTGGCCGGTCAGGGTGACCTGGCCGTCGTCGATGCCGACCTCGACGTGCTGCGCGAACCCCGGCGCGTGCCGGGCGAGCGCCGCGACGATCTGCGCCTTGGTCTCGGCTGCTGTGACTCCCGGCGAAGGCCGCAGCGTGATCAGGTTCCGCACCCCGCTGATGCCGGGGAGCACGGCCACCGCCCGGCGGGCGGCTTCGCGCTGGTGGTGCCAGTCCACCGAGCCGCGCAGGGTGACCACCCGGTCGCGCACGTCGACCTGCACCGAGTCCTTCGGCACGAGGACGGTGTGACGGTCGAACACGGTCATGGCGTCCCGGGCGAGATCCACGTCCGCGGGAACGTCGGGGCCGTGCCGGACGATGATCTTGTCCGTGGTCGTGGTCACGCCCTGGACCCGCGTCACGGCGCGCAGCGCCTCTTCCTTCTCGGGGTAGGTGCCGACGTGTCCGGACAGCGTCGCGACCCCGCCTGAGACGGTCACGCCGATCCCTTCGGCGTTGACGCTGGGGGTCCAGGCGAGTTCATCGGTGACAGCGGTCTTGAGGTGATGATCGGGCCTGTGCTGGATCTCTGTCATCCCCCGAGCGTGATCCGCCCGCGCCGCGGGGCCTAGTGCCGCCGGACCTTTCTTCCGGGGTCGTTCGGCGCGCGCGGGCGTAGCCTGGGGGAGTGGATGACAGCTCGCAGCACGACCTGCCCGTCATCACGGTCTTCCTGGTCGACGACCACGAACTCGTGCGGCGCGGGGTCGCCGAACTCGTCGACGACGAACCCGACCTGACCGTCGTCGGGCAGGCGTCGTCGGTCGCCGAGGCCATGGCCAGGATCCCCGCGCTGCGCCCGGACGTCGCGGTGCTCGACGTGCGGCTGCCCGACGGGAACGGCGTGGAGCTGTGCCGCGACCTGCGCGGGGTGCTGCCCGGCCTGCGGTGCCTGATGCTGACCTCCTTCACCGACGAAGATTCGATGGTCGAAGCGGTCCTGGCCGGCGCCGAGGGGTACGTCATCAAGGACGTGAAGGGGTTGCAGCTGGTCGACGCCATCCGCCGGGTGGGCTCCGGCGAGACCCTGCTGGACGCCCGGGCGGTCGCCGCGCTCGTGAGCGAGCTGCGGGCGAAGACCGGGAAACCCGGCCCGCTGGCGGGGCTGAGCGAGCAGGAGCTCGTCCTGCTGGACCTGCTCGGGGAAAGCCTGACGAACCGGCAGATCGCCGAGCGGATGTTCCTCGCGGAGAAGACCGTCAAGAACTACGTGTCCCGCCTGCTGGCGAAGCTCGGCCTGGAACGGCGGTCCCAGGCGGCGGTGCTGGTCACCGGGATCCACGACGCCGAGCGCCGTCCGGGCGGCTAGCGGCGAACGGGTGCTCGTCGCTGATCACGACGTCCTCGATGGGTGTCCGCGTCGACGACGGCACCGCGGTGCCGTGGCCGAGGCGCAGCATGATCTGGGGCCAGAGCCCGCCGCCGAGCAGCTGCCGCAGTTCGCGCCGGGTCGCCGGCAGCGCCATCGCCTGCGAGGAGAGCACGGCGGAGAGCCCGGCGGCGCTGGCGGTCAGCAGGACCCGCTGCATGGCCTGGCCGGCCTGGAGCCGGGCGAGAGCGGTGTCGTGCAGCGAGCCGATGACCGCGACCAGCCGAGCGGGTTCGACGTCGAGGTCACTCCCGCCGCCGGGTCCCGGTGTCGCCGGCGGGACTTCCGTGTGGCGCATGATCTCCCGCAGCTGCGGCACCTGCTCGGCGGTGATGGTGGCCAGCCACGCGCGTTCCACCTCGGCCGCGCGCCGGAGCTGCCGCTGCACCGCGTCGGGGACGACGGCGGCGGTGAACGGACGCCGGTTGCTCTGCCGGCCGGCGATGGCCGCCACGAGTTCCCCGTCGTGCGGGGCGATCGTCTCGTAACCGTGCGGCTGCACGATGGCGAGCAGCTCGGGCCGCCCCGCCGTGGGGAACAGCCGGACGTCGGCGTGGCTGCCCTGCGCCTTGATCGCCAGCCGAAGGTTGAGCAGGGCAGCACCGCAGTCCAGCATTCGTTCCCGCTGCTCGCTGTCGGTGCCGGTGGTGAGCGGATCCGCGTACAGCTCGACGGAATCCGGGGTGCACTGGAACCGCCACGGCCGGGCGGACCGCAGCGGCGGGGGAGCCGTGGCCGCGAGGAGCACGGTGTGCATCTGGCTTGCGCTGAGGTGGCCGACGGGCATGACACCGGTCTTCATGAACGGCTCCGAACTCCTGGATTACTGGATGCGCTTTCACCGTCCGCCCGGGCTGCGGGCTCCGCCCAGTGCCGAACGGCCTCCGCCGCCGGGCGAAGGTCGTCGGTTGCGAACCCGGATCGGGACCGCTGTGTCACAGTGGTGACATGCCCGAGGAAACGACGTCGTGCCGGGACCGGATGGACGCGCTGCCGGCGGCCGTGCTCGCCTTTTCCGCCGGTCTGGAGCTCGAGACGACGCTGCACCGGATCGTCACCGCCGCGGCCGGCCTGGTCGGCGCCCGGTACGGCGCGCTGGCCCTGCTCGACGAGGACGGCCGGACGACCGCGTTCGCCGTGACCGGCGTCGACGACGCCACCCGGGAGCGGCTGGGCCTGCCACCGGACGGCCACGGGCTGCTCGGCGCGCTGGTGACCGGCCGGGCTCCGGTGCGCCTGGCTCACCTGGGGACCGGTGGGTTCCCGCCGGGCCATCCGCCGATGGGGGCGTTCCTCGGTGTCCCGCTGCTGGTGCGGGGCGAGGTCCTCGGACGGCTGTACCTCAGCGCCGAGCAGCCGTTCACCGCCGACGACGAACGGGCGACCGTGGCACTGGCTGCGGCGGCCGGGATCGCGGTCGACAACGCGCGGCTGTACGAGGAGAGCCGGAGCAGGCAACGGTGGCTGGAAGCCACCGGGGAGATCTCCGCCGAACTCCTGGGCGGCACGGACGTCCGCGAGGTGCTGCACCTGATCGCGACCCGGGCCGCCGAGCTCACCGGCGCCGACGACGCGCTCATCGCGCTGCCCGAGGCACCTGGCGGGGCACTGGTCGTGAACGTGTGCGCCGGCCCCGACGCCGAGGTGCTGACCGGCCGCCGCATCCCGCTCGACGGCTCGACCTCGGGCGCGGTCCTGCGCGACCACGTGCCGCGCAGCGTGCCGAGCCTGGCGTTCGACCTGGCCGGCGGCCTCGGCGTGGACCTCGGGCCGGCGCTGGTGGTGCGGTTGCGGTCCGGTTCGCGGTCCGGCGCGGCGGTGCTCCTGGCGATCCGCGGCCGCGGGTCGGCGCGGTTCGGCGAGCACGAGCTGCAGCTGGTGTCGGCCTTCGCCGACCAGGCCGCGCTGGCGCTGCGGGATGCCGAAAGCCAGGCCGCCCGCCGGGAGCTGGACGTCGTGGTGGACCGCGACCGGATCGCCCGCGACTTGCACGACCAGGTCATCCAGCGGCTGTTCGCGGTGGGCCTGGGGATCGAGGGCACCCGCCGCCGGTCCGATTCGCCCGCGGTCACCAGCAGGCTCACCCAGCACATCGACCAGCTCCAGGACGTCATCGAGGAGATCCGCAGCGCGATCTTCGCCCTGCACGCGCGGCCGGGCGCCGGGCGGGGCCTGCGGGCACGCCTGCAGAACGCGATCGCCGACACGACCGCCGACTCCGCGATCCGCACGACGGTGCGGCTGTCGGGTGCGTTCGACCGGGTGCCCGCCGGTCTGGCCGAGCACGCCGAGGCGGTCGTCCGCGAGGCGGTCACCAATGTCCTGCGGCACGCGAGGGCGGCCGAACTGGCGGTCACCGTGTCCCTGGACGGCGACCTGGTCGTCGAGGTGTCGGACACGGGGATCGGGATGCCGGAAGCCGTGGCCCGCAGCGGACTCCGAAACCTCGAGCAGCGCGCCGCGGAGGCGGGCGGATCGTTGCGGCTCGACCGCCCGGCCGGAGGTGGCACGAGTCTGGTGTGGACGGTCCCGGTGCCCTGACGCCTTTCGTGATCTTGGAGCCGGGGCAGTCGGCGTCGGCGCCGATCAGCTGGTCGGGGTGGAGGGGCAGGTCTGCCTCAGGGCGGATCGTCGTGTCGTGGGCGGGTGGCTCGGCGACGGTCGATGCTGCAGGGCCAATCAAGCCTGGGCCGCCGCAACGAGGGGTGGCCGGCGGTCTTTCGTCGAGTTGGTTCAGTCGTATTCACTGAGTCGATTGGTGGCGGCGATCAGGGCGTCTTTGTCGTGGTTCATGGTGGTCCACAATGGACCAGGATCGCGGCCAGTGCGTCTCCGATGGGACTCCGTTGCTCGAGTAGTGCCTGACACTATGCGGCACTTGACGACACTGAAATGCGGTGAAAATGTCGGCTGACCTGCATTTATTGGCAGAGTCTGGCACTCAGCGACACTCGCCGACATTGGATTCCCCTAGACTTTTAATCCGTAGGTTCTGGGTTCGAGCCCCAGGCGGCCCACTCAAACTCCCTGGTCAGCGCCTTGCATCCCGGCCCGAGACCACCCGAGCGGAATGCGCCCGGTTCACCGGCCTGGCCGGGCCGGCATGTGGTGGGACTATCGCCGGAACCAGCGTCGCCGCTTCGGGGCGGCTTCTGCGGGATCAGGTGCCTGCAGCCCCAGTCTTCCGGTCATGAAGAACGTCCCGGTCACGATGTTGCCGGGCGCGGGTGGTTGCTCGACGTCGGTGGTTGCGATGGCGACGTCGAGTTCGATCGTGGCGATGGTGCGGACGCGGATCCGGTGGAAGGCCGTGCCGGTGACGGTGTTCGCCGGCGAACAGGGCGTGGGCGGAAGGTGTCCAGCCGGGTGTGGGTTCTCCGAGCTGGAAAGCTCCGGAGGGGATGAAATGGTCGGCGGCGAACTTCGGCCCGTCGTCATCCTGGGAGGCGTAGTGGGCCTCGGCGTCGGCGTGCACGGTGACCTCTTCGGCCAGGGCCGCCAGCACCGACGTGGCTGGACACCCCCCGGTCCCACTGTCCACTCGAGACTAGTGCCGGGCCGGAGCGAGGTCATCCCGGTTTACGGGGAGCGCGGCGGCCGCCTGTTCGGCGACCGCCGCCACCGCTACTTTTCAGAGCTGGGACTGGAGGTAGACGTCCCTGGTGAGGTCGGTGATCCGGGTGGCCGAGTCCTGCCAGGACAGCGTGGTGGGCTCGAGCGTCAGCACCACGACGATCTTGCCGCTGTCCGAGCTCACCGAGCCGCTCGTGTGCATGGCGCGGCTGGTCAGGTCAATGCCATCGACGGCGCCGGTCGTGCCCTCGCCGCTGGACGCGACCGCGGTGGCCGCCCTGACCTCCGGGGAGCTCAGCCTGCGCAGCACCCTGGCGTCGGTCTCCCGGCACTCCTGGCCGGGTGCCGGGGCGGCACCGAAACCGGACCAGCCCTGCTTGACCGCGATGGGCCCGGAGATCGCGCTCGGGATGCCGAACGACTGGTCGAAACCGTCCGAACCGCACTTGGTCGACTGCGCCAGGTTGCCCATGATGAAGGCGCGGTACCTCGGGTTCGCCTCCTGCTCGATGTACTGGTAGGTCCGGACGATGTCCGCGGCGCTGATCGCGGTGTAGCCCCACTTGCCGCGGGCGGCCGGCGGTGCGGTGTCGGTGAGGCCGAGCTTGACCACCATCCGCTTGACGATCTCGTCCCAGCCGTCACGAACCCACAGCGTGCTCGCGGCGTCGTCGTTGCTGGAGCGCAGCATCGGCTCGAGCAGCGCCAGGTCGTCGGCCGGGATCTGGTAGTCGGGGCCGTGCGATTCCAGGTAGTCGAGGGCGATGAACAGCTTGACCAGCGAGGCCGAGCGGTACTGCTTGTGCTCGTCCGAGCCGAAGGTGGCGCCGGTTTCCTGGTCGACGACGAGGTAGCTGGCGGTCATCCCCTCGGGGAGGTCCACCGAAGACTTCGCCGCGGAAGCCGTGCCTGCCACCAGTGCCACCCCCGCCACGACACCGGTCGCGACCGTTACCAGACGTCGGATCTTACCCAAAACAACCACCCCAGGCGTGATAGATCAACATGTCCGGGGGTCACCCTAGCGGGTTAGTCACGTCGGTGTCGGGGGTGTCCCGGATCACGTACGAAGGGCCCTGGCACCCCGGTGATCTTCCGCCTGGACCCGGCCGGTGATCTCGGATATTTTCCTCCGGCAGGCCCGCCGGCCCGGCCATTCGGCCACCGCCGGGACCTGATGCCGGTTTGATGCCGGTTTGATGCCGCCACTCCGCACGATTCCGCCTGTCTGTCCACAGGGGATTCGCGGGGGAGGAACCACGATGCGTTTGCGTCGCGTGGTGGTGGCCGGCACGGTCGCCGCACTATGGGGTTCCATGCTGACGCTGCTCGCCGGCAGCGGACAGCTGGTGGCGCCGCGTCCGGCGCCGATCGCCGAGGCGCGGGACGTGCCCGCGGCGATGGCGGCCGCCCGGTTGCAGGGGTCGCGGGTGGAGGTCGCCGACGAGCGGACGCCGACCCGGGCGGTGTTCGCCAACCCCGGTGGCACGCTCACCTCCGAGCTGACGCCGGTTCCGGTGCGGGTGCGGAAGGGCGCCAAGTGGGTCGGCGTCGACACCGGCCTCGGCAAGCAGCCCGACGGCCTGGTGGCCCCGAAGGCGGCCGACGGCGACCTGACGCTGTCGCCGGGTGGAGACGGCCCGCTCGCGACGCTGCGCCGTGACGGCAAGACGCTTTCCCTGTCCTGGCCCGGCGAGCTGCCCGCCCCCGAGCTGTCCGGCTCGCAGGCCACCTACCGCGATGTCTTCCCCGGTGCCGACCTGGTGATGATCGCCGAGCGCGACGGCTTCCGCCAGCACCTTGTCGTGCGCGACGCCGAAGCCGCCCGCAACCCCGCGCTCAAGGCGATCACCCTCGCGATCAAGGCCGACGGCCTCACGGTGACCGCCGGCCAGGACGGCTCCCTGCGGGCCGCCGACAGCACCGGGGCCGAGCTGTTCGGCGCGCCGCCGTCGACGATGTGGGACGCCGCCGGGCGCACCGCGCCGATCGGCGTGTCCGTCGACGGCGGTGCGCTGGTGCTGACGCCGGACGCGAAGTTCCTCGCCGACCCGGCCGTGAAGTACCCGGTGACGGTCGACCCGACGCTGACCACGATCCAGAAGTGGGGCTGGGCCAACGTGCTGTCCGGCAACCCGGGCACGTCGTACTGGGAGACCAGCGGCGACGGCAACGCGCAGGTCGGGCAGTGCCCCGTGGACCTGGGCGGCTGGTGCAACGGGATCGGCGAAGGCTGGTCCTACTTCCAGTACGACACTTCGGGGATGGGCGGCCGGACGCTGCTCGGCGCGACGTTCACCACGGTCGTCATCTCCAGCCCGGACTGTTCGGACCGGGAACAGGTCGTGTACAAGGCCGACGGCGGCATCTGGAACGGGATGACCTGGAACAGCCGGCGGGGCGGTGGCTGGAACCGCACCAGATCGGTGCCCGGCGTGCACAGCGGGGCCTGCGGCACGGGCTGGAAGGAGGTGGGCTGGGACATCCCGGTCGACCTGATCGACACCGGGGGGCACACCCCGCTGTTCCTCAAGGCCAAGGACTCGACCGACCAGCACGCGTGGCGCAAGTACGACCCGGCCCAGACCGTGCTCAAGGTCAACTGGAACCGGACCCCGGACGTGCCGGGCGGCATCAGCACGGATCCGGTGTTGCCGGCACCGTGCAAGTTCTGCGGCGGCGTGCCCTACATCGCCCAGGACACCATGACGCTCAACGCGCGACTGTCCGATCCGGACGGTGACCGGCTGTACCCGCAGTGGCGGGTTTCGGCCAACGGCACCGAGATCGCGTCGTGGGACGGTGCCGCGCAGGCGTCCGGGGCCGTGCACACGACGCAGATCGGCCTGGGGGACCGGGACGGCCAGTCGATCGGCTGGTGGGTGCACGCCGCCGACGGCGCGACCTCCAGCCCGCCCTTCTCCGGCACGAACTTCGTCGTCGACCGGACCAGACCGGACAAGGCGCCGACGGTGGGCTCGGAGCTGTACACGGAGGACAACCGCTGGCACGGCGGCACCGACGTCCCGGGGACCTTCGTCTTCGGCAGCAACGGCGTCGGCGACATCGACCACTACAAGTACGGCTGGCAGGACCCGCCGGTCACCTCGATCGACGCGGACGCCCTCGGGCAAGGCACGAGCGTGAAACTGACCCCGCCGGGGGACGGCCCACGGACGCTCTACGTGCGCAGCTACGACCGGGCGGGCAACGAAAGCCCGCAGCGCGAATACCGGTTCTACGTCCGTGCGGGCAACGGCCCGCTGGCGCAGTGGTCGATGGACGGCAACGCGCAGGACACCGCGTTCCTCGGCGACCGGCACGGCACGCCCCACAACGGCGCGACCTTCCAGGCCGGCGGGGCGCTGGGCTCGGCGGTGAAGCTGGACGGCGTCGACGACGACGTCACCGCCCCGAGCGCGATCCGGAACACCGCCGGGTTCACCGCCTCCGCGTGGGTGAACCTGCAGCAGAACTACGGGGCCCGGGCGGTGGTCAGCCAGGACGGCCTGAAGTTCCCCGGTTTCGTGCTGTGGTACCGGGCCGAGAGCGACGGCAGCAACGCCCGCTGGGTGTTCGGGAAACCGAACTCGACCGACTCCGACAAGGGCGTGGCGATGGCCACCTCGGCGGTCGGCCTGCCCCAGCTGAACACCTGGACGCACCTGGCCGGTGTGTACGACCCGGACGCGAAGGAGATCCGGCTGTTCGTGGACGGCAAGCTCGCCGCGACCGCGCCGTCCACCGCGGTGGCGGAGTACGCCGCCGGTCCGGTCCGGATCGGCCGGACCATCTGGGACGGCAGACCCGTCGACGCCTGGCCGGGCGCGCTCGACGAGGTGCAGCTCTTCGACCGCCCGCTGTCGGCGGCCGAGATCACCGGACTGGTGAGCGCGGGCAACGTCCAGACCGGGCACTGGAAGTTCGACGACGACAAGGGCACCACCGCCCGCAACGCCGTCGAGGGCGGCAGCGACGCCGTGTTGGCGGGCGGCGCGGCCTTCGTGCCCGACGGCGCGGTCGGCCGCGGGCTGCGGCTCGACGGGATCACCGGCGTCGCCTCCACGCCCGGGCCGGTGCTGCGGACCGACCAGAGCTTCTCGGTCGCCGCGCAGGTCCGGCTGGACGCCGGCGCCGACGAGAGCGGCACGTTCACCGTGCTCAGCCAGGACGGCGAGAAGATCTGCTCGTTCTGCCTGCAGTACCAGAACAAGCACTGGGTCTTCGTGCTGCCGCGCACGGACGAGGACGCACCGACCGGCTACGACTGGGTCAGCACGAACTTCCAGCCGGTGCGCGACCAGTGGTACCACCTGGCCGGGACGTACGACGCGGCCGACGGCAAGATCCGGCTCTACGTCGACGGCGAGCTCATCGGGGAGAGCGCCCGGAGCACGCCGTGGCAGGCGCGGCACGCGTTCCGGATGGGCCAGGCGCTGATCCGCGGTGTGCCCGCGCAGCGGCTGCCCGGCACGGTCGACGACGTCCGCGTGTACAGCAGGGCGATCTCGCTCGACGAGGTCCGCGCGCTGGTCACCGGCGCCGGGGTCACCGCGGCCACCTGGAGGTTCGACGGCGACGGGACCGAGAGGAACGGCAAGTTCCCCGCCGAGGGCGCATCGGGCGCGGTCTGGGTGGCGGGGCAGACGAACCAGCCCGACCCGAACGACCTCGCCCTGCGGCTCACCGGCTCCGGTCGCGTCTCGACCACCGCTCCCGTGGTGCACACCGACCGCAGCTTCTCGGTGACGGCGTGGGCGCGGCTGGACCAGACCGGCGGCCAGGCCGCGGTGGTGTCCCAGAGCGGGCAGCACGTCGCCGGGTTCGACCTGCGCACCCTGTCCGACGGGCGCTGGGGCTTCCTGGCCATGAACACCGACCAGCCCGGTACCGGCGACGAGGCCACCGGCCCGGTTGCGCAGCCGGGCGTGTGGACGCACCTGGCCGGCGTGTACAGCAAGGACCGCGGGCGGATCGAGCTGTACGTCAACGGCGTGCTCGCCGGGTCCGCCGCGCACACCGGCGGGTTCGACGCCACCGGCGCCGTCCAGTTCGGACGGTCGCTGTGGGCGGGCAACCCGGACGCGGAGGCGTTCACCGGGGCCGTCGACGACGTCTCGCTCTACAGCCGCGCGCTGCTCGGCGGCGAAATCCAGACCATGGCCGGACGGGACGTCAGCCTCGCCCACGACTGGACCTTCGACGAGGGCAAGGGCACCCGTGCCGGCGACGCCGCCGGCGCGAAACCGGCGACGCTCGCCGCGGGCGCGACCTTCGCGCCCGGACGCGTCGGCAACGCGCTCGACCTGCCCGGCAACGGCGGCTACGCCTCGACGTCCGGCGTGGACGTCCGCACCGACACCAGCTTCACGGTGTCCGCGTGGGTGAACCTCAAGGACAACCCCTGCGACACCGCCGTGACGCCGAGGTGCTTTCTCAGCGCGGTGTCCCTGGACGGCGGCAACGACACGAGCAAGTTCCGGCTCGGGCACGTCGTCGACGGCGACGGCCACGACGGCAACTGGATCTTCGAGGTGCCGGAGGCGGACGGTTCGGTGACCAAGGCCGCGGTGGCGGTCCGGCTGGGCGAGCTGAACAGCTGGGTGCACCTGGCCGGGGTGTACGACGCGCCGACGAAGACGATCTGGCTGTACGTCGACGGCCTCCGCAAGGAGTTCGGCACGCTCCTGCAGCCGTGGCAGGGCAGCGGTGGCCTGCAGGTCGGCCGGTCGAAGACCGCCGGGCAGTGGGGCGGGTACTGGCGGGGCGGCGTCGACGACGTCCGGCTCTACACCGGCGCGCTGACCGCGGACCGGGTGTTCGCGCTGAACCGGTCCTACCCGGCGGCGCAGCCGGCCGCGCTGCCGTCGGCCGACGTCGGCCGCTGGAAGTTCGACGAGACCACCGGCACCACGGCCGCGGACTCGAGCGGCCGCGGGAACACCGCGACGCTCAGCACCGGTGCGGGGTGGCACGCCGGCCGGAACGCCGACACCGGGTGGTTCGACGGCAAGAGCGGGTTCGCGGAGACCGCCGGACCGGTGGTCGACACGTCGAAGAGCTTCTCGGTTTCGGCGTGGGTGTACAACCTCGACAACACCCGCTACACCACGGTGTTCGGCCAGGACGGGGACCAGCTCAGCGCGTTCTACGTGCAGTACGACCCGACGGCGAAGAAGTGGGCCGCCGTGGCGCCGGTCGGTGGCGAGCTGAAGTACGTCCTGTCCGCCGAGGCCGGGTACGTCGACGGCTGGGTGCACCTGGCCCTGGTCTACGACCAGGTGCAGGGCCAGCTGAAGCTCTACGTCAACGGCGGCCTCTCCGGGGCGATCTCCGGAGTCACCGTGCCGAAGGAGGCCGGGAAGTTCGCGATCGGCCGGTGCCGCTGGAACGGCGCCAACGCGTGCTTCTTCAAGGGCGGCGTCGACGACGTCCGCGCGTTCGGCGGGGCGTTGACCGACGCCCAGATCCGGAAGGTCCACGACGACGTGCCGGCCGCCGCGTTCGGGACCTGGCGCTTCGACGACGGCACGCTGAAGGACTCGTCATGGGTCGGCCGCCCGGCCACGCTGACCGGCACCGCGACCTACCCGGCCGGCCCGTCCGGCAAGGCACTGCAGCTCGATGGCGCGTCGGCGGCCACCACCGGGAACATCGGGGCCCTCATGCGCGACAGCTTCACCGTCGCGGCGTGGGCGAAGCTGGACCGGGGCGACAGGGTGGCGACGGTGCTCGGCCAGGACGGCGCCAGGCACAGCGGGCTCGTCCTGCAGTACCGCCCGGAGGTCGGCCGGTGGATCTTCGGTGCCGCGACCTCGGACGATTCCGACGCCGACAACCACCCGCTGGTGTACGCGAACTCCACGACCGCGCCGGCGCTCGGAGCTTGGACGCACCTGACCGGCGTCTACGACTACCCGGCGCGCCAGCTCCGCCTGTACGTCAACGGGGAACTGGTCGGCACGAAGGACAACGTGCTGCTCTGGACGGCGTGGGGCGGCCTGACCATCGGCCGGAGCCTGGAGAAGGGCGTACCCGCCGGCTTCTTCACCGGGGCCGTCGACGAGGTGTACACGGACGAAGGTGTCGTGCCCGACGACGAGATCCGGGCCAGGGCCGGGTGGGCGCCACCCGCCGGTGGCCAGCTCGGCCGGTTCGTCGCCCCCGGTGACCACCGGAGCGTCTCGACGACCGGCGGGATCTGGGACCGGTTCGCGCCGATCCCGGCGGGATTCCGGTTCGAGACACCGCTGGGCCGGACGCTGCCCGCGGGCACCGCGGGCACGCACCCGATGTTCAGCTGCCTGAAGAACGACGTGGACGCGTTCACCTCGATCGATCCGGGCTGCGAGGGTGCGACGAAGCTGGGCGAGCTGGGTTCGAGCTACATCGACCCGCCCGCCGGGGTCACCACGATGCCGGTCTACCGGTGCGTGTCCAACGGTGAGCGGTTCGACTCGAACTCCGCGACCTGCGAAGGCCAGACGGTGGACGGCCTGCTCGGCTACCTGCCGGCGTACGCGCCGCTGGTCCGGTACCTGCTGCCGAGGGCGGGCGAGCACTCGGCCGACGCGGGCGGGCCGCCGCCGGGCTACCGCTTCGAGGGCACGTTGGGCCTGGTGGCGCGGACCAACGAGCCGGGGACGACGGCACTGATGTCCTGTGTGGATGGTTCGGACCGGTTCGTCTCGACCAACGCGGCCTGCGACGGCAAGACCGTCGAAACCACGGCCGGTTACGTCTGGACGCAACCACCCGCGGGACGGTCGAGCATCCCGCTCTTCCAGTGCGCGTCGGGTCTCTCCGCCGGAGAGCTGTTCGTGTCGTCGAGGTCCGACTGTGAAGGCCAGGCCGTCCGCGGCTCGCTGGGTTACGTGCTCACCGCGTGAAGACCGAGGGGGAAGTTGTGCGCAGGAGAACCAGACGTGGCCTGACCCTCGTGGTGGCCAGCCAGCTCGCGGCGTCGCTGCTGCTGGCCGTCGCCGCGCCCGCGGCGTGGGCCGGGCAGCCGTCGACGCAGCTCGAGAGCGTCCCGTCCGTGCCGGTGACGAGCCCGTCCTGGCGGTCCGTCGAGCCCGACCAGGCTTCGGCGAACGCGCTGACCGGCAACCAGCCGGCCAAGGCCACCCAGGACGGCGCGGGGACGGCGACCGCGACGCCGCTTTCGCCGTCGGCGAGCTGGTCGGTTTCGCCGCACACCGGCGACTTCACCTGGTCCTACCCGCTGCGGGTGCCGCCGGCGGCGGGCGGTCTCGCCCCGAACCTGGCGCTGTCGTACCGGTCGTCCGCAGTGGACGGACGGACGACGGTGACCAACAACCAGCCGTCGTGGGTGGGCGACGGCTGGGCGCTGTCCTCGGGGTTCGTCGAGCGCACTTACGGGGGGTGCTCGGCGGACTCCGAGGGCGATGCCAAGCCAACGGCGGGGGACCTGTGCTGGCGCAGCGACAACGCGACCGCGTCCTACGGCGGGGCCGGGGGGATGCTCGTCCGGGATGACGCGACCGGGAAGTGGCGTGCCCGCGACGACGACGGGTCGCGGATCGAGCGGGTCACCGGCAAGGACAACGGCGACAACGACGGCGAGTCGTGGAAGATCACGACCGTCGACGGGACGCAGTACTTCTTCGGGACCGACGCCGGCTCGACGTGGACGGTGCCGGTGTTCGGCGACGACTCCGGCGAGCCCTGCCACGGTGCGACGTTCGACGCGTCGTCGTGCACGCAGGCGTGGCGGTGGAACCTGAGCAAGGTGGTGGACCGCAACGGCAACGAGATGCGGTTCTTCTACACCACCGAGACGAACTCCTACGGGTTCAACGGCAAGGGCAACGCCGTCCCCTACGCCCGCGGCGGTTATCCGGACCACATCGACTACGGCCTGCGTGACGGCGTCACGCAGCCTTCCGGACGAGTGGTCTTCACGACCGCCGACCGGTGCGTGCCGGGCAGCGACTGCAGCCCGGACAAGCGCGACAACTGGCCGGACGTGCCTTGGGACGCCAAGTGCGACACGGCCACCTGCGCGAACTCGCCGTCGCCGACGTTCTGGACGACGAAACGGCTGGCGTCGGTGACGACGAAGGTCTGGCGCGGCGCGGCCTTCGACGACGTCGACCGCTGGGAGCTGGACCAGCAGTACCCCGACCCGGGCGACGGGGAGAAGGCCGCGCTGTGGCTCAAGGGGATCAAGCACACCGGCCTGGCAGGCACCGCGGTGGAGATGCCGTCGGTGACGTTCCAGGGCACGCCGATGTACAACCGCGTCGAGCTGCCGGAAGACGGCGCTTCGCCGCTGATGCGCTACCGGCTCACCGGGATCGTGTCCGAGACCGGCGGGGTCACGTCGATCAACTACGAGTCCGAGTGCAAGCCGGGGAACATGCCCGCGAACCCGGAGACCAACACCAAGCGGTGCTTCCCGGTGAGGTGGGCGAAGAAGAACTTCGCCGAGCGGACCGACTACTTCCACAAGTACGTCGTCACCTCCGTGGTGCGGACCGACCGGCTGACCGTGGACGGGACGCCGAGGTCGACCTTCCCGGAGGAGGTCACGCGCTACGAATACCTCGACGGCGCGGCGTGGCACTGGGACACCTCGGAGTTCACCAAGAACGACAAGCGGACGTGGAACGAGTTCCGCGGCTTCGGCCGGGTCCGCGTGCGTACGGGCACCGCGGACGACCCGTCCGGCCCGGTGACCATGACCGAGCAGCGGTTCTACCGCGGCATGGACGGCGACCACCTGCCTTCGGGGACCCGTTCCGCGTCGGTGGCCGACACCCAGGGTGGAGTGCGCGCCGACGCGGACTGGCTGGACGGTTTCGGGTTCGAGACCGCCACCTTCGAGCGGGAAGGGCCGTCGGACCAGCCGGACCCACCGAGGGTGGCCAAGACGATCACCGAGCCCTCGGTGCAGGGGCCGACGGCGACACGCGGCTCGTTCAAGGCCTACCTGGTGGGCACCGGCGTCTCGACGGGCTACACCGCGCTGGGCTCCTCCTGGCGGAAGACGCGGACCGAAACCACCTACGACGATCTCGGCCAGGTGACCAGGGTGAACGACCTCGGTGACCCGGACACGGCGGCGGACGACCGGTGCGTGCACACCGAGTACGCGCGGGTGGCCGAGGCCTGGTTGATGAACCTGCCCGGGCACACGTGGACGGATTCGGCCGGCTGCGGAGCCGACGTGACGTACCCGCGGGATGCGTTGGCGGACAGCAAGCTGACCTACGACGCCCACGGCAACCTCGTGAAGACGGAGGCAGCGAAGGAGCGTCCCGCGGCGGGACCGGTGTACTTCACGACCGGGACGTCGTCCTACGACGTGCTCGGCCGGGTCACCGCCAGCACGGACGCCCTCGGGCGCACGGGGAAGACGGCGTACACCCCGGCGGAGAGCGGCCCGCTCACCAGCACCGTGACCACCACCCCCGGCACCGACGCGGTGCCCGCCGGGCTGGTGACGACCACGACGCTGGATCCGGCGTGGGGCGTTCCGACGCTGGTCAGCGACGCGAACTCGCGGAAGACGGAGACGCAGTACGACGGTCTCGGCCGCGCGGTCGCGGTGTGGACGCCGACGTGGACGAAGGCCGGCCACCCGGCCGTGCCGAACGCCCGGATGGCGTACCTCGTGCGCGGCGACAAGCCGACGGTGATCACCACGACCGGGATCGGCCCGACCGGCGCGGAGATCTCGGCGAGCACGGTCTACGACGGCCTGCTGCGCCCACGGCAGACGCAGGCGCCCGCCATGGGCGGCGGGCGCCTGCTCACCGACACGCGCTACGACTCGCAGGGTCGCGCGTGGAAGAGCACCCAGCCGTACTACAACGAGAAGGCCGTCGACGACGGGCTGTGGATCGCGTCCGATGTGGACGTTCCAGGGCACACCCGCGCGCACTTCGACGGCGCCGGGCGGGCGGACGCCTCGATCTACTTCGCGGGCGCGTTCGAGAAGCGGCGGACCACGACGGCGTACTTCGGCGACCACGTCGACGTCACACCGCCCGCCGGTGGGACCCCGACGTCGACCTACACCGACGTGCGCGGGCAGACCCTCGAGCTGCGCCAGCACCACGACGGCGGTTTCGACGCGACGAAGTACACCTACGACAAGGCGGGCCGGACCTCGACGATGACCGATCCGTCGGGTGCGGTCTGGCGGTTCGGGTACGACTTCCTCGGCCGCCAGACCAGCAGTGACGACCCGGACAGCGGCACGATCACGAAGACCTACGACGACGCCGGGCAGGTCCTCGCCGCGCAGGACGCACGGGGCGAGGTGCTGGCCTACGCCTACGACGCCCTGGGCCGCCAGACCGCGAAGTTCTCGGGTTCCACGGCCGGGAAGAAGCTGGCCGAGTGGAAGTACGACACGGTGAAGAACGGCGTCGGACAGCCCGCGTCGTCGACCGCCTTCGTGGACGGGAAGGCCTACACCGGAAAGGTGCTCTCCTACGACCCGGCGTACCGGCCGACCGGCACGTCGATGGTCATTCCGGCGTCGGAAGGACTGCTGGCGGGCACGTACGACTCCTACCTCGGGTACAACCCGGACGGGAGCCTCTCCAGCCAGTCCTACCCGGCGGCCGGTGAGCTGCCCGAGGAGACCGTCAGCTACGGCTACGACCCGCTCGGGTCGCTGACCACCAGCTGGGGCGGCTTCGACGGCCCGACCGTCGAACTCGTGTCTGCTTCGGACTTCACCCGGTACGGCGAACTCGCCCGGTTGACCCTGGGCGCCGGAACGAAGCGGGTCTGGCTGTCGCAGTACTACGACCAGAACGACCGGCGGCTGACGAGGTCCGTCGTGGACGCCGAAGCGCCGTCTCCGATGCAGGCGGACGTGCGCTACGGCTACGACGCCGCCGGGAACGTCACCTCGGTCGCGGACCCGTTCAACGGCGACACCCAGTGCTTCCGCACCGACGGCCTGCGCCGGCTCACCGAAGCCTGGACACCGGCTTCGGCGTGCTCGGACGAGCCGTCCGCCGCGGGGCTGCGCGGCCCGGCGCCGTACTGGCAGTCCTTCACCTACGACAAGGCGGGCAACCGGGCCACGTCCACCGAGCACGCCGCTTCCGGCGACGTCACGCGGACGTACACCGGCGGGGTCCCGGGACACGCGCACGCTCTCGGCACGGTGAGTTCTCCGGCCGGCACCACGTCGTACGCCTACACGGCGGCGGGGCAGCTGGACTCACGGAGCACCGGCGGTGTCGCGGAGAAATTCACCTGGGACGAGCAGGGCAAACTCGCGTCGGTCGCGAAGGGGTCTCAGGCGACCTCGTACGTGTACGACCCGGCGGGCTCGCGGTTGATCCGCCGCGACCCGGGTGGGACGACGCTGTACCTCGGTAACCAGGAGCTGCGCCTGCCGGCGGCCGGGGGCAACCCGAAGGTGACGCGCTACTACGGCCACGGTGGCCGCACGATCGCCGTGCGCCAGGGCAGCGGACCGCTGACGTGGCTGGCCTCGGACCACCAGAACACCGCGCAGACGGCGATCAATTCGTCCACTTCGGACGTGGTCAAGCGGCGCCAGCTGCCGTTCGGCGGTTCGCGGGACGGGCTCTCGACGTTCCCCGGCGAACGCGGTTTCCTCGGTGGGGCGAAGGACGCGAGCACCGGCCTGACCCACCTGGGGGCACGTGAATACGACCCGGACACCGGCCGGTTCATCTCGGTCGACCCGGTGCTGAACGCGGCGGATCCGCAGCAGCTCAACGGGTACACCTACAGCGACAACAACCCGATCACGCTGAGCGACCCGTCGGGCCTGATCGCGCAACGCTGCATGGACGACGACTGCGGCCACTCCGGCGGCTACAACAAGGCGTCCCCGACGCCGCCGAGGTGGCAGCCGGCGCCCGAAGATCCTTTCCACCGCCCGCCGCCCCCCAAGAAGGACCCCCGGGTCTATTCGGAGATCGGCGATCCGAAGAAGCCGGCGAGGATCAGCGCGACGGACGTGAAGGCGTGGCGCGCCGAACTCTCGAACGCGAACGAGAAGGCGATGCGGTGCGGACCGTACGCCGATTCAGCGGACGTCATATTCGGGAGCCGCGGGTGCCAGCAAGCGGCCGGGCAGCTGGAACAGGGGAGAAAGGTCAGCGAGCGGATCCTCTCGACACGACCTCCCAAACCTTCCATCGACTTGGTGTCCGGGGTCCTGATGCTCAGGCAGGCCCAGGAACAGCAGATCGATGGATGGCTCGCGGCGGCTCATCTGCCCGGGCGGGACGGTCTGGGCGGCATCACGATCTCCATCTGCGCCGGTGCGGAGGCGTTCATGGGCGTGGGTGCGGCCGGGGAAGTGTGCATCGCCAGGGACTCCGTCGGCTACGGCTGGTCGGCCTCGGCGAAGGGCGGCTTCGGGGCGAAGGTCGGCTACGGCTACGGATTCAGCATCAAGGTGAGTGAGGGGACGATCGCCGACCTCGGCGGCACCGGGGCCTGGGCGAGCACCGGAATCCCGGAAACCCCCTTCAGCATGGAGATCGGCCGCAGTTCCGACGGGAAGTACTCGCTGTCCGCCGGCGCCTCGGGCGGCAAGGAGATCGACGCGGCGCTCCCCGTGGCCATTGGGCGGGATTGGGCGGTCTCGGGGTACTTCAAAGACATCGACCTCTCGGCTCTTTCCGGGGTCCACGCGGAGGAGGCCTATCGGATGGGACGGTTCGGCTATCGGTGACCGGAGACCGGACTCGTGGGCGTTCACCAGGAACGCTCACGAGTCCGGAACCCCCAGGTCGGTGAGGATCACCTGAGCTGCCGTACTCAGTTCGGCCGCCTCGGCCGGTTGCCCGCAGGACTCCCGGACCGCGGCCGATACCCGCAGTGCGCGAGCCTCGTTCAGGCGCTGCCCGTCCTCCCGGGCGATCTTCAGCGCCCGGCCGACGTGCTTGGTCGCGGCCGGCCGGTCGCCCAGTGCCAGGTGGGCCGCCGCCAGCTCGGTCAGCGCGGCGCATTCGAGCACCCGCATGCCGGTCTCGTTCATCTTGGCCAGCGCGAGCTCCGTGTGCGTGACCGCGTCCGACGGGTGGCCGATCGCCCGGTGCGCGGCGGCCAGTCCGATGAGGGTGGACGCCTCGCCGTAGCGGAAGTTGATCTTCCGCGACAGCTCCAGGGCGACTGCGTACCCTTCGATGCTCTCGAGGACGCGGCCCCGCCGGCGCGCGACCGTCGCGAGGATTTCCAGCGCCCCCGCCTCGTGCCGGCGTTCCCCGAGCTCGCGGCCTTCGTCGAGGGCCTGCTGGGCACGCTTCTCGGCGTCGCCGTACCGGCCGAGGTCGCAGTAGGTCTCGGCCAGGCACACCAGCCCCGAGATGAAGCCGTGCCGCATGCCCCACTGGCCGGCGAGCCGGATGCTCTCCTCGTGGCACTCCGCGGATTCGCGCATCCGCCCCGCCGTCCAGTGGGCCAGGCCGAGTCCGTTGAGCGCGACCAGCCGGATGTGCCGGTTTCCGGTCCGGGCGCTCAGTTCGGCTGCCTTGGTGTGGCACCCGATCGCGAGCTCGACGCGGCCGAGCGAGAGCAGCGAGACGCCGATGTAGTTGATCTCGCGCGCTTCGACGCTTTCGTCACCGGTCTTCCGGGCGATCGCCAGGGCGCGCTCGTGGTGGCGCATCGCGTCGTTGGGCTTGCCGAGCTGGGAGTACACGCGGCCGAGGCCGTGGCACGCCTCCGCTTCGGCGGCGGGGTCCGTGCCGGTGACGCCGCCTTCGAGAGCCTCTTCGAACCCGGCGATCGCGGCGTCGTAGTCGCTGCGGTTGTACGCCATCATGCCGCGCAGCACGAGCACGGCGACCTCGGCACGGCGGTCCCCGGCGGCTCGCGCCGCGCCGATGGCCGCGGTCGCCACCGCGTCCCCGTCCGCCGCGAGCCCCTTCCCGGCGAAGTAGCCGCGCAACGCGTCGGCGAGCTGCCCGCTGTAGTGGCGCAGCTCGGGGGAGCGGGCCGCGCGCTCGGCGGCGGCGACGAGGTTCGGGCGTTCCTCGTCGAGCCGGCGCATCGCCGTGTCGTCGTCGCCGAACGACCCGGCGGGCTCGGCCGTGCCGGGCAGGAGCGGCCGGACCAGCGGGAACAACCGGTGCGTTGCCGCGGACGCGGTGCCGAGGTAGTGGTCGTACAGCCGGATGTCGGCCGCGGCCAGCTCGGCGGGCTCTTCGTCGGCCCGCGCGCGGTCGCCGGCGTACTCGCGGACCAGGTCGTGGAACTGGAACCGGGTGGCGCTGCGCCGGGTCAGCAGGCTGGCGGCGACCAGCCGGTCCAGGCATCGCCGGGCCTGCTCGGGCGCGTTCGACAACGCCGTGGCCGCGGCGAGGTCGAAGTCCGGACCGGGCACCCGGCCCAGCAGGCGGAACAGGCGTCGCGCGGGCTCGTCGAGCGCCTGGTAGGACAGCTGGAACGTGGCGCGAACGGCGACGTCCGGGTCACCCTCGATGGCGAGCTCGGTCAGCGGGTCGGACCGCAGCGCGGCGACGTAGCCGGCGATCGACGGATGCCGGCCGCCCGCCAGGTTCGCGGCCGCGATCCGCAGCGCCAGCGGCAGGTGCCCGCACAGGCCGGCGAGCTGGTCCAGCGCCGCGGGCTCGGTGGCGGCGAGGTCGGCGCCGAGCAGGCCGGTGAGCAGCGTCCGGGTGTCCGAAGTGGTCAGGACGTCCAGGGCGAGCACCCTCGCGTCGTTGATCACGGTCAGCCCGCGCAGCTCGGCGCGGCTGGTCACCAGCGCCGCGCAGCCGGGCTCCGGGGGCAACAGCGGGCGGACGTGGTCGGCGTCGACGGCGTTGTCCAGCACCACCAGCACCCGCCGCCCGGCCAGCATCGTCCGGTACAGCACGACCTGCTCGTCCAGGGTCACCGGCACGTGGGCGGCCGCCACCCCGAGCGCGCGCAGGCACACCGTCATCGCCTGGGTCTTCGAGACCGGCGACGTCGAGGCGTACCCGCGCAGGTCGACGAACAGCCGGCCGTCGGGGAACCGGGCGGCCACCCGGTGTGCCCAGTGCACGGCCAGCGCGGTCTTGCCGACCCCACCCGGACCGGTGAGCACCACCGTCCGGTGCCCGAGCAGCCCGTCGAGCTTCGCCAGGTCCGAGGTCCGCCCGGAGAAGCTGGGCAGGTCCGCGGGCAGCTGGCAGACGGCGGGCAATGCCTCGGCGAGGGGCCGGTCCTCCTGCGCGGTGAGGATCGCGCGGTGCGCGGCCCGCAGCCGCGAGCCGGGCTCGACGCCGAGTTCTTCGGCGAACATCCGGTGCACGCCGCGGTAGGTCTCCAGCGCGTCAGCCTGCCGCCCGCAGCGGTGCAGCGCCAGGATGTACCACGCCCAGAGTGCCTCCTGCCACGGATTTTCCCTGGTCAGCGCGCTGAGGTCGCCGACGATCTCCCGGTGGTGCCCCAGCTCCATGCTGACTTCGAAGTAGCGGTCACGGGCTCGCAGCCGTTCCTCGGACAGTGAGACGGCCTCGTCGCGCTGCAGCGACTCGGAGGGGATGCCGGCGAGCGGCGTGCCGCCCCAGCAGGCCAGCGCCTCGGCCAGCAGGGCGCGTTCCCTCTCGGGCTCGGCGTCGCGGGAACGTGCGACGAGATCGCGGAAGCGGAGCAGGTCCAGCTGGTCGGGGGCCAGCCGCAGCAGGTAGCCGTCGGGCCGGGTCTCGATCACGGCCTCGCCGAGTGCGCGTCGCAGCCGCTGGGTGTAGAGCTGGGTGCTCTTGCGCGCGGTCGGCGGCTGGTCGTCGCCCCACAGGTGCTCGGCGAGCCGGTCGAAGGTGACCGTCGCGTTCGGACGGAGCAGCAGCGCCGCGAGGACGACCCGCAGCTTCGGCCCGTTCACCGTGACCGGTGCGCCCTCACGCGTCACCTCGAGCGGACCGAGAATCCCGAACCGGAGCGTCGATGTGGCCAACTTTCCCCCTACATGGGCATGCCGGCGGAGATCGGCTGCCTGCTGCGGAAAGCGTAACCGGAGTAATGCCCGGATCAACAAAAAGTCATCGGGTTCCCATGCTCAGCTGTACCACCGGCCCCACCTGTCCCGGTGTTCACCGGTCCAGGGCCACCACCTTGGTGTTCGGGCGCTCGGTGTTGCGACGCGTCTTCGCCCACCCGTTGCGGCCCCGGGCCAGCCGGAACACCGCCCGCCACACCGTGATGTAGAACGCGTAGATGTAGCACGCGTAGCCCAGCCCGTACGCGATTCCGCGCCACGGCCCGGACTCCGGCTCGCAGTGCCTGCGGTACACCGGTCCCCAGATCAGGAACGGCAGCAGCCCCGCGACGCCGTACAGCAGCAGGTACTTCCACGCCCCGCCGGTGAACCACCCCCAGACCACCGCCGGTTCGCCGATCGTTTGGATCGTCAGGAGCACCAACGGGATCGGGTAGACCACGCTGCCCAGCAACTGCATCCACGGCTGAGCCAGGTAGTAGAGCATCTCCGCCGCGCCGAACGTCGTCAGGTGCGGGGACTTCCAGATCCGGCGGGCGTACCGCGCGCACTGCATCGTGCCCTGGCTCCAGCGGGTTCGCTGCGCCAGGAACCGCCGCAGGCTGTACAGGCCTTCCTGGTCCACGTGCGTGTCGACGCTGAAGCCCGTCTTCCAGCCCGCCGTCAGCAGGTGGACGCCCAGTTCGAAGTCCTCGAGCAGCGAGCCGCGCCAGGGGCGGCGCTGGGGACCGGCGATCGAATCCAGCGCGGACAGCCGGGTGAACTGGCCGTTGCCGCCCATCGCGATGGTTCCCGTGTGGCCGCGGGACATCTGGATCGCCGCGATCGCCGTGCGGAACTCCAGGTCCTGCATGCGCACGAGGGCGCGGCCGAGCCTGCGGCGGACCTCGTTGCCGGACCCGGGTGCCGTGCCGCGGTTGCCCATCCGGACGTCGATCTGCACCGCGCCGACCGACGGGTCGCCGAAGAGGTGGGACGCCGTGCAGACGTACAGGCAGTTCCACGCCGGCCTGCCGTCCGCGTCGACCACCACGACGATCGTGTTCGTGCCGTCGTCGTGGCGGCCGACCCAGGTGCGCAGGGCCTGGTAGGCCGCGTTGAGGGCGTCGCTCTTGCCCGTGCGTGCGTGGGGGCGGCGGCGGGCGACGAGGTGCAGCTGGGGGTCACGCATGTTCTGCAGCCCGCGCACGACGTCGAGGGTGTGGTCGTCGGAATGGTCGTCGATCACCCAGACATGGGCGGCCCTGAACCGCGTCCGCAGATATCGGATGGTGTCGCCGATGACGAGCTCTTCGTCCCGGCACGGCACGAAGAAATGCCACTGGAACAGCGACGGATCGCCGGGCCAGGTGGGCCGGTGCCGCAGGTACGGCACGATGATCGCGCAGACGTAGAGGACGAACGCCGCGCTCATGACAATCGCGAACGCCTGCGTGAAGCTCAGTAATAACGCCAGGCTCATTACGTCGCTCCGGGGAAGAAGAATCAGGACGCAGGCCGCACGTTAATCGGTTGCTCTTCGCAGTTCCGGGCGGGGGTGATCACTCGTTCGGGCGTCCGTTGTTCAGGTTTTACCCCGGCTTTTGCCGTGACTGGACTGGATCGGTAGCCACTGATGGTTGACTCAAACCCCACCATCAGGTGCATCTGGAGTGTCCAGTTTGCATCCTCTGTCACGCCGCGGATACTGTCCTGATCAATTCATTCGCGATTCCTGCGGTGCGACGCGCGTCGGTGAGCGTCGTGCGCGACGCGTCATGTGGAAAATCGGAGAAAATCGTGTATCGACCTGGAATTGGCGGTGTCGTCGGGGGTGGCGGGCTGCTCGCGACGACCGGAGCGAACCTGACGTGGTGGATTGTCTTCGGTGTCGTCAGCCTCGTTCTGGGTGTTGTGCTCGTCCGGTCCGCGCGGCGTCGCGCGCACGCCGGTGACTGACTTTTTAGTTCCCCAACCCTCTCCCGGCAGCAGCCGCGAAGAAGACGAACAGGAGAACCGGTAATGCACCCTTGGGCCAAGCGCGGTCTGCAGTCCGCGATGTTGGCCGGCGGTCTGCTGATGCTGGGTACCGGCATCGCGTCCGCCGAAGAGCAGGTCAATCCCGACCTCGCTCCGTCGCCTTTGGACGGTGGTAGCGGCCCGGCGCCGTTGGACGGCGGCGCGTCCGTGCCGATCCAGATCCGCAAGATCAACCTCGGCACGCCCGCCGGCGAGACGCCGCTGCCGCTGGACATGGACACCGACGTCTCCACGGGCACGGTGCTCCACGACTCGAGCGCGCCGCTGTCCGGTGCCCTGCTGGGCAACGTCGTCAAGCCCGACGTGTCGGCCCCGGTCCAGATCACGGGCTGGGCGGTCGGCGCGGGCGGCGACTCCCACGTCGTCAACGACTCGCAGCAGATCCACCAGCAGGGTGGCCCGATCACCACGACCGGCGAGGGCAAGCCCGCCGGCGGCAACGTCGTCACCGCGCCGGTGACCGCGCCGATCGGGGTCAACAACCTGGCCTTCGGCACGCTGTCCAACGCGACGGTCGACGGCTTCGCCAACCAGGACAGCACGGTCGGCGGCCCGGTCACCACCAACGGCGACAACGGCGTCGTCTCCGGCACCATCGCCGCGGTCCAGGGCGCGCTGCCGATCGGTGTCAACAACACCGCCGCCGGCTGGGGCGGCACCGGCACGGTCAACACCACCACGACCCAGGGCGCCCACTCGCCGGGTCAGCTGACCACCAGCGGCAAGGACGGCGTCGCCTCCGGCACCGTCGCCGGCGTGCCGGTGGCGCTGCCGGCCCAGGTCGACGGGACCGCGGCCGCGTGGGGCGGCAAGGCCACCGCGAACACGGTCAACACGGTGCTCGCCGAAGCCGGCACGCCGGAGTCCGTGCTGCGGACCGCCGCGGACGCGCCGTACGCGACCACCGCGGGCACCGGCTCGCTGGCCGGCGGCACCGCGCTCACCCCGGGTGTCGCGGCTCCGGTCGCGGTGAACGGCACGTCCGGTCCCTGGGGCGGCATCACCCACGCCGACTCCGTGAACAACCTCGACGCGAACGCCGGTGGTGGCACGGTCACCGACGGCGTCAAGTCCGTGGGCGGTGGCACGGCCGCCGGGGCCCCGATCGCTCTCCCGGTCGACGTGATGGGCACCGCCGGCGCGTGGGGTGGCGAGTCGTTCGCGACCTCGGAGAACAACGTCGGTTCCGTTGCGGGTGGCGACATCACCACCGCCGGCACCGAAGCGCTGGGCGCCGGCAGCGTCATCCACCCGCAGGTGGCCGGCCCGGTCGAGGTCGACTGCACCTCCGGTCCGTGGGGCGGCATCACCGGCACCACCTGCACCAACGACTACTCCGCGCAGGCCGGTGGCGGCGACACGACCGACGGCGGCCACTCGGTGGGCAGCGGCACTGTCGCGGACGCGCCGGTGGCGCTTCCGGCGGCCGGCAACCACAACTCCGCCGCGTGGGGCGGCCTGGCCGACGCGATGGGCGCCAGCTACATCGACTCGAAGGCGGGCGGTGACGTCTACACCGGCGGCGAAGGCTCGGTCGTCGGCGGGACGATCGCGCACCCGCAGGTCGCGGAGCCCGTCGTGGCCTCCTGCAACACCGGCGCGTGGGGTGGCATCACCTCCACCCACTGCACGCACGAGAACACCGCGCACGCCGGTGGCGGCAACGTCACCAACGGCGACGCCTCGATCGTCGGCGGCACTGTCGCCGACGTCCCGGCGACGCTGCCGGCCCAGGTCTGCGGCACCGCGGGCGACTGGGGCGGCATCTCGACCGCCGAGTGCTACACCACGGTCGACTCCGTGGTCGGCGGCAACACCTACGACCACGGCGACGACTCCGTGGGCGGCGGCAACATCGTCGGCCCGTCGCTGGCCGGTGACGCCGACGTCATCTGCAACGCCGGTGCGTGGGGCGGCATCCCGACCTCGTCCTGCTCCAACGCCGAGAACGTCGTCGCGGGTGGCTTCCAGGGCACTTCGGGCAACAACGCCGTCGCGGCGGGCAACCTCGTCGACGCGCCGCTGGCGACGCCGGTCGAGGTGCTCAACGGCGCCTACGCGTGGGGCGGCATCCCGACCTCGACGATGTCCGAGCACAAGTGCATCACCTCGGGCGGGGACAACAACACCGACGACGACGGCGGTGTGGCCTCCAGCAACATCGTCACCGCGCCGGAAGCCATCGGCGCCCAGGTGATGAACATCGCCGGGGCGTGGGGCGGCAACCCGACCAGCCACGGCGACTTCATCACCCACGTCCACGCGGGCGGCGCCGACTCGGCGACCGGCAAGGGCGGCGCGGTCGCCGGCAACATCATCGACCAGGCGAGCTCGCTGCCGGTGCAGGTCAACACGATCGGTGCCACCTGGGGTGGCATGGCCGAGGCGATCGGCACCAACGACACCGAGTTCCACTCCGGTGGCCCGAACTACGCCAACGGCGACCTCGGTGCGATCACCGGCAACAACGTCGAGGCGCCGATCGGTGGCGCGGCCCAGGTCAGCAGCTGGGCGGTGTCCTGGATCGGCGGCGCGGACGTCGACGCGGACAACGACGTGCTCTCGCACGCCGGTGGCCCGACGTTCACCTCCGGCAAGGGCGGCGCGATCGCGGGTGACGCGGTCGCGGCTCCGATCCAGCCGCTGGTGCAGGCGACCGGTCAGTCGATCTCGCTGATGGCCAACACGGTCAACCACACCGAGAACGACTACGACATCGCCTCCGGTGGCCCGATCACGACCGACGGCACCGGCGGCGCCATCGCCGGTGACATCCTCTCGGCCGACCCGCAGGCGATGCCGCAGGTCTACGGCCTGGGCATCTCGGCCATCGGGTCCGCGACGAACGACGTCCAGAACAACCTGACGGCGCACGACGGTGGCGACGAGACCACGATGGGCACCGGTGCCCTCAGCGGTGCGCTGCTCGACGTGCCGGTCGCGGCGGACCCCGAGGTGTTCCGCTGGGGCGTCGGTGCGCTGTCGCACGTGAACAACCACGTCGACAGCACGGTGGACAGCCACGTCAGCGGCACGCCCACGGCCAAGCCGGCGGTACAGATCCCGGTCGGCCTGGTGCCGCAGGTGAAGAACGTGACGATCCCGGTCCTGGCGGAGGTGCTCAACACGGGCACCGACACCACCGACGTCATGGTCGGCCGCACCGAGGCCGCGCAGATCCCGGTCGAGCTCGACCTGTCCGGTCTGCTCGGCGGGGTGTCGCCGCTGGCTCGCGACGACATGGCGTCTCGCGCCGACACGCCGGGGCTCGGTGCCGACGGTCTCGGCGGCGGGATGGCCCTGCTGGGCAACGGGACGGGCAGCGCTGCCGGTCAGGTTGCCGAGGCGCTGGGCTCGACGTCGGGTAAGACCCTCGGTGGTCTGCCTGCCGCCGTGGCCGGTGCGACCGGGCACGAGTCGCGCAGCGACAGCCCGGTGCCGTCGCTGCCCGCGGTGCCCGCGGTGCCGAACCTGACCGGTGGGGGTCTGCTGCCGCAGATCAAGCCGCCGCACGTCGCGCTGCCGGGTGTGCCCAGCGCGTCGCGGACGGACGTGCCGGAAGTTCCGGTGGTTCCGGTGGTCACCGGGGCGGCGGGCAGCAGCCTGCTGACGCCGGTGCAGGAGCCGCGCATCTCGGCGCTGGGCCTGCCGCTGCGGTAGTGGCGGTCGGCTTCGGCTTCGGCTGAGCGAAATCGGGGCCCTGGAGCGAACCGCTCCAGGGCCCCTTCGCCGTTAGGGTGACCGGCATGGACGCGACCAGGTGGCTCATCGTTGTCCGGCACGCCAAGTCGGACTGGTCGGAGGGCTTGCCCGACCACGAGCGGCCCCTCGCGCCCCGCGGCCTCCGTGACGCGCCCCGGCTCGGCCGGTGGCTCGTGGCGGAGGGGCACGTGCCCGAACTGGTCGTCTGCTCCACCGCGCGTCGGACGCGGGAGACGTGGCAGCGCGTGAGCGACGAACTTCCCACGCCGCCGCCCGTCGAGTACGACGACGAGCTGTACGGCGCCGACGTCCCGGAGTTCCTGGACGCAGCCCGCCGGACGCCGCCCGGCGTGACCACGTTGGCGCTCGTGGGGCACGAGCCCGGCGTCAGCGACCTGACCCTGCACCTCGCCGGGCTCGGGGACGAGACCTCGGCGGTCCAGACCAAGTTCCCGACCGGCTCCGCGGCCGTGCTCGCGACCACGGATCCCTGGGACGCCCTCCACACCGCCCGGCTCGTCGCCTTCTTCCGGCCTCGCGACTTCACCGCCTGACAGTGGTTTGAACCAGCCATTGCTTCGGACACGTTCACATGCGTACGCTCCATTCACTCACAGGTCTGATGTTCATATTTGTGAATGGAGCGGACATGGTTTTCCGCCACATCGTCGTGGCTGCGCTCACCGCCGTCGGCCTCGTCGCTTCCGCTGCGGCGCCGGCCGAGGCCGCGTCGCGCCCCACCGGCTGCACCGTCCCGGTCATCGGGCCGGTGTGCGCACCCTCGACCGCCGTCCTCGACGGCCAGCAGCTGCTTCGCACGAAGTTCGCCGCGCTCGTCGGCGAAAAGACGTCTCGCACGGCGTTGAACAACCTGCTCGCGGCGGCGAAGACCGACCTCACGGCGGGGCCGTGGAGCGTCACCTCGAAGAAGCAGGTCCCGCCCAGCGGGGACAAGCACGACTACCTCAGCCTGGCGCCCTACTGGTGGCCGACCACCCAGCCGACCGCGGAAAACCCGTGGGGCTGCCCATTCGTCCAGCGCGACGGCCAGCGCAACCCGATCGTCGACGAGATCACCGACCACGCCTACCGCGGTCAGGCGTTCGCCGCGATCTACCGGCTCGCGCTGGCCTGGTACTACACCGGGGACGCGCGGTACGCCCGGCGTGCGGCGCTCGACCTGCGCACGTGGTTCCTCGACTCGGCCACGAAGATGAACCCGAACATGAACTTCGCCCAGGGCATCCCGTGCAAGGTGGACGGCCGCGGCATCGGCATCATCGAGTTCTCCTACACGCTCAGCCAGGTCGTCGACGCCACCGCGATCCTGGCGACCGGCGCTCCCGGCTGGACGAAGACCGACCAGGCCGGCATGACGGGCTGGTACACGCAGTTCCTGGACTGGCTGCGCACCAGCAAGAACGGGACCGACGAGGCCAAGGCCCAGAACAACCACGGCAGCTTCTACGACATGCTCGTCGCCGCGCTCGCCCTCGGCACGGGGCAGCGGGACCTGGCCGCGGCCGTCGCCCGGGACGCCGGTCCTCGACGGATAGCGCCGCAGATCCAGGCCGGCGGCCTGCAGCCGCAGGAGACGAGCCGGACGCGCAGCTGGCACTACTCGGCGTTCAACCTGGTCGCGCTGACCCGCCTCGCGCAGATCGGCCGGCACGTCGGCGTCGACCTGTGGCACTACGCGGCACCGAGCGGCGCGACGCTGTTCGCCGCCGTCGACTTCCTGATCCCGGGAGCCACGCAGGGGCAGCCGGCGTGGCCGTACCCCGAACTGGACTTCCGGCCGTACGCGGCACTGGACGTCCTGCACGCGGCGGCTGATGCGGGTGACCACGCGGCTCGGGCCGCGTTGCCGCGGGTGCCGGTGGAGCCGGGCGGAGACCTCTATCCGGTGCGCCCGGCCGCGGAGCAACTCGACGACATTTCGACGTCCTGACGGTCTTTGGCGGAAAGGGCCCGGTCGTTCTCGACCGGGCCCTTTCCGCGTGCGATCAGACGCCTGCCACCTGCGAAATCCAGCTGCGATAACGCGTGATGTTGGTGTAGGCGGTGTTGTTCGACCGGTCGCTGGTCGAAGCGACGCCGACCTGGCGGCCGGAAGCGAACATCGGGCCACCGGAGTCGCCGCCGGCGGTGATGCCGTTGACGCGGTTCGCGCACACGGCGACGCCGCCGGTGTAGTCGCTGCAGCTGATCGAGTTGACCCGCACGGTCGCGACCTTCAGGTAGCGCGACTGGCAGTTGATCTCGGAGCCGCACTGGCTGGTGGCGCCCCAGCCGTAGACCGAGACGTTCTGGCCGACCGAGACGTCACCGACGCTGCCGAGCGGCGAGTAGGTGGCGTTCACCGAGGTGGTGAGCCGGACGATCGCCAGGTCGGCGGAGCCCGGGTACCGCGTGATGGTGGCGCCGGTGGCCATCGTCCCGCCGCTCGACTGGTCGAGGCTGCCGATGCGGAACGTGTAGGTGCCGGAGCTGCTGACGCAGTGCTTGGCGGTGAGGATGTACTGCGGGGCGATGATGGTCGCGGTGCAGTTCTGCTGGCCGTTGACGAACAGCCGGGCCGCCCAGGGGCCGCTGGTGGCGGTGCTGCCGCCGATGATCGACGGCTGGGCCTGCGGGGTGCTGTCGGCGGCCGCCGGACCGCCGAGGCCGACGACGGCCAGTGCTGTGCTCGCGGCCAGCAGGAAGAAGTTGCCGAATTTCACGCTCACTCCTTTTCACGCGGCGGAGAACCGCGTGGGGGAAAGCCGGTGGGGACCGAACTCGAAGAGTGTCCGAGTTTCCGGCGAATGTCCGGAACCGACGAAAGTCGCCGGTCGAATCCGTATTTATTTCCCGGAGTGGGCTACGTGTAGTTCCCGTACTGTTCCGCGGTCAGGCGGCGATCTTCACCGGAGCGCTCTTCCGCAGCCAGTACAGCCCGACGACCGGCAGGACCAGCGGGATGAAGAGGTAGCCCTCGCCGTAGACGGACCAGACGGTCGGGTGCCGGAACGCGGCCGCGTCGACGAGGCTCAGCGTGCCGATGGTCAGCACGCCCAGCAGCTCGATCGAGCAGGCCACGAGAGCCACGCGCCACCAGCCGTCCCCACGGCGGGCCAGCGCGATCGTCGCGACGATGTAGACGGCCGCGGCGAACGCCGAGAGCAGGTAGGCGAGCGGAGCTTCGTGGAACTTCGTGCCGATCTGGACGCCGGCCCGCGACGTCGCAGCCAGCGCGAAGATCGCGTACACGGCGACGAGCACCCGGCCCGGGCCGCTGGCCGTCCTACGCTGTTGCTCCACTCCACACCTCGTTCAGTCGCAGCACCATCACGGGGATGGCCAGGCAGGCGATGCCGAGCACGGCGGTGCTCGACCGGCTCCGCTCGGCCAGCGCCCAGGCGGCGCCGACGGGCAGCACGACCAGGCAGCCGATCAGGTAGGCCAGGTAGGTCGCCAGGCTGCCGGGCCGGTCCCCGCCGGCGAGCAGCACGATCCCGATCACCAGCTGGACGACCAGCAGCGCTTCGACAACCGCGATCCCGATCAGGAGCGGGTTGTCCGGCAGCCGGTTCCGAGCCGACTGGACGAAGCTCCAGAGCGCGACGAGCGTGGCAGCCACGGCGACCGTCACGGCGAATCCGAAGATCACCCGTTCCTCCTTCCGGTCCGCCGGCCGTCAACTTACTCCGTGGTACCGGCGGGCCCGGTCGCCGAGGTGCCGCGGCGTGGCGCGGACCACCCTGCCTTCTCGAGCCGGCCGACGTGAACGGCGTCCATCAGGAAAATCGATCACCATCCGACCTTGATGGCATTGCGCCAATTCGGCGCGATATTCGACGTGCTCTCCGGGTGGACCTGCGGAAATGCTGGAAAGATCTTCGTGTTACACCACTATGGTGTGGTTGCCAGACTGGACAAAATCACCCTGGGTTCGTCTACCGGCTGGTAGACGTCCTTTTTGCCTACCTCGGATAGCCCAGTTGAACCGCCGGGTTGGCGGATTGGCCCAGAGCTGTTCGGCATGGGGGAATATTCTTCGTCCCTGGGCCTGCGACGTCGATGTCCGGGGGCTTGCACGGAGGGGGTATCAAGGATGGACCTGCGCTACGAAGCATTTTGCTTCGCCGACCCGTTGTTCTACGACGAACAGCAGGAAAACGGTGCGCCGGTCGAAGATTTCACCACGGCGCTCCCGACACCGGCCACCGGCTGGGCGACCACCGACCGCGGCGGGTGGCGCCTGATGCGTCCCACGGGTCTCGTTCTTCCCGATCAGGGCTGGCTGATCCACGTATCGGCTGGTCCGGACAACGCGAGCCGCGTGCTCGCGCACGTGTATCGGTCCTGCACCGAGCATGCGGTTGCGTACAAGCACCTCCGCTCGCTGCCGACCCTGCTCGTGCGGAATTCGAAATACGCGTCCGCCGACGGCGGAGTCGAGCTGGCGACGATTTACCCGGTCGACCACCACGAACTCGAGCGAGTACTGGCAGACCTGTCAACGCGGCTGGAGGGTGAGCACGGCCCTGGTATTCCGAGCGCGTTGCGGTACGGTGCCGGCCCCCTCCACGTGCGTTACGGAGGATTCACCGAACAGTGGGTCGAGCGCAACGGCAATCGCGTTCCGGCCGTCCGCAAGCCAGACGGCCGGCTGGTACCCGAGAAGCGTGAACCGACGTTCTCCGTGCCCGACTGGGTCAAGCTCCCGGCCTGTTTGCAAAGCAGCGCCGCCGCGCGCAAAGCATGTGCCCAGACCCGTTACCGGACGGCGAGGCCCCTGCACGTCTCGAACGGCGGGGGCAGCTACCTCGCCGACCCCAAGGCGGGCGGCGACCAGGTGGTCCTCAAGGAGGCCCGCCCCCACGCAGGCCTCGACGAGGCGCGGACCGACGCCGTCGAACGGTTGCACCGAGAGCACGACGTGCTCGGCCGGCTCGACGGCATCCCAGGCGTGCCGCGGGTCGTCGAGCGGTTCACGGTCGCGGAGCGCCACTACCTGGCCACGGAGTACCTGCCGGGTACCTCGCTGGCCGGTTGGCTCACCCGAAACTACCCCTTGACCAGGCGCAACACGACTACGGCGGACCTCAGCGCCTACGTCCGGCGCGCACTGGACATCGTCGCGGGGGTGGAGAAGACGATCGCGGAGGTCCACGCCCGCGGCATCGTCCTGGGTGACCTGAATCCCTTGAACATCCTGATCGACGAGGACGACCACGACCGGATCGCCTTGACCGGCTTCGGGACGGCGTTCGACGCCGAGTCCGCCGACCGCCCGGCACCGGGCACACCCGGCTTCCGCGCCCCGGCTGACCGCGGCGGCTTCGCGGTCGACGAGCACGCGCTCGCCGCGTTGCGGCTGTGGCTGTTCCTGCCGCTGTTGCCCCTGGCCGAGCTTGTGCCGGCGAAGCTGCGCCGTATCGCCGACTTCGTCGAACGCCGGTTCTCCCTGCCCGAGGGATACGCCGACGCCGCAGTCGCGGTGCTGGCTCCGCGTGAAGTCCCCGCGGAGCCGGCACCGGCCCACACGGAGCTCGACCACGACGAACCGGACTGGTCGCTGGTCCGCAAGCAGATCGCCGAGGCGATCCTGACCAGCGCGACACCCTCACGCCAAGATCGGCTGTTCCCCGGCGACATCGAACAGTTCCGCGTCGGCGGTGCGTGTTTCGGCGTCGGTGCCGCGGGCGTGCTGCACGCCCTCGACCTGGCCGGGGCCGGCCGCTTCCCCGAGCACGAACGCTGGCTGCTCGAAACGGTCCTTCGTGAGCCGCCCGCCCGGCCCGGTTTCTACGACGGCAGCTCCGGTATCGCCTACGTGCTGGAGAACTTCGGGTACCACGACCAGGCCGGCAAGCTGCTGACGTCGTCCGCGCGGCTCGTCGAGCAGACGACCGACCATTCCCTGGAGCGCGGCCTGGCCGGCATCGGGCTGACGATGCTGCACTTCGCGACGGTCCGCCAGGACAACGAGTTCGGCCGCCAGGCGCTGGCCACGGCCGTCCGGCTGGCCGAGGCGCTGGAGACCGCGGCCCCGCCGGGGAACTCGGCCCGAGCCGGCCTGCTGTCCGGCTGGGCCGGGCCGGCACTGCTGTTCGTCCGGCTCTTCGAGCGCACCGGTGAGCCGGCCTGGCTGTCTTTCGCTGACCAGGCGCTGTGCCGCGACCTCGAAGAATGCATCGAGGCCGACGACGGCTCACTGCAGGTCCGCGACGGCGCGGCCCGCACGTTGCCCTACGTCGGCGTCGGCAGTGCCGGCATCCTCCTGGTCGCCGAGCAGCTGGCGCGGCACCTCCCGGACGCGGAGGTGGGCGACAGCCTGCCCGCGTTGCGCGACGCGTGCCTCGGCG
Organism: Streptomyces sp. MN03-5084-2B; assembly: GCA_033793495.1. Classification (GTDB taxonomy): domain Bacteria; phylum Actinomycetota; class Actinomycetes; order Mycobacteriales; family Pseudonocardiaceae; genus Amycolatopsis. The sequence goes on along the minus strand of JARAWT010000004.1, from coordinate 75,153 downwards.
AGTTCGCCGTCCAGCCGGGTCTGTTCGACGGCCGGTGCGGGCTGGCGGTGGCGCTGGCGGCGAACCCGGACGCGACACAGCCAAGCCGTGCAGCGGCGATCAACCGGCACCTGGCGTGGCTGGCCTGGTACGCGGTGCCGTACAAGGGTGGCCTCGCCTTCCCAGGCAACCGGCTGCTGCGCCTCTCGATGGACGTCAAGACCGGCGGCGCGGGGATCCTCCTTTCTCTCGCTTCGCTCTTTGACGGCAAAGAAGTGTTGCCCTTCTTGGGTGGCGCACCTTCTTTCCCGGCCGCCGGTCGCTGACTGGAGCGGTCACGACGGCCGATGCGGGCAGCCGCTGGGTGCTGCCGCCTGTCGACGACCTGGCTGGCCTTCTCCTCGTGTCAGGCCGCACCGAGGGGCCGGCCGCCCAGCGCGATGAGGGTTCCTGCGGTGGTGGCGCGGCCCTCTCTGCCGAGGCTTCCGGTGGCTGCCGGCTGGTAGTGGTGCGGGTCCGTCGGCGGGGCGCCTTCCGGCGACGGACCCACACCACTACCAGGCCGTACGCGGTGGGTTGCGGTCGTCGGCGGGGCGCCTACCGGCGACGAATCCGCGGTCTCCACCAGGCCACATGGCGCAGTGGCGCGTCCGCTCCCGGGGCGCCCCGAGAGCGGACGCGCGACCACTGTTTGGCCCACTTCCGTGGTGGGTGCCGTGACCGTCGTGCAGGGACGTCCCCTGCGACAGGTCCGGGACCACGCTCGAGCCGTCGGCTCACCACTCTGCCGCCGCAACCGGATCGACGCCTAGGCCGCCATCCGTGTTACTGGCCGATCCGGTGAGGAAACAGCTCATCCACTGTGGACCGATCTCATGTGCTTGCCAGCTTATCGCGGTCGAGGGGGTGCGGAACCCCTCGAAGCAAATCTGTGGACAACTCGCGGTGTTCGGGGCGGTTGTGGATAACTCGGGCCGAGCGGCCGGGTTTTGTCGGTGCCGTGATGCATCATCGGAAGCGCGGGAAGTACACAGCCCGGAATCGGGACCGCCGGAAAGGGAGGTGACACGGCGGCGGTGCACGTCATCCGGGTTGCAGTGCTTCCAGTGCCTCGCGCAGCTTGCCGGCGACCGGTGTCGGCCGGCGGGACTCGCGGTCCACGAAGACGTGCACGAAGTGCCCTTCCGCGACCAGTGACTCGTCGGCCGCGTACATCCCGATCTCGTAGCGGACGCTCGACTTCCCGAGGTGCGCCACCCGCAACCCGACCCGCAGCGAACCAGGAAAGGACACCGATGCGTGATACCCGCAGTGCGACTCGACGCACAGCCCGATCACCGCCCCGGTCTCGATGTCGAGGCCACCCTGCTCGATGAGCCACGTGTTGATCACGGTGTCCATCAGCGAGTAGTGGACGACGTTGTTGACGTGCCCGTAGACGTCGTTGTCCTTCCAGCGCAACGGGACCGTCTGCCAGTGCGGGTAGCCGGTCACCACAGCGACACCGACTCGCGCAGGATGTCCGACAGGTCGTCCGCGGACGCCTCGCGGGGTGCCGTGGCCAGCAAGCGCTGCTGCTTGAGCGTTCCCTCGACGAGGGAGTCCACATCGGACACCGTGTAACCGACGGCACCGATGCCGTCCGGGATGCCGATCCGGCGCATCAGGTCGATCAGCACCGCGGGCAGGTGGTCGGCGAAGTCGCCGGGCCACTCGAAGTCGGGTGCCAGCAGGCGCGCGACGCGCAGGTGGCGGTCCGGTGCCGCGTCGAAGGTGAAGCGGAACGCGGCGGGCGCGGTCAGCGAGACGGCCATGCCGTGCGGCACCATGGGTTCTTCGCCCGGGTAGCCCTCCGGGTGGAAATCCCTGACCTGGCCGGCGATCGGGTAGGCGTTCGCGTGCGGGATGTGGACGCCGGCGTTGCCGAAGCCCAGCCCGGCGAACGTCGCGGCGAGGGCCATCGCTTCGCGGGCCTTGAGGTCGGAACCGTCGCGCACCGTGGCCGGGAGGGCCCACGACAGCAGCCGGAGCGACTGCTCGGCGAACATGTCGGCCAGCGGGTTCGAGCCGCAGTACGGCACGCGCTGCTCCGGGCGCTTGCGCTCGAACTCGGTGTACGGCTTGGCGGTGTAGCTCTCCGCGGCGTGGCAGAGGATGTCCATGCCGCTCGCGGCCGTCACCCCGGGCGGCTGGCTGACGGTGAGCCGCGGGTCGACGACGGCGAGGGACGGGCGCAGCCGCAGGTGGCTGATCCCGCTCTTGACACGCAGCGACAACACGTCCAGGACGCAGACCGTGGTGCTCTCGGAGCCCGTGCCGGTGGTGGTGGGCACCGCGACCAGCGGCTTCAGCGGGCGGCCCGGGGCGCGGCCACCGCCGACGGGCGCGTTGACGTAGTCCATCAGCTCGCCGTCGTTGCTCGTCAGGAGGTTCGCCGCTTTGGCGGTGTCGATGGCGGACCCGCCACCGACGGCGACGAAGGCGTCGTACGGACCCGTTCCGCGCGCGAAGTCAACCGCCTTCTGCATGCTGACATCGGTGGGTTCGACGTGTACACCGTCGAAGATCTCGGTCTCGATGCCGTAACCGGCGATGCCGTCGGCTATGCGGCGGGGCCAGCCGGTCGCGGCCACCTGCGGATCCGTCACGACGAGCACCCGGTGTGCGCCGTACTGGGTCAGGTCGTAGCCGATCTCGTCGCTGGCGCCGGTGCCGTACTTCAACGCCGGGGCCCCATAAGTAAAAACAGTTTCATGTTCGGTCGCGGCCAAGTCTGCGGTCCTCGCTCCCTTGATCGGCTACCGGTCGGTCAAAGCGGACATTCGGCCTAATCCTTGTCCGGTTTCGGTGAAGATCACTTGACTGCACTGAACGGTGCCCGCCTAAGCTCTCCTCATTAGATACCAACTGGGAGCGACCGTCGCCCAGACGGCCGTGCGGATCCTGACCGAGGCGCGTGTCCGCCGCGTGTACGCGGTGGTCGGTGAGTCCTTCCTGGAACTGCTCGACGCCCTGCAGCGCGAGCGCGAGATCACGCTGGTCTCGGCGCGCCACGACGCGGGCGCGGCGTTCATGGCGGAGGCCGAAGGGAAGCTCACCGAACGGCCCGCCGTGCTGCTCGCCAGCCGGGGGCCGAGCGCGGCGAGCCTGGCCATCGGCGTCCAGACGGCGTACCAGGACGAGACGCCGATGGTCGTGCTGCTGGAGACACCGGCGACCGAGCCGGTCCCGTCCTCGTCGGGGGAGCTGCCGACGTCGGACCTGACAGCCATGTTCGAGTCGATCGCCAAGTCGACAGTGCGGGTGACCGACCCGGACGGGCTGCCCGGGCTGCTCGCGCACGCGCTGACGACGTCGCAGGAAGGACGGCCGGGGCCGGTCGTGCTCGGCGTTCCCTGCGACATCTGGGGGATGCCCTACGACGCGGCGAAGCCGATGGCGCGGGTGCGGCCGCCGGCGTCCGGGACGCTGGGCCGTTCGGCTGACGCCGTCGCACAGCTGGTGGACGAGGCGAAGTACCCGGTGGTCATCGTCGGCGGCCGGGCCCGGTCGGCGCGGGACGAGCTGATCGCCGTCGCCGACGAGCTCGCGCTGCCCGTCTACAACGCCTTCCGGCGGCAGGACGCCTTCCCGGAGAACCACGCCCGGTACGCCGGTCACCTCGGGCTCGGCATCCCGGCCCGGCAGCTGGACGCGCTCGAGCGCGCGGACCTGGTGCTCGCGCTCGGCACCCAGCTCGACGAGGTCACGACGCAGGCCTACCGCTACCCAACCGCGCAGCAGACGCTGGTCATGGTCGGGACCGGCATCGACGTCAGCCCGAAGCGGCGGGGGCTCACCTTCCGCGTCGACTCCGAGGTCGAGCCGTTCCTGCGGGAGCTGCGGGAGGTCGCGTCGCCGCGGACGCGGCGGGCTTCGGCGGCGAACGCGGCCGTCCACACCTTCATGACCCCGCCCGACACCAGCGGGAACACCCGGGTGCACCCGGTCGACGTCGTCCGGGCGCTGCGGAAGCTCGCGCCCGAGGACACCATCGTGACCAGCGACGCGGGCAACTTCGCGCAGTTCATGCACCGCTACTGGTGCTTCACGGCGCCGCGCAGCCAGCTCGGCCCGAGCAACGCCGCCATGGGCTACGCCGTGCCGGCCGCCGTGGCGGCGAAGCTGGCCGAGCCGCGGCGGACCGTCGTGGCCATGGTCGGGGACGCCGGGACGCTCATGACCGGCCAGGAGATCGAAACAGCCGTCCGGTACCGGGCGCCGGTGATGGTGGTCGTCTTCCAGAACGGCGTGCATGGCGCGCTCGCGATGCACCAGGCCCGCACCTACGGCCGGCTGACCGGGGTCTCCATCCCGTTGACCGACTTCGCTTCGTGGGCGCGTGGACTGGGCGCGGCCGGGTACACCGTGGACGATCGTGAAGAGCTCGAGCCGATCATCGCCAGCGCGCTGGTGCGGCAGCGGCCGTGCGTCATCGACGTGCGCACCGACCCCGACGTCGTGACTCCGGACGTGCGGATCTCGGCCCTGCTCGGGCAGACGCGCCCGCAACCTCCCGCCCAGTAACGGTTTTGCTCTGTTTCGTTCCGGAAAATCTGGGAATGTCGTGTGGTAGCAGGGCGTTGGCTCGGGTAACCTGACGGTGTTCCGGTGGTGGTTCGCCGCTGAACCTTCCCGGCCGGGTCCCGGCGGGAGACAACCGGTTTCTGTCGGTGCCGCATGGCACCATCACGGTCATGACCCGCGCCGAAGCGGGCAGGGAACGAGGGGAGTTTCGACGTGACCGATCACCAGCACGCATCCGAACCGGCGCGGAAGGCCTCCGGCGTCGTACCGGTGCTGTTCAGCGCCAGCTCAGAGGCCCACGACGACGCCGTGGTGGCCGCGGACCGCGACGCCACCTGGCGTTCGCCGTTCGCCACCGAGGGGCTGCGCCCGGCGAGTGGCGAATAGCTCACCTCACCCGGGTGATGACGGCTTGTCCGTCCTGGTGAAGGTGTGCTTTACTACTTAAGGTCTCGATTTTTGTGTTCGTGTTGAGTCACGCTCGCAGAACTCAGCGGGCGTAGTGTCTCCTCTCCGAGGAAGCAAACCGTCCGGGTGCTGACCCGGGTCGCCGAAGTGGCTTCCTGTTTTTGGTGTTACACATGGAGATTTTTTTATGACTCAGGGCACTGTGAAGTGGTTCAACTCCGAGAAGGGGTTCGGCTTCATCACCCCCGACAACGGTGGCGGCGACGTCTTCGTTCACTACAGCGAGATCCAGGGTAACGGCTTCAAGAGCCTCGAGGAGAACGCTCGCGTCGAGTTCGAGATCGGCCAGGGCCAGAAGGGCCCGCAGGCCACGTCGGTCACCGTGATCTGACTTTGATCTTGGGAAAGGGCCGTCACCCGTACGGGGTGGCGGCCCTTTTCGTACGCTGCACAGCATGATCGAGCACGGTTACACCGTTTCCGGGATGAGCTGCGGGCATTGCGCCCAGTCGGTGACCGAAGAAATCGCGTCGCTGCCCGGAGTGGCCGAAGTGGACGTCGATGTCGCGGCCGGCCGGGTTCTCGTGCGTGCCGAAACCGCGCTGGCGGAGGACGACGTCCGGGCCGCCGTCGCGGAAGCCGGCTTCACCTACGAGGGCGTCACCGCCCTGGTCCCGTAGACCCCTGCCAGGATCTTGCCCTGGTTGGTTCTTCTCCGCCCGGCGACTCCAGGTTGGACAGTCCACTGAAGATCACCAGGTGAGACGCTCGGTGTGACCTGCGTCGCTCCGTCACGCGGACGTACGCACACTGCAACGCCCTGCAACCCTTCCCCTCCGCCCGTTCGCGGAGTCTCCTGTTCTTCGGCGAAGGAACGGGAGGTCAGGTGGGTGAAACGGTGGCGGGGATCGTCGCGAACCCCGCTTCGGGGCGGGACATCCGCCGGCTGGTCGCGCAGGCGTCGGTGTTCCCCACCGCGGAAAAGGCGAACATGGTCCAGCGGCTGCTGGCGGCGTTCGCCGTCGCCGGGCTCGACCGGGCCCTCGTCTCGACCGATCTCGGTGGCATCTCCGCCGCGGTCCTGCGCTCCCTCGGGCGCGGTGGCTCCTGGCCGAAGGTCGACTTCTGCGAGGACGACGCCCTCACCGGCACCGCTGCCGACACCACCAACGCGGTGCGACGCATGGTGGAAGCCGGTGCCGGGGTCATCGTCGTCCTCGGCGGGGACGGGACCGCCCGGGTCGCCGCCGCGGCCTGCGAAGACGTGCCGCTGCTCGCTCTCTCCACCGGGACCAACAACGTCTTCCCGCAGGTGCGGGAGGCGACCGTCGCCGGCCTGGCCGCCGGGCTGATCGCCACCGGCCAGCTCGATCCCGACCTCGTCACCCACCGCGTCAGCGTGCTCGAAGTCGTCACAAAAGCACGCAGGGAGATCGCGCTCGTCGACGTCTGCGTGTCGCTGAGCAGGCACATCGGGGCTCGCGCGCTGTGGGACCCGTCCTCGCTCACCGAGCTGTACTGCACTTTCGCCGAGCCGGACGGTATCGGCCTCTCGAGCGTTCCAGGCCAACTCTGTCCGAGCCCCCGGTCGAGCCCGGACGGCGTCGCGCTGCAGCTCGGACCGGTCGAGGAGACGCCGTACGTCGTGCACGCGCCGATCGCGCCCGGGCTCGTGCGGCCGGTCGGCGTGCGCGGCTGGGGGCTCCTGCGGGCCGGCGTGCGCGTCGAGCTCGCCGCGGCGGGCGGAGTCATCGCGCTCGACGGCGAACGCGAACTCGAGCTCAAGACCGGGGAAAGCGCATTCGTCGAGCTCAAGCCGGACGGCCCCTGGGTCGTCGACGTCCGGGCGGCGATGGCGGAGGCGGCACGAAAAGGGCTGTTGCGCGCGGAAACCGAACCGGGGAAGGAGCGCCGGAGATGACGGACGCCCTCCAGGGTGCGTACCGCGTGATGCGGACCATCCGAGCCGTCGAAGACCAGGTACGCGCGACCGGAAACTGCGGCAACCGGTACGCCGGCGAAGAGGCCTTGGCCGCCGGAGTCTGCCTCCACCTCGACGGGCGCGATGCCATCGCCGGCACCCAGCGCCGTCACGGCCACCGCATCGCCAAGGGCGTCGACGTCCGCGCCGTCCTGGCCGAGGCCCGGCACCCCCTGGTCGCGACGGACACGCAAGGCGGTGTCCCGCTGCTGATCTGCGGCGCCGCCATCGCCGCCAAGCAGCAGGACACCGGTGGCGTCGGCGTGGCTTTCCTCGGGGACGGCCCGGGCACGACGCTGGAGGCGCTGAACCTCGCGTCGGCCTGGCACCTGCCCGCCATCTTTGTCACCGAAGACACCGGTTACGCCGATCGGGTGGCCGGGCTCGGCGTGCCGGGGGTCGTCGTCGACGGATCCGACTTCTTCGCCGTGCACGAAGCGGCGGGAGAAGCGATCGGCCGTGCTCGCGACGGCGGCGGTCCGACCCTGATCGAGGCCGGCTTCCCACGGCACGTCGGCGACTGCCTCCAGCGGTTCCGCACCCGGGTCACCGACAGCGGTGAGCTGCGAGAACAGGTGCTCGACGCGATCGACGCCGAAGTCGCCCGGCTGATCGAAAACTCGGTCTCCGCTCCCGAATCCGCGGTGGGTGACTTCGAAACCGACGTTTACCTCTCTTACTGACCGCAAGAACCGCGACGCTCGCCACCTACCGATCATCCGGCCGAAACGGCAGACTCCGAGGAGGCACAGCACAAGGAGCGGCGGTTTGGGGCAGCGAGACCTCGAGGCGGCGTTGCCGGCCGGGGCGGATCCCCGGCGGCACGCCCGTGTCCTCGCGCAAGTGCACGAAGCGGCCTTGAACGGCCAGGCGCTGCCCAGCAGGCCGCGGCCGGTCATCGGCGCGTCCTGGCAGCGCATGCGCCGGCTTGGGATGGACCCGGACAGCCGGGCCGCCGCGCCCGTCCTGAGCTTCGAGCAGCTGGAAGCCCGCCGTCGCACGAGCGGGCTCGCCGAGGCGCTGCCGATCCTGCGTGGTGGCCTGATCAGCCTCGCCGAACAGGCCGCGCACATCATGGTGATCGCCGACGCGGACGGCGCCGTCCTCTGGCGCGACGGCAGCGCCGCGGTCCGCCGCCGCGCCGACCGGCTCGGGTTCGTCGAAGGCGTCGACTGGCAGGAGGAGTCCGTCGGCACCAACGCGATCGGCACCGCGCTGGTCGCCCGCAGCCCGATCCAGGTGTACTCCGCCGAGCACTACGTCCGCGCCCAGCACTCCTGGACGTGTGCGGCCGCGCCGCTGCGCGACCCGCGCGACGGCAGGCTGCTCGGCGTCGTCGATCTCTCCGGGCCGGCGTCGACCGTCCACGCGACGACGTTGGCGCTGGTCGACGCCGTGACGCAGCTCGCGGAGGCCCAGTTGCGCACCACCCACCTCACCGAACTGGACAGACTGAGGGGCTTCGCCGGCCCTGTCCTCGCGAAGGTCGGCGGCCGGGCGATGGTGGCCGACGAACACGGCTGGGTCGCCGCGGCCGCGGGACTCGCGCCGGTCGACCGGGTCGCGTTGCCCACCGGCCTCGGACCGGGGCGGGCCTGGCTGCCCGCGTACGGCGGCTGCTCGGTCGAGCCGGTGCCCGGCGGCTGGCTGCTCCGGCTGACCGAGGACGACGCCGCCCCGCCCACCCGCGTCGTGCTCGACCTCCGGTCGCCGCGCGAGCCCGAGCTCACCGTGGCCAGCGCGACCGGCACCTGGACGCACCGGCTCAGCCCGCGGCACGCCGAAGTGCTGTACGTGCTCGCCAGCCGCCGCGACGGCCGGTCGGCGTCCGAACTGTCGGCCGACCTGTTCGGCGACGCCGGCCGGACGGTGACCGTCCGCGCGGAAATGTCCCGGCTGCGCCGTCACTTCGGCGGCATCCTCGGCGCGAAGCCGTACCGCTTCGCCGACGACGTCGAGGTGGTGGTCCGCCGGCCGCCGGACCCCGAAGCCGTGCTCCCGCACTCGCTCGCCCCGGCCATCCGCGGCTGACTTCCCGGCGCAAAGCGGGATCATGGACGCCGTGCCGAAACGCCTGCCCGACACCATCGCACCGAGCTGGCTCGTGGTGCAGCTGCTCGGCACGCTCTTCTTCGCCGCGACCCTGCTCACCGCACGCGAGGCGGACCCGCGCGTCTGGGTGGCCTACGGCGTCGCCACCGCCTGTTGGCTGGGCTTCGTCCTCCTCGCGTCTCGCCGGCCGAAGACGGCGGCCGCGCTGCTCGCCGCGGCGAGCGCGCTGCCCGCGGCGATCGTCGGCTGGGCCGGGGACTCGTCGGCGATCCTGCTGGCGGTCATCGCCCTCGGCCGGCTCGCGACGCTCACCTCGGTCGGCGTCGGCACGATCCTCGCCACCGGCCTGCTGGACGTCGCGCTGGCCGTGACGTCACACGCCCTCGCCGGCCACTCCCTCGGCGAACCGCTGGCCGACGCCGGGGTGATGGTGCTGCTGGTGCTGCTCGGGCTCAACCGCCGCCAGTACGAAGTGCAGGCGACGCAGAGCCGGGCGCTGCTGGAGCAGACGCGGCTCGCCCAGGCCGAACACGCCCGCGCCGCCGCGCTCGACGAACGCACCCGGATCGCCCGCGAGCTCCACGACGTCCTCGCGCATTCCCTCGGCGCACTGGGCGTCCAGCTCGAGCTCGCCGAGGCGCTGCTGGCCGAACGGTCCGATGTGGACGGTGCGCTGCGGTCCGTCCGGCGCTCGCGGAAGCTCGCGGCGAACGGGCTCGCCGAGGCACGCGACGCCGTCGCCGCCCTCCGCCAGGATGTCCCGCCACTCACCGAAACCCTCGCCGCGGTGGCCGCCGCGCACGCCCGTGACCACGATGTCGCGGTGGCGTTCGACGCCGACGGCGAACCCCGGCCGCTCGCTTCCGCGGCGGTGGGCGCCCTCGCCGGCGTCGCGCGGGAAGCCCTGACGAACGCCGGCAAGCACGCGCCGGGGCAGGAGATCCGGATCCGGCTGAGCCACGCACCCGGCCTCGTCCGGCTCGACGTCCGCAACGCCCTTCCCACGCTCACCCGGACAGGTGAAGGATTCGGCCTGGCCGGCATGCGCGAACGGCTCGCCCTCGCCGGCGGCACGCTGACGTCGGGTCCCGAAGACGGCCACTGGCGGGTGCTGGCGGAAGTCCGGACCTGATCACGGGTGTGCGCGTGAACACATCCGCCCAGATCACGTGCTGATGACGGCGGGCGGTGCCGGTGGCTGTGCAAGCGGCGACTCGGCTACCTTCTGCGGGTACGGCTCACAGCGATCTTTTTCGGGGGCTCCGGGAGGCGAAGCCCCCGGTCCGGGGCGATGCCCCGGATGGCAGGGGGAGGAATTCGGGGATGACCAGCACTGCGACGGCCCCGGGACCGGCGGCGCCGGCGCCGGGGCTCCCACCGTCGCCGCCGGGCGGCCGCGACCGCGCCGGGGGCCGCAGCGGCCTGCTGGGGCTGCTGGACCTGCCGGGCCAGGGGGTCCGCGCGGTCATCCGATCGGCCGCGACCACCCCCGGCAGGCTCACCGTGATCGCCGTCGGGCTGGTGCTGCTGGCCCTCGTCGCCGGGCTCGTCGCGACGCTCTCGGTGCAGGATCGCGACGCCACGATCTCCGGCGTCATCGACCACCGCGAGCCGCTCGCCGCCGCTTCCCAGCAGGTCTACCGCTCGCTTTCGGACGCGGACGCGACCGCCGCGAGCGCGTTCCTCTCCATCGGCACCGAGCCGCCCGAGCTCCGTCAGCGCTACGAGCGGGACATCGCCGAAGCCGGCGCCGCGCTCGCGAAGGCCGGTTCGGACGCCGCGGACGTCGCCGACGCGGCTGCCCCGGTCGACATGCTGAACCAGCAGCTGCCCGTCTACACCGGGCTCGTCGAGACGGCACGGGCGAACAACCGCCTCGGCTACCCGGTCGGCGCGTCCTACCTGCGCGAGGCGTCCGAGCTGATGCGCGCGAAGATCCTGCCCGCCGCCCAGGACCTCTACCGGGTCGACACCGAGCGGCTCATCGAAGAGCAGGACAGCGCCACCGGTTTCCCGTGGCTCGCCACGATCCTGGTGATCGCGCTGCTGGCCGCGCTGATCGTCACCCAGGTCTACCTGACCCGGCGCACCAACCGGCTGCTCAACGTCGGGCTCGTCGTCGCGACGGCCGCCGTCGTGGTGTCGCTGCTGTGGGGCGCGGTCGCGCTGATCTTCCAGGGCAGCCTGGTCGGCAGCGGCCAGGACGACGGTTCGCACCGCGTCGACGTGCTCGTCCGCGCGCGGATCGCCGCGCTGCAGGCCCGCGCCGACGAAACGCTGACGCTGGTCGCCCGCGGCGACGGCGGGGCCTACGAGAAGGACTTCAGCGCCAAGGCCGTCCTCCTGCTCGGCGAAGACGGCCAGGGCGGGCTCCTCGGCGAAGCCCGCGGCCTGATCAAGGACGGCGAGGGCGCCAAGAAGGTCGCCGACGCGTCGGCGGCCGTGACCGACTGGCTCAAGGCACACCGGCAGGTGCGAGCCCAGGACGACGCCGGGGCGTACCAGGAAGCCGTCAACTCCGCCGTGCAGGAGGACGCGAACGGCGGCTCGGCGTCGGCGTTCCGGCGGGTCGACGACAGCCTCCAGGCGGCGATCGACATCGGCAGGCAGGACTTCCTCGACGACACCCACAACGGTGACCGCGCACTGACGCTCCTGGCACCCGGGTTGGCCGTGCTGGCGATCATCGCCGCGGCAGGTGTCACCATGGGAATCCGGGAGCGACTGAGGGAGTACCGGTGAGCAGGCGGCGGACGGTGCTGATCGTTACCAATCCGACCACAGTCACGGCCGAATGGCTTCGGAGAAGCGGTTACGTGCCGCGCAGGGGTCGGCCTGCTTCTGGCCGGATTGGTAACACGGTCCGGGCGGGCGTGCTGGCGGTCGTCGCGCTGCTGGCGGCGTCCTGCGGCAGCGCCGGGAAACCGGTCGACCCGGCGCCGGTCAGCAACGCGGCGTGGCCACAGCCCGCACACGTCGGCGGCCCGGACGCGACGGCCGGCGGCACCTCCGACACCAGCTGCAACCCGCTCGCCAGCCTGGCGCCGGCCGGCAGCACCACGGTCCCCGACAACTCGACGATGTCCGACATCAAGAAACGCGGCAAGCTGATCGCCGGGGTCGACCAGACCACCTACCTGTTCGGGTTCCGCAACCCCACCTCGGGCAACCTCGAGGGCTTCGACATCGACCTGGTCAACGCGATCGCCAAGGCGATCTTCGGCTCGGCAGACGGCCACGTCCAGTTCCGCGCGATCCCGTCGTCGCAGCGCGAGGAAGTCCTGAAGAAGCACCAGGTCGACATCGTGGTCCGGACCTACAGCATCACCTGCGCCCGCAAGAAGGACGTCGAGTTCTCCTCCGTGTACTACGTGGCGGGCCAGAAGATCCTGGTCCCGAAGGAGTCGAAGGCGCAGAAGCTGTCGGACCTGAGCGGCAAGCGGGTGTGCGCGACCAAGAAGTCGACGTCGCTGGCGAAGATCGCGACCGACGCCGCCAAGCCGGTGCCGGTCTCGGTGGACAACTGGTCGGACTGCCTGGTGATGCTCCAGCAGGGCCAGGTCGACGCGGTGTCGACCGACGACACGATCCTCGCCGGGATGGCCGCGCAGGACTCGACGCTCGAGGTCCGCGGCGACCCCCTGACGCAGGAGAACTACGGCGTCGGCGTGCCGAAGGACCGCTCGGACCTGGTCCGCTACGTCAACGCGGTGCTCGACCAGATCCGCGGCAACGGCGTGTGGCTGGACAGCTACCGCCGTTGGGTGGAAGCCCGCCTCGGACCGGCTTCGCCGCCGGCGCCGCAGTACCAGTGAACGCAACTCAGCGCGACTAGGATCGATCTCCGCACGTCGCAGGGGATCCGGGAGGTAGCAAGTGTCGGAGGAGCCGCGCCGTCCTCGGCACGCCGCGCCGGACGACCAGCAGGTGGCCAAGCCGAACTGGCAGCCCCCGCCACCGGTGCGGTGGGAGACGCCGGAGCCGTCGATCTCCGGCCGCCTGGACGACGGCGAGCCGTCCGGCGGCGAAGAGACCGTCTTCCACGCGCCCGTTCGCCGTCCGCCGACGCCGCCGCGCGGCCAGCCGGCCCCCGCGCGCGGGCCCATCCCCGGCGCGGAGGACCCGACGCGCCCGCCGGGCAGCATGAACCCCGTGCCGCCGCCGGTCGAGCCGACGCAGGCCGTCCGCCCGGACCCGGACGCGCCGCAGCCGACGAGCGTGCTCGCCGCACCGGCGCCGGAGACCCAGAGCATCATGCCGCCGGTGCCGCGGCCGGACACCGGGCCGGGGACGCCGTTGCCGGACCCCGGCACCGAAAGCGTGCTGCCGGAGCGCACCAGCGAAGGACGGCACACCGGCACGGGGACGGGAACCGGCACCGGAACGGGGACCGGCAGCGGCTCCGGTTCGGGATCCGGTTCGTTCCCCGGCACTTCGCGGCGGACGTCGTCGCGCACGTCCCGGTCGCGGCGCGGCCGGCTCGGCGCCGGGCTGGTCGAGGTCCCGCCGGTGCCCGCGCGCGATCCCGCGTCCGCGGTGCTGACGAACCCGGTGGTGTCGGAGGAAAAGCGGTTCTGCGGCAGCTGCAACGCGAAGGTCGGCCGCGGCAAGGACGGGCAACCCGGTTCGCCGGAAGGGAAGTGCGAGAACTGCGGCGCGCCGTTCTCCTTCCTCCCGAAGCTGCAGCCGAACGAGCTCGTCGGCGGCCAGTACGAGGTCCTCGGCGCGATCGCCTACGGTGGTCTCGGCTGGATCTACCTGGCGCAGGACCACAACGTCAGCGACCGCTGGGTCGTCCTCAAAGGACTGATCGACACCGGTGACGCGACGGCGATGGCGGCCGCGGCCAACGAACAGCGGTTCCTGGCCGAGGTCGAGCACCCGAACATCGTCAAGATCCACAACTTCGTGCAGCACCCGGACGCCCACAGCGGGACGACCACCGGCTACATCGTCATGGAGTACGTCGGCGGCCAGTCACTGCGGCAGCTCGCGCTGGCGCACCACCGGGAAAGCCGCCGTCCGGAGCCGCTGCCGATCGGCCAGGTCATCGCGTACGGGCTGGAAATCCTGCCCGCCCTCGGCTACCTGCACAGCCAGGGCCTGCTCTACTGCGACCTCAAGCCCGACAACGTCATCCAGACCAACGAGCAGCTGAAGCTGATCGACCTCGGCGCGGTCCGCCGCACCGACGACTACGAGAGCCCGCTGTTCTTCACCACCGGCTACAGCGCGCCGGAACTGCCGACGCAGGGCGCGTCAGTGGCGTCGGACCTGTTCACCGTCGGGCGCACGCTCGCCGTGCTCAGCTTCGAGTTCACCGGCTACACCACCAAGTTCAAGACGACCCTGCCCGGCCCCGACACCGTGCCGCTGTTCACGCTGTTCGGTTCGTACTACCGGTTCCTGCGGCGCGCGACGCACACGGACCCGGACCGGCGGTTCCTCTCCGCCGAAGAGATGTCCGACCAGCTCACCGGGGTGCTGCGCGAGATCATGGCGCTCGGCACCGGCAAGCCGCGGCCCGGCGTGTCGACGGTGTTCGGGCCGGAGAGCCGCACGTTCGGCGTGCAGCTGGTGGTGCCCGAAGCCGGCGCCAGCGTGCCGCTGCCCGGCGCGGACGAGGTCGTCGCCGGGCTGCCGATCCCGCAGGTGGACACGGACGACCCGGCGGCAGGCGTGCTCGCCACCACGACCGCGCTCGACCCGCGGGCCGCGATCGAGGCACTGGCCGGCGCGCCGCGGGAGTCGATCGAGGTGCGGCTGCGGATCGTGCGCGCCCGGATCGAGCTGGGCGAGTTCGCCGAGGCACAGCGGCAGCTGCAGGCGGCGCAGTACCTCGCCATCAAGAACGGGTTCCCGCACGACTGGCGGATCGACTGGTACCGCGGGCTGATCGAGCTCGCGGGAGGCCGTTCGCGGGTTGCGCACGTCGCGTTCGAAGCGGTGTACGACGACCTGCCGGGCGAGATCGCCCCGAAGCTCGCCCTGGGCGTCAGCGCCGAAGGCGTCGGCGACTACTTCGGCGCCGCGCGGTTCTACGAACTGGTCTGGCGCACCGACCGCACCTACGTCAGCGCCGCCTTCGGCCTCGCCCGCGTGTACCTGGCACAAGGTGCGCGGTCGAGCGCGGTCGAGGTGCTGGAGACCGTGCCGCCGTCCTCGACCCACTACGTCGACGCGCAGGTCGCGGCGATCAAGATCAAGACGACGGTGACCAAGGCCCACGGCCGCGAGACCCCGGTTACCGAGCACGACCTGCTCGACGCGTCCGCCCGGCTCGAGCGGCTCCGGCTCGACGTCGAACGCCAGACCCGGCTGAGCGCCGGCGTGCTCGAAGCCGCGCACGAGTGGCTCAAGCAGGGCACGCCGACGCCGGGCGCCAGCGTGCTCGGCTGCCGGCTCGAGGAACGCGAGGTGCGGTTCGGTCTCGAGCGCTGCTACCGGGCGCTGGCCCGGCTGGCGGGCACGCTCGACGAACGCATCGAGCTGGTGGACCGCGCGAACGCGATCCGGCCCCGGACGCTCACCTGATCAGGGGTTGATCTCCCAGTCGCGTTCGCCGCGCGCACGCTGGTTCTTCTCGTGCTGCGCGGCGAGCTTCTCCAGCGCCTGCGGGTCGCCGTGGGTGTTGAAGTGCTCGAAGCCGACGACGACGAACAGGGCCCGGGCGCTGACCGCGATCGGGCCGTCCTCGGCGTCGAGGCGGCCGTCCGCGCTCACGTAGATCTTGCGGCCCGCGATGCCGTCCAGGCGGGCCGCGATGAACAGCGTCGAACCGACCGGGACCGGCCGCCGGAAGTCCGTCTCGAGCTTGCCGGTCACCGCCGGGCGGCGCATCAGGTTGCCGACCGCCGAGCCGAGCGCCTCGTCGAACGCGCAGGCCAGCAGGCCGCCGTGGGCGAGCCCGGGCGCGCCCTGGTGGGCGGCGGTGACGGTGAACCGCGAGTGCACGACCTGGCCTTCGCCGACGGTCGAGCGCAGGTGCAGCCCGGCGTCGGCCTCGTCGCCGCACCCGAAGCACTCGGCGAAGTGCACGCCGAGCTCGGTGCCCGGCGCCGGAGCGTTGGGGTGCGGGACCGCGGGCTCCACCGCCACCGGCGGCCAGGGTTGAGAAACACGACTCATGCGCTGACGTTAACTCGCCGGTAGACACCGCTCGCGTGCGGGCCGCGAGGTTTGTCCGCAACGCACATCTCTCAGTAGCCGGAAAGTTCCCGACTGTAGACAATTCACGGCTCAGACTGCCGACGTGGGAGAGCCGGTCAAGACTGGGCTGATGAGCTCGAACGGCCCAATGGGCACTGCACGGGAGGAGTCGTCGCCGGCATGAGCGAACCAGCAGCAACGACGGGCAAACCGTCAGTGGACGAGAGAACCGTCAAGCGCGCCGTATGGGCGTCGGCCATGGGCAACGCGACCGAGTGGTACGACTACGGCGTCTTCACCTCGGGCGCGATCGCGGTGAGCATCGGCACGCAGTTCTTCCCCGGTGAAGGCAACGCCGTTCTGAAGTCGCTGGCGCTGCTGGCGGTCGGGTTCATCGTGCGGCCGTTCGGCGGGGCGTTCTTCGGGCCGCTCGGTGACAAGCTCGGCCGCAAGCGGGTCCTCGCCATCACCATCCTGCTGATGTCCGGCTGCACGTTCCTGGTCGGCGTCCTGCCGACGTACGCCGGCAGCTACAGCATGGGTATCGCGGCGCCGATCGCGATCCTGCTGCTGCGGATCATCCAGGGCTTCTCCACCGGCGGCGAGTACGGCGGAGCGGCGACGTTCATCGCCGAGTACTCCCCGACGAAGCGCCGCGGCTTCTTCGGCAGCTTCCTCGAGCTCGGCACGCTGGCCGGCTACGTGCTCGGCAACCTCGTGGTGCTGTCGGTGACGCTGTCCCTGTCGGCCGACCAGGTCGACGCCTGGGGCTGGCGGATCCCGTTCTTCGTCGCGCTGCCGCTCGGCCTGATCGGGCTCTACCTGCGGAACAAGCTCGAGGACACCCCCGAGTTCCGCCGGATGGAGGCCGCCGGCGAGGCGCCGAAGAAGGCACCGCTCAAGGAGATCTTCGTCCGCAACTGGCGGATGATCCTCAACCTGATCGGCATCGTGCTGCTGCTGAACGTCGCGGACTACCTGCTGCTGACCACGATGCCGACGTACTTCACCGACACGCTGAAGATCAACGACAACACCTCGACGTTGATCATCATCGCGGTCGAAGTCATCCAGATGGCGATCATCATCCCGCTCGGGGCGCTGTCCGACCGGATCGGCCGGAAACCGTTGCTGCTCACCGCGGCCATCGGATTCCTGGTGCTGAGCTGGCCGAGTCTCAAGCTGATGCAGTCCGGCAGCATCTTCTGGCTCTTCGTCGGCTTCCTGATCGTGGCGCTCCTGCTGGTGCTCATGCTCGCGGTGATCGGCTCGACGTTCCCGGCGATGTTCCCGACGCGGGTGCGCTACGGCTCGTTCGCGATCGGCTACAACATCTCGACGTCGCTGTTCGGCGGTACCTGCGGTGTCATCGTGACGGCGTTGATCAAGAGCACCGGCAACGAGGACTGGCCGGCGTACTACCTGATGGCGGCGGCGCTGATCGCGATCCTCCCCATCGTCAAGATCCCGGAGACGTCCCAGGTGCCGATGGAACAGATCGACACCGAGGACAACAGCGGGAAACCGGCCCCCGTGGCCGCTCAGCGCTGAGCGGCCACCGGAACAGCGTGTGCCCCGTCCGGATCACCGGGCGGGGCACACGCGCGCCGTGGCGGGAACGGCTAGCGCGTGGTCGCCGTCGCTGCGCCCGGCCGGGTCGCGGCCGCGCTCGTGGGAGCCGACAGCGTCGGGCGGGAGGTGGTCTCCCGCGGGCCCGCGGACGGCATCTGCGGGGTCGACGTCCGCGCAGAGCGTGGCCGGGTCTGGCCCGGCTCGGCCGACGGCGGCGGCGGCTGGGGTGCGATCGACGTCGCGGAGACTTCGGTCGGCGTGGAGGGCGGCGGAGCCGGGGAAGTGGTGCCGATCGTGGACAGCCCGGGGCCGGCCGGCTGCACCGGCTCGGGCGGCCCGGCGCGGTGGCCGGCCAGGAAGCCGGCCACCGCGAGGACGACCGCCGTCGCGGCCGAAGTGCCCGCGACGGCGAAGCGCTTGCGTCGTCGCCGGACCCGGCCGCCGCGCTCGATCACGTCGGCGGCTTCGAGGCGCATCGGCGGCTGCGAGCCGCCGGCCGCACCGGACAGGATCGCGCGGACGTCGTCTTCGGGGTCCATGTTCGTCACCTCCCTTCCGGGTGTGCACTGAAGGTCAGCGCACCGTAGTGCGGGCCGAGCCGCTTGCGCAGCGTGGCCAGGCCCCGCGAGGCCTGGGACTTCACCGTGCCGGTGCTGCAGCCGAGCGCCTTCGACGTCTCCTCGACGCTCAGGTCCTCGAAGTACCGCAGCACCAGCACGGCGCGCTGCTTGGGGGCCAGCACGGCCAGAGCTTGCCGGACCAGTTCGTCCCGCTCGCTCGCGGCGGGCCCCGCCGGGAGCTCCGGCGGGGCGTCGGTGAGCCGCTCCCGTTTCCACCTGCTTCGCCGGTGCTCGGCGAGGAACGTGCGCAGGACGATCTTGCGCGCGTAGGCGTCCAGCGTGTCGTGCCGCGACAGCCTCGGCCAGGCGAGGTAGAGCTTGAGCAGCGCGGCCTGCGTGAGGTCTTCGGCCTGGTGCCAGTCCCCGCAGAGCAGGAAGGCGGTCGACCGCAGGCTGTGCGCGCGCTCGCCGAAGTACCGGGCGAACTCGCCGTCCCACGGCGAGCCCGGCCCGGTCGACGGACGGGAGCGGGAGATCACCTGGTTACCGGGTCTCCCACACGGCCGGCAGGTGCAGGTCGCCGGTCGGGCCGGCCGGGACGGCGCGGGGGACGCGCGGAACCTGGCCCGTGCGCGGCATGGTCGTCTCGCGCGGCGCGGGGACCGCGGTCGCCGGTACCGGACGCGTCGGACGGGTGGAGGCCGGGGCGGGCGCCACGGTGGGCTCGCCCGGCCGGGTCACCTGGGTCGTGGGGGCGGCCGGCGCCTGCGCCTCCGAAGCCAGCGCGATGCCACCGGTCAGGGCGCCACCGGCGAGCACGAGCGCGCCGAGGGTCAGGGCGATGCGGATACGCAAGACAGCTCCTCATTCTCGCGGGCGCAGCTGGGGGATCGCTGCGCCTCTGCCCTTAGTCATGCGGCGGGTGATCACCGGGGTTGCATCGGATTTCGCGGGTTCCGACGGGAAACACGAACGGCCGGGAAGCCCGCAGTGGACTTCCCGGCCGCCCGGTGTTCGTCAGTGGCTCAGTGGGCGAGCGCCGACAGCTTCTGCCAGCTCGCCCAGTCGTAGGTCCAGTCGCTGTAGTCGCCGTCCTTGGCGGTCAGCGTCTGCGTGCTGCCGGTGATCTCGACCGGGTCGCCGGTGAGCACGCCGTCGTAGTACTCCTTGGCCCGCGCCGGCGACAGGTTCAGGCAGCCGTGCGAGACGTTCTTCTTGCCCTGTGCCCAGACGGACGCGGCCAGGCCGTGGATGAACTCGCCGTTGTTGGAGATCCGGACCGCCCACGGCACCACGACGTTCTCGTAGTGGTACTTCGGGTTGCTCATCGCGTACGTGGCCTGCTTGCCCATGACGACGTGCACGCCGCTGTGGGTGACGCGGCCCGGGTCGGAGTCCAGGCCGTAGCTGACCGGGTAGTCGGCGATCTGCTGGCCGTCACGGATCACCTGCATCGTGTGCTGCGTGGTGTTGCCCTTGACGATCTGCGAGCGTCCGATGGTGAAGCTGGCCGAGACGTCCTGCTTGCCGTACACGCCGTCGCCGATCTTGACGCCGTAGATCTTGGCGTTCACCTTCACCTGCGTGCCGGGCTTGAAGTACTCCTTCGGCCGCCAGTGCACCGAAGCGTCGCCCTCCATCCAGCCCCACGAACCCTCGGTCTTCGGCGTGGTCTCGACCGACAGCGCCTTCTCGACGGACGCCTTGTCGGTGACGCGGCCCGGGAAGGTCAGCGCGATCGGCATCGCGATGCCGTACGTCTGGCCGTCACCGACGTTCAGGCTGGCCGCCAGCTGCCGCTTCGGCTTGACCGTGGTGAACGCGCCGGAGATGGGGACGTTCTTGCCGTCGGCGCCCTGCGCCTGGCCGGACCAGGTGTAGGTCTTGCCGTAGCCGAGCTGCTCGGTGGTGTTCCAGCTCTTCTTGTCCGCCGACGCCTGGCCCTGGACCTGCTTGCCGTCCGGGTTGGTCAGCGTGACCGACGTGATCGTGCCGTCGGAGACCTGGACGCCGACCGGTTCCCCGGGCGCGACGTCCTGGGCGCCGCCCGCCGGCGACACCGTCAGCTTCGCGGGCTTCGCACTGGGTGCGGGTGAGCTGGTCGGGCCCCCGCCCGACGAGCCGCTCGCCGAGACCGTCGGTTCGCTGCTGCACGCCCCCAGCGTGAGCACGGCGACCAAGCCCAGTGCCACGGCCGCGCCTCGGCGCCGCGTGGAGATCCTCACCGTCACACCTATTCCCCTTTGCCCCTTTTGGTGCTTCCCCTCTTCGAGACGCCCCGTGGACCATGTACGTTGAGCAACCATCGCGTGACGAGCGTCACAGTGGTCGGCGAAGGCTTTCACGGAGGGGGCACGGCCGACTCCGAGCCGTATCCGGTGATCACGGTGTCGCTGTGCTGCGCCAGACTAGCCGGTGGGTACGACAGAACCGGGCGGGAGCCCTACGACGTTCCGGTGACCTTGGTGCCCAGAGCCGGTTTTCGCCTCGATCACGGGGTTCAACTTTGGCCAGATCCCGGTAGTCTGCTCTCAGGCCGTCGTTTTGCGTGTTCGTGGCTTCACACTCGCGGAACTTCTGACGCGAGCCATGGAGCCGACCCGCTCTTGACTCGTCTCGTTGGAACCGCCCGGGACGGTCGGGGTGCCGCTTCGGTGGCATTCGAAGCGGATCTGTGTAACGAGGAGTACAGCGGTGGCGCAAGGCACTGTGAAGTGGTTCAACGCGGAGAAGGGCTTCGGCTTCATCGCGCAGGACGGCGGCGAAGGCGACGTGTTCGTTCACTACTCGGAGATCGAGGGCCGCGGTTTCCGCACTCTCGAGGAGAACCAGCGAGTGGAGTTCGAGGTCGGCCAGGGCCAGAAGGGTCCGCAGGCCCAGAAGGTCCGCGCGATCTGAAACTGAGGCTGAACAAGCCTCACAGGCCCTTTGCGCGTCTTAAGGCCTGAGTGAAGGGCCCCCGGCTTCCCGCCGGGGGCCCTTTCTCATGGGGTCTGTGGAGGTTGCGGGGTTCAGTGCCGCGCAACGGCCGGCGCGTCGAAGGCGTCGGCGGGGAAGTGGAACTCGTCGGTGAGGTCGGTGATCTCGTCGGCCTGCTGCTGCCGCTGGTCGTGCACGGAGGAGGCCTGCCCCTCCCAGTTGAGCCGCTCCAGGATCCACTCCTGAGCGAGCGCCTGCGGCGAGATCTGCCGTTCGGCGGCGATGTCCTTGAGCTGCTGGTTGGCCACGAGGCTCATTCGCAGCTGGATGACCTGGGCTTCGCCGAACCGCTTGCCGGACCCGGTGCTCTCCAGGTCGTTGTCGGGAGCCAGCGCCGCCAGGTACGACGTGAGCTCAGTGTCCTCGACAACACCGTCGTCCACGGGCTTCGCGGCACCACGATGACGCCCGGAAGACGCGGCGGCTTTCAGGTTCGTGCGGCTGCTCAAGCGGCCAAGGGAGGGAAGAGGCACCCCGCCACGATAACGTTTAGATCTCGCCACACAAACCACTGTGAGCTACAACACGCTAGAAGCGTGGCCCAATAAGCCCAACCCCCACCCATTCAGCCCAATCCCCCACAACCCAAAGCAACCCCCACCTAACCAAGCGAGTCGATCAACCAAAACGCACCGGTAAAAGCGCAGGGCGCGCCAAGTCCGACGCGAGCAGGGTGAAAGGAGGCGCCTCTTCGGGCGGGCTCACGTGGCAGGAAGAGCCGCGCGCGAGCGGCGCGAAGCCAAGCGAGCGGCAGCAGAGCATGGCGGCGACGAAGGCGGGCCGGGTGCTCGGGGCCGGGGATCTCCGCCTGAAGGGCGGAGCATCGCCAGGGCGCGCAGCGCCCGAGGCGAAGAAGGAACCACGCTGGGGCCGCAGCGCACCGCACCGTGGGGGTCCGGGGGGCTCGGCCCCCCGGGTCGGCACGCCGAAATGCTTGGGCCGCGGAGGGCGAAGCCCGAGCAGGCCCAAGAAATGGAGGACCCCCGCGCCAGGGGGAGGAACGCGGGGGTCGGAGGGGATCTCCACAGGCGCTGACCGGGGGTGTGTCAGCACTTCGATTGTTGCACGAGTTGGGTGGTTGGGCGAGTGGAGAGCGGGAAATTTCCCCGTGTGGTGTCACTTTGGCTCGGGGGTGGGGGTTCGTTCGGGTGGTGTCTTCTTCGGTGGTGCTGGTTGCGCTGCGTTGAGCGGAGCGTGGCGTCAGGTTCACTCTCCGGGGGGCTGTGTGTGGTGGCCGGCGCTGGTTAGCCTCGCGGCCAAGTTGTTGTGAGCCGTGTGGAGGGGCTATGAGCGGGTCTGTTGAAGTGCGGCAGTTCCTCCTTCGGTACGAAGGTGCCGATGGGGGGAGTGCGCCGTTTGCGGGGGCGCTGCCGGCGCAGCGGAGTGGGGCGGCGGATGCGCAGCGGGTGTCGGATGATCAGGTTCGGCGGGCTCGGCTGGCGGTGGCGAATGGTGCGCTGGGGGTCGAGGACTGTGTTCAGTTGCTGGAGATGCTGGGTCTGAACCTGGATGAGGACGGGCAGGCGCCGGTTCAGCGTTGAGTGTGCGGTGGCCGGTGGGTCCGGTGTGTGGTGCTGGGCCCGTCCGGTGATATTTCCGCTGGTTGTGTCTCTTTTTCGGAAGTAATTGCCAGGCTGCCGGAGGGTGGTTGACGCAGGTTTCGTAACACTGTTACGGTTGTCGTGTCGAAAGGGGACCGACATGACGACGATCGAGGGTGCGGCGGGTCTG
Source organism: Streptomyces sp. MN03-5084-2B (assembly GCA_033793495.1). Lineage (GTDB taxonomy): Bacteria > Actinomycetota > Actinomycetes > Mycobacteriales > Pseudonocardiaceae > Amycolatopsis. The sequence goes on along the minus strand of JARAWT010000004.1, from coordinate 52,176 downwards.
GCGAACCGGATCAGGCCGGTGGTGCAGGTGCTGGGCGGGAAGTTCATGACATCACCGGAGCTGGCCGCGGTCGAAGCCGAGGTGGGGTTGCCGCCGCGTTCGCTGTACGTGCGGGGGCGGTCGGCGGTGCTCGGGGACGTTCCGCCGAAGGTGGCCGCGGAGCTGTTCGGCATCTTCCCGCACTGGCTGTTCGAGTTCGTCCTGCCGCCGGCGACGGCGGCCGTCGACGCGCCCGCGGCGGTTCGTGCCTACGCGGAGTCATCGGCTCGGTGGTCGCGTGTCAGCCTTTCGGCCGTACCGGAGCCCGGCCGCTTGGCGGAGTTGCTGTTCCGCGTCGTCGACGCCGCGGACGCGAGTGGGCTGGCGCTGTTCGCGGGGTGGAAGAACGCCGAACGCCCCGCGGGCGACGTCGAGCGCCTCGGCTTCGCGCTGATGGTCTTCCGCGAGCTGCGCGGCGGCCTCCACTTCGCGGCGCTCAGGGCGCTGGGCCTGTCGGTGCCGGAGGCGGTGGTCGCGGACCCGGAGGGCGGCCGCGCGCGCCTGCTGCGCACGGCGTGGCCCGAGGACGCGGCCGACGAGCTGGTCGCCGCGGCGGAGCGCAAGCCGGACCTGCGAGACCGCCGTCGGCGCGCCGAAGCGCTGACCGACGACCGGATCGGCGAACTGCTGGAGTCGGCGCTCTCGGAACCGGAGCGGGCCGAGCTTGATCGTCGTCTGGCGGAACTGGCGACGTTTGCGCAGGTCTCAGCCTTGCCGACGGCTTAAGTCACCCCCTGTGCAAAGCGGTGGTGGCGTGCCCTATGCTTGTAATCGCTCCCAGGGGAACCTGAGAGCGCGGTCGGTCGGTCACCCGAAACCGACCGGGCTCCCATCGTTCAGCGGCCTAGGACTCCGCCCTTTCAAGGCGGCAACGCGGGTTCGAATCCCGTTGGGAGTACGCAGTACTGTAGTAAAGCAAGGCCCTGTGGCGCAGTTGGTTAGCGCGTCGCCCTGTCACGGCGAAGGTCGCGGGTTCGAGTCCCGTCAGGGTCGCAAGATCGTTCGGCTCCTTGCCGGCGTTCCCGGCCAGGTAGCTCAGTTGGTACGAGCGTCCGCCTGAAAAGCGGAAGGTCGCCGGTTCGACCCCGGCCCTGGCCACCGTTCTGATCAGCCGAAACAGCCTCCACCCACGCCGGGTGGGGGCTGTTTTGTTGTGCCATTTGCCGTCCTCGGGGCGGCAAGCGGCACGATCTACTGTGCTCCCATGACCATCGTCGTTCCCTACCACCAGGACGAACGGTTGCCCGACAGCAGCATTCCGCTACCTGGGACGGCCGTCATCGAGACCGTCGAAGCCACCTTGCCCGAAGGGGACGTCTGGACGCGTCTGGTGGCCTTGTTCGACGTGGTGGCGGACCGGGTGGCTGCCCGGCTCGGAGTTCAGGAGGCCCTCGCGCCGGTGGTGGTGTCCGGGGACTGCCTGGTCGTGAGCGCCACGATCACGGGTGCGCAACGTGCGGGCCTCGACCCGTCGGTGATCTGGTTCGACGCGCACGGCGATGTGCACACCCTGCGGAGTTCGACCTCGGGCTACCTCGGTGGCATGGCGCTGCGGCTCGTGCTGGGCGCGCACGAGGAACGGTTCGCGGCGCCGTTGGGCCTGCGTCCCCTGGCTGAACGCCAGGCGGTGCTGGTCGATGCGCGCGATCTCGACCCCGCCGAGGTCCGCTATCTCGCCGACAGCGACGTCCGGCGTCACGGAGTCGAGGACCTCCAGGTCGCGATGGTGCCTGACGGGCCGCTCGTGCTGCACATCGACGTGGACGTGATCAGCACTGACGAACTGCCGGGGATGCGCTTTCCCGCCCCGGACGGACCAACGCAGCGAGCCGTTCTCGACGCCGCGCGCCGCGTGCTGGCCACGGGCCGTGTCGTCGCCGTCGACATCGCCTGTCCCTGGCACCCGGCCCGTGACGAGCAGGACGTTGCCACCCGGGCACGTCTGCTCACCGAGCTCCTCACCGTGGTCCGGCACGGTCTCTGAACGGGACGACACATGGGATCCCGGGGACGGCGCGTCAAGCAGGGGCGGGGTGACGCTGCCCCGCCTGACGTTCGCGTGCCGGACGTCGTGGGGATGTTCCCCTGGGAAGCGCGCCGGCGGCTGGCGATGGACGAGCTGGGGTTGACCGGGCCCGGCGCTGACGCCGAGGAAAGCAGCGGCTGGCTCGGCGGCCGGATCACCGGGCAGGCGCCCTCGGCAGGCGAGTGGCTGCCGCCCGGTGGGACCGTGACCGTGTGGTTCGGGGACGGGCCGGGCAGCGCCGGAGTGCGGGAGCCCCGGCGGCCGGTGCCCCCGGTCCGCCGTGACGGTCCGCCACCTGGCCGCTAGCACCCGTGGGACCCGGAAACTGTCGGTGCCCCCGGGCATCATGTCGCCATGACGCAGAACGCCTGGGATGCCGAAGCGGCCACCTTCGACGAACAGCCCGACCACGGCCTGCGGGATCCCGTGGTCCGCGCCGCCTGGGCGGAGCTGCTCCTGCCGCTGCTGCCGCCCGCGCCGGCCGTGGTCGCCGATCTCGGGTGCGGGACCGGCAGCCTCAGCCTGCTCCTGGCCGAGGCGGGGCACGAAGTCCGTGGTGTGGACCTCTCCGAGCGGATGCTCGACGAGGCCCGGGCGAAGACCGCGGGACTGCCGGTCGAGCTGCGGCGGGGCGATGCGGCCGATCCACCCTGCGCGGACCACTCCTGCGACGTCGTCCTGGTGCGGCACGTGCTGTGGGCCATGCCGGACCCGGCCGCCGCCGTGGGGCGGTGGGTGCGGCTGCTGAAACCGGGTGGGGTGCTGGTCCTCGTCGAGGGCCGGTGGTCCACCGGTGCCGGGATCACCTCGGCCGAGTGCCGGGAGCTGGTGCGGGCGCACCGGGCGGAAGCGACGGTCCGGCAGCTGACCGATCCGGCGTTGTGGGGCGCCGAAATCGAGGACGAGCGCTACCTCGTCGTCAGCCGGGCCTGAAGAAACCCGGTTAGGCCGAACGAGTGAACCGGCAACCCCGGTGTCCGGACCGGAGACGCAGCCACGACCCACCGGCGAAGGCAGCCCGGACGGGGCCGCCACCCACCCACGGGAGCCGAAGATGCGTTACCTGCTGACCCTCCACATGAACCCCACCCTCTGGGCCACCCTCACCGACGACCGGAAGAACGCCGTCTACGAAGGGCACGGTGCCTTCATCAAGCTCGTCACCGACTCCGGGGAGATGGTCGAGACCAAGGCGCTCGCCGAACCCGCCGAGACCAGGACCGTCCAGGTCAAGAACGGCGTGGCGCACACGAAAACCGGCGGGTTCGTCGAGTCCGAGGCCTTCCTCTGCGGCTACTACGTCGTCGACGTCGAAAGCGAAGAGCGGGCCGTCGAGCTGGCGGCGAAGATCCCGGACGCCGAGTACACCGCCGTCGAGGTGCGCAAGGTCGTCCACGAAGGTTGACTTCGAGCAAGGTCGAGGGTCCACCATGGAGCCATGACCATCGAAGGGGAATGGGGCATCGGCGCCGTCGATCTCGACGCCTACCTCGCGCGCATCGGACAGCCGCGCCAAGCGCCGTCCGAAGCCGCGCTCACCGAACTCATGCGGGCGCACGTCGGCGCGATCCCGTTCGAGAACGTCGACGTCGTTCTCGGGCAGCACCAAGGGATTTCGCTCGACGTCGTCAGCGCGAAACTCGTCGGACGGCGGCGGGGCGGCTACTGCTACGAACAGAGTGGCCTCTTCGCCGCCGTCCTCGAACAGCTCGGCTACACCGTGCACAGGCTGTCCGCGCGGGTACAGCCGCGGCGACCCGGGCCCTACACGCACATGACGCTCGTCGTCGACGTCGACGGCCGCAGCTTCCTCGCCGACGTCGGGTTCGGGGCCGGGATCCTCGCCCCGATGCCGCTCGTCGACGGCCACGAGGTCGACCAAGCCGGGTGGCCGCACCGCATCCGGCAGAACGACGGCTGGTGGACGCTGCAGAAGGGCGACGAGGACATCCTCGAATTCCGCCTCAACGAGATGCACCCCATCGATTACGAGGTCTACCACCACTACACGTCGACACACCCGAAGTCGCCGTTCACCGGGCGGCTGGTGATCATGCGGATCGAACCGGGCGTCGGCCGCAAGCTCCTCGGCCGCGAACTCACCGTCGAAAGACCCGACGGCAGCAGCGAAACGACCACCGTCGCGCCCGACGAGCTCGACGTCACCCTCAAGGATCTCGGCGTGGAGCTGACATCGGACGAACTGGAGCGGCTGAAGCAGGTCTACTGACCGAACAGCTCGGCCGCCGGCACCGGGTGGCCGAGGTGGTAGCCCTGCGCCTGGTCGCAGCCGAGCGCGCGGAGCAGGTCCAGCTGCTCCGCCGACTCGACGCCCTCGGCGATCACCGTCAGGTCCACCGCGTGGGCCATCGCGATGATGCTGGTGACGATCGCCTCCGCGTCCCGGGACTCGGCGATCCCCGTGATGAACGAGCGGTCGATCTTCAGCGTGTCCAGGGTCAGCCGGCGCAGCTGCGCGAGCGACGAGTAACCCGTGCCGAAGTCGTCGATCGCCAGCAGCACGCCCAAGGACCGCAAGGAGGCCAGCACTTCGGCGGCTGCTTCCTGGTCGCGCATCAACGCGCTTTCGGTGACCTCCAGGCACAGCGCGCCGACGGGCAGGCCGGTGGCGGCCAGGGCGTCCTGGACCGCGGGCACCAGGTGCGGGTCGTCGAGCTGGCGGGCGGAGAGGTTGACCTTCAGCGTCAGGTCCAGACCGTGGCGGACGCGCCGCGCGGCGAGTTCGCGGGTCGTCGCGCGCAGCATCTCCTTGCCGATTACGTTGATCAGGTCGCTCTCCTCGGCGAGCGGGATGAACTCCGCCGGCGAGATCGGGCCGAGCCTCGGGTGCGTCCACCGCAGCAACGCCTCCACCGCGACCATCTCGCCGGTCCGCAGGTCGACGACCGGCTGGTAGGCGGGCCAGAGCTGGCCGTCGTGGACCGCGTCGCGCAGGTCCTGCTCCATCCGCAGCCGCCGCTGCATCCGCTCGCGCAGGCCGACGTCGAAGAAGTGGTGCCGTCCCCGTCCCAGCGTCTTCGCCTGGTACATCGCGACATCCGCGTCGCGCAGCAGGTCCTCGGCGCTGCGGCGGTCGTCGCGGCCGACGAGCACGACGCCGATGCTCGCGTCGAGGTGCAGCTGCCTGCCGAGGACGCCGATCGGCTCGGCCAGCGCGGCCCGCAGGTGCTCGGCCAGCGCGCGGACCTCGGCCGCCTCGGTGACCTCGGCGGTGACGACGACGAACTCGTCGCCGCCGAGCCGGCCGACCAGGTCGTCACGACCCGAGCTGCGGCGCAGGCGTTCCCCGATGATCCGCAGCACCTGGTCGCCGACCGAGTGCCCGAGCGAGTCGTTGATGACCTTGAACTTGTCCAGGTCGAGGAACAGCACGGTGACCGCGCCGCGCTCGCGGACGTCGAGCCGGCCGAGCACCAGCGTCCGGTTCGCCAGCCGGGTCAGCGGGTCGTGGGTGGCGTCGTGGGCCAGCTGCGCGCTGATCGCGCGGGTCTCGGTGATGTCGGTGAACGACGTGACCACGGCCATCGCCGCCGGGTCGTCCGGGTCGAGCAGCCGCGAGGTCAGCGACACCCAGACGTCGCGGCCGTCCGGCCGGCGCAGGCGGACGACCAGGCCGTTGTGCGTGACCCCGGTCCGCCGGGTCTGCACCGACGGCAGCTCGTCCGGCGGGATCCACCGCCCGGACTCGGTGAACAGCGTCAGCGTGTGGCACGGGACGCCGATCAGGTCGGCTTCGGCGACGCCGAGGATCCGGCAGGCCGCCGGGTTCGCCGCTTCGATGAGCCCGCCGGCGCCCATCACGAGCACGCCTTCGTCGAGGGACGCGACGACCGTGCGGTAGTTCTGCTCGGCCCGCCGCCGCGCGGTTTCATCGGCGCAGACGAGCACGTACCCGTCGTTCATCTCAGCTGCCGAGACGCGGACCGCCAGGGGAGCGCCGTCCCGCCGCCGGTGCACCGCTTCCGCGACGCCGCCGCCGCGCCGGATGGCCGGCAGGTCGAGCGGCGCGCCGACGAGCTCGCTCGCCCGCCGCCCGACGGCCTCGGCCGCGGTCCAGCCGTACACCGCCTCGGCAGCCGGGTTCCAGCTGGTCACGACGCCTTCGCCGGTGGTTGCGATCAGTGCGTCGCTGACGTGCGACACCAGCGCGGCCTGGTAGCGGAGGGCGTCGGCGGCCGCCTTCTTCGCCGTGATGTCGCGCATGACCACCTGGTACGCCGCTTCGCCGAGGCGCACCAGCACCGTCTCGACGGCGAACTTGCTGCCGTCCAGCCGGGACATCAGCGCTTCGACGGGCTCGCTCGCCTGCCCCGGCTCCGTCAGCCGGGCGAGCTTTTCGATCACCGCGGCCTGGGCGTCCTCGGCGATGAAGTCGGTGAAGCGGCGGCCGACGACTTCGCCGGCGGAGCGCGCGGCGAAGGTCTCGAGGGCCGCACGGTTGGCGTAGGTGAGTACGCCGTGCTCGTGCACGCAGATCGCGTCCGGACTCAGCTCGACGAGTTCGGCGAGCGAGTCGGCCTCCATGTGCGTCCGTCCCCCGTGAAGTCGGCGTGTGGCCCGTCGATTACACCACCGACTCCGGCCCGTGCCTACCCGGCGGAATCCGGGCTCGGCCTGGGGATGCGCGCCCGCAGCCACGGCCCGCAGACCAGCAGCCCGAAGTGCGCGGCGAACGCGTGGCCGAGCAGCGTGACGATCGAGCCGAGGCTCGCCGGGTCGTCGCTCAGCCAGATCGCCGCGACGAACGCCTCCATCGCGACCAGCGCGGCCAGGCGCGCGCGGCCGCGCAGGAGGAAGACGAGCGCGCCGGCGGTGGTGAAGAAGCCGTAGCTGACCCCGAGGTCGAGCCAGTGCCCGGCCGAGTTCGGCAGCACGTGCGCGCTGATCAGGGCCATCACCGGCAGCTCGGTGACGAGGGTGGCCACGATGTGGCCGGAGAAGAACACCAGTGCCGTGCGGCGGGCGCCGAACCGGCGTTCCAGCGGGGCGACGGCGACCGTGAAGATCAGGACGTAGGGCAGCCAGCTTTCGCCGGGCAGCCAGAGCGCGCTGGTCAGCAGCGACGTCAGCGGGCGCCGCCACAGGTTGTGGGCGTCGGTGCTGGACAGCTGCAGCAGCCGGTCCGCCAACGCCGGGTCGGCGAACTCCAGCAGCAGCGTCGTGGCCAGCAGGAGGACCAGGTAGCCGAAGGTGAACGGCGTCGACTTCGGGTTGGGGACGTACCGGAGCAACGCCCACGGGCCGCGGCGGCGCGCAACGACGATCGGGGGGATCGGCCGTTCGGCTCTCAGCAGCATGGACCGAGCTTCGGTGGTCATGCTGGGAGTATCACGAGCGCCAGCTTAGAAAACGCTGTGGATGTCACTCACCGTCAAAGCTTGCATTACGTGACGAATTTTTGCCGCCTCTTCACCCGTTCGGGGGGCTTTTACGGTAAGAATACGGCCACGATGTCGGCCGAAAGGCCTCTCGGGAAGGTCTGTCGGGGTGAACGACGAGGTATCGGTCGCCGAGCTGCTCGTGCGCGAGGGCTGGGGCGACCGTCCGGGACCCGGCCAGTCGCGCTGGCGGGTGGTCGCGGTGATGCTCGCCGTCATCGTGGGCTGCGGCGCCGCCGCGGCGCTGGTCGCCTTCGGCGGCAAGGAACGCGAGGACGCGTCCCCGGTCGACCAGATCCAGGTCATCCCGTTTCCGCAGCGCACCACCGGGCTGGGCGGCGCCGACCAGGCCACGGACTCGCCGCACGACGGCGGGATCGGCGGCGGCACCGGCGGCGACGTCGTCACGGCGTCGAACGAGCACCGCGGCACCGTCACCGAGGTGCCGGGCCGTGCCCCGGTCACCACCGACAGCGCCGCCACCGGCACCGCGAACCCGACCACCACGTCGTCCGGCTCCGCCCCTTCGACGACCGGCGGCCCGACGACCACGCCGCCGGGAAACCCGCCGCCGCCGTCCGGCAGCCCCCGGCCGACCCCGACGCCGACCCCGCCGCCCCGGACGACGTGCTTCCTGGTCATCTGCTGGTGATCAGGACAGCTGCTCCGCGACGTCGCTGAAGTCCGACGTGTTCCAGCGCTCCGGGCGCATCACGATCGCGATGTTGCGCCCGTGGGCTTCGTCGGTCGCGTCGGTGTAGGCCTCGCTCACCCCCGGCGGCAGGTAGCGGGCGGCCATCTCGTGCCGCTCCGCCTTCGTCATCGGCCACGACTCCGCCACCGGCCCCTCGACCGAGACGTACCGGTAGACGCCGTCCTGCTGCTGGACGCACAGCGCGAACCGGCCGGCCGCCTCGATCAGCCGAGCCTTCCGCGAGCCGGGTGAGGTCATCACCACGACGTCGCCACCCGGCTCGTAGCGGTACCAGATCGGCGTGGTCAGCGGCGCCCGCCCGGGCTCGGCCGCGACGCTGAGCACGCCGACGTGCGGCTCGGCGAGGAAGGCTTCGCGCTCGTCCTCGGTCATCTTGCGGGCCATGATGCAGCTCCTTAAAGCCATTCGATTCGACTTAAGGCTAGCCAGGGGGCGACCGTAAAAGCAAGTGTGTTTGCTTTAGGATGGCCCCATGACCCGACCCGGCGGCCGCAGCGCCCGCGTCCGCGACGCCGTGCACGACGCCGTCGTCGAGCTGCTCGCCGCCGGCGAAATCGACGCGGCGATCCCGAAGATCGCCGAGCGGGCCGGCGTCAACCCGACCAGCATCTACCGGCGCTGGCACAGCCGGGACGCGCTGCTGCTCGACGCGGCGATGACGCGCCTGCGTTCGACGTCCCCGATCCCGGACACCGGTTCGCTGCGCGGCGACCTGCTCGGCTGGGCCGAGGGCGTCGAACGCGCGATGCGCGACCGGCACGGCCAGATCCTGCTCCGCGCGCTCGTCGCCACCCTGCGCCCGGACGAGAAGCCGATCGAGTACCTGCGGGCCCGCGGCGACGACCTGCAGGCCACCCTCGACAAGGCCGCGGCCCGCGGCGAACCGGTGCCGTCGGTCGACGAGGTGCTCGACTACGTCCTGGCCCCGCTCTACCTGCGCGTGCTGTTCCGGCGCCCGGTCGAACCGGGCACCGGGGCCGCACTCGTCGACCGGCTGCTCAAGGCGCGCTGAGCAGGTCCGGTTCGCGACGCCGGCCGAGGTGGTTGAACAGCAGGTTCAGCGCGAACGCGAGCACCGCCGCCACCGTGATCGAGCTGCCGCAGATCGTCTGCAGCCACGCCGGGAAGTGCTTGAAGATGTCCGGGACGAACGCCGGCAGCAGGCCGGCGCCGAGGGCCACCGCGACGACGAAGGTGTTGTGGTTGCCGGAAAACTCGACCGTCCGGAGGTTCTGGGCGCCGACGGCGGCGACCATCGCGAACATCACGACCGCGACCCCGCCGACCACCGGTTCCGGGATGGCCGCGATGAACGCGCCGACCTTCGGCACCAGGCCCATCAGCACCAGGATCCCGCCGGTCACCGCGACGACCCAGCGGCTGCGCACGCCGGTCATCCGCACCAGGCCGACGTTCTGCGCGAACGCCGTGTCGGGGAAGGAGTTCATCACCCCGCCGAGCACCGCCGAGACGCCGTCGGTGGCGAGGCCGCGCGCGAGGTCGGCGTCGGTCGGCGGGCGCCCGGTGATCTCGCCGACGGCGATCATGTCGGCGGTCGACTCGGTGAACGTCACCAGCATGACCACGCACATCGACAGGATCGCCGCGATCGGGAACGTCGGTGCGCCGAAGTGGAACGGCGACGCCGGCCCGAACCAGCTCGCCGCGCGCAGGCCGTCCCAGTGCACCAGCCCCATCGGGATCGCCACGACCAGCCCGATCGCCAGTGCGAGCAGCGGCCCGATCTGGTTGGCGAACCCGCGCAGCACGCGCGTGAACAGCACGAGCAGCGCGAGCACGCCGAACGCCAGCCCGATGTGCGACGGCGCCGCGTAGTCCGGTGCCGTGCTGTCGTGACCGGCGATCATCGCCGCGCCCGGGCCGAGCAGCGAGACGCCGATGACCAGCAGCAGCGTCCCGGTGACCAGCGGCGGGAAGAACCGGATCAGCTTCGCGAAGGGCCGGGCGATGAGCAGCCCGAAGACGCCGGAAGCGAGCATCGCGCCGTAGACCGCGGGCAGGCCGTACTGGGAAGCGATGAGGATCATCGGGTTGACGACGGTGAACGTCGCGCCCGCCACCACCGGCAGCCGGATGCCGAGCAGCTTCCCGATGCCGATCGCCTGTATCAGCGTCGCGATGCCCGCGACCAGCAGGTCGGCGTTGACCAGCAGGCCGATCGTCGCCGGGTCGAGCTTCAGCGCGCTGCCGACGATCAGCGGCACGGCCACCGAACCGGCGTACATGATCGACATGTGCTGGAGGCCGAGCAGTGCGAGCCGCCCGGCGGGCAGGCCCCGGTCGACCGGGTGGGCCGCGGATTCCGTCATGAGCGGACGGTAGCAAGTCCCGGGCGTGATGATCATGGTTCGGGGGGCGGCGCGACGGCCGGGAATGTGTGACCATCGGTGCATGACTTCGGGTGGTATTTCCCAGGTGGGCCCGCCGTTTCGCGCCGATCACGTGGGGAGCCTGCTCCGGCCCCCGGTGCTGCGCGACGCGCGACGGCGGCACGAAAGCGGCGAGATCGGCGCGGAGCACCTCCGTGCGGTCGAGGACGACGCGATCCGCGACGTGATCAAGATGCAGCGGGCGGCCGGGCTGAGCTCGGCGACCGACGGCGAGTTCCGGCGCGGCTCGTGGCACATGGACTTCATCTACGCGCTCGGCGGCATCTCGAAGAGCGACCAGCGGCTGCACGTCAAGTTCCACAACCTGGCGGGCGACCTCGAGTTCAGCCCGCCGGGGCTGCAGGTCGACGGCAAGGTGCGGCTCGACGAACCGATCTTCGCCGACCACTTCCGGTTCCTGCAGTCCCATGTGGACCCGGGCGTGACGCCGAAGCTGACCATCCCCTCGCCGAGCATGGTCTACTACCGCGGCGGCCGGGCCGCGGTCAGCGAGAGCGTCTACCCGGACCTCGAGGAGTTCTTCGCCGACCTCAGCGCGGCCTACCGGCAGCAGGTCACCGCGATGCACGGCCTCGGCTGCCGGTACCTGCAGCTCGACGACACCAGCCTCGCCTACCTGAACGACCCCGCGCAGCGGGAGCTCGTCGCGCGGATGGGCGGCGACCCGGACACCCAGCACCTGCGCAACATCGCGACCATGAACGCGGCGCTCGAAGGCCGTCCCGAGGACCTCACGGTGACGACCCACCTGTGCCGCGGCAACTTCCGCTCGTCGTGGGCCGCCGAGGGCAGCTACGAGTTCGTCGCCGAAGCCCTGTTCGGCGAGCTCGCCGTCGACGGGTTCTTCCTGGAGTACGACGACGAACGCTCCGGCGGCTTCGAGCCGCTGCGGTTCGTGCCGAAGGACAAGGAGGTGGTGCTCGGCCTGGTCACCACCAAGCGGCCCGAGCTGGAGGACCCGGACGTCCTGGTGCGGCGGATCGAAGAGGCGTCGCGCTATGTCGACATCGACCGGCTCTGCCTGTCCCCGCAGTGCGGTTTCTCCTCGACGGAGGAGGGCAACGACCTGACCGCGGACGACCAGCTGCGCAAGCTGGAGCTGATCGTCACGACGGCCGACCGCGTCTGGGGCGGCAAGTGATCACCTGCGTCGTCGACTACGTCATCGACCCCGCGAAGCTGCCCGACTTCGAGCGCTTCGCCGCGGCGTGGATGCGCCTGGTGCAGCGGGAAGGCGGCGTCCACCACGGCTACTTCCTGCCGTCGGAGGGCGCGAGCGACGAAGCCCGGGCGTTGTTCAGCTTCGAGAGCCTGGCGGCGTACGAGCGCTACCGGACGCTGTTCGGCGTCGACCCGGACTTCATCGAGGCCGACAAGATCCGCGAGGAGAGCGGGTGCGTTCTCCGGTACCGGCGCACGTTCATGCGCCCGCTGCTGCCGGACGACGACGAAGTCTGAGGCACAGCAGGGTGAGAAACAGCGCGCAGCGGCCGCCCTCGGTGGTGGATCGCGTCCTCGACCTGTTGGGCGCCTTCACCGCCGAGCGGCCGCGGCTGACGCTGTCCGAGCTCAGCCGCCGCGCCGGGCTGCCGCTGTCGACCACGCACCGCCTGGCCGGTGAGCTCACTCGGCGCGGTGCCCTCGTGCGCGACGAAACCGGCGCCTACCGCGTCGGCCTGTGGCTGTGGGAGGTCGCCTCGCTCGCCCCGCACGGCGCGGAGCTGCGGGAGAGCGCGATGCCGTTCCTCGAAGACCTTTACGAAGCCACCCACCAGAACGTGCAGCTCGCGGTGCTCGACGGGACCGAGGTCGTCTACGTCGAGCGCATCTCCGGCCGGGGCGCCGTCAACGTCCTGACCCGCGTCGGCGGCCGGCTGCCCGCGCACGCGACCGGCGTCGGCCAGGTGCTCCTCGCGCACGCCCCGGCCGAGGCCCAGGAGGAGGTCCTGGCCGGCCCGCTCAAGACGTTCACGCCCAAGACGATCGGCTCGTCCGCGCAGCTGCGGCGGGTGCTGGCCGACGTCCGCCGCGACGGCTACGCCATCAGCGACGGCCAGATCGAGCTCGTCGCCCTGTCCGTGGCCGCTCCGGTCCGCGACGCCACCGACGACGTCGTGGCCGCCATCTCGGTGGTCGTCCCGGCGGAGGGGACCGATCCGCGGACGCTGGTGCCCGCCGTGCGAGCCGCCGCGCGGGGGATTTCGCGGGTGCTCGGTGCACCGCGTGCTTCCTCGACGGTTTGAGCCGGTTGTGGTCGGATGAGATCGGGGCCTACCGGATGGGGTGAGGAGAAAGCATGACCACCGTGCTCGTCGTCGGTGCCGGTCAGAGCGGGTTCCAGGCCGTGGCTTCGCTGCGGGACCGGGGTTTCGACGGCCGGGTCGTGCTGGTCGGGGACGAACCGGGGGTGCCGTACCAGCGGCCGCCGCTGTCGAAGGCCTACCTCGCCGGGACCGCCGGGCTCGAGCAGCTGCACCTGCGCGGGGCGGACTTCTTCGCGGAGAAGGACATCGAGCTGGTCGAAGCGCGCGTGAAGAGCATCGACCGCCGGGCGCGGAAGACCCGGCTCGAAGACGGCCGCGCACTGGACTACGACTTCCTCGTCCTGGCCGCCGGTGCCCGCAACCGCACCCTGCCGGTGCCCGGCGCGGACCTCCCCGGCGTGCTGACCCTGCGCACCCGCGACGACGCCGACCGGCTGCGGGCGTCCCTCGAACGGGCCGGCGACGTCGTCGTCGCGGGCGGTGGCTTCATCGGGTTGGAGTTCGCCTCGCACGCCGGCCGCCCGGTGACGATCGTCGAGGCGCAGGACCGCCTGCTGAACCGCGTGGCGACGCCGGAGATCTCCGCGTACTTCGCCGAGCTGCACCGCAAGGCCGGGCACACGGTGCTGCTCGGGCAGGGCGTCGCGGCGCTGCACGGCGACGAGCGGGTCCGCGAGGTCGAGCTGGCCGACGGCACCCGGCTGCCCGCCGACCTGGTCGTGGTCGCCGTCGGGGTGGTGCCGGAGACCACGCTCGCCGAGGCCGCCGGGCTGCCGGTGCGCAACGGCGTCGTCGTCGACGCGCACCTGCGGACGGCCGACGAGCGGATCTTCGCCATCGGTGACTGCGCCAGCTTCCCGTGCGTGCAGGCGGGTGCCGAGACGCGGCTGGAGTCCGTGCAGAACGCCGTCGACCAGGCCCGCTGCGTGGCCGGGGCGATCACCGGCGCCGCCGAGCCGTACGCCAGCCTGCCGTGGTTCTGGACCGACCAGGCGGGCGCCAAGCTGCAGATCGCCGGCATCCTCTCGGGCGCCGACCGGACGGTGGTCGCGGGCGACCCGGCCGACGGCAGGTTCTCCGTGCTGTCCTTCCGCGACGACGTCCTCGTCGCCGTCGAGTCGGTGAACAAGCCGGCCGACCACATCGCCGCGCGCCGGCTGTTCACCGCCGAGCCGAAACCCGCGTACGCCGACCTCGAAGCGAGCGACTTCGACCTGAAGGCCCACCTGAAGGCGGCGTCAACTCGCGGTTGACGCACGAGGTTCGTCAACCTACAGTTGACGGTATGACCCAGCCGACCATCAAGCTCGACGACCTCATCAACGCCATCAAGAGCAACAACGACCAGGACGCCCTGGCCCAGCTGACCGACGCGGTGTACGTGGGCCAGCACCTCGGCGAAGTGGCCGACCACCTGATCGGTCACTTCGTCGACCAGGCCCGCCGGTCGGGTGCGTCCTGGACCGAGATCGGCGCCAGCATGGGCGTCACGAAACAGGCCGCCCAGAAGCGGTTCGTGCCGAAGGTCGATCCCGGCGGCGACCCGAGCGGCAACATCGAGCGCGTCTACGGGCGCTACACCGACCGGGCGCGGCACGTCATCGTCGAGTCGCAGAAGGCGGCCGTCGCGCACGCCAGCCCGGAGATCGAAACCGTGCACATCGTGCTGGGCCTGCTGACCGAGCCCGCCGCGCTGGCGGCCGGGGCGATCCTGGCCCAGGGCGTGCAGCTCGACGCCGTCCGCGAAGCCGCCGAGGCACGGCTGCCCGAGCCGATCGACCCGGTGCCGAACGTGGTCCCGTTCTCCGCGGCCGCCAAGAAGACGCTCGAGCTGACCATGCGCGAAGGACTGCGGCTGGGGCACAACTACATCGGCACCGAGCACATCCTGCTGGCGTTGCTCGAACAGGGCGAAGGCACCGGCTTCGAGGTGCTCGACGGCCTCGGTGTCAAGAAGGACAAGGCCGAGGCGAAGATCGTGGAGGTGCTGGCGGAGCTCCTCGCCGCCCGGGGGCAGTGAGACTCCTGCTGGCGGCCGTGCTTCTCGCGCTGCTGCTGGTGACGCTGCTCTGACCGGGAAGGACGAGGGGGCCGGCCCGGTCAGAGCAGCGACCGATCAGGCCTCGGACTCCGGGCGGCCGTCGGCGGCCCAGGCCGTGTGGAACGAACCTTCGCGGTCCACCCGGCGGTAGGTGTGGGCCCCGAAGAAGTCGCGCTGGCCCTGGACCAGCGCGGCCGGCAGCCGGTCCGCGCGGAGGCCGTCGTAGTAGGCCAGCGCCGTCGAGAAGCCCGGCGTCGGGATGCCGAGCTTGACCGCCGTCGAGATCACCGAGCGCCACGAGTCCTGCGCGTCCTCGACGGCCTTGCGGAAGCCGCCCGAGGTGAGCAGCGTCGGCAGCTCCGGCTCGTCGGCGTAGGCCGCGGTGATGTCGTTGAGGAACTTCGCGCGGATGATGCAGCCGCCGCGCCAGATCGAGGCGACCTTGCCGAGGTCGATGTCCCAGCCGTACTCGGTCGCGCCGGCCTGGATCTGGTTGAAGCCCTGCGCGTACGCGACCACCTTCGACGCGTACAGCGCCTGCTCGACGTCGTCGGCGAAGCGCTCCAGCGCCGAGCCCGACAGCGGAGCCGCCGACGGGCCGCCGAGCCCGCGGGCCGCCGCGCGCAGCGACTGGGACCCGGACAGCGAACGCGCGAAGACGGCTTCGGCGATGCCCGAGATCGGGACACCCAGGTCGAGGCCGATCTGCACGGTCCAGCGGCCGGTGCCCTTCTGCTCGGCGGCGTCCTCGACGACGTCGACGAACGGCTTGCCGGACGAGGCGTCGACGTGCGCGAGGACGTCGGCGGTGATCTCGATCAGGTAGGAGTCGAGCCGCCCGGTGTTCCACGTGCGGAACACGTCGGCGATCTCGGCCGGCGCGTAGCCGCCCGCGTGCCGGAGCAGGTCGAACGACTCCGCGATCAGCTGCATGTCGGCGTACTCGATGCCGTTGTGCACCATCTTCACGAAGTGGCCGGCGCCGTCCGCGCCGATGTGCGTGCAGCACGGCTCGCCGTCGACCTTGGCCGAGATGTCCTCGAACAGCGGGCCGAGGGACTCGTACGACTCCTTCGAGCCGCCGGGCATGATGCTCGGCCCGTGCAGCGCGCCCTCCTCGCCGCCCGAGACGCCGCTGCCGACGAAGTGCAGCCCGCGCTCGCGCAGCGCCTTCTCACGGCGGCGCGTGTCGGCGAAGTGCGCGTTGCCGGCGTCGATGATGACGTCGCCCTCTTCGAGCAGCGGCGCGAACTCCTCGATGACGGCGTCGGTCGGACCGCCCGCCTTGACCATGATCACGACCTGCCGCGGCCGCTCCAGCGCGTTCACGAACTCCTGCGCGGAGTACGCCGGGATGAAGTCGCCCTCGTCGCCGAACTGGTCCACCAGCGCGCGGGTCCGCTCCTCGGACCGGTTGTGCAGGGCCACCGTGTGACCGTGCCGGGCCAGGTTGCGGGCCAGGTTGCGGCCCATGACCGCCAGGCCGGTGACCCCGATGCTCGCCTTCTTGCTCATCCGAATCCTTCCGAAGAACTCTCTCGATTCAGACAGTAGTCCGATCGACGCCTCAAGGAAGGCCACGGAGGAGCAGCTCACTCAGTTCAGGAGAAGCAGCGGATCGGCCCCTTGTTGAAGGCGAGCATGTCCGTGATCGCCGCCACCAGGTCGATCTGCGCGCCCCACTCGGCGCCGTCGAGCTCGGCGTACGCGCGGTGCAGGTTGCCCGGCAGCCGCTCCTGCTCGCTCAGCTCCGAGAACTCCCCGAGGTCGGTCTCCTTCGCCAGCTCCAGCGGCGACAGCCCGGCGGCCTTCCCGCGCTCGGCCGTCTTCTGGACGATCCCGAGGTATTCGTCCACTTTGTCCACGACGTCCAGCCCGCACGGGCCCCCGTGACCAGGCAGGATCACCTCCGGGTCGAGCTCCCGGATCACGTCGAGGCCTTGGCGCCAGCCCGCGACCGAGCCCATCAGCGCGAACGGGCTGCCGCCGTGGAACACCAGGTCACCGGCGTAGAGCACGCGCTGCGCGGGCAGCCACACCAGCACGTCGTTGGTCGTGTGGGCCGCGTGCCCGGGGTGGATCAGCTGGATCTCGACCTCCCCGGCGTACAGCGTGAGCCGGTCGTCGAAGACGATCTCGGGCGGCCGCGACCGCAGCTCGCCCCAGTCGTTGCCGACGAAGACGCCCTCGTAGGTCTGGATGCCCTCGGCGGCCATCACCTCGCGCGTCTTGCGGTGGCCGACCACCGCCCCGCCTTCGACGAGGTAGTTGCCGTTGGTGTGGTCACCGTGGTGGTGGGTGTTCACCAGCGTCGTCACCGGGCTGCCGGTGGTCGCCTCGACCGCCGCCAGCAGCGCACGCGTGCGGCGCTCGGTCGAGCAGGTGTCGATCAGCACGGTGTGGTCGCCGGCGTCGACGAACCCGCAGTTGTTGATGTACCAGGAGCCGTCCGGCTGGACGTACCCGTGGACCTGGTCCGCCAGCCGGGTGACGGCGGCGGAGGGGGAGCGATCGGTCACCGGCCCACTATGCCCGAGAGGGCGCTCCGCCGGTTGGCGGAATAATTCGGAATTTCGCTGGTCCAGGCGAGTGATAGCGCAGGTGACTGGCATTCTGCGGCGTTTCCTGGAACGCTGCGCGGTGTCATCATCGAGATCCGCAAGGTGAAGCACTAGCCTGGGTGGGTTCGATAGTTCGCGTGCGACGGCGGCCGGTGGCCGTCGTCGCTTGGTAGTGGTCCGGGAGAGCAGGGCGATGGCCAGCACCGTCACCTCGCGCCGGAAGCAGCTCGGCAACGAGCTCCGGCATGCCCGCACCGCGGCGCGGATGACACAGCAGCAGGTCGCCGAGGTCCTCGGCTGCACCCAGGGCAAGGTCAACAAGATCGAGTCCGGTGCCGTCGGGGTGAAGCTCGGGGATGTGCGATCGATGCTGAACGCGTTCGGGATCAACGGCGAAGAGGCCGACACGCTGATGAACCTGGCGCGGGCCGCCGCCGGGCAGCGCGGACACTGGTCCGGCTACCGCTCGGTGGTGCCGCACTGGTTCCGCACCTTCACCGACCTGGAGCCCGCGGCCGCGGAGATCCTCACCTGGCACGGTGAGCGCATCCCGGGCCCGCTGCAGTCCGAGCACTACATGCTCAAGCAGTTCACCGAGTTCGGTGCCACCGACGTGACGTCGCTGGTCCGCAACCGGCTCGACCGCAAGGCCGTGTTCGAGCAGCAGCAGCCGCCCTACTACCGCTTCATCATCAGCGAAGGCGCGCTGCGCCGGGCGCCGGGCGGGTACGCGCCCGCGGTGATGCTCGACCAGGTCGAGCACCTGCTCTCGCTCGAGAAGCACCCGCGCGTCTACGTGCACGTACTGCCGTTCGGCGCGCGGCTGGCCGCGGTCCCCAACGACTTCACGATCATGCGGTTCCCGGACCGCACCCGTGACTTCGTCTACATCGAGCACTCCGCCGGCGGGCTGTACCTCGACGACGTCAAGGACTTCAACATCTTCGTCGACTCGTGGGACAGGCTGCGCGGAGCCGCGCTGGAGCGTCAGGAGACCCGGCAGTTCCTCAAGGAGCTTGCGGAGGGTTACCGCGCGCAGATGCAGCAGCTCCAATAGGGCGAATGGCCGCGGGAGCAGTCCCGGCCGGTGAACAACTGTCGGTAGAGTGGGTCTGTTGCGCTCGAAACCACCGGAAGTGCCGCCCGAAGGGGACGTCGTGGACCCCGACTTCCTGCCCGAGGCCATCGATCTCGACCGGCCGAACATCGCGCGCATCTACGACTGGGCCCTCGGCGGCACCGCGAACTGGGCGATCGACCGGCAGTTCGGCCAGCAGGCCGTGCAGGCGTTCCCGCTCGCCAAGAGCCTCGCGCGGAGCAACCGCGACTTCCTCGGCCGGGCCGTGCGCTACTGCCTCAGCGAAGGCATCACGCAGTTCCTCGACCTCGGCTCCGGCATCCCGACGGCCGGCAACGTCCACGAAGTGGCCGACGACCACGTCGACGACAGCCGGTGCGTCTACGTCGACAACGAGCCCGTGGCCGTCGCCCACGGGCGGATGCTCCTGGAAGAGGCCGGCGACCCCGAACGCCACGCCGTGCTGCACGCCGACCTCCGGGACGCCGGCGAGGTCTGGGAAGCGGCGCTGGCCACCGGCGTGCTCGACCCGGACCGGCCGATCTGCCTGCTGACCGTGGCGGTGCTGCACTTCCTGCCGGACGTCACCGGCGTCCGCGAAGCCATCCGCGCCTACCGGACGCTCTTGGCGCCCGGATCGGCGTACGTGCTTTCGCACGCGACCGAATCCGGCGTCGAAGGCGAAGAGCTGGCGCAGATCCGGAAGCTCGTGCAGCTGTCCGAACGGTCGAGCTCGCCCGCGGTTTCCCGGTCTCTCGACGAGATCGCCGCGTTCTTCGGTACCTTCGACGTCGTCGAGCCCGGGATCGTGCCTGTGGGAGAGTGGCGTCCCGAGCCCGGCGCCGCCACGATCCCCCTCGCGAGCGTGGTCGGCGGTGTCGGCCGCAAGCCTGGAGGACGCAATGACGACGCAGGACCCCGAAGCCCCTGAAGGCGTGGACCTGGACCGGCCGAACGCCGCCCGCATCTACGACTGGTTCCTCGGGGGCGACGCCAACTGGGCGATCGACCGGCAGTTCGGCGAGCAGGCGGTCAAGACCTTCCCGATGATCAAGACCGTCGCGCGCGCCGGCCGCGACTTCCTCGGCCGCGGCGTGCGCTACCTGGCGCGCAACGGCGTCGACCAGTTCCTCGACCTCGGCTCCGGCGTCCCCACGGTCGGCAACGTCCACGAGGTCGCCACGGACGTCAACCCGAACGCGCGGTGCGTGTACGTCGACAACGAGCCCGTCGCGGTGGCCCACTCGCAGATCCTGCTGGAGAAGGAAGGCGTCGCGGGACGGCACGCGGTGCTGCAGGGCGACCTGCGCGACCCGGCCGACATCTGGAAGCGCGCGCTCGACACCGGCGTCCTCGACCCGAACCGCCCGATCGGCCTGATCATGGTCGGCGTCCTGTACTTCCTCGGCGCCGACGAGCCGGTGGCCCAGACCATCCGGAAGTACCTGTCGCTGCTGCCGTCCGGCTCGTACTTCCTGTCCTCGCACCTGACCGACGACGACCTGCAGGACATGGCCGACGCGGAGAGCCGCGAGTCGATCATGAAGCAGTACAACAAGTCCAGCACGCCGCTGACCCTGCGCAGCCGGGTCGAGTTCACGTCGTTCTTCGAGGGGCTGGAGCTGGTCGAGCCGGGCATCGTCTACCTGCCGGAGTGGCACCCGGAGGAGATGGAGTCCCGGGCCACGAAGAAGCTCGCGAACGACCCGGCGTTCGTGGGGCACCTCTGCGGCCTCGGCCGCAAACCGTGACGGCGGCCGCCTACGACGCGATCGCGGACCAGTACGCGGAATTCGCCGCCGACGTCTGGGACAAGCACCCGCTGGAGCGGGCGGTGTGGGCGGCGTTCGCGGATTCCGTCCGCGGCCGCGGCCCGGTCGCCGACCTCGGCTGCGGGCCCGGGCACCTGACGGCGCACCTGCGCTCGCTCGGGCTCGACGCGTTCGGCGTCGACCTGTCGCCGGCGATGGTTTCGCTCGCCCGGGCCGCCCACCCGGACCTGCGGTTCGAGGTGGGCTCGATGGCGGCCCTCGAGCTGCCGGACGCGTCGCTCGCCGGGATCCTGTCGTGGTACTCGCTGATCCACACGCCGCCGGCGGAGGTCCCGGCGTACTTCGCCGAATTCGCCCGAATGTCGGCGTCCGGCGGTCACGTTCTGTTGGGGTGCTTCGAATCCGGCGGCGGCCCGCTGACGTCGTTCGATCACAAGGTGACGACGGCCTACAGCTGGCCGCTGGACGAGCTCGCGGGCATCGCGGCCGAAACGGGCTTCGCCGAGCTGGGCCGGGTGTACCGCGAGCCGGGCGCCGGGGAACGCCCGATGCGGCACGGCTGCCTGCTGCTCCGGAAACCGTAGCCGCACAAGGCAAGAGCCCCGGTTCCGCAGGAAACCGGGGCTCTTTCGCGGTGGTACGGCAGCTTCGGGTACGGGAACCCGATGTTCAGACGCGCGAGCTGACCCGGCTGCGCATCAGCGGCGCCAGGTCGATCGCGGCTTCCAGCGGGCGGGTGGTGCGGACCCCGTCGGCGTGGCGCCGCAGCGGCAGGTCCTGGTCGGTCGCCCACGTCGTGGTCTTGCGCAGTGGCGCCTGGATCAGGCTGAAGCCGAAGCGGTTCCGCAGTTCGTTCCCGATGCCCCGGCGGCCACGGTGCTCTTCGTCCTCGCGCCGGAAGAGCGAGTTCACCCGGACGGCCATTCGTCTACACCCCCAGCTCTCGTCGCGGTTCGTCGGCGGTCACGGCGAGCGCGCCGGGTGGCGCACTGTCCTCGACGATCACGCTGTTCCTCCCCCATGAGGTCCTGCGGTGGCTTGGCTTGGTTCTGGTCATTTCCGGCGCTGGGGCGTTTCTGCACTTCGGCCCGTCCCGACGACCGCCCGCCGCGAGCAGGCAGTCATTCACCGACACCAGCGCCCCGGCCGATGCGATTAATCCTACTCCTGGAATAATCTTCATGTCGAGGCCGTGCCCAGTTGATCACCCGCTTGGCCCTGTGGCTTGCTCCATTGAGACACTGAGTAGCCGGAGCGGGTGCCTTCGACCAGGTCACGACCGCGACCCCCATCGATCCTCGGAGGTACGACCCATGGCGGATTATCCGTCGTTCGCGGATTACGATCCGAACACGGCCGTGACCCTGTTCGAAGAGGCCGCCTGGGAGAAGTCGTTCGCCAGCGAGCCCAACGGCGGCAGCTGCGTCGAGGTCAACCTGGGCTCCGACGGCCTGATCGGCGTCCGGGACACCAAGCTGGCGACCAGCCCGGTCTTCGTGTTCGACACCGCCGAGTGGGAAGCGTTCCTGATCGCCGTCAAGGCCGGGCAGTTCGACCTGCCCGCCTGAACGCCCGTACCCCGGAACACAAATGGTGAAGGCCCCCTTCCCCGCTCTCTACGGTGAAGAAGGCCTTCGCGACCGCCTGAATACGTCCGGGCGCTCGATGTGAGCGGAATCTCACCCGATTGCCGGAAGCTCGCCGCCACGCAGGCGGCCGCGCGTCCGGCGCCAGGCCGCCACGACGAGGACGACGAGCCCGATCAGCGGCAGTGTGCTGATCGCCCAGCTCACGCCCATCGGCGGACCCGGCTGCTCCAGCACCGGCAGCGCGCGCAGCTCGCCGGTGCCGGGGCCGGCGGGGCCGTCGACCGCGAAGCGGAGTGTCCACTCGCCCGGCCGCGGCATCGAGCGGACGTCCAGGCCCCACACCTCGCGCTTGCGCGGGTGCCGGACCAGCGGCTGCTTCCGGTTCTGGCCGCCTTCCGGGTTGACCATGGTGAGCGTGCCGGACTTGCCCTCGATCCCGCCGTCGGGGATGAAGGTGAAGTCCAGCGACTGCATGGCTTTCAGCGGCCAGGTGCTGAACCCCACGGTCAGCCCGTACGGCCCGGCCTGCACCCGTTCGGTGTGCACGATGTTGACCGGCTCGTAGGCGTTCGCCGTCCCCGCGCTGGTGAACAGCAGCCCGGCGACCGCGGCCAGAGCGAGCAAACTCTTACGCATCAGCGTTTTCCCCCTTCTTCGCGGGCGCCAGCAGGCAGAGCATCCCGCCGAACCGCCACCCGGCGAACCCGCCGAGCAGCCCCAGTGCCGCGCTGAGCACGGCGGTCGTCGTCAGGTACCAGGCCGGCGGCACGTGCGCGCCGGTGTAGAGCATCGCTTGCTGCAGCGGCATGCTCAGCCCGAGCAGCAGCCCGGCGATCCCGCCGGCGACCACGGACACCCGGCCCGCGCGCCACCCCCGGCGCCGGCCGGCGAAGTACAGCAGCTCCATCAGCGCGGCCACCGGAAGCAGGGCCATCGGCGCCAGCGACGGCATCGCCGGCACTCCGGACACGGCGTCCCGCAGCGGCAGGCCGACCATGTCGGCGTAGCCCTTCGCGGCCCACGGCGAGAACCACCAGAACACCGCCTGCACGGCGGCGACCAGCGCGGCGGTGCCGACCGCCCCGCCCGGGCGGCGCAGGAACCCGGCGCCGACGGCGACCAGCAGTACCGCCATCATCGACGTCCCGATCGCGATGGCGTCGGCGTAGTCGTCCGGCACCTGCTTCAGCCCGAGCGCCAGCACCGGCCCGAAGGTGAGCAGCACGGTCAGCGACGCCAGCGTGCCGAGCCGGCCCCAGCGGTGTTCGCGCGCCGCGGCGAACACCGCGGTCGTGCCGATCAGCGACACCGTGATCGACAGCAGCAGCCCGATGTGCGGTGGTGAGTCGATGACCGCGTCGAAGCCGTACAACCCGTGCCACCACTGGTCCCACAGCCCGTACAGCAGGAACATCGCGGCGCCGACGCCGGAGACCAGGTACCCCAGCGGGGCCGCGAAGGTCCGGCCGAACACGTTGACCACGCGCCCGCCGACCTGTGGGTCCACCGGCCGTCCCGCGCGCCGCGCCGCCGTCGTCAGCAGCACGACGGCGAGGCTCGCCAGGCCGACGACCGCGCTGCCCGCGTACAGGAACAGGTGCGGCAGCGTGAAGAACGTGTCCGGCCCGACGTCGTCGTGCCACTGGATGTCCCAGGTGAGCCCGACCAGCGACAGCAGCGACCCGCCGAGCACGACGTTCGCCGGCAGCAACCCCGTCCGCGCCTGTTTCGTCACCGACGTGCTGCGCACGCCGGTTGCGGTGAGATCCATTCCCCCTCCTTCTACTTGACCAAAACCGGAAAGACGACCTGCGCGGGCCCGCCGGGGCCGCGCAGCGAAACGGTGATCTCCCACTGCCCGGCCATCGGCAGCCCGACGTCCGCGGCGCGGAAGCGGCCGGGTCCGTCCGGTCCGGCGGGCACCGGCGCGAGCGCGTGCCCCATCTGCGCCATGACCGGCGCGACCGTGACGGCTTCGGGCGCCGGCCCGGTCACCG
Source organism: Streptomyces sp. MN03-5084-2B (assembly GCA_033793495.1). Classification (GTDB taxonomy): domain Bacteria; phylum Actinomycetota; class Actinomycetes; order Mycobacteriales; family Pseudonocardiaceae; genus Amycolatopsis. The sequence goes on along the minus strand of JARAWT010000004.1, from coordinate 28,284 downwards.
CCACCGCGAAGGTGTTGCCGCCGATCCGCGGCTGCTCCGCGGAGAACTGGACGGTGTAGGGCCCCGAAACCGCTTGCTGTGTAGTGGATTTCGCTTGGGTGTTGCCCCAGAGCAGCCACGCGGCGCCGGCCGCGACGACCAGGGCGACGACGGCGATCAGTACGGTCGGACGTTTCACCGGCCTGCTCCTGTCGTCGGGACGTCGACCACGGCGGGCACGGTGAGCACCCGGTAGCCGCGTTCGGCCTGCAGCCAGATCCGGTACCGGCCGGGCTGGGCGAAGGTGTAGGTGAAGCCGACCTCCGGTCCGTACGCGGCGACTGTCTCATCAGGACGGTCCAGCTGGCCCGCGACGGGCGGGATCATCGCGTGGACGTGTGCCCACGTCGGTGCCTTCGCGGCGCTTTCGCCGACGGGACCGGCGATCGGCCCGGTGACGATCAGGTGCCCGAGCATGCCCAGCCACGGCTGGAGGTCCTGGGCCGGGAAGCGTGCGGTGATCGTGGTCGGCGACCCCGGGGTGATGGTGAGGTCGACCGGCGTTCCGTCGATCGTCCGCGGCCCGGCGCCGGGTGGCTCCGGTGCGGGTCCGGCCGTGCCATTCAGGTCCACTGTGGACCGGACGAGCTGGACACCGCCGCCGCGCCGGGCGAGTTCCGCGGCCACGGCGTACGTACCCGCCTCCGGATCGGTGACGGTGACGCGGTAGTCGCCGGGGCCGACGCGCACCGGGTGCAGGTGGCTCAGCCGCCCGGACGGCGAGACGAGGACCAGGTGCACGAGGGCGTTGTCGTGCACCAGCAGGTCGTCGACCGGGCGGCCGGTGGCACCGTCGGTCAGCTGCAGGGCCAGGTCGTCGTTGCGGGCGGTGACGGCCAGGTTCACCGGCGGCCGCGAGTAATCCACTGTGGACAGCCGGGCGTTCGCGTACGGGTCGGTGACGTTGTCGAACGTCGGGTCCAGCTGGCTGCCGGGTGCGGGCGGCTGGGGAGTGCTCGCCGACAGCAGCGCGCCGGTGACGGCGACGGCGAGCGCGGCGACCACGCCGGCCCCCGGGATGAGCGCGAACGCCGTCCGCCTCGCCCGGATCCCCACGACGAGGGCGAGGAGCAGGAACGCACCCGCGGCGACGAACCCGCCGTAGGTCGCCTTCTCCCACGGCGGGACCACCCGCGCGGGCACGATGAACGGGATCGTGGCTCGCTGCCCGGTGCCGTCGTCCAGCGAGAGTTCCCACGGGCCCGGTTTGCCGACTTGGAGATTTCCCGGGTGGACACCCGGGGTGGCGCCGAGGACGACGTCCGCGCGCGAACTCGCGACGCCGTCGGTCGCGACGGCCAGGTGCAGCGTGCCGGGCGCGGTGCCCTGGTGCGTCACGACGTCGACCCGCAGCGGCGACGGCGTCGTGTCGACCCGGCGGATGATCACGGTCAGTTCGCGCGCGCCGAGCGTCTGGGCGACCTGGATGTCGGTGCCGGCCGGGGCGCCGTCGGCGTGCGCGGTCCCGCCGGCGGCCACGATCCCCAGGGTGGCCAGCAGCATCAGCAGTACGGATCTCGATTTGCTCCCCATCGTGGACCGAACCTAACCGGCGGCACCGGTGGCGGGCGTCACGGCGGCGAGGGAACTTCGGTCCCCAGTTCGGGGGACCGGCCGCCCCGGGGGTCTCAGGGGTCGAGGAACTTCCGCAGGTGGGCGACCACTTCGGCGGGTTGTTCCTCGGGCAGGAAGTGACCGCACTCGGCGAGGGCTTCGCCGGTGACGTCGTCCGCGTACTCCCGCCAGATTTCGAGGGTGGGCAGCGAGCCGAGCAGGCCGTTCGCGCCCCAGAGGGCGAGAAGTGGCTGGGTGAGGCGCTTTCCGGCGGCGAAGTCGGCGTCATCGAGTTCGGCGTCGTCGGGGAAGGAGGCGCGGTAGTCGTCGAAACCGGCCCTGAGCGCGCCCGGCTGGGAGAAGGCGCGGACGTACTCGGCCTGCGCGTCGGCGTCGAGGGCGTGGCGCTGGTGGGTCCAGCGTTCGAAGAAGTAGCCGAGGTAGGCGGCGATGTCCCGGCCGGCCAGGAGCTCCGGCAGGTCGGGCTGGAGGTGGAAGAGCCAGTGCCAGTACGCCTTGGCCGTGGCGGCGTCCAGGCGCTGCCACATCGCGCGGGTCGGCGCGATGTCGAGCACGGCGAGGCGTTCGACCTGGTCAGGGCGGTCGAGGGCCCAGCGGTGGGCGACGCGGCCACCGCGGTCGTGCCCGGCGACGGCGGTGGTGGCGAACCCGAGGTGCTCGGCGAGGGCGGCGATGTCGGCGGCCATCGTGCGCTTGTCGTAGCCCCCTTTCGGTTTGTCCGTGCGGCCGTAACCGCGCAGGTCGGGGGCGATCACGGTGTGCGTCTCGGCGAGTGGCGCCAGGACGTGCCGCCAGCAGTGCGACGTCTGCGGCCAGCCGTGGAGCAGGAACAGCGGCGGGCCGTCGCCGGCGCGGAGGTAGTGCACGCGGATGCCGTTCACGGTGGTCACGTTCTCTAACCGGTTCATAGGGTTAGACGGTAGCGCTGCTTCTAACTGTCTTCAAGGGTTAGAATGGCGGGCATGGAATGGGTCTTCGACGGCGGGCGGCCGTGCCTCGACCTCGTCAACACGATGCGCAGCCGGCACTCGACCGGTTTCGAGCTCCTGACCGGGCCGGACGCGCTGGCCGAGTGGCTGTCGCAGGCGGGGTTCACGACGGGCTCGGTGCCGGTGACGGCGGGCAACGTGCTGGCGGCGAAGGCGCTGCGGGAGGCGATCGACCGGGTGCTGCTGCCGCCGGAGGAGCTGTCTTCCATGGACGTCGAGCTGGTGAACAACGCGGCGGCATCCGCGCCGGCGCCCCCGCCGCGCCTGGCCTTGGTGGGCGGTGCGCTGCGGCGGGAGGTCCCGGCCCCGAAGGACCCGGTGGCGGCGGCGTTCGCGGCCCTGGCGGCGGACGCGATCGACCTGGCCACGAGCGACGCCGAGGTCCGCATCTGCGCGGCCGACGACTGCGGCCTCCGGTTCTGCGACGCCTCACCCCGCCGCAACCGCCAGTGGTGCTCGATGTCCCGCTGCGGAAACCGCGCCAAGGCCCGAGCCCACTACGCCCGCACCGGTCCACAGGCAAAGCGAGTTGTGGACAACCCGGCCTAACAGCCGCCTGCACCACCGGTTTTCGTCACAGCCGGCCGATACGCTGGAGCCGGGGGGCGCCCCCGCGGGCCACGCCTCGCCGGCCGCGCGAGATCCGCCTTCAATCACGCGAGTTCGCTCCCCAATCACGCGAGATGCCTGCTCAATCACGCGAGATGCCCCTCTAGTCACGCGAGATGCCCGCTCAATCACGCGGGATGCCCTTCCAGTCACGCGAGATCCGCTTCCAATCACACGGGTCGACCCTCCAGGTACGCAAGCCGACTCTCCGGGTACGCGGGTCGGCCCTCCGGGTACGCGAATCGACTCTCCAGGTACGCAAGCCGACTCTCCGGGTACGCGGGTCGGCCCTCCGGGTACGCGAATCGACTCTCCGGGTACGTGAATCGACTCTCCGGCTACGCGGGTCGGCCCTCCGGCAACGCGAGTCGACCCAGAAGTGCCCTCAGAGACTCGGCTTTGCGCCCGGGCCGTGGCCGCCGATCAACCGCTCGTAGACCTTCGGGTGCGCGCGGAACCAGACGTTGAGCTTCCCGGTCCACCGCATCGGCGCCGTCCGCAGGCCGGCCGGGGCCGGTGTGCTGACCAGTCGCACGCCCTTGGCGAACCGCGCGAAGCGCCGCTGGTCCTCGTCCGTCCACTGCAGACCGAGCGCCTCCCGCAGCGACGGCGGCAAAGTGGCCCGCACCAGGAACAACTGCCCCCGCCGGAACCCTCGCCACCACGAGTCCGGCAGCCACTCCACCGGCTTCGGCACCGTCCGGATCGTCTCGAGGAGCGTTGCGATCGTCGGGTTCGGCCCGAAATCCGCCACCACCGCGTCGTAGTAGCGCTCGAACGCCGGCCAGTCCGGCGGCAGGTCGCGCTCGCGCACCCCGAGCAGCCGCCCGATTCCGCACATCTGCGCGTAATACTCCTCGAGCTCCGGACCGGACAGCGGCGTCCCGAAAAACCGTTGCGCGTCAACCGGAGCCTTCACCAACGTCGCGTGCACCCACGCGTACGCCTCGGGATCCAGTGCGCTGTACCGCCGTCCGTCCGCCACTCCGACGAACGTCCGGTGCAGCGCCCGCAACCGCGCGGCTTCCACGCGGGCGCCGGCCACACCGCCGTAGACGTAGATCGAGAGCGACGCGACCGTCCGCATCAGGCGCGTCCAGGGGTCCGACGCGTAGTCCGAGTGGTCCCGCACGCCCGCCGCGACGACCGGGTGCGCCACCTGCAGCACCAGCACCTGCTCGGCCAGGAACGCGTCGCGGAAGTCGCCGAAGTACTTCCACGCCGCCGTGCCGCGGACGACCGGCGGGACCATCAAGCCCCGCGGAGCAGCATCATCAGCGGCTCGGCCACCGGCGTGTCCGTCTCGCCCGTCGCCAGGCGCCGCAGCTGCAGCCCGGCGATCAGCGCCACCACCGGCCCGGCCAGCCGGTCCGGCTCCGGGACGCCCAACGCCGCCAGGATCGTCACGGCCAGCTCGTCATACGCCGCGAAGCACCGCGAAGACGCTTCGTGCAGCTCCGGGTCGCGCGCGGCCTGGAGGTACAGCTCGTGCGCGCCCAGCTCGTCCGCGCCGAACGGCAGCTGCGCGATGACGTGCTCCACCACCGAGGCCGCCTCTTCGACCGAAAGACCCGCCGACCGGTAGCCGTCGACGATCGCGCCGAGCTTCGCCGTCTCCTCCTCGGCGAACAGCAGCATCGCCTCGCGCAGCAACGCCGTCTGGCTCGGGAAGTGGTAGGTCAGCGTGCCGAGCGAGACGCCGGCCGCCGCGACGATCCGGCGGTTCGTCAGCCCGCCGACGCCGTGCTCGCCGACGACGGTCAGCGCGCCGCGCAGGATGGCGTCCCGGGTGCTTACCAGCTTGTCGCGGGACGCCGTTCCGGCCACCGTTCGACCTCTTCCAGTTGCGCGGCAAGCGAAATCAGCCGCTCCTCGGCGTGCGACGGGCCGAGCAGCTGCGCGCCGAGCGGCAGCCCGTCGGCCGTCTGCCCGGCCGGGACGTTGACCCCCGGCCAGCCCAGCACGTTCCACGGCCAAGCGTACGGGCAGGCGGCGATCATGGCCTGGTCGGTCTCCCAGCCGGACAGCCCGTCGAACGTGCCGACCGGCGGCGGCGGGGTCGCGGTGGTCGGCGTCAGCAGGACGTCGACGCGGCCGAACACCGACCCGATCCGCCGGTGCAGCCCCGGCTCGAGGGCACGGGCCAGCCGCAGCGCGGGACCCGCCAGGAGGCGGCCGTGGCCGGCGTTGCTGCGCGTGCGCGGGTCGAGCCCGGTCCGGTCGGGCACCCGCAGCGTCCAGTCGCGGACGCCGGTGAGCGACCGCGGCAGGAACGTCAGCCCGATCAGCCCGTAGTCCGGCTCGACCTCGACGATTTCGTGCCCCAGCCCGGCCAGTGACTCGGCGAGCCGGCGCACGGCGGCGTCGACGACCGGGTCGAGCCGGGTCTTGGTGGCGGTGAACGGGATCCGCGTCGACAGCCCGATCCGCAGCTTGCCGGGCTCGCGCGCGGCGGCCGCGCGGAACACGCCGGGCGTGCCCGCGGCGGCGTCGAGCAGCAGGGCGGCGTCCTCGGTCGTGCGGGCCAGCGGGCCGAGCACGGTGAGGCCGTGGAACAGCTCGCCGCCGGTGGGGATCCGGCCGCGCTGGGTCTTGATGCCGACCAGGCCGGTCCACGCGGCCGGGATGCGCACCGAGCCGGCGCCGTCGGACCCGAGCGCGGCCGCGATGACCCCCGACGCCACCGCGGCCGCGCTCCCGCCCGAAGAACCCCCTGGGGTGTGGCCGGTGTGCCACGGGTTGCGCGTCACGCCGAAGGCCGGGCCTTCGGTGAACGGCCACTGGCCCAGCTCGGGGGTGTTCGTCTTGCCGATGATCACAGCTCCGGCCTCACGCAGCAGCGCGACGGCGGGCGCATCGGAGGTCGCGCACGGGAATTCGCCGGAGCAGCCGAACGCGGTGGGCAGCCCGGTGAGGTCGACGTCGTCCTTGATGGCGAGCGGCACGCCGAGCAGGGGTGCGCGGTCGCCGGCGGCCAGGCGCCGGTCGGCCTCGGCGGCTTCGGCGAGGGCTTCGTCGTCACGCAGGTACCGGAAGGCGTTGAGCGTGGGCTGGCTCGCGCGTGCGCGCCCGAGCGCGGCCGCCGTGAGCTCGGCGGAGGTGACCTCACCCGCGGCCAGCTGCGCGGCTTGGGCGGCGAGGCCCGTGAAGTCGAGGCTGGTAGCGGTCATGGTGGCCCCCGAAAGTTCTCGTTCGTTCGAACGAACGTTACCGGATACCGGCGGTCTCCGGCTAGCGCCGATGAGTTTTCGCGACCTCGGACGTCTACCCACCGACGACCAACGTGAGGAGAAATCATGGCCACGGTGCACGCGGGGATGAGCATGTCGCTGGACGGCTTCGTCGCCGACCGCGACGGCGGCACGGCACGGCTGTCCGATCCCGCCGCCTCGAACGGCAGCGAGTGGATGACCGACCTGATCCGGGAGACCGGCGCGGTCGTCCTCGGCCGCCGCTCGTACGAGATGGCCGAGGACCCCGACTGGTACGCCGGCCACTACGAGTTCCAGGTCCCGATCTTCGTCGTCACGCACCAGCCGCCGGCCGTGCTGCCTGCGCAGAACGAGAACCTGACCTTCACCTTCGTGACCGACGGGATCGCTTCGGCGCTCGCGCGGGCGAGGGCGGCCGCGGGGGAGCGGGCGGTCAAGGTGATCGGCGCGAGCGTGGTCCGGCAGGCCGTGCGGGACCGGCTCGCCGACGAGCTGCACGTCCTGGTCGCCCCGGTGCTGCTGGGCGCGGGGCTGTCGCTGTTCGGTGACCCCGACCTCGACGGCGTCGCGCTCCGGCGGACCGGTGTGCGCGAGGTCGGTCCGGTGACGGAGCTCCGCTTCGAGGTGCTTTAACCCCATATAGTGGTTAGAAAGCCGAGCCTGGAGGGCCGATGACGTTCGACTTCGCCGGATTCCCCGACGCCGCGCTGGCGGCGATCCCCCGCGTCGACCTGGGTGGCTGGCCGACCCCGCTGCAGGAGGCACCCCGGCTCGGCGAAGCCCTCGGCCTGCGGAACCTCTGGCTCAAGCGCGACGACGTGCACCCGCTCGGTGCCGGCGGCAACAAGCTCCGCAAGCTCGAGTACCACCTGGGGGCGGCCAAGGAAGCCGGCGCGGACACCGTGATCACCTTCGGCGCGCTCCAGACCAACCACGGCCGCCAGACCGCCGCCGCGTGCGCGAAGCTCGGCCTGCGCTGCGAACTCGTGCTCACCGCCAAGGTCCCGCGCGACGGCGAGGCGTACGAACGCGGCGGCAACCTCCCTCTCGACCGGCTCTTCGGCGCGACCGTCCACATCTGCGCCGACGGCGAAGAGACCGGCCGCACCTACGACCGTCTCGTCGCCGAAGCGCAGAACGAGGGCCGGAAGGTCTTCACCGTCCCGGTCGGCGGCTCCAACGACCTCGGTGCCCTCGGCTACGTCCGCGCCACCCACGAACTCGCGAAGCAGCTGGAAGAACGCGGCATCGAACGGGCTCACCTCGTGGTCCCGCACGCCAGCGGTGGCACGGCGGCCGGCGTGACGCTGGCCGCCGGGCTCCTCGGCGGCCTCGGCGTCGGGATCGCGTGCGTCAGCCACCCGCTCGACGAGGCGACGGAGAACCTCCACGACCTCGTCGACGGCGCGGCCAAGCTCCTCGGCGTCGAACCGCCGCCCTTCACGCACGCGAGGCTGGGCGATTCCACCCTCGGCCCCGGCTACGGCATCCCGACCGAGGCCGTCTGGGACGCCCTACGGCTCTTCGGCCGCACCGAGGGTGTGGTGCTCGACCCCGTCTACACCGGCAAAGTGGCCGCCGCGCTGGTCGAATGGGCGGGTCACTTCGCCCCGGACGACCACGTGGTGTTCCTGCACACCGGCGGCATGCCCGGCCTGTACGGCTACGCGCCCGAATTCGCGGCGGCCGTCGAAGGCTGACTCCAGCCGGGTCGCGAGCCACAGCAGCGTCCCCAGCAGGACGACGTCGGCGAGCAGCAGCAGCCGCTGCGTGACGCCGATCGGGACGGCGTCGGAGATCTCGCGGAACGGCTCGATGCCGGCCTCGTTCAGCCGCACGAACACGAAGCTCAGCGCGAAGAGCGCGAACGCCCCCGCGGTCAGCCGGATCGCCCGGACCAGCGCGACCCGCTCCGGGCGGCCCTTCAGCGGCTCCAGCAGCGAGATCGCGGCGCCGGGCAGGCTGCAGAAGGCGACCAGGCACGCGTAGAGGTGGATCTCGCCGCTCACCGGGTCCGGCGCCTCGGGGTAGCTGGCCGGGAAGATCGCGGCCGCGGCCAGGCCGAGCGCCCACAACGCGAGCAGCAGCCGGGTCGTCCGCGACAGCGGCACCCCGGCGACCTGCAGCGCGCCGAGCACCGCGAGCGACCCGATGGCCAGCGAGAGCACGCTGGCCGCGAGCATCCCTTCGCCGCGGTCGGTCACCGTGTAGCTCGACAGCGTGTCGTACACCGGATTCCGCGAGCTGACGACGTGCAGCACCACGGCGGTGAACAGGCCCCACCCGATCGCCGCCACCGCGACGAGCCGCCACGGTCTCGTGCGCTTCCCCGCTTCCGTCCCCATGCCTCCAGGGTCGCCGGAAACGGGACGCCCGTGATCAGGGAAGACCCTGATTAACCCCCTGATTGAAATCCACGAGGACGAGCGCCTGGTCGTCGTGGCGCTTCGGCCGGGGCCAGCGTTCGCCGTCCGGATCCTGCTTTTCGGCGGTGCGGACGGCGTCCAGCACGGCGTCGGGCCCGTCGCCGCGGGTGATCGCCAGGACCTCGCGCCAGTCGAAGAGCTCGTACTGGTCGACGCCGATGGACACGCCGTCGCTGGCGAGCAGCACCGCGTCGACGCCGTCCCGCGGCCAGCTGCGCCGGACCGAGTGCGCGGCGGCGCCGGGGACGGCTTCGGCGACCCAGAAGCCGTCGTGGGCGTTGCGCCGACGGCGGACGTCGGCGCCGGTCTGGAGCATCCCGCGCCGCCGCAGCCGGGCCAGCCGGTCGTCCGAGACGACATCGACGCCGAAACCGCCGAAGCCGATCACCGGGCTGTCGGCCAGCACGAGCGCGTCGACGCGGTCTTCGAGCCAGCGCACGGCGGCGACCGTGCTGGACGGCGAGCACTGCGGCCGCAGGTCGTGTTCCGCCGTCAGGGCGGCGATCGCGCTGGTCAGGACCTCGGTCAGGTCGGCTTCGGGGGCCGCGCGGAGGTCGTGGGCGAGGCGCCGGGCCAGCCGTTCGGCGTACCAGCCGCCCGGGGGTTGCGCGGGATCCGACGAGGTGGCGCCGTCGAGGACCAGTACCGCGTTGTCCAGCACGACGACGTGGTCTTCGGTGGGGCGTGGGTGGCCGTCGGCGCCCACCCCGGCCCGCTCGGCGATCGCGATCTCGGGCATCACCCGACTGTACGTCGCCCATCCGGCGGCTTCGCGCTGAGCGGGCGCGGGCCCGGCGGACCGGGGCCGCGCGAGTCGGCACTTGCGCCCGCGCGCGCCCTCCCTCCCTAGGGGGCCGCCCCAGGTCCAGTCTATCGACAGCCCCCGACGAAAGGCCGCGAAACCCGCAGGTCAGCGCTCTCTGTCCACGACCCGGCCCGGATGTGGACAGGCAGTTTCGGCCCACGGCCGGAAGCCGGGCCGGAAGTGACGTGTCAACCAGAGTTGACAGACGCCCGGTGTCAACGTAGGTTGACAACCATGACGGAAGCGACGGATTTGGCCGCCCGGGCGGGTGATCGCGATCCCCGGGTGGGGCTGCGCGCGGTCGCCGCGCTCCGGCGGCTGCTGGAACAACTGGAGGCCGTGCAGGTCCGCAGCGCGCGGGTGCACGGCTGGTCGTGGCAGGAGATCGCCGCCGAGCTGGGGGTCAGCCGGCAGGCCGTGCACAAGAAGTACGGGAGGCACTGATGTTCGAGAGGTTCACGGCCGACGCGCGGCTGGCCGTCGTCGAGGCGCAGATCGTGGCGCGGGAGTCGGGTTCGGTGGAGATCGGCCCGGCGCACCTGCTGGCCGGGCTGGTGAAGACCGGCGCCGGGGTGCTCGCCGAGCTGGGCGTGTCCACGGACGACATCGCGGCCGAACTGGCCCGCACCCGGCGCCGCGGCGGCGTGAGCGACGCCGACGCCGAGGCGCTCACCGAGTTCGGCATCGACGTCGAGCAGATCGTCGAACGCATCGAGCAGACGCACGGCGAAGGAGCCCTGTCCGGCCGGCTCGGGCCGGCCAAGCGCGGGCACATCCCCTTCACCGCACAGTCGAAGAAGACCCTGGAACTGAGCCTCAAGGAAGCCGTCCGGCTGGGCGACAAGCACCTCGGCCAGGAACACATCCTGCTGGCGCTGGCCCAGCAGCGCGGCACCGACGACGTCCTCGCCCGGCGCGGCGCGGACTACCAGACGCTGCGCCGGGCCGTGCAGCGGCGCAAGGCCGGTTAGTGCACGGCCTGCTGCTCCTCGCGCTGCGGTTCGCGCCACACGACCAGCGGCAGCAGCGCCTGGGTGAGCGGGCCGATCGCCAGCGCGTAGAGCACGGTGCCGACGCCGACGGTCCCGCCGAGCAGGAAGCCGGCCGCCACCACGGTGACCTCGATGCCGGTGCGCACCAGCCGGACCGACCAGCCGGTGCGCCCGGCGAGGCCGGTCATCAGGCCGTCGCGCGGGCCGGGGCCGAGCCGGGCGCCGACGTAGGTGGCGGTCGCGACGCCGTTGAGCGCGACCCCGCCGACCAGCAGCGCGATCTGCCAGCCGAGCTCGTGCTGGTCCGGGAGGAACGCGCGGACGACGTCGACCATCACCGAGATGACCACGACGTTCGCGATGGTGCCGATGCCGGGCCGCTGGCGCAGCGGGATCCACAGCAGCAGCACGGCCACCGAGATGAGGCCGGTGACGGTGCCGAACGTCAGGCCGGTGTGCTTCATGACGCCCTCGGCGAGCACGCTCCACGGCTCGAGGCCGAGGCCGGCGCGGGTGACGAGGGCGACGCTGGTGCCGTAGAGGGCGAGGCCGGCCAGGAGCTGGACGCTGCGGCGGACGGGGTCGCGGGTGATCCGGACGGGCCGGAGATCTATCTGAGCCACGTCACCACTATCACCGCGAAGTGGCCTGGTAAACCATAGCCAATTTCGAGATATTGGCATCATGGAAGTTGCGCTCCCCGTCGGTGGACGGATCTCAGGGCCGCGATTGGCCGTCATGCTGGGCTCGTGGCGCCAAGGTGGCTCCCGGCAGGGCGCGGCCGACCTGGCCGCGGCCATCGAGCTGCAGGTGCTGGACGGCCAGCTCCCGCTCGGCACCCGGCTGCCCGCCGAACGCGAGCTGGCCGACGCGCTCGGCGCCAGCCGGACGTTGATCGGCGCGGCGCTGGACCGGCTGCGCGAGAACGGGTTCGTCGCCAGCCGCCGAGGCGCGGGCTCGTGGATCGCCGCCCCCGGACGCCGCCGCCGCGGTCCGCTCGCCCCGGCGGGCGACGGCTCGATCGACTTCACCCACGCGTCCTCGCCCGCGATCCCGGGCACGGCCACGGCGGTCGACGCGGCCCGCGCCCGGCTCGCCGGCCACCTGGGCGACCACGGCTACCAGGAACACGGCCTCCTGGGCCTGCGGGAGCAGATCGCCCGGCGCTACACCGAGCGCGGGCTGCCGACGACGCCGGCGCAGGTCATGGTCACCAACGGCGCGCACCACGCGTTCGTGCTGGTCCTGCGAATGCTCGCGGGTCCCGGCGACCGCGTGCTCGTGGAGCAGCCGACGTACCCGAACGCCCTGGAGGCGATCCGCGCCGCGCACGCCATCCCGGTGCCGGTCGCGCTCGACCCGAGCGGCGAGCGCGGCTGGGACATCGCCGGGGTCGACGCGGCGCTGCGCCAGGCGTCGCCGCGGTTCGCCTACCTCGTCGTCGACTTCCAGAACCCGACCGGCCTGCGCCTGGACGCCGAAGGCCGCTCCCGGCTCGGGACCGTGCTGGCCCGAGCCCGGACGCCCGTCGTGGTGGACGAGACGCTCGTCGAGCTCGACCTGGAGGGCGATCCCCGGCACGGGCCGCCGCCGCTGGCCGCGTTCGCCGGGGACCTGGCCATCTGCGTCGGCTCGGCGTCGAAGACGTACTGGGGCGGCCTGCGGCTCGGCTGGATCCGCGCCTCGGAGGACCTGCTCGGCCGGCTGGTTTCGGCGCGCTACGCGGTCGACCTCGGATCACCGGTGTTCGAGCAGCTCGTGCTGACCGAGCTGATGGCCGGCGAAACCCTCCTGGACCGCCGGCGCGCCGAGCTGCGCGGCTACCGCGACGCGCTGGCCGGCGCGGTGCACCGGTACCTGCCGGACTGGACGTTCACCCTGCCGAAGGGCGGCCTGTCGCTGTGGTGCCGGATGCCGGAGCCGGTGAGCTCGCGCCTGGCGGTGGCGGCGGCGAGCCACGGCGTCCAGGTGGCGCCGGGCTCGCGCTTCGGCGTCCACGGCGGGCTGGAGCGCTGGATCCGGCTGCCGTTTTCGCTGCCGCCGGACCGGATCGACGAGGCGGTCCGCCGGCTGAGCGCGGCCGAAGCGTCGGTCCGCGGCACCCCGGCTTCCCTGGACGCGCCCATCGCATAGAACGAACCGGTGCGCTGGATGCGAGCCTGCTCCCAGGGATGGGCGGCGTTCATGTGCATCCAGCGCACCGGTTCGTGTTCCACACACCCGCTCACGGACGTGACCCCGTTCGCGGGTACCGCGGCTTCCCGGCACAGCCCCTCGACGTGCCGGGAAGCCGGCGGCTCAGGTGCGCTCGCGGTACTGCGAGTCCTCGCTCGGCGCGGTGAGCAAGGGCTCCCGGAGCGCACCCGGTGTGGGTCCCGGCGCCGCGGGGGCAGCGCGGCGCCGGGACCGGGATCCGACCCGGCCGGGCGCGGTCGGCCGGTCGGAAAGTTTGTGGTTCGGCATGGTTTTCGCCCCTGGGGTACGTCGGACGCGCGCGGGCGTCACGAGACGTGAAAGAGCCACGGATTCCGTGCTGGAGCAGGGGAAACGTCACGCTTCAACGGCGTGCGGGTGCGCCTTGATGATCTTGGTTTGGACGCACTTGTCCCCGGCTGCCCGGTCGGGGGTCAGTCGGGGGAGGTGGTGGGCAGGGCGGCTTCCCTGCCTGCGCCGTCGACCTCGTGGTCGCGGCTGGTGCCGATCAGCTTGAGCTGCGTGGTGGTGACGTCGTCGGTGTGGACGGCGAACGCGTGGCGCGCGCCGCCGGAGCCGTCGTGGCCCTGGGCCGCGGTGAGGGCCGGTGCGCTCGGGGCGGTGGTGCCGCCGGGGAGACCGGGCGTGGAGTCGCCACCGCCGCCCGTGGCGCGGGTGCGGGAGTCGCGCGGCTGCTCGTGGACCGCCGGCAGCGACTCCGCGTGCCGTTCGGCCAGGTGCACGACCACGACCCGGCCGGCGGGCTGCTGGCTCGCCGTCGCCGTGGGAACGGCCGCCGCCGGGACGGTCTCGAGGACCGCGGCCGGCGCCTGGACGACGACGGTCGTCACGCCGGGGACGGTCACGGTCACGCCGCCGGAGTTCGAGCTGCCGCCGAACACGGGGGCCAGGATGTCGTCGAGGGGCAGCAGCACGGGCGCGTCGGGGTGGCCGGCGGGCGGCTGGGTGAGCGGCGCGAGCACGGTGTGGGAGAGCGTGTCCGTGACGGCGCCGACCGTGCCCGTGACGGTGGTGAGGGTCCCGCCGACCACGTCGAGGACGCTGCCGACGAGGCCGCCGAGCAGGGTGCCGCCGGAGGAGGCCGCGGCCGGTTCTCCGGTGACGTCCGCCGTGGTCGCCGCGCTGACCGTCTCGAGCGTGCCGCCGACGAGGTTCCCCAGCAGGCCTCCGCTGGAGGAGGTGGCCTTCGTGGTGGTCTTGCGGGTGGCCGCGGGCTCGTCGGCGGAAAGGCTTTCCGAGGAGGCGGCGACCGGCGCTTCGGCGGTGACGCTCTCCGGAGTGGCGGTGGTGCCCGCCGCGGAAGCGCTGTCCGGCGTGGTGGCGGCCGGCTCTTCGGCAGCCGAGCTGTCCTTTGTGGTCTCCGGCGTGACCGGCGTCTCGTCCGCCGGGGGCGGTTCGGCGCTGTCGGTCTTCGGCTGCGCCGCGCAGGTGCGTTCACCGCTGTCGTGGTCGCTCTTGCGGTGCCGGGCGTGCGAGAACGGCTTCACCGCATGGTCCACAGTGGAAACCACGGGCGCTTCGGGGCACGCCGGGCGCTCGGCCGCCGACGCGGTGTCGCCGGACAGCGCGGCGCCGAGCAGCCAGCCCGCGAGGGTCAGGCCGCCGGCGAGCAGGATCTTGGCGGCGGGCCGCTGCAGCGAAGCCGCCCACGGGCGCGGCGCGCGTACGCGCGCGTGAGCCGGTTCACCCGGGGCGCGCGCAGGAGCGTCGCGGCGCGCGTCCGCCGTGCTGCTCACGCCACCACCACCGTCCGCGCCTGAGGCTCCCGCGATTCCCGCTCGAGCCTGTTGTTGCTGGGTCTTTCTCCGGCCAGGTCGCAGTTCCCCCGGGGCTGCACTCTTTCTAGCACCGCTCGCGAGTCTTTCATCTCTCCCGCGTTCGATCCAGCCCGTAAGGCCGAGCGGCCCGGCCGGGCAAGGTATCTGCGGCCGACAAGTTGATCACTCTCAGTGCCGTTCGGGTGTGCGCTTACGGCCATTCGGACGAGTGCTGCAATTTGCACGCTCCGGCGTTGACCTGATGTTTCCGCGCCGCCGGACGCGCTTGGTGTCGAGCCGGTTCCGCTCGGTGCGCAGTCCGCGCTTCCGGCCACGTGACCGGAATCAAACCCGGATGTGGGACCGCGACTGGGCCGAATGGGTTCCGCGCGCGGCTTCGCTTGTCCCACGCCGAAAGCGTGCGGCCCGAACCGGTCCGGGAGCCGGCTGCGGTCCGTGATCGTGAACGCCTCGACCGCCCGCCGCGCGGGACGTCCGGCAGCGTCGATCTCCGGCAGGCGGAGCCCCTCGCCGCAGACGTTCCGCGACGGCCGTGGCGGTCGCGGGACGCAGTCGACGCCAACGCGGAGAGTGACGAGTGGTCGCGGCAAGTGGTGGACGCGGCGGTTGGTCCGTCCGGGCTCCGGCACGCCCGCCGCAGGAGTGCTCGCGCCGGAACACCGGCGTAAGACGTCTACTCAGCCGGATCGCGGAGATCAGACCAGTTTGCGCAATCGGGTGATGGCCTCGTCGATGACCTCGTTGCGCTTGCAGAACGCGAAACGCAGCAGGTGGTTCCACTCGTCCGGGTGATCGGTGAACACCTTCACCGGCACCGCGGCGACGCCGACCCGGCCGGGCAGTTCCCAGGCCAGCTCGGCGGCGTCGGCGAAGCCGAGCGGCCGCACGTCGACGCAGACGAAGTAGGTGCCCGCCGTCGGCCGGACGGCGAACCCGGCGTCGGCGAGCCCGGCTGAAAGCCGGTCGCGCTTCTCCTGCAGCGACGCGCGCAGGCCGTCGACCCAGGGCAGCTCGTGGTCGAGCGCGTGCGCGACGGCCGGCTGCAGCGGCCCGCCCGACACGAAGGTGATGAACTGCTTCGCCGCCTTCACCGCCGCGACCAGCTCCGGCGTCGAGCAGACCCAGCCGATCTTCCAGCCGGTGCAGTTGAACGTCTTGCCGGCGCTGGAGATGCTCACGGTCCGCGGCCGCATGCCGGGCAGCGTGACGAGGGGGACGTGCTCGACTCCGCTTGACACGTCGAAGACCAGGTGCTCGTAGACCTCGTCGCAGATCGCGATCAGGTCGTGTTCGACGCACAGCGCGGCGAGCGCCTCCAGCTCGGCGCGGGTGAACACGGTGCCGGTCGGGTTGTGCGGCGAGTTCACCAGGATCGCCCGGGTCCGCGGCGTGACGGCGGCGCGCAGGCCGTCGACGTCGAGGCCGAACCGGCCGTCCGGGCCCTCGACCAGGCCGACGACCCGGCGCTCGGCCCCCGCCATCGCGACCGCGGCGGCGTAGGAGTCGTAGTACGGCTCGATGACGATCACCTCGTCACCGGGCTCGGTCAGGGCCAGCAACGCTGCCGCGATGGCCTCGGTGGCACCCGCGGTGACCAGGATCTCCGTGTCCGGGTCGTACTCGGTGCCGTAGCGCAGCCGGTGCCGAGCGATCGCGGCCCGCAGCTCGGGCCGCCCGGGCCCCGGCGGGTACTGGTTGGCCCCGCCGAACAGCGCGTTCTTCGCCGCTTCCAGCATGCCGGCCGGACCGTCGGTGTCCGGGAAGCCCTGGCCGAGGTTGACGGCGTCGTGCCGGACGGCCAGGGCCGTCATCTCGGCGAAGATGGTCGAGGTGAACGGCCGGAGCCGGGGGACGAGAGCAGGTTCGCGCACGATCAGCCATCCTCACGGACAATGGCGATGTGGAGCAACTGACCCCCGCGAAGGTGACGCCCGCCGACCCACCGGGCGGCGCGGCCGGTGAAGAGGAAAAGCGGCGCGCGCTGCGCAAGATGAAACTCGTCGCGCTGTCGTTCCTGCTCGGCGCCACGCTCTTGTTCCTGCTGGCCTGCTGGGCGCAGGCGAGCGGCTGGCCGGGTTGGGTCGGCTACGTGCGCGCCGCGGCCGAGGCCGGCATGGTCGGCGCGCTGGCCGACTGGTTCGCCGTCACGGCGCTGTTCCGGCACCCGCTCGGGCTGAAGATCCCGCACACGGCGATCATCCCGAACAAGAAGGACGCGCTGGGCAACAGCCTCGGCGACTTCGTCGGCTCGAACTTCCTGTCCGAGGAGGTCGTGCGCGACAAGCTCAAGCGCGTCGAGATCGCGCGGCGGCTCGGGGCCTGGCTCGCGGAGCCGGACAACGCCGAGCGCGTGACGTCGGAGCTGGCCACGGTGGTCCGGGCGGCTGTGAAGGTGCTTCGCGACGAGGACGTCCAGGCGATCATGGAGCAGGCCGTCGCCCGCCGGATCATCGACAAGCCGTGGGGCCCGCCGCTGGGCAAGATCCTCCAGGGCGTGTTCGCCGACGGCGCGCACCACAAGCTCGTGGACCTGATGTGCGACCGCGGCTACGAGTGGGTGCGCGACAACCACACGACGATGCTGCGCGTGGTGTCCGACCGGGCGCCGAGCTGGTCGCCGAAGTTCGTCGACGAGATGCTGGCCGACAAGGTCTACGGCGAGGTGCTGTCCTTCGCGTGGGCGGTCAAGACCGACGTCAACCACCCGATGCGGCTGGCGCTGGACAAGTTCCTCGGCGAGTTCGCCCAGGACCTGCAGACCAACCCCGAGGTGATGGCCCGCGCCGAACAGGTCAAGGGCCAGATCGTGCACCACGAGGAGGTGCAGCGGCTGATCGGCTCGGCGTGGAGCACGGCGAAGGAGATGCTGCTGACCGCGGCCGAGGACCCGTCGAGCGAGCTGCGCCGGCGCGTCCGGCTCGGGCTCACCTCGCTCGGGCAGCGGCTGATCACCGACGACCAGCTGCGGTCGAAGGCCGACGGCTGGGTCGAGGGGGCCGCGGCGTACCTCGTGAAGAACTACTCACGGGAGATCACCACGATCATCACGGACACGGTCGAGCGATGGGACGCCGAGGAGACGTCCCGCAAGATCGAGCTCCAGGTGGGCCGGGACCTGCAGTTCATCCGGATCAACGGCACGGTCGTCGGCGCGCTCGCCGGGCTCGTCATCTACGCCGTCGCGGAGCTGCTGTTCTGAGGGGCTTGGACATATACCACACCCGGGGGAGCTTCAAACCAGTTGTCCACAGGAAGCTGAGTTATCCCCCGGGTTATCCACAGCTTTTCACGGTGATGGCCTAACGGCCGTCCACAACGTGTGGGGGCGGGGCGGTCGAGGACGTGGATATGTGGTGCTTCGTCCCCAGGTTGTCCACAACCGTTCGAGTGTCCGCCGCTCGGATGAGGGCTCCTCAGCCGGTGGCGGCGCGGGCGCGCCAGCCCCGCGCCTTCTCACGGTTGCCGCAGACGCGCATCGAGCACCACGTGCGCGAGCGGTTGCGCGACTCGTCGTAGAACGCCCACAGGCAGGTGTCGGCGGGGCAGATCTTCAGCCGGATCCAGTCGCCGCGCACGACCAGCCGCGCGCAGGCCGCGAACACCGCGCCGACGACGTCGTCCGCGACGAGTGCCGGCCCGTCGGCGGTCAGGGAGATCCGGGTGTCGACGTAGACGGCGCCGTCGGCGCCGGCGCTGCCGCCGGGCAGCCGCGGGTCGCCGATCGCCGCGCGCAGGGCGTCCCGCGCCGCGCGGGCCTCGGTGGCCGGATTGGCCGCAAGGGCGTGCGCGGCCGCCCACTCCCGCCACTGCCCGGGATCTTCGAGCAGGTCGGTGCCCTCTTCGACGTTGACCGTGTTGAGGAACTCCACCACGAGGGAGGCGTCGGTGTGCACTTACCGAGTGTACGGCGGTTGCCTCCTGGGATGCTAACCCGCATAATCGTTTCACTGGTTACTCGGAATCGAAGGGAGCGACGATGAGTGCGGTACCGACCCTGGGTGTGGTGGCCCTGGACTGTCCCGAGCCGGTGGCGCTGGCCGAGTTCTACCGCGCGGTGCTGGAGTGGGACGCGCCCGAAGTGGCCGCGGACGGGCACTGGGTGACGCTGGCCAACCCCGCGGGCGGCGCGGGGATCGCGTTCCAGCGGGTGCCCGACTACCGGCCGCCGGTGTGGCCGTCCGCGGACAACCCGCAGCAGCTGCACCTGGACCTGAACGTCACGGACCTGGAAGCGGCGCACGAGCGGGTGCTGGGGCTGGGGGCGAAGCTGCTGGACGACGCCCCGAAGACGTTCCGCGTCTACGCCGATCCGGTCGGGCACCCGTTCTGCCTCTGCGCCTGCTGACGGGTTTTTGCGTAGGCTCGGCGGGGTGATTTGTCCGAAGTGTCAGAACCAGATGCGAACCGTCGACAAGAACGGCATCCACATCGACCAGTGCGACGGCTGCCGCGGGATCTTCCTGGACCGCGGTGAGCTCGAGGCCATCGTCGGTGCGGAAAGCTCGTTCTACGACCGGCAACCGCCGCCCTACCAGTCCGGCCCGGCGCCGACGGCGCACTACGGCCGGCCGGACTCGCCGCGCCCCTACCGCGGCGGCCACCCGGATTCGCCCAAGGCATACCGCGGTGGCTACGCGGACTCGCCACGGCCGCACCGCGGCGGGTACTCGGACTCGCCGCGCCCGTACGGCCACGGCCAGGGGCACGGGCACCGCAAGCGCAGCTTCCTCGAGAACCTCTTCGACTGAGATGGGGCTCGACCTGCGGATCTGCCCCGCCTGCGGCGATCTGGGCGAGTGTCCCATCGTCGCGGGCGCGGTCCTCACGTGCCGCCGGTGCGGCCACGAGTGGCCGTTCCGGAAGCTGCCGCTGTTCGCGGTGACCGGCCCGAGCGGAGCCGGGAAGTCGACGGTCGGGCCGCTGCTGGCGGACCGGTTCGGTGGCGACGTCGTGGTGCTGGACCAGGACATCCTGTGGATCGGTGCGCTCCGCGACGAGGTCGGCGCGTTCCGTTCGGTGTGGCTGCGGATGGCGGCGATGCTGCACCAGAACGGCCGCCCGGTCGTGCTGTGCGGGACGGTGGCACCGCCGGAGTTCGAGCCGCTGCCCGAACGCGCGTTCTTCAGCGAGATCCACTACCTGGCGCTGGTCGGCTCGGCGGAGTCGTTGCGCGCGCGCCTGCGGGCCCGCCCGGCGTGGCGGGAGTGGGACGAGCCGCGGATCGAGGAGATGCTGGAGTTCAACGACTGGCTCCAGAAGTCCGCCGACGAACTGGGCGTGCACGTCTTCGACACGACGGAGGTTTCGCGGGAGGCGACCGCCGACCACGTCGAGAAGTGGATCCGCGCGCGGCTGCCCTGATCCGGGGCGTCACTTTCACGCGAAAGCGACGCCCGGGTCAGGTGAGCGGCCAGGTGCGGCCGCCGGGGGAGTCGAGCCAGAACTCCTGGCGGTCGCCGTCGACCGTCACCCCGAACCGGTCGCGGTCGGGCTTGCCCAGCTCGCACCACTCGACGAAGGCGGCCTCGGCGAGCTCCCACAGCGCCCGCGGGCCGCCCTGGGCGACCTCGTCCGCGCCCCCGCGCTTGCGGTGGCGCACCCACGAGCCGTCCGGGTGGACCAGCGCGACGGCCGGCGTTTCGTCGTCGCCGCCGTCGCGCACCGGGCGGACGCCGGGCAGCGCCAGCCCGGCGTAGAACTCGAACTGCTTGCGGGGCTGGAGCACCGTCGACATCGGCAGCCGCGTCTGCTCCCAGTCGCCGCGCGACGGCATCGGCAGCGGGCCGGTCTCCGGTAGCCGGTGCGCGCGCAGCGGCATGAACCGGCCGTCGCGCGCGAGGACGCGACCCTGGGCGGTGCCGTCCTCGCCGGCGACGAGCCGGACGAGCCCGGCGCCGATCGGGCGGTGCAGCGTCGTCACGATCAGCCCGCCCGGTTTCGTCTGCGCGAGCCAGGGGAGCGGGATCTCCGACACCGAAGCCGTGCACAGCACCCGGTCGAAGAGCGTGCCGGCCGGGAAGCCGAGCGCGCCGTCGCCCACCGCGCACGCCGGGTGGTACCCCGCGGCGGCCAGCCGTTCGCGCGCCGACGCGACGAGCACCGGATCGATGTCCACAGTGGACACCTGGCCGGCCCCGCAGCGGTGGCTCAGCAGCGCGGCGTTGTAGCCGGTGCCGGTGCCGATCTCGAGCACGCACTGCCCGTCGCGCACCCGCAGCTCCTCGAGCATGATCGCCATGATCGAGGGCATGCTCGACGAGCTCGTCGGCGTGCCCGCCACCGGACCGGTGCGCCGGGCGAGCTCCCAGCGGCCGGGGTCGTCGTCGAGCTGCGTCACCAGCACGTCACGCGAGTAGACCGTCGCCAGCCAGCCCGGGTCGCCGCGGTCGACGGCCACCCACAGCCCGCCCGCGGGGGCGAAGAACCGCGGCAGGAAGACGTGGCGGGGGACCGCGCGGAAGGCGGCGATCCACTCCGGCGCGTGCAGGACGTCCTCGTCGAGGAGGTGCTCGACGAGGCGCCGCCGCAGCCGGGCCGAGCGCGTCATGGAACCACGGTAGCGGTGAGCGTCACACGGTGGTTGCAAGCAGGGTGCTTGCAAGAGCTAGCACTCGGGCGTACCGTCGAAGGTGTCGCGAGGAGGTGACCGGATGACAGAGACCGGTGGGACGTCAGGATCCGGCAGTCCCATGGAAAAGGTCGCGGACATCGCTTCCGACATCGGCGAGTACATCCGCCAGCAGCGCAACACCGCGAAGATTTCGTTGCGCCAGCTGTCGAAGCTCGCCGGCGTGTCCAACCCGTACCTGAGCCAGATCGAGCGCGGGGTCCGCAAGCCCAGCGCGGAGATCCTGCAGCAGATCGCCAAGGGCCTGCGCATTTCGGCCGAAGCGCTGTACGTGCAGGCCGGGATCCTCGACCTGCCGACGGGCGGGCCGGTGGGCGACGCGATCCGCGCCGACGCCGAGCTGACCGAACGGCAGAAACAGGTCCTGCTCGACGTCTACGAGTCCTTCCGCCGGGAGAACGCCGCGGCACGGCCGGCCGCCGCTCCCGTCACGGAAACCCCCGACACATCTTCAGCCGCGAACACCAAGGAGTCAGCATGACCACCCCCAAGACCGAAGACGTCAAGAAGGCCGTCACCACCGCCCTCGACCAGGTCCGCA
This sequence comes from Streptomyces sp. MN03-5084-2B, assembly GCA_033793495.1. Classification (GTDB taxonomy): domain Bacteria; phylum Actinomycetota; class Actinomycetes; order Mycobacteriales; family Pseudonocardiaceae; genus Amycolatopsis. The sequence continues at coordinate 6,476 of JARAWT010000004.1, read as the reverse complement.
CCCCGCTGCTCGCCGCGCTCGGCGCCGGCAACCTGGCCACCCACGCCGTCACCGACGCCGTGGCGAAGGCCAAGGAGAACGTGACCAAGAGCGGCGAGGTCGCCCGCAAGAACCTGCAGGAGCTGCCGACCGACGTCGAGAGCCTCCGCGAGAAGCTGGACCCGGCCGAGCTGCGCAAGGTCATCGACGAGTACACCGAGGCCGCGCTCAAGCTGTACAACAAGCTGGCCGAGTCGGGCGAGCAGGCGTGGGACAAGATCGCCGCGCAGCCGCAGGTCAAGAAGGCCATCGAGCAGCTCGAAGAGGCCCTCACCACCGCGCAGGGCCAGGTCGGGGACGTGACCACCGAGGTCCGCGAGCGCGTCGACGGCGTGCTGGCCAAGGTGACCAAGCGCACCCGCTCGGCCGGCGAGAAGACCGCCCGCAAGGTGACCGAGGTCGCCGGCGAAGCGGCCGACGCCATCGAGGAGCTGGGTGACGACGTCGCCCACGAGACCCGCTCGGCGAGCCGCCGGGTCGCGAACAAGACGGCCCCGAAGTCGGCCGCCCCGGCCCGCCGCACGACCACGTCGACCACCTCCAGCGCCGCCGCGAAGAAGCCGGCCGCGCCGAAGACCGACAAGTGACATCGCTGTGAACACCTGGCCCCGTCACCGGACCCCCGGTGGCGGGGCCGGGGTCGTTCGGGCGGTTTGCCGTAAGCTGTCGCTGTGCTAGTCGCCATCTGGATCCTCAACGTCATCCACTGGGGCAGCGCGCTGGTCGGGCTCTTCGCCTTCGTGCACGCGCTGCTCCAGCGCGCCGACGCGTACTCGGCGGCCGACCGCAAGACCAAGCCCGTCTGGATGCTGATCACCGGCGGCGCGACACTCGCGATGGTGCTGTTCCCGGTGATGGGTCCCGGGATGATCTTCTACGTGCCGGCGATGGCCGCGGCGCTCGTCTACATCGTGGACGTGCGCCCGAAGCTGATCGAGGTCCAGCGCGGCGGCTCCAGCTGGTAGTTACCCTGGGGTGGTGACCTGGACCATCGCCGGGAGCCTCACCGTCGTTCCCGCCTCCTCTCGTACTGACCTGCTCGCCGAGCCCGTGGCCAAGGCCCTCGCCGCGCTCGCCGACCCGGACGCCGTCGGCGTCGCGGAGATCGACCCCTCGCTCGCCGACACCGCCGCCTTCTGCGAGGCCTACGGCTCGCCGCTCGAGGCGTCCGCGAACTGCGTCGTCGTCGCCGGCAAGCGGGCGGGCGAAGTCCGCTTCGCGGCCGCGCTCGTGCTCGCGACCACCCGCGCCGACGTCAACGGCGTCATCAAGCGCCGCCTCGACGTCCGCAAGGCGTCGTTCGCGCCGATGGACGAAGCCGTCTCGCTGACCGGGATGGAGTACGGCGGCATCACGCCGGTGGGCCTCCCCGCCGAATGGCCGATCCTGCTCGATCGCCGCGTCGCCGACGCACCCGAGCTCGTCATCGGCAGCGGGATCCGCGGCAGCAAGCTGCTGATCTCCGGCGCCGCACTCGCCGCCCTCCCCGGCGCGGAGGTCGTCGAGGACCTCGCCCGGTGACGTCCATCTGGCTCCGGTACCTGACCGGTGCCGACATCGACGCGCTCGGCGTCACGGACGCCGACATCGTCGGCGCGGTCGAGGACGTGCTCGCCGACCACGGCCGCGGCCAGGTCGTCTTCGAGCCGCGCACGCACCTCGTGCCGGACAACGGCGGCAAGGGCCACTTCAACATCCTTCGCGGCCACCTATCCGCGAAGCAGGTCAGTGGCGTGAAGGTCGTCGGCGACTTCGTGGGCAATTTCGAACGGGGCCTCCCTTCGGAAATGGCGTTGATCCTGTTGCTCGACCCGGACACCGGCATGCCGCGGGCCATCGTCGACGGCACGATGATCACCGAGGCCCGCACCGGCGCGATGACCGCCGTCGGCGCGAAGTACCTGGCCCGCCCGGGTGCCCGGGTGCTCGGGCACATCGGCGCCCGCGGGACCGCCTGGTGGAACGTCGTGCTGCTGGACTCGTTGTTCGACTTCGCCGAGATCCGCGTGACCAGCAAGCGCCCGGAGTCCCGCGAGGACTTCGGCCGGCGGCTGTCCGAGCGGCTCGGCAAGGACGTCCGCGTCTGCGCCACGGCCGAGGAGACCCTGGACGGCGCGGACATCCAGGTGGAGGCCTCCCGACTGGTCGAGCCCGAGGCGCTGGTGCGCCGCGAGTTCCTCCGGCCGGGCACCTTCCTGGTGCCCTACGGCACGATCAGCGCGCTCGAGCTCACGCTGCTCGACGACGTCGACAAGGTCGTCGTCGACGACTGGCGCGAATCGCGGTCCGGCAACCCGCGGTTCGGCGCCCTGCGCCCGCAGCTCAACGCCGGCCTCCTCACCGAGGACAAGGTCCACGCCGAGATCGGCGACATCGTGGCGGGCAGCAAACCCGGCCGCGAGCACGACGCCGAACGGATCCTGTTCTGGCACCGCGGACTGTCCACAACGGACGTTGCGGTGGCGAACATGATCCTCGCCCGTGCCGAGGCTTCCGGCGTCGGCACCATGTTGCCCTACCGATGATCGTCTCCGACAGCGAGTTCGCTGACAGTGAACGGTTGGTTCTGGACAAACCGCTGGTAGAAGCCCTGAAGCGGCGCCGAGAAGAAGTCTTGACAGCCCTTGCCGAGCCGGGAAAACCGGTCTACGGGGTCACCACCGGGATGGGCCGCCTCGCGGGGGGCGTGCTGGATCCGCGGCAGCAGGCCGAACACCAGCGCAACCTGCTGATCGGCCGGGCCGTCGGCGGGCCGCCGTGGCTGCCGCCCGAAGACGTCCGCGCGCTGCTCGTCGTTCGCCTGCGCGACTTCCTGCGGCCGTGGTCGGGGGTGAGCGCCGAGCTGGTGCAGTTCCTGGTGGACCGGTTGAACGACGGCTTCACGCCCGCCGTGCCGCGCTTCGGGCTCGGCAGTTCGGGCGAGATCATCGCGCTTTCCCACGCGTTTCAGACGTTCCTCGGCATCGGCACGGTTTTGGAGGGCGGCGTCGAAGTGCCGGCCGCTTCGGCGCTCGCTGCGCGTGGTGCCACGCCTTATGTCCTCGGGCCGAAGGAAGGTGCTTCCCTGCTTCAGGGTTCTCCGCTGGCGATGATGCACGCCGCGCGTGGCTGGACCGAAACCCAGCAGCTCATCGACCTGCAGCTGCTCACCGCGGCGATGGCGATCGACGTGCTCGGCGCACCGCGTGCGGTGTTTTCCCCGGCCATGGCGGGCGGCGACGATCATCTGCGTGCGTTGCTGCACGAGCTGACCGAGCTGGTCGGCATCGGCCCGGTGCGGCCGGGTGTGGTGCAGGCCCCGCTTTCGGTGCGGGTCGCGCCGCGAGCGCTGGCGCACGCGTCCCGCGTCAACCGCGACCTGCACGAAACCCGGCGACGCTGGGAAACGATGCCGGGTGATTCGCCCTCCTTCGTCGATGGTGCTTTCGTGCCGGGGACCGGGTATCACGCGGTCGACCTGGGGCTGCGGATGGACGCGGTGACGGCCGCGCTGGTGCACGTCGGCGAAATCTCGGTGCAGCGGACGCACCGGTTGCTGGACGAGCGGTTCAGCGGGTTGCCACCGCAGCTCACGGCCGATCCGGGACCGCGGGCCGGGTTGGTGCCGCTGCACAAGCGGGCGGCCGGCGAACTGCACGCGCTGCGCCGGCTCGCGACCCCGGCAACGCTCGGTTCGATCGACACGTCGGCCGGCCAGGAGGACGTGCAAGCGTTTGCCTCGGCGGCCGGCGACCAACTGCGCGCGGCGGCTTCGCACCTTTTCGCGATCACGGCGTGCGAGCTGATCACGGCGTCCCAGGCGCGGTACCTGGCCGGCGGGGACGGCGTGCCGGGGCTGCGCGCGGGGTACGGGTGGGTGCGGTCGATCGTGCCGCCGGTGGACGAGGATCGCCCGCTCGGACCCGAAGTCGAGCGCCTGATCGCGGTTTGCCGGGCGGCGTTTTTCAACGACCTGGCGACGCTCACCTGAATCTGTCGGGCATTTCGGTGCCGGGCACCGCTCGGCTTGCGTGGTCATGCTCGGGTGGGCTGCCGCCGGGTGTTGATTCCGTTGGCCTGCCGGGCTTATCGCGGCTGCACGACTTTGCCGCGACTGCGGAGCGATGTCATGAACGACTCGTTCATGACGTCTGGCGTCAGGAAAGGGTCGTTCATGACATTCGGCGCTGGGAACGGGTTTTCGCGGCGCTGAAGCTCCTCGGTGCCCAAGCCGGTCGCTGCAGCCCTGTCCGTGCTCGGCTCGGATCGGCTCGGCTCGCGGGGAATGACTTTGGCGGAAACCCTGCCGCCCGCGGGGGCGCCCCCCGTCTCGACACTATCGCGCGGCACCGACGCTTTTCGGTCCGTGGCAACGCAATCCACCGAGTTGTCCACAAGGTTGTCCCGATGTGGACAACCGGCCGTCGGAGGCGGCCGAATCGGACAGCCGGCGCGGGCGGGGCGCTACGTTGGTCAGTGCGCGCCCTCCGGGGACGCGGGCCCCGGGAAAGGAGGGATACGACGGCGGGTCCGCGTGAAGGCGAGGGTGCGGGCATACGGGCGGAAGCCCAGATCGCGATACAGAGGGAGGGCACCTACGGACTTCGGATGGTTGATCACCGGGTACACGACGGCTTCGCGAGCGCCGGCGTGGTGGGCCGCGCGCAGCGCGGCGAGGCACACCGCGCGGGCGAGCCCCGTGCGGCGGAACTCCGGCAAGGTTCCGACGGGCTCCAGCTCGCCGACGGCATTGCGCTCGTCGAGCCAGATCAGGCACTGGGCGGCGAACCGGCCGTCGGGTGCCTCGGCGACCCAGTCCAGCCCGGCTCGGTACGGCCAGGCGGCCGTGACGGTCCGGTAGCTCGGTCCGGTCACCCGCGACGGGTGCCAGACCGCCCGGTGCACGGCCACGCGGCGGGCCAGATCGTCCGGCCCGACCGGCCGGAGCGTGAACCCGGTGGGCACGACCGGCTCGGGCACATCCACGAGGAGGCGGGACATATACGACTGGAAGACGGAACTCTCCTGACGCGCGTAACCGCAGCGCTCCAGCGCGGCGATGACATGCTTCTCGGCGTCGAGCACGGTGACAGCGAGCTCGGCCGCGGACGCGGTGTCTTCGAACCAGGCGAGCACCCCGGACGCGAGTTCGGGGCGCGCCGGATCCACGAGCAGCGCCAGTTCACCGGGTAGCGAAACCCAGCCCCACGCGACGACTTCGCCGCCCGCTTCCCACAGCACGGTCGGCCACTCGGCTTCCCGGCCGGCGTGCTGGAACCGCTGCCACGCGAGATCTCCGACGTGCAGCGAACTCGACTTCGACCAGATCCGCTGGGCCAGGCTCTGCATGGCCCGCAGGTCGGCCGGACCGGCGTAGCCGCGGCGCGTGACGGCGAGCATGGGCAGAATCGTCCTGTGCCGCGCGGCCTTCGCCAAGCGGTTTTCCGCGGAGGTGGGGGATGGACGTCGCACTGCTCGGGCGCGCGGCCGCGATGTTCGCGGTGACGAACGTCGACGACCTGGTGCTGCTGGCGGTGTTCTTCGGTCAGGCGGCCGGCCGCCGCGGCGAGCTCAAGGTCGTGGCGGGACAGTTCCTGGGCTTCGCGGCGATCTTGGCGGTGTCGGTCGCGGGGGCGCTCGGAGCCGGCCTCCTGCCGGAGGGTGCGATCCGCTGGCTCGGCGTGCTGCCGGTGCTGCTGGGCATCCGCGCGGCCTGGCAGGCGCGGAGCCAGGACGAGGACGAGCCACCACCGGCGGCCGGCGTGCTCGCAATCGCGACGGTGTGCTTCGCCAACGGCGGCGACAACGTCGGCGTGTACGTTCCTGCGTTCGCCGCCACCGGGCCCGCGGGCCTGGTGGGCTACGTCGCGGTGTTCCTGGCGGGCGTGGCGGTGTGGTGCGCCGCGGGCCGGTTCCTGGCGACCCGGCCGGGCGTGGCCCGGGTACTCGCGAGGTGGGGTCACGTGGTCCTGCCACTGGTCCTGATCACGCTCGGCGTGCTGATCCTGATCGGCGCGTTCTAGCGAGGGCGAGGGCGAGGGGAGGGGGCGGGGGCGGGGCGGGGGGCCGAGGTGGACGGCGGCGCCGCCCGAACCCACGCGGTGCCGATCCGCGCGGCCCAGCGGGCGCGGCCGCTGACGCGAGCCGCGGGGTTTCGCCGATGCGGACTGGCGCGTTCCAGCGAGGGCAGCGGGAGGCGCGCAGCCCAGCGGTTACGGCTGCCGACGCGAGCCGCGGGGGTTTCGCGGGAGGGGGCCGCCGCGGTATGCGCGGACTCCCTCAGGGCGCTCGAGGTTGACTCCGTGTGGCGTATCCGACCCCGACGCAGCCGAACCACGGACCAAAGCGTGGGGTGATCATGAATCTGAGAACCAGAGTTCTGGCTGTCGTGACGTTCAGTTTGTCGGCGGTGCTGGGTGTGGCCGTGCCGGCGCCGGCTGCCCCGGCGCAGACCGTGG
>JARAWT010000049.1:0-81231 GCA_033793495.1 Streptomyces sp. MN03-5084-2B | reverse complement strand
CACCACAACTGCCCTGGTCACCACACCGACAGGCCGGTCAGTGTCCGCGATGTCCTGAGACATCAACTGTCGGCGATGTCCTGAGACTCAGCAGCGGGTTCTGACCCGCCTTACCGCTCACGAGGCCGCGGCCGGGTGGATCGCCACGGTCGCGGCCTTCACCGACAGCGTCACCGCCGAGCCGGGCTCCAGGGCCAGCTCGGCGACGGCGGCCGGGGTGAGGTCGGCGGTGAGGCCGTGGGCCCAGCCGTCGCCCTCGGCCCGGACGCGGATCACCGGCCCGTGCGGCTCCAGGCCTGCGACGACGGCGCCGGTCGTGTTGCGCGGGCTGCCGCGGCGCTCGCCGTCGCGGGCGTAGACGGCGACCGCGTTGGGCGGGAACACCGCCACCGCGGGCTCGCCCGGCACCACGTCGGCCGCCGGGAGACCGCTGACGACCTCGCCCGCTGCCGTCCGCAGCCCTCCGGCGACCGCGGTGCCGGCGACCAGGTTGAGGCCGGCGATCCGCGCGGTGAACGCCGTCCGCGGCGCCGAAAGCACTTCACGGGTCGGGCCGCGTTCGACGATCCGGCCGTCGTTCATCACCGCGACGTGGTCGGCGAGCGCGAGCGCGTCCAGCGGGTCGTGCGTGACGAGCACCGTCGTCGGCCCGGTCTTGAGGACCCGCCGCAGCAGGCCGCGGATCGCCGGCGCGGCGTCGACGTCGAGGGCGGCGAAGGGCTCGTCGAGCAGCAGCAGTTCCGGTTCGGCGGCCAGGGCCCTGGCGATCGCGACGCGCTGGGCCTGGCCACCGGACAGCTGCCCCGGCCGCCGGTCGGCCAGCGCGACGGCGTCCACTTCGGCCAGCCAGTAGAAGGCGCGCTCCCGGGCGGCGCGGCGGCCGGCGCCGGTCGAGCGCGGTGAGAACGCGACGTTGTCCGCCGCCGAAAGGTGCGGGAAGAGCAGGGCGTCCTGGGAGAGCAGGCCGATCCCCCGGCGGTGCGGCGCGACGCCGGCCAGCGCGCGCCCGGCCACCGTGATCTCCGCCGACACCGGCGTGATCAGCCCGGCGAGGCAGCCCAGGACCGTCGACTTGCCGCAGCCGTTCGGCCCGAGCAGCGCCAGCACGTGCCCGGCGGGCACGTCCAGGTCGACGTCCAGCGAGAACGAGCCGCGGACGGCGGTGATCCGGGCGGCGAGGCTCACCGGAGACCGCCTTCCCACGAGCGCGGCCGCGCGACGGCGATCACGACGACCGCCACGACGATGAGCAGCAGCGAGAGCGCGACGGCGCTGTCGATGTCCACTTCGGCCTGCGTGTAGACCTCGAGCGGCAGCGTGCGGGTGACGTCTTCGAGACTGCCCGCGAAGGTGATCGTCGCGCCGAATTCGCCGAGCGCGCGGGCGAAGCTGAGGACGACGCCGGAGCCGAGCGCGGGCAGCAGCAGCGGCAGCGTGACCCGGCGGAACACCGTCCACGGACGCGCGCCGAGCGTCGCGGCGACCTGCTCGTAGCGGTCCCCGGAGCCGCGCAACGCGCCTTCGAGGCTGACGACCAGGAACGGCATTGCGACGAACGTCTGCGCGATGACCACGGCGGCCGTGGTGAACGGGAGGGACTCCCCGGTCAGCGCGGTGATCAGGACGCCGAGGAAGCCCTTGCGGCCGAGCAGGTAGAGCAGCGCGAGACCGCCGACGACGGGCGGCAGGACCAGCGGCAGCAGCACGATCGAGCGCAGCAGCCGGACGCCGCGGAAGCGGGCCCGCGCGAGCACGACGGCCAGCGGCACCCCGAGCAGCACGCAGGTCAGCGTGGACAACGCGGCCGTGATGAGCGACAGCCGCAGCGCGTGCCACGACGACGGCGTGGCGATCAGCGACGGCAGCCGCGTCAGGTCCGAGCGGACCAGCAGCCCGACGACCGGCAGGACGACGAGGGCCAGCGCCAGCGCGGCAGGGATGCCGAGGACCCACGGAACGCGCGAACGGCCGGCCGGGACGGATCCCGGCCGGCCGTTGGAGAGCCGCTTACCGGGCAGAGCCGAACCCGGCCTTGGTCAGCTCGGTCTTGCCGTCGGCGCCGAGGACGAAGTCGTCGAACTCCTTGGCCAGCGCGCTCTGCCCGCCCTTGACCACGGCGATCGGGTAGCTGTTGATCGCCTGCGCCGCCTCGGGGAAGTCGACCTTGTCGACCTTGCCCGCGGCCGACGTCGTGTCGGTGACGTAGACGAGACCCGCGTCGGCGTCACCGGAGGCGACCTTGTTCAGCACCTGCTTGACGTCCTGCTCTTCGCTCTTCGGCTTGAGCGTGACACCGGTGGCCGTCTCGACCTTCTTCGCGGCCGCACCGCACGGCACCTGCGGGGCGCAGGTGATCACGGTCAGGCCGGGCTTGTTCAGGTCGGCGAAGGACTTGATCCCCTTGGGATTGCCCGGGGCGACCGCGATGGCGAGCTTGTTGGTCGCGAAGACCGCCGGCTGGCCGTCGATCACGCCGCCCTGGACGGCCTTGTCCATGGTGGCCTGGTCGGCCGAGGCGAAGACGTCGGCCTTGGCGCCGTTGGTCAGCTGCTGGACCAGGCCGGACGAGCCCGCGAAGCTGAACTTCACGGTGACGCCGGGGTGCTTCGCCTCGAACGCCTTGCCGAGCGCGGTGAACGACTCGGTGAGCGACGCGGCCGCGAACACGGTCAGCGAGCCGCCACCGGTCTTCGCGGCCCCCTTGGGCGCGGGCGCGGTGACCGACGAGGCGCCGGTCTGCGTGCTGGGCTCGTCCGAGCTGCTGCACGCACCCGCGGACAGGGCGACGGCCGCCACGGCGAGAGCGAGCTTCTTCATTTGCTTCCTTCCGGTGTTTCCACCACGACGGTGGTCGCCTTGACCACCGCAACCGCGAGCACCCCCGGGCGCAGGCCCAGCTCGCGGACGGCTTCGGTACTCATCAGGGACACCACGCGGTGCGCCCCGCACTGCAGCTCCACCTGGGCCATCACCTTGTCGGTGATCACCTCGGTGACCAGCCCCACGAACCTATTGCGGGCGGACCGGCCGACCGCCGACGGGTCGTCGGGCGCGGCGGCCTGTGCCCGGGCGAACCCGGCGAGCTGGGCGCCGTCGACGACCTTGCGGCCGGCGGCGTCGTCGGTGGCGGTCAGCTGCCCCGCGCGCACCCACCTCCGGACGGTGTCGTCGCTGACGCCGAGCAGGCGCGCGGCCTCGGACAACCGAAATTGCGGCATGCCGCAGACATTATCTCCGCAGTTGAGGAAAAGCTACGCGGGGCGCGAATTGTCCATGACTTCGGCGCGCAGCTCTTCGAGCATTGCGTTCTGATAACGCTCGATCACTTTTCGCTCCGCCGGGGAGAACTGCGCGAGCAGGTCGCGGAGGGTGGCGAAGGCCGACTCGAAGAGCGGCGCGAAGCGTTCGGCGACCCCCGGGACCACCTCGACGAGGACCTTGCGGCGGTCTTCGGGGTCACGCACGCGGCGGACCAGCCCGACCTTCTCCAGCCGGTCGATGACGCCGGTGACCGCGCCGGTGGACAGGCCGGTCAGCCCGGCGATCCGGCCGGCGGTGAGCGGGCCGCCGGCCTGGATGACCAGGTCGAACGTCTTGTGGTCGGTGCCGGAGAGCCCCATCCGCTCGGCGATCCTGGCGTGCCGCAGGACGGTGAACGTGCTGCTCTGGCGACCCAATTCCGCGAAGCGGAAGAGTTCCTCTTCGGTGACCGGGTAAGTCTTTTCCGTCACGAGCCCTCGTTAGTTCGGCCGCTGAACAACTCACTGCACAAAGTATCCTAGAGAAGACGTCGGGCCGCCCCTTCCGGAGCTACCCTGTGCGTAATGACGGCAGTGGATCTCGGGTTTCCTCGCGTCCCCGGCACACGAGGCTCAACAGGCGTGCCCCGGCCCGCGAACCCGCACCTCATCGACACCTTCGGCCGGGTGGCCACCGATCTCCGGGTTTCCCTCACGGACCGGTGCAACCTGCGCTGCACCTACTGCATGCCCGCCGAGGGCCTCGACTGGATGCCCGGCGAGCAGGTGCTGACCGACGACGAACTGGTCCGGCTGATGCGGATCGCCGTCGAAATGCTCGGCGTCACCGACATCCGGCTCACCGGCGGGGAACCGCTGCTGCGACCGGGCCTCGAGGACCTCGTCGCGCGGATCACGGCACTGTCGCCCCGGCCGCGGCTGTCCATGACCACCAACGGGATCGGACTGGCCCGGCGGGCCGCGGGGCTCGCCGAGGCCGGGCTGGCCCGGATCAACGTCTCGCTCGACACCGTCGACCCCGAGCTGTTCAAGACGATCACCCGCCGCGACCGGCTCTCGCACGTGATCGCGGGCCTCGCCGCGGCGCGGGACGCCGGGATGGCGCCGGTGAAGGTCAACGCCGTGCTGATCCGCGGGCTCAACGAGACCGAAGCCGTGCCGCTGCTGAAGTTCTGCCTGGACGAGGGCTACCACCTGCGGTTCATCGAGCAGATGCCACTGGACGCCCAGCACGGCTGGAACCGCGGCGAGATGATCACCGCGTCCGAGATCCTTTCGATGCTTTCGGCTTCCTTCGAGCTGACGCCGGCCTCGGAGGCGCGCGGCGGGGCGCCCGCCGAGCGCTGGCTGGTCGACGGCGGCCCCGGCGACGTCGGCGTGATCGCGTCGGTGACCCGGCCGTTCTGCGCGGCCTGCGAACGGACGCGGCTGACCGCCGACGGCGCGGTGCGCTCCTGCCTGTTCAGCAACGACGAGACGGATCTGCGGTCCCTCGTGCGCGCGGGCGCGCGCGATGAGGAGGTGGCGGACGCCTGGCGGGCGACGATGTGGGGCAAGCTCGCCGGGCACGAGATCAACGACGCCGGGTTCGCGCAGCCGATCCGGCCGATGAGCGCGATCGGCGGTTGAGGGTGGCGACGGTGACCATCGCGGTGCGGTACTTCGCGGCGGCGCGCGCGGCGGCGGGCACGGAAGAAGAGAAGGTGCAGCTGCCGGACGGGGCGTCGGTCGCCGACGCGGTGGCCGAGCTGCGCCGCCTGCACCCTTCTTCCTTGCCGCGGATCCTGGACGCGGTCACCTACCTCCTGGACGGCATCGCGGTCCGCGACCTCACCCGCCCCCTGCGCGACGGCGCCGAGCTGGACGTCCTCCCGCCCTTCGCCGGCGGCTGACCCCGTACCCGGTCGGTCGGCCGACCCCCTGGGGCGCGTTGGCTGGGGTTTGGGCCGAAGTCGGGAAGGGTGTGGTCCGTCCGGCGGAGCACAGCGGAGTTCGGTTTCCCTGTAAAACGACGACCGCTCGGGTACGGCGGCCGACCGCTCGGCGACCGGCTTCGGACCCGTCGGCGTGGCGCGTCACCGGTTCCGGGTGTTCGCGGGAAGCTGACAGCCACCGGCCGTCACGCCTTCCGGTGACCTGTTTCACCTGGTCCGTCGCCCTGCGTCGGCGCCGGCGGACGGGTCCGGCCGTCACCGCCGCTCCGACCGGGTCGGGAAACCCCTCGAACAGGTGGGACTGCTGTGACTCTTGGGGCAAGTGGTGCAGGATTGTCAAGTCTGGCGCGGTACCCCCGGGCCCCATAAGATGCGCGCTTCAATCGCGATCCGGGCGGCGCGAATGGCCCATTCGCTCCGCGAAACACGTGATGCAAGCCTCACGATCCGTGTTTTATCTCGGGTAGGAAACGGGCAGATAACGGCCCGCTGACCAGCGCAAACAACCGTATCGACCTGGGTTGCGTGCCGTTACTGTGACGTAGGTCACGCCCCGAATAATTTCCGATCACGGCCATCGTTACGTACCGTCGCTTTTCGGTTGGCCCCGACCAACCAGCACGACCGGGAATCCGTAGCGCCTAGCCCTGTCCGACGGATCCCCGGACCCATACCCCGAGCGAAAGCATTTCCGGACAGGGACGAGGGGACGAGGACGACGCGTCGTGCGTCGGAGCCGTCTGCCGGCCTGGGATGGCCGGCGCCAGGACCCCGATCCTGACCCTCACACCGGTTCGTAGGCGCTGGGAAACCGAGAAGCATCCAAATGTCTTACCGAGGCAAGCACCGCAAGATGTCCGCTGCCACCCGCACCGTCGCTCGCGTCGCCATCGCGGGCATTGCGGTCGGCGCTCCCCTCGCGATCGCCGCGACCCCCGCGTCGGCGACCAACTGGGACGCCATCGCGCAGTGCGAGAGCAGCGGCAACTGGAACACCAACACCGGCAACGGCTACTACGGCGGCCTGCAGTTCTCGCAGAGCACCTGGAAGGCCTACGGCGGCACCGGCAGCGCGGCGAACGCTTCCCGCGACGAGCAGATCGCCGTGGCCGAGCGCGTCCTGCAGGGTCAGGGCATCCAGGCGTGGCCGGTCTGTGGCAAGAAGGGCGGCGGCGGCTCGTCGGCCCCCAAGGCCACCGGCAACACCACCAAGAAGGTGACCCCGAAGAAGAGCACGACCGCGCCCGCCCCGAAGAAGGCGGCGTCGGCTCCGGCCCCGGCCGCCCCCGCGGCGACCGGCGTGAGCAGCTCCAACCCGGCCGGTGACTACACCGTCGTGGCGGGCGACACCCTGTCGAAGATCGCCAAGCAGTTCAACGTCCAGGGCGGCTACGCGAAGCTGCAGGACCTGAACGCGAAGTACATCCCGAACGCGGACCTGATCCTCGTCGGACAGAAGATCGCCACCAAGTGACGATCTCGCAGTGATGCGCGGGTCCGGCCTCGAGCCGTGACCTGAAAGGGCTCCCACCGCCGATCCCCCGGGCGGTGGGAGCCCTTCACGCGTTTCGGACCTCAGCGGGCCCCCAGTCGCCTCAGCGGGCGCAGACGTGCTCCGCCGCGGCCCCAGAACCAGACAGGCGTGCCTGAACACCGCTCAGGGGCTCTCAGCGCCTCGAATCGGGCATCGCAGCCGCAACCCCGCGGCACGGCGTTCCGGGCTACGGCGAGTTGACCCACTCGTCCGTGCCGTCGGTGAAGTGCTGGTGCTTCCACACCGGCAACCGCGCCTTGACCTCGTCCACGAGCTCCGAGCACGCCGAGAACGCCTGCCCGCGGTGCTCCGCGGCCACGGCGCACGCCAGGGCGACGTCGCCGATCGTCAGCGCCCCCAGCCGGTGGCTCACGGCGACCGCGCGGACGCCGGCCCAGCGCGCCGACAGGTCCGCGACGACGTCGGCGATCACCTGGCCCGCGCTCGGGTGGCCCTCGTAGGTCAGGTCGCGGACGCCCTTGCCGCCGTCGTGGTCGCGGACCACCCCCGCGAACGTCACCACCGCGCCCGCCGCGTCGTCCTCGACCAGGCGGGCGTGCTCTTCCACCGACAGCGGCTCCTCGGTCACCACGGCCCGGACGACCCGCACCGACGGCGCAGCCACGGCCGCGCGCGGGTGGTCGCCCCCGGCCAGCTGGTCGACCGCGTGCTCCAGGATGCCGTCCAGGACGCCAAGGCCGTCCTTGACGCCGCCGCTCGAGCCGGGGAGGTTCACCACCAGGGTCCGCCCCGCCACGCCCGCCACCCCGCGCGAAAGCACCGCCGTCGGCACCTTCGGCAGGCCGGCCGCGCGGATCGCGTCCGCGACGCCCGGCAGCTCGTGGTCCAGCAGCGCGCGGGTGACGTCCGGGGTGCGGTCGGTCGGCGAGATGCCGGTGCCGCCGGTGGTGAGGACCACGGCGACGCCGTCGGCCAGCGCGGCCCGCAGCGCGACGCCCACCGGGTCGCCGTCCTCGACGACGACCGGTGCCGGCACGTCGTACCCGCGGTCCGCCAGCCAGGCGGCGATCACCGGGCCGGTCTTGTCCTCGTAGACGCCCTTCGCGGCGCGGTTGGACGCCACGATCACGCGCGCGCTGTGCTTCACGGCCGCTCCCAGGTTCCGGTCTTGCCGCCGTCCTTGCGGAGCAGGCGGACCTCGTCCAGTGTCGCCGCCGGGTCGACGGCCTTGATCATGTCGTGCAGGGTCAGCCCGGCGACGGCCACCGCGGTCAGCGCCTCCATCTCGACGCCGGTGACGTCGGTGGTCTTCGCCGTCGCGCGGATGCCCACCTCGGCCTCGCCGAGGGTGAACTCGACCTTGACGCCGGACAGCGCGATCTGGTGGCACAGCGGGATCAGCTCGGGCACCCGCTTGGCGCCCATGATCCCGGCGATGCGCGCGGTGGCGAGGGCGTCGCCCTTGGGGAGGCCGTCGGTGGCCAGCAACCGGAGCACCTCGGCGGTGGTCCGCACGGTCCCGGCGGCGAGCGCGGTGCGCGCGGTGGCGGTCTTGCCGGAGACGTCGACCATCCGGGCGGCGCCGGTCTCGTCGACGTGGCTGAGTTCACTCACACGGCGAGGCTACTTCCGCCTTCGGGGGGACAACGCCGCGGCCGCAGGGTTCAGAATCCCGGAATCTGATAATCTGATTCCGTGATGGAACTGACGGCCTCCGAAGCTTCCCGGTCGTTCTCCGCGGTGCTCGACGAGGCGGAGAAGGGCGAAACGATCGTCGTCACCCGCAACGGCAGGCGGGTGGCGCTGATCGTGCCCGCGCAGCGCGCGAACGGCGCCGAGGTGTGCGCGGTGTTCCACCGCTGGGCCGGGAAGCTCGACGCCGACGAGCGGTTCGAGGAGAACGTGGCGAAGGTCCGCGAGACAGCATCCGCAGAGCTGGACGGCGACCCGTGGCGCGACTGATCCTCGACACCGGCATCCTCGTCGACGCCGCCCGGCAGCGGCTGCCCGCGGGGGCGATCGGCGACGAGGACGACGTCGCCGTCCCGGCCTTGGTGGTCACCGAGTACGAAGCGGGCCTGCGGCTCGACCCGAACCCGGCCCGCCGGGCGGCGCACAGCGCGTTCCTGGCGGAGTTCCTGGCCGTCACGCCGGTGGTCGACTACACGACGAGCGTCGTCGAGCACCACGCCGAGCTGCTGGCGCACCTCCAGCGGACCGGGCAGGCCCGCGGCGCGCACGACCTGATCATCGCGGCGACCGCCCGGGCCACCGGCCGCACGCTGGTGACCACGGACGGCCGGGCCCGGTTCGACGACCTGCCGGAGGTGGAGGTGCGGTTGCTGGAACGAGTCCGCTGACGGTCCCGTGTCGCGAATGACTCATTCGGGACACCGGACGTCCCGAATGAGTCGCGGCGTTGGGTCAGCGTTCCGCGAGCACGGCCTTCCGGACCGCCTCGGCCACCGCCGGCGCGACGGCGCTGTCGAACACGCTCGGCACGATGAACGACGCGTTCAGCTTGCCGTTGTCCACGACGTCCGCGATCGCGTCGGCCGCGGCCAGGAGCATCGAGTCGTCGATGTTGTTCGCGTTCGCGTCCAGCAGGCCGCGGAACACGCCCGGGAACGCCAGGACGTTGTTGATCTGGTTGGGGAAGTCGCTGCGGCCCGTCGCCACGACCGCGGCGTGCTTCTGGGCCTCCATCGGGTCGATCTCCGGGTCCGGGTTGGCCAGCGCGAAGACGACGGCGTCGGACTTCATCGTCGCCACCTGCTCGGCGCCGAACAGGTTGGGCGCCGAGACGCCGATGAACACGTCGGCGCCCACGAGTGCTTCGTGCAGGGTGCCGCTGACCTGCTCCTTGTTCGTGTGCGACGCGATCCAGGCCAGGTTGTCGTCGAGGTTGCCGCGGGCCGAGTGGACGATGCCGTCGATGTCCGCCGCGACGATGTCGCCCGGGTTCTTCTGCAGCAGCAGGCGGATGATCGCCGAGCCGGCCGCGCCGACGCCGCTGACCACGATCTTGCAGTCCTCGATGCTCTTGCCGACCACGCGCAGGGCGTTGCGCAGCGCCGCGACGACGACGATCGCGGTGCCGTGCTGGTCGTCGTGGAACACCGGGATGTCCAGCTGCTCGCGCAGCCGCTTCTCGATCTCGAAGCAGCGCGGCGCGGCGATGTCCTCGAGGTTGATGCCCGCGTACACCGGGGCCAGCGCCTTGGCGATCAGGATGATCTCCTCGGTGTCCTGGGTGTCCAGGCACACCGGCCACGCGTCGACGTCGGCGAACTTCTTGAACAGCGCCGCCTTGCCCTCCATCACCGGCAGCGCCGCCGCGGGGCCGATGTTGCCGAGCCCGAGCACCGCGGAACCGTCGGTGAGGACGGCGACGGTGTTGCGCTTGATGGTCAGCCGGCGCGCGTCCTCGGGGTTGGCGGCGATCGCCTGGCAGACGCGGGCGACGCCCGGGGTGTAGGCGCGCGAGAGGTCGTCACGGTTGCGGAGCGCGACCTTGGGCGTGACCTCGATCTTGCCGCCGAGGTGGATCAGGAACGTCCGGTCCGAGACCTTGCGGACCTTGACGCCGGGCAGCGAGTCGAGCGTCTGGGTGATGTCGTTCGCGTGGTTCTCCGACAGCGCGTTGGCGCTGATGTCGACCACGATCGAGTCGGAGTGGGACTCGACGACGTCGAACGCGGTCAGCACGCCACCGACACGGCCGACGGCGGCGGTCAGGTCACCGGCCGCGGTGACCGAGGCCGGGGCCTCCACCCGGACGGTGATCGAATATCCGGGACCGGGAACCGGCATGGCACTACCCCCGTGTGGGAAAGGTGGGCTGGGACGGGAGGAAACCTACTCCCGTGACCGCCCTCACGAGGGCCCGATACCGGTACTGACCAGTACGGTGTTGCTGGTCACCGATCCGACCACAGCCACGGCTGACCGGTCGGGCGACACGGTTACGTACCGTAGCGAGGGGCCTGCTTTTGGTCGGATCGGTAACTATGTGATCAGCGGTTGATCTCGGTCTCGGGGTGCACGTAGGGCACCGTGTCGAGGGGGAAGGTGATGTCGCCGAACGGCGACAGCGCGCCCTGGCGGTCGGCCGCGAGCTCGGTCACGGGGTGCTCGCCGGCCTCGCCCGGCCAGGTCGGGTCGATGCCCTTGTGCTTCTTCTCACCCTTGGCCACAACGTCCTCCACAACCGTTCCCAACGCGTCGAAGCACAGTCTGCCTCAGCCCGCGCGGCCCGGCGCAACCGCCCGGTACCCTGGTCTTCTATGCCCGCGACCTCTTTGGCGGACTGGCTGCGTGCGGAGTCCGACGACGCACTCGCAGAGCTGCTCCGCACGCGGCGCGACCTGTCCACGCCCCCGCCCTCCGACAGCACGGTGCTGGCCACCCGGGCCGGCACGCCGGGCTCGGTCGCGCGCGCCTGCGAAGACCTCGACACCTTCACCCTGGCCGTGCTCGAAGCGTGCCTGCTCGCCGGCGCGGACCGCGACCCGGTGCCGGTCGAAGACGTCGCGAAGCTCGTCGGCACCGACGTCGGCGCGCCACTGGCCCGGCTCCGCGCCCGGGCGCTGACCTGGGGCCCGGACGACGCCCTGCGCGTGCCGCCCGCGGCCCGGGAGGCCCTCGGGCCGTTCCCGGCCGGACTGGGCACGTCTTCGCCCTCGCTGGCCGGCGAGGACCTCGGCGCACGGCTCGCCGAGCTGGCCGACGACGAACGCGCCGTGCTGACCGCCCTCGCCGCCGGCCCGCCCATCGGCCGCACCCGCGACGCCGGGCTGGACCTCTCGCTCGAGAAGGCCGAGACGCCGGTGCAGAAGCTGCTCGCCCGCGGCCTGCTGCTGCGGCGCGACGACCAGACCGTCGAGCTGCCGCGCGAGCTCGGCATCGCGGTGCGCGGCGGGGCGTTCGCGCCCGGCACGCTGACCGAGCCCGGGCTGCCGGTGCACCCGCACCAGCCGTCCATTTTGGACGAGGCCGCGGCCGGCGAGGCGATGGAGTTCCTGCGCCGTACCGAAACCCTGCTGCGCGCGTGGTCGGCGGCGCCGCCGCCGGTGCTCAAGTCGGGCGGCCTCGGCGTGCGGGAGCTGAAGAAGCTCGCCAAGGACCTGGAGGCCGACGAAACCCAGGCGATCCTGGTGGCCGAGCTGGCCGTGGGCGCCGGGCTCGTCGCGGACAGCGAGGCGAGCGTCCCCGAGTGGGTGCCGACGACGCTGACCGACTCCTGGCTCGCGTCGCCGACCGCGCAGCGGTGGATGACGCTCGCCCAGGCGTGGCTGGAGCTGCCGCGCCTGCCGGGCATGGCCGGCGGCCGGGACGCCAAGGACAAGCCGATCGCGCCGCTGTCGGAAGACCTCCGCCGCCCGCTGGCACCGGTCGCCCGGCGGCGGATCCTGACCGCGCTGGCCGACCTGCCGCGGGGCGCCGGCGTGAAGAGCGTCGACGAGCTCGTCGCGGTGCTGGCTTGGCGCGCGCCGCGGCGGGGCGGGCGGCTGCGGGACGAGACCGTCCGCTGGACGATGGCCGAGGCGAGCGCGCTGGGGATCGTCGGGCTCGGCGGCGTCACGACGGCGACGCGGGCGCTGCTCGCCGAAGACCGGCCGGGTGCGGTCGAGGCCATCCTGGACGCGCTGCCCGCACCGGTGGACCGCGTGCTGCTGCAGGCCGACCTGACGGTCGTCGCGCCGGGGCCGCTGGAGCCGGAGCTGGCGGCGGAAATCTCAGCTGCCGCCGACGTCGAGTCGGCGGGGCACGCGACGGTCTACCGGATCACCGAGGCGTCGGTGCGGCGCGCGCTGGACACCGGCCGCACGGCCGACGAGCTGCACGCGCTGTTCAAGACGAAGTCGGCGACCCCGGTGCCGCAGGGGCTGAGCTACCTGATCGACGACGTCGCCCGGCGGCACGGACGGCTCCGCGGCGGGGTCGCGGCGTCGTTCCTGCGCTGCGACGACGAAGCGCTGCTGGCCGAGGTGCTGGCCCACCCGGTCGCGGCGGAGCACGCCCTGCGGCTCATCGCACCGACGGTGGTGATCAGCCCGGACCCGCTGCACGAGGTCCTGGCGGCCCTGCGCGGCGCCGGGTTCGCCCCGGCCGCGGAGGGCCCGGACGGCCGGGTGGTCGACATCCGGCCCGGCGGTCGCCGCCTGCCCGCGAAGGCGCGGGCGGCGCGCCGCAGCCCGGGTGAGCAGGCGGTGCTGACGGAGGACCAGGCGGTCCGGATCGTCTCCAACCTCCGGGCCGGTGACGCCGCTTCGGCTCGCCGCCGGGGTTCCGCGGTGCGGGCACCGGTCGGCGGCGGCGCGGACACGTCGGCGACGCTGGAGCTGCTGTCACGAGCGACCCTGGAGCGCCGCGAGGTGTGGATCGGGTTCGTGGACTCCCGCGGCACGGCGAGCCAGCGCGTGGTCCGGCCCGTGCGCGTCGGCGGCGGGGTGCTCGAAGGCGAGAACAACGAGCGCTACTCGCTGCACCGCATCACGTCCGCGGCGCTCGTGGAGGACTGACGCCGGCCCGGCTCCCAAGCGCTGGGTGCCGCGGCAGGGCTAGAGGGCGCGCAGGCCGGCCAGGACGCGTTCCATGAACTCGCGGGACGAGCGGTCGCCGAGGATCAGCTCGGTCTGGTGGATCAGCACCAGACCGATGTCGGCCATGTCGCCGACCAGCACCTTCACCACGCCCAGTGGCAGCCGCAGGTGCGCGGCGATCTCCGCCACGGACCGGGTGTCCAGGCACAGGTCGCAGATCCGGCGGTGCTCGACCGAGCGGACCCCGCGGTAGCGGCGCCCGTCGTCGGAGGTCGAGACCAGTGCCTCCAGCGCCAGGTTGTGGTCGGACCGGGTGCGGCCGCCCGTGCGGGTGTACGGGCGGACCCGCGACCCCGGCGACGCGACGGGCACCGGGCTCGCCACGCGGGCCGGCTCGTTCCAGGCCGGGTCCTCCCACGGTTCCGGGTTCGGGATCCAGCGGGTCTCCGGGTCCGGCGGGGGCGTCCAGTCGGCGGGGGGCGGCGGCGTCCACGCGGGCGGCGGCGCGGCCTGCCGGGACATCGGCGGCGGCGACACCGGGTGCGGCCGCGACACCGGGGCGGGTGGCCGCGGCGCCGGCGGGCGCGGTGCGGGTGGTCGCGGTGCGGGTGGGTGGTGAGACGGCGGCGCGGGCGGACGCGCACCCCGCGGCGGGGTCCACGCCGGCTCCAGCGGCGGCGGCTCCGGCTGGAACCGGTCGCCGTCCTGCCACTCCGGCTCGACGGGGTCGTACCCGTCGTCGGCCACCACCGGCGAGTGCCCGCCCTGGAAGCCCATCGGGTCGGGAACGGGCTGCTCCGGCGCGCGCCGCCCCTGGTAGCCCCCGAACGCCGGGCGGGGGTGTTCCTCGTCGGAGGACGAACGCCTCGGGAAGCCCCCGGAGGCCGGGCGTGCGTAGTCGTCACCGAACTCCGGCGAGGGCCCGCGACGGTCGTCCTCACCCCGCGACCGCCTGCCGGGGAGGGCGCCGGGTTCCGGCGAGCGCCTGGCCCGGCGGCCCGCAGGCTCGTCGTCGATCTCCGGAGCGGTGTAGTCGTCGCCCTCGTCGGCCGACGAACCCCACTCGCGGGTGTCCTCGTCCGTGTAGCCCTGCGCGTCCGGCTGCGGGCGCGACGGCTTGCGCTTGGGCATGATCATCGACAGCGTCGACATGTCGAACTTGCTGGGCGAATCGAAACCCTCGCGCTCGGTGCCGCGGTGCAGTGCGTCCCAGCCGCTGGAGTCCGGATCGTCGAATCCCGAAATCCTCATCTCGACCTACCCACGCACGCCACCCTGCAGCTGGGCGCGCAGCTCGGGGGTGATCTGCTGGCCGACCCGCTCGACGAGCAGGGTCATCTCGTAGGCGACCGTGCCGATGTCGCACGTCGGCGCGGCCAGCACGGCCAGCGACGACCCGTCCGAAACGGACATCAGGAACAAGTAGCCGCGCTCCATCTCCACCACGGTCTGGTTGACGCCGCCCGCCTCGAAGCAGCGCGCGGCCCCCGCCGTCAGGCTGATCAGCCCGGACGCGACCGCCGAAAGCTGCTCCGCGCGTTCCTGGGGCAGCCCTTCCGACGGCGCCAGCAGCAACCCGTCCGCGGACACCAGAACGGCGTGCGCGGCACCGGGTACCCGGCGGACGAAGTCCGTGATGAGCCAGCCGAACGTGCCCTGGCCGGAAGCCGTCACTCCTGCTCCTCCTTGCTCGTGCGGCGTCGCCCGCCGCACCCCGGAGCGTCCGGCACGGCCGGTCGGCGACGCCACGGTAAAGCGTATTCGCACCGCCGGTGGTGTCGAGCCCGCCACCGGCGGGCCGCTGCGCACCCTACGTGTGCACCCGGCCGAGTTCCGCGGCAGCGCGGTCCGCCTCCCCCGTCCGGGGGACGCACCAGGCCGTGGCCCACGACTCGCACGCGTGAACCGTCCGCGCAGGTCAGCCCCGGTGTCGCGACCCCAGGGCCACGACACCGTTCCCGGCGTCACCGGACCACGCCGGCCGGCTGCTCCTCCGGACGGTGACAGCACTCCCCGAAGTGGGTGAAGCACGCGGAGTTCACTCCAACGGCCGCATCCGGATCGGGGCGTCATGGGCTATCCCGCGCGCAACGCCGAATCGTGCGCGATCGCGTGCTGGACGACCGAGATCAGCACCTGCTTCGCGGACTCCCGCTCCCGCGCGTCGCACGCCATGATCGGGACCGACGGCGCGATGGTCAGCGCGTGCCGGACGTCCTCGATCTGGTGGTGCAGCAGCCGGTCGAAGCAGTTGATGGCCACGACGTAGGGCAGCTTCCGGTTCTCGAAGAAGTCGATCGACGGGAACGCGTCGGCCAGCCGCCGCGTGTCGACCAGCACGACCGCGCCGATGGCACCGACCGCGAGGTCGTCCCACATGAACCAGAACCGGTGCTGGCCCGGCGTGCCGAACACGTACAGCACCAGGTCCGAGTCCAGCGAGATGCGCCCGAAGTCCATCGCCACGGTGGTGGTGGTCTTGTTGGGCGTGGCCGAGGTGTCGTCGTGTCCGACGCTCGCCTCGGTCATCATGGCCTCGGTGGTCAGCGGGTCGATCTCGGAGATCGCCCCGACCAACGTTGTCTTCCCCGAACCGAACCCACCGGCGACCACGATCTTGGCCGACGAGGTCGGACCCGTCACCTGCGGCGCGTTCGCGTCGGAGTCAAATTCTCCGAAGCCCACTGAGCACCCTTTCCATGAACTCGATACTCGGGCGGTCGCCCACGGTCGGGCTGCTGGAGTGCACCAGCACCAGCCCGAGGCCCGCCACGTCACCAATCAACACCCGCACCACGCCGAGCGGCAGGCGCAGCAGCGCCGCCACCTCGGCCACCGACCTGGTGTCGAGGCACAGGTCGCAGATCGACCGGTGCTCGGGCACCCGGACCCGGTCGAGCATCCGGCCCTGTTCGCTGGTCGAAATCAGCGCCTCGATCGCCAGGTCGAGCGTCGCCTTCGTCCGGCCACGGGTCCGGAAGTACGGCCGGACCAGGCCGGACGTCTCCATCTCCGTCGGCGGCGGGGCGTCGACGTACTCCTGGTGGGCCTGCTGCGGCAGCGCCGCCGCGAACTCACCGGAGTCCGGTCCCGCTCCGAAGTCCCGCTCGGTCGTGTACGCCGCGAAGTCGCGTGCGTCGTACAGCGGCCCGCTCGAACCGCCGAACAGCTCCGCGCCCGGACCACCGAGCAGGCGGTCGCGGTACTCGGTGCCGCCGGCGATCGGCCGGAGCGGTTCCTGCCCGGCATTGCTGTCGGTCAGCCAGTTCGGCGGCTCCCGCACGGGGTCGCTGTCGGAGGCCTGCACCCGCCGCGCGCGCCACTCGCGGTCGACGCGGTCCCGGAACGACTGCCAGTCCTCCCGGCCCTCGTCCGACTGATCGGACCACCCGCCGGAGAAGTCGTCACCGAGCCGGCCATCACCCCTCAAGCGCCCGTCGTCCACGGCTCTCTCCTCGGTTCCCAGGTCCTCAGCGGCGGATGGCCGAGCCTTGCAGTTGGGCTCGCATCTCCGGAGTCAGCTGCTGGCCGACCCGCTCCACCAGCAGGGTCATCTCGTAGACGACCAGGCCGATGTCACTCTCCGGCGACCCCAGAACCGCCAGGCACGAGCCGTCGGATACCGACATGAGGAAGAGGAAACCGTTGGCCATCTCGACCACGGTCTGCGCCACCGTGCCGCCCTCGAACACCTTGGCCGCGCCGCGCGCGAGGCTGGTGAGCCCCGACGCCACCGCGGCCAGCTGGTCCGCCCGGTCCTTCGGCAGGCCCCGTGAGGCCGCCAGGAGCAGGCCGTCGGCCGACACCACGACCGCGTGGGCCGCGCCGGGCACCCGGTGCACGAAATCCGTGATCAGCCAAGCGAAGCTGCCGGCATTGTTCGCCTTGGCATGCGCCTGGCCGTTCGGCTGCGCGGCGCCACCCGGCTGCATTGCACCCGCCCGTGTCACTTTCACTCCTCACTGCTGTCTGTGGTGTTGCCACGCCCCGGAACCCTGCTGCCTTGCAGCTGTTCTTCGGCCGGGAGTTCCTTCAAGGCGTGCCGTCCCGAGGTGTAGCCCCGTTGGAAGCTTGCCATCCGGCTCCGCGCCGCGGACGCCGAGCGGGTGATCGCACCCGTTCCGGGCATGCCCGCGGTGTTGTCCGCGAAGCTGTTCTGCGGCGGGGCGTCGGCCGAAGGGCTGCTGATCGACCCCGGCACCAGGTACTGGTTCGGGACGCGCTTGGGCAGCCCGGCCGGGGTGATCTCCTCGTTCTTGGACTCCAGCAGCGACTGCGCCGCCTGCCAGCCGTCGTCGGAGGCACTGTGCCAGCCGTCGTCGGCGGGGAGGAGCGGGTGCCGGGTCGCCGCGGTCGGCTGGAGCTCGTCCCGGGACGGCTCAGCCGGCACGGGAGGCGCAGGCGGTGCGGGCTGCTCGTCGGTACCGGTGAGCGGCGGCAGGTTGGGGTCTTCGCCCTCGCTCTGCGGCGGCACCGGGTCGGCTGCCGCGTCGTCACCTTCACTGAACCAGCGTGACAGCACCGACTGGTAGATCGGCAACCGCCGGGTGGGTACATCGTCTTCGAGCGCCGACGAACCCACCTCGGCCGCGGGCGGCGGAGCCGGGGGCGGCTCCTCCGGGGGCACGAACTTCGGCTCGCGCTTGGGCAGCACCAGCGGCGCGAACTGCGTGTCGTTCGCCCGCGCGCTGGCGCCGTCACCGTTGGACGACGGTGCCAGCGGAGCCAGGTCCTCGGCGGTCGGCCAGGCCGGCGTCTCGGGCTTGGGCAGCTCCGGCGACAGGAACGGGCCCGCCGCGCGGCCGCCGCTGACCAGGTCGTCGAGGCTGATCGGCTGGTCGAGCGGCACCAGGCCGCCCTGGTTCGGCACGGGTTCGTGCACGGGAGGCGGAGGCGGCGCCGAGGGGGCCGGCGGTGTCTGCGCGAACGACTGCGTCTGGTCGAAGTCCGTGCGCGCGGCCGGGATCGGGATGCTCGGCATCGACATCGACGTCTCGGAGCGGTTCGCCGGCGGCGGCGACTGCCGCTGCATGCCCGGGCGGAGCTGGGTCAGCAGCTCGGCCGGGACGACGACCCGGGCGATCACGCCACCCTCGATGTCCTCGTTCTCGCGCAGCCGGACCTCGATGCCGTGGCGCTTGGCCAGCCGCGAAACCACGTACAGACCCATGCGCCGGGTCACCGACACGTCCAGGTCCGGCGGGTCGGCCAGCCGCGCGTTGACCTCGGCCAGCCGCTCCTCGCTCATGCCGACACCGTGGTCGGTGACCTGGATGGCGAGCGCCTTGCGGCGGGTCACCACGGCCCGCACGATGACCTTCGTCTCCGGCTCGGAGAAGTAGGTCGCGTTGTCGAGCAGCTCGGCGAGGACGTGCACGAGGTCGTGGATCGCCAGGCCCTGGACCGCGACATCGGGCACGATGCCGACCTCGATCCGGGCGTACTGCTCGATCTCGGACACCGCGGCGCCGATGACGTCGGCGGCGGGCACCGGCTTGGGCACCGACTTGGCCAGGCCGGCGCCGGAGAGCACCAGCAGGGACTCACCGTTGCGCCGCAGCCGCGTCGCGAGGTGGTCGAGCTCGAACAGGCTGGCCAAGTGGTCCGGGTCCTGCTCGTCGGCTTCCAGCCGGTCGATCACGCCGAGCTGGCGTTCCACCAGCCGCTGCGACCGGCGGGACAGGTTCACGAAGATGCCGTTGACGTTCTCGCGCAGGAGGGCCTGCTCGGCGGCCATCTTGACGGCCTGTTCGTGGACGATGTCGAACGACCGCGCGACCTCGCCGATCTCGTCGCGGGAGGTGACGGGCACCGGCTGGACGGCTCTCTTCGAGGCGCCGACCGGGTCCGGGTCGTCCAGGATCGCCTGCACGGTTTCCGGCAGCCGGGTGTAGGCGACGTCCAGCGCGCTCTTCCGCAGCACCCGCAGCGGGCGCAGCATCAGGCGGGCGACGACGAGCATCAGCGCGACCGCGAGCGCCAGGGCGGCGAGCACCACGGCACCGCCGATCCACGCCGAGTTGACCGCCTGCGTGGCGAGGTCGTCGGCGCGGGTCTTGAGCTGGGCCAGCAGGTTCGACTCGACCGCGTGCAGCTTGTCGGCCGACACGGTGCTGTCCTTGCCGAGCGCGGTGGTGTCGATGTTCGGCGGGTCGCCCAGCTGGGCGAAGGAGAACGCCGAGGTCTGGATCCGGCGGCGGTCGTCGACCTCCGGGCCGGAGTAGGTGTCGTTGTAGAGCTGGCGCTGATCGTCGTCGGCGTTCGCGAGGAAGGCGGCGACGGAGGCGTCCGCGCTGGACGCCGACGCGCGCGTCTGGTCCAGCAGGTCGCCGGGGAAGCTGCCGCGGAACGCGGCGATCTGCAGCTCGGCGTCGGAGCGGGTGGTGAACTCCTTGGCCTCGCTGATCGCCTGCGTGCTCGTGCCCAGGCGCAGCACGTCCCGGTCGGTGACCGCGGTGGTCACCTCGCGGCCGAGCTCGATGAGCGAGTCGACGATGCCCGAGTAGGCGGTGAGCACCGTGATGTCGGGCAGGCTGTTCTGGGTGTTGAACGCCGCCCGCAGCGGACGCAGCGCGTCGAGGCGCTGGAGACCGCGGGTGTAGCGGTCCTTGGTCGCCTGGTCGTCGTACTGGAGGGTGCGCGCCGCGTCCCGCAGGCCGCCGACTTCGCGGTCGACCTTGGCGATCTGCGAGTCGAGCCCGGTCTGCAGCAGCTGGTTCTGCGAGGAGATCCGCGCGACGGCCAGCGAGCGCTCGTTCTGCAGCTCGTGCACCACTGTGGTGACCTTGACGGCGAACGCGACCTGGTCGGCGGTGCGCTGGAATTCGGCCGCCTCGCGGGCGTCGTCGATCACGCGCACCGCGCCCAGCGCGAGGGCGGTCAGGGTCGGGATGATCAGGACCGCGGCCAGCTTGGACCGCAGCCGCCAGTCGCGCATGCCGGAGAACAGCCCGGCCTTCCGGCCCGGATCCGCTCCGGGCGACTGCGCGGGGGCCCCTCCCACCCCCGCGGCGTCTTCGTTCGGCACCGCCGCTCCACCATGATCGTTCGTGCTCGGGAAACCCTGGTCGGTCCAGCGCCCGCCAGGGCGCATCGCGTTCTCCTCAGCCACTCGTCTGCACGCTCCCGGGGTTCCGGCGCTCCGGCCCATCGGAAGGAGCCCAGCGCAAGACGGTACCCGTACGGGTGAAAAGATCGTCTCCAGTGTCGCTACTGGGGGTTCCTGAACCCCGCCCGGACGGACGGAATCGGTTCAGCTCGAGCATCACGGTCGGGTCCCTGCGCTGGTCCTGCATCGGTCTGTTGGTCGGCCTAACCCACCGGCGCGGCGGTTGTGCCCGGCCAGGCAGTGGTCTTTGCGGGGAAGATTCTCTCAGGAAAAGCACAGTGTGTGCTGGTACACCGAACTGGGACTTCTTGATCGGCCATCCAGGCACTCTCTCTCACTACATCGGAGGTTGATACCTCCCCGCAGGTGCAGAGGGTAGCGAACGGTCGGGGAAGATGTAACCCTCCCGACAGGACCCGCTCAATCTTGCACAGCGTTCGCTCAGTCGACGCACAGCAGCCATCGCTGATTCAGGAACCTCACCCTACGCTGGGTGAACAGCTACGGCGAGTGGAGCAGTGGGTCTAGACCAGAGGCCGAAAGAGTGACATGCGCCACTCGGTCAGGTAGTGATTCCACCCATTGTGAGCAAGCTGTCACGTTCTCTACAGTGGCCCGCGTGACTGCCTGAGAATGAGTCACGCACTTCCACTGAAATCGGTTCCCCAACCGTCACTTTCTTCAAGGAGCAGGCCTTGCTTGGAAACGCCATGAGCAGTGGCCGGGTTCGCACTCGCCGCGCCGCGCTCGGGCTCGCCCTCACCGTCGCAGCCGCCACGGCCCTCACCGGCTGCAGTGCGCTCGGCGCGGACGACTCGAACGCCTCGTCGAACGGGGGCGGCCTGGAGAAGTCGAAGATCAAGGTCTCCATCATGCCGACCACGGACCTCGGTCCGTTCTGGCTCGCTGTGGACGGCGGCTACTTCAAGGCCGAGGGCCTCGAGGTCGAGCAGATCGTCGCCAAGAGCGGCCAGGAGTCGATGCAGAAGGCCACCTCCGGCGAGGCGGACATCGCCCTCTCGACCTACACGCCGTTCTTCGTCGCCAAGAGCAAGGGTGCCGAGGACGTCCAGCTCGTCGCCGACGGCACGTCGGTGAACGCGAAGAGCAACGCGATCGTCACGGTGCCGAACTCGCCGGTCAAGACGGTCAACGACCTGGCCGGCAAGCGCATCGCGATCACGGCCAAGAACACCGCGTCGGACATCCTCACCAAGTCCGTCATGAAGGACCACGGCGTCGACTTCAACGGCGTCAACTGGGTGCTCGTCCCGCTGCCGAACATGGCGCAGGCGCTGAAGGACAACCAAGTCGACGCGGCCTACATGCCCGAGCCGATGCTGACGCAGGCCGCGAAGACCGTCGGTGCGACGCCGGTCATCGACATCAACACCGGCGCCAGCCAGGACTTCCCGCTGACCGGCTACGGCACGACGACGAAGTGGGTCCAGGCGAACCCGAAGACCCTCGCGGCCTTCCAGCGGGCCATGAAGAAGGCCACCAGCGACGCGCTCAACGACCGCTCGAAGATCGAGCCGCTGCTGGTCAAGTACGCGAAGATCGACGAGGACACGGCCAAGCTGCTCACCCTGCCCGGTTACGGCTCCGTCCTGGACGCCCGGCGCCTGCAGCGGGTCCCCGACCTGCTGCTGCAGATGGGCGTCATCACCAGCAAGGTCGACGCCGCGCCGATGATCGCGCCGCAGGCCACCAGCTGAGAACCTTCCTGACGTGAAGAAACTGCTCCGCGGCCTGGCCGGCCTGGTCGGCTTCCTCCTGCTCTGGGAGGTCGTCGTCCAGGTCGGCCTGGTCAGTAAGACGTTCACCCCGCCGCCGAGCGTGGTCCTGGTCACCGTCTGGGACCTGCTGGGCGACCCCGAGTTCATCCGGGACATCGTCGCCACGATGCTGGCCTGGGCGATCGCCATCGCCGTCGCGATCGCGATCGGCGTGCCCGCCGGGCTCCTGCTGGGCAGCATCCCGGCGCTGCGCACGGCCACCGCCGCGATCGTGGAGTTCCTGCGGCCGATCCCGGTCACCGCACTGGTCCCCCTCGTGCTGCTGGTGATCGGCTCCGGCCCCGACGCGAAGATCACTCTCGCGGCGTACGCCTCGCTGTGGCCGATCATGTTCAACACGATCTACGGCATGGGCGAGATCGACCCGGTGCTGATGGAGACCGCTCGCGCGTGCGGGACCAGCCGGTTCCGCATCCTGTCGTCGGTCGCGCTGCCGCAGACCGCGCCGTTCGTCTTCACCGGCGTCCGGCTGTCGGCGACCATCGCGCTGATCGCCGTGGTCAGCGTCGAGTTCCTGGCCGGTTCCCAGGTCGGGCTCGGCAGTTTCATCATCGTCGCCAGCACCGGCTCGACCCGGTTCGACCTGGTCCTGGCCGGCACGGTGGTCGCCGGAACACTGGGCTACCTGATCAACGAGGGGCTCGAGCAGCTCGGCAAGCGGTTCTTCCGGTGGAGCACGGTGGACCGGGAGGCGATCGCGTGACGGCGGCGACCCTTTCCGGCCGGGTGGGCAGGCGCGCGGCGCGCGGTGCCGCCGCGGTCCTGCGCAACTGGCTGCTGTTCGCGATCTTCGTGGTCGTGTGGGAGTTCGCCGCCCGGGCCGGCGGCAGCAAGTACTTCCCGCCGCCGACGGAGATCGCGGCCACGGCGGCGAAACTGTGGTTCACCGGGCCCGCGTCACACCTGTTCCTCACGGACGCGGTGTTCGACAACGTGGTCCCCAGCCTCGCCCGGACGCTCGGCGGCTGGGCGGTCGCCGCGCTCGTCGGCATCGTCCTCGGCGTGCTGCTCGGCCGGTCGGCGACGGCGATGGACTACGTCGGCCCGCTGTTCGCGTTCTTCCGCTCGATCCCGCCGCCGACGCTGATCCCGGTGTTCGTGGTGCTGTTCGGGCTGAGCTCGGGCATGCAGGTCGGGTCGATCATCTTCGGCGTGGTGTGGCCGGTGCTGCTCAACGCGGTCGACGGGGTCCGCTCGGTCGACCAGGTGAAGGTGGAGACGGCGCGGTCGTTCCGCACGCCCAAGGCGTACTGGCTCGGCATGGTGGTGCTGCCGGCGGCGGCCCCGAAGATCTTCGCCGGGCTGCGGATCAGCCTTTCGATCTCGCTGCTGCTGATGGTGGTCTCCGAGCTCGTCGGGGCGTACAACGGCATCGGGCGTTCGCTGCTGAACGCCCAGCAGGACTTCGAATTCCCGACCATGTGGTCGTGGCTGGTGCTGCTGGGCATCCTCGGCTACGTCTTCAACACGATCTTCCTGGCCGCGGAGCGGCGGGTGCTGGCCTGGCAGCCGACCCGCCTCGGCCGCGACTGACGCTTCGAAAGGCCTCTCCCATGTCCACCATGCTCGAAGTGTCCGGCCTCAGCCACACCTACGGCGCCGGCGCCAAGGCGCACACCGCGGTGAACAACCTTTCGTTCACCGTCGAAGCCGGTCAGCTGGCCAGCATCGTCGGTCCGTCGGGCTGCGGGAAGTCGACGCTGCTGCGCTGCATCGCCGGGCTGACCCCGCCGACCGACGGCACGGTCAACCTGCACGGCGACCGCGTCTCCGGCGTGCCGGACGACCTCGCGGTCGTGTTCCAGGACTACAGCCGTTCGCTGTTCCCCTGGCTTTCGGTGCAGAAGAACGTCGAGTTCCCGCTGCGGTGGCGGCCGATCTCCCGCGCGGAGCGGCGGGCACGGGCGGCCGAGGCGCTCGAGCAGGTCGGCCTGTCCGGCGTCGGTGGCAAGTACCCGTGGCAGCTGTCCGGCGGCATGCAGCAGCGGGTGTCGATCGCCCGTGCGCTGGCCAGCCGCCCGGCGCTGCTGCTGATGGACGAGCCGTTCGCGTCGGTCGACGCCCAGACGCGCTTCGAGCTCGAGGACCTGACCCGGCGGGTGCAGCGCGAGCAGGGCAGCACGGTCCTGGTCGTCACCCACGACATCGACGAGAGCGTGTACCTGTCCGACCGCGTGCTGGTGCTGTCGAAGTCACCGGCGTCGATCGTGGCGGACCTGCCGGTGGACCTGCCCGCTTCGCGGGACCAGATCACCACCCGCGAGTCGGCGGAGTTCGTGGGCCTGCGCGGCGAAGTCGCCCGGCTGCTGCACGGCAGCACCCCGGCGGAGGCCGCCACGGCCGCGTCCGACGCCGCCGAGTGGGAGCTGGCCGAGCAGGCTTCGGACGTCACCGAGACCAAGACCCGCCGCTGAACCGCCCGGTGGTCCACAGTGGATGTCCACTGTGGACCACCGAGGTTCAGTACAGCGACTTCGAGGACACCGCCACGCGCACGTGGACGAGCGTCGGGCGCGGGTCGGCCAGCGCCGCCGTCAGGCCGGGGACCAGCTGCGACGGCTCGGTGATCGTCACGCCGTGGCAGCCCATGCTCTCCGCGAGCGCCGCGAAGCCGATGCCGCCCAGTTCGGTGCCCGGCAGCTTGGCGCCGCCGATGGCGTCGCCCAGGATGCGGACCGCCGCGTACTCGGAGTTGTCCAGGATCACGAACGTCACCGGCAGTTCTTGACGCGCCGCGGTCCAGAGGGCCTGGATGCCGTACATGCTCGAGCCGTCGCCGATCACGCCGACGACCTTGCGATCCGGGCGGCCGATGGCCGCACCGACCACGCCGGGCACGCCGTAGCCGAGGGTACCGCTGGCCATCGTCAGGAAGCCGGTGTCGGTGGCCGTGATCGGCAGGTGGTCGTGCAGGATGCCGCGGTGGCTGGGCGCCTCTTCGACAACCAAGGCGTTGTCCGGCAACAGATCCGCGAGCGTCGAGTAGACGAGCTCGCCGGTCAGCGCGTCGCCGGCCGGCTTCGCGGGCCGCTGTCGTGGCGCCGGAGCGGGCCGTGTGCTGCGCTCGACGACGTTGAGCAGCGCGCGCACGCCCAGCTTCGGCGTGGCGCGGACGCCGGTGCCTTCGTAGGCGCGAGCGAGGACCTGCTCGTCGTCGCTGACGATGAACAGCGGCGGCAGCGGAGCTTCCCCGCGCCCGCGGTCGACGTGGTAGGTGAAGGCGGGCGCCCCGAGCACGACGACGAGGTCGTACGGCGCGAGCGTGTCGGAGACGGCCCCGCGTTCGGGGTCGAGGAACCCTTGGAACAGCGGGTGGTCTTCGGGGAACGAGCACCGGTAGGACATCGGAGCGACCCACACGGCGGCGTTGAGCCGTTCGGCGAGCGCGAGGGTTTCGACGACGGCGGAGTCCTGGTCGACGGCACCCCCGACGACGATCGCCGGCCGTTCGGCGGCGGCCAGTGCGGCGTGGAGCTCGTCGACGGCCTCGGGATCCGGTGCGAAACCGCGGATCCGCGGCCGCGAGACGATGGGGCGTTCGGTGGTGACGGACCAGTCGTCGGCGGGAACGGAGACGAAGACCGGACCGGACGGCGCCTGCGTCGCGACGTGGTAGGCCCGCGCGAGCGCGGCCGGGACGTCCTCGGCCGAAGCGGGCTCGATCGACCACTTCACGTACGGCTTGGGGAACTCGGGCGCTTCCAGGGCGCCGAGGAAGGGCTCGTGCGGGATGAGCGACCGGATCTGCTGCCCGGCGACGACGATCATCGGCGTCCGGTTGCGGTAGGCGTTGAAGAGGCTGCCGAGCCCGTGCCCGACCCCGCCGGCGGAGTGCAGGTTGACCAGCACGGCCTGGCGGGTGGCCTGGGCGTAGGCATCGGCCATCGCCACGACGGCGGATTCCTGCAGGCCCAGGACGTAGTCGAAGTCGTCGGGCCAGTCGGTGAGGAACGGCACCTCGGTCGTGCCGGGGTTGCCGAACACCGTGGTGAGGCCGAGTTCGCGGAGGAGTTCGCGGGTGGCGTCCAGCACCGTGCGCTTGATCATGCGGACCAGGTTAACGCTTAGCCTTGCGAAGGAAAGCCCCCCAAGCGGCCGAACCGGTGTCGCATATCTGCGACACCAAGCTCAGTTCGACTGCCGGACCCGTTCGGGAAGACATGATCCGCCCCGCTCCAGGATGATCTCGCGAAGCGAAGCAAGACTGTCCCGCTCGGTGAGGGCGAGCGCGGTCATCGAGCGCTGAGCCGCCTGGTACTCCGCCGCCTGACCCTCGCTGTAGAGGTACGCACTGCTCAGGTACTGCTCCAGGTAGACAATCGGCGGCAGGTCGGGAAAGTCGAAGCTTACGAATGCCCCGTGCAGCCCGGGGTGGAACTCCTCGTTGTTCGGCAGGACCCGCACTGTGATGTTGGGGCGCTGAGCCATCACGTGAAGGTGCTCGAGCTGCGGCACCATGACTTCATCGCCGCCGAGCCGCCCATGAAGCACGGACTCGGATACCAGCACGTTGTACTGCAGGAGCCCGCGGCCGCCGAGCACATCCCGGCGGCTCATGCGCGCACGCAGCCGCCCTTCGACTTCGACAGGCGACCGCCGACCGACGCTCAAGGCCAGCCGGGCGTAGTCCTCGGTCTGGAGCAGGCCGGGAACCAACGTGGACTCCCAGTTGAAGACCGCAGATGCCGAGCGCTCGTAGGCGACGTAAGCGGAGATGCCGAGCGCACTCCCCGGCACCCTGCTTTCGAGCCAGTCAGGCTCGTGGGCGCTCGCTGCCAAGGCCAATAAGCGATTTCGCTCCGCCGCGCCGACTTTCAAGAAGCCGAGCAGGATCCCGAGCTGCGCCGCCGAGGGCACGCGAACCCCCTTCTCCCAGTGCGAGAGATCTTGCGCTGCGACCTGAGCCAACCGCGCCAGCTCACGTAGGCCGAGGGTTCGCGCCTTCCTCGCCGCACGCAGACCGAAGCCCAGGGTTCTCGCACGGGGAGTTGCGATCAGTTTTGCCACAGATACATGGTGTCACCGACCACCGACGAAAATGGGAACCGGGGCTGTCGCGAACTCGCGACAGCCCCGCCCTGGACTCACTCAGCCGATCAGGCCGGACAGCCCGCTCGCCTTGAACGAACCCCAGCCCGTGACCTGGTCGTACCCGGTCCCGGCACTGAACCCGGTCGTCCCGTGCAGGGTGTTGTTGCCGGACGTCACGTCGTGGAAACCCGTGCCGTAGGAGGACCCGTTGCCGATCGAGTAGAACTTCGGGTTCAGGTTGCCCAGCGACCCTCCGTGCACCTGGTTCTGCAGCGCCGCGAAGGCCGCCCACAGCGGCGTCGCGCCCGAGGTGCCGCCGACCGTTCCCCAGCTGCCCGCGCTGTAGATGTAGTAACCCGACGTCGGCGAAGCGTCCGCCGACACGTCCGGCACCTTGCGGTAGGTCGTGCTCTGCGAGGACTGCCACGACGGCGCCGTGAACACCGTCGAGATCCCGCCGCCGGTCGAACCGCCGCTGCTGCCGTCGTTCCAGACCACTTCACTGCTGTAGCCGTTGGACGACGTCACGCTCAGCTTCGTGCCGCCGACGCCCGACACGTTCGGGCTGGACGCCGGGAAGTCCACGCCGCGCGCCGCGGAACCGGTCTGGCGGTAGCAGTCGGTCGTGCCGTCGTCGCCCGCCGCCGCGAAGTACGAAATACCCTCCGCCGTGCCGGTCGCGATGGCGCTGCTCACGCTCTTCGCCGCGCTCGATCCTTCGGACGCTTCGCAAGCGCCCCAAGAGATCGAGACGACGTTGACCTTCGCGTCCGAGGCGATCTTCTGGTACATCGCCAGTTCGCCGGCGCTGGAGTTCGGTGCTTCGTAGACGTAGTCGTTGGCCGCCGCGGCCAGCGCGTGCACGACCTCGATGTCCAGTTCGACCTCGACCTGGCCGTCGCCCGGGGACGAGTCGTAGTTCGCGCCGCTGACGCCGACCGTCGTCACCGAGCCCGCGGAAAGGCCGTACGTGCTGTCGTACTTGGTGATGTTGGACTTCTGGTATCCGTCGAATTCGACGAACCCGACGTTCACGCCGCGGCCGGTCGCCGACAGGGCGCTGGTGCCGTAAGCGGTCTTGAGCACCGGCGGGGTGACGGACTTGACGACGTTGGGCTGGGCGTTGGGCTGGGCGAGCCGCTTCGCCGAATGCGTCCGCACCGCGTGGTCGTCGAGGCCGACGACGCCGCCCACGACGTCCGAGACGCTCGCCGGCACGGCCGGGACGGCGTCGTTGGCGAAGAAGTCCCGCCCGGAAGCCTGGTCGTGGTAGTTCCCGATCCGGGTCCGGAAGGCCGACTCGAGCTGTGCCGCCGAGCCGGTGAAGGTGATGGCCTGCCGGTTGCCGGAAACCTCGATCCCGGTCAGCCCCGATTTCCCGAGAAATGAGACGGCCTTGTCGACGTCGACCTGGGTCGGACCGAACCTGGCATTGAACTGCGCCGGGCTCAAGAACCGGTGGTATTGCGGCGACGCCGGATTCTGCACGTCCGCGAGGAACTTTTCGAGCGCCTGCTGGTTGTGCAGTTTCAGCGAGAGCGCGGCGGTGATCGGCCGGTCGGCCGCGACGTCGCCGGTGCGGGCGCTGTTGATCAGCGGCGCGGCGTTGTCGGCCAGCGTGACCAGCGGTTCCGACGCCGCGGCGGCCGGAACGGCCACGGCGAGGCCGAGCAACGCAGGCAGCGGCACAGCGGCCGCGACGAGCTTGCGCAAGCGCATGGGGAATTTCCTCTCGGCGGTGGGGACCGGGCCTGCGCAGAATGCTCGCAGCAGGTTGCCGAGCAGCATAAGAACACGTGATCACGCCGAGGAACCTACTTTTGTCTGGGCTTCGGCGAATCCCATTTTCATTTTCCGGCGGGTTTACCTTCCCATGGCAAACCGATTATTGTCCGGAATGCCCGACCATTTCGACGCGTTCGATGATCTCCCACGCCCGCGCGTCGCGCCGGTGGCGCCGGGCCGCGGCCGAAAGCGTCCGCAACCGCTGCCGGGTCCGGGGCGAACGCAACGCGCCGGCCAGCTCGAGCGCCTCCCGCCCGGCCTCGGCGGCGACGTCGAGATCGCCGTCCAGCGCGTGCACGGTCGCCAGCCAGATCAGCGTCAGGGATCGGCTGCGAGCCATCGCCGGGCCGTATCCGGCGATCGCGGCGACGAGGGCGGGGATGCCCTCGCGGCCGTGCCGGATGTCGACCACCTGGGCCAGTTCCCCGTGCACGGTGCCGATCATCGCCGCCAGATCCGTCGGCCCGAAGAAGGCCGCCCACGGCGCCGGTTCCACCCCGGCGGCGTCGGCGAACTCCGTCCGCGCCCGGTGCAGGGACGCCAGCGCGGCGGCGACGTCGGCCTTCTTGGCGTACGCCCACGCCTGGTTGGCCGACAGGATCGCCTGTGCCAGCCGTGAACGCGCGACCAGCGCCGCCTCGCGGCCCCGGGCGAACTCCGTCAGTGCCGCGTCCACCACGTCGTAGTGCAGCAGCAGCCGCCCGGCGCGGTACCGGATGTTGGCCTGGAGGTCGTGGTTGCCCGCCTCGACGGCCAGGTCCAGCGCCCGCGCGAACGCTTCCAGCGCGGCCTCCGGACGGTCGTCGTCGAAGTTCGTCCAGCCGGCCAGGTTGTACAGGTCGGCGACGGCGGTGCAGAGCCGCGGCCGGACCTTGCCGGGTATCGTGCCGTCCAGCAGCCCGACGGCACCGGGCAACGCGGCCGCGACCGCTTTGCCACAGGCACCCCCGCCGCAGCGGTAGTCCTGGGCCCGAAGCCGCGCGACGGCGTCCTCGAGCCGCTGCACGTCGGCGAGGCCCACGCGCGTGCCACTCCGTTCGTCCCGCCCGCCACTGCCGGTCATGGCAGCCCTCCGTCCTCCGAGAGCTGCCGATCGGGCAGCTCTGCTCATTCCCCGCCAGGCCAGGCCGGAGCCCGCTCCTTCGAGGGACTGGCACCGGGCAGCACCCCGGTGGCGGTCAGCACCACGCCCGTGGCGGTTTCCGCGATCTTGACGACGGCCAGCAGCCCGGTCAGGGCGAGGGAGCCGCCGAGTCCCAGTTTCGCGAAATCGTCTTCGCAGGTTTCGGTTCCGCGCTGGCGCGGTATCGCGCCGGTCACGATTCGGCCTTCCGGCTTGCCGCGGCCGCACTCTGGCGATAGCCGCGGGGAATCAACCGGCCCCAGGTGACGAAAATCCACCTGATGGTCGATGTCCTGGTTTCCTGCTGTCCACGCAACGAGTTCTCGAACTGAATACGCGCGCACACGGCGCCGCCTCCCGCACTGCAGATCGATTCCTTGAAGATCGGACGGATCGCGAAATGCGGGACCACCGTAGCCAGGCGATCACCGGAAAATCAGCCACCAACCAGGTCAAAGCTGGAAATGCTCGTGCAGCCGCACGCGCACCCCGGCGCACGACACTGCACGAGCCGGATGCAATTTCACGCGCCGGTTCACAAATGCGACAGGCACGCAAAAACAACGGCAGAAATCGTTCTACCCCGCCGATTCTGCGCGAGAATGGCGTAGTCGGTCAGGATTTGACGAGGTCGGCCCAGGTTTGCACGGTCGCGGCGTCCACCGGCGCCTGCCAGCCGCCGGGGCGCACCGCGCTCCCGACGTGAAAACCGCGCACGCCGCCGGCGCGCAGGAGGTGAACCTGCTGTGCGCGCAGGCCGCCGCCCACGAGCAGTTCCGGTCCGCCGTCGCGCTGCGCGAGCCGCTGCAGCACCGAAAGGCCGCTGGCCACGCCGTTCGGGTGACCGGCGGCGAGCACGGTGTCACATCCGAGGGACGCCAGCTGGTCGTACGCGCGCAGCGGATCGCGCGTGCGGTCGATGGCGCGGTGGAACGTCCACGGCAGGCCGTCGACCTCCTTGATCAGCGCCTCGCAGGCGTCGAGGTCGATTTCGCTGTCGACGTTGAGGAAGCCGAAGACGAACTCCCGCGCGCCGGCGTCGATCAGCCGGGCGGTGTCGGCGCGCAGCCCCTCGAGGTCGCCGACGGCGAAGGAACCGTTGTCCCGCAGCATGACCCGCACCGGGAGGTCGGTCGCCGAGAGCACGTCGCGCAGCGTCTCGACCGACGGCGTCAGGCCGTCCTGCGCCATGTCCGCAACCAGTTCGAGGCGGTCGGCCCCGCCCGCCTGCGCGCCTTCGGCATCCGCCGCGTCCAGCGCGATCACTTCCAGCAGGGGCGTCTTCGAGCTCATGCCTCATCCGTTTCACTGGTTCCGGGTGTCGTCTCCCCTCGCGTGCCGCCCTCGCCGGAAGCCGCCTTGAAGGCTCGTCATCCGCTCGCGTACCGCTTCCGGGGAAAGAGAGAGTATCGGCCGCTGTTCCGGCACCGCTCCCGGGCTGGCCGCGGAATCCAGCGGCTGCAGAAAGGGCCAGGTGTCCTCCGCGCCGTCCTCCTGCTCCAATTCGGCCGAGGTAGGCCATTCGTACGCAGGCTCGATTGCGGCGGCCGGCGTAACGGGCGTCAGCCGCGGTTCGGTGTCTTCGTCGTCCGGCCTGACGGTCGGCGCGACGGCCACCGGCGGCGGTGGCGGTGGCGGTGGCGGTTCTGGTTCGCGGGACGGCGGCTGCGTGGTCAGCGCGTGGCGCGGGTGGGGCTCGACCGGCCGCGGCGCCTCGGCGACCGGGCGCGGCTCCGCCGTCTTGCGCGGCTGGTCGGGTGCGGCGGAGGCGTCGAACCAGCGGGACAGGACGTCGCGGTAGGCGGGCATCCGCTCGGTCGGGGCGTCGAGGTCCAGGTGGGCCTCTTCGTCCACGGTCGGCCACTCCGGCGCGTGCTCGCGGGCGACCACCGGGGCCCGGCGCGGCGGGCCGGCCTCGATCGACGGCGGCGTCAGCTCTTCCGGTTCCGGCTCGGGTTCGGGCTCCGGCGGCGTGAGCGGGGCGAGCGGTGCCAGCAGCTCCGGTTCCGGGGCGGCGGCCGGCTCGACGGGCGGGGGCGGCGCCGGCATCGGCGGCAGCTCGACGATCAGGGCCGCGGGCACCAGCACGGTCGCGACCAGGCCGGATTCCGCGCCCGCGCTCAGGCTGACGTCGATGTGGTGGCGCGTGGCCAGCGTGGCGACGACGAACAGGCCCATCCGGCGCGACACCTCGACGTCGACGTCCGGCGGGTGCGCGAGCCGCGCGTTGGTGCGGTCGATCTCCGCCTGCGGCATGCCGGCACCGTGGTCGATGATCTCGATCTGCCAGTCGCCGTCGTGGGTCTCGGCGCTCGCCACGGTGACCACCTCGTCGCCGGAGTAGCGCGTCGCGTTCTCCAGCAGCTCGGAAACGACGTGCACGAGGTCGTTGACGGCCTCGCCGCGGACCGCGACCTGCGGGGCCGGGCCGAGCTCGATCCGCTGGTAGTGCTCGACCTCGGAAAGCGCGGCACCGACGATCTCGTCGGCCGGCACCGGGCCGGCGTCCTCCCGCGCGGAGTCCTGGCCGGAGAGCACCAGCAGGTTTTCGCTGTTGCGCCGCATCCGCGTCGCGAGGTGGTCGAGCTCGAACAGTCCCGCGAGGGTGTCCGGGTCCTGCTCGTCGGCCTCCATCCGGTCGAGCACCGTC
Source organism: Streptomyces sp. MN03-5084-2B (assembly GCA_033793495.1). Classification (GTDB taxonomy): domain Bacteria; phylum Actinomycetota; class Actinomycetes; order Mycobacteriales; family Pseudonocardiaceae; genus Amycolatopsis. Next base: position 48,501 of record JARAWT010000049.1, on the reverse strand, counting down.
AGCTGCCGCTCGACGAGGTCCTGGCTGCGCTGCGAGAGGTTGACGAACATCGCGTTGACGTTCTCGCGCAGCATCGCCTGCTCGCCGGCGAGCCGGACGGCCTCCCCGTGCACCGCGTCGAACGCGCGCGCCACCTGGCCGAGCTCTTCGCGGGTGAACACCGGCACGGGCGCGACGGCGAGCCGCTTCCGCAGGTTTTCCGGGGCGGGTTCGGGGTCGGTGAGCAGGTTCTGCACGGCCGCGGGCAGCCGGTGCTCGGCGACTTCGAGGGCCGTCCGGCGCAGGATCCGCAAGGGGCGCAACAGGGACCGCGCGATGACCACCGACAGCACGCCCGCGACGAGCAGGACGCCGAGGACCACACCGCCGTCCCAGAGCGCGGCCGTGCGTGCTTGCGCCGCCAGGGCGTCCGTGCGTTCCTGCAACTGGACCAGCAGTGCTTGCTGCACCTGGTGGGCGAGGTTCACCGTGTGCGTCGCCGAGATGTCCCACTGGTTCGGGTCCAGGCCGGAGAGGTCCCGGCCGTTTTCGGTGCGGGTGAGCGCGGATTCGACCATGTCGTTGCCGATGTCGACGACCAGGCCGATCACCGTGTCGTCGAACATCCGCTGCTGGTCGGGGGTGGCGAAGGTGCGGTAGTCGCTGCGCGCGGCGGCCAGTTCGGCTTCCGCGCCGAGCAGGGCGCGCGTGCGGTCGCGGTTGAGGGTGCCCGCCGCGAGCGCCTCGGCCATCACCGCCCGCTTGACCGACATCTGGTCCTTGATCCGGGCGAGTGCGTTGCCCGCCAGCCGCATCCGCGCCAGCTCCGGGTCGGAGACGTCGGCGGCGGCGGAGTCGCTGATGTCGAGCAGGCCGGAGATCAGCTCGCTGTAGGAACGCAGCACGGCGTCGGCGGGGAACGCCGAATGTTCCGCGGAAAACCGCAGGCCACCCAGCACGCGCAGCCGGTCGTCGGTCTGCTGCAGGCTTTCCGCGGCCTTCGCGTCGAGCCGCGGCCTGCTGTCGGCGAGCGTGCGCTCGAACCCGCCGATGGTCCGGTCGACGCGGGTGCGCTGTGCGGTCAGGTCCGCGGTGTCGCCCTGCCGGTTCTGGGCGACGAACCGGACGGTGAGGTCGCGCTCGCGCTGCAGCTCGTGCAAGGCTTCGGCGACCGTGCTGTCGACGCGGCCGCGGGTGGCGAACTCGGCCAGCTGCCGGGCGTCGCGCAGATCAGAGCTGATCCGCAGGCCGACCAGCGCGATCACGGCCAGCGCCGGGATGAGGAGGACGGCGAAGAGCTTCGTGCCGAGGCGCCAGTTCCGCAACCGCCAGCGGCCGCCCGCCGGACGCGGATCCGCCGCGTCGCCGCCCTTGCGGGGACGCTTGTCGCGACGGGTCACCTGGTTTCCTTTTCCGCCGCGGGCGGGAACCCGCGGATCGAACGTCACCTCGAACCTACTGAACGGTAGCCCGCCCCATGAAGATCCGAAAGCCGCGCTGGCACGATACGGCCCTGCCCGCGATCGTATGGGGCGCGGACCATACGATCCAGCACGAGAACCAGATTCTCGCGGTAGGTGAAGGTTCATGAACAGACGAAGACGGATGATTCCGCTGGTAGCGGCGCTCCTGGCGACCGCGGGCTGCAGCGTGTTCTCTTCCGGCACGTCCGCGCCCCCGCCGCCGCTGGAGCGGACCACCCTGCGCGTCGGTGTGGGCAACGCCATCGACACGGCCCCGCTGCGGATCGCCGTCGCGGCCGGGAAGTTCCGGTCCACCGGGCTGGACGTCCAACTCGTCGAACTCGGCGCCGACGACGGGCTCGCGAAGCTGGCCTCGGGCGACCTCGACGTCTCCTTCGCCTCCGACATCGCGATGTTCCGCGCCGCGGCCGGCGGGACGGCGTTGCAGCTGCAGGGCGAGGCCTACACGTCCGGTCCGAACACGATGGCGCTGGTGACGCTGCCGGATTCGGACTACACCGTGCCGACGGGGAAGAAGTCGCCGAAGATCGCGGTGAACATGCCCGACGACGTGGGCACGCTCGTCGCGCGTTCGGTGCTGGTCACCGCGGGCGTCGACCAGGCGAAGATCAAGTTCGTGCCCGTCCCGTTCGACCGGATGCCCCAGGCGCTGCAGGCGGGCGACGCCGACGCCGCCCTCATGATCGAGCCGTACATCACCCGCGCCGAGAAGGACCTCGGCGCGCACATCCTGGCCGACGGCGCGCGTGGTTCGACGCTCGACTTCCCGCTGTCGGGCTACGCGGCGGCGAAACCGTTCGCGCAGGCCAACCCGCGGACCCTCCGGGCGTTCCGCACCGCGCTGGGCGCGGCCCAGCAGAGCGCGGCGGACCCGGCGGTCGTGCGCGACGCGCTGCCGAAGTTCTCCGACATCGACACGACCACGGCCGCGCTGATCTCGCTGGGCTCGTACCCGGCGTCGCTCAACGGCATCCGGCTGCAGCGCGTCGCCGACCTGATGCACAACTCGGGCCTGCTGGCGAACCGCCTCGACGTCCAGGGCCTGCTGCCCGAACAGACCGGGTATTAGCCGCTGTGACCCGGATCACCGGCTAGATGTTCTCCCCGGTCTTGATCAGGCACACCGTCCGGGACGGCGGCCCGCCGTAGCTGAACACCTTGTCGGCGCCTTCGCAGTCGTCCTCGCGGTCGAAGCCCGAGAGGATCTCGACGCGCTCCTGCGCCGCCGGGTCGGTGCAGGAGACCTTGCCGATCGTGCTTTCGTCGTCGACGTCACGCAGGCAGTCGCCGGACTTGACGTTCAGCGCCAGGCAGAGCGTCTGGCCGGTGCCGGAGCTGAGCCGGAACCGCACGTAGTCGCCGGAGGCGCACGCGATGGCCCCGCGATAGCTGTCCTCGACCTTGAACGTCGCGTTGTTCGCGGTGCAGCGGACGCGGTGGTAGGCGAGCTTGCCGGCCCCCTCGCGCGTCAGGTACACGCAGTCGCCGTCCGACGGCGGGCCGCTGCGCCCGATCCAGTAGAAGCTCATCGCGCCCAGCGCGCCCAGGCCCAGCGCGGCGACGACGCACAGAACCAGCGTGATCCGCACCTTCGTGCTGAACCAGTGCGGAATCTGCTGCTGCCCCGGAACCGGCGGCATCGGCGCGGGCTGCGGGTAGCCCGGCGTCCGGAACGGGTTGTCGTCGAACGGCGGTGTGGTCAACGTGCCCTCCAGTGATCCCCTCGGCACCTCGTCCCACCGGCGGACCCGCGAGAGGAGCGGACCGGAGCGAGGCACGTATAACAGTAGTTGTGACTGATGGCCCGCTGATCGTCCAGTCCGACAAGACCGTGCTCCTGGAGGTCGACCACCCCCAGGCCGATGACGCGCGCGTCGCCATTGCGCCGTTCGCCGAGCTCGAACGGGCTCCGGAGCACGTGCACACCTACCGGATCACGCCGCTGGCGTTGTGGAACGCGCGCGCCGCGGGCCACGACGCCGAGCAGGTCGTGGACGCCCTGACGACGTACTCGCGCTTCCCGGTGCCGCAGCCGCTGCTGATCGACGTCGTCGACGTCATGGGCCGGTTCGGGCGGCTGCAGATCGCCAACCACCCGGCGCACGGGCTGGTCATGTCGACCACCGACCGCGCGGTGCTGACCGAGGTCGTCCGGAACAAGAAGATCAGCCCGATGATCGGCGCCCGGATCGACGAGGACACCGTCATCGTGCACCCGTCCGAGCGCGGGCGGCTGAAGCAGGCGCTGCTGAAGGTCGGCTGGCCGGCCGAGGACCTGGCCGGGTACGTCGACGGCGAGGCCCACCCGATCGCCCTGGACGAGACGGACTGGCAGCTGCGCGACTACCAGCGCCAGGCGGCGGAGGCGTTCTGGGCGGGCGGCTCGGGCGTCGTCGTGCTGCCCTGCGGGGCGGGCAAGACGATGGTCGGCGCGGCGGCGATGGCCAAGGCCGAGGCGACGACGCTGATCCTGGTGACGAACACGGTCGCCGGGCGGCAGTGGAAGCGCGAGCTGATCGCGCGGACGTCGCTGACCGAGGAGGAGATCGGCGAGTACTCCGGGGAGAAGAAGGAGATCCGCCCGGTCACCATCGCGACGTACCAGGTCGTCACCCGCAAGACCAAGGGCGAGTACCGGCACCTGGAGCTGTTCGACTCCCGCGACTGGGGCCTGGTCGTCTACGACGAGGTCCACCTGCTGCCGGCGCCGGTGTTCCGGATGACGGCGGACCTGCAGTCCCGGCGGCGCCTCGGCCTGACCGCGACGCTGGTGCGCGAGGACGGCCGCGAGGGCGACGTCTTCTCGCTGATCGGCCCGAAGCGCTACGACGTGCCGTGGCGCGACATCGAGGCGCAGGGCTGGATCGCCCCGGCGGAGTGCACCGAGGTCCGCGTGACGCTGACCGACGCCGAACGGCTCGAGTACGCCACGGCCGAGGCCGACGAGCGCTACAAGCTGGCGGCGACGGCGTTGACGAAGACCCCGGTGATCAAGTCGATTGTGGCCAAGCACGCGGGCGAGCCGACGCTGGTCATCGGCGCGTACCTCGACCAGCTGGAGATGCTCGGCGACGAGCTCGACGCCCCGGTGATCCAGGGCGCGACCCGCAACAAGGAGCGCGAGGAGCTGTTCGACAAGTTCCGCCGCGGCGAGATCCGGACGCTCGTGGTGTCGAAGGTCGCGAACTTCTCGATCGACCTGCCGGAGGCATCGGTGGCGATCCAGATCTCGGGCACGTTCGGCTCGCGGCAGGAGGAGGCCCAGCGGCTCGGGCGCCTGCTGCGCCCGAAGGGCGACGGGCGGCAGGCGCACTTCTACTCGATCGTCTCGCGCGACACGGTGGACACGGAGTACGCGGCGCACCGGCAGCGGTTCCTGGCCGAACAGGGGTATGCGTACCACATCGTGGACGCGGACGACCTGCTCCGGCCGCTCTGAGCGGTTCAGCCGACGTCGGTGAAGAAAGGACCTCACGGCCGGGCTAGCCGCACACCACCCCTTCGGCGCAGCGGCGTGTCTCAGCAACATCTTGCGTCACATGCGCCCCAGCATCGCTCTGACCTGCAGTTTTCTGGATTCACTCGAACGGATGAGCGGCCAAAACGCTGGAAATTGTCGGACCCTCGAACTACTGTTCGACATGCAGCAACCGAACACAAGTTCGAGGGGACGTCCATGACGATCGCACCGCTCCGCCCCGGTACGCCCGCGCCGCCGGTCCAGACCCTGCCACCGGGGTCGTGGCACGGCCGGCTGTGGGTGTCCGGCCTGCCGCTGACCCGGCCCGAGCGCTACCTCGGCTGCGTGGCCGAGTTCGAGCGGTCCGGGCTGTGGCCGGTGCTGATCCCCCATGACCAGCGCTTCGCGGCGAACGGCGAGGACTGGATCGACGACCGGGGCAGGCTCGCCCCGGCAGGCCACCGGGTGGCGGCGGCCGACCCGGCGGGCGCCCTGTCCCGCTGGTGGGACGGCTCCTGCTGCGACGGCGCCTGCCTGCGGCCGTTCGGCGCCCGGTTCCCCGGGCTGGCCAAGCGCAGCCCGCGCAGGTCCGACCCGCTGGCCGAAGCGGGCAACACGGGCTCGATCCTCGCCACGCGCGCACCGCACCGGCTGGGCCTGGTCCAGACCGACCGGCCGGCCGACATCCCGGCCCTGCTGGGCTGGACGGGGATGATCAAGTGCACCGACCAGGTGGCCGAGCTGTCGGCGGTGCTGCGCAGTTGGGAGGACAGGTTCGGGGCCACGCTGGTGGTCCTGGGCTTCGACGCGATCGAGCTGTCGGTGGCGGCACCGCCACGCAACCAGGCCCGCGCGCTGACGGTGGCGGCGGAGCACCGGGCGTTCAGCCTGCCCACGTTCGCGGGCCAGCCGGGGAACTTGCGGGAGTACGCATCGGGTCTGGTGCAGTCGCGGCACTGGCGGTTCTCCTGGGCGTGAGCCGGCGGCCGGGTCGGCCCCGGGCTCGGGGCCCAGGGCCGGAAGCCGGAGCGGCACCGCGGGCGGGGGGTCCGCGGCGGCCGGGTCGGCGAAGCCGGAGCCGGAAGCCGGAGCGGCACCGCGGACGGGGCAGAGAGCTGAAGCACGGGCCGGAGTCGGAGCGCGGCTGCCGCCGCAGGCGGGAGCAGGCGCCGTCGGTCGAAGGCCGGAGCGGAGCGGCACCGCGGGCTGGGGCGGCCGCCGGGCCGGCCAGACAAAAGAGCTGGCTGGTCATCCCGTCGCCTGAGGCCGTCAAATCACTTTGAGCCGGGCCCCAACCACCAGACCAACGCGAGCCAACAACGCAGGCTTGCGGGCCCGGCTCAAAGTGATAGGCCTCGATCAGGCGACGGGATGACCACCCAGCGACCCACCCAGCAAGGTGCGGGGACAGCGAAGGCCATCCCAGAGCCTGCCCGTCCGGCGAGGACAGTCTTTACGAGCCACGGCAGAGACCCCGAAACGGGCAACAAGATGAGCAAACGCTTCAAAGGCCCCGTGAGACGACCGTCCACCAAAGTGGGTCGCCTGTCCCAACCCCCGGTCCGCCCGTCCTGCCACGCCCGCGTTTGGGCCTCCGGACGAACGGGAATCTCCCGCAGCGGAAAGGCGGGCGGAAAGGCGGTGAGAGCGATCGCCGAGATCCGGATCGGGACCTCCGGGTGGCGCTATCCCCCGTGGCGCGGGGTGTTCTACCCACCCAAGCTCGCCCAGCGGCGCGAACTCGAATACCTCTCGCGCCGGATGAACGCCGTCGAAATCAACGGCTCCTTCTACTCCCTCCAGCGGCCCGAGCGATACCGCGCGTGGTTCGACGAGACTCCCGCCGACTTCCTCTTCGCCGTCAAGGGCGGGCGCTTCATCACGCACCTGAAGCAGCTTCGGGGCGTCGAGACCGCTCTCGCCAACTTCTACGCCTCCGGCGTCCTCGCCCTCGGCGCGAAACTCGGGCCCTTCCTCTGGCAACTCCCGCCGCGGCTGGCGTTCGATCCCGATCGGCTCGAGAACTTCTTCGCGCTGCTTCCCCGCACTACCACCGACGCCGCCCGGCTCGCGGCCAAGCACGACGACAAACTCAAGGGCACGCCCTACCTCGACGCCGGACCTGGAAGGCCCTTGCAGCACGCCCTCGAAGTCCGGCACCCCAGCTTCGCCGAGCCCGCCGCGAAACGCCTCCTCGAAGAACACCGCATCGCCCTCGTCGTCGCCGATACCGCCGGCAAGTGGCCGTTCTTCGAAGACCAGACCGCCGACTTCGCCTACGTCCGGCTGCACGGCGGCGAAGAGCTCTACGTCAGCGACTACTCCGACCAAGCCCTGCGGAAGTGGGCCGAAAAGATCCGGAAATGGCACGACGGCGGACGGCGGGACGTGCACGTCTACTTCGACAACGACGTCGAAGTCCACGCTCCCCGGAACGCCGAATGCCTCGCCGACCTGCTCGGTGTTGCTCCCGTCACAAGACAGTGAGTGGACAGTGAGCGCCGTCGGCTTGAGTGGACGCGCGGGCCGGATCGGCTTGCGTGCTGTCACTGGGGGTCGGCACGTGAGCCGTCCGGTTCCGAAGGCTGTGCCGTTACCAATCCGACCACAGCCACGGCCGAATGACCTTTGTAGCAACGGTTACGTGCGCCGTGGGGTCGGCCTGCTTTTGGCCGGATTGGTAACTCAAGCCCCCACCACGACCAGCGCCGCCAGCTTGGCGCGCACGTCGTCCGCGTCCGGGTGGCCCAGCTCCGTCAGCAGGCGCACCGAGCGGAGCCAGCACTCGCGAGCCAGCGTCGCGTCGCCGTGGCGGACGTGGATCGTGCCCAGCTGGGCCAGGACGTCCGCGGCCTCGTACTGCTCGTCCATCGCGAAGAACATCTCCACCGAGTCGCGGATGCACGCGATGCCTTCCTCGAGCCGGCCCAGGCCGACCAGGGCCAGGCCGCGCGTGTGCTGGGTGAAGCGGGTGTCCACCGGACGCCCGTCCGGGCCGAGGATCGCCAGCGCCTCGTCGGCCAGGCGCAGCGCCTGCTCGTGATCGCCCATCGACGTGCAGATGTCGCCCAGCGCCCGCAGCACGCTCGCCTCGAAGTGCCCCAGCCCCAGCTCGCGGACGATCTCCAGCGCCTGCATGCCGTGCTCGTACGCCCAGGCGCAGTCTTCGAGGTTGTGCGCCGCCATCGCCAGGTTGTACTGCGCCCGCGCCTCGCCCTCTCGGGCCCCGAGCTCGCGCTGGATCGCGAGCACCTGCTCCAGGTACCGCCGGGACTCGGCGTACTGCCGGGCGACGCCGTTGACGACGCCGAGCCCGCTCAGGATCCCCGCCTCGCCGGGCCGGTGACCGCTCGCCCGCGCGGCTTCGAGCGCCACCGCGAACACCGAGCGCCAGTCGTCGAGCCGCGAGCGCGTCACGAAGTAGCTCTGCAGCAACCACGCCAGCTTCCAGCAGGCGTCGTCACGGCCCCGGCGCCGTGCCAAGTGGACCGCGGCGACGAGGTTGCCGTTCTCCTCGTCGAACCAGTCCAGTGCCTCGTGGTACGAGCGGAACGCCGGCCCGCCTTCGAGGTCTTCCAGCTCCAGCAGCCGGTAGTAGCGCTCCGGCCGCATCAGCCGTGACGCGTTCAACGCCGACGCCAGGTACCAGGCCAGCAACCGGTCCAAAGCGGACTCGCGTTCCGAAGCCGAATCGACCTGCGAAGCCGCGTACGCCCGGATGAGGTCGTGGAACTGGTAGCGACCCGGACGCGGCTGGGCGAGCAGGTGCGCGGCGGCCAGGGTTTCGAGCATCGGCCGGGTCGCGGCGACGTCCAGCCCGGCGACCGCGGCCGCCGCCGGCGCGGTGAAGTCGACGCCGGTGTGCCGGCCGAGCAGCCGCAGCAGCCGGGCCGTCGACGGCTGCAGTGCCTGGTACGAGTACGAAAACACCGACCGGATGTTGGTGCCTTCGCCGTCGGCGAGGTCGAACGAGCCGAGCAGGTCGCTGTCGAGGGAGCCGACGAACTCGTCGAGCGGCAGGTCGGGGAACTGCGCCGCGCGCACGGCGAGGATCCGGATCGCCAGCGGCAGCCCGCCGCAGTAGCGCACGAACCGCTCGGCCGCCGCCGGATCGCGGGCGACCCGGTCGAACCCGATCGTGGCCGCCAGCAGCGCGACGGCGTCCTCGTCGCCGAGTTCCTCCAGCGCGATCCGGTGCGCGCCGTGCGTCGCGACCAGTGCCCGCAGCTGCCAGCGGCTGGTGATCACGACCAGGCAGCCGGGCCCGGGCAGCAGCGGGCTCACCTGCTCGCTCCGGCCGGCGTTGTCGAGCACGACCAGCAGCCGCCGTCCCGCGGTGTGCGTCCGCCAGCTCGCCGCGCGGCCGTCGAGGTCGCCGGGGATCGCCTCGCACGGCACGCCGAGCGCGGTGAGCATCGCTTCCAGCGCCGCCGACGGCTCGACCGGCGCGCACGGGCCGTAGCCACGCAGGTTGAGGTAGACCTGCCCGCCGGGGAACCGGTCCGCGATCTCGTGCGCGAAGTGCACGGCCAGCGTCGTCTTGCCGATCCCGCCCATGCCTTCGACGGACGCGATCGGCGTCGACGTGCCGGCGTCCACCACTTCCGGCAGCAGCGCGTGCAACGCCTTGAGGTCACACTCGCGCCCGGAGAAGGTCCGCAGGTCGGCCGGCAGCTGGTGCGGCACCTGCGGCTCGACGCCGAGCCGGTAGCGCGCGACCGGATCTCCGGCGCCGGTGAGGATCGCCTGCCGGGTGCGCTGCAGCGACGGCCCGGGGTCGAGCCCGAGCTCGTCGGCCAGCACGCCGCTGATCCGGCGGTACACCTCTAGCGCCTCGGCTTGGCGACCCGACCGGTACAGGGCGGTCATCAGCTGCTCGTGCAGCCGCTCCCGCAGCGGGTTTTCCCTGGTCAGCCGAGCCAGTTCGGGGACGACGGTGCCGTACTCGCCGACTTCGAGCAGCGCGTCCGCCCACTGCTCGCGCACGCGCAGCCGCTCCTCGGCCAGCTGGCCGGCCTCGTCGCGGTGCAGCGCGTCGGACTCGACGTTCAGCAGCGCCGGGCCGCGCCACTGCGCGAGCGCCTCGGCGAAGTGCGTGGCCGCCCGGCGGGTTTCGCCGCGGTCCATCGCCGCCTTGCCGCGGACGGCCTGCGCGCGGAACCGGGTCAGGTCGAGCAGGTCGTCGTCGAGCTCGATCAGGTAGCCGCCGCTTTCGGTCCGGATCGCGACCTGGTCGCCCAGCGCCCGGCGCAGGCGCAGCACGTACGTCTGGAGCGCGCCCTTGGAGCGGCGGCGGTCGTCGGCCCACAGCCAGCGGCCGAGCTCGTCGACCGGCACCACCCGGTTCGCGCGCAGCAGAAGGCCGGCCAGCACGATCAGCGGCCGGCTGCCCCCGAGCGGTACCGGGCGGCCGTCGGCCGTGACCTCGGCCGGACCCAGCACGCGGAAATCGAGGACCACGGAGTCATTCTGGCCGGAAACGCGCAGTTCGGCACCTGTTTGCGAGCCGCGGCACGGTGGCATGATCGGCGGCGATGAAGGTCTACGCGATTCCCCTGCGCACCCGCTTCCGCGGCATCACCGTCCGTGAGGGCGTACTGCTGCACGGCCCGGCGGGCTGGGGCGAGTTCTGCCCGTTCGCCGACTACTCCGACGCCGAGAGCGTGCCGTGGCTGCGCGCGGCGGTGGAGGCGACCGACGCCGGCTGGCCCGCGCCGGTCCGGGACCGGGTCGAGGTGAACACCACGGTGCCGGTGGTCGGGCCGGAGAAGGCGCACGAGCTGGTCCGGGCGTCCGGCTGCCGCACGGCGAAGGTCAAGGTCGCCGACCCGCGCGTCTCACTGGCCGACGACTGCGCCCGGGTCGAGGCGGTCCGGGACGCGCTCGGCCCCGGCGGAGCGATCCGGGTCGACGCGAACATGGCGTGGGACGTCGACACGGCGGTGCGCGCGATCGCGGAGCTCGACAAGGCGGCGGGCGGGCTGGAGTACGCGGAGCAGCCGTGCCCGTCCATCGAGGACCTGGCCGCGGTGCGGCGCCGGGTCGACGTCCGGATCGCCGCCGACGAGTCGATCCGCCGCGCGGAGGACCCGCTGAAGGTGGCGGTCGCCGGGGCGGCGGACATCGCGGTCCTGAAGGTCGCTCCCCTCGGCGGCGTCCGGCGGGCCCTGGAGGTCGCCGAGGCGTGCGGGCTGCCGTGCGTGGTGTCCTCGGCGGTCGAGACGAGTGTGGGCCTGGCGGCGGGGCTGGCGTTGGCGGGAGCCCTGCCGTCGCTGGAATTCGCTTGTGGACTCGGCACGCTTTCGCTGCTGGAGGGGGACGTCTGCGCGGAACCACTGTCCCCTGTGGACGGCTACCTCCCCGTTCTCCGGACCGCTCCGGAGCCCACGACGGCTTACCCGGCGCCGCCCGGGGTCACGGCGGCCTGGGCGGACCGGCTGAGCCGGGTCCGCGCGCTGGGCTGAGCGCGCGGACCCGGTCAAGCCCGCCAGGCGACGTCGTAGGCGTGGACCAGCCACTGGCTCGCCCAGTCGCTGTCCGGCTCTTCGGGCAGCGGTGACGCACCCCGGGTCAGCCGGTCGAGCCGGTCTTCCAGCTCGGCCGCGGCGGCCACGGCTTCGTCCTGGGTGTGCTTCCCGCGACGCAGGTCGCGCAGCCAGGTCAGCCACGGCTCGGCGATCGGCAGCGTCATCCGGCCGGTCTCCAGCAGCTCGACGCCCTGGACGCCCAGGCGGACCATGTGCATCGCGTACTTCGTGTCGAAGCCGTACTTCTCGATCAGCTCCGGCCGGTTGACCCGCAGATCGCCGTCGAGCATCCGCTTGCGTTGCGTCCGCAGGTAACCGGCGAACCGCAGGCCCGCCCGCCGGGAGACGATCCGCCCGGCGTTGGCGCGCAGTTCGTGCCCGAGCTCGGTGATCCGCACGATCTCCGTGTCCGGTACGAAGAGCGGCAGCAGGATCGTGGGATTTCCGGTCAGGGCCAGGCGCATCCACTTGCGCAGCGAGTAGACGATGAGGTCGAGGTCGCCGGGACCGGACCGCACGCCTTCGGGCTGGGTGCGGAAGACGTACTGCTCGAACCGCCGCAGCCCGGTGACGTACTCGGCGGGTTCGGCGCACAGCCCCATTTCGTCGCGGTCGTCCTGACCGTCGACGGCGGTGCCGTGCAGGCCGGACCCGACCTGGCAGCGCAGGATGGTGCCCTGCTCGGCGATCGCGGCGAACTCGGGGTTGTCGTGCTTCATGGTCGACAGTTGTAGCTGGCCGGCCGCCGCGGGAGCACCTGGTTTTCCCCGAGGGCAAGTTCAGGGTCGGGGTCGGGGCCGTTCCCGATGTGGCCGGCCCCCGCCGGGAACACCATTGAGCCATGACGAACAGCGTGTACACCCCGGAAACCAAGAAGCTCCGCCGCAGCCGGAGCGACAAGATGCTCACCGGTGTCTGCGGTGGGTGGGCCACCTACCTCGGCATCGATGCCAACGTCCTGCGGCTCGGCCTGGTCGCCGCCGTGTTCCTCTCGGTCGGCATCGCCATTCCGATCTACATCGCCGCCGCGATCCTGACGCCCGAAGAGGACTCCTGAACGCGGGCGGGCTCCGGCTCGCAGGGGGAGCCGGGGCCCGCCGGAGGCCGGGGGTGCGCTGAAGACGCTCGCGCCCCCCGGCGCGGGTCGGGGGGATTGCCGCTGTCGGGGGACGCGGCGAGTCACGAAACGAACGGCCCGGACGCCAGGGGACGTCCGGGCCGTTCGGCCGTGACCATTGGGCCGGCTGGCTTAAAACCGCATCGCGAACCCCGTTCGAGGGGTTAGGGTTCGCGCTTGTGGATCACGGAACCGCCGCACCCAAGGTCGTTGTCGGGCTCTTGGGCGGGTTGTACCTGATCGCCGGGCTCGGCCTGACCGCCTTCGCCGCGTACACCGTGCTGTCCTCCGGTGACACCGACGGCGCCAAGGCCGCCAAGTCCGTGCTCTACTCCGCCGCGGGGCTGGCGATCTGGGTCATGCTCACCGGGATCGGCGCCATCGTCGTCGGGATGGAGGCGGACGACAGGAGCACCGCCTGGCTCGGGGGCCTCGGCGTGCTCGCGCTCGGCGTCGTGATCGTCGGCGCCTACGCGGTCTGGTTCTTCACCAGACCATGAGACCGTGCTCATGAAGAAAGCCCGGCCCGCCGAAGCGGACCGGGCTTTCCGGTCAAGCGGCAGAACTCAGAAGTCCATGCCACCCATGCCACCGGACGGGTCGGCGGGAGCGGCCGAAGCCTTCTCCGGCTTGTCCGCCACGACGGCCTCGGTGGTCAGGAACAGCGCCGCGATGGACGCGGCGTTCTGCAGCGCGGAGCGGGTGACCTTCGTCGGGTCCGGCACGCCGGCGGCGAGCAGGTCCTCGTAGACACCCGTGGCGGCGTTGAGGCCGTGACCCTGCGGCAGGCCCTTGACCTTCTCCACCACGACGCCGCCCTCGAGGCCGGCGTTGATCGCGATCTGCTTGAGCGGGGCCTCGACGGCCACCTTGACGATGTTGGCGCCAGTGGCCTCGTCGCCCTCGAGCTTCAGGCCCGCGAACGCGGCCTCGGCGGCCTGGATCAGGGCCACGCCACCACCGGCGACGATGCCCTCTTCCACGGCGGCCTTCGCGTTGCGCACCGCGTCCTCGATGCGGTGCTTGCGCTCCTTGAGCTCGACCTCGGTCGCGGCGCCGGCCTTGATGACGGCCACGCCGCCGGCCAGCTTCGCGAGCCGCTCCTGCAGCTTCTCGCGGTCGTAGTCCGAGTCCGAGTTCTCGATCTCGGCGCGGATCTGGTTGACGCGACCCTGGATCTGGTCGGCGTCGCCCGCACCCTCGACGATGGTCGTCTCGTCCTTGGTGATGACGGCCTTGCGGGCCTTGCCCAGCAGGGACAGGTCCGCGTTCTCCAGCTTGAGGCCGACGTCCTCGGAGATGACCTGGCCACCGGTCAGGATCGCGATGTCCTGCAGGATCGCCTTGCGGCGGTCACCGAAGCCCGGGGCCTTGACGGCGACGGACTTGAAGGTGCCGCGCATCTTGTTGACGATCAGGGTGGCCAGGGCCTCGCCCTCGACGTCCTCGGCGATGATCAGCAGCGGCTTGCCGGACTGGATGACCTTCTCCAGCAGCGGCAGCACGTCCTTGACGGTGGAGATCTTGGAGCCGAAGAGGAGGATGTACGGGTCCTCGAGCTCGGCTTCCTGACGCTCCGGGTCGGTCACGAAGTAACCGGAGATGTAGCCCTTGTCGAAGCGCATGCCCTCGGTGAGCTCGAGCTCGAGACCGAAGGTGTTGCTCTCCTCGACGGTGACGACGCCTTCCTTGCCGACCTTGTCCAGCGCCTCGGCGATCAGCTCGCCGATGGTGCGGTCAGCGGCCGAGATCGAGGCGGTAGCAGCGATCTGCTCCTTGGTCTCGATCTGCACGGCGGCCTTGTGCAGCTGCTCGGTGATGGCCTCGACGGCCGCCTCGATGCCGCGCTTCAGGCTGATGGGGTCGGCGCCGGCGGCGACGTTGCGGAGGCCTTCCTTGACGAGGGCCTGCGCGAGCACGGTGGCGGTGGTGGTGCCGTCACCCGCGACGTCGTCGGTCTTCTTGGCGACCTCCTTGACGAGCTCGGCCCCGATCTTCTCCCACGGGTCCTCGAGCTCGATCTCCTTGGCGATGGAGACACCGTCGTTGGTGATGGTCGGCGCGCCCCACTTCTTTTCGAGCACGACGTTCCGGCCCCGCGGGCCGAGGGTCACCTTGACGGCTTCGGCGAGGATGTTCAAGCCGCGCTCAAGACCGCGGCGGGCGTCCTCGTCGAACGCGATCAGTTTGGCCATTGCGGTGTGGTCCTCCGGTATTGGGCGCCACCGCCGCGCTGGTCCACAGCGGCGGCAGCAGGACTCTTTCCTCGGCCAGGCTCGGTGCCCGCGACGGACGACTGGACCCGGGTGGGGGTCAGCCTCACCGTCCCGACCTTTGGCACTCGACGGCGTCGAGTGCCAAGTTCGTGTTTAGCACTCTCAAGGGGAGAGTGCAAGAAGACCTGCTCAGCGCCGCACGATCTCGCGACCCCCGCGTGCGGCTCAGTTGCCCGGCTTGATGCTGATCGACGTCGGGGGCGCGTTCAGGGACGAAGGCGCGTTGGTCTGGGAACCGCCCGGGCCGACCGGGATGTTCGGCGCGGGGGTCTGGCTGCCGCCACCGCCACCGCTGTCACCGAAGAGGAAGATGGCGCCGACGACCAGGCCGGCCACGACCACCAGCCCCAGCACGATGAAGATCCACTTCTTGCCGCCGCCGCTCTTCGGCTGGTGGAACGCGCCCGCGCCACCGGCGGGCATCGGCGGGCGCAGCCGCATCGGGTCGCCGGGCGGGCCGTAGCCGGGCGGCGGGCCCTGCGGGGGCATGCCCTGCTGCTGCGGGTAGCCGTAGCCCGGGGGCGGGCCCTGCGGCGGCATGCCCTGCGGGTGCCCCTGCGGCGCGCCCTGCTGCGGGTAGCCGTAGCCCGGCGGCGGTCCCTGGGGCGGCGGTCCCTGAGGCGGCGGCCCCTGCGGCCCGGGCCCCTGGCCGTAGCCGGGCTGCTGCTGTCCTCCGTACGGGTGCACGGGGGCCCCCTCTCCCTGCGGTGCGCTGTTCTGGTGCGGCCCCTGTTGTACCTGACCAGCGCGCTGCGGCGCGGGGATTCCGCCCGAATGGGACCCGGGCGGGCCCGGCGGGGTGTCCGACGTCGCCAGCGGGCCGAGCGCGCGGCGCGCCGCCGCGACCATCTCGACGCAGCTGGCGTAGCGGTCGGCGGGGTTCTTGGCCATGCCGCGCCGGATCACCTCGTCGATCGCCGGCGGCAGCGCGACCGCGCGGGAGATCGCCGGCGGCTCGCCGTTGAGGTGCCCCTTGATCACCGTCGGGACGTCGCCCTTGAACGGCGGGCTGCCGGTGAGGCAGGCGTAGAGGACGCACGTCAGCGCGTACTGGTCGGTGCGCCCGTCCAGCGGCTCCCCGCGCAGGTGCTCGGGGGCCGCGTACGTGGGCGAGCCGAGGAAGTCTCCGCCGCGCGTCCGGTGCCCGGTCGCGCCGCGCCGCGTCAGCCCGAAGTCGGCGACGTACACGTGCTCGCGCGAAGTCTCCTTCTTCGTCACCAGCACGTTCGCCGGCTTGACGTCGAGGTGGACCAGACCGCGGTTGTGCAGCGTGTCGAGGGCGTCCGCGACCTGGTCGAGCATCGTCAGGGCGCGCGCCGGCGCGATGGGTCCCCCCGAGATCAACCCGGCGAGATCACCGCCGTCGACCATCCGCATGGCGATGTAGAGCATGCCGTCGAGCTCACCGAAGTCGTACAACGGCACGACGTTGGCGTGGTCGATCGCGGACGTGTTGCGCGCCTCGTCGACGAACCGCTCGCGGAACTCGGCGTCGGCCCCGAGGTGGTCACCGATGACCTTCAGGGCCACCTTGCGGCCGAGCCGCACGTCCGTGGCCTTGTAGGTCACGCTCATGCCGCCTTTGCCGAGCACCCCGTCGATACGGTAGTTGCCCAGCCGGCGACCGGTGAGGTCCCCCGACACATCGCCTGTCACGCCCGCAGCCTAACGCCCCTGGATCAGCGCTTGCCGGGGGTTCACCGATCAAGTGACCGGCCCGCTACGAAACCTTTCGGACGTCGGCTGCCTGGCTACGACCGTCGCGGCCCGACTGCACTTCGAACTCGACTCGATCGCCTTCGTCCAAAGTGCGGAATCCTTCGGACTGGATGGCCGAATAGTGGACGAACACGTCCGGCCCCTCGGTGGATTCGATGAACCCGTAGCCCTTTTCCGAGTTGAACCATTTGACGGTGCCGACAGCCACGGCGCCCTCCCTCAGCACAAAGGATCCGCTGGCCCGAGCGGATGCCAGCGGCGGAGTGCCAATCACGCTACCGGAATTATTCCCCTCGGCAATGGGCAATTCGTCCGAAGATCACGAACCCGAAAGGCGTCTGTTCCGCGCGTGCACGAGCACCGTCCCGGGACCCGCGAAGTCGAGCGCGAGCCCTTCACCGGTGCGCAGTGACTGGGTCCCGCCCGGATCGAGGGCCCGCAACCGGCACTGGATGGTGTCGGGGTAGGCCAGCAGGTAGTCCGGCCGGACCGTGACCAGCTCGCCGTGGCCGAGCTCGAACGCGTCCACCGGGCCCGGTGCGGCCAGCACGAGCGGCCCGGTCCCGCTGTAGTGCTCGAGGAATCCCGAGTCGGCGCCGAAGAGCTGTTGCAGCGGCGCCCAGCCGGTGTCGTGCCGGACCGACGAGGGCCGCACCAGCACCGCGTCGCGGTGCACCGACCAGCCCGTGCCGCCGCCCACGTCGAGCGGGTAGACGTCGCCGGGGCGCAGCGGCGCGAAGTCGATCCAGCCGCCGTCGGACGGCGCGGTGTAGACCGAGATCGTGCTCTTGCCCGTCCGGACCCCACCGCGGGTCGCCGGTGCCTCGGTGACCCCGAACCGGCTGGCGAGCAGGGTTTCCGGTGCGGCACGCACGGCCTCGCCCGGGTCCAGCAGGACGCGGGCGACGCCGAAGACGGGTGTGTGCCGGGTCTGGACGCGCATCAGCGTGACGGGACGTGGGAGACGATCCAGCTGACCAGCGCGGACGGGTTGCGCGTCTGCGTCATGATCTGGCCGGGGCCGACGAAGTCGAACACGAGGCCTTCGCCGCTCTTCATCGACTGGATGATGCCCTGCGCGACCTTCCGGATCTGGTACTGCACGGTGTCGGCGTAGGCGACGACGTGCCCGGTGTCGATGGTCACCATCTCGCCCTGCTGCAGCGTGATGGTCTCGACCGCGCCGTAGCAGCTGACGAGCAGCTGGCCCTGGCCGGTGGCGTGGGTCAGGAAGCCGCCCTCGCCGCCCATCAGGTTCTTCATCCCGCCCCACTTGGTTTCCGTCTGCACGCCGTGCGACGACGCGAGCCAGCAGCCGCGGGTGACGGCCCAGCCGGTGCGGCCGTCGAGGGTGATCACCTGGATGTCGCCGGGCAGGTTGGCGGCGACGTCGACCCAGCCGCCGTTCGGCGGGGCGGTGAAGGTGGAGATGAAGAAGGACTCGCCGGAGAGGAACGCGCGGCCGAGGCCCTTCATGATCCCGCCCTGCGCCTGCGACTGCACCTGCACGCCGTAGCTGGTGGCCATCATCGCGCCGGACTCCACCTGGCACGGCTCGCCGGGCGCCAGCATCAGCCGGGCGACGGCGAACGAAGGCTGTTGACGGATTCCGACCTGCATGAGTGCTCCCCTGGGCGTGCCTGTGACGGGCAGAGTCTTGCACGAGGCCCGAACCCGGGGAGGATGGTCCGGTGATCTCCGTCGACGACTACCGCGACCGCGTCGCCGCGCTCCTCGGCTCGGCCCCCGCGACCACGCTGCCCCTCGCCGCCGCGGCCGGCCTCG
Source organism: Streptomyces sp. MN03-5084-2B (assembly GCA_033793495.1). Taxonomy (GTDB): domain Bacteria; phylum Actinomycetota; class Actinomycetes; order Mycobacteriales; family Pseudonocardiaceae; genus Amycolatopsis. Next base: position 30,154 of record JARAWT010000049.1, on the reverse strand, counting down.
TCCTGGCCGAGGACGTGCGGGCCGGCGTCTCGCTGCCCCCCTTCGACAACTCCGCGATGGACGGTTACGCGGTCCGCGCGGCCGACGTCCCCGCGAGCCCGGTGACCCTGCCGGTCGCCGACGACATCCCGGCCGGCCGCGTCGACGTCCGGCCCCTCGAACCGGGCACCGCGCACCGGATCATGACCGGGGCGCCGCTCCCGCCGGGCGCGGACGCCGTCGTGATGGTCGAGGACACCGACGGCGGCACGGAAACGGTGACCATCTCGGCGGCCGCCCGCGAGGGCGCGCACATCCGGCGCGCCGGCGAGGACGTCGTCGAGGGCGAGGTCGCCCTGCACGCCGGCACGCTGCTGGGCCACTCCCAGCTGGGCCTGGCGGCCGCGGTCGGCCTCGCCGAGGTGCGGGTGCACCGGCCGCTGCGGGTGCTGGTGGCTTCGACCGGCACCGAGCTGATCGACGCGCCGGCCCCGCTGCGGCACGGCCAGATCTACGAGTCCAACAGCGTGATGCTCGCCGCGGCGATCCGCGGCCTCGGCTGCGAGGTCGAGGTCGTCCGCAGCGTCGTCGACGACGTCGAGGAGTTCCGGAAGGTCATCGAGCCGAAGCTGGCCGGCACCGACCTGCTGGTCACCTCCGGTGGCGTCAGCGCGGGCGCGTACGAAGTGGTGAAGGACGCACTGACCGGCCAGGGCGTCGAGTTCGCGAAGATCGCGATGCAGCCGGGCGGGCCGCAGGGCAGCGGGCGCTGGCACGGCGTCCCCGTGGTGGCGCTGCCCGGCAACCCGGTCAGCGTGCTGGTGTCGTTCGAGGCGTTCCTGCGCCCGGCGCTGCTGACGGCCATGGGCCACACCGACGTCTCGCGGCGCCGGGTGCGGGCCCGGCTGACCGAGGAGATGTCCTCGCCCGCCGGGCGCCGCCAGTACCGCCGGGGCGTGTTCACGCCGTCCGACCGGGAGGTCACCGGGATCGTCGGGCCGCGCGGCGGGCCCGGCTCCCACCTGCTGGCCGCGTTCACCCGGGCCAACTGCCTGATCGTGCTCCCGGAGGACGTCACATCGGCTGGGGAAGGGCAAGAGGTGGACGTCCTGCTGCTCTGACCGGGAAGTCCCGCAGCTTCGCCAGGGGGGCGAGCATCACCAGCGCGGCCACCAGCACCCCGGCGGCCACCCAGAGCGTTTCGCGGACACCGATCACCTCGCCGAGGACACCGCTGAGCACCCCCGCCAGCGGGATGGTGCCGTAGTTGACGATCGACGCGCTCGAGCTGATGCGGCCGAACAGCTCGGGCGGACAGTACTGCTGCCGGAACGTCGTGGTCAGCACGTTCGAGGCCACGACGCCGGTGCAGACGCCGAACACCGCGACGACGGACAGCACCAGCCCCCAGCCCGGGCTGCTCAGCGGGCCGAGGAACAGCATCGGTGCGGCGAAGACCTCGCACAGCAGGAAGGCGCGCGCGGTGCCGAAGCGCGCGCCCAGCCGCCCGGCCAGCATCGCGCCGAGGATCCCGCCGGAGGCGGCGAGGGCCATGACCAGGCCGACCAGCCCGGGTCCGGCCCCGAGCGTGCGGGAGAGGAACACGACCTGGATCGAGCTGTACCCGGTGAGCGCGAGGTTCGACACGGCACCGAACGTCATCAGCGTCCGGAGGTAGCGGTCGCGGCCGACGAACCGCAGTCCTTCGGCGATCTGGCTGCGCAACGGCGTCCGCTCCGCCGGGGCCACGGTTTCGCGCACCCGGATCGCCCGCACGCACAGGACCGAGACACCGAAGCTGACCGCGTCCGCCAGGATGCCGCTGACCGGGCCGAACGCCTGCGCCAGCAGGCCGGCCAGGCCGGGGCCGGCCACCTGCGTCGCGGATTCGCTGCCGTCCAGCTTCGCGTTGCCTTCGAGCAGGTCGCTTTCGCCGACCAGCGCCGGGAGATAGGCCCGGTAGGCGAGGCTGAAGAAGACCTTGGCGACCCCGCCGAGCAGGGCCGCGACCAGCAGGTACGGCATGGTCAGCACGCCGAAGGCGGCCGCGGCCGGGACACTGCCGAACACCACCATGGACACCGTGTTGCAGGTCAGCATGACCGGGCGCTTGGGCAGCCGGTCGACCCACGCGCCGGCGGGCAGGCCGATCACCAGCCACGGCAGCCAGGCGGCGGCGGTGAGCAACGCCACCTGGAAGGTGCTCGCCTGCAGCGTGATGATCGCGACCAGCGGCAACGCCGTCGTCGCGACCATGCTGCCGAGCATGCTCGTGGTCTCGCCGGTCCAGAGCAGCCGGAAGTCCCTGTTCCCCCAGAGCCCCTTCACGGCTTGCCCAGCGAGGCTCGGGCGGCGAAGAAGACCGGACGGCGCTCGACGCCGTCACCGGGCTGGGTGCGGTTGTCGAACTCGCTGATCAACAGGAAGATCCGCTCGTTCAGCTCGTCCAGCTCGGCGGTGGACAGCCGCACCCAGGTGTCGATGCTGAACGGCGCCCCGCGCCACTCCTCGGGGTAGGTGTCCCGGGTGGCGATCCACTGGCGGGCGATCGCCGTCTGGTGGTCGAGGGTGAGCACTTCGGCGGCCTCGACGACCGGGTCGTCCGGGAAGTCGGAGGACGCCCACCGAAGGGTCTTCGACGTGCGCTTCCACCAGCGTTCACGCTGGTCACGGGCAAGTTCCGGGGCCTCCTCGACGAGCTTCGCGGCGGCCAGGACCTTCATGTGGTGGCTGATGTTGCCCACCGCCTGGTCGGTCTTCGCGGCCAGCATCGACGCCGTAGCCGGGCCGTCGAGGTGGAGCAGTTCCATCAGGCGGCGTCGCAACGGATGTGACATGGCCGCCAGCACCTTCGAATCCCGGATCTCCCGGATGTCGTCACCCATAACGCACAAGAGTAGTTGCACAAGAGTTCTTGTGCAATGGTGCTTGTGCAACTGCTCACGTAAGCTTCGGTCATGGGTTTCGTCGCATGGGTGATCTTCGGCGCGATCGTCGGCTGGATCGCGAACCTGGTCGTCGGCGGCCGGGCGCGACAGCGCCTGGGTTGCCTGGTCAGCGTGCTCGTCGGGGTCGTCGGCGCGGCACTGGGCGGGCTGCTCTACCGGCTCGCGACCGGTCAGGCGAGGACGTTCGACTTCGACTTCCCCAGCTTCGGCGTGGCCATCCTCGGCGCGGTGGTGCTGCTGGCGATCCTGCGGCTCGCGAGCGGCCTGACCCGGCGTCCGAGTGACCGTTGGTAACTTTTGCCGGACAAACGGTGATCAACCGGCCGTCGGACGCTAAACTGCTCCCTCACGCGCATCTCCCGGTGGCCGGGTGCGTGCGCCGTCGGGGGGCGGATGCACCCGGCCGCATTTCTTCGCCTTCATCGCCTCGATGACGACGTCCACCGCACGCATCGGGTCGACGAGCGACGGCACGGGCACTTCGTCGATCTCCCGACGCCACGCGCCCAGGAGCTCGCGAAGCCGGGCTTCGGCGGGGTCGCGGCGGTCGCTCATCGGTCCTCACAGGTCAGGCGGGGCAGCGCCCCGAACGGCGGCAACTACTTAGAGTCGTCGGTGAAATCGACTTTCCGTTACGACGAGCCGATCTTTCCCACCCGCTGCGGTGACCCCCTCCCGGAGGAGTCCGGCAGGGGCGCTCGGACCCGCTCACCTGGGGCAGCGGTAGCGTGGGGGCGCCCGTACGCGGCCGCCGGACCTCCGGCGCCCACACTTCTTCCGAGACGAAACCAGGGGACCCGACCATGAGCGGCACCCGGCCGGAGCCCGCCGGCAACCCCGTCGCGCACGCCCTCCAGCTCGCCCGCGAAACCGTGCCGCCGATGCACCCGGCCGGCCGCCCGTTCGTGGCGGGCGGCATCGCCGTGTCGCTGCTCGCCCGCCGGTTCTCCAAGCGGCTCGGGCTCGTCGGCGCGCTGGCGACCGTGGCGACGGCCGCGTTCTTCCGCGAGCCGAAGCGGGTCCCGCCGCCGCGTGAGGGCGTCGCGCTCGCCTCGGCCGACGGTCTCGTGTCGCTGATCGAGGAAGCCGTCCCGCCCGCCGAGCTCGGCCTGCCCGCCGAGCCGCGGATGCGCGTTTCGGTGTTCCTCTCGGTGTTCGACGTGCACGTCCAGCGCGTGCCGGCGAACGGCGTGATCGAGCGGGTCGCCTACCGGCCGGGCAAGTTCCTGTCCGCGGACCTGGACAAGGCCAGCGACGACAACGAACGCAACTCCGTGCTGATGCGCACCGAAGACGGCCACGAGCTCGTCGTCGTGCAGATCGCCGGCCTGGTCGCGCGCCGCATCCTCTGCGAGATCCGCGAGGGCGACAAGGTCGCCGCCGCCTCGACGTACGGCATCATCCGGTTCGGCTCGCGGGTCGACCTCTACCTCCCGCCGGGCTCGACGGTGCTGGTCGGCAAGGGCCAGCGCACGATCGGCGGCGAGACCGTGATCGCCGAACTCCCCGCGCTTCCGAAGGGCTGATCGATGGTCCGCGTGACCACCCCGGGCGTCCGGCTGCTCCCGAACGCCATCACCGTGCTCGCGCTGTGCGCGGGCCTGTCGGCCGTGCAGTTCGCGCTGACCAAGAACTACGCGATGGCGATCGCCTCGATCGGCATCGCGGCGGTGCTCGACAGCCTGGACGGCCGGATCGCCCGCCTCCTCGACGCGACGTCGAAGATGGGCGCGGAGCTGGACTCGCTGTCCGACGGCATCTCGTTCGGCGTCGCGCCGGCGCTGGTGATCTACGTGTGGCAGACGGGCGCCGACCGGATCGGCTGGGTGGCGTCGCTGATCTTCGCCGTCTGCATGATCCTGCGGCTGGCCCGGTTCAACACGCTGCTCGACGACACCGAGCAGCCGCCGTACGCGAGCGAGTTCTTCGTCGGCGTCCCGGCGCCCGCGGGCGGCCTGCTGGGGATGCTGCCGCTGGTGGCGTACCTGCAGTGGGGCGAAGGCTGGTGGTCGTCGCAGTACGTCGTGTGGGCGTGGACGGTCGCCATCGCGGCCCTGCTGATCAGCCGCATCCCGACGCTGTCGCTGAAGACGGTCAAGGCGCCGGCCAAGGCGATCGCCCCGCTGCTGCTGGGTGTCGCCCTGCTGGCGGCGGCGATCATCCAGTTCCCGCTGGTCGCGCTGCTTGCGGCGATGGTGCTGTACCTGGCGCACATCCCGTACTCGATTTACCGGCACCGCTGGCTGGCGGCGCACCCGGAGGCCTGGACGGTCCCGCCGAGCGAGCGCCGCGCGATCCGCCGCGCCCGCTCCTCCCGCCGCCTCGGCCTGCGTCCGCCCCTGCGCCGCCGCGTCGCGGGCGCGGCCATGCGCGCGGTCCGCCTCCCCCGCGAAACGGCCCGCGTCCCCCGCAGCACGTCGGAAAACGGCCAGCGCCGCCGCTCCTGGCGCCAGATCGGCCTCCGCCGCAAGTAGTGATGCCCCGCCAATCACGCGAGATGCCCGCCTGATCACGCGAGATCGCTCCCCAATCACGCGAGTTACGCCTCCAATCACGCGAGACACGCGTCTGATCACACGGGTTCGCGTTCGACAGGGGCATCTCGCGTGCTCCGAGGGGCATCTCGCGTGATCGAGCGGGCATCATGCGTGATCGGCGGGGCATCACCCGCAGGGCTCGCTAGGGTGAACGGCGTGAGCCACCCGCAGATCACGCTGACCGTCCGGCACACGCCGTCGGCGCTGGACACGCGCCGCGGCGTCGTCCGGCTGCATCCCGAAGTCCTCGACGCGCTGGGCCTGCGGGCCTGGGACGCCGTCCACCTCACCGGGGCGCGGGTCAGCGCCGCGCTCGCCGCGCCCGCCGACGAGACCGGGGTGCCCGGGGTGGTGCTCACCGACGACGTCACCATGTCGAACCTCGGCGTCACCGAGGGTTCCGAGGTCGTCGTCGCACCCGCCGACGTCGCGGCCGCCAGGACCGTCACCGTCGCCGGGTCGCGGCTGGCCAGCGTCTCGGTCAGCCCGCACATGCTGCGGCTCGCGCTGATCGGGAAGGTCCTCACCGTCGGGGACGCCGTTTCGCTGCTGCCGCAGGACCTCGCGCCGTCGCCGGGATCCGACCCGGCCGGCCTGCGCGGCCAGCTGTCGCGGGCGATCGGCGCGACCTGGACGAACGAACTGCTCACCGTCACCGCCACCGAGCCGGCCGGCACCGTCGCCGTCGGACCGTCCACAGTGGTCACCTGGCGTGACGGCGCCCGGCCGACGACCGCCGAACCCGCCGCGCCCCGGACGGCGACCGCGCTGGTCCGCACCTCCGCCGTCACCGCGGCCGAGGAGTGGATCGACGCCGAGATCGTCGAGGACGAGGTCGTCACCGAAGAAGAGCCGGTCGTGCCGCTGGCCGACCTGATCGGCACCGAGGCCGCCGCGCGCAAGCTCGCCGAGTGGTTCGACCTCGCCTTCCACCGGCCCGAGCTGCTGGCCCGGCTCGGCGCGCCCGCGCACCTCGGCGTCCTGCTGTCCGGCCCGGAAGGCGTCGGCAAGGCGACACTCGTGCGGTCCGTGGCCCACGACGCGGGCATCAAGATCATCCCGCTGGCCGCGCCGAACCTCGCCGTACTGGACCCGAACGTCGCAGTCGCGCGCCTGCGCGAGGCCGTCCGCACCGCCGAAGGCCCCTCGGTCCTCCTGCTCACCGACGTCGACGCGCTGCTGCCGGCGACGACTCCCCCACCGGTCGCCACGGTCGTGCTGGAGGAGCTGCGGACGGCCCTCAAACGCGAGCGCTTCGCCGTCGTGGCGACGACGGCCCGTGCCGAGTCGGCCGACCCGCGGCTGCGCGCCGCCGACCTCCTCGACCGAGAGCTCGGCCTGGCCCTCCCGGACGCGAAAACCCGCCGTGAGCTGCTGAACGTCCTGCTCCGCGACGTCCCGCTCGACGCCGGCATCGACTGCGGCGTCCTCGCCGAGCGGACGCCGGGCTTCGTCGCCGCGGACCTGATCGCGCTGCGCCGGGACGCCGCGCTGCGGGCGGCACTGCGCCAGCGCGACACCGACGAGCCGCGCATCTCGCAGCAGGACCTGCTGGACGCGCTGGCCACCGTCCGGCCCGTCTCGATGTCCACTTCGGACAACCTGGCCACCGGCGGGCTGACCCTGGACGACGTCGGCAACATGGTCGACGTCAAGCAGTCCCTCACCGAGGCCGTGCTCTGGCCGCTGCGGTACCCGGACTCGTTCGCCCGGCTCGGCGTCGAACCGCCGCGCGGGGTGCTGCTCTACGGGCCGCCCGGTGGCGGCAAGACGTTCCTCGTGCGGGCGCTGGCCGGCACCGGCGCGCTGAACGTCTTCGCCGTCAAGGGCGCCGAGCTGATGGACAAGTGGGTCGGCGAGTCCGAGCGGGCGGTGCGCGAGCTGTTCCGCCGGGCCGCCCAGGCCGCGCCCGCGCTGATCTTCCTGGACGAGATCGACGCGCTGGCCCCGCGCCGCGGCCAGTCGTCCGACTCCGGCGTCGCCGACCGCGTGGTCGCGGCCCTGCTCACCGAGCTCGACGGCGTCGAGCCGATGCGCGAAGTCGTCGTCCTCGGCGCGACGAACCGGCCCGAACTGGTCGACCCGGCGCTGCTGCGGCCCGGCCGGCTCGAGCGCCGCGTCTACGTGCCGCCGCCGGACGCCGAGTCCCGCGCGGCGATCCTCGCGGCCAGCTCGAAGAACACCCCGCTGGCCGACGACGTCGACCTGGCCGCGGTGGCGTCCACTCTGGACGGTTACTCGGCGGCCGACTGCGCGGCCCTGATCCGCGAAGCCGCGCTGACGGCGATGCGCGAGTCCCTGGAGGCCCGCGAGGTCACCGCGGCGCACCTCGAGACGGCGCGGAAGACGGTCCGGCCGAGCCTCGACCCGGCCCAGCTCGCCGCTCTGGAGGCGTACGCGAAGACCCAAGCCGGCGAATGAAAGAGGCGGCCGTCAGCGACGGCCGCCTCTTTCGGAACCTCAGCTGCCCTTATGGCCGGACTGGTATTCCTTCGTCACGATGACGATCACCCCGGGGCTCGCGCTCTGGATGCCCTCGAAACGCGGCTCGGCCTTGATGCCGAACTCCTGCGCGAGCTGCTTGGCCGCGGCTTCCTCGTCGGTGCCCGGGCGGTAGAACGCCGTCGTCGTCGGGATGATGCCCTGGGAGTAGTTGCTGACGTCGTTGACGTTCCAGCCGCCGCCGCGGAAGTCCTCCGCCGCGCGGTCCGCCAAGCCCTTTATCGTCGAGTTGTTGAGCACCCGGACGGTCACCCACTTGTTGGACGCCTGCTGGCCACCCGGCTGACCGGGCGCAGCCGACGTCGGCTGGCCGGCCGGCGAACTCGGCGACGGCGGGGTGGGCGACGACGGGGTCGCCGAGCTCGACGACGTCGACGCCGGAGAAGAAGCCGACGAAGAGGTCGAAGGCGGCGCCGAGGACGTGCCCGGCGGGGTCGACGACGTACCGCTCGGCCCGGCCTCGTTGGACCCGCCACCGCTCAACGCGGAGATCCCGCCGATGACGGCGGCGATGATCGCCACGCCGATCAACGCGACACCCGCGGCCTTCATCGGCCGGGACATTCCCGAAAACACGCTCATTTCAGCTCGATCCCCAGTCGCCGGGCGCCTCGCTTGCGCTGGCGGGCGGCACGCGTCTTGCGCAGCCGCTTCACCAGCATCGGGTCGGCTTCGATCGCCTCCGGCTTCTCCAGCAGCTTGTTGAGCAGCTGGTAGTAGCGCGTCGCAGACAAGTCGAAGCGTTCGCGGATGGCGTTCTCCTTCGCCCCGGCGTGTCGCCACCACTGGCGCTCGAAGGCGAGGATCTCGACCTCGCGTTCGGTCAGGCCGGGCACGGGCTTCGGCGGCGACGGCTGCGGCTCAGCCATCGACTCCGCGGCGTCCATCCGAGTCCCTCTCAATCGGGCGTCATGGCGAATCAGACCTAGCTCTTCCGCGGGCGCCATTCAACCACGGAAGCCACCGCCGACGTGGGCATCGACGTCGGCGCGTCACGGTCTGATGCAGGTCTACCAGAGGGGTCCGACTAAACTGCGTCGCCGTGACCATCCACCCCATCGTTATCGCCGGCGAGCCCGTGCTGCACCAGCCGACTCGGGAGATCACCGAGTTCGACGAGAAGCTGCGCACGCTCGTCGACGACATGTTCGAGACGATGTACGCCGCCGAGGGCGTCGGCCTCGCGGCCAACCAGATCGGCCTCGATCTGCGGGTGTTCGTCTACGACTGCCCGGACGACGAAGGCGTGCGGCACAAGGGCGTCGTCGTCAACCCGAAGCTCGAGACGTCGGAGATCCCGGAGACCATGCCGGACCCGGACGACGACTGGGAGGGCTGCCTCTCGGCGCCCGGCGAGTCGTACCCGACGGGCCGCGCCAAGTGGGCGAAGGTGACCGGCTCCGACATCGAGGGCAACCCGATCGAGGTCGAGGGCACCGGCTACTTCGCGCGCTGCCTGCAGCACGAGACCGATCACCTGGACGGGTACATCTACCTCGACCGCCTGGTCGGCCGCCACGCGCGCGCCGCGAAGAAGATGCTGAAGTCCAACAAGTGGGGCGTCCCGGGCAACTCCTGGCTCCCGCCGCGCACCCCCGAGGACGACGGCGCCGTCATCTGAAGACCACGAAGGGCCCCTCGCGTGCGAGGGGCCCTTCGGCGGTTCAGCAGCCGAGGAAGTGGCAGCGGACCACCTTCGGCGTCTCCAGCACCGAGCCCGCCTTGACGTCCCAGGCGAGCCGGACGTACTGGGCGTGCGTCCAGGCCAGCGGGGTCGCCGACGTCGTGGGCGTGCCGGCCGGGAAGCCGGTCTGGCCCGACGGCGGGTTCTCGTCCCACACCTGCTCCGGCATGGTCTCCGCCGAGCTGCTCACCCGGCCGAGGTCACGCAGCCGCCGCGCGGCCGAGGCCGGATCGCCGAGCGTCAGCTCGTACTCGCCGCGTTCGCCGGCGAGCAGCGGCCAGAGCCTGCCGAACGTGGTGCGGCTCTCCGCCGGGAACGTGTAGTCCCACGGCGAACCGTCGGCCTGCTCGCCGTAGCCGTCCTTCGTGTAGCGGTGCCAGAACTGGCCGGTCGGCGTGGTGAAGGCGATGTCCTTGTCGGTCACGCGCACGCTGTTGCGGATCACCGGGTCGTCGGCCCGGTAGACGCCGAGCCGGACCAGGTCGAGGAAGCCCGCGTCGGTGACCGCGCGCTGGTCCATCGTCACGCTCGAGTTGCCGAGGTTGTACGTCGTCCCGTTGTTCGCGTTGGCGTCCTTCGTGAGCCGGACGAAGTACGGGTCCTTCGACAGCGGCCCGTTCGTGGTGATCGTCTGCTTGGGCAGGTCGGCCTTCATCTTGTCGGCCGCGGCGAGGTACCGGGCCGCGTCGGCCGAAGCGCCGTTGTGCGTGGCGATGTCCGCCGCACAGACCAGCCCGGCGATCACCGAGGCGATCGTCGACGGGGACCAGCCGTCCTGCTCCTCCCAGCGTTCCTGCTGGGTGTACGGCGACGGCTGCCCGTTCGGTCCGTGGTACCCGAGGATGAAGTCGGCGGCCTTGCGGACGCCGGGCCACAGGTCGTTCCGCCCCAGCTGCTGGGCCAGCACGATCGGGAACGCCGTCTCGTCGAGCTGGATCGACGTCCAGTACGGGACGCCGTCGACCCGGCTGTTCTGCGGCAGGTGCCCGTCGGGCTGCTGCTGCGTGCCGAACATGTAGGTCACGGCGCGGTTCGCGGCCGCGGTGTCGCCGCCGGCGGCCAGCCCGGTCGCGATCTGGTAGAGGTCACGCGGCCAGACCAGGTGGTAGGTCCCGGACGGCGACCACTCCGGGTCGTTGTTGCCGAACCGCCACGGCATGCTCGGCGACGCGATGAAAGCGCCCGGGTGGTGCTTGTCCTCGCTCGCGGCGAGCGTCAGCATCGACGCCTTGTAGAGGTCACGCTCGGCATCGGTCTTCAGCGACGACGGCGGCTTGCCGACGCCGCGCAGGTACTGCTGCCAGCCGCGGTCGTAGGCGCGCGTGATGTCGCGGACGCCGCGTCGCTGTGACGCCTGGGCGCTGGCGAGCGCGTCGGCGGCCTTCGCGCCCATGCCGAGGGCGAGGGTGACGTGCCGGTTGCGGAGGCCGTCGGCGTTCGTCTGCCCGGTGAGCACGACGTTGCCCTTGGCCGCGGTGTCGTATTCGGCGAGCTTGAAGGTCTTGGCGAGCTGCGTGTTGCCGTCGGACGCGCCCGCGTAGCCGACGCTCGTCTTCGTGAACGCGGGCTTCGCGGTGAGCGCGGCGGCGTTCGAGGCGTCCTGCGCGGTGACGGCGTCACGTGCGCGCGCGGCCGAGTCGTCCGAGCCGTCGTTGGTGAGGTCCGGGTCGGCGACCGCGTAGAGCTGGTACGGCCGCCCGGTGAGCGACTGGAAGTCGACGTCCACCAGCACGGTCGTGGCGGCCGGGTCGGTGACGTAGGTCTTGCGGAGGCGCCAGCGGTGCTGGTCGTCGGTGATGGTCTGCTCGTAGGTGAGACTGTCGTCGTCGGTCCGCCGGACCTGCTGCGACTTCGCCGAGTAGTCGGTGACGGCGAAGCTGCGGCCGTCCGTGACGACGAAGTTGAGCGAGCGGACACTGGGCGTGGACAGGTCCGGGTAGTAGACCTCGGACAGCTGCCCGCCCTGGAGGGTGAACCAGACGTTGCTCGACCGGTCGTGGGCCGTGCCGAACCCGGTCTTGTTCGCGGGCAGCCAGCTGGGATGTGCTCCCGGGGCGCCGGGAGCTTCGCTCTGAGCCGCCGCGGTTCCCGGGATCAGGCCGGTGACCAGCAGCCCGGCGAGGGCGCCGAACATGAGTTTGCGCATATCAACCCCACAGAAGATCGCTTCTGCACCGTTACAGAAGCGACTTGGCAGTCTGCCGCCGATCCTTCACCGATGCATGGTCCGATCCGGTGAACCACTGACCGTCACTGGTCCGGTGAACCGGTTCACGGACAGCGAACGGACTTCGGCCGCTGGCCGGCGCACACTTGTAGTAACTGCAACGGTGTAATCGAGGTGCGCATGGACGACGCGATGGACGCCTACTCGCGCGCGGTCAGCACGGTCGCCAGGACCGTCACCCCGCACGTCGCCGGGGTGCAGCTCGCGCGGGGCAGCGGCTCGGCCGTCGTCTTCGCCGACGACGGACACCTGCTCACCAACGCCCACGTCGTCAGCGACCACCGGAAGGGCGTCGCCACCTTCGCCGACGGCAGCGAAGTGCCCTTCGACGTCGTCGGCGCCGATCCGCTGTCCGACCTCGCCGTGCTCCGGGCGCGCGGCGAGACGCCGGCCGCGGCCGTGCTGGGCGATGCCGACCGGCTCGTCGTCGGGCAGCTCGTCGTCGCCGTCGGGAACCCGCTCGGCTTCTCCGGGACCGTCACCGCCGGGGTCGTCAGTGCGCTCGGGCGGGCGCTGCCGGTGCGGCAGGGGCGCACCACCCGCGTGATCGAGGACGTCATCCAGACCGACGCCGCGCTCAACCCCGGCAACTCCGGCGGCGCGCTCGCCGACTCCGCCGGCCGGGTGGTCGGCGTCAACACCGCCGTCGCCGGGTTCGGGCTCGGGCTCGCCGTGCCGATCAACGCGACGACGCGGCGGATCATCGACACGCTCGTCGTCGAGGGGCGGGTGCGGCGCGCGTACCTCGGCGTCGTCGGCGTGCCGGCCCCGCTGCCGGACGACGTCGCCGAGCGCACCGGGCAGCGTGCCGGGCTGCGGGTGCACGAAGTCGTCTCCGGCGGTCCCGCCGACCGGGCCGGGCTGCGCGCCGGCGACCTCGTGCTCACCGTCGGGCGCACGCGCGTCTCGGACGCGCAAGGCATCCAGCGGCAGCTGTTCGCGGAAGTGATCGGCACCGCACTCCCGATCACCGTGCTGCGCAACGGCGCCATGGTCGACGTCTACGCCACACCGGCAGAGTTGGTCGGGTGACTTGAGTATCGCGCTCCGGCGTGGCATGGTCGGGGGCACAACACCAACGCGGGAGCTCGCGCCATGGCGGGCTGAGAGGGTGACTTGCGTTTCGCAGGCGTCACCGACCGCATGAACCTGACCGGGTAATGCCGGCGTAGGGAGTGAAAGTCGTTGACGACCCTCGAAAACAATGCTGCCGTAAAGGTGACCACCGGCCCGATCACCGGTTCACACAAGGCCTACCAGCAGACCGAATCCGGCCTCCGCGTCCCCGTCCGGCGAATCGATCTCTCCAACGGCGAGCAGTTCGACGTTTACGACACTTCGGGCCCGTACACCGATCCCGATGTCGAGATCGACGTCCACAAAGGACTGCACCGGCTGCGCGCCGGGTGGGCCGACGGGCGGGAGCACAACACCCAGCTCGGCTGGGCCAAGCAGGGCGTCATCACCCGCGAGATGGAGTACATCGCCGCGCGCGAACGGGTTTCACCCGAATTCGTGCGTGACGAGGTCGCCCGCGGCCGCGCGGTGATCCCGGCCAACCGCAAGCACCCCGAAACCGAGCCGATGATCATCGGCAAGAACTTCCTGGTGAAGATCAACGCCAACATGGGCAACTCGGCCGTCTGGTCGTCGGTCGAGGAAGAGGTCGACAAGATGGTGTGGGCGACCCGCTGGGGCGCCGACACGATCATGGACCTCTCCACCGGCAAGCGGATCCACGAGACGCGCGAGTGGATCATCCGCAACTCGCCGGTGCCGGTCGGCACCGTGCCGATCTACCAGGCGCTCGAAAAGGTCGACGGCGAACCGGAAAAGCTGTCGTGGGAGGTCTACCGCGACACGATCATCGAACAGTGCGAGCAGGGTGTCGACTACGTCACCGTGCACGCCGGCGTGCTGCTGCGGTACATCCCGCTGACCGCGCGGCGCGTCACCGGGATCGTCAGCCGCGGCGGGTCGATCATGGCCGCGTGGTGCCTGGCCCACCACAAAGAGTCCTTTTTGTACACGCACTTCGAGGAGCTCTGCGAGATCCTCCGCCAGTACGACGTCACGTTCTCCCTCGGCGACGGCCTGCGCCCCGGCTCGATCGCCGACGCCAACGACCGCGCCCAGTTCGCCGAGCTCGAAACCCTCGGCGAGCTGACGCACATCGCGCGCTCGCACGACGTCCAGGTGATGATCGAGGGCCCCGGCCACGTGCCGATGCACAAGATCAAGGAGAACGTCGAGCTCGAGGAAAAGCTCTGCGGCGAAGCGCCGTTCTACACCCTCGGTCCACTTGCGACGGACATCGCGCCGGCGTACGACCACATCACGTCGGCCATCGGCGCGGCGCAGATCGGCTGGTACGGCACGGCGATGCTGTGTTACGTGACGCCGAAGGAGCACCTCGGCCTGCCGAACCGCGACGACGTGAAGACCGGCGTCATCACGTACAAGATCGCCGCGCACGCCGCGGACCTGGCCAAGGGGCACAAGTACGCGCAGGAGTGGGACGACGAGCTGTCCAAGGCGCGCTTCGAGTTCCGCTGGAACGACCAGTTCAACCTGTCCCTGGACCCGGACACCGCGCGCTCCTTCCACGACGAGACCCTGCCCGCCGAGCCGGCCAAGACCGCGCACTTCTGCTCGATGTGCGGCCCGAAGTTCTGCTCGATGCGGATCACGCAGGACGTCCGCAAGTACGCGGAGGAGCACGGTCTGTCCACTGTGGAGGCGATCGAGGCCGGCATGGCCTCGAAGTCGGCGGAGTTCTCCGAGTCCGGCGGCAAGGTCTACCTGCCCGTGGTGGGGCAATGACCCCACGGACCGCCCTCACCATCGCCGGATCGGACTCCGGCGGTGGTGCGGGCATCCAGGCCGACCTGCGCACGTTCTTCGCCAACGGCGTCCACGGGCTGGTCGCGCTGACGGCCGTCACCGTGCAGAACTCCCTTGGCGTGCAGGGCTTCACGGAGATCCCGGCCGACGTGGTCGCCGCGCAGATCAAGGCGGTGGCTTCGGACATGGGGGTGAACGCGGCCAAGACGGGCATGCTCGCGACGGCCGAGATCATCCGCGCGGTCGCGAAGACCCTGGACGAGGTCGGGCCGTTCCCGTTCGTGGTCGACCCGGTGGCGGCGTCGATGACGGGCCACGCCCTCCTGCGCGAGGACGCCCTGGAGGCGATCCGCACCGAGCTGTTCCCCCGGGCGATGCTGATCACGCCGAACCTCGACGAAGTCCGGCTGCTGACAGGTGTTCCGGTGGCGGATGCGGCTTCCCAGCGCGCCGCGGCCGAGGCCTTGCTGGAGTTCGGCTCGCGGTGGGTGCTCGTGAAGGGCGGCCACATGCAGGGGACGGCCGAGTGCGTGGACCTGCTGACGGACGGCCGCGAGTACATCTCCCTGAGCGGCCCCCGCTACGAAACGGAGAACACCCACGGCGGCGGCGACACCCTGGCGTCGGCGATCACGGCGTCGCTCGCGAAGGGGGCTTCGGTGCCGGAGGCGGTGGCTTCGGGGAAGAAGTTCATCGAAAGGTGTGTGGCGGAGGCCTACCCGCTGGGTGCGGGTGTGGGGCCGGTTTCGCCGTTCTGGGTGCTCGGCTCGTCGTGAGTGAGAAACAGGGTTAGAACACTGTTTCTCACTCACGACCGGTCAGCCGCGGGCGACCACCTGGGGCAGCACCGTGGTGAGCCCGGTCCAGTCCGCGGTGACCACCGACGCGTGCTGCTTCGCCAGGTCGGCGACGCGCTGGTTGGCCTGGTCGACCGTCGGGTTGTGGCCGTCGATGGCCGGGGCGACGTTCTGCGCGTCGGTCATCACGACGTAGTAGTGGTTGGCGTCGTACCACCACGGCCCGGTCTGGGTGACCCACGCGTTCGCGTCGCCGTCGAAGACCACGAACCACGGTTTGAGGTCGGCGGTGTACTTGTCCCGCGGGTCACCGCCCACCGCGCCGTGCACGGTCGGGAAGATGTTCGCGTCGCCGAGCTTGCCCGCGTTCTTCAGGCCGACCAGGTAGCGCGCGTACTCGACGTCGGTCTTCAGCGTGTCGGTCGGGTTCCCCTCCTCCACGGTGCCCGGGATGATCTCGGTGAGCACCCGGCCCCGCAACGCGTCCACGGACGGCCAGTTGTCCGCTTTGGCCGCGTCGTCGAGGGTCGCGTAGCCGCCGAGCAGCTCGGCCGGGCGGAAGGCGACGCTGCCGAGGTGCGCCCGGAACGTGGCGTCCAGCTCGTCCGGACCCATGCCGATGTTGTCCGAGAAGCCGGTCTTCATCTCCAGTTTCAAGGTGATCGGCGTGTGGCCGGGGTGGGCGGCCAGCCAGATCCGGATGTCGTCGAGGCAGTACTCCAGGTTCTTGTTCTTCCCGCCCGAGTACAGCTGCGACGCCGAGGTGGCCGCGACGCAGTTGTTCTGGTTCCCCAACGGGTTCGAGTGGCTGACCTTCCACTCGTGGGTGAAGAAGTCCGGCCACACGTCGAGCTCGATCAGCGACGAGCCGGCGTCGAGCGCCTGGGCCAGGTAGCCGTAGGCCGCGGGGTCGTAGGTGTTGTGCACGCCGACGGTCGTGACGTGGGAGAGCTTGGGACTGTCCGCGCTCGCGGCGGTCGCTCCGGAGAGCGTGAGAGCGGCTGCGAGGAGGACCACCGAGGGGAACTTCATCCAGGCTCCTTCGAACGTGAGTAACGTTCACAATGTCTCACCGTGGTTGACTGTTGATGAAGGAAAAGCGGCCGATTGGCCTAGACCAGAAGTCGGGAAACCACCATGACGACGAGCCTTCCGACCGCGCTCACCATCGCCGGGTCCGACTCCGGCGGTGCCGCCGGGCTGCAGGCGGACCTGCGCACGTTCCTGACCTGCGGCGTGCACGGCCTGGTCGCGGTCACCGCCGTCACCGTGCAGAACACCCTGGGCGTGCACGACCGCGCCGACCTGCCGCCGCACATCGTGGCCGGGCAGATCGAGGCCGTGGCGGCGGACATGGGCGTCGGCGCGGCGAAGACCGGCATGCTGGCCTCGGCCGAGATCATCCACGCCGTCGCGGCGGCGTGCGACACCGCCGAAATCGGGCGGGACGCGAAGATCCCGTTCGTCGTCGACCCGGTGGCGGCGTCGATGCACGGCCACCCGCTGTTCGACGACGCCGGGCTGGTGGCCCTGCGCGACGAGCTGCTCCCGCGCGCGACCGTGCTGACCCCGAACCTCGACGAGGTCCGGCTGCTCACCGGGATGGCGGTCAAGGACCGCGAGGGCATGCACACCGCGGCCGTCGTGCTGCACCGGATGGGCCCGCGGTACGTCCTGGTCAAGAGCGGCCACCTGCAGGCCGACCCGGAGTGCGTGGACCTGCTCTTCGACGGCTCGACGTTCGTGGAGCTGCCCGGGCAGCGGTACCCGACGCCGCACACGCACGGCGCGGGCGACACGATGGCGTCGGCGCTGACGGCAGGCCTGGCCAAGGGGATGTCCGTGGTCGAGGCCGCGCGCTACGGCAAGTGGTTCGTCTCGCACGCGGTCGAGCACGCCTACCCGATGGGCGCGAAGGTCGGCCCGGTCTCGGCCTTCTGGCGGCTGGCTCCCGAAGAGCGCTGAGTACCCACCCGGCTACCATCCCTGCGTTTACCGATCCTTGACCGAAGCAGGGGGTGCCCTTGACCGGGCGTGCGCGGGTGGCGGAGGTCCTCGAGGGCCGCCGCTTCCAGAACTTCATCATCGCCGTGATCGTCTTCAACGCCGTCACCCTCGGCATGGAGACGTCGACGTCGCTCATGGACGGCTACGGCGGCCTGCTGCACGTCCTCGACCACATCGCGCTGGGCATCTTCGTCGCCGAGCTGCTGGCCAAGTTCTACGCCTACCGCGGCAGCTTCTTCCGCGACAACTGGAACGTCTTCGACCTGCTGGTGGTCGGCATCGCGGTGATCCCGGCGACCGGGCCGTTCGCGGTGCTGCGGTCGCTGCGCGTGCTCCGGGTGCTGCGGCTGATCTCCGTCGTCCCGTCGATGCGCAAGGTCGTCTCCGGCCTGCTCGCCGCGATCCCCGGGATGGCGTCGATCGCCGCGCTGCTCGCGCTGATCATCTTCGTGGCCGGCGTGATGGCGACGAAGCTGTTCGGCACCATCGACCCCGGCGACTTCGGCGACCTCGGCACGTCGCTGTTCACCCTGTTCCAGGTGATGACCGGCGAGGCGTGGCCGGACATCGCGAAGACGATCATGGAACAGGCGCCGCTGGCCTGGATCTTCTTCGTCGTCTACATCCTGGTGTCCAGCTTCGCGGTGCTGAACCTCTTCATCGCCGTCGTGGTCAGCGGCATGGAGGACGAGCTGCGCCAGGACATCCGCGAGGAAGAGGCGAAGCAGGCCGAAGCGCAGGCCGCGGCGAACCAGGAAATCCTCGACGAGCTCCGGGCCCTGCGCGCGGAACTGGCCGAACTGCGGCAGAAAGCGGCCTAGTCGTCCGCGATCAGGGCCTCGAGCGCCGGCAGGGCCGCCAGCAGCGCTTCCCGGTGGTCGGGCGAGAGCCGGTCGAGCCGGCGGTTGAGCTCCTGCACCCGCGTCGACCGGACGCCGGACACGAGCCGCTCGCCCTCTTCGGTCGCCTTCGCCAGCCACGCCCGGCGGTCGACCGGGTCGGACTCGCGGCTCACGTACCCCGCCTCGACCAGGGACGCGATGATCCGCGACATCGTCGCCGCGGCCACGCCCTCCTTGGCCGCGAGGTCGCCGAGCCGCAGCTGGCCCGCGTGCACCAGGGTCGCCAGGGCCGAGATGGCACCGTGGCCCGGCCCCGGCACCCCGGCCTGCCGCAGCGACCGGGAAAGCCTGCCCACGGCGAGGTACAACCTGCCCGAGACGTCCTGGACCGATGTGCTCGTCACGGCTGGCTCCTTTTGCCTCACGCGGGCGCGGGTGCGCCGGAAAGTGCCGTCCACCTTACGGGTTCCGGGTCACGCTCCGCGTGAAGGCGCCTGGGTTCACCGGGGTGGACTCGACGCCTGCGCCCAAAAGCGTTGCGGCACCCGACCGGCGCCTCGGGCCAGGTGACCGGCGACGACGGCGGAACGCATCGCCGACGCCATCCGTTCGGGGTCCGCCGCCCGGGTGACGGCGGTGGAGAGCAGGACGGCGGCGCAGCCGAGCTCCATCGCCAGGGTCGCGTCCGAGGCCGTGCCGATTCCGGCGTCCAGGATCACCGGGACACCCGCCCGCGACACGATCAGCTCGATGTTGTGCGGATTCCGGATGCCGAGGCCGGTGCCGATCGGCGCGCCCAGCGGCATCACCGCGGCGCAGCCGGCCTCCTCCAGCCGCAGCGCGAGCACCGGGTCGTCGTTCGTGTAGGCGAACACGGTGAACCCGTCGGCGGCCAGCCGTTCGGCGGCGTCGAGGGTCTCGATCGGGTCCGGCAGCAGCGTCCGGTCGTCGGCGTGCACCTCGAGCTTGATCAGGTCGGTTTCGAGGGCCTCGCGGGCGAGCTGGGCGGTGAGCACGGCTTCGGCGGCCGTCCGGCAGCCCGCGGTGTTCGGCAGCAGCTCGATGCCGAGCCTTTTGAGCAGTTCGAGGACGCCGGAGCCGCCCTCGGCGTCGGCGCGGCGCATGGCGACCGTGGTCAGCTCGGTGCCCGACGCCACCAGCGCGCGTTCCAGCACGGCGAGGTTGGCCGCGCCGCCGGTGCCGATGATCAGCCGGGACGTCAGCTTGGTCGTGCCGATGACCAGGGGTTCTTCGTCCACTTCAGCCTCCCTGGACCGCGGTGAGCACGTCGAGGACCGCACCCTTGGGCACGGTGGTGGCCGCCCAGTCGCCGCGGCGGACGACGACGCCGTCGACCGCGACGGCGATGCCCGGCCGCTGCCCGCCGGACGCGTCGAGGACGTCGGCGACGGTCGCGCCGTCCGGGAACGCCGTCCACTCGCCGTTGAGCTTGATCTCCATCACACGTGCTCCTTCTGGTGCAGGCGGGCGGGGGACGCCGCTTCGGTGCCTTCCGGCGGTTCGTCCCCCTCGAGCCAGGCGACCACGGCGTCCGCGGTCACCGGGGCCATCAGCAGGCCGTTGCGGTGGTGCCCGGTCGCGGCAAAGACACTGCCGTCCAAGGCGCCGAGGTACGGCAGTGCGTCCCGGCTGCCGGCGCGCAGGCCGGCGGCGGTCTCGGTCAGCTCGTACTCGGTGATCGCGGGGAAGACGCGTTCGGCGCCTTCGAGCAGCTCGCGCACGCCGCGGGCGGTGACGGCCTGGTCGAAGCCCGCCTCGTACTGGGTGGCGCCGAGGACCAGCTCCTGGTCGCCACGGGGGACGAGGTAGATCGGGCGACCCTCGACGACGGCCCGGACGGTGTGCGCGGGCGGCGGCAGGCAGCCGCGGCGCGGCTTGAGCCGGAGGATTTCGCCCTTGAGCGGGCGCACCGCGTCGGCGAGCAGCGGGTGCAGCCGTCCGGTCCAGGCACCCGCGGCGAGCACGACGGCTTCGGCGTCCGGGAGTTCTTCGACGCGTTCCCGCCTGAATCGGACGTGGTGGTTCACGCAGGCGGCGTACAGGGCTTGCAGGAGTTTCCGGTTGTCCACGGCCAGGTCGCCGGGGACGTGGAGTCCACTTCGGACGGACCCGAGGCCGGGTTCGAGCCGCTTGGCCTCCCGGCCGGTGAGCCGCGCGGCCGCGCGGCCGAGGGTGTGCAGGTGGCCGGCCAGGATGTCGAGGTGACCGGCGTCGGCGCTGTCGAAGGCGACGACGAGCGTCCCGTGCCCGGCCAGGCCGGGATCGACGCCCTCTTCCCGCAGGTCACCGGCGAAGCGGGGCCAGCGGTTGAGGGACTCTTCGCCGAGGCGGAGGACGTCCTCCTCGCCCGGCCAGGCCTCCGTCACCGGGGCGAGCATGCCGCCGGCCAGCCAGGACGCGCCGCCGCGGACGGGTTCGGGGTCGTAGAGGGTGACGCTCCGGCCGGTACACGCGGCTCGCCACGCGGCGGACAGGCCGATCACGCCGCCGCCCACCACTGCCAGGTTCGTCATGGAATCACGCTCCCTGCGCCGGCATGACCCGGATCAGGTTCCACGGTCGGAGCGGCAGCTCCCTCTCAGCCCGTGCCTCGGGCTCCCGTGCGGACACCTCCACCTTAACCGGCCGGGTACGGTCGCCGCTATGCCCGCCCTCTCCGGTGACAAGATCCGCGCCCGCCTCGACTCGGCGCGCCTGTACCTCTGCACGGACGCCCGCACGGACCGCGGCGACCTGGCCGCCTTCGCCGACGCGGCCCTCGCGGGCGGCGTCGACATCATCCAGCTGCGCGACAAGACCGGGGCCCTGGAGGCGGCCGGCGAGATCGCCGCGCTGGAGGTGCTGGCGGAGGCGTGCGCCCGCCACGGCGCGTTGCTCTCGGTGAACGACCGCGCCGACGTGGCGCTGGCGGTCGGCGCCGACGTGCTGCACCTCGGCCAGGACGACATCCCGGTGCCGCTGGCCCGCCGCATCCTGGGCGACGACGTGGTGATCGGCCGGTCGACGCACTCGCTCGACCAGGCCCTCGCGGCGGCCGCGGAGCCCGGTGTCGACTACTTCTGCACCGGCCCGTGCTGGCCGACGCCGACGAAGCCCGGCCGGCACGCACCCGGCCTGGAGCTGGTCCGCGCGACGGCGGCCTGGGCCCCGGACCGCCCGTGGTTCGCGATCGGCGGCATCGACGGCGACCGGCTGCCTTCGGTGCTGGAGGCGGGCGCGTCCCGGATCGTGGTGGTCCGGGCGATCACCGAAGCCGAGGACCCCGAGGCCGCGGCGCGGGAACTGCGGGCCGGCCTGCCCTGAGTCACGGGGTCGGCGTCGCCGCGGCGCCCTTGCTGGTCGGCGGGGTCGCCGTGGTGGCCGGGGCCGAGGTCGACGGCTGGTCCGTCGTCGTGCTCGGGGTTGTCGTCGGAGTCGGCGACGAGGTCGTCGGCGAGGTGGAGGTCTCCGTCGGGGACGTGGTCGTCTCCGTCGGGGACACCTGGGTGTCGTTCGTGCTGGTCGGGGGCGTGGTCGACGGGGTCCTGTCCTCGTGGCCGGAGCCGCCGCCGAAGATCTTGCCGACGCTCGCGCCCGTGCCGCCCGCCACCTTGCCGCCCGTGGCCGCATCCACTCCCACCATCGACAGGATCGCCACCGCGAACGCCGCCACGCTCGTGCCGATGATCAACGGCCAGCGCAGTTTCTTCAGCCGGGACGTCGTCGAGGGCTTCTCGAGCTGGACCGTCGGCTGGTCGGTGATGGGTATCTCGGCCGGCACCTCCGCTTGCCCGCGCCGCCGGATCCCCGACGTCGCCAGCTGGCGCGCCTTGAGCGCCGCCGCGCGGGTGCGTTCCAGCGAACGCAGGTACAGCTCGCTGCCGACCGTCGACACCACGCTCGCCACGCCGGCACCGATCACGGTGCCCGCCACGCCGAGCGTCGAGCCGAGCAGTGCCGCGGTCACCGCCGCCAGCGCCGCCGCCAGGACCTGCGCGATCCGCAAGCCCGGCTTCTGTTCCTTCTCCTCCGGTGAAACTGCCGCTGTCGCTGCTTTCTCCTTGGTCATGATCCCGATCTAGGTAGTTCGTGTTCTCCCCTGTCCAACGTCTAAGGCGTTCGAAGCACTCCCCTCGTTGCCGCAGCGTGAGGAGGACCACTTCGTCTGTCCAAATTAGACACTCCGAACCGATCGTTTTCTTGACATACTCGGTACATGGAACTGGTGACGATCTCTGACGTCGAGGCCGCCGCGAAGCGCGTCGCCGATGTCGCCGTGCGCACGCCCCTGTTGCTCCAGACCTGGGATCCCCGCGGAACCCTGTGGCTCAAACCCGAAAACCTGCAACCGGTCGGGGCGTTCAAGGTGCGCGGCGCGTTCAACGCCATCGCCTCGCTCGACGAAGCGGCCCGCTCCCGCGGCGTCATCGCGTACTCGAGCGGCAACCACGCGCAGGCAGTCGCGTACGCCGCGCAGCGGTACGGCGTACCCGCGGTGATCGTCGTGCCGGACGTCGCGCCGCGGATCAAGGTCGAGGCCACCCGCTCCTACGGCGCCGAGGTCGTCGAGGTGCCGATCGGCGAGCACGAGGCCAAAGCGCACGAACTGGCCGCCGAACGCGGGCTGACCCTCGTCGCGCCCTTCGACGACGCGGCCGTCATTGCCGGACAGGGCACGACCGGGCTCGAGATCGCCGAAGATCTGCCGGACGTCGAGGTCGTCCTGGTGCCGGTGAGCGGCGGCGGGCTGGCTTCCGGCGTCGGCGTCGCGATCAAAGCGCGCTGCCCGCGGGCGAAGGTCATCGGCGTCGAACCCGCGCTGGCCGGCGACACGGCCGAAGGGCTGCGGCTCGGCCGCCGGGTCGACTGGCCGCAGGCGGACCGGGCTCGCACGATCGCCGACGGCCTGCGCGCCCAGCCGTCGGAACTGACGTTCGCCCATTTGCAGGCCTACCTCGACGGGATGGTCACGGTTTCCGAGAACGAGATCCGCGAGGCCGTGCGCGTCCTCGCCCGCAAGGCCCGGCTGGTCGCCGAGCCCAGCGGCGCGGTGACGACGGCGGCGTACCTGTCCCACGCCGAGGAGCTCCCGGCCGGGAAGACGGTCGCGCTCGTCTCGGGCGGCAACGCCGACCCGGCGCTGTTCGCCGAGATCCTCGCGGGCTGAGCCGCGCCGCCGGTCGCCTCGAGCGGCTAGGAGCCGGCGACGGAGGAGCCGCGGCGGATGTGCGTCGGCGGGCCCTCGACGCCGCAGTGGTAGCACTCGCCGAGGTGGGGGCACTCGTCGTCGGGCTTGGGCTCGGCGGGTGGCGCGAGGACGCCGTTGTGGATGCCCAGCGCGATCAGCCCGCCCGCGATTGCCAGGGCCGCGCAGATGACCAGCGCGGTCCGCCAGCCCGCGGTCAGTGCGACCGGGTCCGCGTACGCCTCGCCGGTCAGCCCGGCCGCCGCCGGGAGCACCGCGACCGCCAGCAGGCCGCCCGAGCGGGCGATGGCGTTGTTGACGCCGGACGCGACACCGGCGTAGCGGTCCGGGGCCGCCGCGAGCACCGTCGCGGTCACCGGGGCCACCACCGTCGCCAGGCCGAGCCCGAACACCACCACCGCGGGCAGCACCGTGCCGAGGTAGGACGCACCCGGCGCGATGCGCAGCATCAGCAGCATCCCGATGCCGACCACGATCGGGCCGACGACCAGCTGCGTCCGCGGGCCGATGCGCTGGGCGAGTGCGCCGGAGCGGCCCGACAGCAGCAGCATGATCACCGTCAGCGGCAGCCCGGCCAGCCCGGACGCGGTCGGCGAATAGCCGAGCGAGACCTGCAGCTGCATGACCAGCAGCATCATCACGCCACCGAGCGCCGCGTAGACGACGAAGGTCAGCGCGTTCGAGAGGGTGAACGTCCGGTCGCGGAACAGCGACGGAGGCACGAGCGGCTCGCGCGAGCGGTGCTGGACGACGACGAACGCGGCCAGCCCCGCGATCCCCAGCAGGCCCGCGCCGAGCACGAGCGGGTCGCCGACGCCGCGGGCGGGCGCCTCCACCAGCGCGCCGGTGACCCCGGCGAGGCCGAGGGCGCCGAGGGCGGCAGCGCCGAAGTCGGGGTGCCCGGTGGCGTCCGGGTCACGGGATTCGGGGACGAACTTCCGGGCCATCAGCACCACGGCGACCGCGATCGGCACGTTGATCAGGAACGCCAGCCGCCACGACCACACCTGCACGAGGAAGCCGCCGAGCAGCGGCCCGGCGGCGGCCGCGATGCCGCCGAGGCCGGACCAGGCGCCGATCGCGCGGGCGCGGGCGTCGTGCGCGAAGGACGACTGCAGGATCGCGAGCGACCCCGGCGTCAGGAGCGCGCCGCCGATGCCCTGCAGGATCCGCGTGGCGACGAGCATCTCGGTGGACGTCGCGGCGGCGCACAGCCCGGACGCGACGCCGAACCACACGACGCCGACGAGGTACATGCGGCGCCGGCCGTACCGGTCGCCGAGCGAGCCCGCGACCAGGATGAGCGCGGCGAGCGCCAGCAGGTAGCCGTCGAGGATCCACTGGAGCCCCGCGACCGAGGCGTTGAGTTCGGCGCCGATGCGGGGCAGGGCGACGTTGACGATGGTCCCGTCGAGCATCGCCATGCCCGAGCCGAGGATCGTGGTGGCCAGCACGCCGCGCGCGGCGCCGGTGCCCCAGCGGATCCCGGTGTCTTCGGTGGCAGTCACCCGGTCACTTCACCGCGACCGGGCGACCCCGTCAACCGCGCGCTTACGGCAGCAGCGTCGTCACGAACTTGTAGCGGTCGCCGCGGTAGACCGAGCGGGCGAACTCGACCGGCTTGCCGTCCGTGGCGAACGAGTGGCGGGTCAGCATCAGCACCGGCATGCCGACGTCCGCGCCGAGCATCTCCGCTTCCTGCGGTCCCGCCAGCGACGTCTCGATCGTTTCCTCCGCGCGTTCGAGTTCGACGCCGTAGTGCTCGCGTAGAACGGCGTACAACGAACCGCCGGCCGAGACGTGCTTGCGCAGCCCGCGGAAACGGCCGAGCGGCAGGTGCGTCGTCTCCAGCGCCATCGGCTGCGAGTCCGCCAGTCGAAGCCGTCGAAGGCGGAGGATCTTCGCGCCGGTCCGAATGCCGAGCAGCTTCGCGAGGTCGCCTTCGACCGGCATTTCCTCGACTTCCAACAGTTTCGACGACGGCTTCAGGCCCTGCTTGCGCATGTCCTCGGTGTAGGAGGACAACTGCAGCCGCTGCGCGAGCTTCGGCTCGGCCGCGAAGGTGCCTTTTCCCTGCACACGGTGCAGGCGTCCCTCGGCGGTCAGGTCGGCCAGCGCCTGGCGCACGGTGGTGCGGGAGACCGTGAACTCCCCGGCGAGCGCGCGTTCGGTCGGGATCGGCGACCCCGGCGGCAGCACGTCCAGCAGGTCGAGGAGGTGCTGTTTCAGCGCCCAGTACTTGGGCTCGCGCTGCCCGCGCATCCCGGCGACGGCGCCCGCCTCGCCCGTGGTGGTGGTCTCCAACATGCCCGGCTCCCTATGTCTTCCCTCATCGCACGCCACGTCCCCGTAAGAAACGTACCCTTTTCCCCAAACGTGCCGCCCCTATAACATTGGTCTAGACCTGACCGACGCCGCCTGAGTCCGGTACATAATGCCGGAGGTGGAGAGGAAAATGATGACCGAACAACGGCCCGGCGCGCACATGGCCGCGGAGATCGCCCAGCAGCCGGAGGTCCTGGCCGGACTGGTGGCGCGTCAGGCGGAAATCGCCGAAGTGGCGGAAAAGATCTCACACCGCCCTCCGCGCTTCGCTTTGCTCGCCGCGCGTGGATCGAGCGACCACGCAGCGTTGTATGCGAAGTACCTGATCGAGGTACTGCTCGGCCTTCCGGCGGGTCTGGTTTCCCCGTCCACGGCGACGCTGTACGGCGCACGGCCCGATCTGCGGGACGTGCTGTTCGTCACGGTCAGCCAGAGCGGTGGCTCGCCCGACCTGATCGAGGTCACCGAAACGGCTCGGCGCCAGGGCGCGCTGACGGTGTCGGTCACCAACACGCCGGACTCGCCGCTGCGGGCGGCGTCCGAGCTCGGCGTCGACATCGGCGCGGGCGTCGAGAAGGCCGTCGCGGCCACCAAGACCTACTCCGCGACGCTGATGGCGCTGTACCTGCTGATCGACGCGGTGCGCGGCGGCAAGGCGGCCGACGCCGAGAAGATCGGCGAGCTGGCGCAGCAGACCCTCGACGGCGCCACCGAGGGCGTCCAGCGGGCGGTCGACCGGTACCGCTTCGTGGACCGGGTCCTCACCACCGGCCGCGGCTACTCCTACGCCAGCGCGCTCGAGGGTTCGCTCAAGCTCGCGGAGACCAGCTACCTCGCCGCCCGCGCGTACAGCGGCGCGGACCTGCTGCACGGCCCGGTGGCGGCGGTGGACGGCGAGACCGCCGTGCTCGCGGTGACCAGCGCCGGGCACGGCGGCCGCGCGATGCACGAGGTCCTCGAGGCCGTCGGCAAGCGCGGCGCGGACGTCCTCGCGGTCGGTTCGGCCGCCGCCGAGGTGCCCGCGGCGCTGCGCATCGACGTGGCGCCGACGGTCGAGGAGCTGGCGCCGATCCTGGAGATCCTGCCGATCCAGCGGATCGCGCTCGGCCTGTCGCTCGCCCGCGGCGGCGACCCGGACAGCCCGCGCGGCCTGCTGAAGGTGACCAAGACGAGGTGAGCTTCGCGATCGGCGTCGACGCCGGCGGCACGTCGACCAGGGCCGCCCTGGTCGACGCCGCCGGCACGGTGCTGGGCACCGGGCGCGCCGAAGGGGCGAACCCCAACGCGCACGCGCCCGGGGTCGCCGCCGGCCGGATCGCCGGCGCGATCACCGCGGCGCTCGGCGACCGCGACCCGGGCGCGGTGCGCGCGTGCGTCGTCGGCATGGCCGGGGTCAGCAAGCTGAGCGACCAGGACGTGGCGGCGGTCTTCGCCGCGGCGTGGACGCGAATCGGTCTCACGTGTGCGGTCCGGACCGTCGCCGACGCCGAAGTGGCGTACGCGTCGGCGACCTCGGCGCCGGACGGGACGGTCGTCGTCGCCGGAACCGGTTCGATCGTGGGCCGGATCCGGAACCGGCGGCTCGCCGGCACGACCGGCGGCTACGGCTGGCTGCTCGGTGACGAGGGGTCGGCGTTCTGGCTCGGCCGCGAAGCCGTCCGCTCCACTTTGGAGGCGCTCGGGCGCGGACGGCCGCTCGACGGGCTCCCGTCGGCCGTGCTCGGCGCCGCCCTCGGACTGTCCGCTTTGGACGTCCGCGACGACGCCGGGCGGCTCGCGGCGTCCCGGGCGTTGATCACGGCGGCCAACGCGGAGGCACCGGTCCGGCTCGCCCGGTTCGCCCCGCTGGTGAGCGCGGCGCACGACGCGGGGGAGCCGGCGGCCCGCGAAATCGTCGCCCGCGCGGCCGGGCACCTGGCCGAGAACGCCCTCGCCGCGCGCGAGCCGGGTGAGTCGACTCCGGTCGTGCTCGTCGGCTCCGTGCTCACCGGAGCGAGCCCGGTCGGCGGGCTCGTGCGCCACCGGTTGGCCGGTCTCGAGGTGCTGACCAGCTCCGATGGGGTGCTGGGGGCGGCGTGGCTGGCCGCCGTGGACGCCTTCGGCGAGGGGGCGCCGAGACCCCGGCCGTAAGGATATTGAGCAAAACGCGGCGCAAAGCCGCGAAAACGTCGACTGAACCCGGGTCGGCCGGGTACCGTAGGCAGTGGCCCCCGGACCCTCCCCCCTCGCCGGGGGCCGCCTTATGCCCCGGGTACGTCGTCCGGGCGGGTTTCCGGAGCCAGGCGCAGGCCGGGATGCTCCGGCGGCAACGCCCGGTAGAGCACCCAGCCACTGACCGCGACGGTCAGCGCGACGAGCGGCCACGACAGCATCGTGCGAGCCACGCCGAGCGCGATCACCTGGCCGGCCCACCACAGCAGGCCGTACACGACCACGCGCAGCGTGTACTGGAGCACCCACACCCAGCTGGCCCGCGAGTAGGCCTTGAGCAGCACGGCGTCGCGGCGCCAGCGCGTCTTCTGGCCCAGCAGCAGGCCGACGACCACGCCGAGCAACGGCCAGCGCACGACGATGCTGGCCGCCCACAGCAGGGCGCTGGCCACATTGGACATCAGCTGCAGCAGGAAGAAGTCCTGGGCGCGGCCGGTGTGCAGGGCGATCAGCGCGGCCGCGACGACGGCGGCCAGGCTGACGACGAGCGCGCGGACCTTGCCCCCGCCGGCGAGCCGGAAGACCCCGACCGCGACGGCGACCACGACGGCGGCACCGGCACCCCAGGCGACGGACTGACCGGCGGCGAGCCAGCCGGCGACGAAGCCGACGGGCGGGATGCTGGCGTCGAGCGCGCCCCGGCGCCCACCGAGGATCTGCGCGAGCGATTCACGGGGTTCTCCGGACACGTGTCCAGCCTGCCGGATCGTCTCCCGGACGCTCCGGGCAGGGAGATTTTCGCCACATCGGATGCCGGGTTTGCCTCCGAGTGTGCTGTTTCACGGCATGCCGTAGGTGAAGACTACGTAATAGAGAGGCGCGGAAGGCCGACAAGATAAGACACTGTTACCGCAGGCTGAACGCCCGGGGGTGGAGCGGGTTTGCGGCCGATGGTTAGTTGAGGTGTACAACTACATGTCGGGGTGTCGGCCGCAGGATCTCGCAGGATGGGAAGGGGACCCAACGTGTACGGATTCGACAGCTACGTAGCCCTCGGTGACAGCTTCACCGAGGGCCTCAACGACGACCTGCCGGACGGTTCCTTCCGGGGGTGGGCCGACCGGCTCGCGGAGGTCCTGGCGGCCGGCCGCAGCGACTTCCGCTACGCCAACCTGGCCCTGCGCGGCAAGATGCTCGACGAGATCCTGGACGAGCAGCTGCCCATCGCGCTGGAGCTGAAGCCCGACCTGGTGACGCTCTGTGCCGGCGGCAACGACATCATCGTGCCGGGCGCGGACGTCGACGCGGTCACCGAGCGCCTGGAGGAGGGCGTCGCGAAGCTGCGCGAGGCGGGCATCCCGGTGCTGATGTTCAACGGCCCGGACACGAAGGTCCTGTCGGTGATGTCGGTGCTGCGCGGCAAGGTGGCGATCTACAACACGAACCTGTGGGCGATCGCGGAGCGCCGCGGAGCCCGCATGGTCGACCTGTGGACGATGGGGCCGCTGCACGACCGCCGCGCCTGGAGCGACGACCGGCTGCACTTCTCCCCGGAGGGCCACCGCAGGATCGCCTTGAAGGCGGCGGAGGTCCTGGGCATCCCGATGGAGGCGGACTGGCGAGAGCCGTGGCCCCTGGAGGAGACCCCGAACCGCTGGATCGACTCGCGGCGGTCGGACCTGACGTGGACGAAGGTGCACCTGCTGCCCTGGATCCGGCGGCAGCTGCGGGGCGAGTCGATGGGCGACGGGCTGTCGCCGAAGCGGCCGAAGCTGGCGCCGTTGGTACCGCTGGCGCCGCTGGACGTGCTCGAGGCCCCGGAGAGCGTCCGGCGGCAGCAGGCCAGCTGAGGTTTCTGCCGGGGTTCTCCTGGGCGGGCGCTCCGCCGGTGTCGGGAATGAGTCATTCGGGACGTCAGAGGCCCCGAATGAGTCATTCGGGACGATCGAGCCTGCGGCCGCACCCGGGTGGCAGGGGGCAGGCGAAGGTTTTGCGGGGACCGGGGCTTGCGGCACGGCAGCGCGCTTGCGGCACGGCAGCGGATCGAGCGGCAGCGCGCTTGCGGCACGGCCGAGGATCGAGCGGAAGCGGGGCTTGCGGCGTCC
>JARAWT010000048.1:0-81760 GCA_033793495.1 Streptomyces sp. MN03-5084-2B | reverse complement strand
GGGCGGGGTCTGGGGGTTGCACCCCCAAATAACACGACGGAGCGAGCAGGTTGGCGCTTTCCGCCAACACAGCTCGCCCCGAGCGACGTGGGCCCGGAGAGACTCGAACTCTCACTGGCACGGACCTAAACCGTGTGCCTCTGCCAATTGGGCTACGGGCCCCCGGTACTCCGAAGCGTAGCGTGCGGCGTGGCCCGTGCGGACGCGGCGGGGCGGTCGACTAAGTTGGGGCCCGGAAGTCCCATGCGGCGAGGAGGACACGTGGCCCGCGATCCCGAGACGATCGAGCGTGAGATCGAGCAGGCTAGGACCGCCCTGGCGGCGACGCTCGACCAGCTGACCGTCAAGGCCGACCCGAAGAAGCTCGCCGACGCGGCCAAGGACGGCGTGCGCGCCAAGCTGGACAACCCCAAGGTCAAGTTCCCGCTGATCGGTGCGGGTGTCCTCGTGCTTGTCCTGCTGGTGCGCAAGCTCCTCAAGTAACGCTCAGGCCTGCTTCGCCGGCGCCTTGCTCTCGGCAGCGGGCGCCGGCTCGGCCGGGGCCTTGCGGTCCTCGACCGCCTTCGGGAGCTGCTTGCTCGGCGGCAGCTGGGGCTTCTTGTCCGCCGATGCCGGAGTCTGCTGCTTCGGCACGCTGCCGGGCGGCGGGACCTCGAGCGGCGGCAGCTTCGGGAGCGTCAGCCGCGCGGTCATGTACGCGCTGGTGAAGTCCAGCGCACTCCCGTTGAGCAGGTGCACCACCGTCGTCCTGCCGTCGACGGCGAGCTCCTCGACCAGCTGGTCGGCCCGGTCGCGCGCCGCGATGATGCCGGGCGCCCGCGCGGTCAGCTCCTTGCCGCGGCCGCTGACCGTGATGGCCCACTCGGCGTCTTCCTGCACGTACGTCGCCGTGATCGCTTCCACCATCTGCCTCACGCCCCTCTGCCTCACCAGCATCCTTACACAACCGTGACTCGGTCACCGCACTTTCGTGACGTGACTCCCGAGCCCCTCCTCCGGCCGTGAAAGTCCAGCACACTTTCTACCGTGTCATCAGAACAGTAGAGCAACTCTGTGTCACAGCACACGATAGCGCTGAGTAATCGCCGAATGGCCTAGTGCATGCGCGGGCTAACGTGCCCGGTCCCGCAGGCCGCTCCACAGCACGTCCATGGCGTATCCGGTGGCCGTCTCGGGGCTCACTTCCTCGTGCCGCTCGCACCAGATCGCGAGCCGTTCGCACGCTCCGACCACGAATTCCGCGGCCGCTTCGGCCCGCAGGTCGTCCCCGTTGTCGAAGTGACCGCTCATCAGCGCGGCGATGAGGTCGGTCTGCTGGCGCCGGGTCTCCTCGACCTCGTCGGCCGCCGGCGTGCCGATCAGCACCATCTCGTGCCGCAGCAGCGACCACGCCTGGCGTCGCTCCCGGATGAAGACGAAGAAGGCGAGCAGGCCTCGCCGCAGCGCGTCCTCGGCGTCCACCGCGCCGATCGTCGCCTGCTCGGTGACTTCGCGCAGCACGGCTCGCGACTGCCGGATGCAGGCCAGGAGCAGGCCCTCCTTCGAGTTGAAGTACTCGTAGAGCATCGGCTTCGAGACGCCCACCTGCTCGGCGATCTCGTCCATGGACGCCGCCGCGTAGCCGCGCGCCGAAAAGACCTCCTCGGCGACCTCGATCATCTGTCGCATCCGGTCGGCCCGGGGCATGCGCTTGCGCTTCACGGTGGTCACGGGTCACACTCTACCGCTGGTAACCTACTCCCAGTAAGATGGACGACGAGTAACAGGAACCCGGAGGCGTCATGGGCAACCGCACGGAGACCGGGGTCGTCATCGTCGGGAC
This sequence comes from Streptomyces sp. MN03-5084-2B, assembly GCA_033793495.1. Taxonomy (GTDB): domain Bacteria; phylum Actinomycetota; class Actinomycetes; order Mycobacteriales; family Pseudonocardiaceae; genus Amycolatopsis. The sequence continues at coordinate 79,938 of JARAWT010000048.1, read as the reverse complement.
CGGGTTCTCCGGTCTCGGCATGGCGATCCAGCTGCGCAAGGAGGGCCGCGAGGACTTCGTCATCCTCGAAAAGGCCCAGGACGTCGGCGGCACCTGGCGCGACAACAGCTACCCGGGCTGCGCCTGCGACATCCCGTCCCACATGTATTCGTTCTCCTTCGCGCAGAACCCGGGCTGGTCGCGGGCCTATTCGCCGCAGCCGGAGATCTGGCGCTACCTGCGCGAGGTCGCCGACGAGCACGACCTGCGCCGGTTCGTCCGGTTCGGGCAGGAGATGACCGGCGCCCGCTGGGACGCCGAGGAGAACCGGTGGCACGTCGCCACGAGGGGCGGCGACGAGTTCACCGCGGCCGCGCTGGTCGCCGGAGTCGGCGCGCTCCACCTGCCGATGATCCCCGGGCTGCCGGGGATCGAGCGGTTCGAGGGCCCGGCCTACCACTCCGCGCGGTGGCGGCACGACGTCGACCTCGCGGGCAAGAAGGTCGCGGTGATCGGCACCGGCGCCAGCGCGGTCCAGTTCGTCCCGAAGATCGCGCCCGAGGTGGCGGAGCTGACGCTCTTCCAGCGGACGCCGCCGTGGATCATGCCGAAGGCCGACCACGAGATGTCCGGCCGGACGCGCGCGCTGTTCAAGGCGTTCCCGCCGGCCCAGCGCGCCTACCGCACCCTGCTCTACTGGCTGCTCGAGGCGCGGGCGATCGGCTTCAACGGCCAGTCCTGGGTGATGAAGCTCGGACAGCGGCTGGCCAAGCGCAACATCGACCGCGCGATCGAGGACCCGCAGCTGCGGCGCAAGGTGACCCCGGACTACACGATGGGCTGCAAGCGCGTGCTCATCTCCAACGACTACTACCCGGCACTGGCGCGCGACAACGTCGACGTCGTGACCGAGGGTGTCCGGGAGGTCCGCGCGCACAGTGTCGTCGACGCCGCGGGCGTCGAGCACGAGGCCGACGTCATCGTCTACGGCACCGGCTTCCACGTCACCGACGCCTTCGACGACCTGGAGATCGTCGGCCGCGACGGGCGCAACCTCGGCAAGGAGTGGGCGACCGAGGGGATGCGGACGCACCTCGGCATCACCGTCGCCGGGTTCCCGAACCTGTTCTTCCTGCTCGGCCCGAACACCGGCCTGGGGCACAACTCCGTCGTGTTCATGATCGAGGCCCAGATCGCCTACGTCGCCGAAGCGCTGCGGCTGGCCCATGGCCGGGCGATCGAGCCGAAGCCCGAGGTGCAGGAGCGGTTCAACGCGCGGATCCAGCGCAAGCTCGCGAAGGGCATCTGGACTCGCGGGGGCTGCCGGAGCTGGTACCTGGACGCGAAGGGCGTCAACCGGACGATCTGGCCCGGCTTCACCTGGCGGTACTGGCTGGACACGCGGAAGGTGCGGCGCGAGGACTTCCTGGTCGGCTGAGGCGGCGCGGTTCCGCCAACGTCGTGAAAGAGTCGTTCACTTCGTCGGACGAGGTGAACGACTCTTTCACGACATCAGGGCGTCGCGGGATCAGCGGGAGGTGTAGCGGCGGAGGCGGGCGATCAGCTCCACCGTCGGGAGGCTGCACAGCTCGGCCATGCGCTCGAGCGCGGGCAGGTCGAGGGCGACCTCGCCGCCGCCCAGGTCGCCGGCCTGCCGCAGGCGGTCCTCGGCCCAGCGGCGCAGCGGCAGCAGGTCGACCTGGGCGTCGGCGACGACCTTGCGCAGGTCGACGCGGACCCGGCCGGGCTCGTCCAGGAACACCCGGCGGTGCACCTTGGCCAGCAGGTCCTGGGGCAGTTCGTCCATCGCGACGCACAGCTCGACCAAGCGCACGACGGAGCACTGTCTGGTGCCCAGCTCGTAGGTGGCCAGCGTCTGCAGCGAGATCTCGCTCTGCAAGTGCTGGTTCAGCTCCTTGCGCGTCCACCCTCGGCTGCGCCGGAGCTTGCGGAGCTCGTCTCCGAGGATCCGCTGGTACTCCTCAGCGTCGATCAGCACATCAATGTCCCCTGCCGTGCGCTCCCACGGCACCGCACGAGCGTGATAATTCCCGTGCAGGTGCACCCTCACGTGTATGTAAGTGCGCCGAGCCCCGGCCCTTACGCGATTTCGGGCATGTCTTTGATACCGATTGCGCGAGTTAGGCCGAACGGGTTAACGCCAGGTCGCCGACCGGCTCAGTTCACGCAGGGAACGCCCTCGGCGGTGATCGGCTTGTCCTCGTCGGCGGAGGCCGGGGGAGGTGCGGCTGCCTGCGACGTTGCGCCCGCGGCGCCCGCGCCCGAGCTCGCGTCGGTGGTGGTGCCCTGGTAGTCGGCGCCGAGGAACACCGTGACGTGGCCGGCCGGCACGCTCTTGTCCTCTTGGATCGTCGGCGAGCCACCCAGCGCGTTCGCGACGGCCTGGCCCTTGTCCTTGCCGCCCTTCGGCACCCAGATCACCGTGGTCTTGCGCGCGGTCGCGTTGGCCGTGTCGCCGGAGGTGAAGCCCTTGCTCTCGAGGGTCTTGGCGACGCCCGCCGCGAGGCCGGTCTTGCCGGAGGCGTTGCGGACGTCGACCGTGGTCGCCTTGTTCGCGGGGTCGGCCTGCTGGGCGGGCGGGGCCGACTGGCCCGGCGGCGGTCCGGCGAGACCCTGCACGAACTGCTTCACCTCGGCGGGGTCGACCTGGATGGCCGAGCCGTCTTCGGGGGTCTTGTAGTCGATGTTCTTCACCGGGATCGTGCGGAACTCGAGCTGGCCGCCGGTCAGGCCCTTCATCTGCTGGGCGAACCCCAGGATGTCCCAGTTCTGGTTGAGCACGACCGACTTCTTGATCGCCTCGATCAGGTCGTTGAGCTTGCCCGGGTTGGTCAGCGTGCCGGCCGAGAGCACCTTGCGCGCCATGCCGGCCATGAACACCTGCTGGCGGACGACGCGGTCGAGGTCGCCGTTGGGCAGGCCGTGGCGCTGCCGGACGAACTCGAGCGCCTCGACGCCGGAGATCGTGTGCTGGCCCTTGGTGAAGTTCGCGCCCGAGTACTGGTCCTTGACGTTGTTGTTCAGGCAGACGTCGACGCCGCCGATGGCCTTGGTGATCTCGCTGAAGCCGAGCAGGTTCACTGCGGCGTAGTTGTCGATGGTCGAGCCGGTGAGCTTCTGGACGGTCTCGATCAGCTCCTTCGCCCCGGCCTGGTTGGCCTGGACGTCGAGCTCCTTCGGATCGGTGACACCCTTCTTCTGCAGGTCCTTGCGGGCCGCCAGCATCGCTCGCGCGTACGCCGAGTTGATCTTGTGCTTGCCGTAGCCCCCGGGGATGTCGACGTAGGCGTCGCGCGGCAGCGAGATCGCGACGGCCTTGCTGCCGTCGTTGGGGATGTGGACGAAGATCAGCGAGTCGGTGTTGAGCTCGCCGTCGGCGTCGCCGGCGCGCAGCTCGTCGAGCACCTCGCGCGGCAGGGGGTTGCCCTGGGCGTCGGTGCGGCTGTCGAGGCCGACCAGCAGGATGTCGCGGGCGCCGTCGGCGGGCTTGTCGCCACCGCCGCCGTCGCTGATCACGTTCGTGTAGTTCAGCCCGTTGACCAGGCCCTGCATGGCCGCCCACGCGTACCCGGTCAGGCCCATCACCAGCAGGGAAACGACGGTCAGCGCGACCTTCGCGCCGCGGAAGGAGTTGCGGCGGGCGCGCGGGGCCGGGCGCGGCTGCGGGCGGCGGGACGGCGTCGGGGCCGCGCGGCGGGCTTCGGCCGGCTCGCGGCGGGGTGCGGGGCGGCGCGACGGCGGGGTGCCGCGCCGGGCGTCGTCCCGGCCTGGCTCGTCCTGCCAGGGCCGGGCGGGGCGGCGGCCGCCTTGCCCGTTCCGAGGCGGGTGGTCCACGCGGGCGACTCCTCACTCCATCGATCGGGTGGTGCTACGGGATGGGACGCATGGTGCCTGCCCCGGGTTGCTGCAGCGTTACACATCCCCCCACGGATGTGTCATGCACCACCCAGTTTCCCGCATGTTCGACGGTTTCGCCTGGTCAGGACGTCACGTTTGCCGGTTGTCGAGCCGGGAGGAGCGTCCCGGCGGCGGCCAGCAGGGCGAACGCGGCCGTCGCCGCGTGGAGGGTGACGCCGAGGAAGCCGGGCGTGCTGCCGTCGGCGGCGAAGAGCAGCGAGGGCGCGCAGGCCAGCGCCGTCGCCAGCCAGGTGCCCGTCGCCGCGCCGGCCCCGATCCGGATCGTGTGCAGCAGGAAGACGCCGAGCAGCAGGTGCACCAGGCTCTGGATCGGGTCGAGCCGCAGGCCCAGCAGGTCGGCGTCGGCGGCGACCCCGCCGAAGCGGGTCAACGCGAAACCGAACACGCCCAGCGTCGCGTAGCCGATCCCGAGCCCGGCCGCGGCTCGCGTGAGCACCGCCGTCCGGCGGCCGGGGTGGTCGGCGGCGCGCGGCTGGCGGACGCCGTGGCTGTGCCGTTCGAACCACCAGAAGACCAGGGTGGCGGGCACCGCCAGCAGCCCGACCGCGACCAGCGTGCGCGGGCGGATCAGCCAGCTGAGTCCGTCGGTGATCCGGCCGGGCAGGTACACGACGGCGACCAGCAGCAGCATCGCGGCGAGGAACGCCAGGTAGAGGCTCATCGGCGCGCGCAGGACGAGCCGGCAGGCGCGGGTGACGCCGGGCCGGCCACCGAGCCTGCCGAGCGGGCGGGCCAGCAGCCCGAGCACGCCCAGCTGGACCAGGCCGAGCAGCAGCACGCCCCACGGCGGCGCGGAGAACGCGGCGGGTGCGCCCGGGCTGCCGAGCAGGACGGGTGGCCCGTCCCGCAGGACGCTCATCCCGGTGAGGCCCGCGACCCCGGTGGCGACGGCCGCGGCGAGCAGCCGCCGCGACGGGCGGACGCCGTCGGCGTGCGCGAAGGCGAGTTGCTGGGCGAGCAGCGCGATGGCGAACGTCGCCGCGTAGCGCGGCAACGGCGAACCGGACCAGCTCGCGGCCAGCTCACCGCCGGCGACCAGGGCGAGCAGGCCGGCGGCCGCGCTCACCGGCGCCCGGCGGTGCAGGGCCAGCAGCGGGGGCGCGCAGACGATCGTCAGCAGGTAGACGCCGAGCAGCCAGAGCGGGTGCAGCGCGATCCGCATCACCGTCGCCGTCGTCCCCGCCGGGCTGCCGAGCAACTCGAGCGCGAGCGGCGTCAGCAGCGCGACGACCGCGAAGATCAACGCCGGGCGGAGCAGCGGGCTCGCGCGTTCGGCCAGGTAGTGGCGGTAGCCGCCGCCCGCCTCCTGCTCGGCGCGCCAGCCGGCGGCGTTCGCGTGGCCCCCGGCGAAGAAGATCAGCGGGGCGAGCTGGGCGAGCCAGGTCAGCGGCCACAGCGCCGGCTCGGCGGCCCCGGCCCAGTGCGCGAGTGCCGTCACCGACTCGCCGAGCAGCAGGAGGACGACGCCGCCGGCTCCGAGCAGGGCCCAGCGGCTGACCTCCGCGGGAGCGACGGCGGGCACGGGCGCCCGCGGCTCGCGACGGGCCCGGAGCCAGCCGCGCAGCCGGAAGACCAGCAGGCAGCCGATCACCAGCACCCCGGCGACCATCGGGCCGATCGGGTCGCCGACCGGCGGGCCCCAGCGCTGGTGCCACGAGTTGACGACCAGCCCGGCCGAGTAGAGGGAGGCGACGACCCGGCAGGTGAGCGCCGAGTTCATCGGGTTGAGGTCGCAGGCGTGGTGCATGTCGTAGGAGAGCCGGTCGTCCAGCGCTTCCCGGACCTCGGGGCCGAGCGGGTGGCCCTTGCGGTCGGCGTACCGGAGCAGGTCGTAGCCGAGGTCGTGGGCCTTGCACGGCACGGCGTAGTCCCACTTCGTGTTGTCGTCGCCCCACGGTGTCGAGCAGCCGCCGTCGGTGTGCACGGCGCGGACGGTGCCGTCGCGCGCCGGCATCGCCCCCGGGGTGACGCCGCTGAGCGCGGTGAAGTCCTTCGGCAGCCGGGCGAGCGCGTCGGGGTGCGGACCGGGGTGGACCAGCGCCTCGATGGCGTTCTGCGCGGCCAGCACGTCACCGGTGGGCGGCCCCTGGTCCGGCGGGGACGGCGGGCGCGAGGCGATCAGCCCGAAGGCGAAGACGACCAGCAGGACGAGCAGCAGCCAGCCCGACGTCGACCAGGGTCGGCGGGTGCGGATCGGATCGGTCGGGGCCGGCATGGGTTCAAGGGTGCCAGCCGCTCTGCGGGCGCGACATGGGGATAACCGCAGTACTGCCTTGCGGTTTCCCGCAGGCTGCCCGGACGGCTGCCCGTTCTTCCCTTCCGCCGCGGGTACGCCCTGGTGAGACTGGGGACGGGGGCCGCGGCGACCAGGAGGCAGCAGTGCGCTCGACCGAGCTCGCCGTGCCCGCGGAGAACACCGTGCGCGCACTGCGCCGGCTCGCCCCCGGCGCCCGGCTGCGCCGGCCGTGCACGCCGGAGCTGCGGGCGATCGCCGCCGCGCTGCGCGACTGCGCGCCGCCGGAGCTGGCCCGGGTGCATCCCGGACCGGTCGCCCGGGCGGTGCTGAGCGCCCAGCTGCGGGCGCTCGGCCGGGCGATGACGGGCTTCTTCGCGGCGGACGGGGGCGGTCCGGAGGCCGCCCGGCTGGTGCGGGCCGCGCGGTTCGGCCGGGTCCGGCCGGGGCGGCCGCTGCGTGACCGGCTGGCCACCGAGCCGGGCCTGCGGACGGCGGCGCTGGCCTGGGCGGAGGCGCTCGGGCACCGGATACTGGCGGGGGAGCTGAGCGGGATCCGCTCGGTGCCCGGCGAAGAGGACGGCCGGCTGGCGGCGGAACTGGCGGTGGCGGCGTTGTTGCCGGGGGTGCGAGCCGGGACCGTGGGGCGGGAGGTGCTGCTGCCCTGGCCGGGCGGGCCGTCGGGGGCCGACGGCGGTGAGCCGGGCCGGCCCGGCCTGCCGCAGACCGGTGCGGGTGCGGCAAGCAGCCTGCCGCCGGCGCCCGGCGACCCCGGGGGCAGTGCCTTCCTCCACGTCCGCTCGGTGCGCCTGACCGACGACGGCTTCCGGGTCGACGTGCACGCCGACCCGCCGGTCGAGCTCCTCCGCGACGGCGACGGCCTCACCCTCCGCGCCCTCTGGTGGGCCGGGCTCGGCCGGGTCGCCGACGACCTCGGCCACGAGTACCTGCTCCTGGCCAGGGACCACGCCGGCACCGGGACCGTCCGGCACTGGTGCCACCCCCGGCCCGCGCCCGGCGCGCGCTTCCTGCGGCTGGAGTCCGCCGGCTACCGCGGTGAGCGGGTGCGGCTGGACCCCGCCGCCGCCGGGACCTGCGCCGAGGTGCTCGTCAAGCTCGAACTCACCGTTCGGCTGGGGGCGTGACCGTGTCCGGGGCGAAGCAGACCTGGTCGCGGCCGTTCTCCTTCGCCAGGTAGACCGCCGCGTCGGCGGACTGGAGGAGGCGCTCGAGGGTGTCCCCGTGGCGGGGGTGGCGGGCCACGCCGATCGACGTCGTGCGGTCGGCGACGGTGGCCGGGTCGCCGCGCTTGTCCGTCGTCACGATGTGCAGCTTGGCGATCGCCGTCCGGATGCGCTCGGCGGCGTCCCAGGTGGCTTCTTCGTCGATGTCCGGCAACAGAACGAGAAATTCCTCACCGCCGAAACGGCCGACCAAGTCGGTCGGTCTCGTCACTTCGTCGAGAGTTTGCGCAACGGTGCGGAGCACGTCGTCACCCGCCGGATGACCATAGGTGTCGTTAATCCACTTGAAGTGGTCGAGATCGACCATCAGCAGTGCCAGTTGATCACCCGATCGGGCGGTCCGTTCGAGCGCCCGCTCCGCCGACTCCGACCAGCCGCGCATGTTGAGAATGCTCGTTTTCGGGTCCGTGCGGACGTCGTTCTGGAGTTGATCGAGTTCCGCGAGGCGATTGAAGACGACGGTGGCCACGGCCATCACGACGACCATCGGCGGCACGACGGCGAGCAGGATCGCGGTCACCGCGCCGAGGCCGATGGTGACCGCTTCGAGGAGGTTGTCGGCCGGGCTGCCCAGGACGTTACGCAGGGTCGGCTCGGACGAGAGCCCGAGCGCCAGTGCGCCACCGACGTAGAGGATCTGGATCGCTTCGTAGACGACACCGGTGAGCACGATGGTGCCCGTTTCGTGCCAGAAGCCGCCCCAGCCCGGCTGCCCGAGCAGGTGCGGCCCGAGCGCTCCGTAGGTCAGGTGCGCGACCGCGCCGGCCAGGCCGTGGGTGATCGAGGAGAAAATGAAGTTGTGCGCCGGCCTGCGGGCGATGAACCAGTGCTGCAGCCGGATCAGGAAAACGACGAGCAGGGTCAGCGGAACCGGCAGGATCAACGCCGCGGAAAACGTCCATACCGCGGTCAGGTCGATCAGGACCTTTTTGGTCCGGTTGCGCCGGCGCTCTTCCTGCCGCTGGGTGAGTTGAATGTGGACGGTCGCGCCGCCCGCGAGGATCCCGAAATTGATCCAGTCGCGATTGCCGGGTACCGCGGAATGGACGAAGGAAATCGCGAGCACGGCGATCGCGGCGGCTTCGAGGCCGAGCATGAAGACGACCAGCACCGGCGGACGGCGCCAGAGCGCCCAGTTGCGGGGCCGGTACGGGTGGTCGCGCCCGGCCGGACCGCCTGGCGCTTCGGCGTGCGCGGTCACCGGCGGGGGCGCGGCCGGTCCCCGCGCCGGCGGGCCGGCAGCCCCGCCGGTGGCGGCCGGGTCGTCGTCTGGTCCGGGATGCAATTGGTCACCTCCTTTCCAGCCTAGCCCGGGACTTGAGTAATCTCATCGGTACCTGCCAGAGTGTTGACGCATTCCGTAGCCGGGTACCATCCTTCACCAACAGAACCTCGCGTTCGTGGTCGAACTGACCGTCGAACGCGGCTCAATCGCTTGTTCATCCTTCCCTTGACGGAGGTGGCGACCCGATGTCGAACCGCGACGGCTGACTCGGACGCGAATTGCTCGCCGTCCCCAGCTGAATGTCATTCATGATCTTGTCCTGCACGGAGAGGTGACGACCGATGTCGAACCGTGACTGCTGAATCCCGCGGAAAACCGTTCATGACGACCCCGGCTCCGGTTCCGCAGTCCCGACCCGGCGCCAGGACAACGCGACAGGGACGGCCACGAGCAGTCCCACCGCACCCGCGAGCGCAACGGTCGTGTTCGCCGAACCGATGGCCTGCGCGACCAGCCCGCCGACCCCGACCCCCAGGCCCTGCGCGACCCGCAGCCCCGTCCGGTAGAGCCCGCCGGCGCTGCCCCGGATGTCGTTGGGCACCCACGTGATGAACGTGGCCGTCACCGTGATGACGTACGCGCCGGTCGCCCCGGCCAGCGCGAGCAGGACCAGCGCGACCGCCAGGTTCGGCTTCAGCGCGAAGGCCGCGAGCGCGGCCAGCGGCAGGGCGGCCAGCACGCCCAGCAGCTTGCGGCGGTGTTCCGTCGAGACGAACCGCGACAGCAGGAACGTCCCGACGACGAACCCCAGCGGATCGGCGGCCAGCAGCCAGCCGACCGCCTGGTCACCCGCCCCCAGCTGGGCGGCGAGCGGTGCGGCGAGACCCTCCGGGATCACCGCGAGGCCGACGAGCCAGGACAGGTAGAGCAGCACCCGCAGCCGTTCGTCGCCGAAAACCTGCCGGACGGCGCCGAACCACGGGGCGCCGCCGTTCCCGGCGGCCGGGCGCCGCAGCACCAGCAGCCGCACGGCGACGGTGGCGATCACGAACGTCACCGCGTCGATGGCCAGCGCCCACGACGTCCCGATGCTCGTCACGAGCAGGCCGCCGGCGGCCAGGCCGGCGAGCATCGCGGTGTTGTTCGTGATCCCGCGCAGGTCCTGGCTCTGCAGGTAGACGTCGTCGTCGGCGAAGATCTCCCGCCCCAGCGCGTTCTGCGCCGCGTTGCACGGCGCGTTCGCCAGCCGGGCGAAGACGAAGAGGGCGAACAGCCAGCCCATCGGCATCCCGGGCACGGCCATCAGCCCGATCAGCACCGCCTGCGCGAACGAGCCGGTCGCGAGCACCGCGCGCCGCGGGTACCGGTCGGCGAGCTGGGAGAGGCCGAGGCCGCCGGCGAGCGCGGGCAGGAACGTCAGGGAGTAGACGACCGCCGACAGCAGCGGCGACCCGGTCCGGTCGAAGATCAGGATGGCCAGCGCGACGATGGTCAGCTGGTCACCGAGCATCGACTGCGTCTCGGCGAACCACAGCGCGCGGAACTCGCGGTTGGCCAGGACGGCTCGGAGCCGGGGTGTCGCGCGCGTCGTCACCTCGTCACCACCGTCCCCCGATCGAGTGAACATGGACCGTCGCATTGTGCCTCTCCGGTGACGACCCCATCCGGGGGAGTCACGGTCTACCACCGGGAAGCACCCACAGTATGCCGCCGGTTACGCCGCGATGTCCCCGGAACGGCCGCCAGTCACCCCCTCGTGACCGGCCCGCGGGTACGTCCCGACTGATCGATCCGGACTCGCTCGGCGCAGGGCGGCGGCCGCTCGTCGTCGCGCCGATGCCGCGTTGGACCGAATGGGCCAAGACTGGACAGTGAGCCGGCCGGGGTGGACGGACCGCGCGCCGCCGGCGCTGCAGATCGGGGAGAAGCATGGACGGGTTGATGCAGGGCAAGGCGGTCGTGGTCACCGGCGCCGGCCGCGGCCTGGGCGAGGCGTTCGCGGTGCACGTCGCGCGCGCGGGCGGGGCAGTGGTGGTCAACGACGTCGACGCCGAGCTGGCGGAGCGGACGGCGGAGAACATCCGCGCGCACGGCGGCCGCGCCGTGGCGAGCGGGCACAGCGTGGCCGAGGCGGGCGAGGCGCAGGAGATCGTCGACCTCTGCGTGAAGGAGTTCGGAGGGATCGACGGGCTGGTCAACAACGCGGGGCTGAACTACGAGGCGCTGCCCTGGGAGGACGACGCCGAGCAGGCGCGGGAGCTCGTCGCGGTGAACGTGCTCGGCGTGGTGAACACCGGCCTGGCCGCGATCAAGGCGATGGTCGACGCCGGCACCGGCGGCTCGATCGTCAACATCTCTTCGGGCGCGTCGCTCGGGCAGCGCAAGCTCGGCGTCTACGCGGCGAGCAAGGGCGCGGTCGCGTCCCTGACCTACTCGTGGGCCCTCGACCTCGAAGACGTCGGGATCCGCGTCAACGCCGTCTGCCCGCTCGCGCACACGCGGATGGTGTGGAAGTCCGAACGCTCCCTGCGCGCCTGCCCGCCGGACCGCACGCCGTCGCGGATCGCGCCGGTCGTGCTGTTCCTGCTCGGCGAGGGCTCGCACGGCATCACCGGCCAGATGATCCGGTGCAACGGCCCGCAGCTGCACGTCATGGGGCAGCCGTTCCTCAAGCAGCCGATCCTCGAGCGCCCGGTGTGGGACACCGAGACGGTGCAGAAGGCGTTCGACGAGGTCTTCGCCGCCCACCTGGAGAACTACGGCCTGGAGAAGCGCGTCCCGCCGCGGCTGCGCAAGTGGACGGACTCGACCTCGCCCCGCACCGCCTGAAGGCCACCTTCACCACATCTGACGCGCTGAAGGGCACCTTCCACCCGTCACCGGGGAGGAAGGTGCCCTTCAGCCCGTGTGTCAGGCGCCGGCGGCGGGTTCGGGGTCGCGGACTGCCGCGTAGAGGGCCTCGATGTCGGCCGAATAGCGGTCGTTGATGACCCGGCGCTTGAGCTTGAGCGTCGGGGTCAGCTCGCCGGATTCGGGCGTCCAGGCCTTCGGGAGCACGTGGTAGCGCTTGATCTGTTCGATCCGCGCGAGCCTGCTGTTGGCCGACTCGACCGCGCGCTCCAGCTCGGCCCGCACCGCCGGGTGATCAGCCAGCTCTTCCGGTGCGGCCTCGACGCCGTTCGCCGCGGCCCAGCCGGGGGCGATCTCGTCGTCGAGCACGATCAGCGCCGTCACGTACGGGCGGTCGTCGCCGATCGCGACGGCCTGGCCGATCAGCGGGTGCTCCTTGAGCAGGCCTTCGACGCGGGTCGGCGCGATGTTCTTGCCGCTCGAGGTGATGATCAGTTCCTTCTTGCGGTCGGTGATCGTCACGAAGCCGTCTTCGTCGATGGTGCCGATGTCGCCGGTGGCGTACCAGCCGTCGGCGTCGGTGGCGTCGGCGATCGTCCCGTCCTCCTGGAGGTAGCCGAGGAACACGATCGGGCCGCGCACCAGCAGTTCGCCGTCCTCGGCGACCTTCACCTCGACGCCGTCGAGGGGCTTGCCGACGCTGCCCGCGCGGAAGTCCGTGCCCGAGTTGGACGTCGCCGCGCCGGTCGTCTCCGACAGGCCCCACACCTCGCAGATCTCGATGCCGAGGCCGGCCAGGAAGTAGATGATCTCCACCGGGAGGGCGGCCGCGCCGCTGGAGGCGACGAGTACCTTGTCCAGCCCGAGCAGCGCGCGCACCGGCGCCAGCGCGGCTTCGTCCGTCTGCCGGATCTTCTCGGCCAGCTCCGCGGGCACCGGCTGCCCGGCGCTGCGCAGCTTGTAGCCCTGCTGCAGCAGCTCGTTCGCCTGCAGCAGCGCGGTGCGCCGGTCCTCCGGCACGCCGCCGAGCATGTTCTTGAGCCCGGCGACCATCTTCTCCCACACGCGCGGGACGCCGAAGAAGCTCTGCGGGTGCACCTTGCCGAGGGCGCCGACGACCCCCGTCGGGTCGGCGAGGGTGTGCACGTGCCCCGCCCAGACGATCGGCAGGTAGATCGACAGCTCCCGCTCGGCGATGTGCGCCAGCGGCAGGTACGCGATGTTCGTCGCGTGCATCGGCGGGTGGTGCAGCTCGGTGACCGCGTACGCCTGGTGGATGGCGTTGCGGTGCGACAGCACGACGCCCTTCGGGTCGCCGGTGGTGCCGGAGGTGTAGATCATGGACAGCGGGTCGTCCGGCTTGATCTCCCGCCAGGACCGTTCGAAGGCGTCGGGATCGGCGGCAAGCGCTTCCCGGCCCTGGGCCCGGAGCGCGGCGAGGGACAGGAACCGGTCGTCGCCTGCGGGGATCGCCGTCTCGTCCATGACGACGATGTGGCGCAGCGCCGGGAGGTCCTCGAGCACCGGCCGCCAGCGCGCCAGCTCGTTCTCCCCGCCGAGCACCACGACCGGCGCCGCGCTGTGCCGCGCGACGAACCGGATCTGGTCCGGGCTGAGGGTGGCGTAGGCGGTGCAGGGGATCGCGGACAGGTGCGTCGCGGCGAGGTCGGCGATGATGTGGTCGGGACATCCGGGCGCCATGATCAGCATCCGGTCACCCGCGGCGAGCCCGAGCCCGGCGAGCCCGCGGGAGACCTCGGCGATCGCGGTGCGGAACTCACCCCACGTCAGCGTCGGCTGTCCTTCGATGTCGAGCGAGGTGATCGCCGGCAGGTCCGGGTACTCGACCGCGTTGCGGTGCAGCAGCCGCGGGATCGTCTGACCTTCGGTCTGCTCGGCGACGGACGGGGTGGTCAACGCTGGCCTCCTCGGTGCTCCGGATGGCCACACTGTAGGGGCTCCCGGCGCAGGGGGATAGAGAATCGCGGCCACGTCAAGCGGCACCGTCGAACCGGACATAGCGGTCAGGTCTCCACCACTGTCCACTGTGTATACGGGCGTCCGCGGGGGATCCGCGCTTCAATGGAGTCACCACGGACTCCTGGGGGAACCGATGACGCGGTCGGCGCGCAAGCTGCTCGAAGAGATCCAGGCCGAACTCGCGCCGCGCGACGGCGACAACCGGCTCGTGCCGCTGATCACCGCCGGCCGGGCGCCGCGCGCGGTGTTCGCCGCGCTCGCCGCGGAGGAGAAGCTGATCACGCTCAGCGACTGGCGGAGTTTCCACGCTCTGGCCGCCCGGGCCGACGAGCCGAACGCGCGCACGTTCTTCGGTGGCCTCGCACCGGGCGAGCAGCAGGCGAACGGGATGCTGGACGGTTTGCTCGCCGCGACTGGTCCGGACCACGGGAAGGAGCTGCCGCGCGCCGGCTGCCAGGTTTACCCCGCCTACGTCGCCTGGCTCGCGCTGAACGGCGAATCGTCGGCGACCGCGGCGGGGATCTTCGCCAACTTCGCCGCCTTCGGCCGGTACTGCCGCGACGTCGCCGCCGGCATGCGCGAGCACTACGGCTTCACCGGCGAGCAGTGCGCGTTCTTCGACTTCTTCGCTGCGGACGTCCCGGAAATTGAAGAACAAGCGCTGGCCGCGATCCAGGCCGGCCTCGACGCCCGCCGGCTCGACGAACGCGAAGCGCACCGCTGCGCGCGGCTGTTCCAGAGCTATGAACTGCTCTTCTGGAACACGCTGGCCGACGAGTTCCCCGGCTGAGGGGTCGCCGTCCCCGCGGAACCGGTACCGGGCGCACCGGAGCGTGATCGATCGGCTGCGGTTGCGGAATGCCGGGAAATTCACCGCCGTCTCCGGCGAATCCGCGGCAATGCTCGCCAATCCTGCGCATTCCGCTTTCACGGGGCTGTCTACTCCGGACGGACGGGCCGTACGGAGGCGTGCGCGCAGATCCGTGATGTTCGTCACCGAACGATTCGGTGCTGTCGTACGTAGAGGGCCGGCCCGGGACGCGCGGCGGGTCCGGGAGCGCTTCCAGTACTCACATACGTACGGGGAACGGAAGTTGCCCTGCGACGAAGCTCACGACTTGCGGTGGTGGACTTTCCAAGCGCAGGCAGCGAGTGTGGACGGGTCACCGTTCCAAGATCACGTTCTCGCCACGGACTTGACGCGCCCAGGAGGGCTGCCTAACGTCGTCGCGGGCGAAGCAGACCACGGTGATGTTGATCCGGCTGGTCGGAATCCGGGTGTTGACCGCCTCGGCGACCCGAAAACCATGTACTGCCGGAAGGAAAACGGACCCAGGTGAAGCAGATTTCTCTTCGACGCAACCGGGGATCCTCGATTCGGAAGCGCGTGCTCACGATCGCGCTCATCCCCAGTGTGGCCCTGTTGCTGGTCGGCGTGGCCTTGGCGGGCTACCTCATCTACACCGCGGTCACCGACCGCGACTACACGACTCGGCTCCGGAACGCAGAAGCTCCGGCGATCCCCTTCTTCGCCGCACTGCAAGCCGAGCGACAGGCCAGCCTGGCCCTGCTCGCCGGCCAGGGCTCGCAGCGAACGGTCCTCGCCCAGGCCAGGCCGAAGACCGACGCCACGGCGGCGAAGGTGTTCGACTTCCTCAAGAACGACTTCGCCGACCGTTCGGACACCCCGGAGAGCGTGCAGCGGAACATCGCAACGTTCTTCGGGCTCTTCCAGCAGCTGCCACAGACCCGCCAAGCGGTCGACAGCGGGCAGATCCCGATCGGCAGGACGTTCAGCTACTACAACCAGATGCTCGATCAGTTCACCGACGGCGTGGCCGGGCTGACCCAGAACACGAACGGCGCGCAGAACGCCTTCGACCGGCTCAACTCCATCCCGCTGTTCACCGCCGCGGACGCGATGGAGCGCAGCGACGCCCTGGCCACCGCCGGGCTGGCCGCGGGCGGCCTGAGCGACGAAGACTTCCGCGCCTACACCGCTCAGGTGGGTGCCTACCACGTGCAGCTGGCAGCGTCGGCACCGAAGCTCATCCCCTCGGTGAAGGCGAAGTACGACGAGCTGATGGCCAGCCAGGCCTGGCAAACGGTGAACCAGGTCGAGAGCGCGTTCGCGCGCGGTGACCTGAAGAAGCTGCCAGTGCCTCAGGACCAGTGGCGGACCGCTGCCGGTCAAGTCGGCGGAGCGCTGATGGGCATCTTCGTCGCGCAGCACTCGAACTTCAGCCAGCAGGCCATCGACGACGCGGACACGACGTTCACCCAGTCGCTGATCGCCGGTGTGACCGCGGTCCTGTTCGCGGTCTTCGTGGTCTTCGTCGCCGTCCGGCTGTCGAACCGGCTCATCGGCCGCTTGCACCGGCTGCGCGAGGACACCCTCGACGCGGCCGAGGTCCGGCTGCCCGAGCTGGTCGCCAGGGTCCAGGCGGGCGAGCCCGTCGACCTCGAAGAGGGCGGTCACTTCCTCGACCACGGCACCGACGAGATCGGCCAGGTCGCCGACGCCTTCAACAAGGCGCAGCAGACCGCCATCGCGGCCGCCATCGAGGAGGCGAAGACCAAGGAGGGCACCAAGACGGTGTTCCTCAACATCGCCCACCGCAGCCAGGTCATCGTGCACCGCCAGCTCAAGGTGCTCGACCAGGCCGAGCGCAAGCAGGAGGACCCGGACCAGCTGGACACGCTGTTCCAGCTCGACCACCTCTCCACCCGCGCCCGCCGCAACGCCGAAAACCTGATCATCCTCGGCGGCGGGCAGCCGGGCCGGCAGTGGCGCAACCCGGTCGGGCTGGCCGAGCTGGTCCGCGGCGCGTCCGCCGAGACCGAGGACTTCGCCAGGGTCAAGGCGGCGGTGCTGCCGCAGATCGCCATCCGCGGCCCGGTCGTCGGCGACCTCGTGCACCTGCTCGCCGAGCTCATCGACAACGCGACGGCGTTCTCGCCGCCGCAGTCGCGGGTCGAGATCCGCGGCAACGTGGTCGGCAAGGGTGTCGTGATCGAGGTCGAGGACCAGGGCCTCGGGCTCGAGCCGGACCAGACCGAAGAGATCAACTCGATGCTGGCCGACCCGCCGGACTTCGGGATCATGGCGCTGTCGGACGAGCCGCGGCTCGGCCTGTTCGTGGTCGCGCGGCTGGCCGCGCGGCACGGCATCCAGGTGCACCTGCGTGAGTCGGCCTACGGCGGCACGCGGGCCATCGTCCTGGTGCGCACCGACCTGCTGGCCCCGCTCGCCGAGACCGAGCCGGAGCAGCCGATCACGCCGCCGAAGCCGGAGCTGGTCCCGAACCCGGTCGAGCCGGAGACCACGGCCAACGACGAGGTCGCGCCGCTCAAGCGGCCGGTCCGCCGCCCGGCCCGGCACCGCACCGAGCCGCCCGCCGCCCCGCCGGCGCCCCCGACGGCTCCCGCGGCCGTCACCCAGCCGCCCACGCCGGTGCCGCCGATCGCCGTCCCGCCGGTGACCGTGCCGCCGCCGGCCCCGGCCCAGCCGCCGGTCACCCAGCCGGCGTCGGCCCAGCCTTCGTCGACACAGCCGCCGTCCGCGCCGACGCCGGTCCCGGTCGGGGCCGTGTCGGAGCCGGTGAGCCAGCCGACCCAGGCCCAGCCGGTGGCCGCGATCCGGCCGCCCGCCCCGCCCGCCCGGACCTCGCGTCCGGCCCGGCCGGCCGCGCAACAGCCGGTGTGGCCGCCGCAGGAGCCGCGGACCGCGGCGACGTCCGAAAGCCGCCCGCAGCAGCCGCGCCGCCCGGAAGCACCCGGCCGGCCGCCGCTGCCGCAACGGCGACGCCAGCAGAACCTCGTGCCCCAGCTGCGGGAAGATAAGCCCGCACAGGAACGCGAAGAGGTCCGGCTGGACTCGCCGGAGGCCGCCCGCAGCAGGCTGTCCGCCTTCCAGCAGGGCACCCGGCGGGCCCGAGACGAAGAGTTTCCCGAGAACGACGACAGGTACGGAGAGCGCGAGTAATGGTCAACTCAGGCGCCCACGAGCTCGACTGGCTGCTGGACGACCTCGTCAAGCGGGTCGCCGGGGCGGACCGGGCGGTGGTGCTGTCCTCGGACGGCCTGCTCATCGGGCGGTCGGGCAACCTTTCCGAGGAGGACGCCGAACACCTGTCCGCGGTGGCTTCGGCGTTCCAGAGCCTGGCCCGCGGCACCGGGCGGCACTTCGGCGGCGGCAACGTCCGTCAGACGATGGTCGAGATGGACCACGCGTTCCTGTTCGTGACGGCGGCCGGCCGAGGCGCCTGCCTCGCCCTGCTGGCCCGCGAAGACGCGGACATGGGGCTGGTCGCGTACGAGATGAACCTGATGGTGAAGCGGGTCGGGCAGGTCCTCACCTCGGCCCCGCGGACCGCCGGCGCGCAGCCCACTGCGCCATGAGCCCACGGCACGAAGCCTGGTTCGACGACGAGGCCGGCCCGCTGGTCCGGTCCTACGCCGTCACGGGCGGTCGCACCCGGTCGGACACGCTCGGGCTCGACCTCATCACCCTCGTGGTCGCGCTGCGCACCGCGCACGAAGCGGGCATGCTCGAACCGGAGTACGCCCGCATCATCGCCCTGTGCCAGCGGCCGGTCTCGGTGGCCGAGGTGGCCGCCCGGGTCGATCTCCCGCTGCCCGTGGTGAAGGTGATGCTGAGCGACCTCATCGAGCAGAACCTGGTGCTGTTCCGTACCGCGGCACCGGTCCAGGAAACCCCCAACCGACACGTATTGCAGGCGGTCCTTGATGGCATCCGGAAACTCTGACCCCCGGCGGAACCTGACCGCGACCGCGGTCAAGGTACTCATCGCCGGCGGGTTCGGGGTCGGCAAGACCACGATGGTCGGTTCGGTGAGCGAAGTGCCGCCACTGCGGACCGAAGAGGTCATCACGACCGCGTCCGAGGGTGTCGACGACCTGTCCGGCGTCGAGCAGAAGACGACCACGACGGTCGCGCTCGACTTCGGCCGCATCACGATCAACCCCGACCTGATCCTCTACCTGTTCGGCACGCCCGGGCAGGACCGGTTCTGGTTCATGTGGGACGAGCTGGCCGAAGGCGCGCTCGGCGCCGTCGTGCTCGCCGACACGCGCCGGCTCGACAGCTGCTTCGCCGCGGTGGACTTCTTCGAGCGGCGCAACCTGCCGTTCGTCGTCGGCGTGAACTGCTTCGACGGCGCGTACCGCTACGGCACGGAGGAGGTCCGGCAGGCGCTCGACGTCGGCATGGACGTCCCGCTGCTGCTGTGCGACGCCCGCGAGCGCGAGTCGACGAAGCAGGTGCTGACCAGCCTGATGGAACACGTGATGGCGCGGTCCGACCTCGCGGCCGCCCAGGGCGGCTACTGACCGGACCGCGCCCGCTCTCAGCGCTTACGCAGGTTGTCGAGCGCGAAGCGGCCCGGGCCGACCGCGGCGAACAGCAGGAAGACCCACGAGTAGACCGCGGCGGGCTCGCCCATGTTCTGCAGCGGCAGCAGGCCCATCGGGGCGTGCACGGTGAAGTAGGCGTAGGCCATCACGCCGGAGAGCAGGATCGCGGCGGGCCTGCTCGCGAGCCCGACGAGCAGCAGCAGCGCGCCCACGAGCTCGATGACGCTGCCCCACCAGCCGGGGAACGACCCGAACGGGACGCCGCCGCCCTGGCCGTCGATGCCGCCGAAGAACCCGAACCCCTGCAGGCCGTGGAAGCCGAACAGGAACGAGAGCACGATCCGGCTCGCGCCGACCACGATGCCGGTGACCTGGGTCTTGGCCGGGGTGGCGGTGGTGCGGGCTTCGCGGGCGACGGTGGCGGTCATGGTGGGTTCCTTCCCCTGGGTTTCGCTTGCCTTCTGCCTACGCGTCGAGTGACTTCCCCCCGGATCGACAGCCCCGCGAAAAAATCTTGGACGAGTTTCGGGAGACTGTGTCCATGGCGGGCAAACAGAGTGCCGGGCTCCTGCTCTACCGCGGCCGCGGCGACGACGTCGAAGTGCTGCTCGGGCACATGGGCGGGCCGTTCTGGGCGAAGAAGGACGCGGCTGCGTGGTCGCTGCCCAAGGGGGAGCTCGACCCGGACGAGTCCCCGGAGAAGGCGGCCCGGCGGGAGTTCGAAGAGGAGCTGGGGCTGCCCGCACCCGACGGCGAGTACGTCGAGCTGGGCGTGGTCAAGCAGTCGGGCGGCAAGGTGGTCACGGCGTGGGCGGTCGAGGCCGACCTCGACCCGGCCGCGGTGGTCCCCGGGACGTTCACCATGGAGTGGCCGCCGCGCTCGGGCCGTCAGCAGGAGTTCCCCGAGGTGGACCGGGTCGCGTGGTTCTCCCTGGAGGTCGCCCGGGAGAAGCTGGTGAAGGGCCAGCTGCCGTTCCTGGACCGGCTGCTGGCGCTGGTCAGCGGCTGAGCAGGGCCTCGAGGGGCTTGGCGGTGAAGGACGGCAGCACGACGTCCGCCTGCCCGAAGTCGAGGCTCTGGGTGATCGCGTTCGGCACGGCGACGCAGGTCAGCCCGGCGGCCTTGGCGGAGGTGACGCCGTGCGGGGTGTCCTCGAAGGCGATGGTTTCCGCAGCTTCCGCGCCGAGTGCGTCGAGGGCGGCGAGGTAGAGGTCGGGGTCGGGCTTGGCCCGGTGGAGGTCCCCGGTGAGCACGGCGTCGAAGTAGTGGTCGATGCCGAGCCGTGCGAGGTGCGGGTTCACCCAGGCCCCGGACGAACTGGAGGCGACGGCCAGCTTGAGACCGTGTTCGCGCGCGGTTTCGAGGTAGCTGCGCACGCCTTCGCGCGGGCCGAGGTCTTCGAGGAGCTTCAGGACGTGGGCCCGCGTCCTGGGGCGCAGCGCCTCCGGATCGATACCGGGGGCGTGCTCGGCGAGCAGGGCGAACATGGCGGGCGTGGTGTGCTGGGTGCCGATGACGGCGTACCAGGCGTCCATCGGCAGTTCGGTGCCATGTTCCCGGAAGATCGCCTGCCACGACTGCAGGACGGCGGACTCGGTGTCGGCGAGGGTGCCGTCGAAGTCGAAGACCAGGGCGCGGGTGGGCACGCCTGCACCCTGCCCGCTCGGTGATCGTTCAGGCAAGGGAGTTGTGACGAGCCTGGAAGGCCTGGACGGCCGCTTCGCCGCGCAAAGCGAAGACGACCTCCTCGATCGGGCCGGGCTCGGCCGCGGAGACGGTGGTGAGCGCGATCTCCGCGGCCGACTCCAGCGGCCAGCGGTAGATACCGGTGGAGATGGCGGGGAAGGCGACGGTCCGGGCGCCGACGTCCCGCGCCACCTGCAGGGCGTTGCGGTGGCAGTCGGCGAGCAGCCCGGACCGGTCTTCGGAAGCCGACCACACCGGGCCGACGGTGTGCACGACCCACTTCGCGGGCAGCTTCCCGGCGGTGGTGGCGACGGCCTGCCCGGTCTTGAGGCCCTTGCCGTAGTGCCCGGCGCGCAGCTTCCGGCACTCGGCGAGGATCCCGGGACCGCCCTTGCGGTGGATGGCCCCGTCGACCCCGCCGCCGCCGAGCAGCGAGGAGTTGGCGGCGTTGACGACGACGTCGACCTCGAGGGTGGTGATGTCGGCGTCGAGGATCCGGATGCGCATGGGGCGATCCTGCCGGACACAATGGGCTCGTGCTGCTGGATTTCATCGCCGAGCCGGCCACCGGCTTCGTGCCGTGGAGCGCGCTCGAGCCGGTGGCCGACGAGCAGCCTGTCCCGGCGCTCCCGCCCGTCCCCCGCGTGGGTCCGGACGATCGCTGCTTAGAGCCGTATCGAAGTCGTGCGGTGGTCGCGATGGCGCGGACTGAAAGTGCCCTTCCTCGCATCTGGTGAGACGAAGGGCCCCTTCACCGCACCAGACGTGAGGAAGGTGCCCTTCAGCCCGCTCGCACTCGGCGGCGGTGACTCGAGACCGGTTCCTCACTTCGATACCGGCCCTAGGCCGGGCCGCCCATTCTCCGCCGTCGGCCTACGGCTGGACGGCCAGCCGGTACAGGCGCTCGCCGATCTTGTAGTACAGGTCGCCGAAGCGGTCCGCCGTCAGGTCCTCCATGCCCGGCTTGGTCAGCAGGACCGTGACCTCCTTGGTGGCCTTGTCGATCTTGAAGATCCGGTCGCCCTGAGTTCCGTAGACGTGGTCCGGGTCCTTGGCCACCGTCAGCAGCACGCCGTCGCGCCAGGCCATCGTGGACTTCGCGTCGTAGTCCGGGTCCGGGAACAGCCGCTGCGTCTTCATCGCTGCCGGCGCGGCCGGGTCGAACGTGAGCAGGGTTCCGCCGGCCAGGCCCCAGACCTGGCCGTCCACCTCGGCCAGTGCGGTGACCGCCCGGGTCGAGGGCAGCGGGTACCGCGCCACCGCGCCGGTCGCCGGGTCGTAGGAGAACACCTCGGCCGAAGCGCCCGGCGCGAACACCGGGCTGACGCCCAGCGCTCCCCGCGTCGACGTGCCGCCGAAGACCTTGCCGCCCGCGTAGGCCAGCGAGACCACCGCCTGGTCCGGGACGACACAGATGGTCCGGCCCGGCGTGCCGTCCTTGGAGATGTTCAGCGCGCCGCTGCGCTTGCCGTACTTCGGCACCGTTCCCATGTAGACGGTCCCGTCGGGGGCGCCGGCCAGTGCGTACGGGCGGTCCTGCGGCGGCGGCCCTTCGCCCGCGCGGCAGTCGGCGGCCTTGTCGCCCGCGGCACCGCCGGTGTACTGCAGCTTCGGCGGCCACGCGCCGCCCGGCTCGTAGCTGTACAGCCGAGCCGACGGGTAGACGCCGATGTAGAGCTTCCCGGCGTGGGCCAGCAGGCTGTCGGTCTGGTTGAGGCCGGTGAGGGTCTTCGTGTCCGGGTGGTTGTCGTCGGCGTTGCCGTGCCACGGGTCGTACACGCCGGTGCCGCCGGTGAGGTAGCCGCCGGTGTAGATCTTGCCGTCCGGGCCGGTGCCGAGCGCGTTGATCGCCGCGGGCAGCACCGGGGTGCCGGTGACGAGCCGGGTGCTCGACGCGCCGGTCGCCGGGCTGTACTTGAAGATCCGGGTGCCGTCCGGGCCCGCGCCGAGGCCGGCGAGCGTGCCGTTCTCCCAGCTGTAGCCGGTGACGTCGAGGTCGGGCCGGACGGTCGTCGCCTGCACGGCCTTCGTGGCGATGTCGTAGGACTGCAGCAGCCCGTCCTTGACGAACCAGACCTTGCCGTCCGCGGCCGGGGAGTGGTGCAGGTCGGTGTCGGTGATCGTCGCGTCCACCACCGAGCGGTACGAGCCGTCGGCGTTCTTGACGACCTGCAGCACCAGCAGCGTCCGGTCGAGCCACGCGAACAGCCGGCCGCCGGTCCAGGTCAGCCCGCCCACCATGGAGTTGTGCGCGTACGCGGCGGGCAGCAGGCTGTCGGTCCGCCCGGTGACGTTGTCGTAGCGCACCAGCGAAGCGTTCGTCCCGGTGCCCAGGTAGGTGGCGTTGGCGGCCGGGTCGTGGGCGATGCTGCGCACGTACTCCGCGCCGGGGACGATCGGGGTGGCGCCGATGGTCGTGAACGTGCCGTTGTCGTACTTGAAGTAGCTGCCGTTGTTGTAGGTGCCGCCGTAGACCTTGCCGTTCGCGCCTGCTTCGAGGTCCCAGATGAAGGAATAGCCGCTTTCGGCGCGGCCGAGGTCGGTCAGCGTGCTGGTGCCCGGCACGTGGCGGTACAGCTTCGAGTTGGGGTAGGTGCCCAGGTAGACGCTGCCGTCGGTGGCCGTCGTGGCGGCCCAGCCGCCGACGGTGGGGGTGTCGGCGGTGTCCGGGAAGGTCAGCTTCGAGGTGACCTTCTCGGTGGCGACGTCGATGACCGCGAGCTGGGGGTTGCTGTCGGCGGTGCCGGTGTAGACGGCGTAGGCCTTGCCGCCGGCGAAGGTGGTGGCGTTGGGGACGCTGCTTTCCAGCTGGACGCCGAGGTCCGTGTCGTCCTTGCCGATCACCACTTCGTCCCAGAACGCGGTGCCGACGTTGCCGACCCCCGAGTAGATGAGCGCGGAGACGCTGGTGGTGCCCGCCGGCGCCACGCCGGAAGCGTTGGCGACGTTCCACTTCTTGCCGGAGACCGAACCGCCGGTCACGCTGCCGAGCAGCTGCCCGGACGAGTCGCGGAACCGCAGGTACAGATCGGCCGCGCCGCTCTCGGTCCACACCTGGCCGTAGGCGGTGTAGCGGACACCGGCGGTGGCGGGCAGCCCCGGCTGGCTCTCCCGGCCGTAGGCCTTGTCCGCCGCCGTGTCGTCGATGCGCGCCGCGGTGCGCCCGTCCCACGTCGCCGCGGTGACCCCGCCGGTGGCGTGCGATCCGCTCCACCCGGTCAGCCCCAGGTCGAACCCGCCGTTGGCGATCTGCAGGTCGGCCGCGCCCGCCGGGGTGGGTACGGCGAGCAGTCCGGTGGCCAGCGCGGCGGCCAGGGTGATGGGCAACAGACGTCTCATGGCGGCCACGATCGGGCGCGGCCGTACAAAACGGGTACAAGCGCGCCTAGCCGAGGAAGAACTCCTTCAGCACCGGGGCCAGTGCCGGGGCCTTCACGATGTGCGTCTGGTCCGGCAGCGTCCGGTACCGCGCCGACGGCAGGACCTTCGCCAGCGACGCGACGCCGTTGCGCATCCAGTCCGGGCTGCGGCCCCCGTCGAGCACCAGCGCCGGGATCTTCACCTCCGGCCAGGCCGCCGGCAAGGGCTCACCCGCCTGGTGGCCGATCACCATCGCCGTGTCGTACGGGATCGTGTGGGCCACCCGCTTGAGCTTGGCCCAGAACGGCATGATCCGCATCAACGCCACCGTCCCGCCGCCGAGCCCGACACCTTCGGTCATGAACATCTTGACCGCCTTGCCGCGCTTGCCCTCCTTCAGCGCCTCGTCGAGCCGGGCGGCGTAGTCGGCCGGGACGCGTTTGCGCGTGTCGTCGACGATGAACGGTGGCTCGTACACCGCCAGTTTCGTGATCGGAACCCGGGAAGCCGCTTCGAGAGCCAGGGCGGCGCCGGAGGAAATGCCGAACAGGAACGCCTCGCCGCCCGCCTCCTCGACGACCGCGGCGAGGTCCTCGACCTCACGCTCGACCGTGTAGGGCCCGGTGTCGCCGCTCTCGCCCCGGCCGCGGCGGTCGTAGGTGTACACGGTGAAGTGCGCGGCCAGCTCCTTGGCCAGCGCGTCGTTGGGGGACGAGCCGCGATAGCACATCGCGCCGTCCACGAGGACGAGCGCGGGGCCGGACCCGGCGCGGGTGTAGGCGATCTTCGTGCCGTCCGCGGAAACCGTCGTGCTCATCGGGATTCTCCTCTCGACAGCAGGTGGAGGGACGTGGTGGTGAGCCAGGCGAAGGCGATCGCCACGGCCGCCCGGAAGCCGAGGATCGACGACCGGGCTCGTCGATCCTGCCTCCGATCGCTCGAACTGTCAAGACAAAAAAAGTTGTCGGCAAGGGTTCAATCGCCCCAATGTGGCCTTGGTTGCGTTGAACGCACCGAAGGCCACATGGGGGCGCTGGGGGTCAGGCGGAACGCAGGGTCAGGAGCGTGATCTCGCTGGGCGCGAAGATCCGGAACGGCGGACCCCAGAACCCCGTGCCGCGGCTGTTGTACAGCTGGGTCGGCCCGTGCCGGGTCAGGCCGGACAGCGTCGGCTGGTCGAACCGCACCAGGAGGTGGAACGGCCAGATCTGCCCGCCGTGCGTGTGCCCGGAGATCTGCAGGTCGACACCCGCCTCGCGGGCCTCGCTGACCTGCTTCGGCTGGTGGGCCAGCAGCACCACCGGGACGCCGTCGGGCCGGCCGGCCAGCGCCGTGGCCAGGTCGGGGCCGTGGCCGGGCAGGCCGGACGCCGTGCCGGTCGGGTCGTCGATGCCGGCGAAGAGGATCCGGTCGCCGCCGCGCTCGAGCAGCGTCGAACGGTTGTGCAGGATGTCCCAGCCGAGGCCTTCCATGTGGTCGAGCCACGCCTGGGCCTCGCCGAAGTACTCGTGGTTGCCGGTGATGTAGAACCGCCCGAGCCCGGCCTGGACGCCGCCGAGCGGGTCGACCTGCTTGCGGCGCTTGGCCACCGCGCCGTCGGCGAGGTCGCCGGCGTGGCAGACGACGTCCGCCTCGAGCGCGTTGACCGCCGCGACGACCTCCTCCGACCACTGCGTCCGGTCGATCGGCCCGAAGTGGGTGTCGGTGATGACGGCGACGCGCAGGCCGTCGAGCCCCGGCCCGAGCCGCGGGATGGCGACGTCGACCGCCTTCACCGGCGGCACGCGCATGGCGACGCGGTTGCCGTGCACGAGCAGCCCGGCGGCGATCAACGCGGTCGCGCCCGCGACGATCCGCGACCGCAGCGGGTCGTCCACGCCGAGCAGCGCGACCCGCAGCACCAGGCTCAGGATCGACCAGCTGAACAGCACCCAGATCACCGCGAGCAGCGAGTCGCCGAGGCGGGCGGCGCCGTCGCTCTGGTGCCGGGAGTGGCCGCGGAACATCGCGACCGGCATCGTGACCAGGCCCAGCACCAGCACGGCGGTGCCGGCGATGGTGCCGGCCGGGCCCCACTCCGGAGCCAGGACGAGCGTCCACCACGGCACGCCGAACAGCAGGAGCATGGCCAGGATCGGCACGACGACGAGTTGCCCTCTCATCGAACCAGGTTACAGCCCATCGGGCTGTTACCGTTTTCGCTACTCTGGTGAGAGAAGGAAGGGGGACGCCGTGCACACATTGCTGGAGCTGGCGTTCCCTGCGCTGACCGGCCCGACCGCGCTGGTCGCCTTCGCCTCCCTCGCCGCCGCGAGCCTGCTGGTCGTGCTGCTGGTCGGCAGCACGCAGCGCGCCGAGCTCGCGCTGTGGTCGGCGCCGGTGCGCAGCCGCGCCACGGCGTTGCGCCGCCGGGCCCGGCGCGCCGAGTCGATCCGGCTCCGCGACCCGGACAGACCGGGCTGCCCACGCCCACGAGCACCCGGTCCCCGCAGCACGGCTGCGTAGGAACCCTCTTCGACGCAGCCATTCCGCTCACCCACACCTCTTCCACTCAAGCGGAGTGCTGCCCATGTTCGGCTTTCTCGACGTGCCCGTCGAAGGCGCGTACCACCTGATCCACGTGCTCACCGGCCCGCTTTCGACGGCGCTGGCCATCGTCGTGTTCACCCTCGGCGTGCGGCTGCTGCTGCACCCGCTCGCCCGGTCCGCGGCCCGCGGCGAACGGGCCCGGACCGCGTTGCTGCCGGAAATCCGCGCGCTGCAGGAGAAGCACGGCCGCGACCGCGAGCGGCTGGCCGCGGAGATGACGAAGCTGCAGCAGGAGTCCGGGACGTCGCTGTTCGTCGGCTGCCTGCCGATGCTGCTGCAGCTGCCGTTCTTCATGGTCATGTACCGGCTGTTCACCACGGCCACGATCGGCGGCGAACCCAACTCGCTGCTCGGGGCCACCCTGCTCGGGACGCCGCTGGGCGCGCACGGCCTGGCCGGCGGCCCGCTCGTGTTCGTCATCGCGGCCGGGCTCGCCGTCGTGGCGTGGTTCTCGGTGCGCCTGCAGCCCGTCCCGGAGAACCCGGTTCCGGGTGGGAAGCTGCTGCGGCTGCTGCCCTACGGCACCGTGCTCGCGATGATCGTCGTGCCGCAGGCGGCCGGGATCTACCTGCTCACCACGACCGCGTGGACCGTGGCGGAACGAGCGTTGCTACGACGCGGCTCGTGAGCGCCGCCAGTCCGCGACCGCCTCTTCGACGTCCACCAGCGCCACCGTGAGCGGCGGCCCGGTGTGGTGGTTGAGGTAGGCCTGGCGGATCCGGGTGTTGAGGTCCTCGACGACGGCCCGGACCTGCCGTTCGGTTCGCTCCCCGGCGAGCCGCTCCGGCAGGTCCTGGACTTCGCGTTTGAGCGCGAGCGCCGGCGGGAGCAACGCCTTCGTGTCGTGCCCGCCCTTCCGGACCTCGCGGAGCACCCAGTCGGTCGCGGCGTCGTTGCCGGAGGGCTTCGGCAGCGGCTTGCCCGTGCCGGGCAGGTCGTCGAACTCGCCGCGCTCCCGGGCCTGGGCGATCTGCCGGTCGACCCACCAGCGGAAGGACACCTTGGGCGGTTTGCGTGCGGTCATCTCCTCACACCCCCTCCGTCCCCTTCCAGGGTAATCTCCGCAACGACAAGCGAGGGGACCGCATGACCGTCGAACGCAGTGGCGGCGAGGACGTCGATCGGACGCTCGCGCTGCTCTGGCGCGCCCGCGGCGCCGCCGCCGAACCGACCAGGGGCCGCCGCCCGACGCTGACGATCGAGCGGATCGTCGCCGCCGCGATCGCGGTCGCGGACGCCGACGGGCTCGCCGCCGCGTCGATGCACCGCGTCGCCAAGGAGCTCGGCGCGGGCACGATGACGCTCTACACCTACGTGCCCGGCAAGGCCGAGCTGGTGGACCTGATGGTCGACGACGTGCTCGTCGGGCGGCGGCTGCCCGGCCCGGGAGAGCCGCGCCACGGGGACTGGCGCGCGCAGGTGGGGCTCTACGCCGAGCGGACCCGGCAGGCCTATCGCGACCACCCGTGGCTGTGCGAGGTCTCGCGCGTCCGGCCGCCGCTGGGTCCCGGCCAGCTGGCGGGCCAGGAGTACCTGCTGTCGATCATGGACGAGCTGGGCCTGCCGCCGCGGCAGGCCGTCGCGGCGGCCAACGGGATCGGCACGTACGTCGACGCGAACGCCGCGCTGGACGCGGAGAACGCCCGGCTGGAGCGCGCCACCGGCCAGTCGACCGAGGCGTGGTGGGACCAGCGGTCGTCGTTCTGGGAGAACTACTTCGTCGTCGACGCGCACCCGGCGATGAACCGCATCTGGCTCGGCGGCGGCTTCGACCAGGGCGCCAAGGCGCAGGGCGACACGGCGTACGAGTTCGGCCTGAACCGGATGCTCGACGGCATCCAGGCCCTGGTGGGTTAGCGCCGGCTGCGCCACCGCAGCCGGCGTCGCTCCTGCCGGGGCACCTCGGCCGGCTCCGGCGCGGCACGCAGGATGTCCCGGCAGACCGGGTCGAACCGGCCCGGTTCTTCGATCATCGGCGCCGCCAGCACGACGTGCCCGCACACCGCGCGGAACCGCCCCTGGTGCCGCCCCGCCGCGAACTCCTCCTCGGTGACGGCGTGGGTGTAGCCGTCGGTGTCGCAGCGGATGTGCACCAGGAACGGCTCCACCGGGCTCACCCGGCCGAGCTGGTCGAGCTGGTCGAGGTGGTTTCGGTCGGGGTCTTCTCCGAGTCGGCCGGGGTGGCGGCCGCGGTCGACGACGGCGGCGGGGTGGCGGTGCTGGTCGTCGCCGGCGGCGGCGTGGTCGGGTCGGGCGTGGTCGTCGGGTCCGTGGACGGCGGCGTGCTCGGGTCCGAGGACGGCGGGGTCGGGGACGTCGGCGACGTCGGCTCGCCGGGCGACGTCGGCGTGTCCGTGGGAGTGTCCGTCGGCGGGGTGACCGGCGTGTCCGTCGGCGGGGTGTCGGCCGGCGGGGCCGGGACGCCGACCGGGGCACCGGCCGCGGCGGCGTCCGGAGCCGGGGGCGCACCGATCGGCACCTGGCTGTCGGGCAGCTGTGCCACCCCGCCGCGGTAGGCCGCGGCCCAGGCGAGCACGGTGTCCACATAGGACTGCGAGTTGTTGTAGCGGCGCACGGCGATGCGCTGCCCCGCGTCGGTGGAGAGGTCGAGCCCGCCCGAGCACAGGTAGCGCGCGGTGGCCAGCGTCTCGTCGTAGATGTTGTTCGGGTTCGACACGCCGTCGCCGTTGCCGTCGGAGGCGTAGCCCTTCCACGTGCCCGGGATGAACTGCGTCGGGCCGACCGCGCGGTCCCACACGGCGTCGCCGTCGTACTTGCCGCCGTCGGTGTCCCGGATCGCGGCGAAGGCGCCGGCGCCGTTGAGCACCGGGCCGAGGATCGGCTCCAGCGTGTCGCCGTTGGCGTTGACGTACCCGCCGCGGGCGTGGTTCGACTCGATCCGGCCGATGCTGGCGATCAGCGCCCAGTCGAGGTGGCAGTTCGGCTGTTCCTTGGCCAGGATGTCCGCGGCGTTCTTGTACGCCTTGAGCATGCTCCCCGGGATGCCGAGCGATCCGGAGATGCCGGCGGAGCCGGCCCGCCCGCCGGGCACGACCAGCGGCTCGGGCAACGGCGGCTGCGGCAGGCTGCCGTCGACCGCGATCGGCGGCATGACGATGTTCGGCTGCTGCTGCGGCGGAGCGGCGGCGACGGCCCGGTCCGGCTGCGCGTCCCCGGCGTTGGCCACCACGACCGGCGCGGGCAGGCCCGTGGTCAGCGTCGGCAGCACGACGAGCGCCCCACCCGCGAGCGCGGCGGCGGTCCGGCGGACCGAACGCGCGCTCCTGCGACGTGGCCGGTGCTTGGGCATGGTCGTCCCCGCTTCCCTCGATCTGTTCGCTGATCGCCTCACCCGATCGGCCTCACCCACCGGTACTGACCGGTAGGAGCAAGCTATCCGATGGAACCAAACTTTGGCGAACGCGAGAGCCAAATCGAACCCGGATGGCGAAGTTCGTCTGGATGGCACAAAACCTTGGTAGGAAATCTGTCAGATTCACCAGGACTTAACGGGGTGCTCCGGTCGGTTTTGCCCAACGGGACGACGGACGTGGTCGCCAGGCAGACACGGTGTCCGTTTCGCCCGGTTCTCGGCTCCGGTCGCGTCCTGCCGATGGGGAGTGAGTGGCCCGGTGTCCTGCCTCTCCCCGGGTGTGCGACGGGTTCGTGCTGGTCCGAACCACTCGTTCGATACCGCCTCGGCGAGCGCGGGGGGAACATTCGTCGCTGAAAGCGCTTGCCGGGCAAGCGCTGTGCGCCGCGATTTCCCGGAGGGCGGGTGGGGTTCGGTGCCGCATGTGGACGGTGCCGGCGGGCTCGGGTGAAAGCGGGGGTGAAGGAGCCTTTACACGGACTTGAAGCGTTCCTATGATCGGCCGTCCGGACGCGTTGCCGCCCGTCCGGACAGCCCAGGTGGAGGGTTCGATGGCACGTAGGGCTCCGCGCCGAGAGCAGGTCACCGTCGCCGAGCTGCTGGTCCGGTCCGACGCACCGGTCGATCGTTACCGCGACGACGACACCCTCGTGCTTCCGCGGGCGCGTCACCGGGAGAAGCCGCAGGTCCTGCGTTCGCTGACGCGGTTGCGGGTGTTGTCCGTGGTCGCCGGAGCGCTGGCGCTGACGGGCGGGGTCAGCGCGGCGGTGTCGATGCCCGGCGAGCGGAACACGGCCGCGGCTTGGCCGCCGGCCGGCTTGGAGCCTCCGGCGGTCGCACTGGTGCCGCTGCCGGCGGACGTCGTCGTGCCGCCGGCCAAGCACGCGTCGCCCCCGCCCTCGGTTCCGGATTCCGTAGCGCCGCCCGGTGAACCGGCCGAAATTTCCCCGGCGGCCGTCGAGCCGGTGTCGAATTCCGTCAGCCCGGCCGCGCACCGCGGAAATCTGGCGCGCGCGGTGAAGGTTGTCGAAAAGGTGAAGGCGCCGGTGAAGGCGAAACCGCAGCCGCCCGAGCAGGCGGCGCCGGTGCGCCACGAGATCCCGGACGTCCCGCTCTGGTCGCGCGGCCGCCCGGGAGTCCCGGACTGGCAGGCCATGTGGGCCGGCCGCCGCCCGGCGGGCTTCCCCTTCGGCGGCGGGCACCACGAATGCGGCGGCGGCCGGCACCGCCGCTGAAGCCAGGCGCCCGGGTTTCGGGGCCGGTGACGCGAAGGGGACACGCACCGGACACAACTCACGAGTAAGGTGACGAACCCGAATCGAATTCATAGAATCGCGGAGCCCGGTCGCCGAAAGCAAGCGGAGGTTCCTGATGGCGCGCACGGCACACCGTGCCAGCGGCAGCCGAGTCTCGGTGGGGGAGCTGATGCTGCGGCCGGATGTCCGTGGCCGCCGCCGCCCCGAGGATCTGGAAGTACTCGAACTGGCGTACCGCATGCGCCGCCGAACCGGCCCGGAGGCCGCGGTGCGGGTCACGTCCTCGCGAGCGCGGGCCTTGGCGGTCGTCACCGGCCTGTGGCGGCGCCTGCCCAGGTAGCCCGGCCCGTCGCGGCAGGACAATCCCCGCTCGAAACCGGCTACGAGCCGAGAAAACCGCTTCGGAAGCCGATGGTCGAAGGCGGCCGGGCGATGAGATCCGTCGGCGCCGCCGGATCGACGGCGGCGCAGTGCGTGCCGGGCGCCGGGAGCTTGCCGGTGATCAGGTAGTCGTCGGTCGCCTTGGTCACGCACGGGCTGTTCTTGAAGTACGCGCCATGGCCCCAGCCGTCGTAGGTGAGCAGCGTGCCGCCGGTCTGCCGGGCCACCGTCTGCGACCACGCGTACGGCGTCGCCGGGTCGTGGCGGCTGCTCAGCAGCAGCAGCGGTGGCGCGCCGTGCACCTGCAGCGGGCGCTGGGGGTTGCTGGTCTTGTTCGGCCAGCCGATGCAGCCGGTGACCGACGCCCAGCCCAGGGGGTTGACCTTGACGTCCGGGGCGAACACCGCGGCCGCGCGGCGGTAGGTCTCGAGTTCGGTGAAGTCGTGGACGGGCAGCCGCCAGTCGTCGCAGAACACGCTGGGGGTGACGTAGTTGACCGGGATGTCCGCGCGCAGCTGCGCCGAAGCCGCCGGGCCGTCCGAGTAGGACTTGAGCACCGAGGCGAGCCGATCCCAGGTGGGGCCGTAGAAGTTGCTCTGGATGATCGAGGCGAGCGTCAGCGGCGTGACCGGCTCGCCGCTCCGCGGGTCCGTCAGCTCGCCGCGCGCGGCCTTGTCCTGCAGGTCACGCGTCACCTTGGAGACGTCCTGCCCGTGCAGCGCGCAGCTCGGCGTCCGGCCGCACCAGGCGGCGAACTCGCCGAACTCCGCCTGCAGCGACCGGGTTTCGCTCATGATGAAGTCCCACGCGGTGAACTGCGAATGGTCCATGTTGCTGTCCAGCACGAGCGCGCGGACCTTGTCCGGGAACAGTTCCGCGTACTGCTGGCCCATCAGCGTCCCGTACGAAACGCCGTAGTAGGTCAGCTTGCGCTCGCCGAGCGCCACGCGGATGACGTCCATGTCCCGCGCGACGCTCTTGGTGTCGCCGAACTCCGCCAGCGGTCCGGTCAGCCGGCCGCAGCTCTCGCCGAGGTTCCGGTTGTACGTCGCGAGCTGCTCGAACTCGGCCTGGTTGCGCGGCACCGGCGGGTGGTCGGCGATCAGCTCGTCGAGCCCGCACTTGATCTGGGCGCTGGCGGCCACGCCGCGCGGGTCGAACCCCACGGTGTCGAAGCGCCGGGTGATCTCGGGCGAGAGCGACCAGCCGCTCTTGACCTCCTGGGTCCCCGATCCGCCGGGGCCGCCCGGGTCCATCAGGACCGAGCCGATCCGGGTCGATGGATCCGTGGCCTTGCGCCGGGCGAGCGCGACGGTCGTGGTGCCCCGGTCCGGGTGCGCCCAGTCCACCGGCACGGTCACCGTGCCGCAGTCGACGCCGGGCGCGTCGGCGCACGGCTGCCAGTCGACGGGTTCCGCGGCCGACGCGGGCGTTGCCGCCAGCAGGCTCCCCAAGACCGTTGTCACGGCCACGACTGTCACCAGCCGCCTGCGCACCCCCGCCATCGCCAGTCCTCCCCTTACCGACAGTGCATGACCGGCTCCAGCAAATCACCGATCCGGTGATCCCGCCAGGTTCGCAGGTGGATCACCCCTTTGCGTCCACTGTGGACATCCGCTCGGCCCGCCGGAGCCAGGCCGTGGCCAGCGCGCCGAGCACGCACAGCGCCGCCAGCACGCCGAACGCCCGGCCGAACCCGGTCGCCGGGCCGGTGTTCAGGCCCTGGGACAGCACGATGACGCACAGGGCGCCGCCGAGCGCACCGCCCACGCGCATCACGATGTTCACCAGTGCCGTGGCGTGGCCCAGCTCGGCGGCGCCGACCGACGCGTACGCCGCCGTCGACGCGGGCATGATCGACAGCCCGAGCCCGGCGCCGCGGACCAGGAGCACGGCCTGGACGAGCCACATCGGGGTCTCCGGGCCGAGCCACGGCAGCGGCACCGTGCTCGCCAGCACCACCAGCGACCCGGCGAGCGCGACGGTCCCGCCGCCGTAGCGGTCGGTCAGCCGTCCGGCCACGAACACGAACACCGTCGTGGCCAGTCCCATCGGGGCGAGCAGGACGCCCGACTCGGTGGTCCCGGCCCCGAGCCGGAGCTGGAACCACAGCGGCAGCAGCAGGACGGCGCCGAACATCCCGGCGCCGCCGAGCAGCACGGCCGCGAGCGCGGAGCCCATCACCGGCCGCGCGGCGAGCCGCAGCTGCAGCACCGGGTGCGGGGTGCGCAGCGACCACCAGGTGAACAGGCCCATCGCGGCGGCGCCGATGGCGGCGAGCACGATGTTGAGCGCGCCGGGCGCGCCGAGCTCGGTCAGCGCGTACACCAGCAGTGGCAGGCCGAGCGACACCATCGCCAGGCCACGCCAGTCCACCGGCGGCGGCTGCCGCCGGTCGCCGCGCGGCACGTACCGCAGCGCCAGGCCGAACGCGAGCAGTCCGATCGGGAGGTTGAGCCAGAACAGCACCGGCCAGGAGAAGTGCGCGAGCAGGAAGCCGCCGACGCTCGGCCCGACGACCGGCGCGAGCCCGACGACGAGGGCGAGGGTGCCCATGGTGCGGCCCAGCCGTTCCGGGCCGACGGCCAGCCCGATCACGGTCTGCCCGGCGGTGACCATGACGCCGGCGGCCATGCCCTGCACGGCCCGGACACCGATCAGCGTGCCCGCGTCCGGGGCGAGTGCGCAGGCCACCGACGTCAGCAGGAACGCGGCCAGCGCGGCGAGCCAGAGCCGTCCGGCGCCGAACCTGGTCCCGAGCCACGGCGTGAGCGGGAGCGCGGCCGAGAGACCCAGCAGGTACGCCGTCGCGACCCACTGGATCTCGACGAGCGCGACGTCGAGGCTGTCCCGCATCGATTCGAGGCCGACGGCGACGATCGAAGCGTCCATGTTGCCCAGGAAGCCGCCGAGGGCCATGACGCCGGACGCGATCCAGACGGTGCGCGGGATCGGGGGTGGCGCGGTGCGGAGATCGGTCACGGTGACGACGGTAAAAGCTCCAGGAAGGTCGAAGTCAACCTTCGCCGGCTCTTGGCCGCCCACCGCGGCCGCTCGGCTGAGGCTCGCTCTCCGGCGCCGTGGCGGCTGCCGGCCCGGCTGTTCGCGCCCGCCGTGTTCGCCGGGCTGTGCGGCAGCGCGGCGGTTGTGCTCTACCCGGCGCTGGTGTCACTGGGCTGACCTGCGGGAAACGACGCTCCGGCTGCCCGCCTTGAGCCCCCGGTGGTGCTCGAGGGCCGCGACGGACTCGGTGACCTGCTCGAAGCTGGGCAGGGCGCGCACGTTCGCGACCAGGGTCATGTCCTTGCGCGGGATTTCGATGAAGCAGACCTCGACGCCGGCGTGCTCGGCGTGAGCGGCCACTTCGGCCTGCCAGCTGGGGAGATCGAGGTCGTCGCCGAGCCATTCGTGCAGGTAGACGCACCACTTGCCGCGTAGCAGCTCGCCCGCGATGGCTTCCAGGCCGACCACGTACGGCTCGGTCACGTGCTCGGCCATGACCGTTCCCCGCAACACCAAGGCACAGTTCCCTCCTGCACCCGGCGGCGACCCTACCGCCGGAAAGCGCTCTCTCGGCGGTGGCCTCCCCGCTCCGCCGAGCAGCGCGAACCCCGGTGACCGATGACCGAACACCGGGGTTCGCCAACTTACCGGTGGATTTGTTTCCCAGCAACCGTTTCCCGCAGCTCACAGAAAGCGCGTGCACAATCCGCGTGCGGATGCACGTTCATTTCAGCCGGGTGCGCAGCAGGTTGGGCGTTCCGCCGAAGTACGCACTGTCGGCCACGTACAGGGTGTCACCGCGGACGGCAACCGAGGTCGGGTTGGCCAGGCCGTCTGAAGTGGACAAGATGGTCCGGGTGCCGCCGCGGCCGACGGTGACGACCCGGTTCTCCTGGTTCACCGCCGCGACGACGTCCTCGCCGTGGAACGCGAAGTCGTCGACCGGTCCGAGACCCGAAGCGACGACCCGGCCGGGGGGCTCCGGTGAGCGGGAAACGGACCAGGGTGCCGCGATCCAGGTTGGACACCCAGAGCGCGCCGTCGTGGACCTTCACGCCGTTGGCGCCGAAACCGCTCACCGGGGCGAGCAGCTCGCCGGTGGCCCAGTCGGTGACCCGCCCGGTGCGTGGCGAGACACGTCGGGCGACCGAGCCGAACGAGTCGGCGACGAAGACGTCACCGCTGGCGGGGTCGCGCGCGACCCCGTTCTGGAAGCCGGCCGGCGGCAGGGCGGCCACCCGCACCGGCGCGGTTCCCGGCCGCACGCGGTAGAGGCCGGTCGCGGGCGTGCCGGTCGAAACGGCCACGTACAGGTCGCCGCCGGGGGTGCGGACGATCCCGCCGAGGAACAGTTTCCGGTGCACCACCGGGACGTCTCCGTCGGCGGGAACGGGGATCCGGGCGATGACGTCGACTTGCCCGCGAGGGGAGACGCGGCCGATTTCGCCGGTGTAGGCGAAGGTGAGGTCGGCCGAGCCGTCGGGCTCCAGGGCGATGTTTTCGGGCTGCTGCCCGGCGGAGAGGTCGAGCGGGACGATCCTCGACGCCGCTCTGGCGGGCGCCACCGGACCGGCCAGGACGGCGGCCGCGGCCAGTGCAGCACCGATCTGCTTGATGCGCAAGGGAAACTCCGGTTCGTGTCGGGAAGTACCTCGACCGTAGGCCCGGTGCGCACCCGGCCGCCAATAGCCCGGCCTCGGCCGGCCATCGGAAAACCGATCACAGATCGCGGGCGAAGCAGCGCGAGAGCGGTTCGCCGCGGTAGGGCCCGTACGCCTCGATCGGCTCGTAGCCTTCGCGTTGGTAGAAGCGGATCGCGTCCGGCTGGCCGGCGCCGGTCTCCAGCAGCATCCGGGTGATGCCGAGGTCCCGCGCGTGGCTTTCGAGCGCGCGCAGCAGGGCGGCCGCGACGCCGGTACCGCGAGCCGCCGGCTCGACGTACATGCGCTTGATCTCGGCCGTCCCCGGTTCGAGCAGCCGCAGTCCGCCGCAGCCCACGGCGGTGCCAACGGTGTCGCGGGCGAGCAGGAATACGGCAACGGTCTCGGCTGTGGGGACCGCGCCGGGTTCGTGGTCGTCGGTGCCGTAGCGGGCGTCGAGCTCGGTCCGCTGGGCTTCGCGCAGGCGGACGGCGTCGGGATCGTCCCAGGTCACCGGGGTGATCGTCAGCGTGCAGTCGGTCGTCAAGGCACACTCCCTTTCCGTAACAGGCGTTACCGTAGCATCTGTTACGATGCCGGGCTATGCCGAAGCAGCGTGACGTCGAGGCGCAGCGGCAGCTGCTGTCGAACGCGACCTGGCAGGTGCTCGCCGAGGACGGCTTGCCGGGGTTGACGCTGCGCGCGGTCGCCGAGCGCGCCGGCTGCACGACCGGCCTGGTGATGCATGCGTTCCCGACGAAGAAGGCGTTGCTCCTGCACGCACGCGACCTGCTGTACGAACGCACGGCGGTCCGCGCGGACGCGGCCGAAGCGGCGTGCGCCCGGCCGTTCGACGCGCTCGCGGCGGTGCTGGGGCAGGCGGTGGACCTCCCGCACGGCCACCACGAGGAATCCCGGGTCTGGGTGGGCTTCCTGGCGGCGGCCCTGGCCGACGACGACCTGGCCGACCGCCACCGCGCGGCCAACCGTTCGTTCCTGGTGCGCATCCGCCGGCTGGTGGCGGCCTGCCGTCCGAAATGGACGGACGAGCGGCTCGAGCTGACGACGAAGAGCCTGGTGGCGCTGGTGGAGGGGTTGAACGTCCTGGCCTCGGCCGACCCGAAGACCTACCCGGCCCGGTTGCAGCGGGACGCGCTCGCCGAAGCGCTCGCCGGGCTGTCCTGACCGTGCGGCACGCGCCTCACGCCGCCGGGCCGAAGCGGCGGCGGTAGGCGCTCGGGCTGAGCCCCGTGTGGCGCCGCAACTGCGCCCGCAGGTTCGCCGCCGTTCCGAAGCCGCTCGCCGCGGCCACCCGGTCCAGCCGCAGCTCGCCTCGCTCGATCAGGCGGCACGCCAGCGTCACCCGTTCCGTGGTCAGCCACGCCAGCGGGGTCGTGCCCAGCTCCGCGCGGAACTTCCGGTGCAGCGTCGCCGGGCTGGTCGCCGCGCGCGCGGCCAGGTCCGGCACCGTCAGGGGCTGGTCCAGGCGCTCCAGCGCCCACGCCAGCACCGGGGCCAGCGACGTCTCCGGGACCGCCGGCACCGGGCGGGCGATGAACTGCCGCTGGCCGCCGTCGCGGTGGCCGGTGAACACCAGGCGGCGGCTCACCGCGTTGACGACTTCGGCGCCGTGGTCGCGGTGGATGAGGTGCAGGCCCAGGTCGAGCGAGGCCGCGCTGCCCGCCGCCGTCAGGACGGTGCCCTCGTCGATGAACAGCACGTCCGGCTCCCAGCGCACGCGGGGGAACCGGGCGGCCAGCGAGGCCGCCCACTGCCAGTGGGTGGTCGCCCGCCTGCCGTCGAGCACGCCCGCCTCGGCCAGGGCGAACGCTCCCGTGCAGAAGCTCACCAGGCGGGCTCCGCGGTCGGCCGCCCGGCGGATCGCCGCGATGATCGCCGGAGCCGTCGGGACGCCGGTGTTCGGGCGGGCCGGGACGATCAGCGTGTCCGCCGTGTCGGCCGCCTCGAGACCGGCGACGCCGGACAGCGTGAACATGCCGAGGTTCATCCGGACCTCCGGCGTCGCCGCGCAGAGCGTGAAGTCGTACCAGGGCCGGTCGAGCTCGGGGCGGCGGAGGCCGAACAGCTCGGTCGCCACGCCCATCTCGAACGGGTTCGACTCCTCGGTGACGATCGCGACGACCCGGTGCGAGAATTCTTGCGGCATGTGCGATTCGTAGCACTCGCGCCGGTGGAACGCCAGGTCGAGCATGGGACGCATGAACCCGATCGACCTCAACGAAGTCCTCGCGAGCTTCGACGCCGCCTGGAGCCCGCGGATCGTCACCCGCGTCAACGACTACGACATCCGCCTCGCCCGGTTCGACGGCGAGCACGTCTGGCACGTCCACGAGCACACCGACGAGTTCTTCCTCGTGCTGGACGGCGAGATCGAGATCGGCCTGCGCGACCCGGCCGAACGCGTCGTCACGCTCGGCCGCGGGCAGGTGTTCGTGGTGCCGAAGGGCACGTTCCACAAGCCGTCGTCGAAGGCGGGGGCGAGCGTGCTGCTCGTCGAGCCGGCCGGGACGCTCAGCGTCGGCGACGTGCACGACGAGGTGCCGGACCACGTCGACGTGACCACCGGGCACCTCGTCTGACACCGGGGGAGGAGGGACAGGACGTCATGAACGACTCGTTCACGGCGTCTGGCGTCAGGAAAGGGTCGTTCATGACATCCGGTGCCGGGCCACGCCGTTCCGGGTGCGACGGCAAGGCGCGGCCCGCCCTCCCTGGGGGCTGCCCCCGCTTCCAGCGTATCGGGGCGGCCCGACGGAAACCGGGGGCCGGCCCCGCCGGCGGCTCGGTTGTCCACACCCCCGCCGGCATGTGCACAACCGGAGAACCGGCCCACCTGACCTGCTGAGTCCTTTCCTGGGACGGCGTACCCTCGGCCGCATGAAACGGACATCGTTCGCGCAGTGGCCGTGCTCCATCGCGCGCACCATGGATCTGCTCGGCGACTGGTGGACCCCGCTGGTGCTGCGGGACGCCTTCTACGGCGTGCGCCGCTTCGACGAGTTCCAGCAGGCGCTCGGCATCGCGCGCAACACCCTTGCCGACCGGCTCAAGCGGCTGGTCGACGAGGGGCTGCTGGAGAAGGTGCCCTACCAGACCGAGCCGGTGCGCCACGACTACGTCCTCACCGAAAAGGGCCGCGACTTCTACCCCGTGCTGCTCGCGATGACCCGCTGGGGCGACAAGTGGCTCGCGAGCGACGAGGCCGGTCCGCCGATCACCGTCCACCACCTCGCCTGCGGGCACGACACGCACGCCGAAATCGTCTGCGCCGAGTGCGCCGGGCCGCTGACGCCGGACGACACGCGCATGCGCCGCGGCCCCGGCTTCCCGCCCCGCTTGGCGCAGCGTCCGGACGTCGTGGAGCGCTTCGCCCGGCAGGAGTGATTGACAGAGTAAGTCTATCTACGCAACTATCGTGGTCAAACCGGAGAAAGGCGACCACGATGGAGTGGACGGGTGCGCGGTACGCCGACCTGCCGACGGCCGAGGTCTCGACCTGGATCGACGCCGCGCCCGAGGACGTCTGGCCGGTGGTCTCGGACATCACCCTGATGCCCGAGCTGAGCTCGGAACTCCAGTCCGTCGAGTGGTGCGAAGCGGGCCGCAAGTTCCTCGGCCGCAGCAAGCACGACGCGTTCGGCGAGTGGGAGACGACCTCCTACGTCTTGGAGTGCGAAGCGCCGCGCGTGTTCGCGTGGGCCGTCCAGGACCCCGAGGAGCCCAGCGCCGTCTGGAAGTTCACCCTCGAACCCGACAACGGCGGCACGCGCCTGAGCCAGTGGATGCGGATGGGGCCCGGCCGGTCCGGGCTGTCCTTCGCCATCGACCGGATGCCGGAGAAGGAACAGAAGATCGTCTTCGTCCGCATGCGGGAGTTCGAGACGGCGATGCAGGGCAACCTCGCCGCGATCAAGGCGCGGGTCGAAAACCGATGAGGACCGCGACCACCGTCGAGTTCTCGAAGGACACCCGCACGACGCTGGACTTCGTGCTGGAGGCGGAAAAACTCGGCCTCGACGGCTGCTGGGTGGCCGAAGCCTGGGGCTCGGACGCGCCGTCCGCGCTCGGCTACCTCGCC
Source organism: Streptomyces sp. MN03-5084-2B (assembly GCA_033793495.1). GTDB lineage: Bacteria > Actinomycetota > Actinomycetes > Mycobacteriales > Pseudonocardiaceae > Amycolatopsis. The sequence continues at coordinate 39,725 of JARAWT010000048.1, read as the reverse complement.
GCCCGCACCGAGCGGATCCGGCTCGGGTCCGGGATCATCCAGCTGGGCACGCGCACGCCGGTCGCGATCGCGCAGGCCGCGTTGACGCTGGCCGACCTGTCCGGCGGGCGCTTCGCCCTCGGGCTGGGCGCGTCCGGGCCGCAGGTCCTCGAAGGCCTGCACGGCGTCCCGTTCGCGAAGCCGCTGACGCGCATGCGCGAGACCGTCGCGATCATCCGTCAGGCCTTCGCGGGGGAGAAGATCTCGTTCTCCGGCAACGCCTTCGAGATCCCGCTGCCCGGCGAAGCGCGCCCGATGCGGTTGTCCACCGCGCCGAACCCGGACATCCCGATCTACCTCGCGACGCTGTCGCCGAAGCTCCTGGAGCTCACCGGCGAGGTCGCGGACGGCTGGCTCGGCACCAGCTTCGTGCCCGAAGGCGCCGACGCGTACTTCGCACACCTCGACGCCGGGCTCGCGAAGGCGGGCAGGCAGCGTAAGGACATCGACGTCTGCCAGGGCGCCGAAGTCGCCTTCGCGGACAACGAAGACGAGTTGCGCACCTTGGTCGGCAGCCGCAAGAAGGAGCTGGCCTTCAGCCTCGGCGGGATGGGCTCCGCCACCACGAACTTCTACAACAACGCCTACAGCCGTCAGGGCTGGGCCGACGTCGCCGCCGAGGTCCGCGAGCGCTGGCAGGCCGGTGACCGCGACGGCGCCGCCGCGCTCGTCACCGACGAAATGGTGCTCGGCACGACGTTGATCGGCACCGAGGAGATGGTGCGCGAACGCCTGCGCGTCTGGCGTGACGCCGGCATCGACACCGTCCGGCTCTACCCGGCCGGCGAAACGCTCGAAGCGCGTCTCACGACGCTCGGCCGCGCATTGGAGCTGATGTGACCGGCGAATGGCAGCGCACCGCGTGCAGCCTCTGCTACCTCAACTGCGGGCTGGAGGTGCAGCTCGACGGCCGGAAGATCACCCGCGTCCGCGGCGACAAGGCGCACCCCCGTTCGGGCGGCTACCTGTGCCAGAAGGCCCAGCGCCTGACCTGGTACGGCGACCACGACGACCGCCTGACGACGCCGCTGCGCCGGCGTCCCGACGGCACGCACGAGCCGATCGGCTGGGACACCGCGCTCACCGAGATCGCGGCGAAGCTGCACGCGATCCGGGACGCCGACACCGCCGCCGGGCGGCCCGGCTCGTTCGCCTACGTCGGCGGCGGTGGCCAGGGCAACCACTCCGGCGGCGCGTACGGCACGTCGCTGCTGAAGTGGATGAACTCGACGCGCCACTTCAACGCGCTGTCGCAGGAGAAGACCGGTGACTTCTGGGTCAACGGGCACCTGTTCGGTTCGACGATCGTGCACACCGCCGAGGACGTCGAGCACTGCGACCTGCTGGTCGTGCTCGGCTGCAACCCCTGGCAGGCGCACGGCTTCAGCAACGCCCGGCAGGCGCTCAACACGCTCAAGAACGATCCGGACCGCCGGATGATCGTGATCGATCCGCGGCGCACCGAGACCGCGGAAATGGCCGATCTGCACCTCCCGCTGCGCCCGGGCACCGACGCCTACCTGCTGGGCGCGATCCTGGCGCTGCTGCTCCAACGGGGTGGCGCGGACGAGCGGTTCCTCGCCGAGCGCACCGAAGGCTTCGACGAGGTCGCCGCCGTGCTGGCGAAGGTGCCGGTGGACGCCTGGATCGCGCACGCCGAAGTGTCCCGGGTGGCCGTCGAGCGCGCGGTCGAGCTCATCCTCGCGGCCGAGGCGATGACCGTGCGCGTCGAGCTGGGCATCCAGCAGGGCCGGCACTCGACGCTCAACAGCTACCTCGAGAAGCTGCTGTACCTGCTCACCGGGCACTTCGGCCGGCGCGGCACGAACAACCTGCACTCGTGGCTGCTGCCGCTGTGGGGCGCGACGACCGGGCAGCGCTCCGAGATCACCGGCTTCGAGTACATCGGCGGGCTGCTGCCGGCCAACACGCTCGCCGAGGAGGTCCTCGCCGACCACCCGAACCGCGTCCGCGCGGTCTGGGTCGAGTCGTCGAACCCGGCCAACACCTTCGCCGGGACGCGGGACGTCGAACGTGCGCTGGAGGCGGCGGAGCTGTCCGTGGTCGTCGACGTCGCCTACACCGAGACGGCCGCGCTGGCCGACTACGTACTGCCCGCGGCGTCCCAGCACGAAAAGTGGGAGTTCACGCTCTTCACCTTCGAATGGCCGACGAACTACTTCCAGCTGCGGCGGCCGTTGCTGGACCCGCTGCCGGGCACGCTCGTCGAGGCCGAGATCTACGCGCGGCTGTTCGACGCGCTCGGCGTGCTGCCGTCGTCCGACGTCCTCGGCGAGCTGGCCGCGGGACCGCGCGCGGAGCTGCAGTCGGGGCTCGGCGCCCTCGTCCAGGCGATGCCGGAGCGCGCGGCGATCCTGCCGGTGCTGCTCTACCGCACCTTGGGCGCGTCGCTGCCCGACGGCGCGGCGTCGATCGCGCCGCTGTGGGCAGGCTGCCACCGCGCGGCGAAGACGATGACCGTGCCGGTGCAGCGTGCGCTGGGGAGCTCGGCCACCGGCCCGCGGCTCGGCGAAGAGCTCTTCGAGCGCGTCTTGGCCGGCCCGACGCCGTTTTCGGCGCACGAGCAGGACGAGGTGTGGAGCCTGCTGCGCCGCGAGCGCGTCCGGCTGGCCGTGCCGGAACTGCTCGATTGGCTGGCCGCGCTGGACCCGGCCGCCGAACGGCCCGATCCGGCGTACCCGTTTTCGCTGCTCAACGGGCAGCGGCGGGCGCACAACGCGAACCAGATCCTGCGTGACCCGCGCTGGCGCCGCACGGATCCGGACGGCGCCCTGCGCGCGCGTCCCGAAGAACTGGCGTCGATCGGCGCTTCTCCCGGCGAATGGGTGGCCGTCGTGACGTCGGCGGGCCGGGTGGTCGTCCGCGCCGAGGCCGACCCCAAGCTGCGGCCGGGCCAGCTCGCGCTGCCGCACGGCTACGGCATGGCGCATCCGGCCGCCGACGGCCGGCGGGTGGTCAGCGGCCCGCGGATCAACCTCCTGACGGACGCGCTGGACCGCGACCCGATCGCCGGGACGCCGCACCACAAGGACGTCCCGGCACGCCTGGAACCGGCGACCGAGGAGGAGCGGGCGCGGGCGGAGGCGGACAGCCTGACTGTCGCGAGTGGACGGTCCGGACGTTTCGCCGGTTTATAGTGGGCGCATGCGCAAGATCGTCGCGAACCTGTTCATTTCCCTCGACGGCGTGGTCGAAGCGCCCGACAAGTGGTCGTTGCGGTACTGGAGCGACGAAATCGGCCAGGCGGTCGGCGGCGGGATGGCCGCCGCCGACGCGATGCTGCTCGGGCGCGTCACCTACGAAGGGTTCGCCGAGGCGTGGCCCGGCCGGACCGCCGAGGACGACGAAGGTGCCGAATTCATGAACAACGTACGCAAGTACGTGCTTTCGTCGACGTTGCCCGAAGTCGGCTGGAACAACTCGACGCTGCTCACCGGCGACCCGGCCGAGGCGATCCGGACGCTGAAGGCCGGACCCGGCGGGGACATCATGACCAGCGGCAGCCCGACGGTGGTGCGGTGGCTGCTGGCGGAGGGCTTGGCCGACGAGCTGAACCTACTGCTCTACCCGGTCGTCGTGGGCCGCGGAAAGCGCTTGTTCCCCGACGCGGGACCGTCGTTCCCGATGGAGCTGAAGAAGTCCACGGCGTTCGGCAACGGCGTCGTGCAGCTGACCTACGTGCCGTCGTGATCACGCCGTTCCGGATCGACGTCCCCGAGGCCGACCTGGACGACCTGCGCGCGCGGCTGCGGGGGACGCGGTGGCCCGAAGCCGAACCGGTGGACGACTGGAGCCAGGGCACGCCGCTGGGCTACCTGCGTCCGCTGTGCGAGTACTGGGCGGAGTCGTACGACTGGCGTCGCACGGAAGCGCGGTTCAACCGGTTTCCGCAGTACCGCACCGAAATCGACGGGCTGGGCCTCCACTTCCTCCACGTGCGCTCGCCGGATCCGGCCGCGTTGCCGCTGGTTCTCACGCACGGCTGGCCCGGCTCGTTCCTGGAGTTCGGCAAGGTGATCGAGCCGCTGTCGGCGGAGTTCCACCTGGTGATCCCGTCGCTGCCGGGCTACGGCTTCAGCGACAAGCCGTCGGCGCCGGGCTGGGGCATCGAGCGGATCGCGGCCGCGTGGGCGGAACTGATGGCCCGGCTGGGGTACTCGCGCTACGGCGCGCAGGGCGGCGACTGGGGGACGTCGATCACGACGTCACTGGCCCAGCAGGACGCGGCGCACCTGGCGGGCATCCACCTGAACCCGCCGATCGCCGCGCCGGACCCGGCGACCTTCGACGACCTGACGGTGTCCGAGCGGGCCGCGCTGGACGCGTTGGAGCACGCGCAGCGCTGGGAGGACGGGTACTCGGTGCTGCAGTCGACCCGGCCGCAGACGATCGGCTACAGCCTGCTCGACTCCCCGGCCGGGCTGTGCGGCTGGCTGGTCGAGAAGTTCCACGCCTGGTCCGACGGCTTCCCGTTCACGCGGGACGAGCTGCTGGACGACGTCACGCTGTACTGGCTCACGGGCACGGCGGCGTCGTCGGCGCGGCTGTACTGGGAGAGCATCCGCAAGGTCCAGAAGTGGTTCGCGGAGGCGACGGACGACACGGTCGACGTCCCGGTGGGCTGCTCGATCTTCCCCGCGGAGATGCCCCGCCCGTCGCGCCGCTGGGCGGCTCGCCGGTACCCCGACATCCGGCATTGGAACGAGCTGGACCGCGGCGGCCACTTCGCGGCTTACGAGCAGCCGGAGCTGTTCGTGGACGAGGTGCGGGCGTTCTTCCGGCTCGTCCGCTAGTTGACCTGCCGCGACTGCCCCTGCCAGAACGGCTCCCGCAGCTTGAACTTCTGGATCTTCCCCGTCGCCGTCCTCGGCAGCGCGTCCAGGAACTCGATCCGCTTCGGGCACTTGTACCCCGCCAGGTACTCCCGGCAGTGCCGGATCAGCTCTTCCGCCGTGACGTCGGTGTCCACGACGACCAGCGCCGTCACCAGCTCGCCCCACTTCTCGTCGGGGATGCCGATCACCGCGGCCTCGCGGATCGCCGGGTGCGAGTTCAGCGCGTCCTCGACCTCGATCGACGACACGTTCTCGCCGCCGGAGATGATCACGTCCTTCTTGCGGTCCGCGATCGTCAGGTAGCCGTCTTCGAACGCACCGCCGTCGCCCGTGTGGAACCAGCCGCCGTCGGTGACCCGCGCGGTTTCCGCAGGGTTCTCCCAGTAGCCGTCGAGGTTGTGGTTCGACTGGGCGAGCACCTCACCGTCGGTGTCGACGGCGATCCGCACCCCCAGCGCCGGTGTTCCCGCGCGGCCCAGCAGCCGGGCCTGCTCGTGCGGGTCGAGGTCCGCCCACTCGCTGCGCATCCGGTTGACCGTCAGCAGCGGCGCGGTCTCGGTGAGCCCGTAGATCTGGATGAACTCCCAGCCCAGCTCCGCCCGGACCCGCTCGATCGTGCGCGTCGGCGGCGGTGCGCCGGCCACGACGATCCGCACCCGGTCGCGGCCGGGGATCTCGCCCGGCCACGAAGCGGCGCCGTCGAGCGCCGCCGTGACCACCGCGGGTGCCGCGCAGAGGATGGTGACGCCGTGTTCGTCGATGCGGCGCAGGATCTCCGTGCCGTCGACCTTCCGCAGCACGATGTGCCGGCCGCCGAGGCCGGTCACCGCGTACGGCATGCCCCAGCCGTTGCAGTGGAACATCGGCAGGGTGTGCAGCAGGACGTCGTTGTCGTTCAACGTCGTGTGCAGGCCGAAGACGGCCGCGTTCAGCCAGATGTTGCGGTGGGTGAGCTGCACGCCCTTCGGCCGCGCAGTCGTCCCCGACGTGTAGTTGATCGTCGCGGTGGCCGACTCGTCGGCGTCCCACGGCCGGGGCGTTCCGTCGCCGCCCCAGATGGCGTCGTCGTCGCGGCCGAGGACGAAGACGTGCTTCGCCGTCACCGTGTCCAGCAGGTGCTCGAGCTCCGGGTCGACGATCAGCACCTCCGCCCCGGAGTGCTCCACTATGTACTTGACCTCGGCGGGAGCCAGCCGGAAGTTCACCGGGACCAGGATCCGGCCCCAGCCGGACACGCCGAAGAACGACACGAGCAGCCGCGCGGCGTTGTGCGACACCATCGCGACGCGCCCGCCGGACGGCACGCCGAGCGCGTCGAGGTTGGCGGCCTGCGCGCGGGCCCGGCGCGCGACCTCGCGGTAGGTGAGCGAACCCCAGCTCGGCGCGGGCTGGTCCGGCTCGTCGACCACCGCGACGCGGTCCGGGTACACCGTTTCCGCGCGGTCGAGGAAGTCCCGGACACCCAGATCGAAGAACATCCCCCGATGATGACCCTTCACCGGGTGCTCGCACCAGTCCGATGTGGTTCGCTGGACCACGATGGACTTCGACACGGTGGCCGGCGAGCTCTACGGGGGCGACCTCGCGGAGTTCGTCAGCGCGCGCAACGCGGCGGTGAAGGCCGCGAAGGCCGGAGGAGACGCCGAGCTGGCGAAGCGGATCCAGCAGCTTCGCAAGCCGACCACGGCCGCGGCGATCGTCAACGGCCTGGCCAGGGACGACTCCGACCAGCTGCGGGAACTGGCCGAGCTCGGCACCGAGCTGAGGGACGCGCACACCCGCCTGGCCGGCGACGAGCTGCGCGCGCTGACCCGGCGCCGCGGCGAGCTGGTGCGGCGGATCCTCCACGAGCTGCCGTCGATGAGCGACACGGTGACCCGCGAGGTGGAGGCCACCCTGGAGGCCGTCGCGGCCGAGCCGGACACCGCCGCGCTGGCGCTCGCCGGGCGGCTGACGTCGGTCGCGCACCAGGACACCGACCAGTGGTTCAGCCTCGCCGCGAGCGTCCCGCCCGCCACCGGGAAGCGCCCGGAGAAGCTGGTGGACAAGGCCGCACCGGCCCGGCCGAAGCGGGACCACCGGCGCGAAGAAGAGGAGCGGAAGCAGGCCCGCGCGGAACGCGAGCGCCTGCGCAAGGAAGCCGCCGAGCGGGACAAGGACCGCGCGGTGGCCGAGCGCGACCTGGTCCGCACCGAGCGCGCGGCCGAGCAGGCCACCGCCCGCGTCGACGACCTGCGCGAGCGCCTGGCGGAAGCCGAGGAACGCGCCGGGCGGGCGGCGGCGGAGCTCGAGACGGCGAAAGCGGCCTTCGCCGAAGCCGACGCGGCCGCCACCGCCGCGCGGAAAGCCGCTGACGCCGCCCGCTGAGCCGTGCTAGCGTGTGGGTGCGCCCCGGATGGGCCGACACACGGAGGTAGTGGCTACTCAGCCCCCTTGAGATCGACAGTTCTGCCTTTCCCTGGCAGAGGTGTGCCCTCCGTGACCTCCGAGGCTTCGCCCCGGGCTGGGGGCTTCGTCACCCGGACCAACCCCCGAAAAGCGAGCTGTCGCCCTCTCGACCTCCGGTGATTTTTCGTCATCGGAAAGGACCACCCAGTTTGATCATGCTCACCACGACCGGCGCCCGGACGGGCCGGAAGCACCGCGTTCCGTTGGGCGCCTTGGACATCGACGGCCGGCTGGTCGTCGTCGCCTCGGCGATGGGCGCGCCGAAACACCCGGCCTGGTACCACAACATCCGGCACAACCCGCTCGTGCTGGTGGAAACGGACACCGGAACGTTCGAGGCGATGGCGGCCCTCCCGCCGGACCGCGACGAGCTGTTCGCCGAGGTGATCGAGCGGGAGCCGGGGTTCGCGGACTACCAGGCGCGCACGACCCGGGTCCTGCCCGTCGTCGAGCTGCACCGGGTCGACACCGCGCGCCGCATGGGCGACTGGCTCGTCGAGGTGCACGACTGGCTGCGCGCCGAACTGGAGCGCGTGCGAGCCGAGCTGGACTGCGGAACTCCCCGAGAGCTGCGCCTGCGCTGCGCCGGGTTCTGCACGGCCCTCACCCGGCACCACACCGGTGAGGGCACGAGCATCTTCCCGTTGCTGGCCGGGCGGTTCCCCGCCCTCGCGCCGGCGTTGGCGAAGCTCGACGAGGAGCACGTCGTCGTGGCCCGGCTGCAGGAGGAGATCCAGCGGCTCGTCGAGGAGGAAGCCGACCCGGCCCGGCTGCGCGCGGAGTTCGACCGGCTCAAGTCCGAATTGGACAGTCACTTCGCCTACGAGGAGCGCACGATCGTCGCGGCGCTGAACGCTCTGCTGCCCGCGCCCGGCTGATCAGAGCAGCACCTCGGCCAGCCGCCGCTGGTTCTCCAGCTCCACCTCGGCCGACGGCCCGAGCACCTGCACCGGCACGTGGTCCGCGCCGGCGTCCACATGGGACAGCAGGCCCTTGGCGACGGTCTCGGGCGTGCCGTGCAGGACGAGGTCGTCGATCAGGCGGTCGCTGCCGCCGCCGGCGACGTCGGCCTCGGTGTACCCGTGTCGCAGCAGGTTGTTCACGTAGTTGCTCAGGCCGAGGTAGGGGTTCCGGACGTACGGGCGGCCGACGGTGCGCGCGGCCGCCGGGTCGTCGTCGACGACGACCTTCTGCTCCGGCGCCAGGAGCTTGTCCGTGCCCAGGATCGATCGCGCGTGCCGGGTGTGCCCGGCCGGCACGAGGTAGGGGTGTGCACCCGCGGAGCGCTCGGCGGCCAGCTTCAGCATGCGGTCGCCGAGCGCGGCGAGCACCCGGGCTTCGGCCGGGACGCCGGCCGCGTCGAGCCGGTCGAGGTAGCCGACCATCCTGGTGTACGGGCTGGTGTACCCGGTGATCGACTCCGGGTGGCCGACGCCGAGGCCGAGCAGCAAGCGCTTTCCGTAGCGGCCCGCGAGTCGGTGGTAGGACTCGGCGAGGGCGGCCGGCTCGTCGACCCAGATGTTGACGATCGACGGGACCACGGTGATCCGCTCGGTCGCGGCCAGTACCTCCTCGGCGAACGCGAGATCGGCGAGCGGGGTCCGCCCGTTGCCCAGCCAGACCGCGCCGTAGCCCTGCTGTTCCGCCGCGACGGCGTGCACCTTGCGCGTCACGTCGTCGCGGTGCGGACCCAGGAACACGCCGAACCTGCTCGATACATTTGTCATATCGAGCAATGTAGCAAATGTAGCGACAACTGTCAGCGGGCGAGGCGGTGTAACCACTCCCGCAGCATCAGGCGTTCGGTCGGGGTCAAGGCGCGGTCGTCGTCCTCGAGCGCGGTCGACAAAGCGACAGCGAGGGTGCTCACGGACGAGCCTTCAGCAGGCCGCTCGGCGAGCAGGCCGGCCAGGACCGACTCCCTGACCTGCGCGGACATCGCCAGGTCGCGGCGGTCTTCGGGCTGGGCGATCAGGCTGAGCGTCACGCCGCTGTTGGCCGCCGCGAACTGCCGCGCGGCGGCCGCCGCCTCGACGCGCAGGCGGCCTTCGCGCGCCAGTGGCGTGAACAGCTCCAGCAGCATCGCTTCGGCGCTCGAGGTGAGGTTGCACGGTGCGCCCGGCTCGATCTGGCCGTAGAGCAGCACGTAGAACGCGGGGTGCTCCAGGCCGTACTCGACGTGCCGGTCCCAGCCCGTGCGGATCCGGTCCACCAGGTCGCCGCCCGGTTCCGGAGCCTGGACGTACTGCGTGAAGCCGTAGTTGACGACCGCGTCGAGCAGGCCCTGCTTGCTGCCGAAGTGGTGGTAGAGCGTGGGGGCCTGGACGCCGGCGCGTTCACAGATCGCCCGCGTCGACACCGGCCCGTCGCCCGCTTCGTGCAGGAGCTGCCCCGCGGCCATGAGCAGGCGGTCGCGGGTACTGGTGGCGTTGCTCGATCGTCCGGCCATATAGCAATTGTAACGACCCCCTGTAACGCGGCACTTTCACGGGAAAGTGCGGTCAGCGGAGGCGGAGCTGGACCCGGCGGAGCCCGGCGAAGGCCGCCAGCACCCCCGCGTCCGTCGTGGCCGCGGCCGGGCGCACCGACCGGTAGCCGTCCAGGAGCGCCTCCCGCAGCTCTTCCCGCTGGGGCAGTTGCCGGAGGGCGTCGAGCGCCACGGCGAGGTCGTAGGCGTAGTGGCCGTAGCCGCAGTCGTCGAAGTCGATCGCGTGCACCCGGCCGCGGTGCAGCAGGTAGTTCTCCTGGTGCAGGTCGCCGTGCACCAGGCCGAAGACGTCGGAGCCGTACCCCAGCTCCGCGCGCACCGCGCGGGCGCGCGCCACCGCTTTGCGGATCCGCTCGTCGCCGCCGGCCGCCGCGACGGCCCGTTCGACGACCGCGGCGGAGAAGCCGTCCACCTGCGTGCGGCCGAACTCGGTCAGGTCGTCGACGCGGCGGCGGTCGAGGCCGTTCATCCGCGCGCCGTGCAGGTGCAGCCGCGCGGTGAACTCGCCCACCGCGTACAGCTGCGGTGCACTGAGCCGCTCGTCGAGGAACCGGCCCTCGACCCAGTGGCTGAGCACGCAGGTACGCGGTTCGGGCACCGCCGGGTCGGCGACGACGGTGACGAGGTCCCGCGCGCGCGTCGGCACCGGCTGCGGGACGACGAGCTCGGTTTCGCGGCGCAGCTTGGCGAGCCAGGCCATCTCGGCCCGCACCTGCGCGACGCCGGGGCCGTCCGGCCGCTGCACCCGCAGCACGTACCGGTGGCCGTCCGCGCCGTCGACGCGGAACGACGTGTTGTGCCCGTGGGCCAGCGGGGTCAGGCGAGCCACCGGCACGGCGTAGGCCGTCAAAGCCGATTCGGCGAGCCGGCGCAGGCGGCGCGTCCGGCCGGCGCGGTCGAGCTCGGCGAACGGCCGGGTGTTCGCCTGGAAGTCGGCCATCGCCCAGGTGCTCAGCTGATCGACCGTTCCGGCTCGCGGGAGTGCGAGACCAGCTCGATGGTCGGCGACGTGTGCCGCCCGCCGCCGAGCCGTTCCACGCCGCGCAGTCCCTCGACCAGCCGCTCGACCTCGGTGTCCGGCCGCACCCCGAAGCGCATGAACTGGCTGGTCATGCCGATCTTGTTGCCGCACTGGCGCACCAGCAGGTGGTGCTCGGCGAGCAGGTGGTCGCACAGCTCGGCGCCGTCGACCGACGCGGGCAGCTTGACGAGCAGGAAGTTCGCCTGCGAAGGGAAGACCGTCAGCTCCGGGAACTGCCCGAGCTGCGAATGCATCAGGAACCGGTCGAGCGCGAGCTTCTTCAGGCTGTCCTCGTACTCCGCGCGGTGCTCGGCGAGCATGAAGATCACGGTCTCGGCGAGGGAGTTCAGGTTCCACTTCGGCAGCGCGGCCGACAGCTTGCGCGTCAGCGCCGGGTTGGAGACCTGGTAGCCGAACCGGATCCCGTGCAGCCCGAAGTTCTTGCCGAGGCTCTTCAGCACGATCACGTTCGGCCGGACGGCGGCTTCGGCGGCCACCGACGGGTTCCGCTCGGCCTCGACGAAGTCGATGAAGGACTCGTCGATCACCACCAGGTCGAGGTCCTCGAGGGCGTCCATGAACCGGATCACCTCGCGACGCGGCAGGTACCCGCCGTCGGGGTTGTTCGGGTTGCACAGCACCGCGACCCGGGAACCGCGGCGCCTGATGAAGTCGAGGTACTCGTCCACCCGCAGCTCGAAGCCGTCCGCTTCCTTCAGCACGAACATGTCGACGCGCTTGCCGGTCTCCATCGGCTGGTCGGTCCAGCGGCCGAACGTCGGGATCGGCACCGCGACACTGGAATCGACCAGCAGCTGGTCGATCCAGGTGATCAGCTCGGTGGAGCCGTTGGCGAGCGAGATCGTCGACGGGTTGAGCCGCAGCACGCTCGCCAGCTGCGCGGTGATCGCGGCGGCGTCGCTCGGGTAGAACTTGAGGATCGTGCGGAGGTTCCGTTCGAGCTGGCCGAACATTTCGTCGGTCGGGAAGTACGGGTTGCAGGGGATGCAGAAGTCCGCCAGGTCGTCCGCGTGCTGCCCCATCGCCCTGGCCACGGAGAAGAACGACGGGCTGTGGGCCTTGCCCTGCTGGAAAAGGCCGTGGGTGGTCATACCGTGCCGCACGCGTGTTCTCCGTCCGCCGCTTTACCGGCCCCTTGCCTTCCCGTTGAGGACACGTACGAATCGGACGGCCGGTTCAATGCCGGACACCGCGTGGATTCCGGTGCCCGCCAGTACGGCGGCGGCCAGCGCGGAGAGGAGCATGAGCGGCAGCGGCGCGGCCAACGGGTCGATGCCGGTGAAGGACTCGACGCCGATCACGGCGGTGAGCACGGCGTCGGCGGCGACGGCCGTCTGCACGACGCGCAGCCGGTGTGCTTCGGAATGGCCGGTGAACCGCAGGATCCAGGCGAGCGCGGGCAGCACCAGGATCGCGTGCATGGCGACCGCGTGCAGCGGCTTGAGCGAGCCGGCGGTGGTGTAGGCCAGCTGCGGGTCGCCGCCGCGGGCCGCGACGACCCCGCGGCCGATCATCACGGCGCCGGTGGCCAGCGCGACCAGCAGCACGACCAGGCCCGCGCGGACGGCCAGGCGCAGGCTCGGCGCGGCGGGGCCGGGCTCCACGAGCGCGGTGGCCGTGAAGCCGATGACGGTCAGGACGAGCACGCCACCGCCCGCGGCCAGCGTCATCGAAACGAAGCTGTCGAACGACGTCTCGAAGTCGAAGTGCGACGGCACCCCGCGCCACGCCTGCATGCTGACCAGCGCGACTTCGGCGACGCTCGCCACGGTGAAGGCACCGACGAGGACATCGCGCAGCCGTGGGCGGATGGTGAGGAACGACGTCGCCCAGGCGACCGACGCGAGCGTCAGCCCGAACGACAGGCCGAACGTGACGGCCTTGCGCATCGACAGCGGGCCCAGCCACGAGCCGTCGGTGACGATGAGCACGAGAGCGTGCGCGACGCCGCTGAGGAACAGGGCCGCGCCGACGGCGTAGGCGATCCGCTCGGCTCGGCGTCCGTCGGACCAGATCCGGGTCAGTGCGTTCATGCTGCGGAGTCTCGCCCCGGGGCAGGGGTCACCGCGTCGGCCCGGCGGCGACACCGCGTCGTACGACGACGTGCGTACGGCAATCGACGAGTATGTCGAAAAAGTGCCGGTAAAGGAATTCCACGGTTCTTGACGGAATATTAACGAAAGGCGTGTCCGGTGCCACTCGCCAGGCGGATGCGGTGGCGAGGCCGGCGTTCTATCCTGCGAACATGTACATCGCACTGCTGACCTATACAGCGCCCGAAACAGAAGTCGACTACGCGCTTCCGGACCATTCGGACTGGGTACGCAAACAATTCGCGAAAGGACTCTTCCTCGTTTCCGGAAAGGGCAACGGCGCGGCCGACCAGGTGATCCTGACGCGCCCCGTGCTGCGCGGCAAGCTCGATGCCGTGCTCGCCAGTGATCCGTTCGTGGTGCGGCGGCTCGCCCGCTACGACGTCATCGAGTTCACCGCCACCCGCACCTGCCAGGAGTTGCTGGCGATCAACGAGGCCATTGCCTCCTGACCTCCGGTTTTCCGGGGGTCCGGGTGGCGGAGCCCCCGGCCCGGGGCGAAGCCCCGGTATGTCACAGCCGTCAAGGTCGGGTGGCCCGGCGACGAAGCCCCGCCACCTGACGGCGAAGAACACTCGCCCTCCGTCCCTCGCTTATGATCGCGAAGGACGTCCAGCAGGGAGAGTGCGATGAAGACCCCCGACCTCGTCTTCCGGGGCCGCCGGTTGAGCAGTGACCGCGCGCTGGTGCTGGCCGCGGTCGAGTCGCTCCCCGCGGCCCGGGCCGCCGTCGCCGACGGCGCCGACCTCGTGTGCTTCCCCGGATCCGCGTCCCTCGTCGAGCAGGCGCGGGCCGTTTTTCCCGACCTCGTCATCGGGGCGGACACCGCGGATCCCTCGGTCGCTGCGGCCTGCTGCGAAGCGGGCGCCGACCTGATCGTGGCGCGGGCGGACCTGGCCGGGGTCGCCGCCCGGTACGGCGCCGGTTACGCCGCTCCCGCGGTCCCGTCCGTGACCGGTCTGTCCGTTGTCGTGGACATCGGGGAGTTCCGGGCGATGCCTTCCGGGGACGTGCCGGTGCTGGCTTCGGTGGCCGGCGACGGAACGCCCGGCGGCCTCGCGTTGGCGGCTCTCGCGGCGTCGGCGGGGGTGGCGATCATCCGCACGAAGCACGTCCGCGGGGTGCGTCACGCGGCGGAGATGGCAGCGAGCATCGCGGGCACCCGCCCGCCGGCGAAGGCGGTCCGATGGGAGTGATCCGCGAGGTCTGGCCGTCCGCGCGCGACCTGGCGGAGAGCGACCTCGAGCGGCTGTACAGCTACCCCGCGGAACCCCGCTGGCTGGCGGTGAACTTCGTCTCGAGCACGGACGGCGCGATCGCGGTGGAGGGCCGTTCCGGGGCGCTGTCGACCCCCGCGGACCGGGTGGTCTACCGCCTCGGCAACGACCTGGCCGACGTGGTCCTGGTGGGCGCGGGAACGGCGATGGCGGAGGGCTTCGAGGGCATGCGCCCGGACGCCGCCACGGCCGAACGTCGCCGCCGGTTCGGCTTGGCCCCGATCGCCCCGGTGGCGGTGGTGACCACGGGCCGGTCCCTGCCGCCGGATGCCCCGGTGATCACGAAGGCGGCGGTCCCCACGCTCGTGTTCACCTCCTCGGCGGCGCCTTCGGCGTTGCGCGAAGCATGGGCGGCCAACGGTGCCCGGGTGTTCGTGACGGGAGAGCCGCCGGTGTCGGCGGAGCGGGTGGTGTCGACGCTCGTGGCGGAGGGGCTGGGCCGCATCGACTGCGAGGGCGGGCCGAGGTTGTTCGGCTCGTTGATCGAAGCCGGGGTCGTCGACGAGTTCCGCTTGACGGTGGCGCCGTTCCTGGTGGCGGGAACGGCCGGCCGGGCATCCCTTGGCGTGCCGGTGGATCCGGCGGAGCTGGTGCTGGCGTCGGTGCTCACCGACGGCGCGAGCGTGCTGTTGAGGTACCTGGCACCTCGCTAGTTTTGTCGGTGCCTTCCGGTAATGTGGAATTCGGGGGCTCCCTAGGCGCGTACCTGTTGTGCCACAAGGGAAAACTCCGATCAGCGCCCCGCTGCGGTTCACCCGTTCCAGCGATGACGATCGCACATTTGTTCGGGTACCGTCGAAGGCATGATCACGACCCGAAGATCCCGGCAGCACCGCAATCCGGTGCTGCACAAGAGAAGTCTCCTACCGATCGAGCAGCCGCCGGAAGTGGCCCGGCAGCGAAAGCTCCCGGGCCTCCGCCCGCGTCAGCCACGCGAAGTCGTCATGCTCCTCGGGATTGAGCACGACCTCGCCCGATCCCTCTTCTTCGACCGTGTAGACGAAAGCGTGGATCCGCAACGCCCGTCCGGCGACGTCCGGCCACGCATCCCGCGCCAGTTCGCCGGTGACGCGAACCGTCAACCCGGTCTCTTCCGCCGCTTCGCGCGTCGCGGTGTCCTCGAGGCGCTCGCCTGGCTCGGCCGTGCCGCCGGGCAGTTCCCAGCCGCCCGCCAGGAACACCCCGGCCCCGCGGCGCAGGAACAGCACCCGGTCGCCGCGGGCGATCCAGCAGTAGGCCAGGTGCTTGTGCGCGATCTCGGTCATGCGCGCGATTCTCGCTCAGTTGGTCTTCGACGTCGGCAGGTGGGCGCCCAGGTACCCGACGTACACCGTGCCGGTGCGGTCGGTGTCGTCGAGGAAGTGCAGGCGCGGTGCCGGCGACTTGAAGCGCTCCAAGGCGATGTGGGCGCCGAAGTAGTCCCGGCCCGCCGGGTTCGTCCGGGGATCGACGCGGAACGTGCGGGCCTGGCGGAGCCGCTCGTTCGTGGTCACCGTGTCCGACTCGGCCAGCGCGATGATGTTGGCGCTGATCAGCGAACCCGGCTGACCGGTGCGGGCGAACGCGAGCACGTCCGACAGCTCGGGGCCCGGGTCCTGGCCCGCGCCGAGCAAGGACGTCCGGGCGTCCGCGTAGGCGTCGAGGGTGCGCAGCGCGTCCCACGCCTTGCGCCGCCAGGCGGCGGCTTTGGGGTGGTGGTCGAGGATCGCGGCCGGCGCCGCTTCGGCCGTGATCGCGAGGTGCTTCAGCGAGGCCGACGCGGCGCCGATCAGCTCGGCGAAACTGGGGAAGTCCTCCGGCGGGCGCTCGGCGGCGGCGACCTCGTCGTCGGCGTCGTGGTGGCGCGCGAGCCGGCCCGCCAGCAGCCCGTTGACGCGTCTGAGCTCGTCGCGCTCGGCTTCCGTCTCCTCGAAGGCCCGCGCGTAGTCGTCCACCTCCGCCTGCAGCTGCGCGAGCTGGTCGCGCAGGCAAGCCACGTCGGTCGCGCAGGCGTCCTCGAGGCGGCGGCGCAGCGTCTTCACCTCGCAGGCGTGCCGGTCCCGTTCCTCGGCGTGGGCCTTGGCCTTCTTTCGCAGGATCGTGATCACCCGGCGGGCCTCGGCCAGCTCCTGCTCGGCGCGGCCGAGCTTCTCGACCAGCTCGGCGTCGGGCTCGCGCACCGGCGAAGCGAACGGATCGGCTTCGTACCAGGCCCGCACGCTCGGCACGTCCGCCCATTCCTCGGGCAGGGGCGTCCGGCCGCGGCTCTGGATGAGCCGGGTGATCGCCCCCTCCAGTGCCTCACCGGACACCGGGCTCTCGCTCACGACGAAATCCGGCAGCTGGTCACACGGCGCCACGTACAGCCGCGCACCCTGCGGCACCGCGCAGCCGAGCGGCAGGTGGTGGTTGAGGGTGTGGCGGAAGCGGTCGTCGACGTCGAAGACGTTGACGAGCCCGGGCCACCCCTCGACCGGCACCGTCGGCGGCTCGGTGAGCACCAGCACCGCCGAAGACCGCCACGGCGCCACCAGCGCCTCGCTCAGCAGGTCGGCGAGGTGGTCGCATTCCTTGCGCGACCAGCCGCGCATGGCCAGCACCGGCGTTTCGATCGGGATTTCGTCGCTCCCGCTGGCGCCCAGCTCCTCCAGCCCGATCCGCTGGGCCGGCGCCTCATGGCAGCTGCGCCACGGCCGCGTGCACGCCGCGGTCAGCAGCCACGTCACCCGATCTTCGCCGGCGCGGTAGCACAGCGAAAGCAATACCTGAACGGAGTAGCGGCCTTCGCTGCCCTCGTACGCGAACTTCAGGTCGCACCGGCGCGAACCACCGTCGTCGGACGACCCGAGATCGGTCACCGTGTAGTCGTCGTGCTGCCGCTGACGGCTGATCAGCCTGCTGCGCAAAGCGTCCAGGGGGCGCTTCCCCTCGGTGGGGACCAGTCCGTGGTGCCAGATCCGGTGCACCCCCACAGGACTCAACTCCGTTCGCCGGGAACAGGACCTCAGCCGAACATAGCGGATCCTGTGATCGAACGAACGCGGGGCGTCACCCTGCCCACCCGCCGCCGGCACGCACCGCGCTTCCAGGGCGCCGGCGCCCACCCACTGACGGCACACCCCCGGCTTCCGTCCCAGCAGCGGCAGCCCCGCTTACGGCACGCGTCGCCCTGCCGAGCGGCCAGCGCCCCGCTCCACGGCGCGGCACGCGAGACCGATCACCGCCGTGCACGCGCGACCGCCTCCTTCGGCTGCCCATTGGGCGAGCAGGTCGGCCTGGATCACGTGGAGCAGCGGGAGCCGCGGCAGTCGCGGTCTTCGGCTGGTGTCGGTGCGCTGCTGGGGTGTCGGCCTCGGCAATCGCCGTCGTGCGCGCGCGACCGCCTCCTTCGGCTGCTCAATGGTGCGAGCAGGTCGGCCTGGATCGCGTGGAGCAGCGAGAGCCGCGGCAGGTCGAAGCGCCAATGCGCCGATGGGAGCGTCGCTCTCATCGCCCGGACGCCGCCGTCGACCTGGGCGACCGTCGCCGCGTGTTCGGCGCCGCCCCGTCGCGACGGCCAGAGCGGCGTCTCGGGTTCGGCCGGCGCGGCGGCGGGAGCCGTGGGCCGCGGCGATCGCCACTGCCCGGTTCAGCGTCGCCAGCGGAATGCTTTCCGACCGGCGCCGGCGCGATCCCGGTGCCTGCCGCTACTCAGCCGTTGCGTGGCGAGCGGCCGGGCCCGGCGAGGCATTCGCCCATCCGACGTCACCCTCCGCGGGTCCAGAGGCAGAACGGGTGCCCGGCCGGATCGAAGCAGACGCGGACGTCGTCCTGCGGCTGGAACTCGGCGACCACCGCGCCTGCTGCGGTCGCCACCGCCGTCGCCTCCTGGAGGTCGTCGACCTCGATGTCGAGGTGCAGCTGCATCTGCTGGGCGCCGTCGGCCGGCGGCCACACCGGCGGGACGTGCCCGGTCTCCAGCTGGAACGACAGCCCGGCGCTCCCGTCGTCCGGGCGCAGGGTCACCCACTCCGGTTCGTCGGTGCGGATCGGCCAGCCGAGGAGCTTCGAGTAGAACTCGGCGAGCGCACGGGGTTCCGGGGTGCCGAGCACGGTGGAGGTCAGCTTCATGATCGAAGTGGTACCCGCGCGGCGGGTTCTCTACCGCGGTCCGGAGAACCTGTTGTCGAAGTAGGCCACCGGCGGGCCGACGTGCCGCCACGACGTCGTCGCGAAGACGGCGCACCCGACAAGGCCGGCAGCAGCGCGAACCACAGCGCGCCGAGGACCAGGACCGACGTCGCGACCGCCGGGGTCAGGCCGGACGCGCCGATGGCCGGTGACGCGATCGCCAAGCCGCGGCCGGGCCTGGTGGTGGTTTCCACCGGGTCGAATCCCGCGAACGTCACTTCGGAGTGGTCGCGCGTTACCGGAATACCTCGGCATGGCGTGGGTTGGTTCCTGACGCAGGCGTAGAGATCACTGAGGGAGCTGCGATGTCGACCGAGCACGTCCAGGGAACCGTCGCCGACGGGTTCGAGTCCGTCCGGGAGGAGTTCGCCGCCGTCGCGGTCGAGGAAGGCGGGGACTACGCCGCCCAGCTCGTCGCGCACGTCGACGGCGAGCGGGTCGTCGACCTGTGGACCGGACCCGCCGTCACCGGAGACTCGTTGACCGGCGTGTTCTCCTCGACCAAGGGTGCCGCGCACCTGGTCGTGGCGCTGCTGGTGCAGGACGGCGTGCTCGACCTCGACCAGCGGGTCGCCCACTACTGGCCGGAGTTCGGCGCGGCCGGCAAGGACGGGATCACCCTGCGGGAGCTGCTGGCGCACCGGGCCGGCGTGGTGGGGGCCGACGCCGGGTTCACCGGCGACGAGCTCGCGGACGACCGCATCGTCGCCGAGCGGCTCGCCCCGCAGCGGCCGTACTGGCGGCCCGGCACGGCGTTCGGCTACCACGCGCTGGTGATCGGCGCGCTGACCGGCGAGGTCGTCCGGCGCGTGACCGGCCGCAGCATCCAGGAGCACTACGAGGAGCGCGTCCGGAAGCCGTTCGGCCTGGACTTCTACCTCGGGCTGCCCGAGGAGCTGGAGCCGCGGTTCCTGACGACGCAGCCGATGCTGCCGACGCCGGAGCAGCTGGCGCAGCTGGAGGCGAACGCGACCGGGCCGGACAGCATCACGGGCGTCGCCTTCAACCGCAACCACCCGAAGGCGCCCGAGCTCTGGGACCTGCCGAACATCAAGCTCGTCCGGCAGCTGAGTCCGGCGTCGGTGGGCGGCGTCGCGTCGGCGCGCGGCCTGGCCGGCATGTACGCGGCGGCGATCAGCGGCCCGGAGCCGCTCCTGCGCCCGGAGACGGCGGCGGAATTCGCACAGATCCACTCGATCGGCGACGACCTCGCCACGCGCAACCGCAACGCGTTCGGCCTCGGCTTCGCGATCGTCTCGGACGACTACCCGGTCCTGGGCCAGGGCGCGTTCGGTCACAGCGGCGCGGCCGGTTCCCAGGCGTTCGCCGACCCGCGCAGCGGCCTCGCGTACGGCTACAACCGTCGCCGGTTCGCCTTCCCCGGCGGAGCGGCACCGGAAAACGTGCGTCTGGTCCGAGCCGTCCACGCGGCAGCGACGGCCTAGCCGTCCACACGGGACACTCGGCCCGGGCCGCCGCCCGGTTGTCACGTTCCGTACCTGGGACAACACGCGGCGGCCGGCGGTCCGGAAGACGCTTCCGGGCCACGGCAATGCACGTCCGGAGTGGACGTCGTTACAGACTTCACCCGTTAGGACGTTCCGATGGAGACATCAACCCTGCTCACGCGTTTCGGACTGACTTTCCGTAGCGAAACTCTCCCGATCATTGCTCCGATGTGAAACTATTGGGCCGTTCGCGGGGAGAGGGCCTCGCGATATGGGGGACTCACCGTCACGGCCGCGTCCCCATGAAGATCCCCAGGGGAGAGGAGATCGACCATGTCGACGCCCACGGATGTCAAGCCGGAAGAAGTTCCGGAGCCCATCGTCCAGGCCGGCCCGGTTGTCCCGGAGCCGGACGAGCACGGCTGGGTGCACATCGACCACGTCCCGGAGAAGCCGAAGGACGGCCCGGTCGCGGTGCCGAACTGTGGTACGCCGTGCTATCAGGTCGCCGGCTGATCTTGACCAACTTGTGATGCCCGCCTGCCGATCTTCGCCTGGCAGGCGGGCATCTTTGGTAACGGGCTGTGCTGTCATAGGAGAGTGCCTGTGACAAACCTGGACCCGGCCTCCGTCATCGAGCGGGTCCGAGCCCTGCAGAAGGCTGCCACCGACGCATCCTGCCTCGGGCGTTATCGAGAAGGTGTCCGGCTGCTCAAGCGTGGGAAAACCATGCTCGAGACCGTCCGGCCGTCGACCGAGCAGCAGCGCACCGACTGGCTGGTCACCCGGATCCGCCTGGCGAGCACCCTTACGGCGATGTCCTCGGAGATCAGCGGTGACCTCGAAGCCGGCTTGGCCGGTTTGAACGAGGTGCGGCGGTTGATCGAAGACGTGCCCGATCCGATGCTGCAGGCCGAACTCAACGGCTCGCTGAACTACAACTACGCGGCGAGGCTGATGAGCGTCGGCCGCAACGAAGACAGCTTGGTGTCCTTCGACATCTCGGTGGCGCACCAGGAATACCGGCTGGCCCACGGCCCCGAGCCGGAATCTCGTATGGGCGGCTTCGTGCAGACTCTTTCGTCGAGGGCGTGGGTGCAGGTGCGGCTCGGCAATGTCACCGCGGCACACGACGATCTCGCCCGGGCGCTCGAGCTCGCGGAAAAGTACGAGCTCCGGTCCGTGGCCGCCGACGTGCGGCGGACGATGGGCATGCTTGCCCTCCGGGTCCGGGATGTGCCCGAAGCTCTTCGGTTCTACGAGGAGGCCGAACGCAACTACCGGGCGCTGGAGATGGACGTCCCCACCGCCTTGCGGTTCGAGCAGGCCGAGGCGCTGCTGGCGGCCGGGTTGGCCGACGAAGCCGCGGCTCACCTGGACGACGTGCTTCCCGTCCTCGTCGAGGAGCAGAGCATCAGCAAGGAGCTTGCGCGGGCCGAGCTGTACCGAGCCTCCGCCGCCCTGCTGGCCGACGACCTGAAACCCGCGCGCCAGATGGCGGACTCGGCGCGCCGCCGCATGCTGCGGGTCGGTTGCCAGACCTGTGTGGCCAACGCCATGATCATCGGGCTGCACGCTGATGCGCGGGAAGCCATGCGGTCGGGCGATGTTCCGGCTGCGCTGCCCACTCGGGCCATTCGCATTGCCGCGAAAATGCCCGTCCCGCTGCTCGTCGAGCAGGCCGCCACCGCACGGATGCTCGCCGTGCGGCTCGACATCCGGCGCGGCAACCTCAAGCGAGCCGTCGAGACCCTTCAGATGGTTCCCCGTCCCGGCCAGCTCACCCCCATCGACTACCGGATGCTCCGGCGGCTCTGCCGGGCCGAACTCGCCGTGGCCCAGGGGGACCGGGCCAAGGCGCTCGCCGAGATCCGGTCCGGGCTCACCGAACTGGACGCCGTCCGGGATCGGATGGGTGGGCTGGATCTCGTCTCCGGGACCGCTCTGCACGGGCAGGAGCTCGCCGATCTCGCCGTCAAGCTCGTGCTCGATCGGCAGGATGCGCGGCGGCTGTTCGTCTGGCTCGAACGGACGCGCGCCCAGACCTACCGCTACGAACCCCTGTCCGCCGGGACCGATCCGGAGCTCGCCGCGCGCGTCGCCGAGGTGCGGGGGCTCGGGCAGGCCATCCAGGAGGCCCAGCACGACGGGCATCCCATCGCCGGCTTGCGGGCGAAGTACAACGAGCGGCTGCGGGAGGCCCAGCGGCTCGGCTGGCACACCGGGCGGTGGGGTCGTCCGCGGCCCGTTGCCGGGCTCGCCGAGGTCGTGGCGCGGCTCGGGGAGCGGGCCATGGTCAGCTTCGCCGCTTCCGGGGACGAGCTCGTCGCCGTCGTCGTCGCCGGGGGCGAGTGCCGGCTCGTGCGGCTCGGGTCCGCCGGGGACGCCGCCGAGTCCGCGCGCGTCCTCAACGTCGACCTCGACGCCCTTGCTCCCGACAACCTGCCCGAACGGCTGGCCGAGGTCGTCATGACGTCGGCGCACAAGCAGGCCGGCAAGCTCGACGCCCAGCTCATCCAGCCGCTGGCCGACAGCATCGGCGACCGCGAGCTGGTCATCGTCCCGACCGGGCCGCTCTACGCCGTGCCGTGGGGTGTGCTGCCGGGCCTGCGGGGGCGGCCGACCGTCGTCGCGCCGTCGGCGACCGCCTGGCTCGCCGCCGAGCTGACGAAGTCGTCGCGGGCCCGCAAGATCGTGCTCGTCCGCGGGCCCGGGCTGGCCGGCGCCCGGGGGGAGCTCGAGAAGCTGACCACGCACTACCGCACCGCGACGACGATGACCGGCGCCAAGGCCACCGTGAAGTCCGTGCTGCGCGCGATGGACGGTGCCAAGCTCGCGCACTTCGCCGCGCACGGCGCGCACGAGCCGGAAAACGCCCTCTTCTCCCGGCTGGAACTCGCCGACGGCGCGCTGTTCGGCCACGAGATGGCCGGGTTGCGGCAACCGCCGCGGCAGGTCGTCTTCGCCGCGTGCGAGCTGGCGATGAACCGGATCCGGCCCGGTGACGAGGCCCTCGGCTTCGCCAGCGCGCTGCTGGCCAGCGGCTCCCGGACGGTGATCGCGCCGCTGTCGCGCGTCGGAGACCTCGCCTCGGCGGCCGCGATGGACGACTACTACCGCGCGCTGGCCGTCCGCGACAGCCCGGCGCTCGCGCTGGCCGACGCCATCGCCGTCGACCCGTTCCGGCGCCCCTTCGTCTGCCTCGGCGCCGGCTGAACCGGCAGCCGGGCCGGCGCTTCTCGTGCTGCAACGAAGAAGCTGCACCCCGCCGGGAGTCCCTTCAGCTACGGGCGCGGAAGGTGCGGGCGGCCAGGAAGGCGCCCCCCACCGCGGCGATCGCGGCGATCACCAGGGCCGTGAAAACCGACCAGCCGAGCGGGCGGGCCAGGGCCAGCGCGCGGGTTGCGTCGATCGCGTAGGTCAGCGGGTTGACCGCCGAGACCGCGCGGACCCACGCCGGCATCGTGTCGAGGGGCATGTACGCGCTCGAGGAGAACATCAGGGGGAACATCACCACGAACGACGCCGCCTGCAGCGTCTCCGCCTTGCGCAGCCACGTCGTGATCGCCACGAACACCCAGCTCAGGCACCAGCCGACGACCAGCGTCAGCGCCAGGGCCAAGCCCAGGCCCGCCACCCCGCCCGCCGGGCGGAAGCCCAGGAAGACCACGCTCGCGAGGGCCGTCACCACCAGCTGGACGCCCAGCCGCGCGGAATCCGCCAGAGTCCGCGCCACCAGCACCGCGAACAGCGAGATCGGCAGGCAGCGCAGCCGTCCGGTGAACCCGCCGTAGATCTCGGCCAGCAGGCCCGCGCCCGAGCCCATCGCCGTCGTCATCGCGATGTTGACCAGCGTTGCGGGCACCAGGAAGTTGACGTAACCCCGATACGCCGCAACGCCCGGCAGGGCGCCGACACCGCTGAAGACCTGGCTGAACAACAACAACAGCACCACCGGCTGCAGCAAACCGAAGAAGACGAGCCGTCGGTCGCTGAACGCCGTGCCCAGCGAACGCGTCGTCAGCACCCGGACCTGCGTCCAGAAGCCGGACTCGGGCCAGGCCGCGGGGTCACCGAGCGCGGCGACGGCCGCGTGGCGCCGGTGCTGTGTCACGACGCCGTCCGGTGGAGGGAAAGGTAGACGTCGTCGAGGGTCGGCTCGGTCACCGTCAGGTCCCGCAGCGGCGCGCCCGCCGCGTCGAGCGCGCGGACCACCACCGGGATGTCACCCGGGCCGGACAGCGGCACGGTGAGCACCATCCCGGCCCGCCCGGGCGCGAGACCCAGGCGCGCCAACGCGTTCCCCGCGCGCTGCACCGCCAGCTCGGTGCCGAACGTGCACGTCGCGGTGCGGGAGCCGAGCCGGGCCTTCAGCTGCGCCGGCGTGCCGGACACGGTGATGCGGCCGAAGCCGAGGACGACGACGTGGTCGGCCAGCCGGTCCGCTTCCTCGAGGTACTGGGTGGTGAGCACGACGGTGGTGCCGCGGGCCGCGAGGCCCTCGACGGTCGTCCACAGCCCGACCCGGCTCACCGGGTCGAGGCCGGCGGTCGGCTCGTCGAGGAAGAGGACCGGTGGCGCGCCGACGAGGCCCGCCGCCAAGTCCAGCCGGCGCCGCATCCCGCCGGAGTACGTCCCGGCCGGGCGGTCGGCCGCGTCTTCGAGGCCGAAGGCCGCGACCAGCTCGGTGGCCCGGGCGAGTGCCTGCCGCGGCCGGGCGCCCAGCAGCCGGGCGATCAGCACGAGGTTCCCGCGACCGGACAGGGCGTTGTCGACCGCGGCGAACTGCCCGGTCACGCCGATCCGCCGCCGGACCGCGCGGCCGCGCTGCACGACGTCGTAACCGCAGACGCGGGCAGTGCCCGCACTCGGCCGGACGCGCGTGCTGAGGATGTCGATCAGGGTGGTCTTCCCGGCGCCGTTGTGGCCGAGGACCGCCAGCACCGCGCCGCGGGCGACGGTGAGGCTGATCCCGGCGAGCGCGGTGACTTCGCCGTACTGTTTCGCGAGGTCCGTCACGGCGATGACCGGCTGGGACATGGCCGCTCCTTTCCTGCCCCGCGAAAGGTATCGGGGACGAAGCCTCTCGATCAAGAAGCCTGCCGCCATTCGCCGGATGCATGACAATTTCCGCAAAATTGGTTAGCACCCCCGTGACAAGGGCTGACCTGCGTGACTCTTCCTGCTCGAGGCGATCTCCTGTGTGTGACAAAGAATCGGAAGCGGCTTGTTCGCCCGGAAACACGGAGGTAGCTTTGCCGAAATTCCCCCATTTCCCGAGGTGGCGACCCGTGAATTTTTCGTGGAAGTCGAGAAAGCCCGCCTTCGGCCTGGCCGCGATGACCGCCGCGGCGGTCGCGGCCGCCGTCGCGCTGGTCGGGGCGGGGCCGACCCAGGCCGCGCCGGTGAGCCTGACGCTGAACTACAACTGCCCGTTCCCGCTGATCGGCGACCAGGTGCTGGCGGTGAAGATCGGCACGAACCTGCCCGACAACGCCGTCGCGGGTGCCGCGTCCACTCCGATCACCTTCGACGTCGACGTCACGGTGCCGGAGACCGCCACGGAGGGCCTCGCCCTGGTCGGCGCCACTTCCCTGGACGGCTCCGCGAAGGCGGCGGCCGTGCTCAAGTACCCGGTCGACAAGACCCTGAACTTGAACCTGCCACTGACGATCGCCTCGACGCCGG
This sequence comes from Streptomyces sp. MN03-5084-2B, assembly GCA_033793495.1. GTDB lineage: Bacteria > Actinomycetota > Actinomycetes > Mycobacteriales > Pseudonocardiaceae > Amycolatopsis. Next base: position 14,197 of record JARAWT010000048.1, on the reverse strand, counting down.
TGCCGCCGTCGGGCGCGTTCCACGTCAAGAGCAGCGGCAAGGCGCCGGCGGTGACGTTCCCCAGTCCCGGCACCGCGTCGGTGACGGTCGGGAACTTCAGCACCACGATGACCCCGCGCACCGCGGACGGCCAGCCGACCGACCTCGGCACGTTCACCTCGGACTGCGTCGCGGTCCCGGGCCAGAACCAGCAGCTGGGCACCTTCGAGATCAAGCCGGCAGGCGGCACGACGACACCCACCACACCGACGACCCCCACCACGGAACCGACCACACCGACCACGGAACCGACGACTCCGACCACGCCGACGACGGAACCGACGACTCCGACCACGGAACCGACGACTCCGACGACCGAGCCGACGACCCCCACCACAGAACCGACCACACCGACGACCGAGCCCACGACCCCGACCACCCAGCCGACGACCCCCACGACGCAGCCGACCACGCAGCCGACCACCCCGCCGGGCGGCATCGAGGTCGAGTACGCCGTGCGGGGCAAGTCGGTCCTCAAGCAGCTGCACGCCACGCTGCCCCTCGGCCCGGGCACCCTGGACGCGAAGCTCGACGCCGCGTCCGGCAAGTTCGGTGCCCGGCTCGCGCTGCCGAAGTCGGACGTGAACTTCCGCGTCCTCGGCTTCATCCCGGCGTCCGCGACGGTGAAGCTGAACCAGGTCGGCGCGATCTCCGGCACGCTCACCGCCGGTGCGGTCACGGCGAACGCGCAGGTCGACGTCCGGCTCACCAAGGTCCGCGTGTTCGGCTTCCCGATCCTGTCGTCGAAGTCGTGCCACACGGTCAAGCCCGCCGACGTGCCGCTGACGTCGGCTCCCGGCTTCGACCCGCTCAAGGGCGGCAGGCTGACCGCGACCTACGGCATCCCGCAGTTCACCGGCTGCGGCTTCCTGACCGGCCTGATCACCGGTATCACCTCCGGCCCCGGCAACAAGCTGGACGTCACCCTCACCAAGAAGTGAAGGAGATGACGCCGATCCGGTTCGCCCTGCCGCTCGTGCTGGCAGCGGCCGCCTTCTCGCTCGGCGCCGCGGAAGCCGCGCCGAGCGAGAACGCCCCAGCGGCGCAGATCCCCTTCGGCTTCACCCTCGGGGACGCGCAGCAGCCGACCACGAGCCACGTGGCCAAGCTCGGCTCCGACATCGCCTTCCCGCCGGGCTCTTTCGACGGCGCGCTCGGCGGCCTCACGAACACCGTGCCGATCACCGGCAAGCTGACCATCCCGCCCGCGAACGGCTACTTCGTCGCGTTCCGGTTCATGGCCACCACCGGCCGGGTCGAAATCGTCCCGGACGGCGACGCGTCCGGCACCGCCACCGTCCACACGGGCAAGGACAAGGACTGCAAAGCCACTCAAACCAACATCTGCGCCGACACGGACGTGACGGCGAAGGTGTTCATCAAGCTCTCGGACGTCAAAGTGGACGGTCGGCCCCTCGACGTCGGCCCGGGCTGCCGGACCGGCCGGCCCGCCGCGGTCACCATCAAGGCGCTGGTCCCGATTTCGCTGCCCGCCCCGCCGGTCAAGGTGACGTCGACCTTCACCACACCGGAGTTCGCCGGGTGCGTCGGCCACGAGGACGTCAGCCGGTTGCTGACCGGCCTGGTTTCCGGGCCGGGCAACACCTTCGTCTCGAACCTCACGTTGCGCTGCTTCAGCACCGGGTGCAAGCCATGACGATCCAGGTGCCGCAGCGAGCGGCCAACGGCCTGCGCGAGTTCGGCCGGATGTGCGCGATGGGCCTCGACGTCCTGCTCGCCATGCTCCGCCGCCCGTACCAGGTCCGGGAGTTCGTCCAGCAGTTCTGGTTCATCGCCAGCGTCTCCATCACGCCGGCGATCCTGGTCTCCATCCCGTTCGGCGCGGTCATCTCGCTGCAGCTCGGCTCGCTCACCAGCCAGATCGGCGCCCAGCAGTTCAACGGCGCGGCGAGCGTGCTGGCCGTCGTGCAGCAGGCCAGTCCGATCGTGACGACGCTGATCATCGCCGGCGCGGGCGGCAGCGCCATCTGCGCCGACCTCGGCGCACGCACCATCCGTGAGGAGATCGCCGCGATGGAGGTGCTCGGCGTCTCGCCCCTCCAGCGCCTGGTGGTGCCGCGCGTGCAGGCTGCCGTCGGGGTTTCCGTGCTGCTGAACGGCCTGGTCAGCGTGGTCGGTGTGCTCGGCGGTTACTTCTTCAACGTGATCGTCCAGGGGGGAACCCCCGGTGCCTACCTGGCCAGCTTCAATGCCCTCGCGCAGCTGCCCGACCTCGTCGTCAGCTCGATCAAGGCGGTCATCTTCGGCTACCTCGCCGGGGTCGTCGCGGCCTACCGCGGCCTGAACCCGAAGGGCGGTCCCAAGGGCGTCGGCGACGTCGTCAACCAGTCCGTCGTCATCACGTTCCTGCTGCTGTTCTTCGTCAACACCGTGCTCACCGCGCTGTACCTGCAGCTCGTCCCGGCGAAGGGAACCTGAGTGGCCATCCTCGGCAAACCCGGCGACCGGCTGTTCGACCTCGGCGACCAGCTGCTCTTCTACGTCCGCGCGCTCGCCGCGGTCCCGCTCGCCGTCACGCGATACTTCCACGAAGTCGTGCGGTTGCTGGCCGAAGTGACGTTCGGCAGCGGCGCGCTCGCGGTGATCGGCGGCACGATCGGCGTGATGGTCGGGCTGTGCGTGTTCACCGGCGTCACGGTGGGCCTGCAGGGGTTCAGCGCGCTGAACCAGATCAACATCTCGGCGATGACCGGTTTCCTGACCGCGTACTTCAACACGCGGGAGATAGCGCCGCTGGTGGCCGGGCTGGCTCTTTCGTCCACTGTGGGCAGTGGGTTCACCGCGCAGCTCGGCGCGATGCGGATCTCCGAAGAGATCGATGCCCTCGAAGTGATGGCCGTGCGGAGCATGCCGTACCTGGTCACCACCCGGATCGTCGCCGGGTTCCTCGCGATCATCCCGCTGTACGTCATCGGCCTGCTGATCTCCTACCTGGGATCGCGGCTCACCACGGTTGTCTTCTTCGGACAGTCCGGCGGCACCTACGACCACTACTTCACGCTGTTCCTGCCGCCCGGTGACGTCCTCTGGTCGTTCGGCAAGGTGCTCGTCTTCAGCGTCGGTGTGATCCTGACGCACTGCTTCTACGGCTACCGGGCGACCGGCGGGCCGGCCGGGGTGGGTGTCGCGGTCGGCCGGGCCGTGCGGACGTCGATCGTGCTGATCAGCGTGCTCGACCTGTTTCTCTCGCTGGCCATCTGGGGCGCGACGACCACGGTGAAGGTGTCCGGATGACCCGCCTCCGCACGCAGCTCGCCGGGGTCGCCTTCCTCGGCGTGCTCGTCCTGCTCGGCTGGCTCGCGGTGGCCATCTACGACAAGGACTTCGACGACTCCGAGCTGGTGACGCTGCGGGCGGACCGTGTCGGCAACCAGCTCGTCCCGACCGCGGAGGTCAAGGTCAAGGGCGTCCCGTTCGGCGAGGTCCGGGCGGTGCGCAGCACGCGCGCGGGCGCCGAGATCGACCTCGCCCTCGACCCGGCGAAGATCGGCCTGCTGCCCGGGAACGTGTCCGCGCGGCTGCTGCCGAAGACGGTCTTCGGCGAGCGGTACGTCAACCTCGTGCTGCCGGACAGTCCACAAGGGAGGCTGCGGGCCGGTGACGTGATCGCCCAGGACCGCTCCAGCGGCGCGATCGAGCTGGAACGCGTGCTCGGCGATTTGCTGCCGCTGCTGCGCGCGGTCCAGCCGCAGAAGCTGAACAGCTCCCTCGGGGCCATTTCCCAGGCCCTCGACCACCGCGGGAAACCCCTCGGGGACAGCATCGTCCACCTGCAGGACCTCCTCGGTCAGCTGAACCCGCTGATGCCGCAGTTCAAGGCCGACATCACCGGGCTGGCGAACGCGGCCGACGTCTACACCGGCGCCGCGCCGGACATCCTGCAGGCGCTGAGCGACCTCTCCACCACCGCCAAGACCATTGTGGACACCCGTGCCGACCTCGACAACCTCTACGCGAGCGTCACCAGCGCCACCGGGCACCTGAACGAGTTCCTGCGGAAGAACAAGGACAACCTGATCGGCGTCTCGGCCGCGAGCCGGCCGACGCTTGAGCTGCTGTCGCGCTACTCGCCGGAGTTCCCGTGCCTGTTCGACGCGGTCAACCGGCTCAAGCCGCTGATGGAGAAGGCCCTCGGCAAGGGCACGAACGAACCGGGCCTGCACGTGACGCTCACCGTGCAGGACCCGCGCGAGAAGTACGTCCCCGGCCGGGACACCCCGCGGTTCGACGCCACGGGCGGCCCGAAGTGCTACGGCGGCGGGGCCGCGGCCGCAGCCGATGGTGACCTCGGTCTCGCGAACTCACCCGGTGAGCGGCAGCTGGTCGCGGAACTCCTGCGCCCGACGCTGGGGGAAGTGCCGGACTGGAGCAGTGTCCTGATCGGACCGGCGCTGCGCGGGACGGCGGTGACCGTCCGATGAGGAGCGTCACCGGACCCGCCGTCAAGGGCCTCATCTTCTTCCTGGTCACCGCGGCCGCCACCGCGGTGCTCGCGATCACGATCGCCAACTCGAACGTCGGCGCGACCATCGGCTACACCGCCCGCTTCACCGACGCGACCTCGGTCAACTCCGGCGACGAGGTGCGGATGGCCGGCGTCCGGATCGGCCAGGTCGACTCGGTGCGGGTCGTCGAACACCGCCTCGCCGACGTCGAGTTCTCGGTCGGCCGCACACACCGGCTCACCGCGTCGGCCTCGGTCACCATCCGCTACCGCAACCTGGTCGGCCAGCGGTACCTCTCGGTCGACCCCGGCGCCGCCGACACGTCCCCGACGCTGGGCGAAGGCGCGCGGATCCCCTTGGAACGGACCACCCCGGCGCTGGATCTCACCGCGCTGTTCAACGGCTTCAAGCCGCTCTTCCAGGCGCTGTCGCCGAACGACGTCAACCAGCTGTCCTTCGAGATCATCCAGGTCCTGCAGGGGGAGGGCAGCACGATCGAAAGCCTGCTGCGGCACACCGCGTCGCTCACCTCCACCCTCGCCGGGAAGGACGCCCTGATCGGCCAGGTGATCGGCAACCTCAACACCGTGCTCGACACGCTGAACGCCCAAGGCGACCAGTTCGACACGCTCGTCGACACGACCGCCCGGCTGGTCACCGGCCTCGCCGCGGACGCCGAGCCGATCGGGCAGGCCATCGGCGGCCTCGGCGAGCTGACCACGGCCACCGCCGGGCTGCTGGAGCAAGGACGTCAGCCGCTCAAGGACAGCATCACCGCGCTCGGCGACCTGTCGAAGAACCTGGCCGACAACACCCCGGTGTTCCAGCAGTTCCTCGACAACCTGCCGAAGAAGCTCGACCGGATCGGCACGCTGTTCTCCTACGGCTCGTGGGCGAACTTCTACCTGTGCGCGGTGGAGACCGACGCGAAACCGGCGCCGGGTGGGCCGCCACCGGGCATCCCCGTCACGGCTGCGAGGTGCCGGTGAAACCCTTCCGCAGCCGCAACCCGATCGCCGTCGGCGCGGTGACCGCGCTGGTGATGGCCCTGATCGGCAGCGCCACCTTCTTTTCCGACGACCTGCCCCTCATCGGCGGCGGTACGACGTACCAGGCCGAGTTCCACGAGGCCGCCGGGCTCAAGCCCCACGACGAGGTCCGCGTCGCCGGGGTCAAGGTCGGCGAGGTCACCGACGTGCGGCTGGCCGGCGACCACGTCGAGGTGCTGTTCCGGGTCCGCGACACCTGGGTCGGCAACCGGACGACGGCGGCGATCAAGATCAAGACCCTGCTCGGCCAGAAGAACCTGGTGCTCGACCCGGTCGGCAACGCCGAGCTGAACCCCGACCAGCCGATCCCCGCCGAGCGCACGAGCTCGCCCTACGACGTCACCGCGGTGTTCAACGACCTGGCGAGCACGGTCGGGGCGATCGACACCGACCAGCTCGCGCAGGCGTTCCGCGTCCTGTCCGACACGCTCGGCGCGTCGGCGCCCCAGGACGTCAAGACGGCGTTCACCGGGATCGCCGCCCTGTCGCAAACGCTTGCGTCCCGCGACGAGGAACTGGTGAAGCTGTTCCGGAACACCAACCAGGTCTCGAAGACGCTCGGCGGGCGGTCCGACCAGATCCAGGCGCTGATCCGCGACGGCAACACCCTGCTCACCGAGCTCAACGCGCGCAAGGACGCCATCGCGAAGCTGTTCACCGGCATCAGGAACCTCGCGATCCAGCTGCGCGGGCTCGTCGCGGAGAACCGGAAGACGCTCGGACCGGCGCTCGACCAGCTCGACCGCGTGGCGACCGTGCTCCAGCAGAACCAGGGGAAGCTGGAAGACAGCCTCCGCCTGGCCGGGCCGTTCTACCGGCTGCTCGGCAACGCCGTCGGCAACGGCCGGTGGATCGACACCTACATCTGCGGCCTGATCCCGGCCGGCGGGCCGCCGGACAGCTGCCGGCCGCCGAAGAACGGGGGACGCTGATGGCCCACCAACTGATCGATCTCGGAGCGCGCGCGAAACGCACGACGAGACTGCGGGCCCTCACGCTCGGCGTCGTGCTCGCCCTCGTCGTATCGGCCGCCTGGCCGGTGATGACCGCGCCGGCGGAGCGGACGCTGACCGCGTACTTCACCGCCGCCGTCGGCATCTATCCCAACTCGGACGTCCGCGTCCTCGGTGTCGCCATCGGTTCCGTGTCCAAAGTGGAACCGAACGGCACGGACGTCAAAGTAACCATGACGTTGCGGCCGGGGGTCGCGCTGCCTGCGGACGCGGGGGCCGTCGTCATCACGCCGAGCCTGGTCGCCGACCGGTACGTGCAGCTCACGCCGGTCTACCGCGGCGGGCCGCAGCTGCCCGACGGCGCGTCGATCCCGCGGGAGCGCACCGCGACCCCGGTCGAAGTCGACGACCTGCTGCACAGCCTCAACCAGCTGATGTCCGCGCTCGGGCCGAAGGGCGCCAACAAGGACGGCGCGGTCAGCGACGTCCTGGCCCGGTCGGCGGACTACCTGAACGGCACCGGGCAGACCATCGGCACCGCGATCAAGAACCTCGGCGAGTTCGCCCGGACCGCGAGCGACTCGAAGGACGACCTGTTCAATTCCGTCGACAACATCAGCAGGTTCACCGCGATGCTCGCCGCCAACGACGGCCAGGTCAAGCAGGCCATCTCGCAGCTCGCGTCGCTGAGCAAGGTGCTGGCCGACCAGCGCGACCAGTTCTCCGGGGCGCTGACCGAGCTGACCCAGGCGCTCGGCGTCGTGCAGGGGTTCGTCAAGGACAACCGCGGCAAGGTGCAGTCCGATGTGGACAAGCTGGCCGACGTCACGAAGACGCTCGTGAACCAGAAGGACTCCCTCGCCGAGGCGCTGAGCGCGGCCCCGAACGCCCTGACGAACCTCCTGGGCGCCTACGACCAGGCGAACGGGACCATCGACGGCCGCGGCAACCTCCTCGAGTTCGCGGAGCCGAAATGAAGTCCCTGGTCAAGCTCGCCGCGGTGGTCACCCTCGCGCTGGTCACCACCGGCTGCGGCAACGGAGTGAGCGTCTACGACATCCCGCTGCCCGGCGGCGCCGCACTCGGCGACCACCCGATCCACGTGACCGCGAGCTTCACGAACGTGCTGGACCTGGTGCCGCAGTCCGGCGTCAAGGTCAACGACGTCCCGGCCGGGCAGGTCGTCCGGGTCGAGCTGGCGCCCGACGGGCACAGCGCGGTCGTCGAGCTGCTGCTCAACGGCGACGTCGACCTGCCCGGCAACGCCGTCGCCCGGCTGCGGCAGGCGAGCATCCTCGGCGAGAAGTTCGTCGAACTCGCCCCACCCGCCGACGCGACGCCATCGGGCCGGCTCCTCGACGGCGCGACCATCCCGCTCGACCGGTCGACGCTGACGCCCGAGATCGAGGAGGTCTTCGGCGCGCTTTCGTTGCTGCTCAACGGCGGTGGCGTCGCGCAGGTCCAGAACATCAGCCACGAGCTGAACGACGCACTCGGGGGCAAGGAAACCGCGGCGCGTTCGCTGTTGTCCGATCTGGACACGTTCGTGCGAGGACTCGACGAGCACCGGAACGAGATCACCCGGGCCATCGAGAGCGTCAACAAGCTCTCGGCCACGCTGAACGCGCACACCGACCGGATCACCATCACGCTGAACGGCCTCACCCCCGGCATCGGCGTCCTCAACCAGCAGCGGGAAGCGCTGGTCGGGATGCTGAAGTCGCTGGACGGGCTGACCTCGGTCGCCGTCGACACGGTGAACCGCAGCAAGGACGACCTCGTCGCCGACCTCCGCGCGCTGGAGCCGTTGCTGCGGCGGCTGGCCGACTCCGGCGACAAGCTGCCGAAAGCGATGGAGATGGTGTTCACCTTCCCGTTCCCGGACGCCGCCCTGGACACCATCCGCGGCGACTACCTCAACGGGTTCCTGAAAGCAGGCCACTGATGCTGACCCGGTTCGTCCGCCTGCAGGTGACGCTCTTCGTCGTCATCGCCGTCGTGGGAGTGGCCTACGTCGGAGCCACCTACGCGGGCCTCGACAAGCTGTTCTTCGACCGCGGCTACACCGTGACCGCGCAGTTCCCGACCGGCGGCGGCATCTTCACGAACGCCGAGGTCACCTACCGCGGGGTGCCGATCGGCCGCGTCGGCGAGCTGCGGCTCACCCCGGCCGGGATGGAAGCCGACCTCGAGATCGATTCCGGCAGCGCGCCCGTCCCGGCCGACACCGAAGCCGTTGTCGCGGACCGCTCGGCCGTCGGCGAGCAGTACGTCGACCTGCGGCCGCGCACCGACGGCGGCCCGAAGCTGCGCGACGGCTCGGTCATCACGCAGGCCGACACGACGATCCCGCTGCCGGTCGACGTCGTCCTGTCGACAGTGGACTCGTTCGCGAACTCGGTGCCCCAGCCCGCGCTGCGGACGGTCGTCGACGAGCTGTACAGCGCGACGTCCGACGCCGGTCCGGCGCTCGACCAGCTGGTCGGCCGCGGCATCGAGTTCGTGCAGGCGGCGAGCGCGCACGTTGCGCCGCTGACCCGGTTCGTGACCGACGCGCGCATCGTGCTCGACACGCAGGTGCAGCAGGCCGGCGCGATCCGCGAGTTCGGCGCCAACGCGAAGCTGCTGGCATCGACGTTGAAATCGTCCGACGGCGACCTGCGCACCCTGATCCCGGCGGTGCCCGCCGCCGCGGACGAGGTCGGCGCGCTGATCCGCGACGCCGGGCCGAACCTGGGCGTGCTGCTGGCGAACCTGCTGACCACCGCCGACGTCCTGGAAGCACGCCGGGACGGGATTCGCCAGCTGCTGATCACCGCGCCGCAGGCGGTCGCCGCGGCCGGCACGATCGTGCGTCCCGACGGTGTCCACATCGGACTGTCGCTGACGTTCTTCGACCCGCCGCCGTGCACCACCGGGTACCCGACGCCGTACCGCGACGGCCTCGACACGTCGGTCCGCCCGCTGAACACGGCGGCGCGCTGTGCGCTGCCGAAGGGCGACCCGACGAACGTGCGGGGCTCGCAGAACGCACCGGGAGGACGGCCGTGAGGGTTCTTGCGTGGGTGGCCGCGGTCCTGGCGACCGCCGCGGCCGGCTGGTCGGGGTTCACCTGGTGGCAGGCGGCGCACGACGACGGCGTCGCACGCGCGGTCGTCCGGGAAGAGGCGTTGCAGGCCGGGCGGAGCGCGGTGGCCGGACTGACCACTTTGGACTACCGGCAGGTGGTGCCGGGGTACCAGCACTGGCTGGACCTCTCCGGTGGCGCACTGCACGACGAACTGGCGGCCGACCGGCAGGGGAGCCTCGACCGGATCGCCCAGGCCAAGACCGTCACCACCGGGAAGGTGACCGACGCGGCGGTGACCGAAGTGGACAGCGGGGCGGGGACGGCGAAGCTGATCGTCTCGGTCGACCTGGTCGTCGCGCCCGATGGCGGTGAGACCGTGACGAAACGCAACCGCTTCCAGGCCGACCTGACCCGCGGGCCGGGCGGCTGGCGCGTCACCGGCCTCGGCCAGGTTCCGGTAGGGGAGGCACCATGACAGTCCCGGCGAAGAGTCGAGCGGTGAAGGTCGCCGGCCGCCACCACGACGCTCGTGAGTGGAAAGGCGGGTCAGAACGGGCGTTGCCACTCACGACCACCGGGCCACGGCGGCGGGCGACGGTGGTGCTCGCGGTGGTGGCGGTGCTGATGGCCGGGCTCGCCGGGTGGTTCACGCTCGAAGCGCGGAGCACGAACGCCGTCGTCACGCACAACAGCGCGCTGTCCGACGTTGCCGGAACCGGGGATGCCGCGAAGCAGGTCGGTGCGGCGCTCGGCACGGTGTTTTCCTACCGCTACGACGATCCGGCCAAGAGCGCGCAGGCCGCCCGGGAAGTCCTGACCGGGCCGGCGCTCGCGCAGTACGAGCAGCTCTTCGGCCAGGTCCGGAAGCTCGCCGTCGAGCAGAAGCTGGTGGTCACCTCCACCGCCGTCGCTTCGGGGGTGAAGCTCCTGGACGGCGACCGCGCGGCGCTGCTGGTGTTCCTCGACCAGACCGGCACGAGAGGCGACGGGCAGCGCAGCACCGGCGCAGCCGAGCTGAGCGTCACGGCCGAACGCGTCGGCGGGAAGTGGCGCGTCACCGGGATGGCCGCCGCCTGATGTCCACGACCGGGCCGGCGGAGCGGGCGCTGTCACCGCGTGTCCCGTTCGCCATGTCGTCGTTCGAGGTGACGTGGCCGGAAGTGCCGTTGCCGCCGGCCGCGTCGCCGGGGCCGGGTGCGTGGCTGCTGCTCACCGACGAGCACCCGGTGGCGCTCGGCCGGGCCGTCGCGCTGGCCCTGGCGCTGGCCGCGGTGGGGGACGAAGCATTGTCGCTGCCGCGTGACGACCTCGCCGAGCTGCCCGGGTTCCTGGCCGGACGACCGGTGCGCGGCGTCGTCTTCCTGACCGGGTCGCCGTACGCCTACCACGATCCGGAGGCCGCGCAGGAGCTGCTGCGTGCGGTGCTGGCGGTGGTCGCCCGGCTCGGGTCCGGCGTCCGGTTCCGGCTGGTCACCCAAACCGGCGGCGAGCCGGGGCTGGTCTGCCTGCGCGGGCTGGTGCGGGTGCTCGCGGTCGAGCGACCGTCGCTGCGGGCGAGCCTGGTCGACTTCGACGCCCGGTCCGATGTGGACGTGCTGGTGCGCGAACTGCGCTCCGACGCGCCGGACGACGAAGTCCGCTGGCGGCACGACGTCCGCTACGCGGCGCGGCCGGCCCGGGTGCCGTTCGCCGTCGAGGTGCCGACCGGGCCGGGCGCGTACGTGGTCACGGGTGGCCCCGGGCCCGCGGCCGCACGGTGGCTGGTGGAGTCCGGTGCCACCCGTGTCATCCTTTGTGGACAGATAGCGGTACCGGACGCCGTGGTGGTCCCGGGGGACATCTTCGAGCCCGGCGTCGCGGAGCGGCTGATCGCGACCGCAACGGCCGATGGCCTTCCCCTGCGCGGGATCGTCCACGCGCCTGCCGGCACCCTGTCATCCGGCTGGCGCCACGGGGTCCTGGGCGCGCGACGGCTGCACGAGGCAACCGCGGACGCCCCACCGGACTGGTGGCTGCTGTGCACGTCGGCCTCGTCCGGCACCGCCGGCGGCACGTCCCGCGCCACGGCGGACGCCTGGCTCGAAGCGTTCGCCGCTTGGCGCCGCTCCCGCGGCCTCCCCGCCACCGCCGTCCAGCTCGGCCCGCCCCACCTCGCCCTCCTCTGACAGGTCGGGCGTCAGGGGAGGGTGGCGCGGAGGGCGAGGATCATCTCGAAGCGGTCGTCCGGGTTGCGGAGGTGGTCCGCGAACAGGGTTTCCAGCTCCTGGGCGCGGGCGCGGACCGTCTGCGGGTGGATCGAGAGGCGCTCGGCGACTTCGCGGACGTGGCCGCACGTCTCCAGCCACGCCAGCAATGTGGGGGCCAGGCGGTGGTACTGCTTCGGGGTCAACGCCGTCAGCGGGGCCAGGCGGCGGCGGGACACCTCCGTCACGAGGAACGGCTCCTTGCGCAGCCACAGCGTCGCGAGGTGGTCTTCGCACCAGGTCAGCGGCTCGTCCGGGAGGACGTCGCCCGCGAGGCGCAACGCCTCCTGCGCCGTCGCCAGCGAACGGCCCGCCTGACGCGGCGGTGCCGGCGGCCCCACCGCCGCCCGGTGCCCGGCCAGGGCCGCCGTCAGCGCGCGCCGGTCCGCGGGCGCGGGCAGCAGCAGCCGCGGGGTGCCGTCTTCGAAGTCCTCCAGGGCGTTCAGCCCGGTGACGTCGGCGGGCCCGTCAAGCGCCACCGCGACGAGCCGGTCCGGCAACGGCCACTCCGCCGCCGTCGCGGCGTCCTGCACCGTCCGGGACGGCGACGGCGGATCCGCCAGCAGCAGGTCCAGCAGCCGGCGGCGGCGCCGCTCCAACGCGCCCGCCGCCCGGGCCTGGGCCGCCGCGTGCCCCTCGATCGACAGTGCCGACAGCTCGTCGATGTAGGCGAAGATCGCCTCGGCCAGCAGGCACAGCGTCGCCGACGGCACGCCCGCCCGCGTCCCCACCTCCGCCATCCGCCGCCAGGTCACCCGCGCGCCGACGCGGTACGCGGCCTGCAGGACGTCGAGGTTGCGGCCCTGCGTGAGCTCGTGCACGCCGAGCCCGACGAACACCTTGCGCCGCTCGTCGGGCACCGGCCCCGCGGCGGCGATCCGGTCGATGAACTGCAGGATCGCCGCCTGGACGCCGGCCCGCAGCGCCTTCCCGAACGCGCCGTCGAGGGGCCGCGCGTAGTCCGGGATGGTCCGCTGGATCTCGCGCAGCACCTCGTCGGCGACGTCCAGCAGCCGTGGCCGGAACACCGCCGCCAGCTCGCGGGGGAGCATGGCCCACAGCTGCCCCGGCCGGCCGTTGCCGCTCAGCATCGGCCCGAAGGCCGTTTCGACGGGCGATCCCGTCATGGCTCACCTCGTCGTTGAAGGGAGTCAGGAACCGAGAAGTGCCTCTGCCCGCAGCGCGATCTCCATGTCCAGGCGGTCGTCGGCGTTGTCGAGGCGGTCGCCGAACAGATCGGTGAGCTGGTGCATGCGGTACCGGACGGTCTGCGGGTGCACCTTGAGCTTCTTCGCGATCTCGGGGGCGCTGCCGCGGGACTGCAGCCAGATCAGCAACGTCTCGCCGAGCCGCGCCCGCTGCTTCGGCGTCAGGTTCTCGAACGGCTGCAGGCTGCGCGCGCACAGTTCGCGGACGAGGAACTCGTCGGTGAGCAGCCACAGCGTGGAGAGGTGGTCGGTGCAGCGCGTCACCGGCGTGTCCGGCAGCACGCCGCGCTGGAGCAGCTTCAGCGTGCGGCGCGCCCAGAGCAGCGAGCGCGGCGCGTCGCCGAGCCGCACGGTCGGGCCGATCACCGCGCGCCACCCCGGCAGCCGCTCGGCGAGGTGCTTCAGGTGCCGGTCCGGCTCGCCGGTGACCAGGCACGGCTCGCTGCCCTCGAGGTCCACGAGGACGTCGGAGTGCAGGTCCGGTGTGGCCAGGCCGTGCTGGTCGGCGGGTGGTTCCAGGGCGACGACGGTGACTTCGGCCGGCAGCGGCCACTGCGCCGTGGCGGCCTGCGCGGTGATGGTCTGCGGCGCGGACGGCGGGTCGGCGAGCAGCAGCTCCAGCAGCCGTCCGCGACGGCGGGCGCGGGTGCCCGCGGCGCGCGTCCGGGCGGCCGTGTAGCCCTCGATCGAGAGCGAGGAGATCTCGTCGACGTAGGCGAAGATGGCTTCGGCGCTGGTGCACAGCGTGTCCGCGGAGACGCCGGTGGCCTGCCCGAACTCGCTGATGTGCCGCCACGCGACCCGCCCGCCGACCCGGTACGCCGTCTGCAGGCAGTCGAGGCTGCGGCCCTCGTTGAACTCGATCTTGCCGAGGTTGCGGAACACGGTCGTCCACGTCTCGAGCGGCACGGCACCCGGGGTGCCGACACTGTCGAGGCACTGGATGATCGACTGCCGGACACCCTGCGTGATGATGTGCCCGAACGCGCCTTCCAGCGGCCGGCGGTACTCGGGCACCGCCCGCTGCACCTCCTGCAGGATGGCGCGGGCGAGCGGGTCGACCCGCGGCTTGAAGCGGATCGCGAGCTCGCGGGGGAGGGACGCCCACAGCCCGATCGCGCCGGAAGCGCGTCCGTGACGGGGGTTCAGCGGGGTGCGCGGGGCGGGTG
>JARAWT010000047.1:0-84019 GCA_033793495.1 Streptomyces sp. MN03-5084-2B | reverse complement strand
CTCCCCCACCGGCGGCCGCTGGACGCCCCAGTTGTCCACATCGGGTCCGGTTGTCCACAGATTCGGCGCGACCTCCCCACGAGACGCCGCGGTGCCGCACGCTGGAGCCATGGAGTCGATCAAGCAGGTCCGGCGGTGGACGCCGGGGTGGGCGTGGGGCGCGATTGCGCTGGTCATGACGGTATTCGGCGGCGAGTTCGCGAGCGGGGAGGCAGGTGTTCGAGCGCCGGGCACGACGTCTCCGGGAGACGAGGTGCCGGTGTCGGCTGCGCTGGGGACAGCTGCGCCTCAGGCAGGCGGGCCCCAGCCTCCTGGGGCGCCAGCTGGCGCCTGGCCGGGCGACCCGCCACCCGGGGCGGCGGCTGGGGCCTGGCCGAGCGGACCCCACACACGAGGAGCCCCTCCTGGGGCTTGGGCGGGCAACCCGCCACCCGGAGCCCCTGCTGGGCCTTGGCCGAGCGGGCTCCAGCCGGCTGGGGCTTGGCCGGGCGGCCTGCCGCCCCCGGCGCCGGGCTCGCGGCTCTTGGCGTCGGCGGCAGAGCTTCAGACCGGCGGTTTGGCACCAGGGTCCCCAGGCGCCCCGGTCACCGGGCCTGTGACAACCGCCGAACCTCGGGCAGGCCGTGCCCTTACTGCGCGGCAATCGAGGCTTTCCTGGCCCTTGTCACCCGTTCCGGTGATCACCAAGTACTTCGACGCCCCCGAAACACCCTTCGGCCCCGGCCATCGCGGAGTCGACCTGGCCGCCGTCCCCGGGCAGGACGTGCTGGCCGCCGATGCGGGCGTCGTCGTCTTCGTCGGCCTGGTGGCCGGGCGGCCCGTGCTCTCCGTCGACCACGACGGCGGGCTGCGCACCACCTACGAGCCCGTCGCTCCGAAAGTGGCGGTGGGCGAGCAGGTCTACCGCGGCCAGGTGCTCGGTACCGTCCTCGCCGGTCATCCCGGCTGCCCGGTGGCGGCGTGCCTGCACTGGGGCGTGCGGCGGGGCGAGGAGTACGTCGATCCCCTCGCGTTGACCGGCGAGGTGGGCGAGTACCGGCTCAAGCCGTGGGGAGGTGGTCGGTGATCAGGTGCCGGTCTGCTCGACCAGCTTGGCGCGCAGCCGCATGACCGCCCGCGTGTGCAGCTGGCTCACCCGCGACTCCGTGACGCCCAGGACCTTGCCGATCTCGGCGAGGGTCAGGCTCTCGAAGTAGTAGAGGCTGACCACGATCTTGTCCCGCTCGGTCAGCTGCGCGATCGCCTGGGCGAGCTGGCGGCGGTTGTCCTGGTCGACGAGCACCGCGACCGGGTCGACGGCGTCGTCGTCGGGCAGCGTGTCGACCAGCGAGCCGCTGTCCTTGCCCGCGGCCACGAGGTCTTCCAGCGCAACGACGCTGGTGAGCTGCAGCTGGCCGTAGAAGTCGCGCAGGTCGTCGAGGCCGATACCGAGTTCGGCGGCCAGCTCCGCGTCGGTCGGGGTGCGGTGCAGGCGGGCGCCGAGACGCTCCATCGCGCGCTCGGCCTCCTTGGCCTTGCTGCGGACCGCGCGCGGCACCCAGTCCTGCGAACGGAGGTCGTCGAGGATCGCGCCGCGGATGCGCTGCATCGCGTACGTCTCGAAGCGCAGGCCGCGCTCGGGGTCGAACTTCTCGATCGCGTCGACGAGCCCGAAGATGCCGGACTGCACGAGGTCACCCACGTCGACGTGGGTCGGCAGCCCGGTGCCGACCCGGCCGGCGACGTACTTCACGAGCGGGGCGTAGTGCAGCACGAGCCGATCGCGCGACGCCTGGTCCGGGCTGTCGGCGAACTGCTGCCACAGAGCCGCGATTCCGGCGTCGACGTCGTAGCCGGCCCGGGTCTCCGCGGGCGCGGCAGCCTCACCGTGAGTGGTCGCTCCGGCGGCTTCGGTCACGTGCGGGCCTGCGGTCATTGCACAGTCGTTCTCGGCATGCGGCTCAGTGTCGTCTCCGTGCTCGTGCGGATGCGCGTGCGCCGCCGGGCCTGCTGGTGACGACCCCGGCGAGCCTCCCCGGACCGCCTCAGGCCCTGGGGTGCGCTCGGTCATGGATCGCTTTCAACCGGTCGACGGTCACATGAGTGTAGAGCTGCGTCGTGGCAAGCGTAGCGTGACCAAGCAGTTCCTGAACGCTCCTGAGATCGGCACCCCCTTCGAGCAGATGCGTCGCGGCGGAATGCCGCAGGCCGTGGGGCCCCATGTCGAGCGCTCCGGGCACCGCCGTCACGGCGTCGTGCACGACGCGCCGCACCGCGCGCGGGTCGACGCGTTTGCCCCGGACACCGAGGAAAAGCGCGGGCTCGGCGCTCTCACCACCGCTTTCGGCGATGATCTTCGGCCGCCCCTCGTCGATCCAGTCCGTGAGCGCCGCCGCCGCCGGAACACCGAACGGGACGACACGTTCCTTGCCGCCCTTCCCCAGCACCGTCACGACACGACGGGAGAAGTCGGCCCCGCCGACGTCCAGCCCGCACAACTCGGACACGCGGATGCCGGTGGCGTAGAGCAGCTCGACGATCGCGCGATCACGCAGGGCGACCGGATCGCGTTGCGCGGCACCTGCGGCCGACGCCTGCATGACCTCTCCCGCCTGCCCGGCGCGCAGCACCCCGGGCAGGGTCCGGTGCGCCCTCGGCGCCGCGAGCCGGCCGCCCGGGTCCGTGGCCAGGACTCCGGTGCGCTGCGCCCAGGCGGTGAACGTCCGGGCCGAGGCGGCCCGCCGGGCGAGCGTCGTCCGGCTCGCCCCGCCGGACTGCTGGGCGGCGAGCCACGCCCGCAGCCGGGCGAGGTCGAGTTCCCCGACCTCGCCGCCACCGTCCACGACGAATCCCAGCAGCGACACCGCATCGCCGACGTACGCCCGGACAGTGTGCGCGGACAGGCCGCGTTCGAGCCCGAGGTGCCGTTCGTAGGCGGTGACGACGGCCCGCACGGGCTCGGGCAGCGCGGCCCGGAGCGCGCGCAGGTCGGGACGGCGGGCCCGGCCGGAGCGTGGTGGCGGCATGGCTGTCACGCTGCGCGAACAACCGCCATCGGTCAAGGATCGCCACGCGGGCCCACCGGACCGGCCGAACGCCGTCGACGATTTGTCCCGGATTTCGTCGTGGTCACGCGCTTTCCTTCCGTCGTCGCCAGCCGGACTCCCCGCGGACGGCGAATCCGTCGATCTCCAGTTCGGGCAGCAGTGCCCGCACCCGCCGCAGCGGGAGGCCGGATTCGGCCGCGACCTCGGCGTCGGACCGGTCGGCGCGCACGGCCAGTGCTTCGAAGGCGCGCAAAGCCTCGGGGCCCAACCGGTCGGTACGCCGTTTCGGCCGAGCCGAGACGGTGTCCTCGGCGAGGCCGAAAAGCCCGACGGTCTCGAGGACTTCGTCGACGGTCGAGACCAGCGTCGCCTTGGCGTCGCGGATCAGTTCGTGACAGCCGACGGACATTCCCGACGACACCGGTCCGGGCAGGGCCATCACCACCTTGCCGAAGGCACCGGCGGTGCCCGCGGTGTTGCGGGCGCCGCTGCGACGCCCCGCCTCGACCACCAGGGTCCCCTCGGTGAGGGCGGCGATGAGCCGGTTGCGGACGAGGAACCGGTGCCGTGCGGGCGGCATGCCGGGCGGGTACTCGCTGACGACGGCACCGCCGGAGCGGACGATCCGGTTCAGCAGCGCAACGTGCCCGGCCGGATAGCCGGCGTCGACAGCACAGCCCAGCACGGCGACGGTGACGCCCTCGGCAGCGAGCGCGCCGCGGTGCGCTGCCCCGTCGATGCCGTAGGCGGCACCCGAGAACACGGGCACGCCCCGGCCGGCCAGGCCATAGGCGAACTCGGCGGCGTGGTGTTCGCCGTAGTCGGTCGCGGCACGGGCACCGACGACGGCCACGGCCCGGCCGGCAGCGGTGCCGAGCGCAACCTCACCGGCAACCCACAAGGCCAAGGGCGGCACGGCTTCGACCACGCCACGCTCGGCCGCCTGGTCCAGCGCGAGCAGTGGCCACTCGGGCCACTCGTCGTCCTCGGGCACGACCAGCCGGGCGCCGACCGCGGCGGCTCGGGTGAAGTCCTGGCGGACGAGGTCGTAGTCCCGTCGCGCCTCGGTTGCCTTGAGCACTTCGGCCGGGCAATCGCCACGCCGCACCCGAGCGGCTGCCGCGATCGGCCCGTGCTCGGCAACGAACGCGACGACGGCCGGCGCCGGCGGCTCGGCCACCCGCACCAAGTACGCGCGAGCTCGCCGCACCTCATCCGCGCTCATGCCGCCACCCACTCCGGACCGGCCACCATCGGCGCCGGCGAGTGGCCGCCGGCGAACGCGAGGCCAGCCGACGCGACCGCTCGCCCATGAAGACCGACCGGCGCGCGATCGGAGGCGAAGGCGACCGCGGCAGGTGCCGGTGGCACGGCGCCCCGCAACCGGAGGGCGCGCGGCCTCCGCAACTCGTCCGCACTCACGCCGCCCGCTGCCGAACGGCCGACGTCGGCACCGGCCGGGAGCCGCCGACGAGCGCAACGCCCGCCGGCACCACCTCGACTGCCGGTGGGCTCGACCACCCGCAACAGACAGTCCCGCACCCGCTCAAACCCCTCCGCGCTCAGGCGCTCGGCCACGCAGACGACCGCAACAACCACCGATCGCTCAACCCGCGACCGAAGCGCGCGCACCAGCCCCAACCCCTCCACACACACGCACCCGGCCACGCAGACGACCACAGCAACCGCCGATCGCTCAACCCGCGACCGAAGCGCGCGCACCAGCCCCAACCCCTCCACACACACGCACCCGGCCACGCAGACGACCGCAACAACCGCCGATCGCTCGAGCCGCGTCGGGGAGACACCCGCCACCGCAACGACCGGCGGCTCGGCCACTCGGGGCAGGCAGGTACGAACCTGCCCGAACTCAACCGCGGCCACGCGCCCGGCCATGCAAGCAACCACAGCAACTACCGGCAGCTCGGCCACCCCGGGCAGGAAGGCACGCACCTGCCCGAACTCGACCGCGACCACGCACCCAGCCACACAGGCAACCAGCGGCGGCCTGGCCACCCGAGGCGGGGCGACACGAACGCGCCGGGACTTCTCGGGACTCATGCCGCCACCCGCTCTCGGAAAGCCAGAGCCGAGCCGACCTGTTCGGCGCCGGGGCGGGGTTCGCCGGCGAGGTCGGCCAAGGTCCAGGCGATGCGCAGGCAACGGTCGGCGCCGCGGCCGCTCAGGGCGCCGCGGTCCATGGCCCGGTCCAGGAGGACCGTTGCGGCCGCGGGCAGGGCGAACTGACGGCGGAGCGCCGGGCCGGGTACCTCCGAGTTGGACGCCCAGCCGTGCTCGCGCCAGCGGTGGACTGCGCGTTCGCGGGCCGTGAGAACTCGCTGGCGAACCGCTTCCGACGGCTCCGCCGCACCGGCGTCGTGCGCGGTGATCGCGCTCAGGGGGCGCAACCGGACCCTCAGGTCGACGCGATCGAGCAGCGGTCCCGAAAGCTTGGCGACGTAGCGGCGGCGGGCACTCGGGGAGCACACGCAATCGGCGTCTTTCGGCGGCGCGCACGCGCACGGGTTGGTCGCGAGAACCAGCTGGAACCGCGCAGGGTAGGTGATCGATCCCTTGACCCGGGAAATGCGCACCTCGCCCTCTTCGAGGACCGTCCGGAGCGACTCGAGGCATTGCCCGCCGAACTCGCAGACCTCGTCGAGGAACAGCACACCGCGGTGCGCCCGGCTGATCGCGCCGGGCGAGGCAAGCCCGCTGCCTCCGCCGATCAACGCCGGCAAGGAGATCGAATAGTGCGGGGCGACGAACGGGGGGACGGTGACCAGCGGCGAGGACTTCGACAGCGAACCGTCGACCGAGTGGACCGCCGTGACCTCCAGGGACTCGTCCGGCGTCAGCTGCGGGAGGAGACCGGGCAACCGCTTCGCCAGCATCGTCTTGCCCACTCCGGGCGGACCGGTGAGAAGGAGGTGGTGCCCGCCCGCCGCAGCGACCTCCAAGGCCCAGCGCGCCTCCGGCTGGCCGACGACGTCCGCGAGGTCCGGCACGTCCGGCGGGGTCACCGGGCCGGGTGGCTCCGGGCCGGCCAGCTCGACTTCTCGGTTCAGCCAAGCCACGAAGTCCCGCAGGTGCGGCGCGCCCGCGACTTCGATGCCATCCACGAGGGCCGCCTCGACGAGCGAGTCCGTCGGCACCACGGCTCGTCCGTACCCGGCCGCGCGCGCCGCCAGCAGACCCGGGAGGATGCCGCGGACCGCGCGGATCCGGCCGTCCAAAGCGAGTTCGCCGAGCAGCACGGTGCCGAGCAGCCGGGTGGCCGGGACCGCGCCCGACGCCGCGAGCACCGCCGCCGCGATGCCCAGATCGAACGCCGACCCCATCTTGGGCAAGTTCGCCGGGGACAGGCCGAGCGTGACCTTGCCGTCGGGCCACGGCTGCCCGGAATTGCGGACGGCGGACCGGACGCGGTCCTTCGCCTCGCGCAACCCGGCGTCGGGCAGCCCCACGAGGGTGATGCGGCTCAGGCCGCCACCGAGGTCGGCTTCGATCTCGATCACCCGGCCGTTGATGCCGAGGAGACCGGCCGACCATGCTTTGGCGATGGGCATCAGAACGCCGCCTCGATGTGCTGGAGCCGCGGCCGGGTGCCTGGTTCGGCGAGGATCGTGACGACGTCGTAGCGGACGGGGCACCATCCCAGCCGGTACTCGCGGAGCCAGCGTTGGGCGGCCCGGCGGACGCGGCCGGCTTTCTCGTCGGTGACCGTCTCCGTCGGGAGGCCGAATTCGGTGCCGGAGCGCGTCTTCACCTCGCAGACGATGACGCGGGTGCGGTCGGTGAAGACGAGGTCCAGCTCGCCTTCGCGGCAGCGCCAGTTGCGGGCCAGCAGGACGAGACCCCGGTCCCGGAGGTAGCCGAGGGCGATGTCCTCGCCCCAGGCGCCCAGATCTCGGCGGTGTCTTGCGAGCTCGTCGGTGCCCGTCATCGTGTTCGCCCCCTCGTCGGTTCGCAGCCGTGCGATCACGGTGCGTGTGCTTTCGACGATGCCAGCGGGCGGGTGGGGCTCACCAGACCCGGATCGCGCAGCTGTGGACAACCGGGGTGTTGTGGACAACTGGTCCACGGAAGCCCGCCGGACCGCCCGAACGTCGGCGGGATGTGCTACCGGAACGGACGACTCGCGTACCTGGAGGGTCGGACGCAGACAGCACCGCGCCGGCTCATCCAGCGAGGGATGAGCCGGCGCGGTGGGAAACGAGGACTAACCCGAGAACGGGCCGTCTTCGGGCAGGCGGAGGTCCGGCTTGTCCAGTTCCTCCACGTTGACGTCCTTGAACGTGATGACCCGGACGTGCTTGACGAACCGGGCCGGGCGGTACATGTCCCAGACCCACGCGTCGGACATGCGGACCTCGAAGTACACCTCGCCGCCGCCGTCGCGGACCTGGACGTCCACCGCGTTCGCCAGGTAGAACCGCCGCTCGGTCTCCACCACGTACGAAAACTGGCCGACTATGTCGCGGTACTCGCGGTACAGCGAGAGCTCCATCTCGGTCTCGTACTTCTCGAGATCCTCTGCGCTCATGAAATCCGCGCCCCTCCTCGGGATCGTGCTGGTGCTCCGCCGGCAGAGCGTTCATTGTGACCCACACCCGCGGCCGGGGCATGCAGCGGCAGGCTGAGTTGCGGCTCCAGTGCCTCGTCGAGGACCGTGGCCAGGCCGGCCGCGCCAGGCGTCTCCATGGCCTTCTCCAGCGCCGCGTACGTCAGCAGGACCGGCCGCGCCGGGCGCAGGCCGTGCTTGACGGCCACCGTGGCCACGTTCGTGTAGGACCAGCGGTGGACGTCGCTGGGCCCGTGCTCGCGCAGCGCCGCCAGGTGGTCGGACGTGCTGTACCCCTTGTGCACGTCGAACCCGTAGTGCGGGAAGTCGTCGTGGTACCCCGCCATGATGCGGTCTCGCGTCACCTTCGCCAGCACCGACGCGGCCGCGATGCAGGCCACCGAACGGTCGCCCTTGATGACCGCCGCGTTCGGGGCCGTCAGACCCGGGACGCGGAAGCCGTCGGTGAGGACGTAGCCCGGCTGCACGCGCAGGGCCGCCGCGGCGCGGCGCATGCCTTCCAGGTTCATCACCCGGATGCCGTAGAGATCGACCTCTTCGGTCGGGACGACGATCACCGAGTAGTCGACGGCCCGCGCGAGGACCAGGTCGTAGACCCGGTCCCGCGCCTTGGCCGTCATCATCTTCGAGTCCGTCAGCTCGGTCAGCTTCGCCGCGTCACCCTGTTTGAGCACGCAGGCCGCGACCACCAGCGGCCCCGCGCACGCCCCGGCGCCGGCTTCGTCCACGCCGGCGACCGGGCCGAGACCACGGCGATCGAGCGCGCCCTGCAGACCCCAGAAAAGGTCGCCGCGCACCACGGCTCGCGGTGGCCGGATCGGCTCGGCCGCCGTCAGGGGAACGGGAAGTGTCAAGGCTGGATCACCCGTCTGCCGGCAAGGGTCGGGTGGCTAGGGTTTCCGCCCGGCCGCCCGGCGCAGTCCGGACTTGAGCTTGCGCCCGATGAACAACGCCGGCCACGCCGCCGCGATCCCGGCGCCGAGCGGGAGCCCGCTCTGCCAGGCCGGCGCACCCAGTGCCACCGGCTGCGCCCCCGCCTGCGGGTTGTGGTCGGTGATCCCGCCCCACCGGCTCGGCGGCAGGACGATGATCCGCGCCTTGCCGATGACGTTCTCCACCGGGACCACGCCGTTCACGCCGCCGCCACCCTGGAACCGGGAGTCGTCGGAGTTGTTGCGGTTGTCGCCCTGGACCCAGAGCATCCCCGCCGGCACCTTGACCGGTTCGAAGGTCTTCTGCTCCTGGTTGGACGGGTTGTCCCAGTAGATGTACGGCTCGTCGAGCGCCTTGCCGTCCACGATCATGCGGCCCTGCGGGTCGCAGCACTGGACGGTCTGCCCGCCGACCGCGATCACCCGCTTGACGAAGTCGCGCTCGTCCGGCGGGGCGAACCCGACCAGCGAGCCGAGACCGCGCAGGCCCTGGACGACGATGTTGCTCGACTCCTGCGGCGCAATCTCGTTGTTGATCCACGCCGGCGGACCCTTGAACACGATCACGTCACCCGGGGAGGGCTCGGTGAAGTCGTAGGTGACCCGGTCGACCAGGATCCGGTCACCGGTGCACCCCGGACACCCGTGCAGCGTGGCCTCCATCGACCCCGAGGGGATCATGAAGACTTTCGCGAGGAATGTCTGGATCAGGATCGTGAGCACCAGGGCGATCACGAGCAGGATCGGCAGTTCCTTCCAGAACGACCGTTTCTTGGCGGGCTTGGCTCGCCGCCGACCGGATCCCCCGCGCTCCTCGGAACGGGACAGCCTTGGCTTGTCCGCTTCGGAGCGATCGGGGTCATCCTCGGGAGCGTTCTGGGACACGGGTTCGGCCACGTCGTCAGGCTACCGGTAACCGGGTGGTGACTCAGTTAGCCGAGGCCGTCTCGCGGTTCTCGCGGCGCTCCTTGATCTTGGCCTTCTTGCCGCGCAGGTCGCGCAGGTAGTACAGCTTCGCGCGCCGCACGTCACCGCGCTTGTGGACCTCGACCTCGGCGATGTTCGGCGAGTGCACCGGGAAGGTGCGCTCCACGCCGACGCCGAAGGAGATCTTGCGAACGGTGAAGGTCTCCCGGATGCCGCCGCCCTGACGGCGGATCACGACGCCCTGGAAGACCTGGTTGCGCTCGCGGTTGCCCTCGATGACGCGGACGTGCACCTTGAGCGTGTCGCCCGGGCGGAAGTCCGGGATGTCGGAACGCAGCGACTGCTTGTCCAGCGCGTCCAGGGTGTTCATCGGTGGTCCGTCCTCGTCTTCGGTATGGCTTGCGTACAGATCCCGGGCGCGCAACGGTGCCGCTGCGGGCGACCCGGGGGGCTGATGGCGGGCTCGTGGACGAGGAGGTCCACTCACGCCAACCTGTCAAGTATTACAGACCGGGATCGGGCCGGGAGAACCGGCCCTCGGCCTGCTCGGGGTCCAAGCCCTCCAGGACCCCTCGGTCGTGCTTGTCGAGACTACCTTCCGGCAGCGCCGCCAGGAGATCCGGGCGGCGGCGGGCCGTGCGCTCGAGGGCCTGGTCACGCCGCCAGCGGTCGATCAGCGCGTGGTTGCCCGACCGCAGCACGTCCGGCACCGCCAGGTCCCGCCACACCTCCGGGCGCGTGTAGCTGGGCCCTTCGAGCAGGCCGTCGGAGAACGAGTCTTCGGCGGCCGAACGCGCGTTGCCGAGTACCCCGGGCAGCAGCCGGACGACGGCCTCGACGATGACCAGCACCGCCGCCTCGCCGCCGACCAGGACGTAGTCGCCGATCGACACCTCGTCGACCGGCATCCGCCGGGCCGCGTCGTCGACGACCCGCTGGTCGATGCCCTCGTACCGGCCGCAGGCGAAGACCAGGTGCTTCTCCGCCGCGTAGGCGTGGGCCAGCTCCTGCGTGAACGGCCGGCCGGCCGGCGTCGGCACGACGAGCCGGGTTTCGGGACGGCAGACGTCGTCCAGCGCCGGGCCCCAGATCTGCGGCTTCATGACCATGCCGGGGCCGCCGCCGTAGGGCGCGTCGTCGACCGCGCGGTGCACGTCGTGCGTCCAGTCGCGCAGGTCGTGCACGCCGACCTCGATGAGGCCGCGGTCGATCGCCCGGCCCAGCAGCGCGGCGCGCAGCGGGTCGAGGTACTCGGGAAAGATCGTGACGACGTCGATCCGCATTTCAGGCGTCCAGGAGCCCTTCCGGCGGGTCGAGCACGACCCGGCCGCCGCCGACATCCACGGTCGGGACGATCGCGCGGACGAACGGCACCAGCACCTCACGGCCGTCGACGTCGAGCTGCAGGAGCTCGCCGGCGGCCGAGTGGAGGATTTCGACGACCTTGCCCACGACCGTGCCGTCGGCCAGCTCGGCCCGCAGGCCGGCCAGCTCGTGGTCGTAGAACTCGTCGGGATCCGCGGTCGGCGGCAACGTGTCGGTGTCGGCGAGCAGGAGGGCGCCCCGCAGCGTCTCGGCGACGTCGCGGGTCAGGACCTCCTCGAAACGCACCAGCAGCCGCCCGCTGTGTTCGCGGGCGGCTGCGATGGTGAGTTCCCTCTTGCTGCCGTCACGCAGCTTCGTCGTGACGGCCGCACCGATCTTGAACCGCTCTTCCGGCGAGTCCGTGCGCACGTCCACCGCGAGTTCCCCGCGGATACCGTGCGCCTTCGCGATGCGGCCGACTACGACGTCCATCCTGACCGTTTCCAGAAGGTGCTCAGCGGTCGGTGTCGACGACGTCCACCCGGACGCCGCGGCCACCGATGCCGCCCATGACGGTGCGCAGGGCGGTCGCCGTGCGACCACCCCGGCCGATCACCTTGCCGAGGTCGTCGGGGTGCACGTGCACCTCGAGCGTGCGGCCACGGCGTGTGGTCAGCAGCTCGACCCGGACCTCGTCCGGGTTGTCGACGATCCCGCGCACCAGGTGCTCGAGGGAGTCCGCGAGGAAACTCACTCGGACTTCTCGCCCTCAGCGGCCTCCGCCTTCTCGGCTTCGGCCTTCTTCGGGGCGGACTTCTTCTTCGGCGTGGTGGCCTCGGTGGTGGGCTCCTCGCCGGCCGCGGCCAGCGCCGCGTTGAACAGGTCCTGCTTGGACGGCTTCGGCTCGGCCACCTTCAGGGTGCCCTCGGCGCCCGGCAGGCCCTTGAACTTCTGCCAGTCACCGGTGATCTCCAGCAGGCGCTGGACCGGCTCGGTCGGCTGCGCGCCGACGTTCAGCCAGTACTGGGCGCGCTCGGAGACGACCTCGATCAGGCTCGGCTCTTCCTTCGGGTGGTACTTGCCGATCGTCTCGATGGCCTTGCCGTCCCGGCGGGTGCGCGCGTCGGCAACGATGATGCGGTAGTACGGCGCACGGATCTTGCCGAGGCGCTGCAGCTTGATCTTGACGGCCACGGGTGTGGGTTCTCCTCGAATCTCTCTGGTGCTGGGCTGGGCGCACGCGGGCCGAGTGGGGACACGGACGCGGGCACCCGAAGGTCAGGAGCTTTCGCACGGTGAGAGGGTCCGGCGGAAGCAGGCAGTACGCCATTCTGCCAGACGGGGCGGGCGGGACCGGAAACAGGCCTAGAAAGACGCCACCCCGAGCGCCCCGAGCAGGATGGTCAGCGCCGGCAGGAAGTTGTTCACCTGGTGCGCGACGATGCTGCCCGGCAGACGGCCGGTGACCAGCCGGGCCAGGCCGATCGGCACCGCGATGACCAGCAGCAGCGTCGTCCGCAGCGGCTCGAGGTGACTGGCCGCGAACACCGCCGTGGACAGCAGGAAAGCCGCGACGCGGCCCCAGCGCTCGCTGCGCCACTGCAGCTGTTCCGCCGCACCCCAGAGCAGGCCGCGGTAGATGATCTCCTCGCAGATCGGGCCGAGCAGCCAGAGGTAGACGAACATCACCACGGCTGCCGAAATCGACATCCGGCGGTCTTCGACCAGCGCGCTGATCGCCGACGTCGCGTTCGCGTCGCCGACCAGCTGCGTCCACAGGTAGGCGGCGACGGTGGTGGAGACGAGCCCGATGCAGCCGTACCGCACGCCGGTCTTCACGTCGGCCCAGCGCCACTCGAGCCGCAGGTCGGCCACCGGCCCGTTGCCGCGGACGTAGGTGACCAGCACCGCGACGCCGGCCGCGATCATCGTCGGCAGCATGGTGCCCAGCAGCACGACGCGGATCGGCAGCGGGCCGGGTCCGGTGTCCCCGACCAGGACGGACACGAAGGCCGCGGACGCCAGCAGCACGGCCTCGACGAGCAGGAAGGCCCCGAAGCCCCACCGGTGCCGTGGCGCGGGCGGCAGGAAGGCGGGCTCCTCGGGCTCGGGCAACGGCGTGGCGTCGGCAGCCGGGTCCCGGGGCTGGGAAGTGGTCACGCCTTGCCCTTCGCGTCGGTCGGCTCCAGATGTCGAGCCTAGCCGCCGGGATGTGATCTCACAGTATCCGTCCAGCTACTGTCCATCGAACTTCGCAACGTCTAGTGCGCGACGAACAGGAGCACCGCGGGCGGGAGGTTGTTGGCCGCGTGCGCGATCACCCCGGCGCTGACCCGGCCGGACAGGTACCGGGCCAGTCCCATCGCGATGCCCTGCCCGAACAGCGCGATGGTGCGGGTCGGCTCGCCGTGCAGCTGGGCGAACACGAGCGAGGTGAGCACGAGCACCACCCACGGCGGGACCCGGTGGACCGACAGCGCGTTCCACAGCGTGCCGCGGACCAGCAGCTCCTCGGTGATCGGCGCACCG
Source organism: Streptomyces sp. MN03-5084-2B (assembly GCA_033793495.1). Lineage (GTDB taxonomy): Bacteria > Actinomycetota > Actinomycetes > Mycobacteriales > Pseudonocardiaceae > Amycolatopsis. The sequence goes on along the minus strand of JARAWT010000047.1, from coordinate 70,715 downwards.
GCGATGACGATCACCGCCGCGAGCACCAGCCACACCGTGTCGCCGTCGAAGGTGTCGGCGAGGTCGGTCAGCGGGCTGTCGGAAACGTCGTCGGCGCCGTAGACCGCGATCAGCATCAGGTTGAGCAGGTAGCCGACGACCAGCGCGAGCACCCCGCACGCGAGGCCGATCCGGACGTCACGCCAGGTCGGCTTGAGGCCGAAATCGGTGCGCAGTCCCTCGCCCCACAGCCACGAGCCGGCCGCCGGGCCGAGGCCGAGCAGCAGGTTGGGCACGAACGCCAGCAGCAGGAGCGGGCCGATGTCGTGCAGCTCCAGGGGGTCGAACTCGCCGACGTTGCGGTTGACCGCCGCGGCGATGATCAGGTTGGCCAGGTAGTAGCCGGCGATGCCCGCGAAGAACGCCACGAAACACCAGTGCGCCCCGAGCACGCGCCGTGCGCCGTCGTCGTCCGTCACGCGCCCCACGCTAAAGTGCCGACCCCGCAAGGAAATCAGCGGGGGTCTAGGCGTACACGACCCCGCCGAGCACGATGTGCGACGGATGCCGCAGGACGCCCAGGTCTTCGCGCGGGTCGCTCGGGTAGACCAGCAGGTCGGCGGGTGCGCCGTCGGCGATGCCGGGGTGGCCGAGCCAGTCGCGGGCGGCCCAGGACGCGCTCGCGAGGGCCTGCTCGCGCGTCATGCCGGCGCGGTGGAGCGCCTCGATCTCGTCGACGAGCCTGCCGTGCTCGACCATGCCCCCGGCGTCGCTGCCCGCGAAGACGCGTACGCCGGCTTCGATGGCCGAAGCGACCATCTCGCCGACGCCGGCGTGTAGCGCGCGCATGTGCGCGGCGTACGTCGGGTACTTGCCCGCCTTGTCGGCGATGCCCGGGAAGTTCTCGATGTTGATCAGCGTCGGGACCAGGGCGACGTCGTGGCGCGCCAGCTCGGCCAGCTGGTCGGCGCGGAGGCCGGTGCCGTGCTCCAGGCAGTCGATGCCGGACGCGATCAGGCCCGGCAGTGCCGCTTCGCCGAACACGTGCGCGGTCACGCGGGCGCCGTGGTCGTGCGCGATCTTGACCGCTTCGGCGAGGACGTCGTCCGGCCACAACGGCGCGAGGTCGCCCTCCCCGCGGTCGATCCAGTCGCCGACGAGCTTGACCCAGCCGTCGCCGTCGCGGGCCTGCTCGGCGACGGCGTCCGGCAGCTGTGCCGGATCCTCCAGCTCGATACCGAGGCCGGGGATGTACCGCTTGGCCAGGGCCAGGTGCCGCCCGGCGCGGATGATCGTCGGCAGGTCGGCCCGCCGCTGCAGCGGCCGGACGTCGATGGGGAGGCCGCAGTCGCGGATGAGCAGCGTCCCGGCGTTGCGGTCGGTGATCGCCTGCTCGGTGGCCTCTTCCAAGGAGACCGGCCCGCCGACGCCGATGCCGGGGTGGCAGTGCGCGTCGACCAGGCCGGGCACGAGGAAGACGCCGCGGCCGAGGCTCTCGGCGTCCGGCACCGGCTCGAACGAGATCCGGCCGCCGGTGATCCACAGCTCCCCCGGCTCGCCGCCGGGCAGGATCACCCCGGCGGCGTGGAGCGCGGTGCTCAATTGTCCTTGGGGTTCTTGGGCAGCTTGAACTTCGACGGGTCGAAGCCCGGGACGTCGTTCATGCCGCCGAGCTGCGAGAGGTCGGGCATCCCGCCCGGCATCTTCCCGCCCGGGGGCAGCATCGGCATGCCACCGGGGAAGCCGCCGCGGACCTTGGGCTGGGTCGGGCCGCGACCCTTCTTGCCCTTCTTGCCCTTGCGGGACTTGGAGCCGCCGCCCCCGCCGCCGAAGCCGAACCGGCCGGCCATCTGGGCCATCATCTTGCGGGCCTCGAAGAACCGGTTGACCAGGTCGTTGACCTCGCGGACGGTGACGCCGGAGCCGTTCGCGATGCGCAGCCGCCGCGACCCGTTGATCATCTTCGGGTCTTCGCGCTCGGCCGGGGTCATGCCGCGGATGATCGCCTGCAGCTTGTCCAGGTGCTTGTCGTCGACCTGGGCGAGCTGGTCCTTCATCTGGCCGGCACCCGGGAGCATGCCGAGCAGGTTGCCGATCGGGCCCATCTTGCGGACCGCGAGCATCTGCTCGAGGAAGTCCTCCAGGGTGAGCTGGCCGCTGGAGAGCTTCTCGGCGGCCTTCTCGGCCTGCTTCTGGTCGAAGGCCTGCTCGGCCTGCTCGATCAGGGTGAGCACGTCACCCATGCCGAGGATCCGCGACGCCATCCGGTCCGGGTGGAAGGTGTCGAAGTCCTCGAGCTTCTCGCCGTTGGACGCGAAGAGGATCGGCTGGCCGGTGACCTCGCGGACGCTCAGCGCGGCACCACCGCGGGCGTCACCGTCAAGCTTCGTGAGCACGACACCGCTGAAGCCGACGCCGTCGCGGAACGCCTCCGCCGTGGTCACGGCGTCCTGGCCGATCATGGCGTCGACGACGAACAGGACCTCGTCCGGCTCAACCGCGTCGCGGATGTCCGCGGCCTGCTTCATCAGCTCTTCGTCGACACCCAGGCGGCCCGCGGTGTCGACCACGACGACGTCGTGCTGCGCGTGCTTGGCCTCGGCGATGGCGCGGCGGGCGACGTCGACCGGGTCGCCGACGCCGTTGCCGGGCTCGGGCGCGAAGGTGACGACGCCGGCGCGCTCGCCGACGACCTGCAGCTGCGTGACGGCGTTCGGGCGCTGGAGGTCGCAGGCGACCAGCATCGGCGCGTGGCCCTGTTTCTTCAGCCACATCGCCAGCTTGCCGGCGAGCGTCGTCTTACCGGCACCTTGCAGACCGGCGAGCATGATCACGGTCGGCGGGGTCTTGGCCAGGTTGAGCCGGCGCGTCTCGCCGCCGAGGATCCCGACGAGCTCCTCGTTGACGATCTTGACGACCTGCTGGGCGGGGTTGAGCGCCTGGGAGACCTCGGCGCCCTTCGCCCGTTCCTTGATCCTCGCGATGAAGGTCTTGACCACGCCGAGGGCGACGTCGGCCTCCAGCAGCGCGATGCGGATCTCGCGCGCGGTGGCGTCGATGTCGGCGTCGGACAGCTTGCCCTTGCGCGTGAGCGTCTGAAGGGCGGCAGTGAGCCGATCGGAGAGGGTGTCGAACACGGGTGTGCACGCTCCAGCTGGGTCGATGGTGGCGCGCCGGACGCGGCCGGCCTTGTCGAGGGTAGTCGCTCCGGCTCCTCCGCTCCGCGGGCATGCACACCGTAGTACGCATGCGTTAACTACTGTTCGACGCACTTCCGGGTTGTTTCAAGAAAAGTGGTGGCACTCCGCCGGGATTTTAGTAAACATAGGTGCATGACCTCGGTCCCCGCACTGCGCGAACCCGCCGACGACACCGACGAACCGGTGCCGCTGCGGCGGATCGCCGGCTTGTTCCGCCCGCACCGCGGGCCGCTCGGCGCGCTGTTCGCGCTGATCGTCGTGCAAGCCGGCCTCGGCGTCGTCTCGCCGTTCCTGCTGCGCGAGATCCTCGACGACGCCTTGCCGCACCGGGACACCCTGCTGATCAGCCTCCTGGCGGCCGGGATGATCGCCTGCGCGGTGGGCAGCGGCGCCCTCGGCGTCGCGACCACCGGGCTGTCCAACACCATCGGGCAGCGGGTGATGAACGAGCTGCGCGTCTCCGTCTACGGCCACCTGCAGCGGATGTCGCTCGGCTTCTTCACACGGACGAAGAGCGGCGAAGTGCTCTCGCGGGTGTTCAACGACATCGGCGGGGTGGACAACGTGATCACCACGACCGCCGGGTCGATGGTGCAGAACGCGACCACGACGATCGCCATCGCCGTCGCGCTGATCCTGCTCGACTGGCAGCTCGCGGCGCTCTCGCTGATCGTCGTGCCGCTGTTCCTGCTGTTCACGCTGCGCCTGGGCAAGAAGCGGCGGGCTCTGGCCCGCGGCCGGACCCGCCGGATGGCCCGGCTGACGACGATGGTCGAGGAATCTTTGTCGGTCACCGGGGTGCTGCTCGCCAAGACGATGGGCAACGAGCGGGCGATGCGCGAGCGCTTCGGGGCGGAGTCCCGGGAGATCGCTTCGCTGGAACGAGCCGCCGCGCTGGCCGGCCGGTGGCAGACGGCGTCGCGGGCGATGAGCCTGACCGTGATCCCGGCGCTGGTCTACTGGGTCGCCGGGCTGGCGCTGGCGGGCGGCGCGACACCGTTCTCCATCGGCACCGTCGTGGCGTTCACCAGCATGCTCAACCGGCTGGTCGCACCGGCGACCGCGATGCAGACCATCGGGCAGAACGTGGCGACGTCGAAGGCGCTGTTCGGCCGCATCTTCGAGGTCCTGGACCTGCCGGCGGAGATCGCGGACAAGCCCGGCGCGCGGGAACTGGAGGTTCGCCAGGGCGACGTCTCGATGCGCGGAGTGTCGTTCCGGTACTCCGAAGACGGCCTGCCGACGCTGGAGGACATCGACCTCGACGTACCGGCCGGGACCACGACGGCGCTGGTCGGCTCGACCGGCTCGGGCAAGACGACGCTCGCCTACCTCGTCGCCCGCTTGTACGAGGTGAGCGGTGGTGCGGTGACGATCGACGGCACCGACGTCCGGGACGTCACCCTGGAATCGCTGGCAGCCGGCGTGGGGCTCGTGTCGCAGGAGACCTACCTCTTCCACGACACCGTGCGGGAGAACCTGCGCTTCGCCAAGCCGGACGCGACGGACGACGAGATCGAGCGGGCGGCGAAGGCCGCGCACATCCACGACACCCTGGCCGGCCTGCCGGAGGGCTACGACACGGTCGTCGGCCAGCGGGGCTACCGGTTCTCCGGCGGCGAGAAGCAGCGGATCGCGATCGCCCGGATCCTGCTGCGCAACCCGCCGGTGCTCATCCTCGACGAGGCGACCAGCGCGCTCGACACCCGCACCGAACGCTCGGTGCAGGCCGAGCTCGACCGGCTCGCCGCGGGGCGCACCACGCTGACCATCGCCCACCGGCTGTCCACTGTGGAGCACGCGGACCAGATCGTCGTCCTGCACGAAGGGAGGATCGCCGAACGAGGAACACACGAAGAGCTGCTGGCGCGCGACGGGCGTTATGCCCGGCTGGTCCGGGGAACCACCTAATGTGGGGCCATGCAGACCGAACCGGCCCGGACCCTTGACGAGACCGCCGCGCGGATCACCGCGGACGCCGAACTCGCCGACCTGGCCCGGCGGCTGCGCGAAGGCGTCGGGCGGCTGAACTGGCGGATGCGCGCCGAGGCGAACCAGGCGACGCCGGGGCCGGCGCTGCTCGCGGTGCTGAGCCGGCTCTACCGGGCGGGCACGCAGACGCCGACCGAGCTGGCGGAGGCGGAACGGCTGCAGCCGCAGTCGCTCACCCGGATCCTGGCGGCGCTCACCATCCGCGGGCTGATCGAGCGGGAGCCGGATCCCGACGACGGGCGCCGCTCGCGGATCAGCATCAACGCGAACGGCCTCGCCGTGCTTCGCGAGTACAGCGACCACCGCGAACGCTGGCTGGCCGGCGCGCTGGAATCGACGTTGTCACCGACCGAGCGTCAGCTGCTCCGGCTGGCCGCCGACCTGATGACCCGGGTCGCGGACGCCTGAAAGCTGCCGTGGAGACCCCTCGATCCCTCCACGGCAGCCTTCGGACACCCCCTTGGCTCCCGCGCCACCTCCCCGTGGTGCGGGACGGGTTCCGGAAACGGGCCGCTCCTCCTTCGGCCCGCCCCGGAACCCTGGCGTCTGGACGGCTCACCTCCCCAGGGGCCGTCCGGACTTCCCTCCTCGTCAGCGATCCGGTATCCGCTGACAGGAGGAAGTCTGCCGCGCCGAAGGGTGGCGGGTTGAGTGTGAGAACCCTCAATTACCCGTGGGTAGTAATACTCAAGGCGTCTTCGTGCGGCTGCGCGTCGCCGCGCGCTTCGCCGTCGTACGCGCCTTCGCGGCCCTCGAAGCAGCCGCCTTGGCCTTGGTGACGGCCGCGTTGCGCCCGTCTTCCGCTTCGGCGGCGCTCTCCTGCAACGCCGCCAGCAGGCGGGTTACTCCCTCGGCCTGCTCGGCGGCCGTCGGCTGGACGACCTCGGCGCCGTCGATCTTCGCCTGGACCAACGCGTGGAAGGCCTCACGGTAACGGTCGGGGTACCGGCCGGGGTCGAACTCGCCGGTCAGCTCCTCGACCAGGGTGACCGCCCGCCGCAGCTCGCCGGGCCGGATGTCGACGTCGGCGTGCCGGAACGGGAAGTCGGGGGCGCGCACCTCGTCGGGCCACCGCATCGTCTCGAGCACGATCACCTGGTCGCGCACGCGCAACGCCCCGAGTGTCTCCCGGCGGCGCAGTGCGACGGTGACCAGCGCGAGCCGGCCCGACTGCTGGAGCGCCTCGCTGAACAGCACGTACGGCTTCGTGCCCGCCGGTTCGGGTTCGAGGTAGTAGCTCTTCGCGAACCAGAGCGGATCGACGTCGGACACCGGCGCGAACCCGCGGATGGCGATCGTGCGGCCCGGCATCGGGAGCGACGCCAGCTCGTGGTCGGACAGCAGGACGACGTCGCCGCCGGGCACCGGGTAGCCGCGGACCATCTCCTCGGGCGGCACCTCGTCGCCGTCGATCTCGCAGACGCGCTTGACGCGGATGCGGCCGCCGTCGACCTCGTGGACCTGGTGCAGCGGGATCTCCCGCTCCTCGGTGGCGCTGTACGCCTTCACCGGGATGGCGTAACTGCCGAACCCGATCGTGCCCGTCCACACTGCGCGCATCCGTGCCACCTCCGCAGTTCCCAGGCTAGACAGCGGCCGCGGCGGATCGACAGCTACAAACGGGTGTCAGGCGAGACGGATTCGCTCACACATTCGAACGACGGCGTGACCTCGTCGAGCGCCTCCGCCGAGCACCGGGAGGCGATCGCGGCCGCGCGGAGCACCTCGGCGACCACCTCGACGTCCAGCGGCGGCGCCGCGGCGAGGGCGGCGGCGCCCCCTTCGACGCGGGCGGCGAGGCCGGCGAGCGCGTGAGAGATGGCTTCCTGGCCGGCGACCAGCTGGGCGACGACGTGGGTCAGCTCGGCCGTCGTGGCGCCCGGGCCGCCGCAGCGCAGGCCGGCCGCGAGTTCGTCGGCACAGGAGCGCAGGTGGGTGGCGACGACGGTCGGCGGCAGCGTCAGCCGATCCTGCATCGCTCACCCCCTCGGGCCGGTCGAAGCAGCCATAGTGCCACCGCACGCGCCGTGACCGGAGGCGACACACCGCCGCCGACATATTTGACCGTTCGTTCTCGATACGACTAAGGTTTCGATCATGTCCCGGGTCAAGGAGTTCGATGTCGGCGAAGCCTGCGACAGCGCGCTCACGCTCTTCCGGCGGCAGGGGTACGAGGCGACGTCGGTCAGCGACCTCGTCACGCACCTCGGCGTCGCCAAGGCCAGCCTGTACGCCACCTTCGGCACGAAGCACGACCTCTACGTCACGGCCTTGAAGCGCTACGCGGAACGAACCGACGCACGAGTGATGGCCCAGCTGTCGGAACCGGGTTCCGGCGTGGCCGCGGTGCGCCGGCTTTTCGCGAGCTACACCACGGAAATCCTGGCCGACGACACGAGAATGGGCTGCTTCGTCGTCAACGCGGCGATCGAGCTGCTCCCCCACGACCCCGAAGTCGCGCGAGTCGTGGAACGCAGCTGGGACACCCTCGAGGTCGCCCTCACCATGGCCCTGGAGCGCGCGAAGGCCCAGGACGAGCTCCCCGCCGGAAGCGACCCGGCGACGCTGGCGCGGTTCCTGCTCACCGTGCTCCAAGGACTGCGGGTCCTCGGCAAGGGCACCGATGCGGCGAGCCGGGTGAACGCGGCCGTCTCGCAGGCCCTGCGACTGCTTATTCGAGAATGAACGGACCAGAAAGAAGGCACACGATGGGGGCACGTTTCGCGGGCAAGGTCGTCCTGGTGACGGGCGGCGGCTCGGGCATCGGCCGGGCGACGGCGCGGGCGTTCGCGGGTGAAGGCGCGACGGTGGTCGTCGCCGGGCGCGACGGGCGGCGGCTGGCGTCCGCGGTGGCGGAGATCGGCGGCGACGCGAGCGCGGTGACCGTCGACGTGACCGACTCCGCGGACGTGGCGCGGATGGTGGAGACGGTCGTCGCGCGGCACGGCGGGCTGGACGTCGCGTTCAACAACGCGGGCATCCTCGGGACGCCGGCGGCGGCCGCGGACCTCGACGAGGACGGCTTCGGCGCGGTGCTGGGCACGAACGTCACCGGGACGTGGCTGTGCCTGAAGCACGAGGTCGCCCACATGCGGGCGCACGGCGGCGGCGCGATCGTCAACATGGCGTCGAACATCGGCGCGCACGGGCGGCTGCCGAACATGGCGGCCTACGCGGCGTCGAAGGCCGCGGTGAGCGCGCTGACCAGGACGGCGGCGCGCGACCACATCGCCGACGGCGTGCGCATCAACGCCGTCAGCCCGGGCGCGACCGACACGGACATGTCCCGGCGCCCCGGCGAGACGGACGCCGACCGGGCCGCGCGGCTGAAGAACGCGATCCCGCTGGGCCGGGTGGGTGCCACCGCCGAAGTGGCGGCCGCGGTGCTGTGGCTGGCTTCGGACGAAGCCGCGTTCACCGTGGGGCACGACCTGGTGGTCGACGGCGGCGCGACCGCCTGAGCGGCCCCACCCGGGCCCGCGGACGAGGGCTGGCCGGATCTTCCTCCGGCGCCAATTCACGACTCACGGTTGCGCATGGTGACGATTCCTCTCTCGGGCGGGTACGGACGGGGTGCACGGCTGGGATCAGGACTCGCGGTTGCGCACAGCACTTCTCCTTCCAGGCGCGGGCCGTCGGGCGGGCATCGGTTCAGGACTCGCGGTTGCGCACGGCGCTCTCCTCCCGGACGCGGGCAAACGGGGACCACGGCAGCTCAGGACTCGCGATTACGCACAGCACTCCTCCTTCCAGGCGCGGCCAAACAGGGACCACGACGACTCAGGACTCGCGATTACGCACGACAGCTCTCCTCTCCAGCACGCAGGCGGGCGGGTGGACATCGGTTCAGGACTCGCGGTTGCGCACAGCGCTCTCCTCCCGGACGCGGGCAAACGGGGACCACGGCAGCTCAAGACTCGCGATTACGCACAGCACTCCTCCTTCCAGGCGCGGCCAAACAGAGGTCACGACGACTCAGGACTCGCGATTACGCACAGCGCTCTCCTCTCCAGCACGCAGACGGCCGAGCGGACATCGGTTCAGGACTCGCGGTTGCGCACGACGGCTCTCCTCTCCAGCACAGGCGGACGAGGGTCACAGCGACTCAGGACTCGCGATTGCGCATGACGGCCTCCCTCCGGCGGTTCGCGCGGACTTCGGGACGTGGAGGCTCAGGACTCGCGGTTGCGCATGGCGGCGGCCTCCCTTCACTGCTCCGAACGTGTGGCAATCATCGATCGCGGCCGCCCGGTGTGGTGGGGTGGATGTGGATCGTCGGATCACCCAGGGGAGTTGCACCGCCTTGAGTATGGACGGCGCCCGTCCGGCCCAACCCCGCGCGGGAGGGATCCGTGGGGGGCTGAACCCTGCTCGCTGGACGCTCTGGCAGCAGCGCGGGTCGCTGATCTTCTACTGCTTCCTCGTCGAATCGGTCGCGCTCGTCGCCACCGCCTGGACCGCCGCGGCAGTCCCCACCCGCCGGTGGGACCTGGCCGTCTTCGGCGTCCTCGCGGGCCTCGGCGTCCTCCAAGCCGAACTGGGCCGGAAGATCGAACGCGTCCGACGTCTGGTGTCGGACACCCCGCACATCAACCTGACGTCGGTCTGGACGTTCGCCGGCGTGCTGCTGCTGCCGCCCGCACTCGTCACCGCGCTGATCGCCGTCCTCTACGCGCACCTGGCGACGCGCAGCCTCGCGCGGATCAAGCGCGTCCCGCCGTTCCGGACCACGCTGAACGCGACGCTGGTCGTCATCACCTGCTACTCGGCCGAGTTCGTCCTCAGCCGCCTCGGTGTCCCGGACATGTACGAGGCGCTGACGGCGGGCTGGCGCGGCGTCACGGCCATCACGCTGGCCGCGGTGACGTACTTCCTGGTCGCGGCCATCACCATCGTGCCGGCGCTGACGATCACCAAGCGCTCGCTCAAGGCGTTCTTCGGCGGCCTCGGCGACAACCTCCTCGAAGTCGCGACGCTCTGCCTGGGCCTGCTCACGGCGTTGACGCTGGCGACGCTGCCCGCGCTCGCCGTGGCGATCGTGCCGCCGCTGCTGGTGCTGCACCGGGCGGTGCTGATCAAGCAGCTGGAGATCGCCGCGACGACCGACGAGAAGACCGGCCTGTTCAACACGACCGGGTGGCACCTGCTCGCTTCGCGCGAACTGGCGCGCGCCCAGCGCAGCACGCGCAGCACGTTCGGCGTGCTGATGATCGACCTCGACCACTTCAAGCTGATCAACGACGAGCACGGGCACCTCGCGGGCGACACCGTGCTGCGCGCGGTCGCGGCGACGATCAAGAGCGCCGTCCGCGACTACGACTCGGTCGGGCGCTTCGGTGGCGAGGAGTTCGTCGTCCTGCTGCCAGACATCGGGCCGGCGGCCGTGCTGGCGGTGGCCGAGCGCATCCGGTCGGCCATCGAGGCCCTGCGGGTCGAGTACGAGGACGGCACCCGCGTCCGCGCGATCGACGGCCTGTCCGCCTCCATCGGCGTCGCGACCTACCCGGACGGCGGCACGGCCGTCGACCGGCTGCTGCAGGCCGCCGACAAGGCCCTGTACCGGGCCAAGGACGCGGGCCGCAACCAGGTCGTCGAAGGCACCGCCCCCGCCTGACGAGCCCCCTAACCCGTTCTTGACCAGGCGACTTGTCAGATTTGCTCGGCTGAGCTAAATTTTGCTCATGCGAGCAAGAACGTTCACCGAGTCCGGCAGGCGAGCCCAGATCGTGCGGGCCGCGATCGTGGTGATCGCCGAAGCCGGCTACCTCAAGGCGTCGTTCAGCCGGATCGCGAAGCAGGCGGGCCTGTCGAGCACGGGGATGATCAGCTACCACTTCGCCGGCAAGGACGACCTGCTGAAGGCGTGCATCACCGAGATCGAAGAGGTCACCGGGGCGTTCATGCAGCCGCGCATCGACGCCGCCGTCGGGCACGTCGCCCAGCTGCGCGCCTACGTCGAGGCGAACGTCGAACTCGTCGGCGAGCACGCCACCGAGGTCCGGGCGCTGATCGACCTCGTCAAGAACGCCGGCTCGCAGAGCGACGCCGTCAACGGGCGGCACGCCCTGTTCGAAGAGCACTTCCGCACCGGGCAGGCGGCCGGCGCCTTCGGCGCCTTCGACGCCCGGACCGCGGCGCTCTCCTTCACCTCCGGGCTCGACGCCGTCGTCGCCACCGCGGCGGCCGACGTGCCCGAACCCGCCGAGCTCACGCGCATCGGCCGTGAGCTCGCCGACCTGTACGTGCGGGCGACCGCACCCGAATCCACGGGGGACTCCGAATGATGATCGGGCAGAAGACCGAACCCGACGCCGGCCTGCGCCGGGTGGTGCGCGCCAACGTGCGGAACGTCGTGTTCGAAGTGGTCGTGCCGATGGCGCTGTTCTACGGCCTGCGCGCCGCCGGGGTGAGCCAGTGGTGGGCGCTGATGGCCGGCGTCCTGGTCGCCGCGCCGTACGTGCTCTGGACCATCGCCCGCAACCGCCGGATCGACCTCGTCGCCCTGGTCACGCTGAGCGTCCTGGTGCTGTCGGTCGTGCTCGGCCTGCTGTCGGACGACCCGCGCACGCTGGTGATCCGCGAAGGCTGGACGGCGGCGCTGGGCGGCCTGTTCGGCGCGTGGATGCTGGTCACGGTCTTCATCGGCCGCCCGGCGCAGCTGACGCTCGGCCGCACGATCGCCGAGGTCAAGCGCGGCGCCGAAGGAGCGGACGCGTGGGCCGGCCGCTGGGACACCGACGCCCGGTTCCGGCGTGGCCTGCGGATCAACACGGCCGCCTGGGGTGCGGTGCTGCTGGGCAGCGCGGTGGTGCACGTCGTGCTCGTCTACACGCTGCCGATCGACCTCATCGCGCTGGTCACCAACCTGGCGTGGTTCGGCGCGCTGGCCGTGCTGATCACCTGGCACGTCTGGTACCTCCGCAAGGAGAACCTCGATGCCTGACGTCCTGGTCGCGGGGGCGGGCCCGACCGGCCTGCTGACCGCGTTCGAGCTGGAGCGCGCCGGGGTGGACGTGCTGGTCCTCGAGCGCGACGCCGAGCCCACCACGCAGTCGAAGGCGCTCGGCCTGCAGCCCCGGTCGGTCGAGGTGCTCGCCGACCGCGGCCTGCTCGCCGCGATCGAGCCGCACGTGCGGGCGAAGCTGCCCGCCGGGCACTTTTCCGGCGTCCCGATCGACTACACCGACCTGCCGACGTGCTTCCCGTACCAGCTCGGCGTGGAACAGGCCCACGTCGTGGCGGCGATCGAGGCGCGGCTGCGCACGCCGGTGCTGCGCGGTGCGGCCGTCACCGCGGTGGCCCAGGACGACGAGGGCGTCACGGTCACCGCGGGCGGGCGCGAGCACCGGGCCGGCTGGCTGGTCGCCGCCGACGGCGGCCACAGCACGGTCCGGAAGCTGCTGGGCGCGGCGTTCCCCGGCCGCCCGGCGCGGGTTTCCCTGGTCGTCGCGGACCTCACCCTGTCCGCCAAGCCCGCCGGCCTGGCGGAGGAGTGGCAGCTGCCGTCGTCGGGGTCGGGATACCTGGTGCCGCTGTCCGGCGACCGCTACCGCACGATCGTCTTCGGCGAGGAGCAGCAACAGCTCGACCGCGACGCCCCGGTCACGGCCGACGAGGTGCAGCGCGCGCTGACCGCCGCGCACGGACCCGGGATCGTCGTGGGCGAACTGCTGTGGGCGTCCCGCTTCGGCGACGCGTCCCGGCAGCTCGAGCGCTACCGCCACGGCCGGGTGCTGTTCGCCGGCGACGCGGCGCACATCCACCTCCCGGTCGGTGGCCAGGGACTCAACCTGGGCCTGCAGGACGCGGTGAACCTGGGCTGGAAGCTGGCCGCGACGGTCCGCGGCACGGCCCCGGAGGAGCTGCTCGACAGCTACCACGACGAGCGCCACCCGATCGCGGCGCGCGTGCTGGTCAGCACGAGAGCCCAGGCGGTCCTCGGCGTCCCCGACCCGGACGCGGTGGCCGTCCGGACGGTGGTCACGGAGCTGCTGGCCGTCCCCGAGGCGCGCCGCGCGGTCGCCGCGGAGCTGTCCGGCATCGGGGTGACCTACCCCGGGATCACCGGGCGCGCGACCGACGTCCCGGTGAGCGCGGACGGCCGGGCGGTCCTGGTCGGAGCGAGCGTGCCGGCGGGGTGGGCCGGCCGGGTCGAGGGCCGCGAGGGGGCGGCACCCCGGCTCGTCCGGCCCGACGGGTACGTCGCGTGGGACGGCGGGCCCGGCCTCGACGAGGCGCTCCTGCGCTGGGTCGGGGCACCGGCCTAGACCGGGCGACTCCGGCACGTGGCTCGCGACCAGCGCCCCAATGTGGCCTTGGTTGCTCCATCCATGCCCCCGCCACCACCCTCAACGGAGGCGCTCCGCGCCGCAGTGCCGATTCACCGCACCGAAGGCCACATCGGGGCGCTGGGGTCGGGGCGGTCAGGAAGCCGCGGTGAGGACGGCCTGTTCCACCTCGCGGCGCCAGCCCGGCTCGATGCGGCCGCTGCGGGGCGTCACCGCGAAGGAGTCCACCACCGCACCGCCCAGCGTCGACGCCTTGGCCCAGCGGACCTCCGCGTCGCACCGGCGCAACGCGCCCGCCACCCGGAACAGCAGGCCGATCCGGTCGGCCGCGCGCAGCTCCAGGACCACCGTGTCCGGGCCCGTCGTCTCGTCGTCGAACCAGAGCACCTTCGGGGCGACCGGAGCCGGCGAGCCGTAGTCACGCTCCTTCGCCGCCAGACGCTGCGTGAGCGGCAAAGTGCCCGCCACCGCGCGGGCGAACTGCTCCCGCAACAACGTCGCGTCCGGCAGTGACCCGAACTTCGGCGACGCCGTGAACACCCCGGCCCGGCCACCGTCGTGGCCGCGCAGGACCGCCGAGTGGACCTCCAGGGAGTTCAGGGCCAGCACGCCCGCCGCCGGGGCCAGCAGCTCCGCCCGGGCCGGGACCGCCAGCAGGACCGTGACCACCTTGCCGTGCGAGCTGATCCGGATCTCGCCCGTGCCCGACGCCACCGCCGAAGCGACGAGCTCGCGTTGTTCCTCGTCCATCGGCGAGGGAGCCGTGAAACCCTTGCCGTGCAACACTTCTTCGCAGCCCGAGACCAGCTCCGCCAGCAGGCGGGCCTTCCAGTCCGTCCAGACGCCCGGGCCGGTGGCCAGCGAGTCGGCCTGGGTCAGCGCGTGCAGCAGTTCGACCAGGACGATGTCGCTGTCCAGGGTCTTCACCACCCGGGCCACCGTGGCCGGTTCGCCGATGTCGCGCCGCGTCGCCGTGTGCGGCAGCAGGAGGTGGTGGCGGACCATCGCCGACACCGTGGCCGCGTCGGCCGGGGTCAGGCCCAGCCGGGTCGCGACCTGGGCGGAGATCTTGGCGCCCAGCTCCGAGTGGTCGGCGTCGCGGCCCTTGCCGATGTCGTGCAGCAGCGCGCCGATCAGCAGCAGGTCCGGCCGGGACACCGTGGTGGTCAGCTTGGCCGCCTCGACGCAGGTGCGGATCAGGTGCCGGTCGACCGTCCACTGGTGCACCGGCGAGCGCGGCGGCAGGTCGCGGACCGCGCCCCACTCGGGGAACAGCCGGGACCACAGGCCGGTCCGGTCGAGGGACTCGACCGCGTCGACCAGCCCCTCCCCCGCGCCCAGCAGCTCGACCAGGGCGTTCAGCGCCTCGGCCGGCCACGGCGCGCGCAGTTCCGGCGCCGACTCGGCCAGCGCCTTGAGCGTGCCGAGCGCGATCGGCTTGCCCGTGCGCGCCGACGCGGCGGCGACCCGCAGCAGCAACGCCGGGTCCTTCGCCGGGACGGCGTCACGGGCCAGTGCCACCTCGTTGCCGTGCAGCACCACGTTCTCCGCGAGCGGCGTCCGCGAAGGCCGCCGCCCGAAGCGGCCCCGAGGGGGCTCCACAGTGGACCGGAGCGCGACGTCGAGCGCGTACGCGATCGTGCGGCCCGCTCCGGAAAGCTTGCGGGCCAGGGTGAACCGGTCACCGAAGCCCAGCTCGGCCGCGACCAGCTCGGCCTCCGGCGCGGACAGGACGTCCCGCTCGCGCCGGATCTCGCGCCGCAGCTCGGTGCGGACGTCGAGCAGGAGTCCCTTCGCTTCCAGGAGTTCCTCGCCCGGACGCGCGGTGAGCTGCGCCGCGGCGAGGGCTTCCAGGACGGCGAAGTCCCGCAACCCGCCCCGGCCGTGCTTGAGGTCGGGTTCGGCGGACTGCGCGATTTCGCCGCTGCGGGCCCAGCGCTGCCGGACCGACGCCGTCATGTCCGGGATCTGCTTGCGCGCGGTGCGGCGCCACTGGTCCCGCGCCGCGGCGACCAGCCGGCCGCTCAGCTCGGCGTCCCCGGCGAGGTGCCGGGCGTCGAGCAGGCCCATGGCCACGCGCAGGTCCTCCGAAGCGACCTTCAACGCTTCGCCGGGCGTGCGGACCGAGTGGTCGAGCCCGACTTTCGCGTCCCACAAGGGATACCAGAGCGCGTCCGCGATCTCGCCGACGCCGCTGTTGCCGTTGTGCACCAGCAGCAGGTCGAGATCGGAGAACGGCACCAGCTCCCGGCGGCCGAGCCCGCCCACGGCGACCAGCGCGACACCCGGTTCCGCGGTGTCGACGCCGGCCGCCGAGGCTCCCCTGCTCAGCCAGAACTCGTAGAGGTCGACCAGGGCCGCCCGCAGTGCGGACGCCCCCAGCCTCCCGTGCCTGCCCTCGAGCAGTCGCTCGGTGGCCTTGACCAGTTCGCCCCCGTCGGCCATCCCAGACGCCTTATAGAGCGTCCGTGCCGCGCTCGCCGGTCCGTACCCGGATGACGGTCTCCACCGGCGTCACCCACACCTTGCCGTCACCGATCTTGCCGGTGTGCGCGGCCGTGGTGATGGCCTCGAGGACCTTCTCCACGTTGGTGTCGTCGGTGACGACCTCGACCTTCAGCTTGGCCACGAAGTCCACCGAGTACTCCGCGCCGCGGTAGACCTCGGTGTGGCCCTTCTGCCGGCCGTAGCCCTGGACCTCGCTGACCGTCATGCCCAGCACGCCCAGCTGCTCCAGCGCGGAGCGGACGTCGTCGAGCGTGAACGGCTTCACAATCGCCGTGATGAGCTTCATGCCTTGCTCTCCTCGAGTTTCGCGGCCGGGGTGGCGGACTTGACCGGGATGGTGGTCGGGTGGCCGAGGCCCCCGCCCGATCCGGTGAAGTCGTAGGCGCTCTCCGCGTGCTGCGCTTCGTCGATGCCGCTGACCTCGTCCTCGGTGCTGACGCGGAAGCCGCCGGCCTTCTTGATCACGAAGCCGATGATGAAGGACAGCACGAAGGAGTACGCGAGCACCGCACCGGCGGCCGCGGCCTGGCGACCCAGCTGGGTGAACCCGCCGCCGTAGAACAGGCCGTCCGCGCCCAGCGAGTTGACGCTCGTGGTGCCGAAGAAGCCGATCAGCAGCGTGCCGACGATGCCGCCGACCAGGTGGACGCCGACGACGTCGAGCGAGTCGTCGAAGCCGAACTTGAACTTGAGCGAGATGGCCAGCGCGCAGACCGCACCGGCGATGAGGCCGATCGCGATGGCCCCGAGCGGGCTCACGAAACCACACGCCGGGGTGATGGCGACCAGGCCGGCGACCGCGCCGGAGGCCGCGCCGAGGGTGGTCGGCTTGCCGAACTTGATCTGCTCGATCAGCAGCCAGCCGAGGACGGCGGCGGCGGTGGCGACGGTGGTGTTGGTGAACGCCACGGCGGCGAGGTCGTTGGCGGCCAGCGCCGAACCGGCGTTGAAGCCGTACCAGCCGAACCACAGCAGCGAGGCACCGAGGAGCACGAAGGGCACGTTGTGCGGACGGCCGGTGTCCTTCGGCCAGCCCTTGCGCTTGCCGAGCACGATCGCCAGTGCGAGACCCGCGGCACCGGCGTTGATGTGGACCGCGGTGCCACCGGCGAAGTCGAGTGCCTTGAGGTTGTTGGCGATCCAGCCGCCGACGGCGTTCTCGCCGATGAAGCCGTTGAAGGAGAACACCCAGTGCGCGACCGGGAAGTACACGACCGTCACCCAGACGACGACGAACAGCGTCCAGCCCCAGAACTTCGCGCGGTCGGCGATAGCGCCGGAGATCAGCGCGGGGGTGATGATCGCGAACATCAGCTGGAACATGACGAACGCGAGGACGGGCAGGCCGTCCGAGCCGGGCCAGGCGACCGCCGGCGTGGTGTCGGTCGCGGCGACCGCGAACCCGGCGAGCTTCCCGAAGGTGTTTTCGAGGCCCGCGAAGTGGAAGTTACCGAGGAAGCCTCCGAACGCGTCGTCGCCGAAGGACATCGAGAAGCCGTACAGGGCCCACAGCACCCCCACCACGGCCAGCGCGATGAAGTTCATCATCAGCATGTTCAGGACGCTCTTCGCGCGGACCATGCCGCCATAGAAGAACGCCAGTCCTGGGGTCATGAGCATGACCAGCGCGGCGCTGGCCAATACCCACGCGGTGTCTCCTGCGTTCAGCACAATCGTCCTCCCGTGCCCTGGGTTCGTGCGTTGGCAGTTTTGGCGCGCGGTGTTTCACGGGGCGGCTCGCGAGGTTTCACCCGCGTGAACTGTCCGCGCCCGGTTGTTACGGCCAGGTTTCCCAGAACCCCTCCTCGGGTGTCCGGTTGCGAAACGTCGTGGTCGAATATCCCCATGACACCGGCCGACCACGGGAATGACCCACTGCCACCCCCGGTCGTCGCGGCACTGCGGTGTTCGGTGTGCGGTGACCCGATCGGCGCAGCGGGACGCACGCTGCGTTGCGGGAACCGCCACTCTTTCGATCTAGCTCGCCAGGGTTACGTGAACCTGTTGCACGCGCGAATCCCGGCCGGGACGGCGGACACCGCGCCGATGGTCGCGGCCCGCGCGGACTTCCTCGCCTCGGGCGCCTACGCGCCCCTGGCCGACGAGCTGGCCCGCGTCTGCGCGGAGGCCGGCGGCCTGGTCGTCGACGCCGGTGCGGGCACGGGCTACTACCTCGCGCGGGTGCTGGAGACCTCGGACGCGTTCGGCCTCGCGCTGGACGTCTCCGCGGTCGCGTTGCGGCGGGCCGCGCGGGCGCACCCGAGGCTGGGCGCGGCCGTGTGGAACCTGTGGGAGCCGTGGCCGGTGGGCGACGGTGTCGCGTCGGTCGTGCTCAACGTCTTCGCGCCGCGCAACGGGCCGGAGTTCCACCGCGTGCTGCGGCCCGGCGGCCTGCTGGTCGTCGCGGCACCGGCCCCGGACCACCTCCGCGAGCTGGGCGACCTGGTCCTGGCCGTCGACGAGCGCAAGGACGAACGCCTGGACGCCACTCTCGGCGAGTACTTCACGCGCACGGACCGCACGCGGGTCCGGCGCGCGGTGGAGCTGACGCCGCGGCAGGTCCGCCAGGCCGTCGAGATGGGGCCTGCCGGGTTCCACCTGGACCGTGACGGCCGCCGGGAGCGCCTGGACGCGCTGAGCGAGCCGCAAGTGGTGACGGTCTCGTTCACGGTGTCGGCCTACCGGCGGAGAATGGACAGGTGAAGCCCGACTGGACCGCGTCCGCGACCGAGCTCGCGGACGCCGAGTGGGTGCGGGCCCGCATCGGCGGCACCGCGAAACTGTACGGCTGCGCGCGGCCTGAGGTGCTCGGGACGATCTGGTGGTACTCGCTGTCGTCGGTCCTCGTGGCCCCGGCGGTGGAGGGCCTGGTGGCCGGGACGCTGGTGGATCCCTCGCTGGACGCCGTGGAGCTCGACCTCGTCGCCGACGGCCGGTTCCTGGGCGCCCGGTCGACGAGGGCGCTCGACGGCGGCCTCCCCGAGCTGGGCGCCGCCTTCTCCGCCGCCCTCGGGACCGCGATCGCGACCATCGCCGAGGTCAGCGGGGCCCGGGAGCGGGCGCTCGGCGCCATCGCCACCGACTCGATCGGCAACCGGCTGCTGTGGACCCCCGATCCGGAGCGCGCGATGGCCCTCGCCGGGCCCCTGGTCGAAGCGATCGATCTGGGCCTGCCGAAGCCGCGCTTCGTGCGCGTCGGCCGCACTCCCGCCGTGCGCCGTGCTTCGTGCTGCCTGATCTACGAAGTGGGCAACCCCAAGTGCGTGAGCTGCCCGCGTCAGACGCCCGAAGAGCGCGAAGCCCGCCTTCGCGCCGCGTTGGGTTAGAGGACCGCCAGCTCCAGCGCGGCGAGCCGCTCCGGGTCGGCGATGACCTCGATGCCGGTGATCCGATCGTCGTCGACGCGGAACGCCAGCACGACCGCGAGCCGTCCCTCGCGCACCATGAGCAGGCCGGGGGCGCCGTCGACCAGGGCGAGTTCGCTCGCGCGGGCGCGCTCGGAGGCCAGGATCGCACCGCGGCGCACGCTCTCGACGCCCTGCAGCACGATCGGCGCCGGGCTCGGGCCGACGAACCGGTCCGCGTGCAGCACCACCTCCGGGTCGAGCAGGGCCAGCAGGGCTTCGAAGTCGCCGCCGCGGGAGGCCGCCAGGAAGGCTTCGACGACCTTGCGCCGCCGGGGCAGGTCCGCGTCCGCGGTGGTCCCGCCCTTCACCCGGCGGCGGGCGCGGCTGGCGAGCTGCCGGGTGGCGGCCGGGGTCTTGCCGATCACCGGCGCGATCTCGTCGAAGGGCACGGCGAACATGTCGTGCAGCACGAACGCGACGCGCTCGGCCGGGCCCAGCGCGTCGAGGACGACCAGCAGGGCCAGCCCGACGGTGTCGGCCAGCTCGGCCTCCTGGCCCGGGTCGCGGCGGTCGTCGTCGGGCTCGGGCTGCCCGTCCAGGGGCTCTTCGCGGTGGTTGCGCCGCGTGCGCAGCAGGGACAGGCAGACCCGGGCGACCACGGTGGTCAGCCAGGCCGGGAGGTTGTCGATCTCGCCGTCGCCGGTGCGGTGCAGCCGCAGCCACGCCTCTTGGACGGCGTCGTCGGCTTCTGCCGCCGAGCCCAGCATGCGGTAGGCGACCGCCCGCAGCCGCGGCCGTTCCTGCTCGAACCGCTCCGTCAGCGCGTCCACCGTGTCCTGTTCCTTCCGCCGTGTGTCGTAGCAGTAGACCCCGCGGCGGCGGCCGATGTGACCGGAACGGACGTGATCCGGGTCATCCGGCGGTGCGGCGCAGGACGTCGGCCACCAGCGCCGCGGGTTCGGGCAGCGGTCCCGGCAGCCGCGCCAGCACCACGCGCCGCCGTTCCGACGGCCCGCCGCGCACCGCCACCACCCGCACTCCCGGCGGCACCGCCTCGGCCAGCGAAGCGGGCAACGTCGTCACTCCGCAGCCGGCGGCGACCAGGCTCAGCTTCGCCAGCCAGTCGCGGGCGGTGTGGGCGATCTCGGGCCGCTCGTCGAGCCCGGGCCACACGCCCATCAAGGTGGCCTCCCCCGCCGACGGCCCGGCGATCCAGCGCTGCCCGCGCAGGTCCGCGACGTCCACCTGGCCCGCTCCGGCCAGCGGGTGGCCCGCGGGCACGGCGAGGCGGAGGCTGCGCTCGGCGAGCGTCTCCAGGCGCAGCGCCGGGGTCTCGGCGTCCGGCGGGCGGAACGGCGGGGCCGAACCGAGCACGGCCAGGTCGACCGTCCCCGCGCGCAGCGCCCGGACGAGGACCGGTGTCGTGCCTTCCCGGGTGACCACCGTGACCCCCGGGTGTGTGCGCCGCAGTTCGGCGACGGCGCGGGGCACCAGCACCGCACCCGCGCTGGGGTACCAGCCCAGCCGCACCGTCCCGGCTTCGGCGGGCAGCCCCGCCAGTTCACGGCCCGCGGCGTCGATCTCGCCGAGCACCGCGACCGCCCGCCGCAGCACGACGTTCCCGGCGGCGGTGAGGCGCACGCCGTCGGGCCGCCGCTCCAGCACCGGCGTCCCCGCCGCCCGCTCGAGCGACGCCATCTGCCGCGACACCGCGGACTGCGTGTACCCGAGAGCCGCCGCGGCCGCGGTGAGCGTGCCGCGTTCGGCGACCTCGCGGAACACGCGCAGGGCAACCAGGGAGACGTCGCCGAAGTCCATGACGTTCACGCATACCAGGGTTGCCGGATTCTCGCTTTCCGCATGGCCGGGACGGACCTAGCGTGGCCGGTATGACACGTACCGCCGTGGTGACCGGGGCCAACCAGGGCCTCGGCTTCGCCCTCGTCCGCGGCCTCGCCGCCCGGCTCGCGCCCGAAGACCTCGTCCTGCTCACCGGCCGCGACGCCGGCCGGGTGGCGGCGGCCGCCGCCCAGGTCGCCGCCGATCCGGCGACGCGCAGCCGGGTCGAGGGCCGCGTCCTCGACGTCTCCGATCCCGCTGCCGTCGCCCGCTTCGCCGAGGAGCCCGCCGACATCGTGCTCTCCAACGCCATCGCCCCCCTCGATCCGGACCGGCAGGCCGAGCAGGCCGACGTCTTCCTCGACGTCGCGAACGGCGGCACCCACGCGGTGCTGCGGTCGTTCGGGCCGGTCCTGCGCCCGGGCGGGCGGCTGCTCGTCGTCGCCAGCTCGCTGGGCACCCTGGGCCACCTGCCCGAGCCGCTGCGGCCGCGGTTCGACGGCGTCTCCCTGGACGCTGTCGAGAAGGCAGTCGAAGACTGGCGTTCGGCGATCCACGACGGCACGGCCGCCGCGGCGGGCTGGCCGGACTGGATCAACATCCCGTCGAAGGTGGCCCAGGTCGCGGCGGTCCGCGCGGTGGCGGCCGAACGACGGGACGCCGACCTCGCCGCCGGCACGCTGGTGGCGGCGGTGTGCCCCGGGCTGGTGGACACGCGGGCGTCCCGGCCGTGGTTCGGCGACTTCAGCCAGGCGCAGACGCCGGACGAAGCGGCACGGAAGGTGCTGGACCTGGTGTTCGCCGACGTCGACCCGGCGACCTACGGCGAGCTGGTCCGGTTCGGGCGGGTGCTGCCCTGGCGGAGCTGACCCGGTTCAGAGCACGCAGAACTCGTTGCCCTCCGGATCCGCCATCACGAAGTGGTCGGGGCGGCCGTCCAGCCGGTCTTCGCGCAGGACGGTCGCGCCCGCGGCGGTCAGCCGCGCGACCGCTTCGACGACCCGCTCCCAGCGCGTCTCCCACGGCACCTCGCGCCCGCCGCCGGCCTGGACGTCCAGGTGGACCCGGTTCTTCGCGACCTTGCCTTCGGGCACCTTGAGGAAGCTCAGGCTCGGCAGGAGGTTCTCCGGATCGCTCAGGTACGCGCCGTCGTCCCGCTCGTCCTCGGGCACGCCGTGCTGCGCGAACCACGATTCCCAGCTCGCGAACCCCGGCGGGGGCGGGCGTTCGATGTAGCCGAGGGCCACCGCCCAGAACCTGGCCAGCGCGCGGGGGTCCACGCAGTCGATCGTCACGCTCCAGCGCACCGTCACGGGGCGGAGCGTAGCCGCGCCCACGCCCTGAGAGGGCGTGTCATCCGGGGGATGCTGCGGCTACCGTGAACCACGATGAGTGAACGAAGCTGGGGCTTCCGCACCCGCGCCCTGCACGCGGGCGGCACGCCCGACCCGGCGACCGGCGCGCGGGCCGTGCCGATCTACCAGACCACGAGCTTCGTCTTCGAAGATGCCGCCGACGCCGCGAACCTCTTCGCGCTGCAGAAGTACGGCAACGTCTACAGCCGGATCGGGAACCCGACCGTCGCCGCCTTCGAAGAGCGGATCGCCAGTCTCGAAGGGGCCATCGGCGGGGTCGCCGCCGCCAGCGGGCAGGCCGCGGAGTTCCTCACCTTCAGCTCGCTCACCGAGGCGGGTGACCACATCGTGTCCGCGAGCGGCCTCTACGGCGGGACCGTCACCCAGCTCACCGGCACGCTCCGGCGATTCGGCGTCGAGACCACCTTCGTCAGCGGCGGCATCGACGACTACGCGGCGGCCATCACGGACCGGACGCGGCTGCTCTACACCGAGGTCATCGGCAACCCCGGCGGCGGCATCGCCGACCTCGCGGCGCTGGCGGACCTCGCGCACGCCCACGACATCCCGCTGGTCGTCGACGCGACGCTGGCCACGCCGTACCTGTGCCGCCCGATCGAGCACGGCGCCGACATCGTGCTGCACTCGGCGACGAAGTTCCTCGGCGGGCACGGGACCACGCTCGGCGGGATCGTCGTCGAGTCCGGGAAGTTCGACTGGGGCAACGGGAAGTTCCCGCGGATGACCGAGACCGTCGACAGCTACGGCGGCCTTCGCTACTGGGAGAACTTCGGCGAGTACGCCTTCTGCACCCGGCTGCGCGCCGAGCAGCTGCGGGACATCGGCGCGGTCCTGTCGCCGCACTCGGCTTTCCTGCTGCTGCAAGGGGTCGAGACACTCCCGCAGCGGATGGACGCGCACGTCGCGAACGCCCGAGCGGTCGCCGAGTACCTCGACGCGGACCCGCGCGTGGCCTGGGTGTCCTACGCCGGGCTGCCCTCGCACCCGCACCACGAGCTGGCCCTTCGGTTTCTGCCCGCCGGGCCCGGGGCGGTGTTCTCCTTCGGCATCGACGGCGGCCGCGCCGCGGGCGAGAAGTTCGTCGAGTCGGTGGAACTGCTGTCGCACCTGGCGAACGTCGGCGACGCGCGGACGCTCGTCATCCACCCCGCCTCGACCACGCACGCCCAGCTGTCGGAGGAGCAGCTCGCGGCCGCGGGCGTCGGCCCCGACCTGGTCCGGCTGTCGGTCGGCCTGGAGGACCTCGACGACATCCTCTGGGACCTCGACCAGGCGCTCGGCAAGGCGGTAGCCGGATGAGCCACGACATCGGCGCCGTCGAGCGGCGCGCGATCCTTCAGCGGACGAAGTCGGTGACGCTGGTCGGCGCGTCGGCCAACCCGGCGCGGCCCAGCTACTTCGTCGCGACCTACCTGCTGTCGTCGACCCGCTACGAGGTCAACTTCGTCAACCCGCGCCTGGACACGCTGTTCGGGAGACCGGTGTACGCCTCGCTCAAGGACGTCCCGGGCGAGCCGGACCTGGTCAGCGTGTTCCGCAGGCACGACGACCTGCCGCAGGTCGCCGAGGAGGTCGTCGACGCCGGCGCGCGGACGCTGTGGCTGCAGCTCGGGTTGTGGCACGAGCCGGTGGCCGACCGGGCGCGGGCAGCCGGGCTGGACGTGGTGATGAACCGGTGCGTGAAGATCGAGCACGCGCGGTTCGCGGGCGGCCTGCACCTGGCCGGGTTCAACACCGGCGTGATCAGCTCGCGGCGGCAGTCGGCACCCTGACCCGGGAAGAGAACGGCCGTTCCCGCGGTTGGCCAGGATATGACTTTGGGGATCACGTTCTCCGGCGGCCCGACCGCCCTCCTGGAGCTGGGCGGCGTCCGGCTGCTCACCGACCCGACCTTCGACCCGCCCGGCGATCACCCGATCGGCGAGCGCGTGCTGGTCAAGACCGAGGATTCGGCGCTGACCGAAGAGGCGATCGGGACGGTGGACGCCGTCCTGCTGTCGCACGACCAGCACCCCGACAACCTGGACGACCGCGGCCGCGCGTACCTCGCGACGGTGCCGTTGACGCTGATCACGTCCAGCGGAGCCGCCCGCCTCGGCGGGACGGCACGAGGGCTGGAGCCGTGGGAGCAGACGCAGGTCGGGCCGCTGACCGTCACGGCGGTGCCGGCGCTGCACGGACCGACCGGGGCATCACGGCTCACCGGGGACGTGACGGGGTTCGTGCTGACCGGCGACGGGTTGCCGACGGTGTACGTGAGCGGCGACAACGCATCGGTGGACCTGGTGCGCGAGATCGCGGCGCGGTTCAGCGTCGACATCGCGGTGTTGTTCGCGGGGGCGGCCCGGACACCGTTGTTCGACGGCGCTCCCCTGACGCTGACCAGCGTGGACGCCGTCGAGGCGGCTCAGGTGCTGGGCGCGGCCAAGGTGGTTCCGCTGCATTTCCGGGGCTGGGGGCACTTCAGCGAGGGGCCGGACACGCTGCGGGCGGCCTTCGAGACTGCGGGGCTGGGTGACCGGCTCGTGCTGCTCGAGCCCGGAGAGCGCGCGGAGGTCTGACGCGGCTCGCCTGACGACCTTAGGCATAAATGCCTCATCCGTGTGGCAGTTACGCGTCGGAGAACGGGGTACAGTGCAGGGCGGCCCGGACGCCGTTGTTCGACGGCGGCCCCTGACGCTGACCAGCGTGGACGCCATCGAGGCAGCTCAGGTGCCAGGTGCGGCCGAGGTGGTTCCGCTGCATTTCCGGGGCTGGGGCACTTCAGCGAGAAGCCGGACACGGTGCGAGCGGCCTTCGAGGCGGCCGGTTCGGCGGACCGGCTCGTGCCGCTGGAGCCCGGGGGCGGGCGGAGGCCTGACACCGGTCTCGAACGGGTCGCCACGACTGGTCGTGCGCGGACCCTACGAAAGTGCCTCACAGATGTGGCATTTATCGCTAGGGTCGGAGAGCGGGGCACGACGGGGGCCGAACGGGGGCCGTGAGAGGCTGGCGGCATGGCCAAGCCGACCCCGCTGCAGTTCCGGAACATCCTCGTCGCCGCCCTCGCGGCGGCGGGCTTCGTGTGGAGCATCGTAGCGGGCATGCAGTGGTGGGTCAGCGCGATCATCGGCTGCGCTTGCGTCCTGTCGCTGGCCTCGGCGTACCTCAACCGTCCCGACGCGAACTGACCACGCGAACTGACCACGAGCCGCCGGCGGGGTCCGGCGGCTCGTGAGCCCGTCACCGCGTCTTCGCGAACCGCGCCTTCAGGTTCGTCCGGCCCGCTTCGGTGAGCCGCCCGAACAGCCGCAGCCGGGCCAGGCCGCCGTCCGGGTAGATGTCCAGCCGGGCCTCCGAAACCTCCGGGCCGTCCGGCACCGCGAAGCGGTGCCGCGTGTCCGGCTGCAGCCGCGTCTTCGGCAGCAGCGGAACCCACTCGCCGTACGTGTCGCGGCCGCTCACCGAGGCCCAGCCCGGCGCGTTGCCCTTCAGGTTGCTCGTGTCCAGCTCCACGAACCGGACGATCCCGGCGCCCGCCAGGCGCAGCGTCACCCAGTCGTTGCCGTCGTCGCGGCGGCGGGCCGTCTCCCAGCCCTCCGCCTGGTGGGCCGCCAGCCCCGGCGAGAGGATGTTGTTCGGCGACGAATAGAACCGGTTGCTGCAACCGGTGACGATCGCGCCGTTCTCCAGCGCCGCCAGGTCGAGCGCGTCCAGGTCGAGCAGCGCCGGGTCCGGGATCGGCGCGCCGTGCACGCGCAGGCGGGCCACTCCCCCGTCCGGGTGCTGCGTCAGCCGGACGTGCGTGTACCGCCGCGAACCGTTGATCGCGTAGAAGTTCTCCGTGTGCCCGGCCGCCGGGGCACGGTCGACCAGGACGTCCCACTCGGCCGACGCCACCTCCGCCGCGGACGGGTAGCCCGGCAGCGACGTCGCCTCGACCGAGACGAACGGCGGGTAGTTGCCCTTGAAGAACGCCGTGTCCACGATGACGCCGGTGATCGTGCCGGCCAGGCCGAGCCGCACGATGGCCTGGTCGTCGCCCGGTTCGCGGTGGCGGCGGGTCTCCCAGCCGTCGTAGACCTGGCCCTTCGGGCCGAACGTCTCCGCGCGGTGCGCCGGCACCCACGGGTTGACCAGGTTCTCCTTCTCGGCGAACAACTCGTCGGTCGCCCACATCACCGTGCCGCCGAAGCGGCGGCTGGCGAGGTCGGGCAGTTCTGTCCACTCCGGACGGTCGGTCACAGGGCCTCCATTTCAGCAGTTCCCCCGGGTCAGCAGCGCGCCGCGCGGCTCGTCGCCGGTGATTTCGGCGCCCCGCAGCCAGGTCGAGCGCACGACGCCGGCGAGCGGACGCCGGTCGTAGGCGCTGACCGGGTTGCGGTGCTTCAGCTTCGCGACGTCGACCACGAACGCCTCGTCCGGCGCGAACACGCAGAAGTCGGCGTCGTACCCCACCGCCAGGTGGCCCTTGCGGCGCATCCCCGCCTGCGCGGCCGGGCGCTCGGCCATCCAGGCGACGACGTCGGTGAGCGCGAACCCGCGCTGCCGCGCCTGCGTCCAGATCGCCGGGAGGCCCAGCTGCAGGCTGGAAATCCCGCCCCACGCCTGGCCGAAGTCGCCGCTGTCGAAGCGCTTGAGCTCCGGCGTGCACGGCGAGTGGTCGCTGACGATCGTGTCGATGACGCCGTCGGCGAGCCCCTGCCAGAGCAGCTCGCGGTTGGCCGCCTCGCGGATCGGCGGGCAGCACTTGAACTGCGTCGCGCCGTCGCGGATCTCTTCGGCGACGAAGCTGAGGTAGTGCGGGCAGGTCTCCGCCGACAGCCGGACGCCGTCGCGGCGCGCCGCGACGATCAGCGGCAGCGCGTCCGAAGAGGACAGATGCAGGATGTGCGCCCGTGCGTCGTTCCGGCGGGCGGCCTCGATCACCTGCGAGATCGCGAGGTTCTCCGCCGTGCGCGGCCGTGAATGCAGAAAGTCGACATAGCGACCGCCGTGCGGCTCGGGTGCCCCGTCGATCTCGTGGGCGTCCTCGGCGTGCACGATCATGAGCGCGTCGAAGGAACTCAGCTCCCGCAGCGCTTCGTCGAGCCCACCCTGGTCGAGCGGCGGGAACTCGTCGACGCCGGAGTGCAGCAGGAAGCACTTGAACCCGAACACCCCGGCGTCGTGCAGGCCGCGCAGATCGGCGACGTTGCCCGGGATCGCGCCGCCCCAGAAGCCGACGTCGACGTGCACCCGGCCGGTCGCCGCCTGGCGTTTGACCTCGAGGGCGGCGACGTCGACGGTCGGCGGCAGGCTGTTCAGCGGCATGTCCACGATCGTGGTCACCCCGCCCGCCGCGGCCGCGCGGGTCGCCGTTTCGAAGCCCTCCCACTCGGCGCGACCGGGGTCGTTGACGTGGACGTGGGTGTCGACCAGGCCCGGCAGCAGCACGACGTCGTCGCCGAGGTCGAGGACGCGGTCGCCGGTCAGCGCCGCGCCGGCGGGTTCGACCGCGACGATCCGGCCGCCGTCGACGCCGACGGTCGCCGGGACCTCACCCGCGGCCGTCACGGCCCGGGCGGCGCGCACCACAAGATCCATCCGAAGCCCTTCATCGGGAGGAATGACCGCCGATTTCACGCTGCCGATTTCACAGACCGGAAAGGCGGTTTCGCACAACGACAGTAACCACGGCCCGCGCCGCTCGTCAACGACGGCCGTCGCGCGTTACGGTCATCTTCGTGCGGCTTGAAGCGGAGTTCACCAGCGAACCGTTCCACGGCGAAGGCTCGCCGCCCGAACACGCCGTCGCCGCCCGGGACGCCGCCACCGAAGCCGGGCTGGACACCGATTTCGGCCCGCTCGGCACGCTCGCCCGCGGCGAGGCGAAGGAACTGCTCGAAGCCCTCCCGGCGATCGCGAAGGCAGCCTTGGAGGGTGGCGCCACGCGGGTGACGCTGCAGCTGCGGCGGGCCGACGCCCCGGGGAGCACCCCCGTCGTCGAACTGAACGACGCCCTGGCCCGCCTGATCGCGGACGTCGAGCGCGAACTGGGCGCCGAGCTGGGCGAACTCGATCGCGCCGGCAAGCAGCGCGCGGTGCGGTTGCTGCGCGAACGCGGCGCCTTCGGCCTGCGGAAATCGGTCTCGTCGGTGGCCGACGCGCTCGGCGTCACCCGGTTCACCGTCTACAACTACCTCAACCGGGAAGCCGACTGACCAGCGCTTTCAACAAAATGTTGACGGAACTTCGGCACCGACGTACGGTCAGGCCGTGCTGCTCACCGAGTTCAACACCACCGACGTCCGCCCGCTGCTGACGGAGTGCCTCGCCGTGCCGCGGTGGGTCGACACCGTGCTCGCCGGGCGTCCGTACGCCGATGTCGAGGCGTTGAAAGCCGCCGCGGACCTGCCGTTGAGCAGCGACGAGATCCGGCAGGCGATGGCCGCGCACCCGCGGATCGGCGAGAAACCGGCAGCCGGGTTCGCGCGCTCCGAACAGTCCGGTGTGGACAATCCGGACGCGTTCGCCGCGGCGAACGCGGAGTACGAAGCCAAGTTCGGCCACGTCTACCTCGTCTGTGCCAGCGGCCGAAGCGGTGACGAGCTGCTGGAGATCCTGCGCGCGCGGCTGACCAACGACCCGGCCACCGAGCTCGCCGTCGCCGGGCGGGAACTGGTCAAGATCGCCGAACTCCGACTCGCGAAAGCGGTGACCGCGTGAGCCTCGTGACCACCCACGTCCTCGACACGGCGGCCGGGCGCCCGGCCGCCGGGATCGCCGTCCGGTTCGAGACCGCCGACGGGAAGCCGATCGCCGAGGGCCGCACCGACGACGACGGCCGCATCCGCGACCTCGGCCCGGAAACCCTCCCGCCGGGCGGCTACCGGCTGGTCTTCGACACCGGCGCCTACCTGGGCCCGGACGCGTTCTTCCCGGAGGTCACGCTGACCTTCCGGATCTCCGACCCCGCGGCGCACCACCACGTGCCGCTCCTGCTCAGCCCGTTCGCCTATTCGACCTACCGAGGGAGCTGACCGTGGCCATCACCCTGGGCCCCAACCAGTACGGCAAGGCGGAGGTCCGCCTGGTGACGGTGCGCCGCGACGGCCCGGTGCACCACTTGAAGGACCTCACGGTGTCAACGTCGCTGCGCGGCGAACTGGCCGCGACCCACCTCACCGGCGACAACGCCGGGGTGCTGGCGACCGACACGCAGAAGAACACCGTGTACGCCTTCGCGAAGGAGGCGCCGGTCGGCGAGATCGAGGACTTCGGCCTGCGCCTGGCCCGCCACTTCACCGGTACCCAGGAGAACATCACCGGGGCCCGCGTCAAGATCGACGAGCACGGCTGGGACCGCATCGCCGTCGGCGGCGAGCCGCACGACCACGCGTTCAGCCGATCCGGTGACGAGCGCCGCACGACGGCGGTGACGCTCCAGGACGGCCGCGCCTGGGTGGTCTCGGGTATCGACGGCCTGACGCTGCTGAAGTCGACGGGGTCGGAGTTCCACGGCTTCCCCCGGGACGAGTACACGACCTTGGCGGAGACCGCCGACCGGATCCTGGCCACCGCCGTCACGGCGAAGTGGCGCTACCAGGGCGAGGACATCGACTGGGCGGAGAGCCACCGCGAGATCCGGCGGGTGATGCTGGAGACGTTCGCGACGAAGCACAGCCTTTCGCTGCAGCAGACGTTGTACGCGATGGGAGCCGCGGTGCTCGAGGCGCGGCCGGAAGTGGCCGAGGTGCGGTTGTCGCTGCCGAACAAGCACCACTTCCTGGTGGACCTGAGCCCGTTCGGGCTGAAGAACGACAACGAGGTGTTCTACGCGGCGGACCGGCCGTACGGGTTGATCGAGGGCACGATCCTGCGGGACGACGCCGAGGACCCGGGGCCGGCGTGGGACCTCCACTGAATTAGGTAGAACGCTCTATCCTCGCAGGGTGGCAGGGACCAAGGAACGCATCATGGCCGCCGGGGCCGAGCTCTTCCGGCGCAACGGCTACGCCGGTACCGGCCTGAAGCAGATCGTCGCCGAGGCCAACGCGCCCTTCGGGTCCCTGTACCACTTCTTCCCCGGCGGCAAGGAACAGCTCGGCGAAGAGGTCATCCGCACCTCCGGGCTCGCCTACATCGCCCTCTTCGACCTCTTCATCGCGCCCGCCGCGGATCTCGTCAGCGGCATCGAGGCCTTCTTCGCCGCCGGAATCGCGACCCTCGAAGCCACCGACTACGTCGAGGGCTGCCCGATCGCGACCGTGGCCCTCGAGGTCGCCGCCACCAACGAGCCGCTCCGGAAGGCCACCGCCGACGTCTTCACCGCCTGGATCGACGCCGGAACCGAGAAGTTCGCGCGGTTCGGCCTGCCCCGGGAAGCCGCACGGACGCTCACCATCACCGCCGTCAACAACCTCGAAGGCGCCTTCGTCCTCTGCCGCTCGCTGCGGGACACCGAAGCCATGGCCGTCGCCGGGGCCGCGACCGTCGACGTCGCCCGGCGGCTGCTCGGGGAGAGCCCGCAACCCTAGCCAGGCGGCAAAAGTTACCAACATGGCGCTTGACCACGTGGGGATCCACCGCTGATCCTGATTGGTGGTCTAGTCCTCCTGCCTCACAACGCCGTCCGGTTGGAGTCGCCATGCGCCGCGCCCTCGCCATCGCCGCCGCCGTCACGGCCGCAACCGCCGCCGCCTCGATCGCGAGCCCGGCCACCGCCCTCGAAAACGGCCTCGCCCGCACCCCGCCGATGGGCTGGAACACCTGGAACACCTTCGAGTGCACCATCAACGAGACCCTCGTCAAGCAGACCACCGACCTGATGGTCAGCTCCGGGATGCGCGACCGCGGCTACACCTACGTCAACCTCGACGACTGCTGGATGACCCGGTCCCGCGACGGTGCGGGCAACCTCGTCGCCGATCCCGCGAAGTTCCCCGGCGGGCTCAAGGCGCTCGGCGACTACATCCACGCCCGCGGCATGAAGTTCGGCATCTACGAAAGCGCCGGCACCATGACGTGCCAGAGCTACCCCGGCAGCCTCGGCCACGAGCAGGCCGACGCCACCCTCTTCGCGAGCTGGGGTGTCGACTACCTCAAGTACGACAACTGCTTCACCAACGGCAGCAACAGCCAGGCGGACTACATCCGGCGGTACTCAGCGATGCGCGACGCGCTGCAGGCCACCGGCCGCCCGATCGTCTACAGCATCTGCGAATGGGGTGACTTCGCCCCCGCGACCTGGGCCGCCGACGTCGGCAACCTGTGGCGCACCACCGGCGACATCACCAACAACTGGGGCACCGTCGACGCGCTCTACCGCCAGAACGTCGGGCTCGCCTCGGCCGCGAAGCCCGGCGCCTGGAACGACCCGGACATGCTCGAGGTCGGCAACGGCATGGACTTCCGGGAGGACCGCGCGCACTTCACGCTCTGGGCGGCGATGGCCGCGCCGCTGATCGCGGGCGCCGACCTGCGCTCCGCGAGCGTCGCCGCCTTCTCCACCTACCTCAACGCGGACGTCCTCGCCGTCGACCAGGACCCGCTCGGCAAGCAGGCCCGGCGCATCGCGACCGGCGACGGCATGGACGTCCTCGCGAAACCCCTCCGGGGCGGCGACGTGGCCGTGGTGTTGTTCAACGAGAACAGCGCCACCCGCACGATTTCGACAACGGCCGCCGCGGCCGGGCTGCCGACCGCGTCGAGCTACCGGCTGACCAACCTGTGGTCGAAGGAGCTGACCACGAGCACCGGCGCGATCAGCGCGAACGTCCCGTCGCACAGCACGGTGATCTACCGCGTGAAAGCCGGCGCGACCGGCCCCAGCGGGACGAGCCGGCCGATCCAGGGCGCATCCTCGGCCCGCTGCATCGACATCAACGGCACCGCCCCCAGGCCCGGCCCCCAGGTTGACATCTGGGACTGCGACGGCGGCAGCAACCAGGCCTGGACGTTCACCGGCGCCGGGGAGCTCACGGCCGACGGGCTCTGCCTGGACGCCGGCGGCGGCACCAGCGCGGCCGGGACGAAGCTCATCGCCTTCACGTGCCACGGCGGCGCGAACCAGAAATTCCGGCTCGAGGCCGACGGCTCCATCACCCAAGCCGGGCTGTGCGTCGACGTCACCGGCGGCGACAAGCCCGCCGGCAACGTCAACGGCACCCAGCTCGAGCTCTGGGGCTGCAACGACGACGCCAACCAGAACTGGGCATTCAAGTAGCTCAGGTGCCCGTGAGGTGCTCCGGCCGCACCGGGACGCGGGTGAGCGCGAGCCCGGTCGCGGCCCGGATCGCGGCCACGATCGCCGGGGTCGACGAGATCGTCGGCGGCTCGCCGACTCCGCGCAGGCCGTAGGGCGCGTGCGGGTCCGGGCGCTCCAGGACGTCGATGCTCATCGGCGGCATGTCCAGCACCGTCGGGATGAGGTAGTCGGTGAAGGACGGGTTCCGGATCTTCCCACCGGACGTCTGGATCTCCTCCATCACCGCGAGCCCGAGCCCCTGCGCCGACCCGCCCTGGATCTGGCCCAGCACCGCTTGGGGGTTCAGCGCCTTGCCGACGTCCTGGGCGCAGTCCAGCGCGACCACCTTGACCAGGCCCAGCTCGGTGTCGACGTCGACGACCGCCCGGTGCGCGGCGAACGCGTACTGCACGTGCGCGGTGCCCTGGCCGGCTTCCGGATCCAGCGGGGTGGTCGGCCGGTGCCGCCACTCCACGGTTTCGTCGTAGACGTCGTCGCCGAGGACGTCGACCAGATTGGCCAGCACCTGGCCGTCGGCCGCGACGAGCTTGCCGCCGACGACACGGACTTTGCGGTCGAACCGGGACAGCAGCCGGGCCCGCACCGCCGCGCAGGCGGCCTGCACCGCGCCGCCGGTGACGTAGGTCTGGCGCGACGCCGACGTCGAGCCGCCGTTGCCGATCGAGGTGTCCATCGGCAGGACCGTCACCTGCTCGACGCCGAGCTCGGTGCGGACGATCTGCTGCATGATCGTCACCAGGCCCTGGCCGACCTCGCAGGCCGCGGTGTGCACGGTCGCGGCCGGTTCGCCGCCGACCAGCTGCAGACGCACGCGGGCCGTCGAGTAGTCGTCGAAGCCTTCGGAGAAGCAGACGTTCTTGATCCCGACGGCGTACCCGACACCGCGGACGACCCCTTCGCCGTGCGTCGTGTTGGACACCCCGCCCGGCATGTGCCGCAGGTCGAAGGGCCGGTCCGGCGGCATCGGCATGGCCCGGACGCGCTCCAGGAGCTCCGCGACCGGCGCTTCCGCGTCGACGACCTGGCCGGTCGGCATCAGGTCGCCCTCGCTCATCGCGTTGCGGACCCGGATGTCCACGGGATCCAGTCCACAGGCGACCGCCAGCTTGTCCATCTGCGACTCGTAGCCGAAGGCCGCCTGCACCGCACCGAACCCCCGCATCGCGCCACACGGCGGGTTGTTCGTGTATGTGCCCCAGCAGTCCACCGCCACACTGTCCACCCGGTACGGACCGACGCCGAGCGTGGCCGCGTTCGCGACCACTGCGCCCGTCGAGGACGCGTACGCGCCGCCGTCGAGGTACAGGCGCGTCTTCACGTACACGAGCCTGCCGTCGCGCGTGGCGCCGTGCTCGTAGTACATCTTCGCCGGGTGGCGGTGCACGTGCCCGTAGAAGGACTCTTCGCGGTTGTAGACCATCTTCACCGGCTTGCCGGTGTGCAGGGCCAGCAGGCACGCGTGGACCTGCATCGACAGGTCTTCGCGGCCGCCGAACGCCCCGCCGACGCCGCCGAGCGTCAGGCGCACCTTCTCGACCGGCAACCCCAGGGCGGCGACGATCTGCTGCTGGTCGACGTGCAGCCACTGCGTGGCGACGTAGAGGTCGACGCCGCCTTCGGTGTCCGGCACCGCGAGCCCGGACTCCGGGCCGAGGAAGGCCTGGTCCTGCATGCCGACCTCGTAGACACCGGAGACGACGACGTCGGCGGCGAGGTCCTGCGGGCCTCGGCGGATCTTCACGTGCCGCACGACGTTCCCGCCTTCGTGCAGCGAAGGCCCTTCGCCCGCAACGGCCGCCTCGGAGTCCGTCACCGGAGAAAGCTCTTCGTAGGTGACGACGATCCGCTTCATCGCGCGGCGCGCGGTCTCCGGGTGGTCGGCGGCGACCAGCGCCACCGGCTCGCCCTGGTACCGCACGACGTCGGAGGCAAGCACCGGCTGGTCGGCGTGCTCGAGGCCGTAGCGGTTGACGCCGGGGACGTCCTCGTGCGTCAGCACCGCGTGGACGCCGGGCACGGCGAGGGCCTCCGCGATGTCGATGCCGGTGATCCGCGCGTACGGGTGCGGGCTGCGCAGGGTCACGCCCCACACCATGTCCTCGTGCCACAGGTCCGAGGAGTAGGCGAACTCGCCCCGGACCTTCACCGTGCCGTCGGGGCGCTGCGGCGAAGTGCCGACGCCGTTCGCGGTCGTCGTCGCGACGGACGTGGTGCTCGTCATCTGCCCTCCCGCAACCGGGCGCTCGCGGTGGCCAGCTCGCGGGCGATGGCGGACTCGTCGGCTTCGCGCAGGGTGCCGTCCTCGACGACGGCCTTGCCGCCGACGAACAGCCGGCGCAGCGGCGGCGTGGTGCCGAGCACCAGCGCCGCGACCGGGTCGGCGATGCCCGCGTAGTTCAGCCCGGTCAGGTCCCAGACGGCCAGGTCGGCGAGCTTCCCGGGTTCCAGGGAGCCCAGGTCGTCGGCGCGGCCGAGGCAGCGGGCGCCGCCCATCGTGCCCATCCACAGCGCTTCCCGCGTGGTCAGCCCGCGGGGCCCGCCGCGCTGGCGGGCCTGCAGGAGCGACTGGTGCAGCTCTTCGCCGAGGCCGCCGGACTCGTTGGACGCGGCGCCGTCGGCGCCCAGGCCGACCGGAACCCCGGCGTCGAGCAGGTCGCGGACGGGCGCGATGCCGGCGCCGATGCGGCCGTTGGACGTCGGGCAGTGCGCCGACCCGGTGCCGGTCGCGCCGAAGCGGCGGATCGCCTCGGGCGCGAGGTGGATGGTGTGCGCGAGCCAGACGTCGTCGGCGAGCCAGCCGAGCTTGTCGGCGTACTCGGCGGGCGTGCACCCCACTTCGGCGAGGCACTGGCGTTCTTCGTCCAGGGTCTCGGCGAGGTGGGTGTGCAGGCGGACGCCCTTGCGCCGGGCCAGCTCGGCCGCGCCGGACATCAGCCGCTCGGTGACCGAGAACGGCGAGCACGGGCCCGCGGCGATCTGCAGGTGGGCACCCGCGGAGTCGTCGTGGAAGCGGTCGATCGCCGCTTCGGTGCCGGTCAGCGCGTCCTCGGTCGACTCGACCAGGTTGTCCGGCGGCAGGCCGCCGTCGGACTCGCCGCGGTCCATCGAGCCGCGCACGACGTGCAGCCGGACGCCGATGCGCTGCCGGGCCGCGGCCAGCGCCGCGACCTGGTCGCCGCCGTCGCGCGGGAACACGTAGTGGTGGTCGGCGACCGTGGTGCAGCCGGTCAGCGCCAGCCGGGCCATCCCGGCGGTGCCCGCGGCGTGCGTGATCTCGTCGTCGAGACGGCTCCAGACCGGGTAGAGCGCGACCAGCCACTCGAAGAGCGTGTGGTCGGCGGCCAGCCCGCGGGTCGCCCACTGGTAGAGGTGGTGGTGGGTGTTGATCAGCCCCGGCGTGACCAGGCAGCCTTCGGCCTCGACGCGCTCGTCGAACTCGCCGGTGTACACGCCTTCGCCGACCTCGGCGATCCGGTCGTTCTCGACGACGACGTGCCCGCTCGCGTACTCCTCGCCGGTGACGGTGGCGATGGCCGCGTTCGCGATGAGCGTCCTCACGCCGCACCGCCCTTCGCCGCCGCACGCACCGCGTCGAGGATCTTCTCGTAGCCGGTGCAGCGGCAGAGGTTGCCGGCCAGCGCCTCGCGGATTTCCTCGTCACTCGGATCGGGGACGCGGTTCAGCAGGTCGTGCGCGGCGACGACCAGGCCCGGGGTGCAGAACCCGCACTGCACCGCACCGGCGTCCACAAAGGACTGCTGGACCGGGTCGAGGGTGTCGCCGTCGGCCAGTCCTTCGACCGTGCGCACCCCGCGGCCCTCGGCCTGCCCGGCCGCGACCAGGCAGGCGCACACCGGGACGTCGTCGAGGTAGACCGTGCAGGACCCGCATTCGCCCTGCTCGCAGGCATTCTTCGAGCCCGGCAGGCCGAGCCGCTCGCGCAGGACGTAGAGCAGGCTCTCCCCTTCCCAGACGTCGTCCGCCTGCCGCGGCTCGCCGTTGATCGTGACATTCAGGCGCATGCGCGCTCTCCCGTCCGGTGTTCGTCCCAGGCCCAGGTCAACGTACGCCGCGCGAGTACCCCCAGCGCGTGCTTCCGATACGCGGCACTGCCGCGGACGTCGTCGATCGGGGACGCCGCTTCCCCGACCAGGTCCCCGAAGCGGCGTTTCAGGGAGTCCGGCAGCGGCTCGGACGACGGCCACGGCAGCTCGGCGGCCAGGAACTCCTCCGCCGCACGGGCGCGGCGCGGGGTCGGGGCGGCGGAGCCGATCGCCGCGCCGACCCGGCCGTTCCGCAGGGCCAGCGCGAAGGAGCAGACCGCGATGACCATCGCGTTGCGCGTCCCGACCTTGGCGAACTGCTGCGGTCCGGCGTGCGCGGGCAGGTGGACGGCGGTGATCAGCTCGTCCGGGTCCAGGGCGTGGCGTTTCACGCCGACGTAGAACTCCTCCGCGCGGAGGAGGCGGGTCCCCCGCACGGAGGCCACTTCGACCCGCGCGTCGAGGGCGAGCAGCACCGGGTGGGTGTCCCCGGCGGGCGAGGCGGCACCGAGGTTGCCGCCGACCGTGCCGCGGTTGCGGATCTGCGGGGACCCGACCGTGCGGGACGCCATGGCCAGCGCCGGGACGGATTCACCCAGTTCGGTGATGACCCGGCTGTACGGGACGCCGGCGCCGAGCCGGACCGTGCCCTCGTCCACAGTGGACCACTGCGCCAGCTCGGGAACCCTGGTCAGGTCCAGCAGGGCCTCGGGCCGCCGGTGGTCGAAGTTGAGTTCGACCATGACGTCGGTGCCGCCGGCGATCGGCACCGCGTCCGGGCGCTCGGCCTTGAGGGCCAGGGCCTCGGCGAGCGTCGCGGGACGCAGGAACTCCACTGCTCCTCCTCCGTGGGCGGACGATAGACCAGTAGACGACGGATCACGGCCGGGCGGCAACGGCACCACGCATGAAAGGCACAGCAGCGAACCCGGGGGCGTTTGTGCTTTCCTACAAGCCTCATGACGACCGTGAAAACTCTGCTGGGCCTGCCGGGGCTGCGGCTGCGCCCCCGAGCCGGGAGCGACCTGCTCGACCGGCCGGTGACGCGCATCTACGTCACGGAGCTGTCCGAACCCGGACGGTACCTGTCGGCAGGCGAGCTGGTGCTGTCCGGCCTGCTCTGGTGGCACGCCCCGGGCGACGCCGAGCCGTTCGTGGCCGCGCTGGCCCGCTCCGGCGCGGCGGCGCTGGCGGCGTCCGGCGCCGACTCGGGCGGGATACCGGACGACGTCGTCGACGCCTGCGTCCGGCACCGCATCCCGCTCCTCGAAGTGCCCGCCGACCTGTCGTTTTCGGTGATCACCGAGCAGGTCGTGCTGGCGCTGGCGGCCGCGTCCGACAGCGCGCGCAAACGTTTGCAGGCAGCCGCGGAGGCGCCGGTCGAGACGCTGGTGGAGAGCGCCGCGGCGGAGCTCGGGCTGCCCTGCTGGGTGCTGTCGGGGCTGGGCCGGATCGTCGCCGGGACGGCCCCGCTGCCGATGCCGCCCGAGGACGTCGTCCGCCGGTACGCGGCCCGGGAGCCCGGACCGCTGGCGGTGCTCCCGGTCGAGGGGCGGCACGCGGTGCCGTGGCTGCTCGCCGTCGGGGGGTCGCTGAGCACCGCGCAGGCCGAGCTGGCCGACGAGGTGGCCGGGCTGGTCGGGATCACGCGGGCCCGCCGGTCCCGGCCTGAGGTGTCGTTGCCCGAGGAGGTGTGCGTCGTCGCGTTGCGGACCGAAGGCAGCGACGAGAGCCGGGACGTCCTGGGCGAGCTGCTGCCGGACGCGCTGCTGCTCGAATCCTCGGGGGCGACGTCGTACGCGGCCGCGCCGGAGCCCTCGGTGGCCGGGTTGTCCACTGTGGAGCCGTTGTTGCGGGCTTCGCGGATCTTGTGCGGGGTCGGCGATCCGGGGCCGCGGCGGGAGGCCGTGGAGAGCGCCCGGTACGCGGTGGAGGTCGCGGCGAAGCGGCCCGGCCGGGTGGTGGTGGTCCGATCCGGTGAAGTGGACGTGCACGAGCTGCTGCTGTCCGGGGCGCCGGACGGGGTGCGCGCGGCCCTGCGGCGGCGGGTGCTGGGGCCGTTGCTGGCCTACGACGCCGAGCAGCACACGGACCTGGTGCACACCGTCCGGGTGTTCCTGGAGTGCTCGGGATCGCCGACCCGGGCGGCGAAGGCGCTGCACGTCCACGTCAACACGCTGCGCTACCGGATCGGGCGAGCGGGGGAACTGCTGGGCGCGGACCTGACGGAGTTCACCGACCAGCTGGACGTCTACCTCGCGTTGCGCGCCGGCGACTAGACCGCCCGCTCGGCGCAGGGGGCGCGCCTCGCACCCCAGCGACCGCGGTCTCGCGTTGCGTGCCCGGGCGCAAAGGGGAGGATGAGGGCGTGGACCCCCAGATCGGTTCGGCCCGGCAGGCGGCGGACGACGCCCGCGTGCTGGCCTTCGGGCGGCTGCAGGGCGCGGCGCACCGGCTCGGGTACCTGCTGGGGCGGGCGCTGGAACGCGAGTGCGGGATCACCCACCTGATGTACGAGGTCCTGCTGATCGTGGGCCGCACCGGTGACGACGGGTTGACCATGCGCTCGATCGCCCAGGAGCAGGTGCTCACCACCGGCGGGGCGACGCGGCTGATCGACCGGATGGTGGCGGTCGGGCTGGTGACCCGCACGGCGTCCGCCGGCGACCGGCGGGTCCAGCTCGTCCGGCTGACCGCCCTCGGGGAGGAGACGACCGTGCGGGCCACCCGCGTGCACGTGGAGAACGTCGAGCAGTTCTTCTTCGGGCCGCTGCCCGAGGACCACCGGGAGCGGTTCGCCGAAGACCTGCGGACGTTGAGCCACTTCGCCCGCGACGCGCTCCCGCGGCTGCGTTGAACCAGCGTGGCGTCAAACCAGCGTGGCCACCGCCAGGCCGAGGAAGGCCAGCGGGGCCACGCCGGTGGCGAACCGGCGGGCCCGGACGTGGGCGGCGATCGCCCCCGCGTAGAACAACGCCAGGCCGATCGCCGCGGCCACCCCGACGGCCGGAACGCCGAGGAGACCCAGCAGGAGGCCGGCCGCACCGGCCAGCTTCAGCGTGCCGAGCGCGGGCAACCAGCTCGGTGGTACGTCGACCGCGGCCGACGTGGCGAGGACGAACCGGGCCTTCCGCAGGTCGGCGAGGCCGATCGCCGCGTTGAGCACGATCGTGGTGAGGACGACGGGCGTGTTCATACCTCCCCGACGCCTCCGCCGCCCGGAAGGTGACCGCGGCCCGCGTCAGACCGCGACCGGCGTCGCTCCGTCCAGGGTCTCCCGCAGCTTCTCCCGGTCCAGCTGGCCTTCGGACTTGGCCACCACGAACGTCGCCACGCAGTTGCCGAGCAGGTTGACGAACACGCGCATCGAGTCCATCAGGCGGTCCGCGCCCAGCAGCAGGGCCACGCCCGCCACCGGGAACGCCCCGATCGCCGCGGCCGTCGCCGACAGGGCCAGGAAGCTCGAGCCCGGGACGCCCGCCATGCCCTTCGACGTCAGCATCAGGATCAGCACGGCCAGCAGCTGCTGGCCGAGCGTCATCTCCACGCCGAACGCCTGGGCCAGGAACACCGTGCAGATCGACAGGTAGATGGTCGCGCCGTCGAGGTTGAACGAGTACCCGGTCGGGATCACCAGGCCGGTCGCCGCGCGCGAGCAGCCCGCGTCGGTGAGCTTGACCATGATCCGCGGCATCACCGACTCCGTCGACGCCGTGCCCAGGGCGAGCAGGAACTCCTCGCGGGCGTACCGGAGAAACTTCCAGACCGAAACCCCGGCGTAGAAGCGGGAAATCGCCGCCAGGACCAGCGTGAAGAGCACGGCCGCGCCGTAGCAGGCGGCGATCAGCTTGGC
The DNA here is from genome assembly GCA_033793495.1 of Streptomyces sp. MN03-5084-2B. Taxonomy (GTDB): domain Bacteria; phylum Actinomycetota; class Actinomycetes; order Mycobacteriales; family Pseudonocardiaceae; genus Amycolatopsis. Next base: position 30,062 of record JARAWT010000047.1, on the reverse strand, counting down.
GTAGGTGCCCAAAGTGGACAGACCGTACTGGCCGATGATGAACGCCATCGCGCCGAACGCGCCCAGCGGCGCCACCCGCATGATCCAGCCCATCACCTTGAAGATGACCTGCTGCACCTGATCGACGAAGCCGAGCACCAGCGGTGCCCGCTCCCGCCCGATCGCGGCCAGCGCCACGCCGAAGAACACCGCGAACACCAGCACCTGCAGCAGCTGGTTCTGCGCGAACGCGTTCACCACGCTGTCGGGGATGGTGTGCAGCAGGAAGTCCCCGGCCGACGGCAGCTGCCCGCCCTTGGTCTGCGCGCTCACGGCCTTCGGGTCGAGGGTCGCCGGGTTGATGTCGAGCCCGGCACCGGGCCGGAAGACGTTGGCCACGAGCAGCCCGAAAAGCAGCGCGAACGTCGTGACGACCTCGAAGTACACGATGGCCTTGAGTCCGATTCGTCCGACCGCTTTGATGTCGCCGACGGCCGCGATCCCGGTCACCACGACACAGAAGATCAGCGGCGCGATGATCATCTTGATCAGTCGGATGAACCCGTCCCCGACCGGCTTGAGCTGTGCACCGAGCACCGGCCAGAAGTGCCCGACCAGCACGCCCGCGACCACCGCCACGAGCAGCTGCACGAACACCGACGTCCACCAGCGTTTCTTGTTCTCCGCCATGGCCGGACCCTAAGCATCGGATGTTCCAGCGGTGTTAACGCTTGCAGTGACGTACCCGACGTCCGCGAGGAGCACTGCGGCAGACTGGGCCGGTGGGCAAGCGGAAGCAGGTCCGGGCCGGCCCGGCACCGGTGACGGCCGAAGAGTTCGGCGACGCGCTGCTCGCCGCCGTCCCGGGCGACGCCGAGCGGCTGGCGCCGGGGTTCACCCTGCCCGGCGAACTCGCCGAAGCCGCGGACCGGACCGGGCAGCAGCTGATCGCCCGGGCGTGCCGGGGCGGCTGGCTGCCCGAAGACCTCCACCAGGCCGCGCGGCGCCGCCTCGACGAGTTCGCCGGCTCCTACCTGCTCGACACCCTGGTTGCCTATTCCGGGCAGTTCACCGCTGCGCACCCGGCATGGCAGGAACAGCTCGACACGACGGGCGCCGTCCGCTGGTGGCAGGAGACCGAGCCGCACCTGCCGCAATGGGCGGCGAAGCACATCCTCACGCCGTCCGAAGCCGTCGCAGCGGTGATCGAGGCCATCGGCCTGCTCGCGACCCTGCCCGCGGTGACCGTCGTCCTGCCCGCGCCGGGGACCCCGATCCGGCCGGTGCGTCACCACACCGTCGACGAAAAGAAGCTGAGCCGGGTCCGCGCCCTGCTGGCCAAGGCCGAGTCGAGTTCGTTCCCCGAGGAGGCCGAGGCCCTTTCGGCGAAGGCGCAGGAGCTGATGACCCGCCACGCCCTCGACCGCGTGCTGGTGGAAGCCGGCGACCCCACGCCGGAGCAGCCCGCCGCCCGCCGGATCTGGCTCGACACCCCGTACACCGACGCGAAATCGCTGCTGGTCCACGTGGTTGCGACGGCCAACCGCTGCCGGGCGGTCTTCGATGCGCGCTGGGACTTCGTCACCGTCGTCGGCGACGAGGACGACCTGGACGCCGTCGAGCTGCTGACGACGTCGCTGCTCGTCCAGGCGACCCGGGCGATGATCGCCGACCCGGCCGGCCGCTCCCGGCACTTCCGGAAGTCCTTCCTCGTCTCCTACGCCACCCGGATCGGCGAGCGGCTCGAGAAGGCGGCGGAAGCGACGATCGCCCAGGAGCCGGAGTTGCTGCCGGTGCTGGCTTCGCACGAGAAGCAGGTGGCGGCGGCGTTCACCGAGCTGTTCCCCGAGGTGGTGAACAAGTCGGTGACCGTGCGCAGCCACGAGGGCTGGGGCGCGGGCCGGGCCGCCGCCGACCGCGCCCGCCTCGGCGATTCCACTACCCGGTGAACAGATCAGGGTGTCACCTAGTGGATATCTCAGGGTAGTGGCGTCAGGTTTTGTCCTGATAGCGTCGGAAAATGAATTTCGAACCGTCCACGCCCGAAGAAGAAGCGAAACTATCGCAGGCCCTTCAGGCGGGTGCGCGGTTCGAGATCGAGATGAGGGTTGTCGCGATCGCCCTGGACGAGGAAGCCATCAGACACCAGGCGATGGCCAGGATCGAGAGAGCATCCTTCCGAGACGCGAATGCCCGGACACGCGTCTTGGAGCGGGTGCAATCAGACCTGGCGGAGGCGATCGGCGTCCTTGTTTCCCCTCAGCACATTGTTTACTCCGACGACATCGTCTGCCGATCATCATCATTCAAGGTGCGATTCTTGCCGGACTCGGGTCCTGACAGCTCAGACGAGGCGTAGCGCGTACTTCTCCAGCTCCGGCCGCCCGAACGGCAGCTCGCCTTCGTCCAACGCCCCGCAATCCAGGCCACGCAGCAAGTACACGGCCAATGCCTGCGCCGTCGCTGGTTCGTCCAGCACGCCGCCGGCCTGCTTGTCCGCGTACGCGCGCAGCCGCTCCACCGCCTGGGGATAGCCCTCGCGATAGAACGTGTACGTCGCTGCGAAGCGGGTCGGCAGCTGGTGCGGGTGCAGGTCCCAGCCCTGGTAGAAGCCGCGCTCCAAGGACCGGCGGACCAGCCGGCGGTGTTCGGCCCACGCCGCGGGCAGCGCGTCGCCGATCGGGAGCCGGTTGGTCGAGCCGTCCGAGAGGCGGACGCCGGTGCCCGCCGCCGCGACCTGCATCAGGCCCTTGGCCAGGTCCGCCGCCGGGTGCTCCATGCTCTGGTACGCCGCCGCGATGCCGAGGCCCGCGCTGTAGTCGTAGGTGCCGTAGTGCAGTCCCGAGCAGCGGCCGGCGGCAGCTTGCACGATCCGCGCCACCGACAGCGTCCCGTCGAGGTCCACAATGGACTGGGACGTCTCGATCTGGACCTCGAAGCGCAGCGTGTTCCCGGGCAGTCCGTACGCGGATTCCAGGCGCGCCAGGACTTCCGCGGCCACCGAGACCTGCGCCACCGCCGTCACCTTCGGCAGCGTGACGACGAACCCGGGCGGCAACGGCCCGTGGTCCAGCAGCGAACCGAGGAACAGGTCCAGGGTGCGGATGCCGCGCCGGCGCGTCGCCGCTTCGAAGCTCTTGAAGCGGATACCGCAGAACGGTGTCCCGCCGGTCGTCGCCAGGGTCTGCCCGGCCGCCACCGCGGCGGCGTCCTCGACGTCGTCCGGCACCCGGCCGAAGCCGTCCTCGAAGTCGATCCGCAGGTCCTCGATCGGCTCGGTCAGCAGCTTGGCCCGCACGCGTTCGTAGACGTCCGCGTCGACGCCGAGCAGGTCGCCGTGCTCGATGAAGACCCGCATCGCCTGCTTGCCCCAGTCAGCCACCAGGCGGGTCTTGTACTGCGACGCCGGGACGTAGACCGTGTGCACGGCCTGCCGTCCCGGCCGCTCCCCCGGGTACGACGCCGCGACGCGCGCGTCGGCCTCGGCCAGGCGCGCGTCGGCGGTGTCGTAGACGTCCTCGGGCAGTCGCACTACTTGATCTTCTCGTACGCGGGCAGCGTCAGGAAGTCCGGGAACTCCTCGGCCAGCGCGACCTGCTCGAACAGCTCCACCGCGGGCTCCAGCAGCTCCGGCTTGAGCTCGCCGGCCAGCTCGCCGCGGACGTCGGCCAGCACGCCGCGCACCAGCTCCGCGGTGACGGTGTCGCCACTGTCCAAAGTGGTCCCGTTCTTGACCCACTGCCAGATCTGCGAGCGCGAGATCTCGGCGGTGGCGGCGTCCTCCATCAGGTTGTGGATGGCCGCCGCGCCGTTGCCGCCCAGCCAGGAGGCGATGTACCGGACGCCGACGTCGACCGCGGCGCGCAGGCCGGCCGCCGTCGCGCCGCCCGGCGTCGAAGCGACGTCCAGCAGCTGGTCGGCGGTGACGCTCACCTCGTCGCGAGTGCGCCCCAACTGGTTCGGCTGGTCGCCGAGGACCTGGTCGAACTCCTCCTTGCAGAGCTCGACCATGCCCGGGTGCGCGACCCAGGAGCCGTCGAAGCCGTCGCCGGCCTCGCGCGACTTGTCCGCGTGGACCTTCTCGAAGGCGCCCTTGTTGGTCTCGGGGTCCTTGCTCGGGATGAACGCGGCCATGCCGCCGATCGCGAAGGCGCCGCGCTTGTGGCAGGTGCGCACCAGCAGCTCGGTGTAGGCGCGCATGAAGGGCGCGGTCATGGTGACGGAGTTGCGGTCCGGCAGCACGAACTTCTCGCCCGCGTCGCGGAAGTACTTGATCACGCTGAACAGGTAGTCCCAGCGGCCGGCGTTGAGGCCCGAGGCGTGCTCGCGCAGCTCGTAGAGGATCTCCTCCATCTCGAACGCGGCCGGGATGGTCTCGATCAGCACGGTGGCGCGGACGGTGCCGTGCTCGATGCCGAGGGTCTTCTCGGCGTGGGTGAAGACGTCGTTCCAGAGCCGCGCTTCGAGGTGGCTCTCCATCTTCGGCAGGTAGTAGTACGGGCCCTTGCCGCGCTTGAGCAGCTCGGCCGCGTTGTGGAAGAAGTGCAGGCCGAAGTCGACCAGCGCGCCGACGCCCTCGCGGCCGCCGAAGGTCAGGTGGGCTTCGGGCAGGTGCCAGCCGCGCGGGCGGACCACGATCGTGGCGTGCTCGACGTCGTCCTTGAGGGCGTAGCTCTTGCCGCCGCTCTCCAGGGTGATCGTCTCGCGGATGGCGTCGTACAGGTTGACCTGGCCGGAAACCACGTTGTGCCAGTGCGGGGTGTTGGCGTCCTCGAGGTCGGCCAGCCACACCTTCGCGCCGGAGTTGAGCGCGTTGATGGTCATCTTGCGGTCGGTCGGCCCGGTGATCTCGACGCGGCGGTCCCGCAGCGCGGCGGGCGCGCCGGCGACCTGCCAGTCGCCTTCGCGGATCTCCTTGGTCTCCGGCAGGAAGTCGAGCCGGCCGGTGGTCCGGGCCTCCTCGCGGCGCTTGCTCCGTGCCTGGAGCAGCTCGTCGCGGCGGCCGGCGAAGGCGTCGTGGAGGCCGGCGAGGAAGGCGAGCGCCTCCGGCGTGAGGATCTCGTCGCCGCGCTCGACCGGGTCGCCCAGCACCTGGACTTCAGAAGACATGGGGAAACACCTCGAGGGTTCGGATCTTTGGATAACGGCCCTACGGTTTTCTACCAGCCGGACTATAGTTTCTGCATAGCGGAAGCTCAACGCCGACGTAAGGAGGGCCACCGTGCCGGCGGAGAAGAACGGTCGCGACGGCGGCGTCCAGTCCCTGCAGCGTGCCTTCGAGCTGCTGGAACACCTCGCCGACACCGGCGGCGAGGCCAGCCTGTCCGAGCTGGCGACGCTGTCCGGGCTGCCGATGCCGACGATCCACCGGCTCATCCGCACGCTGGTCGACCTGGGCTACGTCCGCCAGAACACCAACCGCCGCTACGCGCTGGGCGCGCGCCTGATCCGCCTGGGCGAGAACGCGAGCATGCAGTTCGGCGCGTGGGCGCGCCCGCTGCTGGCGGAACTGGTGGAGGAGGTCGGCGAGACGGCCAACCTGGCGGTCCTGGAGCGCGACGAGGTCGTGTACGTGGCCCAGGTGCCGTCGAAGCACTCGATGCGCATGTTCACCGAGGTCGGGCGGCGGCTGCTGCCGCACGGCACCGGGGTCGGGAAGGCGATGCTGGCGCACCTGCCCGCTTCGGACGTGCGTTCGCTGCTTTCGCGCACCGGGATGCCCGCGTACACGGAGCACACGTTCACGGACCCGGACGCACTGGCGGTGGAGCTGTCGCGGATCGCTTCCCAGGGGTACGCGCTGGACGAGGCGGAGCAGGAACTGGGCGTGCGGTGCGTCGCGGTGGCGGTGCCGGGGGCGCCGGTCCCGGCGGCGGTTTCGGTGTCGGGGCCGTCCGGGCGGCTGACCGCCGAGGCGGTGGCGCACATCGCCCCGGCGGTGCAGCGGGTGGCGGACGCCCTCGGCGCTAGCCTGTCCCAGGCCGTCGCACAAGTGTGACAGTGGGTGAAATTAAGGTGACACAAAGTGACCCCTGTGCTGGGGGTGAATCCGGCGCCGGTAAAGTCGGCGACATGGCAAGCCTCGAAGACCTCGAAGCCCGCGTGACCGCGTTGGAGGAACAGGTACAGCAGTCCCGGCACGACGCCGCGGCAGCCCGCATTCTCGCCGGCACGGCAGACCGCGATGTCTCCGAGTTCAAGCAGACCTTGAACGGCCACACCAAGGTGCTCAACGCGATGCGCGAGACGCAGATCGAGCACGGGCAAGACATCTCCGGCCTCAAGACCGACGTCACCGGCCTCAAGACCGAGGTCGCCGACCTCAGGGCTGAGATGCAAAGCGGGTTCACCAAGGTGAACATCGGCATGGAACAGGTGAGCCGGTTGCTTCAGCAGGTCATCGACAAGGACTGACTCAAGTCAGCTCCCCGGCCAGCAGGTCCATCAGCAGCCCGTCGTGCCAGGTGCCGTCCGGCGCCCGTTCGTAGTCGCGCAGCACCCCGACCGGCCGGAAGCCCACTTTCGCGTACGCGCGGATCGCCGTCTCGTTGGACGCCGCCGGGTCGATCGTCAGGCGGTGGTGACCGGCCGCGAACAGGTGGCGGGCCAGGGCGCGAATCGCGTCCGGGCCGAGGCCGCGGCCGTGGAACTCCGGGTGCACCGAGATGTCGATGCCCGCGTGGCGGTACTGCGGGTCCAGCTCTTCACAGCTCTGGATCAGGCCGACGACGGCACCGTCGAGTTCGATCACGTAGACGGTGTAGCCCTCTTCGACCTCGTACAGGCCTTCGACCTCCCGCTCCGGCTCGCCCCACCAGCGGGCGACCTCCGGGGTGGCCAGGATTTCGCGCAGCCGGACGCGGTCGGCTGGGCCGATCGGGCGCAGACGCACCCGATCGCCGTGGATGGCGGTCATGATGGGTCCTCTCTCGTAGCGAACGACGGCTTCGGGGCGTCTTCCACGAGGAGGGGCGCGCGTGCGTCAACCGGGCATGCCCGGATTCTGCGCCGCCGCGCCGCCGCCGTCATCCGAATATCGGAGGCCGCATGGACACGCACGCCGGCGCACTGGCCTGGCTCGCGCAGGGCGCTTCGTCGAACCTCCTGGACCGCCTGGTCGACCGCGCGCTCGACGGGCCGCCGCTGTCACCCGCCTGGCCGCGCCCCGGTGGCGCGCCCGCCGGCACCGTCGAAATCTCCGTGCGGCACCACGCCGCCACGAAGGTGCGCACCCCGGTGATCCTCACGCTGCAGGAGGACGGCAGCCGGACCGGAACGGCCTTCTCCGTGGTGCTGGGCCACACGGCCCGCATCGCGGTCCCGGGCGGGCACTACTTCGGCGTGGCGATGGTCGTCGACCCCCTGCGGCGCACCAGCACCGGCCCGACGCTGCAGGGCATCGGCTGGTCGCACCTGACGGTCACCGCCCGGCAGACCGCGCCGCTGCTCATCCCCGCCCGGCGGCCGACCGCGTCGGTGCTGCTCGGCCTCGGCCTGCGCCGGCCGGACGGCAAACCACTGTTCCGGGTGCCACCGAGCGCCGGCGACCGGCCACGGGGTCAGGCCGTCTCGCCGGGCGCGAGCCACCGGTAGCGGGTGCCGCCTTCCCGGGCGTACCAGGCGTTGATGCTGCCCCGGCCACGCTCGTTGACCTGGCCGTCGTGAACGCCGTAGGCCCGCCGCGGCGCCACCTCGAGCAGGAAGTCGATCGCGTCCGCCGTCTTCAGCCAGGACGCCTGGACCGGAACGAGCACCGTGTCCACCGGTTCGCCGGGCGGGGTGAGCGCATCACCGGGGTAGTACAGGTCGTCGATGACGTACCCGAGGTTCGGGCACGACGGCTTCCCGCCGTGGACCGGGGCGTGGACCCCGCCCGTGGCACGGATGCGGAAGCCGGCGACGGAGAACTCCTCGCCGGTGGCCACCTCGATCACCGGCAGGCCGCCCAGGTCCGCCCCGGCCGGGGCGTACACCGGCAGCCCGGCCCCTCGCAGCCGGAGGACGTCGACGTGGTCCTCGTGCTCGTGCGTGACCAGCACGGCGTCCGCGCCCTCCAGCGCCGCCGGTTCGCTCCACTCGCCGGGGTCGACCACCAGGACCCCGCCGTCGTCGTGCACCAGGCGGACGCAGGAATGGGTGTACTTGGTGAGCCGCACGACCCGTCAGCCCAGCAGGGCGTCCACGAAGGCACCCGGCTCGAACGGCGCCAGGTCGTCCGGGCCCTCGCCCAGCCCGACCAGCTTCACCGGGACGCCCAGCTCCTTCTGGACCTGGAACACGATGCCGCCCTTGGCCGTCCCGTCCAGCTTGGTCAGGACGATGCCCGTCACGTCGATGACCTCGGCGAACACCCGGGCCTGCATGAGCCCGTTCTGGCCCGTGGTCGCGTCGAGGACCAGGAGCACCTCGTCGACCTTGGCCTGCTTCTCCACGACGCGCTTGACCTTGCCCAGCTCGTCCATCAAACCGGTCTTCGTGTGCAGTCGGCCGGCCGTGTCGACCAGGACCGCGTCCACGCCGGTGTCCACGCCGCGCTTGACCGCGTCGAACGCCACCGCCGCCGGGTCCGCGCCTTCCTTGCCGCGGACGACCTCCGCGCCCACGCGCTCGGCCCAGGTCTGCAGCTGGTCGGCCGCCGCCGCGCGGAACGTGTCCGCCGCGCCCAGCAGGACCGTGCCGCCCTGGGCCACCAGGACGCGGGCGAGCTTGCCCGTGGTCGTCGTCTTGCCCGTGCCGTTGACGCCCGCCACCAGCACCACCGCCGGCTGCTTCTTGCCGTCCACGGTGTGCGGCAGCGCCCGGACCGCGCGGTGGCCGTCGGTGGACAGCTGCGCCGTCAGCACCTCGTGCAGCACCTCGCGCGCCTCGGCCGACGACCGCACCGCGCGCCGGGACAGCTCGTCGCGCAGGCGCTCGACGATCTGGTTCGTGGTGGCCGCGCCCAGGTCGGCCATCAGCAGCGTGTCCTCGACGTCCTGCCAGGAGTCCTCGTCGAGGTCGCCGGCGCCGAGCAGGCCCAGCAGGCTCGTCCCGAACATCGAGCGCGACTTCGTCAGGCGGCCGCGCAGCCGCTCCATGCGACCGGCCGCCGGTTCGATCTGCTCGGCGACCGGGGCCGGTTCGACGACCTCGGCGTCGGGCAGCTTGACGTCGCGGACCGTGCGCTGGGCCGAGTCGCGCGGCACCGCCGCGTCGTCGCCCACCGCGGGCTGGCCGTCGACCTCCGGCCGGTCCTCGACCGGGTGCTCGGCGGCGGGCTCGTCCACCGGGGCCGCCGTGCCGCCGGGCGCCAGCGCGATGCCGCCGCTGGCCGCGTACGAACCGCCCTTCGGTTTCTCCTCGACCTCGCGCCGGCTGTCCAGGGTGATCCGCCGCCTGCGTGCGACCAGCAGGCCGGTCACCAGCAGGGCGACCAGGACGACGACGGCGACGACTACGAACAGGAACCAGGTGCTCGACACGGGCCCATCCTTTCATCCGCGCTCCCCCGCGCCGGACACCCCGTCCGCACAGGCAATTCGTCACAACCTGGGTCCCGATTGGGCCAAGACTTCACCGAGTGGGTTGCGTCACACGGGAGGCTCCACTAAACCCCTCCGGATGGGGATGAGCGCGAGCCACCACTTTCGGGTGATCGGCCTGATTTCGGGCACGTCGCTCGACGGGATCGACGTGGCCGCCGCGGACCTCCACGCCGAGGACGGCACCGTCGTGCTGACGCCGCGGGGCGAACTCCACGTCCCCTACCCCGAGCCGCTGCGCGCGGGCCTCCTCGCCGCGTTGCCGCCGAACCCGTGCACCGCGGGCGAGCTGACGCGGCTGGACACCGGCGTCGGCCGGGCGTTCGCCGACGCGGCCGCGCGCGGCGTCGACGAGCTGGGCGGCGGTGCCGACCTCGTCGCGTCGCTGGGCCAGACGGTGTTCCACTGGGTCGAAGACGGCCACGTCCGCGGCACGCTCCAGCTCGGCCAGCCCGCCTGGATCGCCGAACGCACCGGGCTGCCGGTGTGCGCCGACCTGCGGGCGCGCGACGTCGCCGCGGGCGGCCACGGCGCGCCCCTGGCGAGCACGCTCGACCGGCTGTGGCTGCGGGGGCTCGCGGAGGACACCGGGCGGCCGGTCGCCGCGCTGAACCTCGGCGGCATCGCGAACATCACCGTCGTCGCCGAGGGCGAGCCGGTGATCGCCTACGACACCGGGCCGGCCAACGCCCTGCTCGACCTCGCCGCCCATCGCGTGAGCGGGCAGCGCAGCGACGTCGACGGCCGGCTCGCCCTCGGCGGGTCGGTGCGGTCCGACCTGCTCGCCCGGCTGCTGGCCGACCCGTACTTCGCCGCCGCGCCGCCGAAGTCCACCGGCAAGGAGCTCTTCAACGCGGACTACCTCGACGCGGCACTGGACGGCCTGGACGACGTCGAGCCCGGCGACCTGCTCGCGACGCTGACCGAGCTGACCGCCGTCACGGTGGCCGACCGGTGCCGCCGCCACGGCGTCACCACCGTGATCGCCTCCGGCGGCGGTGTCGCGAACCCGGCGCTGATGGCGGCGCTGACCCGGAACCTGCCCACGGCGCTGCTCAAGACCAGCGACGACCTCGGCCTGCCCGGTGCGGGCAAGGAGGCGTACCTGACCGCGTTGCTGGGCTGGCTCACCTGGTGCGGCGTGCCCGGTACGGTGCCGTCGGCGACCGGCGCGCGCGGGCCGCGCGTGCTCGGCGCCCTCGTCCCGGGCGCCGGCCCCCTGATCCTTCCCGCCCCGCTGGGGGGCACCGTGACCCGGTTGCGAGTCGCGGAGAAGTCCGGATGACGGTAGGAGTGATCCATGCGCGGTGTTGACCTCGCGATCATCGTGATCTACCTGGCGGCGATGCCGCTGATCGGCGTGCTCGTCGGCCGGAAGCAACGGTCGGCGGCCGACTACTTCGTCGGCGAGCGCAGCCTGCCGTGGGGTGCGGTGATGCTCTCCGTGGTGGCCACCGAGACCTCGACGCTCACCGTGATCAGCACGCCCGGGCTGGTCTTCGGCAACGCGTTCCTGTTCCTGCAGCTGGCCTTCGGCTACATCATCGGCCGGACGATCGCCGCGTTCGTCCTGCTGCCGCGGTACTTCCGGGGCAACCTCGTCAGCGCGTACGCCTTCCTCGGGAAGCGGTTCGGCTCCGGGCTGCAGGGCACCGCGTCGGTCACGTTCGTGATCACGCGGCTGCTCGCCGAAGGCGTGCGCCTGTTCGCCGGCGCGATCCCGATCAAGGTGATCCTGGCGCACTACAGCATCCACCTGGACTACTGGGTGATCGTCGTCATCCTCACCGCGCTGACGCTGGTCTACGCCTACATCGGCGGGATCAAGGCGGTCGTCTGGGTCGACGTCATCCAGCTCTCGCTGTACCTGGGCGGCGCCGCGGTGGCCGCGATCGTGCTGCTGAACAAGCTGCCGGCCGACTGGGCCTCGCAGGCGTCCGCGGACGGCAAGTTCATGCTCGTCGACTTCACGAAGAACCTGCTGACCAGCCCGTACGCCTTCGTGACGGCGGTGCTCGGCGGCGCGGCGCTGTCGATGGCCTCGCACGGCGCCGACCAGCTGATCGCGCAGCGGCTGCTGGCCACGCGCAGCCTGCGCGATGGGCAGAAGGCGCTGATCGGCAGCGGCATCATCGTCACCATCCAGTTCGCGCTGTTCCTGCTGGTCGGCGCGATGCTGTGGGTGTTCAACGGGCGCAAGTCCGTGGCGCAGCTCGGCCTGCAGAGCCCGGACGACGTGTTCTCGCGGTTCATCATCGACGACCTGCCGGTCGGGGTGTCGGGCCTGCTCATCGCCGGGGTGCTCGCGTCGACCATGGGGGCGCTGGCGTCGGCGCTCAACGCCCTTTCGACGTCCACCGTGTCCGACCTCTACCAGCGGTTCACCAAGCGCTCGCCGGAGGACTCGAAGCTGCTGCGGCACGGTCGCATGTGGACACTGATCTGGGCCGTCGTGTTCGCGGTGTTCGCTTCGCTGTTCTCCACCACGAAGAACTCGGTGATCGAGCTGGGTCTCGCGATCACCGGCTACACCTACGGCGCGCTGCTCGGGTCGTTCCTGCTGGGCCTGCTGATCAAGAAGGCCCGGCAGGCGGACGCGATCGTCGCGTTCGTCGTCACGGTCGTGGTGATGGCGTTCGTCATTCTCGGCGTGAAGTTCAACGCGAAGACCGGCGGCCTGATCGGCGTCGACTTCGGCAAGGCGGCCGGGGACAAGGTGGCGCTCGCCTACCCGTGGTACACGCTGATGGGCGTGGTCATCACGCTGGTCGTCGGCGGGTTGCTGGCGCTGCGGCACCGCACCCCGGACCCGAAGGCGGCCGAAGCCGAGGCGGTGTCGGAGGAAGTCCCCGCCGCCTGATCGTTCTGAACCGTTTCCGGCGGGCTCCCGTGTCGGATGGCGGGAGCCCGCCGAGAAGCGGCGGGAGGATTTCGAAGGTGGATTCCATGAAGCGGATGACGGTGGCGCTCGCGGTGGGTGCCCTCCTGGTCGGCGGCGCGGCGACGGCTTCGGCCACCCCGGCGGCGTCGAAGGTGCCGGACGCGATCAAGGTCCCGGCGGGCAACCGGCCCGTGGCGAGCTACCCGGCCGAGGGCGTGCAGATCTACGGCTGCACGAACGGCGCGTGGACGCTGATCCAGCCCGCGGCGGTCCTGTCGAAGCACGGCAAGCCCGTGGCCCTGCACAGCAAGGGCCCAGTCTGGACGTCCATCGTGGACGGCAGCACGGTCGGCGCGGCGGCGGTGGCGACCTCGCCCCGGAAGGACGCGATCCCGGAGGTGCTGCTCAAGGCGAACCTCACCACCGGCGACGGGATCTTCGGCAAGGTGACCTACGTCCAGCGCCTGAACACCCGCGGCGGCGTGGCCCCGGCGGGCGCGTGCACGGCCGGCGCGCAGACCGCGGTCCGGTACTCGGCGGACTACGCCTTCTGGGTCGCGGGCTGAAGGGCACCTTCGTCTCATCTGGTGCGCTGAAGGGCACCTTCGTCTCATCTGGTGCGCTGAAGGGCACCTTCCTCCCGCAGGATGCGAGGAAGGTGCCCTTCAGCACAGATCCAACGCACCCAATGTGGCGTTCGGTGCGTCCAACGCACCGAACGCCACATTGGGGCGCTTGGGGCCCTAGCTGACTCCGACCGGCTCTTCCTCGGTCGTGCGCAGGCGCTGCGAGATCACCTTGGTGATGCCGTCGCCCTGCATGCTCACGCCGTAGAGCGCGTCGGCGATCTCCATGGTCGGCTTCTGGTGGGTGATGATGATCAGCTGCGACGAGTCGCGCAGCTGCTCCAGCAGCCCGATCAGCCGGCGCATGTTGGTGTCGTCGAGCGCCGCCTCGACCTCGTCCATGACGTAGAAGGGTGACGGCCGGGCGCGGAAGATCGCGACCAGCATGCCCACCGCGACCAGCGACTTCTCGCCACCGGACAGCAGCGACAGCCGCTTGACCTTCTTGCCCGGCGGGCGCGCTTCGACGTCGACGCCGGTGGCCAGCAGGTCGTCCGGCTCGGTGAGGACCATCCGGCCCTCGCCGCCCGGGAAGAGCACGCCGAACACCGTCTCGAACTCGCGGGCCACGTCCGTGTAAGCGTCGGCGAAGACCTCGAGGATCTTCTCGTCGACCTGCTTGATGACCGCTTCGAGGTCCTTGCGGGTGTCCTTGAGGTCCTCCAGCTGCGTGGAGAGGAACTTGTACCGCTCCTCCAGCGCCGCGAACTCCTCCAGGGCGAGCGGGTTGACCTTGCCCAGCAGCGACAGGTCCTTCTCGGCGCGCTTGGCGCGGCGGGCCTGGGTGTCGCGGTCGTAGGGCATCGGCGGCGGCGGGGTGACGTCCTCGCCGCGCTCCTTGGCCGCCTCGTACTCGGCCATCTCGCCCGCGCTCGGCGGGACCGGGACGTCCGGGCCGTACTCGCGGACGAGGTCTTCCAGCCCCATGCCGAAGTCTTCGGCGATCTTCGCTTCCAGGGTCTCCAGCCGCAACCGCTGCTCGGCCCGCAGCACCTCGTCGCGGTGCACGGCGTCGGTCAGCTTCTCCAGCTCGCCGGTGAGCTCGCGGACCTTGGCGCGGACGCTCGTCAGCGCCTGCTCGCGGCTCTGGCGGCGGGCCTGGACCTGGTCGCGTTCGGTGGCGGCGCGCTGCACCGAGTGCTCGATGCGCTCGAGGGCGATCTCGCCGGCGTTGACGACGGCGTTGGCGATCTCGGCGCCGCGCTTGCGGGCCGCGGCGGCGCGCTCGGCGCGCTCGCGGGCCTGCTGCTCGGCGTGGGCGGCGCGGCGGAGGCCTTCGGCCTTGCCCGCGATGCTGCGGGCGCGCTCCTCGGAGGTGCGCTGCGCGAGCCGCGCCTCCATCTCCTCCTGCCGGACGACGGCCAGTTCCTCGACGGCGGCATCGCGCTCGGCGGTGTCCGGGTCGTCCTCGACCGGCTGCTCGGCGACGGCGGCGAGCCGTTCCTCCAGCTCGGCGAGCTGGGCCAGGGCCTGGACGCGGCTCTGCTCGACCTTCGCGCGCTGCCCGGAGAACCGTTCGACCTCGGCCTGCGCCTGGCGGGCGGCCTGCTGCAGCCGGCTGAGCCGCTCCGACGAACGCGCCTTGCGGACCTTCGCCTCGCCGAGGGCGTCCTTGGCTTGGGAAACCTCTTCGCGACGCGCCTGCTGCTCGGCACGGGCGCCTTCCAGCTCGGCCGCGTACCGCTCCAGTGAGCGCTCGGCCAGCCGCAGCCGCTCCGCCGCCTCGTCGACGGCCGCCTGGACCTCGATCACGCTCTCGCGCTTGCCGGAGCCGCCGATCGCCCAGCGGGCACCGAAGACGTCGCCCTCGACGGTGACCGCGCGGACGTCCGGGTGCACCGCGACCAGGTGCCGGGCCGCGTCGAGGTCGCGGACCAGGGCCAGCTTGTCGAGGGCCTGCTCGACGGCGGGCCGCAGCTGCGCGGGTGCCGTGACGACCTCGCGGGCCCAGCGCGCGCCTTCCGGCAGCGACGGCCACGAATAGGTGTCCACAGTAGACTCGGGGCCACCGAGCAGGATGCCCGCGCGGCCGGAGTCGGTGTCCTTCAGGTACTTCAGGGCGCGCAGGGCGTCTTCGCCGCCGGTGACGGCGACGGCGTCGGCCACCGGGCCGAGCGCCGCGGCCAGCGCGACCTCGTAGCCCGGCTCGACGGTGAGCAGCGCGGCGACCGAGCCCAGCAGGCCCGGCAGCTCGTGGGACGCGCCGAGCAGCGCGCCCGCGCCGTCCTTGCGCTTGAGCCCCATGGACAGCGCCTCGACGCGCGCCTTCTCCGACGCGATCTCGCGCTCGGCCGCACGCTCGGCCTTGACCAGCTCTTCGACCCGCGCCTTGGCGGCGTTGTTCGCCTCGACCGCGCGGTCGTGCCGGTCCATCAGGCCGGCGTCGTCGGATTCCTCCGCGCCACCCTCGGCCTTGGCCATTTCCAGTTCTTCGACGGCGATCTCGGCGCGCTCGGCGGCCTCTTCGAGGGAGACGCTGAGGCGGTCGATCTCGTCGGAGGTGGCGCCGTTCTTGCTGCGCAGCGCCTCGACCTGGCCGGTCAGCTTGGCCATGCCCTCGCGGCGGTCGGCGATGGCGCGGACGGCGGCCCAGTGCGCGCGCTCGGCGGCCTGGACGCGCTGTTCGAGGTCTTCGCGGCGCAGAACGGTCTGGGCCAGCAGCTCCCGGGCCTCCATGACGGCCTCGTTGAGCTCCTCTTCCTGCTCGGCGACGCGCTCGGCCTCTTCGAGGAGCTCTTCGGGGTCGCGGCCGCCGGTGTGCGCCGAGACGTCGGCCGACAGGTGCCGCTGGCGCTCGACGGCGAGGCGGACGGTGCCACGCAGGCGTTCGGCCAGCGCGGACAGCTTGTACCAGGTCTCCTGGGCGGTCTGCAGGAGCGGCGCGTCCTCGGCGAGCGAGGCCTCCAGCTCGGCTTCTTCGGCCGCGACGATCTCGAGGGTCTGCTCGACTTCGGCGCGGCGCGTGCGGGCCGTCTTCTCGTCGGCTTCGTCGCGCTCGATGGTGGTCCGCTGCGTGACCAGGTCGTCGGCGAGCAGGCGCAGGCGGGAGTCGCGCAGCTCGGACTGGACGGACTGGGCCTTGCGGGCGATCTCGGCCTGCTTGCCCAGCGGCTTGAGCTGGCGGCGCAGCTCGGTCGTCAGGTCGCCGAGGCGGTCGAGGTTGCCCTGCATGTTGGCCAGCTTGCGCAGGGTCTGTTCCTTGCGCTTGCGGTGCTTGAGGACGCCGGCGGCCTCTTCGATGAACGCGCGGCGCTCTTCGGGCTTGGATTCGAGGATCGCCGAGAGCTGGCCCTGGCCGACGATGACGTGCATCTCGCGGCCGATACCGGAGTCCGACAGCAGTTCCTGGACGTCCATCAGGCGGCAGCGGTCGCCGTTGATCTCGTACTCGCTCGCTCCGTCGCGGAACATCCGGCGGGTGATCGACACCTCGGAGTACTCGATGGGGAGCGCGCCGTCGGCGTTGTCGATGGTGAGGGTGACCTCGGCGCGGCCGAGCGGGGCGCGGCCCGCCGTGCCGGCGAAGATGACGTCCTCCATCTTGCCGCCGCGCAGGTCCTTGGCGCCCTGGGTGCCCATGACCCAGCGCAGCGCGTCCAGCACGTTGGACTTGCCCGAGCCGTTCGGCCCGACCACGCAGGTGATGCCGGGTTCGAAGCGCAGCGTGGTGGCCGAGGCGAAGGACTTGAAGCCCTTGAGCGTCAGGCTTTTCAGGTGCACGTGGTGCTGACCCCTCTGGCCGCGGGTACTGGCGGTTCAATCGTCCCAGGCTACCCGGCGGCGTCCGGGGTCCGCCGGACGCGCCCCCTCCTCGGCGCGCCTAGCACACCCGCGGCGGCCTCGGCAACATCACCAGCCACACCGGCCCCGGACGGCCTACCGCTCGACGAAGCCCCGGAGTCCCCCTTTCGGGTCGGACCAGCGCTCGGCGACGTGCTCCACACTTCCGGGTGATTCTCCCGACCGTAACGCGGCCAACAGCCGCTCACAGTGGTCACGACTACCCTCGGCTATCACCTCGACACGGCCGTCGGCCAGATTGCTCGCGCTGCCGGCCAGGCCGAGTTCCAGCGCACGGCTGCGCGTCCACCAGCGGAAACCGACGCCCTGGACGCGGCCGCGGACCCACGCCGTCAGCCGGGTGTGGGTTTCTTCCTCACTCACGCCATTCCTCACTTCCGGGTCAACCGACCGCGCACAGTAACTGATCAAGGCCACTACCTGGGCGAATACCCACCCGCCGGTGATAACCTCCCCGCCGAGGTCGGTCCCCCGCCGCGGCTGTGCTCGACAGGACATGCCCCGTTCCCCGGCCTCGCCCGCGCTCTCCCCTTCCCCAAGGAGCCCCGTATGCCCCGCGCCGCCGGGTCGGATTCGAGCTCTCGGATCACCAGGATCGACACCGCGCCGCCCAAGAGCAGCAAACCGAACCGCACCGGGTACGTCGTGCTCGGGGTGGCCGGGCTGGTCGTCGCGACCGCGTTCGCCGCCGTGGCCGAGCTCGCCGGGCCGGTCCCCGCCTCCACCGCGGGCGGCACGGGCGGCCCCGGCGGCCAGGGCACCGTCCCGGCCGCGGGCGTCCAGACGCCGTCGGCCACGCCGTCGTCGACCGACCCGGCGACCTCCAGCGGGGCGCCGGCCACGTCGAGCCCGACGACGCCGAGCGTGCCGACGACCGTCGTGTCGGTGAGCCCGGACGGCAAGACGACCACCACGGTCGTCACCCAGACTTCGCCGCCCCCGCCGCCGCGCAGCGACACGGGCGGCAACCCGCCGCCGGCCACGACGCCGCCGTTCACGCCGCCGACGTCGACTTCTTCGAGCCCGGAGAAGCCACCGAGCACGACCCCGACCACCCCTGTCACCCCGAGCACGACACCGACGCCGCCGCCCGCCGGCGGCTCCAGCTCGGCCGGCGCCCCCTCGTCGAGCACTTCCGGCACGAGCACCACAGCCTAGGCCTAAGTGCCCCAATACTGAGGCACTTAAAATGCCCCAAGACTGAGGCACTTAGACTTAGGCCAAAACGGCGGCAACCATCGCGTCGCGCAGGAACCTCCCGTAGCGCTCCGGCGGCCACCCGCGCTCGAGGCAGAGCAGCTCGTACTGCTCGGGGCCGTGGTAGGTCCACAGGATGTCGCGGAGGTCGTCGGCACTCAGGCCCGGCTTGACCTGCCCGGTGCCCAGCAGCTCGGCCGAGAAGTACGTCATCGCCGTCAGCATCTCCTGCCGCATCTGCGCCCACACCTCGGCGGCCGCGGGGTCGGCGGCGGCCGCGTCGCGGGCCAGCAGCTGCACCGGGAACACCGCGGGCGCGTGGCCCGCCAGGTGGTCGAGGTACAGCTCGATCTTCCGCACGGCGTCCGGCTCGGCCTGGATTTCGGCGATGAAGTCGCGGCCGGCGATGGGGACGTCCTCGTCGTCGCCCGCGACCGTCACGTCGAAGACGGCCTTGAGCAGCGTCGCCTTGTTGGCGAACGCCTTGTAGACGGTCTGCACAGCGACCCCGGCCGCTTTCGCCACCTCGGGCATCGCCGTGCCCGCGTACCCCTTCTCCCGGAACAGCGCCGACGCCGCCGCCAGGATGCGGCGGCGGTTCTCGCGCGCCTGCTCCTGACGCCGCGACGTGTCATAACGACGCTTGACAGGGCCGTCCATTTGGGTAGAGACTCCTCTATCTAATAGATACGCATCTATCATGACACCCTGAGGGGGCCCTGACCATGATGGAACAAGCCACGACCGACGCCGTCACCGCCGCGCGGGAGCTCGCGCCCGAGCTGAGCGCGCGGGCCGTCGAAGCCGAACAGCTGCAGACCCTGCCCCGCGACCTCGTCGAGCGCGCCCGCGACGCCGGGCTCTTCCGCCTGGCGACGCCGCGCGGGCTCGGCGGGCAGGAACTGCCGCCCGCCACGATCGTCGAGGTGGTCGAGGAGCTCTCGCGGGCGGACGGCTCCGCGGGGTGGACGATCACCATCGGCAACGGCTCGGCGTTCCTCGCCTGGCTGGCCCCGGCCGTCGCGGCGGACCTCGTGGCCGGCACCCCCGACCCGATCGGCGGCGGCGTGTTCGCGCCGATGGGCCGCCTCACCCCGGACGGCGCCGGCAAGTTCGCCCTCGCCGGCCGCTGGGGGTTCTGCAGCGGCAGCCCGCACACGGACCTGTTCTTCAACGGCGGCTTCGCCGGCGGCGACCCGCGCGACTGGCGGCTCGCTGTGGTGCCGGCCGCCGAGGTGCGGGTGGTCGAGAACTGGGACGTCAGCGGCCTGCGCGGCACCGGCAGCCACGACGTCGAGATCGACGCGGTGGTGCGCGAGGAGCACACGATCTCGCCGTTCACGAACCCGGCGCGCCACGACGGGCCGCTGTGGCGGTTCCCGTTCTTCACGTTCGTCGGCACGCTGATGGCGGGCGTCCCGCTCGGCATCGCCCGGCGCGCGCTGGACGAGTTCACCGGGTTCGCGCCGGCCAAGTTCCGCCCGCCGGGCCCGGGCCCGATCGCCGAGGACGGCGACGTCCAGCTCGCCCTGACCCGCGCCGAAGGCCGGCTGCGATCGGCTCGCGCGTTCGTCTTCGAGGCACTCGGGCAGCTGTGGGACACGGCGTGCGCGGGCGACGTCCCGGACGTCCGGCAGCGCGGCCAGTTCCTGCTGGCGACGCAGCAGGCGATGCGGGCGTCGCTGAGCGCGGTGAACATCGCGTTCGGCTACGCGGGCGCCGGGGCACTGCACGCGGACCAGCCGATGCAGCGCTGCTTCCGCGACCTCCACGCGGCGGCCCAGCACATCTACTTCTCGGCCGCGGCGTCCAAGCGGTACGCGAAGCTGCGGTTCGGGATCGACCAGCCGACGTTCTGGTTCTAGGGCGGCTCATCGCGCCGGAGCCGGCCGAACCAGAGCTGCGCGAACGCAGCGCCGAGGAACGGGCCCAGCGCGACGATGCCCTGGCTCCACGGATCCGGCCGGCGCAGGAGGGCTCCGATCCCGACCCCGGCCAGGTAGACCAGCGCCGACCCCAGGAGCAGCCGCGCCGCTTTCCGGCCGCGCCGCCTCGCTTTCCCGGATTCCCCCTCGCTCACCCACCCGGGGTACCCACCCGGTCAGACCTCGAAGCGGTAGCCCATCCCGGGTTCGGTGAGCAGGTGCCGGGGCCGGGAGGGCTCCCGCTCCAGCTTGCGCCGCAGCTGGGCCAGGTACACCCGCAGGTAGTGGGACTCCGTCTCGTACGACGGGCCCCACACCTCGTGCAGGAGCTGCTTCTGCGCCACCAGCCGGCCGCGGTTGCGGACCAGCAGCTCCAGCACGCCCCACTCCGTCTTCGTCAGGTGGACTTCCTCGCCGTCGTGGCGGCGGACCTTCTTCGCCGCCAGGTCGACCGTGAACGACGCCGTGTCCACCACCGCGTCCGCGCCGTCCGCGCCCGCCACCGCCGAGCGGCGGACCGCCGCCCGCAGCCGGGCCAGGAGCTCGTCCATGCCGAACGGCTTCGTGACGTAGTCGTCGGCGCCCGCGTCGAGGGCCTCGACCTTGTCCGCCGAGTCGCCGCGGGCGGACAGCACGATGATCGGGACCGTCGTCCAGCCGCGCAGGCCCGCGATCACCTCCGTGCCGTCGAGGTCGGGCAGGCCGAGGTCGAGCACGACGACGTCGGGCTTGGTCTCGGCGACCGCCTTCAACGCGGCCGTGCCGTCGTGCGCGGTGATGACCTTGTAGCCGCGGGCGGTCAGGTTGATCCGCAGTGCCCGCACGATCTGCGGCTCGTCGTCCACCACCAGCACGGTGGCGCCCGGGTCGCTCATCGCACCCCCTCCTCTTCGTACTCCACACTGAACGCGGGCAGGGACACCACGATCGTGAGCCCGCCGCCCGGAGTGTCCTCGGCGCGGATGGTGCCGCCCATCGCCTCGGTGAACCCCTTCGCCACCGACAGCCCGAGCCCGACGCCCGGCGTCGTGTCCCGGTCGCCGCCGAGCCGCTGGAACGGCGCGAACGCCGAGTCCGCGGCGCCCTTGCGCAGTCCCTTGCCGTGGTCGACGATCCGCAGCTCGACCTGCCCGGAGTGCGCGCTGGCCCGGGCCGACACCGGGGCGCCGCCGTGGCGGAGGGCGTTGTCCAGCACGTTGGCCACCACCCGTTCCAGCAGGCCGGGGTCGGCCAGCACCGACGGGAGCTGGTCGTCGACCGCGACCACCACGTCGTCCGAGTTGTCCACATTGGACAACGCGTGCGCGACGACCTCGTCGTACCCCACCGGACGCAGGTGCGGGCGGACCGCCCCGGTGGCCAGCCGCGACGAGTCGAGGAGGTTGTCGATCAGCCCGGCGAGCCGGTCGGCGGACAGCTCGATGGCCTCCATCAGCTCCGCGGTGTCCTCTTCGGACAGCTCCAGGTCCGCGGCACGCAGGCTGCCGATCGACGCCTTGATCGACGTCAGCGGCGTCCGCAGGTCGTGGCCGACCGCCGAGAGCAGCGTCGTGCGCAGCTCGGTCGCCTCGGCCTTGCGCTCGGCGCGGGCCGCCGCGGCCGCGGCCCGTTGCTGCCGCAGGGCCAGGAACGCCTGCCCCGCCACGGCTTCCAGCACCCGCCGGTCGGCCGCCGGCAGCGCCCGGCCGCGCAGGGTCAGGTGGACGTCGGCGGTGACGGCGATGTCGGCGTCGGCCTCGTCCGGGTCGGCGCACGGGTGCTCCCCCACGGTCGCCACGCACTGCCACACCCCGTCCTGCTTCTCCAGCAACGTCACCGACGTCAGGGCGAAGTTCTCGCGGACCTTCGCCAGCAGCCGCTCGATCGGGTTCGCGTGGGTGAGCACGGTCCGCGCGTAGGACGCCAGCAGCGCCGCCTCGGTCCGAGCCCGCGCCGCCTGCGCCGCCCGGCGCGCGGCCTGGTCGACGACCAGCGCGACCAGCACGGCGACCACGACCATCGCGATCAGCGTCACGAGGTTCTGCGGGGTGTGGACGTTGAGCGTGTACAGCGGCGGCGTGAAGAAGAAGTTGAGCAGGCCCGCGCCGAGCACGGCCGCGGCCAGCGCCGGGCCGAGGCCGCCGACCAGGGCGACGATGACCGTGACCAGGACGTAGGCGATGACGTCGGTGGCGAAGTCGAGCCCGTCCGGCACGAAGACGCCGACGAGGGTGACCAGCACCGGCAGCACGATGCCCAGCACCCAGCCCGTCACCAGCCGCGAGACGCCCAGCGGGCTCGCGATCAGCCCGGTCCGCAGCCGCCCGCCGGCCTCGGAGTGGGTGACCATGTGCACGTCGATCGGCCCCGACCGGCGGACCACCGCCGCGCCGATGCCCTCGTCGAACAGCCGCGCCACCCGCGAACGCCGCGAGGTGCCGAGGATCAGCTGGGTCGCGTTGACCCCGCGCGCGAAGTCCAGCAGCGCGCCCGGGACGTCGTCGCCGACGACCGTGTGGAACGTCGCCCCGACCTCCTCGGCGAGCTTGCGGTAACGGGCCATCGCGGCGGGACTGATGCCGGCCAGCCCGTCGCCGCGCAGGATGTGCACCACCTGCAGCTCGGCGCCGGCGCGGGTGGCGATCCGGCTGGCCCGGCGGATGAGCGTCTCGCTCTCCGGCCCGCCGGTGATCGAGGCGACGACGCGTTCGCGCGCCTCCCACGTGTCGGTGATCCGCTGCTCGGCGCGGTAGCGCTGGAGGGCGACGTCAACTTGGTCGGCCACCCAGAGCAGCGCCAGCTCCCGGAGGGCGGTGAGGTTGCCGGGGCGGAAGTAGTTGCCGAGCGCGGCGTCGATCCGCTCGGCCGGGTAGACGTTGCCGTGGGCGAGCCGCCGCCGCAGCGCCTCGGGGGTGATGTCGACCAGCTCCAGCTGCCCGGCACGGCGGACGACCTCGTCCGGCACGGTCTCCTGCTGGGTGACGCCGGTGATCCGCTCGACGACGTCGTTGAGGCTCTGCAGGTGCTGCACGTTGACCGTGGAGAGCACGTCGATGCCGGCGTCGAGGAGCTCCTCGACGTCCTGCCAGCGCTTGGCGTTGCGCGAGCCGGGCACGTTGGTGTGCGCCAGCTCGTCGATCACGGCGACCTCGGGCGCGCGGGAGAGGATCGCGTCGACGTCCATCTCGTCGAACGCGCGGCCGCGGTGCTCGGCGTGCCGCCGCGGGACGAGCTCGAGGCCGTCGAGGAGTTCCGCGGTCTTCTCCCGGCCGTGCGTCTCGACCAGCCCGATGACGACGTCGGTGCCGCGGTCGAGCCGGCGGCGCGCTTCGCCGAGCATGGCGAACGTCTTGCCGACGCCCGGAGCCGCGCCGAGGTAGATCCTCAGCTCTCCCCGGCGCGGCCTGTTCTCGGTGGTCACGCTGTCAGTGTGCCCCTCCGGCCGCGGCGCGCACGGCCAAGTTGAGCGGGAGCACAGTCACGCCGGGGACGCCGATCCCGGCCCCGCTCGTGTTCTGCGCGATGAGCTGCTTCACCCGGTCGAGGGGCAGGCCGGTGTTCCGGGCGACCCGCGGGGCCTGCAGATCGGCGTAGGCCACGCTGATCGCCGGATCGAGGCCCGAGCCCGACGCCGTCACCGCGTCCGGCGGTACCTGATCGGGCGTCACGCCTTCGCGCTGGGCGATGGCGGCCTTGCGCTCGCCGATGGTCTTCACGAGGTCCTCGTTGTACGGCCCCTTGTTGGACGCGCCGGACGGCAGGTCGGGGGTGACCACCGTGGGCCGGGTGTGGAACCAGGGGTCGTGCGCGGGGTCGGCGGCCACCGGGTCGACGCCGATGAGCGACGATCCCACGGCCTGGCCGTCCTGCGTGACGATCGAGCCCTCGGCCTTCGAGTCCAGCCCCGGGACACGGGCGATCGCCCACACGGCCAGGGGGTAGAGGATCCCGAGCAGGACGGTCATGACGAGCAGGACGCGCAGCCCGGCCCAGGTCTGCTTGACGAGTGTGTTCACGGTTTCACCCGATTCCGGGGATGAGGCGCACGAGCAGGTCGATCAGCCAGATCCCGAGGAAGGGGCTGACGATCCCGCCGAGGCCGTAGACGAGCAGGTTGCGGCGCAGCAGCGCGGACGCCGACGACGGCTTGTACCGCACGCCCCGCAGCGCCAGGGGGATGAGCACGACGATGATCAGCGCGTTGAAGATGACCGCCGACAGGATCGCCGACTTCGGCGTGGCCAGGTGCATGATGTTCAGCCCGCCCAGCTGGGCGTAGATGCCGGTGAACATCGCGGGCAGGATCGCGAAGTACTTGGCCAGGTCGTTGGCGACGCTGAACGTCGTCAGCGCGCCGCGCGTGATGAGCAGCTGCTTGCCGATCTCGACGATCTCGATCAGCTTGGTCGGGTCGCTGTCGAGGTCGACCATGTTCCCGGCCTCCTTGGCGGCCGACGTGCCGGTGTTCATCGCGACGCCGACGTCGGCCTGCGCGAGCGCGGGGGCGTCGTTGGTGCCGTCGCCGGTCATCGCGACCAGCCGCCCGCCTTCCTGCTCCTGCTTGATGAGCGCCATCTTGTCTTCGGGCTTGGCCTCGGCGAGGTAGTCGTCGACGCCGGCGTCCGCGGCGATGGCCTTCGCGGTGAGCGGGTTGTCGCCGGTGATCATCACCGTCTTGATGCCCATCGAGCGCAGCTCTTCGAAGCGTTCCTTCATGCCCGGCTTGACGACGTCGGACAGCCGGATCACCCCTCGGACCACCGTGTCCTCGGCGACGACCAGCGGGGTCCCGCCCTGGGCGCTGATGTCGTCGACGACGCGCTCGGTCTCGCCGGGGAACTCGCCGCCGTTGTCGCGCACCCAGGCCCGGACGGCGCTCGCCGCGCCCTTGCGGATCCGCCGGTCACCGAGGTCGAGGCCGGACATCCGCGTCTGCGCGGTGAAGGGGACGAATTCGCCGTGCTCGTCCTGGGCCGCGTATTCCGACGTCAGCTCGACGACGCTGCGACCCTCGGGTGTTTCGTCGGCCAGGCTGGCCAGCCGGGCCGCCCGCGCGAGTTCGTCCGGAGTGGACGTTCCGACCGGGATCAGCTCGGTCGCCCGGCGGTTGCCGAAGGTGATCGTGCCGGTCTTGTCGAGCAGCAGCGTCGAGACGTCGCCGGCGGCCTCCACCGCGCGGCCGCTGGTCGCCAGGACGTTGCGCTGCACCAGGCGGTCCATCCCGGCGATGCCGATGGCGGACAGCAGCGCGCCGATCGTCGTCGGGATCAGGCAGACCAGCAGCGCGGTCAGCACGATCACCGGCTGCTCGGAGCCGGAGTAGCGGGCCATCGGCTGCAGCGCCACGACGGCGAGCAGGAAGATGATCGTGAGCGTCGAGAGCAGGATCGTCAGCGCGATCTCGTTCGGCGTCTTCTGCCGCGAAGCGCCCTCCACCAAGGCGATCATGCGATCCACAAAGGACTCACCGGGCTTGGTGGTGATCTTCACGACGATCCGGTCGGAGAGCACGGTCGTGCCGCCGGTGACGGCGCTACGGTCGCCGCCGGACTCGCGGATGACCGGGGCCGACTCGCCGGTGATGGCCGATTCGTCGACGGTCGCGATGCCCTCGACGACGTCGCCGTCGCCCGGGATCACCTGGCCCGCCTCGACGACGACCAGGTCGCCGATCTTCAGCTCGACGCCCGGGACCTGTTCCTCCCCGTTGGCGGTGAGCCGGCGCGCGACGGTTTCCTTCTTCGACCGGCGCAGGCTCTCGGCCTGGGCCTTCCCGCGGCCTTCGGCGACGGCTTCGGCGAGGTTCGCGAACAGGACGGTGAACCACAGCCAGACGGCGATCAGGACGGTGAACACGCTCGGGTCGGTGACCGCGAAAACGGTGGTGAGCGCGGAACCCACCCACACCACGAACATCACGGGGTTGCCGAGCTGGTGCTTCGGGTTGAGCTTCCGGACCGCGTCGGGGAACGACGTCCAGAGCTGGCGGGGGCTGAACACCCCGGCGCCGACGGTCATGCGAGTGCCTCCGCGATGGGCCCGAGCGCGAGCGCCGGGATGAACGTGAGGGCCGCGACGAGCACCACGGTGCCGGTGAGCAGGGTGGCGAACAGCGGCCCGGTGGTGGGCAGGGTGCCCGCGGTCTCGGGCACCTTCCGCTGGGCGGCCAGGGAACCGGCCAGGCAGAGCACGGCGAGGATCGGCACGAACCGGCCGATCGCCATCGCGACGGCGAAGGACGACTGGAACCAGTCGCTGGTCACGGTCAGGCCGCCGAACGCGCTGCCGTTGTTGTTGCCGGTCGAGGCGTAGGCGTAGAGGACCTCCGACAGGCCGTGCGCGCCGGTGTTGCCCAGCGCGCCCGCCGTGCCCGGCAGCAGCAGCGCGATCCCGGAGCCGAGGAGCACGACCGTCGGCATCGCCAGCATCGCGATCGCCGCGCAGGTGACCTCGCGCTTGCCGAGCTTCTTGCCCAGGTACTCCGGGGTGCGGCCGACCATCAGGCCGGCCAGGAACATCGCGATGATCGCCAGCACGAGGATGCCGTAGAGGCCGGTGCCGACGCCGCCGGGCGAGATCTCGCCGTAGAGCATGTTCAGCAGCGGTCCCCCGCCGCCAAGGCCGGACAGGCTGTCGTGGGCGCCGTTGACGGCGCCGGTGGACGTGCCGGTGGTGGTGTCGGCGAAGATCGACGTCGAGCCGATGCCGAACCGCTGTTCCTTGCCTTCCATGCTCGCCCCCGCCGCCAGCGCGGCCGGGTTGTTCGCGTTGGCCTCCGAGAACCAGATGAGCGCCAGCGAAGCCCCCCAGAGCAGGCCCATCACGCTCAGCAGGACGTACCCCTGGCGCGTGTTGCCGACGAGCTTGCCGAAGGCGCGGGTCAGGCTGACCGGGATCACCAGGATCAGGAACAGCTGGACGAGGTTCGACCACGCGGTGGGGTTCTCGAACGGGTGCGCGGAGTTGGCGTTGAAGATGCCACCGCCGTTGGTGCCCAGTTCCTTGATGGCCTCCTGGCTCGCCGCCGGGGCCAGCGCGATCGTGCCGTGGCTGCCGTCGGGGTTGGTGACGGCGACGCCGGCCTTGAGGCTCTGGACGACGCCCAGCGCGACCAGGACGAGCGCGAACACGAACGCCATCGGCAGCAGTACGCGGACCGTGCCGCGGGTGAGGTCGACCCAGAAGTTGCCAAGCCGGTCGGTCTTCGCCCGCACGAAACCCCGGGTCACCGCGATCGCCACGGCCAGGCCGACGGCCGCCGACAGGAAGTTCTGCACGGTCAGCCCGGCCATCTGCACGAAGTGGCCCATCGCCGTCTCGGGGACGTAGGACTGCCAGTTCGTGTTGGTGACGAACGAGATCGCCGTGTTGAAGGCGACGGCCGGGCTCACCGAGCCGCGGCCCAGGTTCCACGGCAGCAGCGGCTGCAGGCGCTGCAGCAGGTAGAGCAGGACGACCGAGGCGAACGAGAAGCCGAGCACGCCCGCGGCGTAGGTCGCCCAGCGCTGCTCGGAGTCCGGGTTGACGCGGAAGAGCCGGTAGAGGCCCTTCTCGAGCTTGAGGTGCTTCTCGGTGGAGAAGACGCGCGCCAGGTAGTCGCCGAGCGGTTTGTGGACCGCGGCGAGGGCGGCGAGCAGGAGGCCGAGCTGGATGAGCCCGGCCGTCGTGTCGGTCATCAGAATTTCTCCGGCCTGATCAGCGCGACGAAGAGATAGACGAGCAGGCCGAGCGCGAGCAGCCCGCCCACGATGTCGGCCGCGGCGCTCACAGCTTTTCCAAGCCGCGCAGCACCAGCGCCAGCACCACGAAAATGCCGATCAGCAGAACGGCGTAGAGCAAGTCGGCCACAGGCACCTCTCAGGACAGGTCACCGGGTTCGGTGACCGGGACGACGTCACTGTGCGGCCCTGAGACCTCCTTCCGGAGGCCGGCTGATGGCGCCTTGATGCGTTCCTGACGCGCATTTACGCGCCCTTGATGGCCGGTGGCGGCGGTCACGCAAGCGTTTGCCTTGTTCTCACCGCACGTAGTGGATCAGTGACACGCACCACACCGCGTGACCGAACAAGTGCGGAACGTGCAATTCGGGCAGACAAGATCTTCGGGAGGTGTTACACCTGTGTTACCGATAGTTGTATCAGCTAAGCAAATTCCGGGAGGGCACCATGTGCGGTATCGCCGGCTGGGTTTCCTACGACGCCGACCTCACCCGCCGCCAGGACGTCGTCGACGCCATGACGGGCACGATGGCCTGCCGCGGGCCGGACGACTCGGGGACCTGGGTGCGCCGGCACGTCGCGCTCGGCCACCGGCGGCTCGCCATCATCGACCTGCCGGGCGGCCGTCAGCCGATGACGGTGTCCACGCCGGGTGGCGACATCGCGATGGTCTACAGCGGTGAGGCCTACAACTTCACCGAGCTGAAGGAAGAGCTGACGAAGCTCGGCCACACCTGGGAAACCGACAGCGACACCGAAGTGGTGCTGCACGGCTACCTGCAGTGGGGCGACGCGGTCGTCGACCACCTCAACGGCATGTACGCCTTCGCGATCTGGGACGAGCGCGACGACCGCCTGGTCATGATCCGCGACCGCATGGGCATCAAGCCGTTCTACTACTACCCAACCCGCGACGGCGTGCTGTTCGGCTCGGAACCGAAGGCGATCCTGGCGAACCCCCTGGCCGCGAAGGTCGTCGACGCGGACGGGTTGCGCGAGCTGATGGCGTTCACCAAGAAGCCCGGCTGGTCGCTGTGGAAGGACATGGAGGAGGTCCGGCCGGGCACGATCGTCACGGTGTCCCGCGAAGGCATCCGGACGCGGACCTACTGGAAGCTGGACGCGAAGCAGCACACCGACGACCAGGAGACGACGGTCGCCCGGGTCCGCGAGCTGATGACCGACATCGTCAACCGCCAGCTCGTCGCCGACGTCCCCCGCTGCGTGCTGCTGTCGGGCGGCCTGGACTCGAGCGCCGTCACCGGGCTCGCCGCGGCTCGGCTCGCTTCGCAAGGGGAGCAGCTGCGGACCTTCTCGGTCGACTTCTTCGGCCAGGAGGAGAACTTCAAGCCCGACGAGATGCGCGACACGGCCGACTCGCCGTTCGTGCGTGACGTCGCTTCACTGGTGGGTTCGGCGCACCAGGACGTCGTGCTGAACCCGGCCGAGCTGACCGACCCGGAGGTCCGGCGGGCGGTGCTGCGTGCCCGGGACATCCCGGCGGGCCTCGGCGACATGGACACGTCGCTGTACCTGCTGTTCAAGGCGATCCGCGGCGAGTCGACGGTGGCGCTGTCGGGCGAGTCGGCCGACGAGGTGTTCGGCGGCTACCGCTGGTTCTTCGACGAGGCTTCGGTCAACGCGGAGATGTTCCCGTGGATCGCGTTCCGCAGTGCGATGATGACCGACCGGACGTCGATCTACACGCCCGAGCTGATGCGCACGATGGACCTGGAGTCCTACCTGCGGGAGGAGTACCGCTCGGCGGTTTCTTCCGTCGAGCACCTCGACGGCGAGTCCGCGGCCGAGGCCCGGATGCGGACGATCTGCCACCTGCACCTGACGCGGTTCGTGCGGATGCTCCTGGACCGCAAGGACCGCGCGTCGATGGCGGTGGGCCTCGAGGTCCGTGTCCCATTCTGCGACCACCGGCTGGTGGAGTACGTGTACAACACCCCGTGGTCGTTGAAGACGTTC
The DNA here is from genome assembly GCA_033793495.1 of Streptomyces sp. MN03-5084-2B. Classification (GTDB taxonomy): domain Bacteria; phylum Actinomycetota; class Actinomycetes; order Mycobacteriales; family Pseudonocardiaceae; genus Amycolatopsis. The sequence continues at coordinate 458 of JARAWT010000047.1, read as the reverse complement.
GACGGCCGGGAGAAGAGCCTGCTGCGGCACGCCACTTCGCACGTGCTGCCGGCGTCGGTCGCGCAGCGGGTGAAGAGCCCGTACCCGTCGACGCAGGACCCGGGCTACGCGGCGGCACTGCAGCAGCAGGCCAAGGAGGTCCTGGCCGAGCCGAAGCACGCGGTGTTCGACCTGGTCGACCGGTCGTGGACGCACCGGGTGTCCGAAGTGGACTCCGCGGCCATGGCCCCGGCGGACCGGGTCGGCCTGGACCGGCTGCTCGACCTGTACCACTGGATCGAGATGTACTCCCCGGAGCTGCAGCTCGGCTGAGCCCCTGCCGCAGCTCGTCGTGAGCGAGAAACAGTGCTCTAACACTGTGTCATGTCTCAGGACTTCACGGACAGATCTGTCTCAGGACTTCGCGGACAGTTTGTGGTTGGTGAGGGGTTGGTAGCGTACCGATCGGTCTAGTGTGA
>JARAWT010000046.1:0-83972 GCA_033793495.1 Streptomyces sp. MN03-5084-2B | reverse complement strand
GGGTGGGGGCCCGGTCGGGGCTCAGGATCAGGACGCCCGCCAGGACGAGGGCAACGGCGACGGTGAACCAGGTGCCCGGCCACCTCACCCATCGTGATGAGCGAGAACTCATGGTAGTGGCCTCCCCTGCTACTTACCGTCACAGAGAAGACGGCGGAGGGGCGATCCGGGTGCATTCGAGGTGAGATGCGTAACCCACACGCAACTTACGGGACCGTTGGGCGCGGCCGGCCCGCCGTGCTCGCCGTAACGGCAGGGCGACGCCGACCCGCACTCGGCCGAGCCGGCGTCGCCCCGCGGCCGGTCTCAGCGGCTGCCGCGCAGGGTCGACCGCCCCGCGTAGCGCGCCTCGGCGCCCAGTTCCTCTTCGATGCGGATCAGCTGGTTGTACTTCGCGGTGCGGTCGGAGCGGGACAGCGACCCCGTCTTGATCTGGCCGCAGCCGGTCGCGACGGCGAGGTCGGCGATCGTCGTGTCCTCGGTTTCGCCGGAGCGGTGGGACATCACCACCGAATAGCCCGCCTTGTGCGCGGTGTCGACCGTCGTGAGCGTCTCGGTGAGGGTGCCGATCTGGTTGACCTTGACCAGGATCGAGTTGGCGATCCCGCGCTCGATGCCGTCGCGCAGCAAGGTGGTGTTGGTGCAGAAGACGTCGTCGCCGACGAGCTGCACCCGGTCGCCGATGCGGTCGGTGAGCTGCTTCCAGCCGTCGAAGTCGTCCTGAGCGAGACCGTCCTCGATGGACACGATCGGGAACCGGCGGGTCAGCTCGTCGAGGTAGGCGACGTGCTCTTCGACGCTGCGCTTGCGACCTTCGCCGGTGTAGTCGTAGACGCCGTCGGCGTAGAACTCCGACGCGGCCGGGTCGAGCAGCAGCGCGATGTCCTCGCCCGGGGTGTATCCGGTCTGCTCGATCGCCCGGACCACGAACTCGAGGGCTTCGTCGGCCGAAGCGAGGTTCGGCGCGAAGCCGCCCTCGTCGCCGACATTGGTGCTGTGCCCGGCTTTCCGCAGCGCGGCCCGCAGGGTGTGGAAGACCTCGGAGCCCATCCGCACGGCCTCGGCGAAGGTCTCGGCGCCGACCGGGCCGATCATGAACTCCTGGAAGTCGATCGGGTTGTCGGCGTGCGCGCCGCCGTTGACGATGTTCATCATCGGCATCGGCAGCTGGTGGGCGAAGACCCCGCCGACGTAGCGGTAGAGCGGCAGCGTGTTCGCCGCGGCGGCGGCCTTGGCGACGGCCAGGGAGATGCCCAGGGTCGCGTTGGCGCCCACGCGGGCCTTGTTCGCGGTGCCGTCCACGGCGATCAGGGCGGCGTCGACCTCGGCCTGCGCCTCGGCGGCGAGGCCGACGACGGCGTCGGCCAGCTCGGTGTTGACCGCGGCGACGGCCTTGCGGACGCCCTTGCCGTGGTAGCGCGACGCGTCCCCGTCCCGCAGCTCGACCGCTTCCCGCGTGCCGGTCGAGGCGCCCGACGGAACGGCGGCCCGGCCGAGTGAGCCGTCCTCCAGTAGCACGTCCACCTCGACGGTCGGGTTGCCCCGGCTGTCGAGCACCTCACGACCACGAACACGGGTGATTGCCGTCATCTGGGCTCCTCGAAGCTCGTCCCCAGGGCGTGCCGGCGGATGCCGTGACGCCGTATCGGACGCAGGCTAGCAGAGAGTGTCTGAATCGATCAGGTCCATTCGGAGGGGCCTGGAACGCGTGTCGTCACGCCGGTTGCCGGGCCAGTTCCGCCGCGCCGAAGGAGACGTCGAAGCGGTCGCACCAGAGGCTCACGCTGGTGTAGACGCTCAGGTCGGTGCCGGCGGGAAGGGGGTAGTTCTGGTTGCCCTTGTTGCCTTTGAGAGTGCCCGCGTCCAGGTGCACGCCGTCGTCGAAGACGTGCCAGCCGTCCTTGCCCGGTTTCACCGGCGCGTCGGTGAGCCAGACGTGCACGTCGGGACCGCTGCTGGTGTCGAGGTTCTCCAGGCGCAGCACGAGTGATCCGTCGGCCGCGCGCAGGACCCGGGCGGTGCCGGAGGTGCGGTGCTCGTGGCTGATCAGCTTGCCGGCCGCGAGTTCGGCGGGTGCGGCCGGCGGCGGAGACACGGCAGGGGGCACCGACGAGGACGGCGCAGAGGACGGCGACGCCGGTGCGGGCTGCGACGGCGGTGCCGTGACCGGCCCGGCGGCGGGCAGGGCCTCCTGCACCGTCTCGTCCACCACCAGCTGCCAGGGCTGGAACCAGTACAGGCCGGCCGCGACGGCCGCCACGCCCGTCGCCAGGCAGCCCAGCACCCAGGGCCGGGTGAGCAGGCGCCGCGTGCGGTTCATCTCGTTCTCCTGACGTCTTCGTCCGTTGACGCTTCATTCAACGGGACGAATCGCCCAGCGACGGCCGGTGCGCGGTTACCGATCTCTTACGAGGCGCCACTGCGCACCGGCTGAGCGGAACCTCGCGGGGGACGAGCCCGGAACACGCGGCCCGTGTTCAGCGACCGGCGGCCAACACGGCGGCGAGGCCCTCCCGCAGGTCCTCGACGAAGTACCCGGGAACCTCCAGCGACGGGAAGTGGCCCCCGCGCTCGGGCGAGTTCCACCGGACGATCCGGCGGTACCGTTCCTGCGCCCAGGCGCGCGGGTACTTCTCGATGTCGCGGGGGTAGGTGGTGACCGCCGACGGGACGTCGACGCGGAGCTCGGGGTCCAGCGAGTTGTGGCTTTCGTAGTAGATGCGGGCCGCCGACGCGCCGGTCCGGGTCAGCCAGTACAGGGTGACGTCGTCGAGCACGGTGTCGAGGGGAATCGTCTCGAACGGGCTGTCCTCGGTGTCGGACCACTCGGCGAACTTGTCGAGGATCCAGGCGAGCAGCCCGACCGGCGAGTCGACGAGCGAGTAGCCGATGGTCTGCGGCCGGGTGGCCTGCTGCTTCGCGTACGCCGCGCGGTGGCGCCAGAAGTGGTGGGTTTCCTCGGCCCAGCCGCGGTCGACCGCGGTCAGCCCGTCCGTGGACATCCCGGGCGGTCCCGCCGCGAACGTCGTGTGGATGCCCAGGACGTGCGCCGGGAACCGGCCGCCGAGCACCGTGGTGATGTTGCCGCCCCAGTCGCCGCCGTGAGCGGCGAACTCGGGGTAGCCGAGCCGTGCCATCAGCTCCACCCAGGCGGCCGCGATCTTTTCGGTTCCCCACCCGGTGGTGGCGGGCTTGTCGCTGTAGCCGAAGCCCGGCAGCGAGGGGACCACGACGTGGAACGCCGGCGCCGCCGCGTCCGCCGGATCGGCCAGCTCGTCCACCACGCCGGTGAACTCGGCGACGCTGCCCGGCCAGCCGTGCGTCAGGATCAGCGGGGTGGCGTCCGCACGCGGGGACCGGCGGTGCAGGAAGTGGATGCCCAGGCCGTCGATGGTCGTGCGGAACTGGCCGATCCGGTCGAGGCGGTCTTCGAACGCCCGCCAGTCGTAGCCGGTGCGCCAGTGCGCCACGACCTCGACGAGGTCGGCGAGCGGAACGCCCTGGTCCCACCGGCGCGGGCCGGGTGCGGCGCCGCGGACCGTTTCGGGTTCCGGCAGCCGCGCGGCGGCCAGCCGCGCGCGCAGATCGTCGAGGTCGGCGTCCGTTGCGCGGGCTTCGAACACGTGGACGTCACTGGTGGAACGGGGCATGAGACCTCCTCGGCCTTCGTGGAACCGGCTAAGACGGTTCTAACACGTGGTCCGGCCGGCGGCAACCGGCTAAGGTGGTTCCATGCGCGCTGAGTTCCCCGAATTCCGCCTCGGTTCCGTGCTGGCGACCAGCTTCACGGCGACGCTGACGGAACGGTGCGGGGACGCCGTGGAGCGCATTCCGACGCCGCAGCGGCTCGTCGACTGGCTGGCCGTGAGCGGCCTCGCGGTGGACTCGTGCACCGCGGCCCAGCTCGAACTCGCCCGGGAACTGCGGGAGTCGATCCACGCCGCCGCGACGGCGGCCGCGGTCGGGGAGGCCCTCCCGGCGGCCGCGGTCGAGGTCATCAACGAGCGCAGCGCCCAGGGGCGGGCCGCGGCGGTCCTGACCCCCGGCGGCGAGCGGCGATGGCGGCTCGGCGCGGCTTCCGCCGTGGAAGACGCCCTCGGCGTGATCGCCGCCGACGCGATCGGCATCATCTCGGGGGAGCGGGACGGGAAGCTGGCCCTGTGCGCGTCGCCGACCTGCCGGGCCGCCTTCTTCGACACCAGCCAAAGCCGCACCCGCCGGTGGTGCGAAATGAACACGTGCGGGAACCGGCAGAAGAAAGCGCGCTTCAACGCCAAGAAACCCGGACCGGCGCGGTGAGCACCGCGGACCGGCCACGTACCACTGTCCGGCGCCGGAACGCCGCTGCGGCGCTCGGCGTCAGCAGGGACTGTTCTTGCCCGCCGGGCAGGTGTCGCGGGCGCCGATCCGGGCGATCATGGCGAACGGGTCGGCCAGCAGGAGTCCCTTGAAGCAGTTCCACGCGTCGCCGGTGTGGAGCGTGAAGCCGTACCGCTCGGTGGTCGCGGGCACCGCCATCGCGTCCAGGCCGGCCCGGATTTCCTTCCCGGGCAGGAACGCCCCGCCGATGAGGCCGCGGAGCACCGGGCCGAGCGCGGTGATCGACGGTGCCGACCACGGGTACACCGGGTTGGTGGCCGACGCGGGGTCGACGTTCGGGACGAGGCCGAGTGCCTGGAAGCCCGTGGCGTTCGTCAAGCTGCTCAGCGTGCTGCTGCCGGTGGTGCCCGCGGTGAAGGCTCGTGCGCCCTCTTCGTAGCTGAGTTTCGTCGCCTCTTCGGCCATGCGCGCGGTCTGCGCGGCGGCGGCGCCGGGAACGGACGGGAACAGGAAGTCGTCACCGACCGCGCGCCAGTGGAACGGTCCCGGCGCCGAGCCGGCCGGCCCGCGCGGGCTCACCACGTCCAGGCCGGCGTTGTCGGCGTCGTGCATCACCTTGGAGATGAGGTCGCCGATGGAGAACGCCGCCAGTGCCGGACCGGAGTTCGCGCGGATGTAGTCGGCGATGGAGTCGGTGAGCATGTCGACGGTGGCGACGTAACCGACGTTGTCGTGGTCGTTGACGTAGGTGGCCATGTGGCAGGCGATGGTGCGGATCAGGTCGTCCCGGAAGTTCGGGTACAGCGCCTCCCAGTGCCGCTGGATCTCTCCGCGCGGCGTGCGGACGTGGCCGGCCGAGAAGGCGTCGGTGAGGAAGTGGGCGGCGAAGCCCTCCTGCGCGTCCCAGGTCCACGGGCGCACGACGAGCGGGTTGAGTCCCTGCAGGTACGCCGAACGGATGGCTTCGGTGTGCCCGGCGATGTACTGCTCCCGGTTGGACAGCCCGGGGGCGCTCCCGGTCGAGAAGTGGGTTTCGTTACGGGACGCCAGCCGGTAGTAGCGGGCGTCGACGGCCTCGACCGCGCTCGGGCTGACCACGGGGCGCGGCCGCCCCGTCGGGTTCGCCGGGGAGACGGGGTTGACCTTCCACAGCGCGTAGTCGATCTGCTCCCGGCCCCAGGTGCCGAACGCGGAGGCGAGGGTCGACATCTCGGTGAGGGTCCCGAAGTAGTCGCCGAGGGCGATCATCTCGCCGTAGGAGATGTGGCCGAACCCGGTGAGCAGCACGGTGCGGCCCGGGACGGCCTCGGTGCCGATCCGGACGTGCTCGCCCGAACCGAAGCGCTGAACGGGAACTTCGTCTTCTTCGCGCGGTCCCTGCTGGGTGGTGGGGCACGCGCACGGCCGGTCTCCGCAACGTTGGGCGATCAGCCGGCTGACGGCGGCGTTGCCGGCCTGGCGCTGCAGCGCCAGCATCGCGTGGCCCGGCAGGTCGGGACGCACGCGAGGTCGTGCGGGCACGGGTCGTTCGGGCCGGACCGCTTCCCGTGCTCCCTGCATGAGGCCATTCTGCGCGGGGAAGGCCGCGACCTCGAGCGCGCCGGGGTTTGCTGCCCATCCGGGCGGACGTCGCTGCCCGCACGGGCATTCCGGACCGGCCGCACCGTACCGACCGGATGGTATGTTGGCCCGGTGATCGAAGCGGCGCGCCGGACCTGGCGACTCATCGAGCCCTACCACGGAATGATCTACTTCGCGCCGGAAGCCGCGGCCGCCTACGCGGAGCTCGGCGTCACCGGCCGCGCCGGCTACTTCGCCTCGAGGTCCGCGGCGCTCGGCGCGGTTCCGGCGCCGGTCGTCGTCGCGACCTTCTACAACTTCAACCCGGCGCTCGTCCGGGAGTCGATCACCGCCGCCTGGGCCGCGACCGACCCGGCCGCCGTCCTGGCCGCCCGGTCCACCGCGGCGGACCGGGCGTTGCGCGGCACCCTGGGCGACGCGATCGGCTCGCCGGAGATGCACCGCGCCGCGGCGCTGCTGCGCGAGGCCGCGGAGACGGTCGCCGACGACGTCACCGGCCGCCCGCTCTACGCCGCCCACGCGGCGCTGCCGTGGCCCACCGAGCCGCACCTGGTTCTGTGGCACGCGCAGACCCTGCTCCGGGAGTACCGCGGCGACGCCCACATCGCGGCCCTGCTGACGGCCGGGCTGAGCGGCATCGAAGCCCTGGTCACCCACGCCGCTTCCGGCGCCGTCCCCGCCGAGACCCTGCGCACCTCCCGCGCGTGGTCCGAAGAGGACTGGAACGGGGCGATCGCCGGCCTCCGCGAGCGGGACTGGCTCACCGGCGACGCCGAGCCGGCGTTCACGCCCGCGGGCGCGGCCCGCCGGGCGGAAATCGAGAAGGCGACCGACGAGAACAGCGTGACTCCGTACGCCCACCTCGGCGAGTCCGCCTGTGCCGAACTGCAGGAACTGGTCCGGCCGTTCAGCCGGGCGCTCGCCGAAAAGCTGATGCCGTGGGCGCTCGCTCGGCAGTAGCCGCAAACCGGGCGGTGGCCGCACCGACCTGAAAGTTTCACCGGGCCGAAACCCGTTGCACCGCCCTGAACACGGCGTCGACCCGGATCGCCGCACCCCTTTCTGCCGCCGGTTGACACTGCGCTCCCACCGGTTCCAGCATCGGCTCCTGACCGCCGGCCGCACCGGGAGGAGTCAAGCGATGATGAAGAAGGTCGTGGTGGCCTTGGCCGCCGCGCTGCTCGTGCTGGGTTCGGGAGGGGTGGCGGCGAGCGAACCGCTGCCGGCGGCCGCCCCGACGGCGGGCTGCGGCAAGGCACCGACGCTGACGAGTGGCACCCGGACGATCCAGACCAGCGGGAAGAGCCGCAACTACATCCTGCGGATCCCCGACGGCTACGACCGGAACCACCCGTACCGGCTGATCTTCGGCTTCCACTGGCTGGGCGGCACGTCCACCGACGTCGACACGGGCCGGACCGTGCAAACGGGGGCCTGGGCGTACTACGGCCTGCAGCGGCTGGCGAACAACAGCGCCATCTTCGTGGCACCGCAAGGGTTCAACAACGGCTGGGCGAACTCCGGCGGCGAGGACGTGACCTTCACCGACGACATCATCCGGCAGGTCGAAGGCGACCTCTGCGTCGACACCAGCCAGCTGTTCTCCGTGGGGTTCAGCTACGGCGCCGCCATGAGCTACTCGCTGGCGTGTTCCCGGGCGACGGTGTTCCGCGCGGTCGCGGTGCAGTCCGGCGGGGTGCTCAGCGGGTGCAGCGGCGGCACCCAGCCGATCGCGTACCTCGGCGTGCACGGCATCCGGGACAACGTGCTCACCATTTCGGGCGGCCGGTCGTTGCGGGACCGGTTCGTGGGCAACAACGGCTGCACCGCCCAGAACCCGCCCGAACCGGCGCAGGGCAGCCTGACGCACCGGGTGACGAGCTATTCCGGTTGCCGGGCCGGATATCCGGTGCAGTGGGCCGCCTTCGACGAGGGGCACATCGCCGCCCCGCAGGACGGGGCGACCGGTGACAGCGGGTCCCGGACCTGGGTGCCGGCGCTGGTGTGGCAGTTCTTCTCGCAGTTCGGCTCCACCACGCCGCCGCCCGACGACCCGCCGCCGGGCACCGGCACCTGCCGGATCGGTACCACGGTCAACGCGTGGAACACCGGCCTGACCGAGAACATCACCATCACGAACACCGGCACGGCCGCGGTCAGCGGCTGGTCGCTCGGGTTCACCCTGCCCGCCGGCCAGACCATCACCTCCGGCTGGAGCGCCACCTACGCGCCGTCCTCCGGGCAGGTGACCGCCACCAACGTCGGCTACAACGCCGACGTGGCCGCCGGTGCCTCCATCACCATCGGGTTCCAGGCCAACCACACCGGCAACCCGGCGGCCGCGACGTCGTTCACGCTCAACGGCGCGGCCTGCACCACCGCCTGACCGGCGCCGGGGTCACGCCTTCGAGGCGCGGAGGCGTGACCCCGCTTCGGTGTAGGCGACGGCCTTCCCTTCGCGTTCCCAGTCGGCGCACGCCACGCCCTCGGCGGAAAGCTGCCGCTTGACGACCTTGAACGTCGACGTCCGCGGAAGCTCCCGGAGCGTGCGCACGTACCGGGGCACCTGCTTGGGGCCGAGATCGGGCTGGCCGGCGAGGAAGCGGCCGAACTCCGCCGGGTCCAGGGGAGTGCCGTCGGTGACGATGGCGGCCATCACCTGGTCCCCGGTCGCCGGATCGGGCACCGCGTAGACCGCGGCGTCGGTGATCGCGGGGTGCCGCAGCAGGATGCGCTCGATCGGCGCCGTGCCGAGGTTCTCCCCGTCGACGCGGAGCCAGTCGCCGAGCCGGCCGGCGAAGTAGCAGAAGCCGTCAGCGTCGGCGTAGGCGAGGTCGCCGGTGTGGTACCGGCCGTCGCGCAGCCGTTCGGCGTCGGCGCCCGGGTCGCGGTAGTACCCGGCGAACCAGCCGGCGCCCGCGGTGTTGACCAGCTCGCCGACGGCTTCCCCGGCGTTGACCAGGCGGCCCTCGGCGTCGAACTCGGCCGGGGGACACCGGCGGCCGGTGTCCGGGTGGAGGATGGCCACGTCGCCGGCCGGCCGGCCCAGTGAGCCGGGCGGGGTGTCGTCGGTGCGGGCGAAGCCCACGCCGCCCTCGGTGGAACCGAACGCGTCGACGACCTTGCAGCCGAAGCGTTCCTCGAACGCGGCCAGGTCGGCGCTCGCCCCTTCGTTGCCGTAGACGAGCCGCAGGGGGTTGTCCGCGTCGTCGGGACGCGGCGGCGTGGCGACCACGTAGGACAGGGGTTTCCCGACGTAGTTGGCGTAGGTCGCGCCGAACTTCCGCACGTCGGGCAGGAAGCCGGAGGCGGAGAACCGGCGGCGCAGGGCGATGCCCGCGCCCGCCGCGAGCCCGACGGCCCAGCCGGCCATGATGGCGTTGGAGTGGAACATCGGCATCGTGACGTACACGGTGTCCGAAGTGGACAGCCGGAACCGCTCGGCGAGCATCGCGCCGGGGAAGGCGATCTTGCCGTGCGTGCAGCGGACGGCCTTCGGGTCGCCGCTGGTGCCGGAGGTGAAGATCAGCATCAGCAGGTCTTCGGGGGACGCGGGCACCGGATCGGCCGGGTCGCCCGCCGGCGCCCAGGATTCCAGCTCCCGCACGGCGATGCCGCCGAGGTCCAGACCTTCGAGCAGAGGCCGGTACTTCCGCTCGGCCAGGACGAACCGGCAGTCGGCGAGCCGGACGTCCCGCGCGAGCGCGGCACCGCGCCGGGTCGGGTTGAGCCCGACGAGCACCGCCCCGGCGAACGCGCAGGCGCCCAGGAGGAAGGAGAACGCCGGCACGTTGTCGGCCAGGATGCCGACGTGGGGCGGTTCGCCCGGGCGCAGGGCGTCGCGGAGGCCGGCCGCCCAGCTCGCAGAGGTCCGGACGTGGTCGGCCCAGGACCACGTTTCGTCCTCGAACCGCAGGCCCGGACGCTCGTCGCCGGCGCGGGCCAGCAACAGCTCGGTCACCGTCGGGACGCTCATCCGCGCACCTCCAGGCCATGGCGGTCAGAAGTGAAACACGTTCTACTTCTACCACGGTGGTGGTCGCGGGTCCACTGTCCCGGTCAGCGCCCGTCAGCGCCCGTCAGCGGCGGCCGGTGGCCAGGACGACGAGGAACTGGCCACCGCCCGGCTGGACGTCGGCGGTGACCGGCAACCCCGGTACCAGCCGGGAGAACCGGTCCACCAGCCAGTCGGCCGCTTCCCGGGCGTCCTGCTCGGTCGGGCACCGGGCCACCATCTCCCGGCCGCCCTTGCGCTCGAGCCGCCCGGCCACGGTGATCAGCGGCGCGGGTTCGGCCACGTGCAGGCGGTCCGGCCAGGCGATGACCACCTTGACCGCGCCCTTGCGGGTGTTGCACCCGCGGTGGGCCAGCCGTTCGGCGATCTTCGCCTTCCGGTCGGCGGTCCGGCTGTCGACGCTCGGTCCGCGCGGGTCGTTCACCGACATGTCGGGGTCGACCGGTTCGTCGCACACCCAGCAGCGCCAGCCGTCGCGTTCGGCCACGTCATCGAGGAGACTCACCGGAGCAACCTAGCAAGCGGAACACGCGCACCCCGCCGTGAGTTGTGCGTGTCATGAGTCAACTCGTGGACCGCACGATCACCGCCCTCCGTTCCGAGCACGACACGCTCGCCGAGCTCGTCCGCACCCTCACCGACGACCAGCTGGCCGCGCCCAGCGGCGCCGCGGAGTGGACCGTCGCCCAGGCCCTTTCCCACCTCGGCAGCGGTGCCGAGATCGGCCGCGCGCCCCTCGCGCGGGCCGCCGGCGAGACCGTGCCGGCCGAGGACAACCCGACGATCTGGGCCCGCTGGGACTCCTCCGCGCCGCGTGCGCAGGCCGAGGGCTTCCTGGAGCACAACGCCCGCTGGCTGGAAACGGTCGAGGCGCTGACCCCCGAGCAGCGTTCCTCGCTGACCGTCGACCTCGGCTTCCTGCCGGAGCCGGTGCCGCTGGTGACCGCGCTGGGCATGCGCCTGAGCGAGGTGGCCAACCACTCGTGGGACGTGCGCGTCGCGTTCGACGAGAGCGCCGGGGTCGACGCCGGCTCGGCCGCGGTGCTGGTCGACCTCCTGACCGGGCCCGTGGGGTTCATGCTGAGCTTCCTCGCGAAGCCGGCGGAGCTCACGGACCCGGTGTCGGTCGCGGTTCCCGGTGCCGGGCTGGTGATCGACGACGCGGTCACCGTGGTGGACCACCTCGAGGCGCCGTCCGCGACGTTCACCGGGCCGGCGGAGGCGTTCGTCCGCCTGGTCAGCGGGCGGCTCAAGGCGCCGTACGACAAGGACGTCACCGTCGAGGGCAGCGTCACGCTCGACGACCTGCGCCGCGTGTTCCCGGGCTTCTGAAGCTCTCGAGGAGGGCGGCGAGCTCGGCGGGCCGGCTGAGCGCGACGCAGTGGCCGGCGGTGATCTCGTCCGGGACGATGCCCAGCCGCTCGGCCGCCAGCCGGCGGACGAAGTCCGGCGGGAAGCAGCGGTCCTCGCGGCACAGCACGAACCGGGTGGGCACGTCGGGCCACGCGGCCAGCGGCCACGGCTCCCGCATCGCCGTGGGGGAAGGGTGGGCACGCTCCTTGCTCATCGCCTCGTCGGCGAGGGCGCGCGGGACGTCGTGGTAGAAGCCGACGTGCGGGTCGGCGTGGCCGGTGCGGCCGCCGTCGCGGGCCGCCTGCGCCCGCACCGCCTCGCCGCAGCCGGTGTTACGGCCCCAGTCGTCCGGCGATTCGCCGGGCGCGGGGATCATGCCGGCCACCAGAACCAGCAGGCCGGCCGCGAGCCGGTCGGCGACCAGCGGTGCGGTGAACCCGCCGAACGAGTGCCCGACGACGACCACGTCCTCGCGCTCGCCGACGGCGTCGACCACCGCGTCGGCGTAGTCGGTGAGGGTGGCGGTGTCGTCGTCGCCGGGCAGGTCCGGGGCCACCACCTCGTGGCCCCGGGCCCGCAGCTCGGCGGCGACCAGGTGCCAGGACCAGCCGACGTCTCCGCCGCCGTGGATCAACACGTACGTGCTCATGGGACTTGCCTTTCGGTTGTGGGTCAGGAGTTCCGTCGGCGAAGGGCGGGGCCGAGCGCTCGCTGGGCGGCGAACAGGGCGATCCCGCCGACCGCGCAGGCCACCCCGAGGACGGTCGCGCCGGCCAGGTCGAGCAACGCGGTCCCGGCCAGCGGGCCGAGCACCGCGCCGACGCTCCAGGTCGTCGAGGCGAGGCCCAGGTACCCGCCGCGCAGCTCGGCCGGGGCCAGATCGGCGAAGGTGTCGCCGAACCGGACGGCGATGCCGATCTGCCCGAGGGTCCAGATCAGGACCGAACCCGCGAAGCCAGCGGCGCCGTGGCTCACCGCGCCGAGCCCGGCGCCCAGCCCGACCAGGAGCATCGAGACCGCCGACACCGTGGCGCCGTTGCGCCCGGCGAGCAGCCGGACCGCCCACGGCTGGAGGGCCACGACGGCGATCCCGTTCAGGGCCAGGATTCCGCCGTAGGCCGCCGGGCCGAGACCACCGGCCGCCATCAGCAGCGGCAACGTCGTGAACGTCTGCAGGAACAGCGTGAAGTAGCCGGTGTGCAGGGCCAGCAGCGCGAGCATCAACCGGTCGTGCAGCACGACGGGCAGCAGCGCCCGCCGCGTCCGCACCGACCCCGCCGGCCGGGTTTCCGGCACCTGGAACCAGACGATCAGCGCCGCGGCCAGCGACGCCAGCACGTTGATCCAGAACAGGAGCCCGTAGCCGTACTTGGCGAGGACTCCCGCCGTGACCGTGGCGACCGAGAAGCCGAGGTTGGCCGCCCAGTAAAGCATCCCGAACGCGCGGATCCGCTGCTCCGCGGGCAGATCGGCCACCGCGGCCGACCCGGCCGGGCGGAACAGTTCGAGCGTCAGCCCGACGCCGGCGGCGGCCGCCCAGATCCCGGGCAGCGTGTCCGCCGAGCCGAGCGCGGCGAGCGCCGCGGCGGCGCCGACGAACCCGGCCAGCATGGTGGTGCGCCGGCCGATCCGGTCACCGAGCCAGCCGCCGAGCACCTGGGAGCCGACGTCGCCCAGGCCGACCGCCGCGACCACCGAGCCCGCGACCGCGGGGGAGAGGTGCTGCGCCTGCGTCAGGTACAGCACCAGGAACGACCGCACCACCCCGCCGGCGCGGCCGACGAAGTGCGTGGCCGCCAGGGCCCAGACGAGCCGGGGGAGTGCCTGCCGGGTTGCCGTGGTCGTCGTCATGGGAACCACGCTAGGTCGCCGGAGACATCACGAAAAGCGATGAATTCCGATGAAGTCGATCGCCATCGGCTATGTTAAGCGTCATGGGCGACTTCGAGCTGCGGCACCTGAGGACCATGGCCGCCATCGCCGAGGAGGGCACGTTCGGGCAGGCGGCGGCCCGGCTCGGCTACACGCAGTCCTCGGTGAGCCAGCAGATCGCCGCGCTGGAGAAGTCCGTCGGCGGCGCGGTCTTCGACCGGCCCGGCGGCCCGAGACCGGTCCGGATCACGCGGCTCGGCGAAGTCGTCCTGACGCACGGCCGCCAGCTGCTGGCGAAGGCGGCCGCGCTGACCGACGCCGTCGACCGGTTCCGGGCCGGCCACGGCCGCATCGACATCGGCACCTTCCAGAGCGTGTCGAACCTGATCCTGCCGGCCGTCATCCGCCGGCTGCTCGACGAGCACCCCGGCTGCGACATCAGGCTGTCCGACGTGACGCCGGAGGACCCGCGGATCGGCGAGTTCGACCTGCTGTTCCACGACGGCCCGGTCGACGGCAGTGGTGAACACGTCGAACACGTCAAGCTGTTCGACGAGCCGTACCTGCTGGTGACGGCCGCGGGCGCGGTGCCGGCCGGTCCGGTGCGGGTGCAACGGCTCGACGACGTGCCGATGGTCGCCTGGCCGCCGACGCACCACCAGCGGTGGCTGGAGCGCACGTTCGCCCGTGGTGGCGCCCAGCCGCGGTTCGTGTTCCGCACGACGGGCCACGAAACCATCCTGTCGATGGTGCGGGCGGGCATCGGCTGGGCCGTGCTGCCCTGGCTCGCGCTGCACGGCCAGGACGCCTGGTCCGACGACCAGCTGGACATCCACCCGCTGAAGCCGTCGCCGGTGCGCGAGCTGTCGCTGTACTGGCCGGCCGGGCGCACCGAATCCCCGCTCGCCGTCCGGACGCGGGAGATCGCCGTCGACGTCGCGGAGGACCTCGCCGGGCGGATGTGATCAGCCGTTGCGGGCCATGGCGCCGGTGATCAGCAGCGCCAGCCCGTGCTCCAGGGCCGGCGCCAAGTCCAGCCGCAGCGTCGCCAGCGCCGGATCCGCCTCGTAGGCCGCGCGGGTGCTCGCCGAGGGGCGGCAGTGCGTCCACAGCCCACCGGTCAGGATCATCGCCAGCAGGCACACCGGCGCCGCTTCGTCGCCGACCTCGGGCACGGCGCCGCGGAGCAGCTCGGCCATCGTGTCCAGCCCGCCGCGGGCGGACCGCTTGAACCGCACCACCACGTCGGTGGACACGTTGTGCTCCAGTACCGCCGCCTGCGCGCCGATGAGGTCGCACAGCACCGTGCGGCGGGCCAGTGACCGGGCCAGCACCGCGGCGAACGCCTCGGCCCGCTCCGGCGCCGGACGGTCCGCGTCGACGCCCTCGGCCACTTCGCCGGTCACCTCGGCCAGCCACTCGCGCAGGGCGCGGTCCAGCAGCTCGAGCAGCACGGCCTCGCGGGACTCGAAGTAGCGCAGGACGTTCGACTTGGCCAGGCCGACCCGGCGGCTGAGCTCGTTGAGGCTGACCTCGGCCACCGGCATCTCGTCGAGCATCTTCAGCGCCGTGTCGAGGATCGTGCGGCGCCGCTCCTCCCGCTGCTCCGCGCTGCGCGCCCGCTGGAACGTCATGAGACCAGCGTAACGCCACGGCCGCGAGATTGAAGACCGGCAGTCTCTTGACAGCAGACCGTCGGTTCTTTAGCGTCGGAGTCATAACAGACCGACGGTCCGAAAGGACTGTGACCGGGAGGACTGCCATGAGCGAGAACTGGACCGAGCGCGAGGTCCCCAGCCAGCGCGGCCGCGTCGCCGTGATCACCGGCGCCAACACGGGCCTCGGGTTCGACACGGCGAAGGTGCTCGCCGAGCGCGGCGCGACGGTGGTGCTCGCCGTCCGCGACGTCGAAAAGGGCAAGCGGGCGGCCGCGCGGCTGGGTTCGAACGCCGACGTCACGGTGCAGGAGCTGGATCTGGCGTCGCTGGCGTCGGTCCGGGCCGCCGCCGCCGACCTGCACACGACGCTGCCGAAGATCGACCTGCTGATCAACAACGCCGGCGTGATGTACCCGCCGCGGCAGACCACCCGGGACGGGTTCGAGCTGCAGTTCGGCACGAACCACCTCGGGCACTTCGCCCTGACCGGCCTGCTGCTGGACCTGCTGCTGCCGGTCGAGGGCTCCCGGGTGGTGACGGTCGCGAGCCTCGCCCACCGCATCCGCGCGGGCATCCACTTCGACGACCTGCAGTGGGAGAACTCCTACGACCGCGTCGCCGCGTACGGGCAGGCCAAGCTCGCCAACCTGATGTTCGCCTACGAGCTGCAGCGCCGCCTCGCCCCGCACGGCACGACGACGTCGATCGCGGCGCACCCGGGCGTCGCGCGCACGGAACTGGTGCGCAATTCCCCGGCGGCGCTGCGCGCGCTCTTCCCGCTGGTGGCTCCGCTGATCACCCAGAGCTCGGAGCGAGGTGCCCTCCCGACCCTGCGCGCGGCAACGGACCCCGCCGCCCTGGGCGGCCAGTACTACGGCCCGGCGGGCCCCGGCGGATACCGCGGGCGCCCGCAGGTGGTCGCGTCGAGCCCGCAGTCGTACGACGCCGCGATCCAGCGGCGGCTGTGGGCGGTTTCGGAGGAGCTCACCGAGGTCAAGTTCCCGGTCGGGTGAGTGCGGGGATTCCGGTGCCGAGAGCGGATTCCCGGAATTCCCTTGGTGAGACGCCGTACTCCGCCCGGAACAGCTTGCTGAAGTGGCTTGCCTCCGCGATGCCCCACTCCGCGGCCACGCTCGCCACCGAGCGCCGGGCCAGGCCGGGGTCGGCCAGCTGCCCGCGGATGCGGTCGAGCCGGCGACGGCGGATGTAGGCGCCCACCGTGTCGCCCGCGTCCTGGAACAGCTTGTGCAGGTAGCGCACCGAAATGTGGTGGGCCGCGGCGATCGCGGCCGGGCCGAGGTCGTCGGCGAGGTGGGCTTCGACGTAGTCCAGGACCCGGGGGAAGAGGCCGTCCGGTGGCGTCTCCGTCCGGGGCGCGCCGCGGAGCACCGTCCGCAGGAGGCAGACGACGTGCTCGCCCAGTTCGCGACCGGTCGCCGGGTCCAGGCGCGGGGCCTGGTCGGCGAACTCGGCGAGCGTCGCGGCGAAGATCCGGGCCGCCGGGGCCTGGGCGAACTGCCGGTTGGCGATGACCTGGTGGACGACGGCCTGGGCCAGGGACAGCGGCGAGCCTTCGAAGTCGACGACGAAGTAGCGGTACGGCCCCCGGATGCCGAGCCGGAACGGCCGGTCGCCGGTGTAGAGCAGGAACCCGCCCGGGCCGGCGCTCGTCTCGCGGCCGCTCTGCTCCAGCCGCGCGTCGCCGTCGAGGAGGACGCCCGCCACCAGGCGGCTCTCGCCGCCCGGCCGCCACGGCCGGACCTGGACGTCCTGGTCGCCGGTGATCTCGCACGCGCTGAGCGGGCCGAAGCGGTACGGCCGAAGTTCCGCTTCGTAGGGCGTACCCGGTGAATTGACCACGACGGCGTCGCCGGCGCGGGCGCGATGGGGTGCCGCGGTGTTCAGGTAGCCGTAGACCAGCGACCCGTCGTCCGTCGGTTCGGTCGGCACGGCGCCTCCTTCGGCCACGCGGCTGCAGCGCGACAGTGCGCTCACGGACCAGAGCTGTGCGCGCACGCACCACTTTCTCCGCCGCGACCAGCGGATGCTACCTCGAACCGAGTCGAGGTGGAGGTGGCGCGTGGACGTGCTCCTGGCGATCCTGAGCCAGTTCGGGCTCTACGGACTGCTCACCCTGGGGATCGCGATCGTCTTCGCCGCCATGCGGGTGGTGAACCTGGCGCACTGCGACTTCGCGATGATCGGCGCCTACGCGGCGGCCACCCTGACCGGGTTCGCCTTCACCTGGCGGGTCGTGCTGGTCCTCGTCGCGACCGTCCCGCTGCTGGTGCTGATCGAACGCGGGCTGCTCCGGCGCTCGCTCGCCGACGGGCTGGGCTCGATGCTCGTCACCTGGGGCGTGGGCATGGCGCTGCGCCAGCTCGCCGAGGTGGCGTTCGGCGCCACGCCCCGCTCGGTCGCCGCCCCGGTGACCGGCTCGGTGGAACTGCTCGGGACGCAGGGCCCGGCGTACCGGCTGATCTGCGCGTTCGTCGCCGTCGTGGTCGTCGGCCTGGTGCTGCTCGCCGCGTACCGGACGCGCTGGGGCCTGACGCTGCGCGCGGTCGCGGACAACCCGGCGATGGCCGGGCTGCTCGGCACGGACCCGCACCGGCTGCGCACCACCGCGTTCGTCGCCGGCGGGCTGCTGGCCGTGCTCGCCGGCGCGCTCTACAGCCCGGCGCTCGCGGTGAGCCCGTCGATGGGCTTCAGCCTGCTCGTGCCGACCTTCTTCGCGCTGCTGTTCAGCCGGCCGGGCTCGCTCGCCACCGCGGCACTCGCCGCGCTCGGGGTGTCCGCGCTGGCCGTGCTGCTGCGGATCTGGCTGTCCGACGTCGTCGCGGACGCCCTCTTCTACGTCGTCGTCATCGGTATCGCCGCCGTGCGCTCGCGGCCCGCCCTCCGGAGGTTCGTTTCATGGTCCCGCCGTTTCGTCGTCCGGTCTGCGTGATCGCCGCGCTGACCCTGTTCTCCGTCACCGGCTGTGCCGGCGCGGCGATCTCCGCCTCCGAGGGCGGTGCCGCGGGCGGGCCGCTGAAGATCGGCGTCATCGTGCCGCTCACCGGCCCGATCGCCCAGTCCGGTGCCGCGCTGCGGCAGGGCTTCGAACTGGGGGTCGCGAAGGTCAACGACGCCGGTGGCGTCGGTGGGAAGAAGGTCGAGTTCGTCGTCGTCGACGACGCCGGCGACCCGGCCAACTCGACGCAGCTCGCCCGCCGGCTCATCCAGCAGGACAAGGTGACGGCGCTGTTCGGCACGATCACCGGCGACACGGCCGAAGCCGTGGCGAAGGTGTCCGACGACAGCAAGATCCCGTTCTTCACGGCGATCCTGGGCGACCCCGAGCAGTGCCGCGCCTACCAGTGGGGCTTCGGCGAGTCGACCCGGCAGCTGCTCGCCCCGATGGTGCCGAAGCTGCTGCAGAAGTACGGCAAGCGGGTCGCCATCGTGGGCTCGGACTACAACTACCCGCACATCTACGCCGGGCTGTCGAAGGACTTCACGGCGGCGAACGGGGGCACCGTCGTCGCCGAGGAGTACAGCCCGCTCGGCCAGACCGACTGGCAGCCGGTCATCGCCCGGCTCAAGGCCGCGCAGCCGGACGTCCTGCTGTCGATGGTCGTCGGCGCGGACGCCATCGCGTTCAGCCAGCAGGCCCAGCAGTTCGGCCTGCTCACCGAGAAGCTGGGCTTCGAAGGCGCGCCGCTGGACTCGGACTACTACCCGGCGCTCGGCGCGCTCACCACCGGCCGGACCCACGCCGTGCGCTGGGCCGACGGCATGACGGACCCGGCCAGCCGCCAGTTCGTCCAGGACTACCAGGCGAAGTACCAGTGGAAGGCGCCGATCCCCGAGGTCGCGGGCAGCGCCTACTTCGGCGTCCAGTTCGTGCTCGCCGCCGCGGCGAAGGCGGGCACCGACCCGGTGGCCCTCAACCGCGAGATCGGCTCGTTCCGCCACGACTCGCCGCTGGGCACCGGGACGCACTTCGCGCCGGCCAACCACATCCTGCAGGCGGACATGACCGAAGCGGCCATCACGCCGGCCGGCTACACGGTCGCCGCGAAGTTCGGCCCGGTCGCCGACACCGTCCCGCGGACCGGCTGCTGATGCGGAAAGCCGTTGCCATCACCGCAGTGGCGGTGCTCGGAGTGGCCGCGCCGTTCGGGCTCGGCGCGTTCACCCTGGCCATCCTGACCCTGGGGCTGACCTACGGGCTGTTCGCCTTCGGGCTCGACCTCGCCTGGGGCCGCGCCGGGCTGCTCAGCGTCGGGCACGCCGCGTTCTTCGGGCTGGGCGCCTACGCGGTCGCGATCGGCCAGGACCACGGCTGGCCGCCGGTCGTGACGCTGCTCCCGGCGATCGTGGCTTCGGTGGTGATCGCCCTGCTCGTCGCGGGCATCGGGCTGGCCTCCGCCGTCCCGGACGCGCCGATGATCCTGCTGACCCTGGGCATCGGCCTGCTGCTGCAGAAGGCGGCGACGAGCTTCACGGCCGTGACCGGCGGGTCCAACGGGATGTCGGTGTCGGACACGGGCGTCGTGAGCGCCTACTACCGGACCCTGGTCGTGGCCGCGGTCCTGGTGGCCCTGTGCGGGTGGCTGCTGCGCAGCCGGTTCGGGGCGCAGCTGGCGGCCGCGGCGCGGAACCCGGAACGGGCGGAGCAGACCGGCATCGACACCAAGCGGGTGCGCACGATCGCGTTCGCCCTGAGCGCCACGGTGTCCACTGTGGCCGGTGCGCTGTACGCGCCGGTCGCCGGGCTCGTCTCGCCGCCGGTGTTCGGGCTGGCGCTGTCGACGAGCGTGCTGGTGTGGCTCGCGGTCGGCGGCCGCGAGTCGGTGCCGGGCCCGTTCCTGGCCGCGGTGGTCCTCACCGCGGGCCAGCAGCTGCTGGGCAGTTCCTGGCAGAGCTGGTACGTCCTGGGCCTGGCCGCGGTGTTCGTCTTCGTCGTCCAGGTGCTGCCGGGCGGGGTCGCCGGCACCGCGCGGGCCTGGCTGCGGCGCGGGAAGCCGCCGGTCACCCTGCCCCGGGCGAAACCCCGGCCGCGCCCGGTTCCGCCGGGAGCAGGCCCCGCCCTCGCCCTGCACGGGGTGTCGAAGTCGTTCGGCCCGGTCGGCGTCCTCGACGGCGTGGACCTCGTCGTGCCGCCGGGCCGGTGCGTGTGCCTGATCGGGCCGAACGGCGCCGGGAAGAGCACGCTGCTGGCGATCGTCGCGGGCCAGCTCGCCGCCGACGCCGGGAGCCTGCGCCTGTTCGGCCGGGACGTCGCGGCGCTGCCCGTGCACGCCCGGGTCCGGCTCGGGGTCGGGCGGATGTTCCAGATCCCCAGCGTCATCGGGGAACTCTCGCCCGCCGACAACATCCGGCTGGCCCGGCTCGGTGCCCCGGCCGAGGTCGAGCTGCCCGCCGAGTACGCCGGCCTCGCCGCCGACGAGGACACCGTCGCGAGCACCCTCGCACTGGCGGACCGGCGCCGGCTGGAAGTCGCGATGGTGCTCGCCGGGGCACCCCGGCTGGTGCTGCTCGACGAGCCCGCGGCCGGGCTCGGCCCGGACGACGCCCGGCAGCTGGTCCGCGCGCTGCGCGACGTCATCGCGCACACCGGCTGCGCGATGCTGGTGGTGGAGCACGACATGGAGATCGTCCGCGGGCTCGCCGACGACGTCGCCGCGCTGCACCAGGGCCGCGTCATCGCCCACGGGTCGATGGACGAGATCGTCGCCGACGCCGCCGTGCGCCAGGCCTACCTGGGAGCGAGCTGATGCTCACGGTCACCGCGCTCTCCGGCGGCTACGGCCAGGCGAACGTCGTCCGCGAGGTGGATTTCGCCCTCGGCGCCGGGGAGGTCGTCGCGCTCCTGGGCCGCAACGGCATGGGCAAGACGACGTTGCTGCGGACGGTCTTCGGCCTCGCGGACCGCCAAGGCGGCGAGATCGCCTTCGACGGGCGCCCGGTGCCGCCGGGCCGCCCGGACGTCCTCGCCCGGCTGGGCGCGTCCCTCATGCCCGAGGACCGCGGCGTGTTCCCGACCTTGACCGTCGAGGAGAACCTGGCACTGGCGACGCGGCGGTCGTTCACCCCGGCCGCCGACCCGTACGAGCTGTTCCCGCTGCTCACCGAACGTCGCCGCCAGCCCGCGGGCACCCTGTCCGGCGGCCAGAAGCAGCAGCTCGGCATCGCCCGGGCGCTGCTGGCCGGGCGGCGCCTGGTCGTCGTCGACGAACTCACCCAGGGGTTGCAGCCTTCGGTCGTCCACGACGTCGTGGCCGCGCTCGAGCGGGTCGCCGCGTCCGGGGTGGCGGTGCTCGTGGTCGACCAGCAGCCCGACCGGACCCTGGACTGGTGCCACCGGGTCCTGCTCATGGAGTCGGGGCGGCTGGTCCTCGACACCCCGATCGCCGCCGAAACCCGGCGGCGCTGCCACGAACTGCTGATGCTGCGTTGAAAGGACTCGCATGGACCCCTTCGGCTCCGCCGTCGACCTCGCCGCCGCCGTCCGCCGCCGGGAGCTGAGCCCGGTCGAGATCGCCGACACCTACCTGGCGCGGATCGACCGGCACGACCCCGGCATCAACGCCTTCGTGTGGCGCAACGACGAGGACGTGCGGGCCGCCGCCAAGACCGCCGAGCAGGCGGTGACCGACGGCGGCAGGCTCGGGCCGTTCCACGGCGTCCCGATCCCGATCAAGGAGCTGACCCAGGTCGACGGGCAGCCCGCGACCTACGGCTCGCTGGGCGTCTCGGACGCGCCGAGGTCCGGCAGCGAGCCGGTGGTGACCCGGCTGCTGGACGCCGGGTTCCTGTTGATGGGCCGGACGAACTCACCCGAGATGGGCGTGCTCACGACCACCGAGAACGAGCGGTTCGGCGCCACGCGCAACCCGTGGCAGCCCGCGTTCTCGCCGGGCGGGTCGAGCGGGGGAGCGGCGGCCGCGGTGGCCGCCGGGCTGGCCCCGGTCGCGCACGCCTCCGACGGCGGCGGCTCGATCCGGGTGCCGTCCTCGTGCTGCGGCCTGGTCGGGCTCAAACCGAGCCGGGGCCGGATCCCGCAGCCGGTCGCGGCCTGGGAGCACGCGACGGTGGAAGGCGCGATCACCCGGTACGTCCGCGACGCGGCCGCGCTGCTCGACGCGATGTCCGTGCCGGACCGCCTGGCCTGGTACCAGGCGCCCGCGCCCCGGCGGCCGTTCCTCGCCGAGGCCGGCGCCGACGCCGGGCGGCTGCGGATCGGCCTGCTCACCGGGGCGCCGACCGGGATGCCGGTCGACCCGGAGTGTGCCGAGGCCGCGGAGAAGACCGCCCGGCTGCTGGAGTCGCTCGGCCACGACGTGTACCCCGTCGAGCCGCGGTTCTTCACCGAGGAGGCCTGGACCGCCTACGCCCAGACGGTGCTGGACGCGTCCGTTTCCGCCATGCCGTACGACGAGCCCGAGCTGGTGGGCTCGCAGCTGCGGTACCGGATGGACCGGGCGAAGACCCGGGACTCCGGGACGTACGTGCGGGCATCGCTGCTGCTGCAGGAGGAAAGCCGGGACGTGGTCGCCCAGTGGGGCCGCGACTTCGACGTCCTGCTGACGCCGACCATCGCGTGCCGCCCGCCGCTGGTGGGCACGGTGCTGCAGGAAGCCGTCGACAACCCGGGCGGCCTGCGGCTGACGGAGATGCAGATGATCTCCTTCACGTCGTTCTGCAACGTGACGGGCCTGCCGGCGATTTCGCTCCCGGTCCACACCTCGTCGGGCGGCCTGCCGATCGGCGCCCAGCTCGTGGCGGGGCCGTGGGAGGAGGCGGTGCTGATCCGGCTCGCCGCGGCGCTGGAGCCGGTGGTGGGGTGGACGCGCCGGCACCCGGCGCTGGACTGAGACCCGCTCGGCCCCGTCACGGACGGGGCGACCCGCGTGGACCGGGCGGCGGCACGGCGGCCGGCCGCCGTGCCGGCCCGGTGATCACGCGAGCCCGACCGCCGGGCGGTCGCCGTTGCCGGGCGCCGGGAGCAGCTGGTAGCCGGCGCGGTCCGGCCGGATGTGCGAACCGTCGGACGCCGGGTCCGGCAGCCGGTGCCCGGCGGCCGCGATGGCCGCTTCGTCGAGGCGGACGCCCAGGCCGGGGCCGTCGCCGAGGATGAACGCGCCGTCGCCGATTTCGTGGCCGAGGGAAACGCCGACCGGGGGCCGGAGGTCCTGCAGCTCGGCCACCAGGTGGTTGGGGACCGCGGTCGCGGCGTGCACCAGCCCGACCGGCGTCGTCCCGATCGGGCTCACCGGCAGGTCGTGGGCGTGGGCGAGGGTGGCGACCCGCAGGAAGTGGGTGATGCCCCAGCCCGCGGCCGTCTGGACGATGTCGACCGCGCCCGCCGCGATCAGCGGCCGGTGCTGTTCCAGCCCGGTGAGGTTCTCCCCGGTCGCGACCGAGGCGCGGACGCCGCGGCCGACGGCGGCGTGGCCGTCCACGTCCCAGCGCCGCACGGGTTCCTCGATCCAGGTCAGGTCGAGGGTCCGTTCGAGCTCGGCGACGTGCCGGACGGCCTGCTTGCGCGTCCAGTTCTCGTTGACGTCCAGCATCAGGCCCGGGCGGCGGCCGCCACCGGCCTCGGCGAGGACGTCCCGGACCAGCGTCAGGCGACGTCGGTCGCGGTCGATGTCCAGGCCGCCCTTGAGCTTCGCCGCGCGCAGCCCGTGACCGGCGTAGGTCCGGTACAGCTCGGCCAGCTCGTCGTCGTCCAGGGCGATGTCGAGGCCCGAGGCGTAGGCGGGCACGCGGCGGTCCCGCCCGCCGAGCAGCCGCCAGAGCGGTTCGCCCGCCAGCTGCGCCTTGATGTCCCACAACGCCGTGTCGAAGGCGCCGATCGTGCCGAACACCGCGCCGGCGTGCCCCGCCTTGAACGTCCGCCGCAGCATCCGGTCGTAGAGCGCCGTCACGCCGCGCGGGTCTTCACCCTCGATCGCGGCGAAGACGGTCTCCGCCTGCACGTGCGAACCGAGCCCGACGCCGGTGACGCCTTCGTCGGTTTCGACGACGACGAGCGGCATCCGGACGACACCGCCGGCGTGGACGCCGTTGGCGTCGCCGACCGGGCGGCCCCATTCCTGGACGGTCGTGAGGGCCCGGAAACCAGTGATGCGCATTTCATCCCTTCGTGGACCCGGCGGTGACCCCGTCGGCGATCTGTCGTTGCAGGAACAGGTAGACGAGCAGCACCGGCACCGCGGCGATCAGCACGCCGGCGGCGAACGTGGGGATGTCGGCAGAATACTGCCCGCGCAGGGCGGTCACCCCGACCATCAGGGTGCGGTGCTCCGCGGACGGCATCAGCAGCAGCGAGATCAGCACGTCGTTCCAGCAGAAGAGCGCGTTGAGCACCCCGACCGACAGCAGCGCCGGGGCCCCCAGCGGCAGCATGATCCGCCAGTAGACGCCGTAGAGGGTGGAGCCGTCGATGCGGGCGGCGTCGACGATCTCCGGCGGCACGGCCGAGTAGAAGCTGGTCATCAGGAAGACCGTGAACGGCAGGAACTGCGCCACGTAGGCGAGCACCAGCCCCGGGTAGGTGTCGATGAGCCCGGTGCCGGCCATGATCCGCGCGAGCGGGACCATGATCACCTGGAACGGCACGAACAGCGCGGCGAGGATGCCCAGGAAGACCACCGACGACCCGCGGAAGCGCAGCCGTCCGAGCGCGAAGCCCGCCATCGACCCGAGCAGCAGCAGCACCACGACCGAGCACGCCACGACGACCACCGAGTTGAGGAAGTACCGCGACATCCCCACGCTCGTCCACGCCTGGGCGATGTTGTCCCAGTGCAGCGAGCCGGCGGGGGAGAACCGGTCGAGCGTGTATTCGCGGCGGTCCTTCATGGCGACGTTCGCGGTGAACACCAGGGGGTAGATCGTCGCCAGGGCCAGTGCGGCCATCGGGATGGCGGCGAGCCACTTCGTGAGCCGGGAACCCGTCATCAGTCCTCCCTCCCCGTCCGGCGCAGGATGCCGATCTGGGCCAGGCCGACCACGAGCATGATCAGGAACAGCACGGTGGACGCCGCGGAGGCCAGCGCGGGCTGGTTCAGCTGCCCCTGCTGGATCCAGACGTAGTACTCGGGCAGGTAGGTCGACCCCGCCGGGCCGCCGTTGGTCATCACGTACAGCAGGCCGAACATCGAGGTCAGCATGCCGATCATGGTGGTGACGAAGACGAACTGGATGGTGCGGGACAGGCCGGGGACGATCACGTGCCGAATGGTCTGCAGCAGCGACGCACCGTCCACTTTGGCCGCGTCGAGCAGCGAAGCGTCCAAAGTGGAGAAACCGGCGAGGAACACGACCAGCGCCATGCCGAACGTCGCCCAGATCTGCACCCCGACGACGGCGAAGATCGCCACCCCCGGATTCCCGAGCCAGTCGACCGGGCCGAGGCCGACCAGCCCGAGCACGGCGTTGACCGGCCCGTCGAAGGCCAGCAGCAGGTTGAAGATCGCGCCGACGATCACCGGGGACAGCACGGCCGGGAAGAAGTAGACGCCGCGGTAGACCCGGTGGCCCGGCACCTTCAGGTGGATGAAGGTGGCGAGCAGGCCGGGGATGGCGACCGCGACCGGCAGCAGGAGCACCAGCAGCCCGACGTTCCGCAGCGCGGTCCGGAACAGCGGGTCGCCGAACAGCGTCACGTAGTTGTCGAAGCCGACGGCCGTGCCGTTGCGGTCGCCGTCCCCGGTGAAGGAGAAGTTGACGCCGAGCAGCAGCGGCCACAGCCGCAGCAGCAGGACGACCAGGACGGCCGGGGCGACGAGGACGAACGGGGCGAAGCGCTCGAGCCGCGTCGCGCGCGGGGCACGCCGGGCCGGCGCGGGTCCTCCGGTGGACCGGGCCGGGGCCCGGTCCACCGGAGCGGGGGAGTACCCGGTCACCTCGTCAGCCCTTGTCCGACGCGGCCAGCTGCTGCAGCACCTCGTCGACGCCGATCGACCCGCTCAGCAGCTCCTGCGAGAGCCGGCCCATCAGGTCGAGCGTCTTCGAGGAGAGGGCCACGTGCAGGGCGGGCTTGCCGGTCTTGACCTCCGAGACGATCGTCGCCACGGCCGGTCCGCCCGCCGAGACGTCGATGGACGTGTCCGCGGCGATCGCGCCGCTGTCGGCGTAGAAGGACTTCAGGGCGTCGGTCGAGCTCAGCGACCGGACCAGGTCCGCGGCCACCTTGGGGTCCTTCGTCCCCTTCGCGACCGCGTAGCCGATGCCGCCGTCGTACGGGAGGGTCGGCGTGGCGGCCGGGTTGACCTGCGGCGCGGTCATCACGCCGACCTTGTCCGCGCCCAGGAACTCGGCGAAGTCCTTCCAGTGCCCCACGTCGGACATCAGGCCGATGACGTTCGCGGCCTTGCCGGACTGGAAGAGCGCGAACGCGTCGTTGAACATCGCGGTGGAGTTGGGGCCGTCGGAGTTCAGGCCGGCGTCTCCCGCCTGCTTCCAGAGCTCGAAGATCCGCTTGACGTCCGGCGAGGTCCAGTTGCGCTTGCCGGCGATCCAGTCGGCGTACTCCTGGGGCGTCAGGGTCGCCGTGCCCATGGCCGACAGCCAGAACTGGATCCCGGCGCCCTCCTTGTTGCCCAGCGCGAGGCACTTAGCGCCGGTCTTGGCCGAGATGGTGCCGCAGTCGCGGACGAACTCGTCCCAGGTCTTGGGCGGCGCGTCGGGGTTCAGCCCGGCCTTCTCGTAGAGCGCCTTGTCGTAGTAGACGGGGTGGCCCTGCAGGGTGACCGGCTCGGCGTAGACCTTGCCGTCCTTGGTGAACGCGTCCCAGCCGGACAGGCGCGCCCGGTCGTCGGCGACGTAGGAGTCCAGCGGCTGGAGGTCGGCGACCCGGTCGCGGATCTGGCCGCCACCGTTGAAGAGCATGACGTCCGGGCCTCTCTTGGCCTGGATCGCCGCGCCCAGCAGGGTGTAGTACTGGTCGTAGGGCTGGGCCACGAACTCGACGGTGACGCCGGGGTGCTGCTTGGCGAACTCGGCCTTGGCCTTGGCCACGTAGCTCGCCGCCTTGGCGTCGCCGGACTTCCAGTCCCAGACGACGAGCTTGCCGCTCGCGTCGCCGGTCGGGGTGGCCGGGCCGGCCGCGCTGCCGCAGCCCGCGGTCAACGCCAGCGCCGCGATCAGAGCGGCCGAGAATAGTGTGCGCTGCTTCATCGCTGCTCACTTCTCCAGACGGTGGCCGGACGGGGAGTGGCCCGGCGCAGTGGGCCAAAACGTAACTCGTATGACGTATGACGTCAACGGTTGACCTGTGTAAGCTTCACGTGCGATCGACGCTGGTCGGCGCAGTGCGACCGGAGGAACGATGACGGCATCAGACCGGCAACCCGCCGCTCCCGGCTGGGTGCGCCGTCCCGCGAACCTGGCGAGCGCGGTCACCGCCGAACTCGTGGACCGGGTCGTGCGCGGGGTGCACCCGCCGGGGACGTCGCTGCCCGCCGAGCCGGTGCTGTGCGAGAGCTTCTCGGTGAGCCGGACCGTGGTCCGCGAGGCGGTGAAGCTGCTGCAGGCGAAAGGGCTCGTCCAGGTCCGGCAGGGCGCGGGCACGGTGGTGAACCCGGCGTCGATGTGGAACATGCTCGACGAGCTGGTGCTGGCCGCGGTGATCGCCGAGGACGAGACCTCGGCCGTCCTGGACGACCTGGTGGTGACGCGGCGGCTGCTCGAATCGGACATGGCGCTGGTCGCCGCGCGGACCGCCGGCCCGGACGTCGTCGCCCGGCTGGGCGGGCTGGTGGACCGGATGGACGAGCTCGTCGGCGACCCCGCCGCCTACCGCGAGCAGGACCTCGCCTTCCACGACACGATCATGCAGGTCTCGGGCAACCGGCTCGCCCGCGGCGTCGTGCGCGCGCTGGAGAGCCAGGTCCTCAACACCGCCCGTTACGTCGGCCGGAGCGAGCGTGCCCTGTGCGTGGCCTCGAACCGCGGACACCGCCGCGTGTACGAGCGGATCGCGGCCGGCGACTCCGACGGCGCCGCGCAGGCGATGTTCGACCACATCACCGAAGCCTGGCTCGTGCGCCGTCCCGAATCCGGCGATCCCGGCCGCCTCGAGCGCTGAGCGCCGTCCCGTTCCCCCAGGAAGGAGTCCGTTGGTGAAGCGCTACGGCATGCTGATCCGCCTGCGCCCGGAGAAGCGCGAGGAGTACCTGCGGCTGCACGCCGCGGTCTGGCCCGCGGTCGAACAGACGCTGCGGGACGCCAACATCCGCAACTTTTCCATCTTCCTCCACGACGACCTGCTTTTCGGGTACTACGAATACGTCGGCGACGACCACGACGCCGACCAGGCGCGCATCGCCGCCGATCCCGAGACGCAGCGGTGGTGGACGTTGACCGACCCCTGCCAGGAGTCGCTGTCCGCACGCGAAGGGGGCGCCTGGTGGACGCCCATGGAGGAGGTCTGGCACCTCGCCCCGGCGCCCGCCGGGCAGGCCCCCGCGGACGTGAGGCCGGGGTCGCCGAGCGCGCGCATCTGACGCACGCCGCCCAGACACGGCGGGCTGAAGGGCACCTTCGTCTTACCGGGCGCGCTGAAGGGCACCTTCCTCGCATCTGACGGGAGGAAGGTGCCCTTCAGCGCGCCCGGGGAGTGCCGGCCGGCTCAGCCGAGGGCGTCGAGCAGCAGGCGGGCGGCAGCCTTGGCGCCGTCGGTGCGGATCTGCGCGCCCACCGCCTGCGCCCGGGCCCGGGTTTCCGGGGCCACTGCCGCGTCGAACGCCGCGGCCAGGGACTCGAACGTCGCCGTCGGGCCGTCGAGGGCCGCGCCGACGCCGTGTGCGGCCACCTGGCCGGCCCAGTACGGGTTGTCCGCCAACCGGATGGGCACCACCACCTGGGGCACCCCCGCCCGGGCGGCGGTCTGCGTCGTGCCCGCGCCGCCGTGGTGGACCACCGCCGCCAGCTTGCCGAACAGGCGCTGGTGGTTGACGTCGCCGATGGCGAAGCAGCCGTCCACGGCCAGGTCGGCCCAGCCGCGGGAGACGAGCACCCGGTAGCCGCGGGCGCGGCTCACCTCGACCGACCAGCGGGCGATGTCCGGCGCCGGGCCGATGCTGCCGAAGCCCACGTAGACCGGCGGCGGGCCCGCCCCCAGGAACGCCGTCAGCTCGGCCGGCAGCGGCCGCTCGTCCGGCAAGGTCCAGGCGCCGGTCTGGACCACTTCGAGGCCCGGTGCGGGCGGACCCAGCACCGGGTCCGCCGCCAGCCACGGCCGGTCCGAGTAGACGTGGTCGCGCACGGTGGTCACCGGCGGCAGGCCGAGCGCGGTCCGGTGGGCGTTGAGCGGCTCGCGGAACTGCGCGTTCACCCGCTGGGCGTCGAGCTCCCACAGCGCCGCGTTGTGCGCACCCGACGGCTCCGGCCAGCCCGGCCGCGGTGGCGGCGCGTGGTGCGGCGACGGCAGGTTGACCGCCGCGTAGGTCGCGTAGACGTACCGGATGCCCGCGGCTTCGGCCACGGACCGCGCGGCGACCTGCGCCAGGCCGGCCGCCACCAGCGCGTCGCAGCCCTCGGCCGCCCCGGGGAGGACGTCGAACTGCGTCTCGAGCAGCTCGGCCCGGTACCGGGTCAGCTCCGCGGGCGTCGGGGGAGCCGTCGCGCGCATCAACGCGCGCACCGGCGACCCGACCGGCACCGCCTCGATCCCGAGGCCGGCCAGCCGGTCCGTGAACTCCTCGTCCGGCGGGGTGCACATCCGCACGCCCGCGCCGAGGGCCCGGAGCTCGACCGCCAGGGCCACCAGCGGTTCGACGTCGCCGCGCGTGCCGTAGGTGGACAGCAGGACCCGCGTCACCGCGGAGTCCCGGCGTAGAAGCCGACGGGCATCGTGAGGTCGGCGCTCGCCGCCCCGCACTCCAGCATCCACAGCGCGGCGGCCGGCCCCAGCTCCCGGCCCAGCGCCCCGAGCGCGGCCGGGTCCGGCGCCACCGCCCGTGCCTGCGCCACGCCGCGCCCGAACGCGTCGGGGTCCCAGCCGCTCGGGTCGCCGTCGCCGAGGGAACGCGCGCCGGCGGCCAGCGCCCGGACCGGCAGCGGCTCGGGCACGCCGAGCAGGCCGTGGGTGCGCTCGCCCACCAGGACGCCCATCCAGTGCGAGCTTTCCGGGGTGGGCCGGGGACCGGTCCACCGGGGCCGACCGTCCATGCCGGGGAGCTTCGCCGGGGCGCCGGACACCGCCCAGCGGCCCGCCCACTCCACGGCCAGGCCCGGCGCGCTGCGGGTCGCGGGGTTGTGGAACCGGGCCATGTCCCACCGGTTGCCCACCGCGACCGCGGCGAGGTCGCGGTGCGGCCAGACCCGTGCCTCCCACCAGAAGCCCCACGGGAAGGCCGCGGTGTGCCCCCACCACCAGTCCCGGCCCAGGTCCGGATCGGCGAGTTCGAGCGTCAGGCCGGAAAACGAGCGGACGCCGTGCGGGCTCGGGCGCTCGACCCGCGGGGTCACCATGGCCGCGAGCGAGTCCGGGCCGACCGGCGGGCGGTCGCCGCGCAGCAGGGATTGCAGCAGCCGCGCGAAGTCCGCGGCGCTGGTGTGCATCCCGACGCCCGGGTACGCCGCGGTGCGCAGGGGCGGGCTCGGCACGCACCAGTCGCCGAACGCCGCGTACCCGGTGGCGCCGGCAGGGGTCTCCGTGCCGTCATCGATGCTCGTGGACGTCATCCCGGCCGGGGCGAACACCTCCCGGCCGACGCGGGCGGCGTACGGTTCGCCGGTCAGGTGCTCGACCACGCCGCCCAGCACGCCGACGCCGAAGCTCGAGTACGAGTACGGCCCGGGCGCCGTCAGCAGCGGCCGCGTCCCGCCGTACTCCACCGCGCGTCCGGCCGCGTGCCGCCGCCGGACGTAGTCGAGGATCGGCTCGGCCGGCGCGTCGCACGCCGTCGCGGTGACGATGTCGCTGTAGTAGCCGCCCTGGTGCGAAGCCAGCATCGCGGTGGTGGCCGGCGGCGCGTCGCCACGCAGTCCCGCGGGGAGCACGTCGTCGACCGGCGTGTCCAAGCCGACGACACCCGCCTCGACCAGCTGCAGGAAGGCCAGGCCCGTCACGGGCTTGGTGAGCGAGCCCGCCGGCGCGACGGTCTCCCCGGTCATCGGCGTGCCCGTGGCCAGGTCGGCCACCCCGGCCGCGGCGGTCCGCAGCTCGTCGCTCGTCGCCACCGCGACGGCGACGCCGGGGGTGCCGGTGACCGCGGCGAGCCGGGGCAGGACGGTGTCCAGCGCCGCCATCACGTCGTCGAGCATGCTCATCCCTCGGTGGTGTTGTAGTTGACGATCCGCTCCACCATGACGGCGCGCGCCCCGGCCAACGGGCTGTCCGCGTCGCGTCGCGCCACGTCCGGCAACCGGTGGGCCTCCTCCTCGGCGACCACCACCGTGCCCCACAGGGCGTTGAAGCCCGACGCGTCGGCGGGTTTCTCGGCGGCGGCTTCGACGGTCACGACGCCGTCCCCGCCGGAAACGGTGAGGGCGCCCATCTGCCGCAGCACCACGGGATCGCTCTCCTTCGCCGCCACCACGCTCCAGTCCGCCTGCCGCACGGCCGCGAGCAGGCTGCCGACGTCACTGACGACGATGTCCGGGAGCACGAGGGCCACCGGCCCCCGCGTCATCGGCAGGGCGCACCGGATCGCTCCGTCGAGTCCCGGCGCGGCCACGTCGTCCTGGAGGACGAAGACCAGCTGGAACGTCCCGGCGTAGCGCGCCAGGTACTTCACCGTGTCGAGCTTGTGCGTCCCGAACACGACGACCACGCGCACGCTGAGACCGCTCTTCACCAGCTCGACCGCGGGCTCCAGGCTGCGGTCCAGCACGGTGACGCCGGGCGCCAGGCAGTGCAGCTCCTTCGCGTACGGCGCTCCGAAACGTGTCCCGAAGCCGGCGCAGGGCAGGATGATCGAGACGTCGGGGTCGCTCACCGAAGCCGCACCTCCAGCGCGACCCGGTGCCGGCCCCGGGGCAGCGGCACCCACGCCGGTTCGCCCACCGGCGCCACCGCCGGAAAGCGGTCGAACAAGCTCCGCAGCGCCACTTCCGCCTCCACCTTCGCCAACGCCACGCCGAGGCAGAAGTGCGGCCCCCAGCCGAACCCGACGCTGCCCTCGCGGCCGCCGTGCTCGGCCTGCCAGCGCACGTCGGCCGCGTGCGGGTGGGCGAACCGCGCCGGGTCGCGGTTGGCCGCGCCGAGCACCGCCTGCACCGCGTCGCCGGCCTTGATCCGGACTCCGCCCACCTCCAGATCGGTTGCCGCGTAACGCAACCGCGCCAGCTGGACCGGGCCGTCGGTGCGGACCAGCTCACGCACCGCGGCCGGCCACAGGTGTGGTTCCGCGCGCAGCAGCTCCCGCTGGGCGGGGTCGCGCATCAGCGCGAGTGCCGCGTTGGACAGCAGGTGCGCCATCGTTTCGTGCCCGGCGAGCACCAGGAACACCACAAGAGCCACGACGTCGACGTCGGTCAGGTCGTCCTGGGCGACGACCTCGCTGAGCAGGTCCTCGCGCGGCTCGGCCCGGCGCCGGTCGACCAGGGCGTGGCAGTAGGCGAACATCTCGCCCAGCGTCGGCGTGATCCGCGCCGGGTCGCCGTCGACCAGCACCTTGCCCCAGCGCCACCAGTCCGCCCAGTCCGTCTCGGGGACGCCGACCAGCTCGCAGACCACGGCCATGGCCAGTGGGTAGGCGTACTCGTCGAGCAGGTTCGCCGTCGGGCCCAGGCCGTCGAGCAGCTCGTCGACGATCTGCTGCACCCGCGGGCGCAGGGCGGCGACCCGCGACGCGCTGAACGCGCGGCTGATGCTGCGCCGCAGCCGGGCGTGTTCGGCGCCGTCGAGGCTGAGCAGGCTCGCCCGCAGGTAGGGCAGGTGCTCCGGGGGCGTGCCCAGCGCGAGGAACGCCTCCTCCTGCGTCTGCGCGCCCTGCCCTGGCAAGCCGGTGGGATCGTTGCGCACAGCCGGATCCGACAGCACCGCGCGGACGGCGTCGCTGCCGGTGACCAGCCAGCCTTCCCCGCCGTTCGGCAGCCGGGCCCAGCACACCGGTGACTCGGCGAGGACGCGGTCGTACCCGCCCATCGGGTCGGCGAGGACGGCCGGATCGCGGACGTCCACCACGGGTTCGGACGACATGGGTCTCCTGTCAGCCTTTGAGCGGGCCGCCGTTGATGGCGACGCGGCGGCCGAATCGGGTGTGCGGGTAGTAGTCGTAGGTCGCGTGGTGCTGGACGCAGCGGTTGTCCCAGAACACCAGCGTGTTCGGCTCCCACCGCACGCGGCAGGCGAGCATCGGCCGGTTCGGCACGACCGAGAACAGCAGGTCGAGCACGGCCTGGCTCTCGTCGGCCGACAGCTGCGGGATGCGGGAGGTGTAGGCCGGGTTGACGTACAGCAGCGGCCGGTCGGTTTCCGGGTGCCGCACGACCACCGGGTGCTCGCTGACCGGCGGTTCGTAGCCCTCGGGGATCTTGTGGCCGCGGAAGGCGTGCGCGCCGTCGTGGATCGCGGTCAGCCCGGCGAGCAGTTCCTTCAGCTTCGGCGACAGCATGTCGTAGGCGAGATGCATGTTCGCGAAGAGCGTGTCGCCGCCGCTGCCGGGCGCCGGCATCTCCGTGATGTGCAGCATCGAACCCAGCGACGGCTCGGCGTCGGCGGTGCCGTCGGCGTGCCAGCCGTTGCCGAAGACGGTGGCCGACTCCGGCGCGGTGGCGACCTCGAGGACGTACGGGCTGCCGTGGTCGGGCGGCGGGTTCACCGGGCGCAGCTCGCCGAAGTTCGCGGCGAGGCGCTGGTGGTCGTCCACCGAGATGTCCTGGTCGCGGAACACCAGCACGTGGTGGTCGAGGAAGGCCGTCTTCAGCTCGGTGAGCTGCTCGCCGGTCAGCTCCCGCGTCAGGTCGAGGCCGGTGACCTCGGCACCGATCACCGGGGTCAGGCCGCGCACCGCCAGCGTGCGGTGGTCGCGTGCCGGCCGCGTCGTGATCCGCTTGACGGCGTCGAGTTCGTACTGCTCCATGGTTTCCTTCCTCCGGTGGGTCTCACCGTGCGATCGCGGCGGCCACTTCGGCGACGTGCGGGGCGCGCACGATGCCGTAGTGGGTGGCGGGCAGTGCGTGCCAGTGGCTCGGCTCGGGCAGCAGGGCGCGCCAGCCGTCGCGATCGGCCACCGGCAGGCCGGGCTCGGGTTCGGCGGCGAGCCAGACGCGGCTGGGCGTCGCGGCCAGGCGGGGCAGCTGGTGCCCGGCCATGCTGCGCAGGTTGGCCCGGGTGGCCCGGGCCAGCCGCCGCGCGTGCTCGCCCGCGGTGCCGCCGGAGGCGCCGAGCTCCCGCTCGAACACGGTCTCCAGCTGCGGTTCGCTGTAGTCGGCGGCGCTCGCCCCCGGCGGGGGCGGGTCGATGAGGTGCAGCGCCCGCACCGGCTGCCCGGCCGCCTCGGCCTCGGCGGCCATGCCGGCCGCGACCCAGGCACCGAACGACCACCCGGCCAGCTGCCAGGTGCGGCCGGGGAACCGCGTTCGCAGTGCGGCGTGGTAGCGGCGGGCGCGGTCCACTATGGACCATCCCGGCGGTTCGGGCAGGCTCAGGGCCGGGTCGGCGATCACGCAGACACCGAGCCCGGGCGGGAGGGCCTCGACGAGCGGGCGGTAGGCGTGGACGTCGCCGCCGACGGGGTGCACGAGGCAGACGGCGTGGCCGCCGGTGCCTTCGCGCCAGACCTGGATCGCCACTTCGCCCGGGTCGGCGGCCTTCTCGAGCTTCGCCAGCAACGCCGACATCGTGACTTCCGGGCCGAGCCAGGCGAGGTCGAGATCGACGCCGTACAGGCGTTTCACCGAGTCGACGACGTCCAGCAGGGTGAGGGAGTCGGCGCCGAGGTCGTAGAGCGGCACGTCCGGGTCGAGCTCGGCGACGCCGAGGAGGGCGCGGACCTCCTCGGTCAGGTCCCCGGCGGCCGGTTCCGCCGCCTGCGGGGTGTCGCGTTCGTGGAAGGTGCGGGCGGCGTCGAGGCCGGTGGTGGCGACCAGGAGGTGGGGCAGGCCGGACCCCAGCGCACGGGCGAAGGTGCGCCGGCCCTCGTCGTCGTGCAGGCCGACGGCCAGGTGGGCTTGGTGCCGGGCGTCGGTCTCCAGGGCCGTGACGGCCATGCCGCTGTCGCGCCAGACGTCCCAGGCGAGGGAGAGCCGGGCGGTCGGGCCGTCGCGGTGGGCGAGGGCGTCGAGGAACCCGTTGGCGGCGGCGTAGTCGAGCTGGCCGGTGCCGCCGAACTGCGCGGACAGCGACGAGCAGTAGACGGCGAACTTCGGCTGGTCGCGTTCGATGAGCCGTTCCACGAGGAGGGCACCGGCGAGCTTGCCGTCTTGCGTGCTTTCGCCGCGGGTGGCGATCAGGCCGCCGGCCGGTGTCCCGGCCGCGTGGACGATGCCGGTGAGGCGGGCGGGGATGTCGTCGGCGGTCGCCTTCGTGACGTCGGCGGCCAGCAGGTCCACGCGGTCGGCCCACGGTTCGAGGGCCTCGGGCAGGAAAGGGTGGCGGGCGAGCAGGATGACGCGGCCGGTGGTGCGGGTGAGCAGCTCTTCGGCGACCGCGGTGCCGATGCCGCCGGTGCCGCCGAGGACGAGGTGGGTGCCGTCCTCGAGGACGGGATCGCCGGCGTCGACGGGGGCGCTGTCCTGCGTCCACCAGAACCCGGCGCGCAGGGCGACGCGCTCCGGCGGGGTGGGCCCGGTGAGCAGGTCGGCGATCCGGTCCAGGTCGGGACCGTCGAGGTCGGCCCAGTGGCCGGGCACGCCGGTCTCCTGCGGGCCGACGGCGGTGATCCCGGCGAGCAGCCCGGCCTCGGGCCGGGTGACGGCGGTGTGCGCGGGAGCGGCGCCGGCGGAGACCCACCACGTCCGGAGCGGACGGTCGTGGGCGGCTCGCAGGAGGGCCGCCGGGGTGTCGAGGCAGGCCCACTTCGCCCGGGCCAGTGAGGTTTCGCCGACGGGTCCGGTGATGCCGAGGGGGAGGGCGTGGAGCCAATCGATCTCCCCGTCCGGCAGGGAATCCAGGACTTGGCGGAGATCGGCAGTGCTGGCGGGGTCGGCTTCGAAGGTGTCCGGATCGAGGCGCGCGAAGTGCTCGGCGGCGTGGACCCGGACCACGCGGTGGTAGGCGGCGTCGAGGGCGGGCGCGGTCAGCGGGCCTTCGCCGGAGATGACGAGGGTGCGGTCCGTTGCGGCCGCGGTCGTCACCCGGCGCAGGCGGACCCAGGTGGGCTGGTGCAGCCACTCGCCTTCGGGCCGTCGGGGCACGGCGGCCGTCCGCGGGAAGTCGAAGTCCCGCGCGTCGAAGGCGGGCGGCGGGAAGTCCCACGGCGCGGGGGCGGGGGAGTGACCCCAGTCGACGGCAGCCCCACCCAGCCAGGCAGCCGCCACCTCGGCGGCACTTTCACGTGAAAGCTCCGCTCCTGGCACCTCCCGAGGTGTCTTGAACGACTCAGTCAAGACATCGCCGGGGCCGCCGGGCGCGACCTCGCCGGGCTCGGCCGTGCGCAGGTACTCGATCGCCGTGGCGGGGTCCGCGCAGGCCGCCGCCATCCGCCAGGGGCCTTCCGGACGGCCCGTCTGCAGGTGCCGGAGTACGTCCGCACAGGACTCCGGGTGGGCCGACAGGTACGACGCCACCCGAGCCGCGTCGAGCCGCAACGCGGCCGCGCTGCGGGCCGAAAGCACCAAGCAGCGCAACGGATCGGGGCGCGACGGCGGCGCCGGGCGAACCTGCTCCAGCACGACGTGGGCGTTCGTCCCGCCGATGCCGAAGCTGCTCACCCCCGCCACCCGCGGACCCGGCGGCCACGGTTCGGCGGCCGTCGGCACCCGGAACGGGCCCAGGTCCAGCGCCGGGTTGGCGGCACGGAAGTCCACCGTCGGCGGGAGCACGCCGTGGTGCACGGCCAAGGTCGCGCGGATCAGGCCCACCACCCCGGCCGCCGCGCCCAGGTGGCCGATCTGGCTCTTCACCGAAGAGAGCGCGCAGGCCGAGGCGTCGGGCATCGCCTCGCGCAACGCCGCCACCTCGATCGGGTCGCCGAGGCGCGTCCCCGTTCCGTGCGTCTCCACGTAGCCGACGTCGGCGCCCGAGCGGCCGGCCCGGCGGAGCGCGGCCCGGACCGCCGCGCGCTGCCCGGCCGGGGACGGGGCGCTGTAGCCCTGCTTCACCGCGCCGTCGTTGGTCAGCGCCGAGCCCGTGAGCACCGAATACACCGTGTCGCCGTCGCGGCGGGCGGCCGACAGCGGCTTCAGCACCACCACGCCGACGCCGCTGCCACCCACCGTGCCGTCCGCGTCGTCGCTGAACGGGCGGCAGTGCCCGTCCGCCGAAAAGATGTGCTGCGGCCGGTACCGGTACCCCGCCGCCAGGGTGACGTCGACCAGCACCCCGCCCGCCAGCATCACCTCCGCTTCGCCGCCGCGCAGCATCCCGGCCGCCTGGTGGACCGCGACCAGCGAACTGGAGCACGCCGTCTGGGTCGTCAGTGCCGGGCCGGTCAGGTCCAGGTGGTAGGCGACCTTCGTGGCCAGGAAGTCCTTCTCGTGGTGCAGGGCCAGCTGGAAGCCGTCCGGCAGGGCCGCCGGGTCGGCCTCGCGCAGCAGCTGCCGGAGGTAGGTGTTCTCGCCGCAGCCCGCGATCAGCCCGACGCCGGTCCCCGAAGTGATCCCGGCGTGGGACAGCGCCTCCACGCACGCCATCAGCAGCTGCCGCTGCTGCGGGTCCATGAGCGCCGCGTCGCGGTGGCTGATCCCGAAGTGCTCCGGGTCGAACGCCAGCGGATCGGCGAGCAGGCTGCGGGCGCCGACCAGGCCGTCCGCGGCGGGGAACTCCTCGATGCCCCGGCGGCCCGAAACGACCAGGTCCCAGAACGCCGCCAGGTCCCGCGCGCCGGGCAGCCGCACCGCCATGCCGACGACGGCCACCGGCTCGTCCGCCGCGCCCGGGGAAGCCGGGGCCGCCGCGGCCGCCCCACGCTCGAGGTGCCGCGTCAGGTCCCGGAGGGTGACGTGCTCGAAGAGGTCCGCCACGGTGAACCGGTATCCGGCTTCGGCGCACCGCAGGTGGAACCGCATCAGCGCGAGCGAACCGGCTCCGGCGGCGAAGAACGTCTCGTCGGGACCGATCGGCGTGCCGGTCGCCTCCTCGAACAGGGCCGCCAGCTCGCTCGACGGCCGGGCCGCCGTCCGGTGCAGATCCGTCCCCGGCGTCCGGGGAGCGGCGTCCCGGTCCAGCTTCCCGCTGGGGGTGCGCGGCAGCGTGCCGACGACGCGGAAGCGGTCGACGCGCGCGTGCGGCGGCAGCAGCGGCACCAGGAAGTCCGCCAGTTCCGCGGCCGACGGCGTCCGGCGGCACTCGAGGAACGCGGTCAGCCTGCCGTCCTCGGCCACGACGACCGCATTGACGACGTCCGGGTGCCGCAGCAGCGCCGCCTCGACCTGCCCGAGCTCGAGGCGGTGGCCGCTGACCTTGACCTGCCGGTCGGCGCGGCCGTCGAAGTGCAG
Organism: Streptomyces sp. MN03-5084-2B; assembly: GCA_033793495.1. Lineage (GTDB taxonomy): Bacteria > Actinomycetota > Actinomycetes > Mycobacteriales > Pseudonocardiaceae > Amycolatopsis. The sequence goes on along the minus strand of JARAWT010000046.1, from coordinate 45,626 downwards.
CAGCCCGGCGCGGTCGAAGTGGGCGAGGTCGCCGCTGCGGTAGTGCAGCTCCGGAACCTCGGCGAACTTCTCCGGCGCCGCTTCGCCGAGGTAGCACCGGTTCGCCGGCAGGCCCCCGATGAGCAGCTCCCCGACCTGCCCCGCCGGGAGCGGCGCGCCCGCGGCGTCGGCGACCCGCAGGACCGCGTTCGCGACCGGGCGGCCGATGGCGGGCCGGTCGGGCCAGCCCGCCGGGTCGCCGTCGAGGGTCAGCGCGCTGACGACGTGGGTTTCGGTCGGGCCGTAGTGGTTGTGCAGCCGCGCGCCGGGCAGCCCGGCGAACCAGCGGCGGATCGCCGGGGTGCACACCAGCTGCTCGCCGGCGGTGATCACCTCGCGCAGCCGCGCCGGGTACCGCCCGAGCCGGACGCCGTGCTCGGCGAGCAGCTGCAAGGCCACGTACGGCAGGAAGATCCGCTCGATGCCGGCCGTGTCCAGCTGCGCCAGCAGCGCCGGGACGTCGTGCCGCCATTCCGGGCGGATCAGGTGCAGCGTCCCGCCGCCGCACAGCGTCGTGAAGATCTCCTGGAACGACACGTCGAACGACAGCATCGAGAACTGCTGGGTCGCCGCGGGCGGCGCGTCCTGCCACTGCAGCAGGTTGGCCAGGGTGCGGTCGGGGACGCGCACGCCCTTCGGCACGCCGGTCGAGCCCGAGGTGAACAGCGTGTAGAGCGGCCGTCCGGCGTGCCGGGCCGGGACGTCCGGCACCGGTCCGCCGGCGAGCGTCACGTACCGCCGCTCGACGTCCGTGTCGAGCGGCTCGCCCGGGGCGAGCAGGACGCAGCTTGGCCGGACACGGTCGAGCATGGCGCGCAGCAGCTCCGGCGGGTACGCGGGATCCAGCGGCACGGCGGTGATGTTCAGCCGGGCCAGTGCCAGCAGCGCGACGACGTGCTCGGCCGACGGCCGGAAGTACAGCGCGACGTCCGTGGCGTCCGCGGGCAGCGTGGCGGCGAGCCGGGCCGCGTGCGCGTCCAGTTCGGCGTAGGTCAGGGTCGTGTCGCCGGTCAGTGCCGGGGCGTCGGGCGTCCGCGCGACCTGACGCGCGAAGCCGTCCGCCACCGTTTCCCAGGTCAGTTCGGCGGCGGCGCCCCGGCCGTGGTCGGGGCGGTCCGGGAGCCGGGCGTCGCCGTGCAGGGCGCGGTCGAAGACGTCGCCGAGGGCGGTCGCTTCGGCTTCGGTGAAGTAGCCTTCGCCGTACTCCCACAGGCAGTCGAAGCCGTCCGGCCGCTCGACGACCGACAGCGTGAGCGCGCACTTCGCCTCGGCCGCTTCGATCCACTGTGGACTCACCGTGCAGCCGGGGAGCCGCAGCGCCGCGAAGTCGGTGTTCTCCAGGACGAACAGGTAGTCGAAGGCCGCGTAGCCGGGGTCGAGGTCGGCGAACGCGACGTCCTGGTGGTCCAGCGCCGCCCCCGCCGCTTCGCCGAGCCGGCGGAGCTGGCCGGCGAGATCTTCGTCCGGGTCCACGGCGAGCGGCAGCCGGACGGTGTTGGCGAACATCCCGACGCTGTCTTCGAACGCCCGCACCGGCCGGTTCGCCACCGGCGCGGCGATCCGCGGCCGGGTCCGCCCGGTCACCGCGTGGAGGGACCACGCGAACACGCCCAGCAGGAGCTGGAACCGCGTCAGCCCCAGCTTGGCGGCCTGCTCGTCGACGCGCTCGCGGTCGATGCGGGTCGTGTGCAGCCGCCCGGCCAGGGAGGCTTCGCCGAGCGGCTCGGCGTCGTCGAAGCGGCCGACCAGCCGGTCGCGGTAGCCGGGGGAGGCGAACCAGCGGGACTGCCAGGCGGCGAAGTCGAACGGCGTGCGGACGTCCGGCCGGGGTGCAGCGCCGGACAGCTCCCGGAACAGGACGTTCAGCGACCAGCCGTCGACCGCGATGTGGTGCAGGCACAGCAGAAGCGTGCCGTCCGGACGCCAGGCCGCGCGCAGCAGCCGGCCGGAGGCGAGGTCGAAGGGCGCGGTGAAGAAGTCGCCGGCAGGTTCGGTCCACGGGTCGTACGGCGCCTTCGCGACCTGCCGCAAGCCATCGGCGGTCGCCTCGAACGCCGTCCGCAGCGCCGGGTGCCGTTCGACGAGCGCGCGCACGTCCCGGCGCAAGACGTCGGCATCAGGGGTGCCGGTCACCGTGAAGGCGAGGGGCACGTGGTACGCCGTCGAGGCCGGATTCCGGTGCTGCAGCAGCCAAAGCCGCTGTTGCTCGCTGGTCGCCGGGGCGGACGTGGCCGTCGTCGGCGGCCCGGCTTCCGGGTAGGCCGCCTGCCCCGCGGCCGCGACGGCGGCGGCGAGGTCGGCGAACGTCCCGCGCTGCACGATCGACGGCGCCAGGTCCGCACCCCAGCGTTCCCGGAGCGCGAACCGCAGCCGCAACGCCTTGAGCGAGTCGCCACCGGACCGCAGCCAGGTGTCCAGCGGCCCCAGGCCGGGAACACCGAGGACGTCCGACACGAGGTCCAGGACTTCGCGTTCCCACGCGGTCGCGTCGCCGCCGGTGTCCGGCCGCCACGGCGGGAACCCGCCCGCCAGCAGCGCGGCTTCGTCGACCTTCCCGTTCGCGTTCCGCGGCAGCTCGCCGACGCGGAACACGTGGTGCGGCCGCATGTAGGCGGGCACGGTCTCGGCCAGGTGCGCTTCGTACGCGTCGAAGGTCAGTTCGCCCGCCACGACGAAGGCGAGCAGCTCGGCCGTGGCCGCGCGCCGCACGGCCACGTGGACCTGCCGGATCTCCGGGTGCGCGAGCAGCCGCTGCTCCAGCTCGCCCGGCTCGATCCGGAACCCGCGGACCTTGACCTGGCGGTCGGTGCGCCCGACGTAGGCGTACCGGCCGCCCGGCAGCACGCGCACCAGGTCGCCGGTGCGGTAGAACCGCGCACGGCCCTCGTCGAGCCACGGCAGCCGGACGAACCGCTGCCCGGTTTCCGCGGGCAGGCCGCGGTACCCGAGGGCGACGCCCGCACCGGAGACGTAGAGCTCGGCGACCTCGCCTTCGGCCGCCACGCGGTCGTCCGCCGTCACCGCGACCGCACCGGTGCCCGGCAGCGGCCGGCCGATCGGCACGACGTCGCCGTCGAAACCGCGCGGGATGGCGTAGCTGAGTGCGAACGTCGTCGTCTCGGTCGGGCCGTAGCCGTTCTGCAGCCGGGTCGGCGCGTCGGGGTTGGCCCGGTACCAGCGGCGGATCAGCGGGGCGTTGAGCTGCTCGCCGCCGATGACGACCCGGCGCACGGTGGCGAAGCTGCCCGGCACGGTCTCGGCGACCGCGTTGAACAGCGTCGCGGTGACGAACATCGTGTCGACGCGCTCGCGGACCAGCGCGTCGGCGAACGCCTGCGGGTCGCGCACGACGTCGTCGCCGAGGACCACGCACGTGCCGCCGGTCAGCAGCGGCACCCACACCTCGAAGCTGATCGCGTCGAAGGCGGGGTTGGCCAGGCAGGCGAACCGGGTGCCGATGTCGAGCCAGCCGGGTTCGGCCAGGCGCAGGATCCCGGCGTCGCGCACCTCGACCCCCTTGGGGCGTCCGGTGGTGCCCGAGGTGAAGAAGAGGAACGAAGCCGGCGCGGGCTCCGCGGGAATCCCGGCTTCGGCCGGCGTCGCCGCGGGCAGCTCGTCTTCGATCACCGCGACCGCGCCGGCGTCGGCGAGGATGGTGTCGCGGCGCGCGGGTGGGCTCTGCCGGTCCAGCGGCACGACCTGGCCGCCGAGGCGCAGCACGCCGAGCATGGCCTGGATCAGTTCCAGCGAGCGCGGCAGGGCGACGGCGACCGCGTCCCCCGGGCGGACTCCCCGCCGGGACAACGCTTCCGCGACGGCGGCGGCACCGGCGTTCAGCTCGGCGTAGGTGAGGCGGCGGTCGCCGTCGGACACGGCGAGGGCGTCCGGGTGCCGCAGGGCCCGGTCGTGGACGCGGCGGGCGATCGAGGTCATCGGGCCGCCAGCTCGGCCATGACGAGCTTCGCGACCATCGGCAGCGCGTCGCTTTCCAGCATGTCCCAGTGCCCGCAGTCCGCGGGGACGACCTCGAACTCACCGCGGGCGCGGCGGCGCCAGAACTCGGCGCTGCCGGGAACCGGGTCCTCGCCGACGGCCTGCACGAACACCACCCGCGCCGCCGTCTCGCCGGGGTCGTACTCGCGCGCGGTCAGCCGGTTGTGGTTGTACGTGCGGTGGTAGCGCTCGATCTGCGCGTCCTCGATCCCGGGGTACATCCCGTTGAAGCGGACCAGTTTCTCGCGGAATTCGGCCGCGGGCACCGGTTCGATCGCCGCCTTCACGGCCGGGTCGTCGGTGGCGACGGTGTCGAGCAGGACGACGCTGACGCGGGGGTGGTGCTCCGCCAGCCGGCGGCCCATCTCGTAGGCGACCAGACCGCCGTAGGAGAGTCCACAAAGGACCAGGGTTTCGGAGGGCCGCGGGCCGACCAGCCGCAGGTACTCCCCGGCCATCGCCTCGACGCTCGGCAGCGGTTCTTCGCCGGCGTTGAGCCCGGGGGACTGGATGCCGAGGACGCCGGCGTCCTCGGGCAGGGCGGCGCCGAGCGGCAGGTAGCAGAACGCCGTGCCGCCCGCCGGGTGCACGCAGACGACGCGGGCCCGCCCGGCACCGCGGCGGAACTCGATCAGGCTGCCGCCGCCGTCCGGGGCGCCGGTGCGCAGCAGCGCGGCCTGCGCCTCGATGGTCGGGTGCAGGATGACGTCCCGGATCGGCAGCTCGCGGCCGAACTCCGTGCCGATCGCGTGGGCCAGCTTGATCGCCGAGATCGACGTGCCGCCGACGTCGAAGAAGCCGTCCGAGACGCCGATCGCCGGGTGCAGCAGCACGTCGCGCCAGATCTTCAGCAGCGCGAGCTCGACGTGGTCGCGCGGCGCGGCGGTGTTGACCGCGGCGGGGGCGCTCGTGCGGGCGCGTGCCAGCACGGCGTCGCGGTCGAGTTTGCCGCTGCGGCTCAAAGGGAGCCGGTCGAACTCGGCGAACACCGACGGGATCATGTAGTCCGGCAGCCGGCCGGCCAGCGCGGCCCGCCATTCGTGCGCAGTGCGTTCACCGCCCGCGACGCCGGCGACGAGCCGGGGCTCGCCTTCGCGGTCCGCCAGCACCGCGGCCTCGCGGACGCCGGGGACGGCGAGCAGCGCGGCCGTCACCTCGCCGGGCTCGATGCGGAAGCCCCGCAGCTTGATCTGGTCGTCGCGGCGGCTGGCGTACTCGGCTTCGCCGCCGGGCAGCCAGCGCGCGAGATCGCCGGTGCGGTACATCCTCCCGCCGGGCGTGAACGGGTCCGCCACGAACCGCTCGGCGGTCAGCCCCGGCCGGTTCAGGTAGCCGCGGGCCAGGCAGTCGCCGGCCAGGAAAACCTCACCGACGACCCCCGGCGGCACCGGGCGCAGCCGCTCGTCCAGCAGGTACAGCCGCGACCCGGGCAGCGGCCGCCCGATCGGGGCCGGGCGGTCCACCGGCTGCGGGTCGAAGTGCGCGGTGGCGTAGAGCGTGGCTTCGGTCGGGCCGTAACCGAAGCAGATCCGCAGGCCCGGCAGGGCGGCCGCGATCCGCGCGAGGGCGGCTTCCGGCAGCGGTTCGACGCCGGTCAGCAGCTGCCGCAGCGCGAGCCCCTCCAGGCGCGCGGGGTCTTCGTCGAGCCACCGGACGTACGCCGGGGGCAGGAAGGCCTGGACCACCCGGTGTTCCCGCAGCCACGCCATCAGCGCGGCTGGATCGGGGCGGACGTCCTCGGGCACGACGTGGAGGACGGCGCCCGTGGTCAGGGGCAGCAGCAGTTCGTGCACCGAGGCGTCGAAGCCGATGCTCGACCACGCCGACGTCGCCTCGCCGGGAGTCGCCCCGAAGCGGTCGAGCCACTGGTCGAAGAGGGCGAGGACGCTGTGGTGGGTCACGGCGACGCCCTTCGGGCGCCCGGTCGACCCCGACGTGTAGATCACGTAAGCCGTGTCGCCGGGCTCGGTCGCGACCGGTCTCCGGGTCTCGTCGCCCTCGGCCTCGAGGGTGGTGACGTCGGCGTCGAGGACCAGCACCGGGCGGGCGTCCTCGACCATCGCCGCCCGCCGGGCGGCCGGCTGGGCCGGGTCGAGCGGGAGCCAGGCGGCCCCGGTCTTCAGCACGCCCAGCACGGCGGTGACCAGGTCCATCGACCGTCCACTGAGGACGCCGACCACCCGGCCGCGGCCGGCGCCACGGGCGCGCAGGGCGTTCGCCAGCTTCGTGCTGCGGCGGTCCAGCTCGCCGTAGGTGCGGGTCCGGCCGTCGCAGACGAGCGCGGGGGCGTCCGGCGTGGCGTCGGCGTGGGCGGTGAACCGGTCGACGAGCCCGCCGGGCCGCCGGTGCGGCCGCGGCCCGGTGCTCCAGGAGGTGAGGATTTCGCGGCGTTCGGCGTCGTCGAGGAGCTCGTAGCTCGCGATGGCGGCGTCCGGCCGCGTGGCCAGCTGGTCCAGCAGCCGCACCAGGTACCGGGCGTAGCGCTCGGCGGTCGCGTGGTCGAAGAGGGCGACGGCGTAGTCGAGGTGCCCGAGTACATCGCCGTCCTCGTCGGCGAGGCCGAGCGCGAGGTCGAACTTCGCGGGAGCGTGCTCGACGTCGAGGGGCTCGACGGTCATCCCTGGCAGCTCCAGGACGTCGTGCTGGGTCGGCACCCAGGCGAACATCGTCTGGAACAGCGGCGTGTGCGCCGGGCTGCGCGGCGGGTTCACCAGCTCGACGACCCGTTCGAACGGCAGCTCGGCGTGGCCGATCGCGTCACGCAGGGCCGCGCGGACCTCCTTGAGCAGGACGGCACCGGTCCGGGAGCCGGACAGGTCGGCGCGCACGGCCAGCGTGTTGACGAAGAACCCGAGGGTGGTGGGGTGCTCGCCGGTGCTCCCGCGGTTCGCGGTCGGGACGCCGACAACGATGTCAGTTTGCGCGGAAAGCCGGGACAGCAGCAAGTACCAGCAGGTCAGGATGGTGGAGTAGAGCGTGCCGCCGTGGGCGCGGGCCACCGTCTTGAGCCGCGCGGTGAGGTCCGGACCGAGGCGGACGGGCACCCGCGCGCCGCGGAAGTCCTGCCGCGCCGGGCGCGGCCGGTCGGCGGGCAGTTCCAGTACCGGCGGGACACCGTCCAGCCGCTCCTGCCAATAGGCCTCGTGTGCCGCCGGGCCGTCGCCGGCCAGCCAGTCCTGCTGCGCCCGCGCGTGTTCGCGGTAGGGCCGCGCGGGCGGCAGGTCCGCGTCCGTCCCGCTCAGCTGAGCGGCGTAGAGGAGGCCGAGCTCGCGCAGCAGCAGGGTGCGGGACCAGCCGTCGAAGACGACGTGGTGGACGGTGATCAGCAGAACGTGGTCCCGGGATTGTCGGTGGTCCCCGGTAGCGTGGAGATCGGGGGGCGGCGCCCCAGCTCCGGCCTCAGCACCGGCCCCGACCACCAGCCGCGCCCGGGCCAGCGGGCCCCGCGCCAGGTCGAACGGCTCCGCCGCCTCGGCCCGCTGCAGCTCGGCGACTTCACCCGGCCGGCCGGCCACTTCGGTGACGAGGCACGGAAACCCGGCCGGCTCGACGACCTGCACCGGCCGCCCGTCCTCGACCACGATCCGGGTCCGCAGGGCCTCGTGCCGGTCGGCCAGCGCGTCGAAGGCCCGCAGCAGCGCCTCGCGGTCCAGCGGACCCCGCAGGGCGAAGGCCATCGTCTCGTTGTAGGCCGCTCCCGCCCCGTCCAGCTGGGAGACGGTCCAAAGGCGCTGCTGACCGGACGACAGCGGGGCGGACACGCGCATGGACGGCCTTTCCGGGCAGGGCGGGCGAACCGGTACTGCTTTGTGCCGTCGCAACCGAGGTCGGGTAAACGCTCTCTGTCTCTCGCGTCAGTTAACACCACACCATCGGGTGATGACAAAAGTCTGCCCGGAAGTCCCTTCGCGGAGGGGTAAAGCGTCAGCTCGGGTGGTGCAGCCACTCGGCCAGGTCGGCAGGCGCCAGCGAAGCCACCCGCCGGTGGTAGTGGTCGAGGGCGGCGGGATCGAGCAGGTCGCGCCACTGGCCGCTGCTGCCGGACCGGAAGAAGGCCGTGTTGCTGCGCCACAGCTTCGCGTCGACGCCGGGGGCCAGTTCGTCGGCCCGGCTCCGCATGCGGTCGAACGTCGCCGCCTCGGCGAGCTGCTCGATCCGCCCCGAAGAGATCGAGAGCGCGCTTGCCAGGCGCCGCAGCTGGCCGGGCAGGTCGGCTTTGAGGTCCGCGTAGTGGAAGAGCGCCACCTGCGGCTCGTCGCGGCGCTCCCAGAACGTCCGCACGTGGTGGACCAGGTTGGCCAGGCTGACCCCGAACGACGCCGACTCCGGGGCGGCCTCCTCGTCCGCCCACCGCCGGAACCGTTCGAGCGGATCCGCCGGGGGAGGCGTGACGACCTGCGGGCCGAGGCCGCCCGTGGGGACGGCGTCGGGGTGGATGTTGGCCACCGCGTGCTCGAACGACAGCATGGCGTCCCGCGGGTCACGCCCGACGCAGACGTAGGTCACGCCCGCCGCCGGCGGCAGGCCGTCGAGCGGCGTGTGGGTCTTGACGAACCGCCGGTGCGACTGGCTCTCCAGCCCGGCCAGGATCGCCGTGGTGTCGTACGTGGTCGCGTCCAGCCACGGGGAAATCTCCGTGAGCGGCCGGGGCAGCTCGGCAGTGTCGAAGACCAGCAAGGCACACAGCATCTGCAGCCACGTCGTGCCGCACTTCGGTGGTGTGCTGATCACGATGTCCCCGGCGCGGAACCGGAAGCGGTCCCACAACGCGCTGTCGGACACCACTGTGCGATACCGCCGCAATCCACCCATTTCCGGCTCCCCGCCTGGTGAATCGCCAGAATCCCACGCTCGCCGGTGCGCGGGCTATCCGCGACCCGGGGGAATCACCAGGCCAGCGTGAACTTCACCGGCAGCGCCGCCAGGCCGCGGAACAGCGGCGACGGCCGCCACGCCAGCGTGTCGGCCGGCACCGCCAGCACGACGTCCGGGAGCCGGTCGAGCAGCACCTCGATCGCCGCCTCGGCGATCACCTTGGCGATCTCCTGGGCGGCGTACGGGCACCGGTGTTCGCCGTGGCTGAACGACAGGTAGGCCTGGTTGCCGGTCGAGCTCTGCGGGACCGGCCGGACGAGCGGGTCCTGGTTGGCCGCGGCGAGCCCGAGGATGAGCAGGTCGCCCTTGCGGATCTGCCGGCCGGCCAGCTGCAGGTCGTGCACGGCGAACCGGCCCGGGAAGTTCTGGGTCGGCGTGTCCTCCCAGAGCACCTCGTTCAGCGCCTGGCCGACGCTCCGCCGTCCGCCGGACAGCGTCATCGCGAACCGGTCGTCGGTGAGCATCAGCCGCAGGGTGTTGCCGATCCAGTAGGCGGTCGGCAGCTGCCCGGCGTTCATCAGGTGGAGCAGGTCCTCGGTGATCTCGTCGTCGGCGAGCGCGGCCGGGTGGGCCAGCAGCCGCGAGGTGACGTCGGGCCCGGGGTCGCGTCGCTTGGACTCGACCATCAGCCGCACCTTCTCGCGGACCCGCGCGTAGGCCTCGTTCGCGCCCTCGCCCGCCGCGTGCGTCCGGTAGACGTCGCGGACCAGTTCGGCGGTCTCCGCCTCCGGCACGCCGATCATCCGGGCGACGACGGGCAGCGGGACCCCGTCGGCGTACTGCGTGATCAGGTCGGCCTCGCCGCTCCCGGCGAAGGCGTCGATGAGCTGGTCGGCCACCTGCTGGGCCTGCGCACCCAGCTCGAACTGGTCGACGGCGCCGAGTGCTTCGTCGAGCGCCTCGGCCCGCCGCCGGTGCTCGGCACCCTCGGCGAACATCATCGTGGGCTGGTAGCCCAGCAGCGGGAGCAGTGGCCAGTCGGGCGGGACGCGGTCCCAGGCGTTCCACCGCCTCGAGTCGCGCCCGAAGACCTCCGGGTTGCTCACGACGTGCTGCACCTCGCGGTAGCCGAGGACCAGCCACGCCGGCACGTCCCCGTCGAGCAGGACCGGGGCCACCGGTCCGTGCGCGCGCCGCATCTCCGCGTAGAGGTCCGCGGACTTCTGCTGGAACTGCGGCCCGGACAGCGGCGTGGCGACGGCGGGCTGGGGGGTGCTCATGAGGTGGTCTCCCGGGCGGAGGACAGGGCGAAGAGGTGGTTGACGAGGGCGAGCAGGACGGTCTTGCTGGAGTCGCGGCGGCGGGCGTCGCAGTCGATCAACGGCACTTCGGCGGGCAGGTCGAGCGCCTGCCGCACCTGGTCCAGCGAGTGCTTCGGCTCGCCGAAGTTGTTGCGCGCGACGATGAACGGCGTCCCGTGGTGTTCGAGGCGGTCGATGGAGTACCAGGAGTCGGCCAGCCGGTCGGTGTCCACCAGCACGACGGCGCCCAGCGTCCCGGCGAACAGGCGGTCCCAAAGGAACCAGAACCGTTCCTGGCCCGGTGCGCCGAACAGGTACAGCACCATGTGCTCGTTCAGGCTGATCCGGCCGAAGTCGAACGCGACGGTGGTGGTGGTCTTGCCGTGCGAGGCGCCCTCGTCGATCCCGACGCCCGCCTGCGTCATGGTTTCCTCCGTGCTCAGCGGGCGGATCTCGCTGACCGACCGGACCATGGTCGTCTTGCCGACGCCGAACCCGCCGACGACCACGATCTTCAGCCCGTCCCTGGCGGTGCTCGGCAGCGGCGTGCGGACGTCTTGCTCAGAGCTTCTGCAGTCCAACGAGTACCTGCTTCAGGGTTTCGAGATCGGGCAGATCGGTGTCGACGGGAGCCGAGGACGGGTGGCGGGCGGTGACCCGGCCCGTGTCGAGCAGGTCGCACAATAGGATTTTCACGACGCTCACCGGGAGGCCCAGCTCCGAGGCGACCTCCACCATCGCCGTCGGGTGCCGGCACAGGCGCAGGATCTTGACGTGCTCGGACTGCATGCCCGGGACCGGATCGCCTTCGCTCACGATCAGCGTCACGAGGTCCAGCGCGCTTTCGTTCGCGCGGCTGCGCCCGCCGGTCACGGTGTACAACCGGTCCGGGTCCTCCCGGTGGAGGTGCTCCCAGCTCATGTCACCCGGCCGCGGTCGGCTGCGGGCGGGGCGGCGCGGTCAGGTACTCGCCGAGCTGCTCGACGAGCTCGTTCATGTTGTGGCCGATGAGGCCCACGTCCGCGTCGTCGGCGGCGATCACGGCCAGGTGGGCGCCCGCGCCGGCTTCGACGATGAACAGCATCCCGCCGTGGAACTCCGTCATGGACTGGCGCACGCCGCCGGTGCCGTCGCCGAACTCGATGGACGTGCCGTACGCCAGGCTCTGGATGCCCGAGGCGATGGCGGCCAGCTGGTCGGCCTGGTCGATCGTGAGCCCGCGGGTGTGGCAGAGCTTGAGGCCGTCCTTGGACAGCACCAGGGCGTGCCGGGTACCCGGCGTCTTGCCCAGGAGACTCTCCAGCAACCAGTCCAGGTCGTGGTCCGTGGTGTTCATCGGTTGTCCTCCGAGGAAACAGAAGGGCGGGTTCCCCGGCCGGCCGCGTGGAACGCGCTGAACTTCGCCCCGGCGTCGGCACGGGCGGGGGCGGGACTCGGCGCCGGCGGCGGTGGCGGCTTGGGCGCGGCCGCCAGCGTCTGCCCGCGACGCCGCTGCGGCAGCCCGGAAAGCCCACCCTCCACTGTGGACGAAGGCGCGGTGGGCGCGGTGGCGGCGGGTTCGGGGGCGGCCTTCTCGGCGGGGAGCTCGGAGAGCGGCGTGACCGGCGGGGCGTCCGGTCCGGGCTGGGTGATCAAGGTCCGCGGGATCATCACCACCACGCCGGTGCCGCCCCGCGCGGAGGGCCGGAAGTGCACGCTCAGGCCGTGCTTGCGCGCCAGGCACCCCACGACCGCCAGGCCCAGCCGGGTCCCGGACAGCGTGGTCAGGTCCAGCGGCTCGGCGGAAACCGCCCGCACGGCCCGCTCCAGCGCGGCGGGGCCCATGACGAGGCCGCTGTCCTCGATCGTGACCACGACACCCGCGTGCACCTCCTCGACGTACACGTGCACGTCCTCCGACGGCGGGGAGAAGCTGGTGGCGTTGTCCATCAGTTCGGCCAGGGCGTGCATGACGCCTTCGGCGGCGTACCCGGCGACCGCGACGGTACTGGTCGAGTGCGTGCGCACCCGTTGGTAGGCACTGATGCGTCCCATTGCGCCACGCAGGACGCTTTCCATCACGATCGGCTTGGTCCAGCGCCGGCCGGACCGCGCTCCGGTGAGGACCGCGATGCTGTCCGCCAGCCGGCCCGCCTGCGCGGTGCTGTGGTCCAGTGCGAGCAGGTCGCCGAGGACGTTTTCGTCGTAGCGGCCTTCCATCTCCCGCAGGTCGGCCAGCATGCTGGTGGCCAGCGCCTGAACGCGGCCCGCGGCGTTGGCGCAGGCCGCCATGGTGGCCGCGCGCATCCGCTCGCCCCGGCCGATCTCCTGCGCGATCGTTTCCAGCAGCCGCCGGCCGGCGCCTTCGACCGCAGTCGGCACCTCCGCGAGCGCGGTCGCCGCCGACGCCCCGTCGCGCAGCCGCCCGACCACCGCGGGCAGCACGTCGTCGGCGAGCCGGGCGACCTCCGCGTCCAGCACCGCGACCCGGGCCCGGTGGCGGCGTGCCGCCTGCGCGCCGTACGCGGCGAGCGTGACCGCCGCGCACACGACGGCGGCGGCGACCCCGCCGTACCAGGCCACGAACGTCCGGTCCGCCGCCGGTGCCCCGGCCGTCGTCCACCACCACACCGCGCCGGTGACGACCACGGCGACCGGCAGGACGTAGCGGGCGGGTAAGTGCACTGACATCGATCAGGGTCCTCGCGGGCAGTCGGAGACAGGACAAGGGCGCGCGGCACCCCGAAATCGGGGCTGCGCCGGGGTTTCAGCGGGGTTTCTCGTACGGGCACGCGGCAGCGTCGCCAGGGCGAGGACGACCCTAGCGCCGATCTTTCCCGTCCGTAAGAGTCAATCTCCGACGGCACGATTTCGCCGGTCGCGGGGGTTTCCGGCCAGTCAATTCCCAACAAATCGGGCCGCGGGCCGGGAAACGACCGGAAAAGGGGAAGTCGCCGTCGTACTCGAACCGATTCGACGGCGCCTTCGATCGCGGCGTAACTTTCACGACCGGCCCGGTCTCCCGGGCGCGTGCCGGGCGCCGCACCGGCCGGGCGAAACTGGCGGATATCCCGTGCTGGCAAGGTATTCCGATTTCTCCGGTCGCAGCTCCGCCGCCGGCGGGTGGATCACCGAGCCGGGCGCGCGCAAGACGTCGTTGACCGGCCGGCGGCCGGGTTCGTACCATCCTGGGCAACCAGGTCGGCGAACCGGTTCGACGCCGAGGTCGGCTTCCTGCTCCCCGTCGAGAGGACCCCCGATGTCCAGCGCACCGCACCAGGTCCCGAGGTTCCGGGCGAACCAGCCGCTCGCTCTGCTCGTCGTCCTGATCGCCGTCCTGGCGGGGGTGCTGGTGCCCGCGCCGCAGGCGCACGGCGCGACGAACACGTTCACCCTCGGCGCCCGGCGCACGGACACCGCCGGGCGCGCGCTGCAGCTGCACGGCCTGGGCATCGTGCAGGTCGGCACCACCTGGTACGGCTTCGGGGAGGACAAGACCGGTCAGACGACCGCGAACACCGCCTTCCAGGACATCCCCTGCTACACGTCGACCGATCTGGCGAACTGGACGTACCAGGGGATCGCGCTGGCGAAGCAGGGCAGTGGTGACCTCGGCCCGAACCGCATCGTCGAACGGCCCAAGGTCCTCTACAACGCCACCACCCGGACGTACGTGATGTACCTGCACATCGACAGCACGAGCTACTCCGACCAGCGGGTCGGGGTGGCGACCAGCCCCACGCCCTGCGGTCCGTACAGCTACCGGGGGAGCTTCCAGCCGCTGGGCAACCAGAGCCGCGACATCGGGCTGTTCCAGGACACCGACGGATCCGCGTACCTGATGAGCGAAAACGCCGGCCGCAGCCTGCGCATCTACCGGCTGTCCGCGGACTACACGTCGGTGGCGAGCGCGGTGGCGACGTTGCCGAACTACGAGTCCCCGGCCGTGATCAAGGTCGGCGGGACGTACTACCTGCTGGCTTCCCACCTCACCGGGTGGGCCACCAACGACAACGTGTACGCGACCGCGACGTCGCTCGCCGGGCCGTGGTCGGCGTTCCGGAACTTCGCGGCGCCGGGCACGAACACCTACAACAGCCAGACCGCGAACATCATCACGGTCCGGGGCAGTGCGGCGACCACCTACGTCTACGCGGGTGATCGCTGGACGGGCAACGCGATGGGCGATTCGCCGCTGATCTGGCTCCCGCTCACGATCCGCGGCACGACGGTCAACCTGGGCCAGTACCCGAGCTGGAACCTCGACGCCGACGCGGGGACGTGGTCGGCGAACTCGGGGCTGCCCGCTGCCGGCACGCACGTGCTGAAGAACGCCGGCAGCTCGATGGTGCTGGACGCTTCGGGTGCCTCGACCGCGGCCGGCGGCAAGATCATCCAGTGGCCCGCGCACGGGGGCGCCAACCAGCAGTGGCGGTTGACGCAGGTCGCCGACAACGTCTTCACGGTGGTCAACGTCAACAGCGGGCTGTGCCTCGACGTCCCGGAGGGCTCCACGGCGAGCGGCGTCCAGCTGCAGCAGTGGACCTGTACCGGCGCCGCGAGCCAGCAGTGGGCGGCGGATCTGGTGGGCAGCCTCACCGGCAGCCAGTACGTCCTGCAGAACATCGGCAGCGGCCTCGCGATCGGGGTGCCGGGTTCTTCGACCGCGAGTGGCGCACCGGTCGCGCAGCTCACCGGTACCGGCGCCGCGAACCAGGTGTGGACGGTTTCCTGAGCCGGTTCCCCGAAAGATCTTCCCCTTCCGCCGACCGGATGTGAGCGTTAACATACGGCGAACACCGGCGAGCGAAGGGTGACGAGCATGCGCACGGTCCGGATCCTGGCCTCGGTGCTGCTGATCGCCGCCGGGCTGCTGGTGCCGGCCGGACCGGCGAGCGCGCACCCCGGGTACGCCGGGTACCTGTTCGCCTACTTCACCGGCGAGGGCACGCCGGACGGCGAGCAGGTCTACTTCGCGGTGAGCCAGGGCAACGACCCGCTGCGGTGGCAACAGCCCCGCGGCGGCCCGGCGTTGCGGTCCGACGTCGGGACCAAGGGTGTCCGGGACCCGTTCGTCATCCGGTCGCCGCGCGGCGACCGGTTCTACCTGATCGCCACGGACCTGCGGATGTACGGCCGCGACGACTGGGAGCAGTCGTGGCGGCACGGCAGCCGCTCGATCGTGGTGTGGGAGTCGGCGGACCTGGTGCGGTGGAGTGCGCCGCGGCTGGTGCAGGTCATGCCGGAGACCGCGGGCAACGTGTGGGCGCCGGAGGCGTTCTACGACCCGGCGCGCGGGGCGTACGTGGTGTTCTGGGCGTCGAACGTCTACCCGGCCGGCGACCCTGGCCACACGACGACGTCCTACAACCGGATCATGTACGCGACCACCCGAGACTTCCGCACGTTCAGCGAGCCGAAGACGTGGTTCGACCCGGGGCATTCGGTGATCGACTCCACCGTGATCCGCAGCGACGGCGAGTACTACCGGTTCTCCCAGGATGACCGCGGCCCCGGCGGCGGTGGCTCGACCCCGTGCGGCCGGTACGTCACCGAGGAGAAGTCCCAGGCTCTCCTGAGCCGCAGCTACGATCTGGTGAAGGAGTGCGTCGGCAAGGACGCGATCGTCGGCGGCGAGGGCCCGTTGGTGTTCCGGTCGAACACCGAGAAGAAGTGGTACCTGTTCATCGACGAGTACGGTGGCGCCGGGTACCGTCCGTTCGAAACCACGGACCTGGACTCCGGCGATTGGCGGCCCGTGGCGGGCGCGCAGTTGCCCGGCAAGCCCCGGCACGGCACCGTCCTGCCGGTGACGCGGGCCGAGTACCACCGGCTGGCCGCGGCGGCCCGGCCTTGATCCAGGAGGTGCTGTGCCCGGACGCGCGGTGATCGTGTCGATCGTGGCGTCGCTCGCGGTCGCCGTGACCGTCGTCGTCTTCGTGACGAGCCGCGCGGACGGCACCACCCCGGCCGAAGCGGCGTCCCGGGCGGACGCCGCCGCGGTGATCGGGACGACGGCCACCACGCCGCCGGCGTCGCCCGCGACCACGGCCCCGACGACGACCACCGCAGCCTCCTCGGCCTCCTCGTCCTCCGCCGGTCCCACGCCGTCGACGTCCGCGGCCGCTCCGGCGGCCGCGCCGCTCGCCGGGCGGATCGGGCCGGGCGTCACCCACTCCGGCGTCGCCACCTTCTACGACACCGACGGCACCGGCGCGTGCGGGTACGACGCGAGCCCGGATCCGTTGAACGCGGCGATGAACGTCGCCGACTTCGAGGGTTCCCAGGCGTGCGGGGCCTACGTCCAGGTGCAGGCGGCCGGCGGCGCGAGCGTGACGGTGCGGATCACCAACCTGTGCCCGGCGCCCTGCCGGGTGGGGCAGCTGGACCTGAACCCGAAGGCGTTCGACCGCCTCGGGGCGCGCAACCGCGGGGAGATCCCGGTCACCTGGAAGCTGGTGAGCCCGGCGTCGGCGGGGAAGATCTCCCTGCGCTACAAGGACGGGTCGTCCCAGTACTGGTGCGGGATCCAGGTGATCGACCACCGCAACCCGGTGGCGCGGCTGGAAGTCCGCGCGGGCAGCACCTGGAAGCGGTTGCAGCGTACGGACTACAACTACTTCCTGTCGGAGAACGGCGCCGGGTGCGGCGGGGCCGTCGCGGTCACCGACATCTACGGCGAGCGGCTGGTCTTCGACCCGTTGCCGGTCAAGCCCGGTGTCGGCCAGCCGACGTCACGGCAGTTCGCCCAGCACTGATCTCTCAGTCTTCTTCGCCGGTCGCCGTCAGGAAGGCCGCGAGGTCGTCGGTGAACCGCAGGAGCAGGTCGTAGAAGGTCCGGCGGTCCTCCGGTGCCCAGCCGGACAGCGCGTCGCCGAACCAGCCGAGCAGCGTGGTGACGTACCGGTCGGCGATCTCGGCGCCGTCGGGGGTCAGCTCGACCAGCCGGGCGCGCCGGTCGTCGGGATCGGCCAGGCCGCGCACGAGCCGCCGTCGCTCGAGGACGTGCAGGTGCCGGGTGACGTGGGGGCCGGCGACCTGCATCCGCTCCGCGATCTCGCCGACGCGCATCGCCTTCCCGGTCATGTGCAGGGCGAGGATGATCGAGAGCCCGGGCCGGTCGAGGTCGGCGCCGATCCGCTTCATCGCCCGCTCGCCGAGGCCGCTGCGGTTCATCAGGGTGCCCAGCTGCATGAGCCGGGGCAGCACGGCACGCAGGTCGGTGGCGTCTGTGTCGCCCATCACACCTCTTAGATAGCTAACTTAGGTATATAGTCGGCTGGGTCGGGGGTTCGGTCACGGGCATTGTCGCACCCCGCATTCAGATACCTAACTTAGCTATCGGAGATGTCATGAAGCGAGTCTTGGTTTCCGGCGCCAGCATCGCCGGTCCGGCCCTGGCCTTCTGGTTGGTTCGGGCCGGTTTCGCGGTCACCCTCGTGGAAAAGGCGGCCGAGCTCCGGGTGGGCGGCTATCCCATCGACGTCCGCGGCACGGCGCTGGACGCCGTCGAGCGGATGGGCATCCGGCCGCGCCTGCGGGACCTGCACATCTCGACGCAACGGTTGACGTTCCTCGACGCCGACGGCGGCGAAGTCGTGTCGCTGGCCCCGAACGAGATCATCGGTGGCGCCGAAGCCGACGACCTCGAGATCCGCCGGGGTGACCTGATCCGGACGCTGTACGACCTGGTGCGCGACGACGTCGAAGCCCGGTTCGGCGACACCGTCGAAACCCTCGACGACCACGAGGACGGGGTCGACGTGACCTTCCGCAGCGGCCGAAGAGAGCGCTACGACCTGGTGATCGGCGCCGACGGCCTGCACTCCCGGACCCGGGAGCTCGTCTTCGGCGACGAGAAGCCGTTCCACCACTACCTCGGCTACTGCTTCGCCGGGTTCACCATGCCCAACGACTTCGGGCTCGTCCGCGAGGGGCTGACGTGGAGCACGCCCGGCAGGGGTGCAGGACTGTATGCGGTCCTCGACAGCGAACAGGTGCACGGCTTCCTGGTTTCCGCCCGGCCGGAGCCGCCGCTGGAAGCGTTCCGCGACCCCGAGGCCCAGCGCGACCTCATCGCCCGCACCTTCGCCGGTGACGGCTGGGAAATCCCGCGCATGGTCGCCGCGATGCGGGAGGCCGGCGACCTGTTCTTCGACGTGGTCAGCCAGATCCGGATGCCGGGCTGGTCGTCCGGCCGCGTCGCGCTCGTCGGCGACGCCGCCCACGCGCCGTCGTTCCTGACCGGCCAGGGCACCAGCCTTGCCCTGGTGGGCGCGTACGTGCTCGGCCACGCCCTGGCCACGATCCCGGACCACGCGGCCGCGTTCGCCGCCTACGAGAACCGGGTGCGGGGGTTCGTCGAAGCCAACCAGGCCCTGGTCAGCGAAGGCCAGGCGACGCTCTTCCCGGCGACGGCGGAGGCGCTCGAGCGCCGCAACACCGCGCTCCGGCAGCTCACCGCGGCGGCGCCCGCGCCGCCGCGGCCCGAGCACTCGGCGCTGACGCTGCCGGACTTCCCGGTCCCGGTGCGGTGAGGCGGGGCCGGTCCCGAACGACCTCATCGCCCGCCGAGGAGCGCTGAAGGGCACCTTCCTGCCATCTGACGGGAGGAAAGTGCCCTTCAGCGCGTCACGTGGCTGGAAGGTGCCCTTCAGCTCGTCAGGTTCCGGGGTTGGTGAGCACCGGGAAGTTCCGGTTCACCACGCACAAGCTCGTCACCGAGAACATTTCCAGCGAGCTGCCGATGCAGTTCCCCGCCGGGCCGCTGTCCGCCTGGGCCGAGGCCGTGGAGCCGGTGAGGACTCCGGTCGTCAACGCCAACGCTGCCAGCGCGGTCGTGATCCGTCGCATGGTGATCCTCCTGTCTTCGAGCCGGTTCGCGATGGCGGGAGACTGCCCCGAAGCCGGGCGGATGAACGGGATCGCCGCCGATGGCACCGGTCCGGGTGACCCCCACCCGGACCCGCCGGGCGGAGGGGCGGCCGGCGGCGCACCAGTAGGCTGAAGCGAATGAGCGCGGCATCCACCCCGGAGCAGTCGATGGTCGAAACCCGGCACCAGACCCGGTTGCTCACCCTGCTCCGGGACGACGGCCCGATGTCCCGGGTCGAGCTGGGGGAGCGGCTGGAGCTGCCGCGCGCCCGGGTGGGGGTCGAGGTGGCCCGGCTCGCCGAGGTCGGGCTCGTCGAGGCCGCCGGGCCGTCGGCCAGCCGCGGCGGCCGGCGCTCGACGCTCGTCCGGCTCGCGGGCGAGCTGCGGGTGCTCGCGGTGGACGTCGGCGCGACGTCGGTCGGCGTGGCCGTCACCGACGCTTCGTGCGAGGTGCTCGCGCACGCCGTCGAGGACTGCGACGTGCGGCAGGGACCGCACCCGGTGCTGCGGCGGGTCGCGGAACTCGCCGCGAAGGTCCGGGACGAGGCACCCGGCCGGCTGGTCGCGGCCGGCATCGGGCTGCCCGGGCCGGTCAGCTTCGCCGAGGGGATGGCCGTCGCGCCGCCGATCATGCCCGGCTGGGACCGGTTCAACGTGCGCGACCACCTCGGCGGGCTCTGGGGCTGCCCGGTCGCGGTGGACAACGACGTCAACGCGATGGCGCTCGGCGAGCGGCACGCCGGGGTCGCGCGCTCGACCGACGACCTGATGTTCGTCAAGATCGGCACCGGGATCGGCTGCGGGATCGTGCTCGGCGGCAAGGTCTACCGCGGGGTCGCGGGCACGGCGGGCGACATTGGGCACATCCGGCTGGACGACTTCGGGCCGACCTGCGCGTGCGGCGAGGTCGGCTGCCTGGAGGCGTACTTCGGCGGCGCCGCGCTGGCCCGCGACGGGCTGGCCCTGGCCCGCAGCGGCCGGTCGGCGCACCTGGCCGAGGCGGCCGCCGAACGCGGCGCGGTCACCGCCCGCGACGTCGGCCGGGCCGCCGCGGCGGGCGACTCCGGCGCGGTCAACCTCATCCGCGACGGCGGCCGGCGGCTCGGCCAGGTCATCGCCTCGCTGGTCTGCTTCATCAACCCCGGCATGGTGGTGATCGGCGGCGGGGTGGCCCAGCTCGGGCACCAGCTGCTCGCCGAGGTGCGCAGCGCGGTGTACCGGCGCTCGCTCCCGCTGGCCACCGGGAACCTGCCGATCGTGCTGTCCGAGCTGGGGGAGACGGCGGGCGTGATCGGAGCGGCCTGGTCCGCGACGGACCGCGCCTTCACGCTCAGCAGCTGACGCCGGGTGCCCGGCTGCCGAACTTCCGGAGCGGGCGGAGACTTACGTTCGGTGGTTGTATACGGCCATGGCATAACGCTGAAACTAAGCAGACTTTTGCACACCAAATCCGAAAGTATGTCCGATTTCGCACGTCTATCCGGGTGAAAACCCGACTAAACGCGCGAGTATCACCTTGACGAGTGATGCCAGTCACCCTACTTTCGCTGCCTGAGCGACAAAGTGCGTTCAGTAGCCGGCGCAAGATGGGGGCACCGTGGCCGTCACCGGAACGAGGCGAGCCGGCTCGGCGACCCCGCGTACGGCGAACCTGGCGGCGATCCTGCGGGCACTGCGCACCGGCCCGCTCTCGCGAACGCAGCTGACGGCCCGCTGCGGGCTCCCGAAGTCGGCGGTACCGGGCCTGCTCACCGAACTCGCCGGGCGCGGCCTGATCCGGCCCGCCGGGGTCCGCCCCGGCAACGGACGGCCGAGCCGGCTGGTCGAGCTGCACGGCGTCGACGCGTACGCGCTGGCACTGGGCATCGAGGCCGACCGGCTGTCGGCCCTGGTCACCGACCTGTCCGGCCGGGTGGTGGCCGAGCGGACCGAGGCCGTCGACGTCGTCGCGCTCGGGCTCCCCGCCGGGATGGACGCACTCGCGCGCCTGGCCGACCGGGTGCTGCCCGGTCCGCCGGTCGGCGTCGCGGTCTCGGTGCCCGGCCTGGTCGACTCGGCCGCCGCCGTGCTGCGGTTCGCGCCGGCGTTGCGCTGGCGGGACGCGGAAATCGCCGCTCTCCTGGCGGCCCGGCTGGCCGTCCCGGTCGAAGCGATCGCGGTGGACAACGACGCCAACCTCGGCGCGCTCGCCGAATCGGTCGCGGGCACCGGAACCGAGGTCTTCTACCTTGGCGGCGGCACGACCGCCGGCGGTGGGTTCGTCTCCGGCGGCACGATCCTGCGCGGCGCGCGCGGCTTCGCGGGCGAAGTCGGGCACATCGCCGTCGACCCGTCCGGCGAACGCTGCTCGTGCGGCCGGACCGGCTGCCTGGAGACGAAGGCGAACCTGGCCGCCGTCCTGCGCGCGGCCGCGGCCCCGGGTGACCCGCTGCACGATCCCGCGCCCGGCGTGGAAAGCCGCGTCGCCCTGCTCAAGGACCGCATCCGGGGCGGCGACCAGCGCGCGGTGACGGCTGCCCACGAGCTCGGCGTCGCGCTCGGCATCGCCCTGTCCACCGTGGTCGACGTGCTCGACCCGGACGTCGTCGTGCTCGGCGGCTACTTCGCCGAGCTGGGGGAGTGGCTGGTCGAACCGGTCCGCGTCGAGCTCGCCGCCCGGCCGCTCGGCCAGGCGCGGGTGGTGGCGTCCGGGTTCGGCCTGCGGGCGCCGCTGCGGGGTGCCGCGCACCTGGCGGCCGAGCGGCTGTTCGCGAACCCGACGCTCGCCGAGGAGGCCACGGTATGACCGAGCTTGCGAGGGAATCATTCAACACTGCGTTTCCGGCTCAGTCGGCACCGAGCGCCAGCGAGGTGCACGCATGAGCTTGCTGTCCGTCCGGGGGATCGTGAAGACGTTCCCCGGCGTCCGCGCCCTCGACGGTGTCGACCTCGACGTCGAACCCGGCGAGGTGCACGCATGAGCTTGCTGTCCGTCCGGGGGATCGTGAAGACGTTCCCCGGCGTCCGCGCCCTCGACGGTGTCGACCTCGACGTCGAACCCGGCGAGGTGCACTGCCTGCTCGGCCAGAACGGCGCCGGCAAGTCGACGCTGATCAAGGTCCTCTCCGGCGCGCACCGGCCGGACGAGGGCGAGCTGACCTGGAACGGCGAGCCCGTCGAACTCGGTTCGCCGGTCGACGCCCTGCGGCTGGGCATCGCCACGATGTACCAGGAGCTCGACCTCGTGCCCGGGCTTTCGGTGGCGGACAACATCTTCCTCGGCCACGAACGCGCCCGCTTCGGCTTCACCCGCATCTCCCAGGCCCGCGACGAGGCCGCTCGCCTGATGGCCCGGCTCGGGCACCCCGGCATCCGGCCGTCCACCGAGGTCGGCAGGCTGTCGGCCGCCGCGCAGCAGCTCGTCTCGATGGCCCGCGCGCTCGCCCACGACGCCCGGCTGCTCGTCATGGACGAACCCACCGCCGCGCTGGCCGGCGAAGAGGTCGACAACCTCTTCCGCATCGTCGGCGAGCTGACCGCCGACGGCGTGGCGGTCGTCTACATCTCGCACCGGCTCGAAGAGCTGCGCCGGATCGGGCACCGGGTGACCGTGCTCAAGGACGGCCGGACCGTCGGGACCGGGCTCGACGCCCGCGAGACGCCGACCGCCGACCTGGTCGCGCTGATGGCCGGGCGCAAGGTGGAGACCGTCTTCGGGCCGCGTCACGACGGCCACGCCCGGCCGGAGACCGCCCTCGCCGTCGAGAACCTCACCCGCCACGGCGAGTTCGAGGACGTGAGCTTCACCGTCCACGCCGGCGAGGTCGTCGGTATCGCCGGCCTGGTCGGCTCCGGGCGCAGCGAGCTGCTGGAGACGATCTTCGGCGCGCGCAAGGCCGACCGCGGAACCGTGACGGTCCAGGGAAAACCGCTGGGTCCCGGGGTGCGGGCGGCGGTCAGGGCGGGCATCGGCCTCGCACCCGAGGAACGCAAGAGCCAGGGCCTGCTGCTGGACCTGCCGGTGGTGCACAACGTCACCCTGGCCAGCCTCGGCCGGTACGCGAAGCTCGGGTTCACCGAGCGGGCGAAGGAACTGGACGACGCCGGCGCCAGCCTGCGCCGCCTCGACCTGCGGCCCGCCGACCCGCGGCGGATCGTCCGCACGCTGTCCGGTGGCAACCAGCAGAAGGCCGTGCTCGCGCGGTGGCTGGTCCGCGGGTGCCGGGTGCTGCTGCTCGACGAACCGACGCGCGGTGTCGACGTCGGCGCCCGGGCCGAGCTGTACCGGCTGATCGACGAGCTGGCCGCGACCGGGGTCGCGATCGTGCTGGTGTCCAGTGAAATCCCCGAGGTGCTCGGGCTGTCCGACCGGGTGCTGGTGCTGCGCGAGGGCCGTGTCCTCGCCGACCGGCGCTCCGCCGGGCTGACCGAGGCCGAGGTGCTCGACGTGATTCTCGAGGGGAGCGCGGCATGACCGAAACCCAGGCACCGCCCCAGGAAGCGCTGCCCGCCGAACGGAAGCGGTTCACCTTCTCCGCCGACCCGCGGCTGCTCGGCCTGGCCGGCGTGCTCGTGATCCTGTGCCTGGTCGGCCAGTTCACCCGGCCGGAGCTGTTCTTCACCGAAAGCAACATCTCGACGATCCTGCGGCTGGCCGCGGCGATCGGCGTGGTCAGCGTCGGGATGACGTTCGTGATCATCAGCGGCGGCATCGACCTGTCCGTCGGTTCGATGGTCGGCCTGGCCGGGGTCTGGCTCACCACGCTGGCGACGCAGTCCTACGGGCCGTTCGTGATGGTCCTCTGTGGACTGGCGGTCGGGCTCGGCTGCGGCCTGGTCAACGGCGTGCTGGTCGCCTACGGCAAGGTCGTGCCGTTCATCGCCACGCTGGCGATGTACGTCTCGGCCCGCGGGCTCGCCGAGCGGATCAGCGGCCGGCGCACCCAGGTCGTCGCCGACCAGGACTTCCTCGCCTTCTTCCGCGGCGGCTTCCTCGGCGTCCCGACGCTGATCTGGCTGTTCGCGCTGGTCTTCGCGGTCGGCTGGGTCGTGCTCAACCGCACCACCTTCGGCCGCCGGACGTACGCGGTCGGCGGCAACGCCGAGGCGTCCCGGCTGGCCGGCATCAACGTCAAGCGGCACCTCGCGCTCGTCTACGGCGTGGCCGGGCTGTGCTGCGGGATCGCCGCGCTCATGGTCGTCGCGCGGACGACGGCGGGCGCGTCGACCAACGGCATGTTCTACGAGCTCGACGCGATCGCGGCGGTGGTCATCGGCGGCACGCTGCTGACCGGCGGCCGCGGCTCGCTCATCGGGACGCTCGTCGGCGTGCTGATCTTCACCGTGTTGTCGAACATCTTCACGCTGAACAACCTGGACACCGACATCCAGAACATCGCCAAGGGCGTGATCATCGTGCTCGCCGTGCTCTTGCAGTTCCGGGCCAGGAAAGCCAGGACCGGTAGTCAGTAACCACCGATGGAGGCCGCCATGACCGAACAACCCTTCCTCGGCCGCCGGGGATTCCTGCTGGGCGGGGCCGCGGTCGGCGCCGGTGCGCTGCTGGCCGGCTGCACGTCGAACACGCCGGCGAACTCGGAGTCGAACGCGCCGGTCGCCAACGCGGGCAACAACGCCCAGCCCGGCAAGCCGATCACCATCGGCTTCTCCGCACCGGCCGCCGACCACGGCTGGATCGCGGCGATCACGAAGAACGCCAAGGCTCAAGCGCAGAAGTTCAGCGAGGTGAAGTTCAACGCGACCGAGGGCACCAACGACGTCAACCAGCAGATCTCGCAGGTGGAGACGCTGATCAACGCCAAGGTCGACGTCCTGGTCATCCTGCCCTTCGACGGCAAGGCGCTGACCGCGGTCGGCCAGCAGGCGATGGACGCCGGCATCCCGGTGATCAACCTCGACCGCATCTTCGACACGCCGCTGGCCTATAGAACCTGGATCGGCGGCGACAACTACCGGATGGGCGTCAACGCCGGCAACTACATCGCCACCGAGCTCAAGAAGAAGAACGTCGCCAACCCGGTCATCGGCGAGGTCGCCGGGATCGACTCGCTGCCGCTGACCCAGGAACGCAGCAAGGGCTTCAAGGACGCACTGGGCCGGGCCGGGTTCCAGGTCGGCCCGCGCGTCTCGGCGCAGTTCACGTCGGAGTCGGGCGAGCAGCAGACGGCGAACCTGCTGCAGGGCGCGCCCAAGCTGGACGCGCTGTGGAACCACGACGACGACCAGGGCATCGGCGTCAACGCGGCGATCGACACCGCGGGCCGCAAGGAGTTCATCATGGTCGGCGGGGCCGGCTCGAAGAACATGATGAACCTGATCAAGGCCGACTCGTCCCCGATCAAGGCGACCGTGCTCTACAGCCCGTCGATGGCCTCCACGGCGGTCGCGCTCGCCCGGCTGCTCGGGCAGGGCAAGGGGATCGGCGACCTGGCCGAGCACGACATCCCGGCCGAGATCACCACGTACTCGGCGGTCGTGACGAAGGAGAACGTCGACCAGTACCTCGACGTCGGCTTCGACTCCTGATTCTCGCAAGGCAAACCAAAGGAGGGGTATGAGCCCGGGACGGGAAACCATCGGGATCGGCATGGTGGGCCACGCGTTCATGGGTGCGGTGCATTCGCACGCCTGGCGCAGCGTCCACCGGTTCTTCGACCCGCCGCTGGTGCCGAGACTCGCCGTCCTCGGCGGCCGGGACGAGGCCCGGGCCAAGGCCGCCGCGGAGAAGTTCGGCTGGGACGACGTCGAGACCGACTGGCGGAAGCTCGTCGCCCGGGACGACGTCGGCCTGGTCGACGTCTGCACCCCGGGCGACAGCCACGCCGAGATCGCGATCGCCGCGCTGGACGCCGGGAAGCACGTGCTGTGCGAGAAGCCACTGGCCAACTCGGTCGCCGAAGCCGAAGCGATGGCGGAGGCGGCGCGGCGGGCCCGGGACCGCGGGGTCCGGGCCATGGTCGCGTTCAACTACCGCCGCGTGCCCGCGCTCGCCCACGCACGGAAGCTCGTGGCGGGCGGGGCCCTCGGCGAGATCCGGCACGTGCGGTCGGTGTACCTGCAGGACTGGCTGTCCGACCCGCAGGCGCCGATGACCTGGCGGCTCCGCAAGGAGTCCGCCGGGTCGGGGTCGCTGGGCGACCTGGGGGCGCACATCGTCGACGCCGCCCAGTTCGTCACCGGGGAGCTGATCACCGGCGTCTCGGCGCTGACGAACACCTTCGTCAAGCAGCGGCCGTCCGAAACCGGCGGCACGGACGAGGTGACGGTCGACGACGCCGCGTTGTTCCTGGCCCGGCTGTCCGGAGGCGCGGTGGCGACCTTCGAAGCGACGCGGTTCGCGCTGGGCCGCAAGAACGCGATGCGGCTGGAGATCAACGGGTCGAAGGCGAGCCTGGCCTTCGACTTCGAGTCCATGAACGAGCTCCAGTGGTACGAGGGCACCGGCACCGAAGCCGGGTTCCGCCGGGTCCTCGTCACCGAACCGCAGCACCCGTACATCGGCGCGTGGTGGCCGCCGGGACACATCCTCGGCTACGAGCACACGTTCACCCACGAAGTCGCCGACTTCCTGGACGCCATCGGCGCGGGCACGGACCCCGCGCCGAGCTTCGACGACGGCCTGCGCGTCCAGCGCGTGCTCGACGCCGTCGAAAAGAGCGCTGCCGCAGAAGCGAACTGGACATCGGTGGAGGAGAAATGAGCCGTCCCGTCACGTTGTTCACCGGCCAGTGGGCCGACCTGCCGTTCACCGAGGTCTGCAAGCTCGCTTCGGAATGGGGCTACGACGGGCTCGAGATCGCCTGCTCGGGCGACCACTTCGAGGTCGACCGGGCACTGTCCGAAGAGGACTACGTGTCGGGGCGGCTGCGGCTGCTCGCCGACCACGGCCTCAAGGTGTGGGCGATCTCCAACCACCTCGTCGGGCAGGCCGTCTGCGACGATCCCATCGACCACCGGCACCAGGCGATCCTGCCGTCCCGCATCTGGGGCGACGGCGACGCCGAGGGCGTCCGGCAGCGGGCGGCGGCCGAGATGGCCGACACCGCACGGGCGGCGGCGAAGCTCGGTGTCGACACCGTCATCGGCTTCACCGGGTCCAAGACCTGGAAGTACGTGGCGATGTTCCCGCCGGTCTCGCGCGATGACATCGATGACGGCTATGCGGACTTCGCCCGCCGCTGGAACCCGATCCTGGACGTCTTCGACGAGGTCGGCGTCCGGTTCGCGCACGAGGTCCACCCGTCCGAAATCGCCTACGACTACTGGACGACCCGGCGCGCGCTGGAAGCCGTCGACCACCGGCCGGCGTTCGGGCTGAACTGGGACCCGTCGCACTTCATCTGGCAGGACCTGGACCCGGTCGGGTTCATCCTCGACTTCGCCGACCGGATCTACCACGTCGACTGCAAGGACACCCGCAAGCGCTTCGACGGCCGCAACGGGCGGCTCGGTTCGCACCTGGCCTGGGCGGACCCGCGGCGGGGCTGGGACTTCGTGTCCGTCGGCCACGGCGACGTCCCGTGGGAGGACTGCTTCCGGGCACTGAACTCGATCGGCTACGCCGGCCCGATCTCGGTGGAGTGGGAGGACGCCGGGATGGACCGGCTCCGCGGCGCGGCGGAGGCGGTGACGTACGTCCGCGAGCACCTGTTCGACAAGCCGTCGGCGGCTTTCGACGCGGCTTTCAGCAACCGGAAATGAGGGAGCTTCATGTGCGGTGACCTGCCAGAACAGCACTCCCGACGAACGTTCCTGAACGTGGCGACGGCGGCCCTCACGGTGGGGGCGGTGACGGTCGCCCTGCCCGGCACCGCCTCCGCTTCCCCGGCTCGCCGTCGCGTGCCGCTCGACAAGATCAGCATCCAGCTCTACTCCCTGCGGTCGCTGCTGCAGAACGACCCGGAAGGCACGCTCTCGGCGCTGGCCGACATCGGCTACCGCAAGGTCGAGCTGGCCGGGACCTACGGCCGCAGCGCGGCCGAGTTCCGCGCCATCCTTGACCGCTGCCACCTGAAGGCGTCCTCGACGCACGTCGGCATCGACGGCGACCTGAACCAGACCATCGCCGACGCGAAGGTCCTGGGCAACTCGCTCGCCAACGTGCCGTACGCGAAGTTCGACACCATCGCGGAATGGGAGGCCTTCGCGGGGCGGCTGAACACCGCCGCACTCGCCTTCCGGAAGGCCGGCATCCCGCTCGGCTACCACAACCACGCCCACGAGTTCGCCCCGATCGGGGGCGTGCGGCCCTACGACGTCCTGACCGCGAAGACCGACAAGCGGACCGTCCACCTGGAGATCGACCTGTTCTGGGCGGTGACCGGCGGCGCCGACCCCGTCCGGCTGTTCCGGCGGCACTTCCCGCGCGTGCAGCAGTACCACGTCAAGGACATGACCGCGGACGGGCAGATGACCGACCCCGGTACCGGCGTCATCGACTTCCGGCGCATCTTCGCCGCGTCCTGCCACACCGTCCGCGAGTTCATCGTGGAGCACGACCAGCCCGCCGACCCGCTGAACACCGCGAAGGTCGGCTTCGAATACCTCCGCACCGTGCGGTTCTGAGAGCCCCGGGGGTAACGGAATGCGAGTATCACGTCGGTCGATGCTGGCCGGAACCGCCGCGGGCGTGCTCGCGCCCGCGGTCGGGGTGGCCGGAACAGCGTCGGCCGCGGGCCTGACCCGCCAGATCACCCTCTACGCCGAAGCCCTGCCCGGCGGTCTCTACGGTTACGGCCTCGAACCGGGCAAGGCCACCATCCCGGGGCCGCTGCTCGAGGTCTACGAAGGCGACACCCTCGAGATCGAACTGGTCAACCGGACCGACAAACGGCTGTCGATCCACCCGCACGGCGTCACCTACGACACCGCGTCGGACGGCGCCCCACTCAACGCGTCCTTCAACAAGCCGGGCGAGACGCGCACCTACACCTGGCGCACGCGGACCCGCTACGACGCGGGCGGCGGGTTCTGGATGCCGGGCAGCGCCGGGTACTGGCACTACCACGACCACGCGATGGGCACCGACCACGGCACCGCCGGCCTCGCCCGCGGGCTCTACGGCGGGCTCATCGTGCGCAAGCGCGGCGACCTGCTGCCGAGCAGGCAGTACACCGTCGTGTTCAACGAGATGATGATCAACCACGCGATGGCGCCCGACACGCCGATCTTCGAGGCGCGCCTCGGTGAGCGCGTCGAATGGGTCTGCATCGGGTACGGCAGCCTGCCGCACACGTTCCACCTCCACGGGCATCGCTGGGCCGATACCCGTACCGGCATGCTCAGCAGCGCCGCTGACAACGTTGCCATCGTCGACAACAAGAACCTCGACCCCGGCAGCTCGTTCGGGTTCCAGGTGCTCGCCGGTGAAGGCGCCGGGCCCGGGGCGTGGATGTACCACTGCCACGTCCAGACCCATTCCGACGGCGGCATGGTGGGCCTCTTCCTGGTCCGCAACCCCGACGGCAGCCTGCCCGACGGTGCGCAGGACGCGATCGACCGGTTCAAGGAGCACGGCCACACCGGGCACGACACGAACCCCGATTCCCGGACGCACGCAGGAGGGGAGCTATGAAGAAGCTTTTGGGGGGTCCAGGGGGGCTTGCCCACCTGGCGGGGTCTGGGGCTCGGCCCCAGAGGACACGACGTTGGTTCGGCAGACGCGCTGCGGTCGTGCTCGCCATCGGATCGGTCCTGGCGGCCGGGGCTCCGCTGATGGCGATGCCCGTGGCCCAGGCCGCGCCCGCCGCGAACGTGCCGGTGAACGTGCTGGTCTTCCACGGCGCCGCGGCCGGTCAGAAGGACCCGGTGCTCCGGGCGGCCGACGCGATCGCGCGGCTGGGCGGGGACAACGGCATCACGGTCACCGCCTCGCAGGATCCCTCCGTGTTCAGCACCGCCAACCTGGCCCGCTACCGCGGTGTCGTGTTCCTGTCCGCGCAGGGCGTCACGCTCAGCCGGGACCAGGAAGGCGCGCTGCAGGCGTACATGAAGGCCGGCGGCGGCTTCCTCGGCATCTCCGACGCGGCCCGCGCGCAGGACTCGTCGCAGTGGTTCACCGGGCTGATCGGCGCCCGCCCGGTCGGCGCCCGGCCCACCCCCGAAGCCGTCGCGGCGGTGACCGCGAGCGGGGAGAACCCGCCCAACGAAACCAAGGAGAAACTGGCCGACAGCAACGAGAACACGAAGTGGCTGACGTTCGCGACGACCGGCTGGGCGGCCTACAAGATGGCCACCCCGGTCGCGATCAGCAGCTACGCGCTGGTGTCGGCGAACGACTTTCCCGGCCGCAACCCGAAGAACTGGACCCTGCAGGGCTCCGCGGACGGCAGCACTTGGACCGACCTGGACACGCGCACGAACGAGACGTTCACCGAGCCGTTCCAGACCCGGACGTTCACCTTCGCCAACACCACGGTCTACCCGAACTACCGGCTGAACATCACCGCGAACGCCGGTGAGCCGATCATCCAGCTCGCGGACCTCAAGCTGTTCAAGGACACCTCGACGACCCCGCCGCCGCCCGAGCCGGCGCCGCAGCAGGCCGTCGTCGACGTCCTCGACGCCCAGCACCCGGCCACCCAGGGGCTGCCGCAGAACTGGACGCGCACCGACCGCTGGCTCAACTGGGAAACCAACCCGGTCGGCACCGTGCACACGGTCGCGCAGGTCGAGGAGAAGGGCTACCAGCCGGGTGTCGGTGCGAACGGCGCGTTCCACCCGATCTCCTGGTGCCGCGACTACGACGGCGGCCGGTCCTTCTACACCGGCATGGGCCGCACCGAAGGGTCCTACGGCGAAGACCGGTTCCGCGACCACCTGCTCGGCGCCCTGCGCTGGACCACCGGGATGGTCCGCGGCGACTGCCAGGCCGGGATCGCCGCGAACTACAAGATCGAGCGGCTGACCGGCAAGAACGCGGCCGGGCAGCTCGACCAGATCGGCGAGCCGCACGGGCTGACCATCGCCCCGGACGGCAAGGTGTTCTACATCGGCAAGGCGGCCTGCCCGACCGGGCCGGTGGTCAGCTGGGACGACCCGAACGTCGGCCTCGGCTGCGGCACGATCCACCAGTGGGACCCGGTCACCAAGAAGCCCAAGCTGCTCACCACGTTGCGCGTGATGGGCAACCGGGGCAGCGGCGACGAGCTCGTCAAGAACGAAGAGGGCCTGCTCGGGCTGACGCTGGACCCGAAGTTCGCCGAGAACGGCTGGATGTACGCCTACTGGATGCCGCACGAGTCGATCGACCGCGACAAGCGGATCGGCAAGCGCACGGTCTCGCGGTTCACCTACGACCTCACCGCGCAGACCCTCGACCAGGCCACCCGCAAGGACCTGCTGTCCTGGGACGTCCAGATCCACAGCTGCTGCCACGCCGGCGGCGGCATGGCGTTCGACAAGGACGGCAACCTCTACGTCGGGTCCGGGGACAACAACTCCTCGGGCGGTTCGAACGGCTACTCCGGCAACAACTGGACGCTCGACTACAAGGGCCTTTCGTTCCAGGACGCGCGCCGCACCGCGGGCAACACGAACGACTACGGCGGCAAGATCCTGCGCATCCACCCGGAGGCCGACGGGACGTACACCATCCCGCCGGGGAACCTGTTCCCGAACGGGCCGTCGGACAAGACGCGCCCGGAGATCTACGTGATGGGCGTCCGGAACATCTCCCGGCTGCAGATCGACCCGGTGCACAACTGGATGACCGCGGGCTGGGTCGGCCCGGACGCACCGTCGCCGAGCCCGGAGCTCGGGCCGGCGAAGTACGAGACGGCGACGATCATCACCGAGGCGGGCAACCACGGCTGGCCGTACTGCATGGGCAACCGGCAGCCCTACCGGGACCGCAGCAGCACGAACGCGGCGGAGCTGACCGGCTGGTACGACTGCGACAACCCGGTCAACACCTCGCCGCGCAACACCGGCCTGGTGAACCTGCCGCCGATCAAGGACAACATGATCTGGTACTCGCCGGACGGCGGCGGCCCGGTCTTCCCGAAGCGCCCGGGCAGCTCGATCCCGACGTACAACGCGGCGGACGCCACCTACACCCAGCCGTACCTGCGCGGTGGCGGCCAGGCGATCATGTCCGGGCCGACGTACCACCGCTCGCTGGTCAACCCGAACAGCGGCGTGGCGTGGCCGGCGTACTGGGACAACAAGTGGTTCATCGGTGACGAGGCCAACTCGCAGAACCGGGTCGCGGTGACCGTCGACCCGGCGGGCGTGCCGACGCACCAACCGCCGGTGTTCGCCGAGACGTTCCGGCAGATCATCCCCGGCGGGGCCGGGGACACCCGGGTGCAGAGCTGGATGGACGCCAAGTTCGGGCCGGACGGCGCGCTGTACGTGCTCGACTACGGCAACGGCTTCTTCTCCCTGGACGCCAACCAGAAGCTGCTGAAGATCAGCTACACGGGTGGCGCGCCGACCCCGGCCCCCGCGGCGTCGTCGACGATGGTGCAGAACAAGGCGCTGACGGCGGCGTTCACCGGGTCGAAGTCCGGCGGGGTGTCCTACCGCTGGGAGTTCGGCGACGGCTCGGTGTCCACCCAGGCCGACCCGCGGCACACCTACCCGCGCACCGGCCTCTTCACCGCGAAGCTGACCGTGACCTACGCGAACGGTGAAGCGGTGACGACCCGGACCTCGGTGAACGTCGGCTGCGTGGTGGCCGATCCGAGCCCGGTGGTGACCTTGGGCGACACGCTCACGAAGGTGGTCAACCGCAACGCCGGTGGTGGCTGCACGGTCGACGACTTCATCGACGACGAAGGCGTGTGGACCACCCACGCGGCGTTCGTCAACCACGTCGAGCAGGCCACCGAGACGCTGTCCGACCTCGGGGTGCTCAACGACGCCGAGGTGGCGGAGCTCAACGCGGCGGCCGAGGCGTCGCCGATCGGGAAGCCGGGCACGACGGGCTACGAGGCGCTGTTCGACGGCACCGCCGCCTCGCTGCGCGCCTGGGAACAGGCACCTTCGGGGCAGTTCACGTTGCAACCCGACGGGTCGATCCGCTCGGCCGGCGGCCTGGGCATGCTGTGGTACGCCCAGCGGCAGTTCGGCGACTTCTCGGTGAAGGTGCAGTTCAAGGACATCGCCCCGGACCCGAACCGGGCCAACAGCGGCGTCTTCGTCCGGTTCCCGGACCCGCGGACACCGCTGGACCAGCGGCCGCCGGGCAGCTGCGGGACGGTCGGGTCGGCGCGGACGTCGCAGGCCTGGGTGGCGATCTACTGCGGCCACGAGATCCAGATCTACGACGGCGACACCGGCGAGCCGCAGAAGACCGGGTCGGTCTACAACTTCGACCCCCGCCCGCTCGACCAGGTGGGCGCGCGGCCGAAGGGGACGTGGAACGACTACGAGATCAAGGTCGTCGGGCAGCACTACACGATGATCCGCAACGGCGTGGTGATCAACGAGTTCGACAACACGCCCGGACAGCAGTCGTCGCGTGCGGGTGACCCGCCGACCGACCTGCGGCAGTTCGTCAGCGGGTTCATCGGGTTGCAGAACCACAGCGACAACGACCTCATCGAGTTCCGCAACATCCGGGTCCGCCAGCTGTAGCGCGATGGGGGCCGGGTTCCGGCCCGGCCCCCATCCTTCCCAGGAAGGTTTCCCGCGATGTCCCCACGCCTGATCGCCGTGCTGCTGGCCGCGTTCCTGGCGGTGCTCGGACTGGCGACGCCCGCGGCGGCGGCGCCGGTCCAGACGCTGACCTGGACCGGGAACAACAGCACCACCGAATACGCGTCCGCACCGACGGGCGCCCGGCCCGGCGAGACCACGATCGTCTTCGAGAACAGCGAAGCCACCGGCAACACGACCGGGATGTCGCACACCCTGACGTTCGACACGACGACGCCGGGCTACAACCACGACGTCACCCTGAACATCCTGGCCAACCCGTTCGACCCGCAGGACGGCCGCCACGAGGCCGTCGTGACGCTGACGCCGGGCAAGTACCGGTACTACTGCACCATTCCCGGGCACACCGCGATGGTGGGCGAGTTCGTCGTCTCCGACGGCACCGGCGACACGACCCCGCCGACGGTGACCGCGGCGGTGACGGGGGACAAGGACCCCTCCGGCAACTACGTCGGCTCCGCCACCGTTGCGCTCACCGCGACCGACGCGGGGTCCGGCGTGGCCGCCGTCGAATACCAGCTCGACGGCGGTGCCTGGACGGCCTACGCGACGCCGGTGGTGGTGACCGCCGCCGGCGCGCACATGCTGCACTACCGGGCCCGCGACGTCGCCGGCAACGAGTCCGCCGAAGGGATGGCGCACTTCACGGTCGTCGCGCGGCCGGGGGACACGACCGCGCCCGCGGTGAGTGCCGCGATCACCGGCACGCAGGACTCGTCGGGCAACTACCTCGACGTCGCGACCGCGCGGATCACGGCCACGGACGCGGATTCCGGCGTCGCTTCGGTGGAGTACCAGCTCGACGGCGGTGCCTGGACGGCCTACACGGCTCCGGTCGCGGTGACCGCGGCGGGCACGCACATGCTGCACTACCGGGCCACCGACGTCGCGGGGAACGTGTCGCCGGAGGGCATGGCCCACTTCACGGTGGTCCGCAGCGACACGACGGCCCCGGTCGTTTCCGCTTCCGTGAGCGGATCGCAGGACGGCGACGGCAGCTACGTCGGCAAGGCGACGGTCACGGTGACGGCCGCGGACACCGGTTCCGGCGTCGCCGCGGTGGAGTACAAAGTGGACGGAGGAGCGTGGACCGCTTACACCGCGCCGGTTCCGGTGACGGCGGTCGGTGCGCACACGGTGGGCTATCGCGCTCGCGACGTCGCCGGCAACGCCTCCGCGGAGGGTTCGGTGGCGTTCACCGTGGTCGCCGGCGGGGACACCACCGCGCCTTCGGTCGCGCTCCAGGTCACCGGTAAGCAGGACGGCGGCTGGAACTACGTGGGCCAGGCGACGGTCACGGTGACCGCGTCGGACGCCGGGTCCGGGGTGGGGCTCGTCGAGTACGAAGTGGACGGATCGGCGTGGACCCGGTACGCGGCACCGGTGGTGGTGTCCGCGCTCGGGGCGCACACCGTGCGGGCCCGGGCCACGGACGTCGCCGGCAACGTCTCGGCGGAGCTGTCGGGCTCGTTCGCGGTGGTCGCGGCCCCGCCACCGCCGGACGCCTGCCCGTCGTCGGACACCCGGGAGACGGTGGTGATCGGCGGGGTCGACAGCCAGGTGGCGAACACCGACACCGGCAACGGCTGCACGATCAACGACGTCATCGACGAGAACGCGGAGTACGTCTCCCACGACCGGTTCGTGAAGCACGTCAAGGCGGTGACGCAGGAGCTCGTGGCCAACGGCGTGCTGTCGCCGGGCGACCGCAACCGCATCGTCACGGCGGCGATCGAGTCCGGCGTCGGTGGCGGTTTGGCGACGGCGGAGGGGGGTACGCGGAAGGCTTCAGCCCGCGCCCAGCGAAAAGAGTGACGGATGCCCGCGTTGACCCGCGTTCTCGGAGCGGTGACCGCCGCCTACAGCGCCACGATCATCGTCGCGCCGCGCGTCCTGGCGAAACCGTGCGGCCTGACGACGCCGGCCGGCGGTGTCACCGCGGGCGTCCGGACCCTGATCGCGGGCATCGGCGCCCGCGACGCGGCCATCGGCCTGGCGATGCTGCTGGCGCCCGAGGGCAAGCCGCTCCAGGTGGCGCTCGCCGCCCGGGTGGCCTCGGACGCGGCGGACGCGGTCGTGTTCGGCACGAGCCTGCCGGACCGGTCGGCGCGCACGAAGGTCGCGGCCTTCGCGGCCGGATGGGCCGCGCTGTGCGCGGCCTCGGCCCTGGTCCGCTGACGGACCTCGCCGCGCGCCCGAGCCACTGCGGACGCGACCGGCGGGCCGGCCGTGCGGGCGCGGTGGTTCGTGCTCCCGCGCCCGCACGGCGCCACCGGTCGCGGCCCTCCGACGACCCGGTCAGACGCGCTGGAGCAGGAAGCGCTGGTTGGCGCCGCCGCCGACGGCGTACTGGGAGATCCGTGCGCCGTCGGCGGTCGAGGCGCCCCAGACGTCCATCGCGAGACCGCTGGCCCGGTTGACCAGGCTCACCACGCCGCCGCCCTGGTCGGTGACCTTCCACTGCTGGGTGGTGGCGCCGGTGTCCGGCTGCTGGGTGATGTCCGCGCCCGAGGCCGAACTCGCGACCTGGAGGACCAGCCCGCTGTGCCGGGCCCGGATGCGGTGGTAGCCGCCGTCCGAGGCGAGGAAGTCGAACTGCTGGTTGAGCCCGCTGCCGGCCTGCCACTGGATCAGCGCCGCCCCGGCACTCGTCGAGCCGCCGCTGATGTCGGCCGACTTGCCGCTGTGCTGGGCGACGAGCCGGTAGTTCACCCCGGGCTCCACCACCGGCGGCGGGCCGCCGAGGGAGGTGGCCTGGTAGGTGTGGCCCGCCTGGCCCGTGAAGCGGATCAAATCCGCCTCGACGGACACCGGCTGGACCTTGGCGCCGCTCGTGGTGTCGAGCACTTCGTAGGCCGCGGTGAACATCCGGCTGCGGACCTTGACGTCGCCGTCGCGGTCGGGCGTGATCGTCAGCTGCGTCGCCGCACCGGCGCTCCAGGCCGCGCCGACCGTGTAGCCGCCGCGGCCGCGCAGGCCCGCGACGCTGCCGGCCGGCCACGCGGGCGGCAGCGCCGGCAGCAGGTGCAGCTCACCGTTGTGGCTGTGCAGCAACAGCTCCGCGATGCCGGACGTCGCCCCGAAGTTGCCGTCGATCTGGAACGGCGGGTGCAGGTCGAACATGTTGGGCGCCAGCCGGTCGGTCCGCACGAGCAGCCGCAGCAGGTCGTGGGCCTTGCCGCCCTCTTCCATCCGGGCCCAGTAGTTGATCTTCCAGGCCAGTGACCAGCCGGTACCGTCGTCACCCCGCAGCTGGAGCGTCTTGCGGGCGGCGGTGAACAGCGGGGGCGTGCCGCGCTTGGTGATCTGGTTGCTGGGGTAGAGGCCGTAGAGGTGCGAGATGTGCCGGTGGGTCTGTTCGGTCTCGACCCAGTCGTAGAGCCATTCCTGGATGTTCCCGCGCGAGCCGACCTTCATCGGCGCCAGCCGCTGCCGGGCCGCCTTCACCTGGTCGGCGAAGGCGGCGTCCACGCCGAGCACCTGGCACGCGCCCGCGCAGCCGTCGAACAGGTCGCGCAGGATCTGCATGTCCATCGTCGGCCCGGCGCACACGGACGCGTTGGCGTGGTGGTTCAGCTCGGGGGAGTTGGACGGGTTGGTGACCAGGTAGCCCAGCGAAGGCTCGGTCACCAGCGTGTCGAGGAAGAACTGGGCGGCGCCCTTCATCAGGGGGTACCGGTTGCGCAGGAACTCGACGTCGCCGGTGAACCGGTAGTGGTCCCAGATCATGGTGGCGAGCCAGGCGCCGCCGGACTGCCACATCCCGGCCTGCGCGAAGTCCACGATGGAGGATCCACGCCACCCGTCGGTGTTGTGGTGGGTCACCCAGCCCCGGGCGCCGTACTCGACCTGCGCGGTGCGGGCCCCGGTCACCGAGAGGTCGGCGATCATGGCGAACACCGGTTCGTAGCACT
This sequence comes from Streptomyces sp. MN03-5084-2B, assembly GCA_033793495.1. Lineage (GTDB taxonomy): Bacteria > Actinomycetota > Actinomycetes > Mycobacteriales > Pseudonocardiaceae > Amycolatopsis. The sequence continues at coordinate 8,050 of JARAWT010000046.1, read as the reverse complement.
CGGGGAGGTTGGTGACGTCGGCCGGCCAGTAGTTCATCGGCAGGTTGGCGTTGAGCGTGTACTTCGACTCCCACGACGGGTTCAGGCTGTCGTTCCAGATGCCCTGCAGGTTGGCCGGCTGGGTGCCGGGCCGGGACGAGGAGATCAGCAGGTAGCGGCCGAACTGGAAGAGCAGGGCGGCGAACTGCGGGTCGTTGACGCTGTTGTGCTGCGCGATCCGGACGTCGGTCGGCTGGTCGGCGGCCGAGGTCCGGCCGAGGTCGAGGGTCGTGCGCCCGAACAGCTTCTGGTAGTCGGCCAGGTGCCGGCTGCGCAGGGAGTCGTAGGGGAGCGCCTGGGCGGCGGCCAGCCTCGACCGCGCGATGCCCTGGTAGTCCCCGTTGACCGTGCGGTAGTCGACGTAGCTGGTGCCGACCGAGATCAGCAGCGTCACGGCGTTGGCGCCGGACACCCGCAGCGTGCCGCCGGAGCTGCTGGTGCTGCCGCCCTCGGCGACGGCGTTGACGAGGGCCAGGAACCGGACCGAGCCGGCGATGCCCCGGCTGTCCGAGGAAACGCCGTCCAGCGCGATCGTGGTGCCGTTCGGGCTGGACGTCGTCCCCCGCTGCGGGGTGCCCAGCGACGCCGAGAACGAGATCGACCCGGGCGTCTCGGCGGTCAGCCGCACCACGATCGCCTGGTCCACGGCGCTGGCGAACACTTCGCGCCGGTACCGCACGTTGTTCACGACGTAGGTGACGACCGTCGTGGCGGTGGTCAGGTCGAGCCACCGCTGGTAGGAGGAAGCGCTGCCGCCGGGGAGCGCGAGGCTGAGCGTGCCGACCGGCTGGTACGGCTGCTGGGCGGCCGGGGTGCCGAGCATCTTCTGGTCGATCAGCGACTGCGCCTGCGTCCACTGGTTGGAGAAAACCAGCTGCCGGATCTGCGACAGGGCCCCCGCGCCCTGGGTGTTGCTGTAGTCGTGGGGGCCACCCGCCCAGATGGTGTCCTCGTTGAGCTGCAGGCGTTCGGTGTCGGTGTTGCCGAACACCATGGCGCCCAGCCTGCCGTTGCCGATCGGCAACGCGCGCAGCCACTCGGTGCCGGCCGGCTTGTCGTACCACAGCGCCAGGTCGTTCACCGCCCGGACGTCCGCGGGGGCGGCCGAGCCGGTCCGGGCGGTCGCCGTCCACGCGAGGGGCACGAGCGCGGCGCCCAGCCGGATCGCCTGCCGTCGGGTCAGGTCGGGCATCTTCGTTCTCCGTCCTCAGGCGCGCTGGAGCTGGAACCGCTGGTTGGCGTTGCCCGAGGGGGCGTACTGCGAGATCCGGGCCCCGTCGGCGGTGGAGGCGCCCCAGACGTCCATGGCGAGGCCGCTGGCCCGGTTGACCAGGCTCACCGCGCCACCGCCGAGGTCGGTGACTTTCCACTGCTGCGTGGTCGCGTCGGTGTCGGGCTGCTGGGTGATGTCCGCGCCGGAGGCGGAACTCGCGACCTGCAGGACCAGGCCGCTGTGCCGGGCCCGGATCCGGTAGTACCCGTCGGCTGAGGCCAGGAAGTCGAACTGCTGGTTCGCCGCGGTGTGCGAGGTCCACTGGATCAGGGTCGCGCCCGCCGCGGTGGACGCGCCGCTGATGTCCGCGGACTTGCTGCTGTGCGCGGCCACCAGGGAGTAGTTCACGCCGACCTGCACCGGCGAGGTGGGCGGGTTCGGGTCGCTGCCGCCGCCGAACTGGCTGAAGAACTTCCAGATCTCGGCCTTGTCCCAGCTCCGCGCGCCGCTTTCGCAGCCGGTGCAGCCGTCCACCGGGCCCTGCTGGTGGCCGCCGTCGAACGGCGCCCAGACCACCGGGTACCCGGTCCGGCAGCCCGAGTAGACGGTCAGGTAGTGGGTTTTGCTTCCCGCAGCCGGTTCCGGGGCGTTCTGCGGGGTGCAGCCGTTGTTCCGGACGAACGTGTCCCGCAGGCCCCGCCCGGCGCCGATGTTGTCCGACACGCCGTGGATGCCCATGTACGCGATGGGCTGCGTGCCGCCGCTGCACCCGCTGATCGCGCCGGGGGCGGCGATCGCCACGACCGCGCGGAAGACGTTCGCCCGGGCGCACGCGAGTGCGTAGCTCATCGCGCCGCCGTAGCTGAAGCCGACGGAGAACAGCTGCGTCGTGTCGACGCAGAGGTCGTTCTCGATCAGCCGGACCATGTCGTCGGTGAAGGTGACGTCCTCGCCGCCGGAATTGCCCCAGCCGTTGTTGAGGCCCTGCGGTGCCACGAAGATCGTGGAGTTGCCCGACTGGGACTGCATGCCGTAGTAGGCCCAGGCGTAGCCGTCGCTCCCGCCGCCGGAGACCTGCTCGGCGGTGCCGCCGAGCCAGTGGAAGCCGAAGGCCAGCCGGTGTGGCGAGCTGTTGTCGTAGGTGTCGGGGATCTTCAGGATGAAGCTGCGGCTCTTGCCGTTGCTCTGGATCGTGCGTTTACCGCTGGTGAGCGTCGGATTCTTGCCGCAGCCGGCACTCGGGGTGCCCGCCAGGGCCGGCGTGGCCGCGGCGGCTTCCGGGGGAGCGGCGCCGACGGCCAGGAGAAGCAAAGCGGCGGTCGCGAAGGTGCGGAACGACGAACTGAGCCTGGGCATGCAAACCCCTTCGGCGTGCGGGGAAACACTCGGGCCCTCGGCGCGAAGCGGCTGCTCAAGGGTGATGGGGTTGTAGCACGGATTTCGAATGGGCGTCCAGCCGGAAATGAAAGTTTCAGTTTCGCTGTCGCCCGGGAAATGTTTTCGTGAAAATTCCGCGAAAACGTTTCCCGGGTCAATGTGACCGGCTTCGGCGAGGTCTGGCGGGCCGCCGGTCGCGAGGCTGGTGACAAGACGGGTTGTTAGCGCTAACATGCTCCCCGCCGTCCTTCCGTTCACCGACGATCGGAGCATCTGGTGACCTCATCCTTCAGCCGCCGACGGCTGCTGCAAGCCGCCGGCGCCACCGCCATCGCCTCCGCGGCCGGATCCACCATCGGCTGGGCGCCCGCCGCTTCGGCGGCCACCGCGGCCGTCGGACCGGTCCGCCCGGACGCCGGGGTGGCCGCGTCCCCCTTCGAGCTGGGCCAGGTGCGGCTGACCGCGAGCCGGTGGCTGGACAACCAGAACCGGACGCAGAACTACCTGCGGTTCGTCGACGTCAACCGGATGCTGTACGTCTTCCGGGCCAACCACCGGCTCTCCACCGGCGGCGCGGCCACCAACGGCGGCTGGGACGCGCCGAACTTCCCGTTCCGCAGCCACGTGCAGGGCCACCTCCTGACGGCGTGGGCGCAGCTGTGGGCCGTCGCCGGCGACACGGCGTGCCGGGACAAGGCCACGACCATGGTGGCCGAGCTGGCCAAGTGCCAGGCGAACAACGGCGCCGCCGGGTTCACCGCCGGCTACCTCTCCGGGTTCCCCGAGGCCGACTTCGACAACCTCGAAGCCGGCAAGCTGTCCAACGGCAACGTCCCGTACTACTGCATCCACAAGACCATGGCCGGCCTGCTCGACGTCTGGCGGTACATCGGCAGCACCCAGGCTCGCGACGTGCTGCTGAACCTGGCCGGCTGGGTCGACCGGCGCACCGCGCGGCTGAGCTCCGCGCAGATGCAGTCGGTGCTGAACACCGAGTTCGGCGGCATGAACGCGGTGCTGACCGACCTCTACCAGTACACCGGCGACGCGCGGTGGCTGACCACGGCGCAGCGCTTCGACCACGCCGCCGTGTTCGACCCGCTGGCCGCCAACCGCGACCAGCTCAACGGGCTGCACGCGAACACCCAGATCCCCAAGTGGATCGGCGCCGCCCGCGAGTACAAGGCCACCGGCACCACCCGCTACCGCGACATCGCCACGAACGCCTGGAACATCACCGTCGGCGCGCACACCTACGCCATCGGCGGCAACAGCCAGGCCGAGCACTTCCGCGCGCCCAACGCCATCGCCGGTTACCTCAACGCCGACACCTGCGAAAGCTGCAACACCTACAACATGCTCAAGCTGACCCGGGAACTGATCGCGCTGTACCCGGACCGCGCCGACCTGGCCGACTACTACGAGCGCGCCCTGCTCAACCAGATGATCGGCCAGCAGAACCCGGCCGACAGCCACGGGCACATCACCTACTTCAGCTCGCTCAACCCGGGCGGCCGTCGCGGCCTCGGCCCGGCGTGGGGCGGCGGCACGTGGAGCACCGACTACAACTCGTTCTGGTGCTGCCAGGGCAGCGGCCTGGAAACCCAGACCAAGCTGGCGGACTCCCTCTACTTCTTCACCGACACGACGCTGATCGTGAACCAGTTCCTGCCGTCGGTGCTCGACTGGACCCAGCGCGGCATCACGGTCACCCAGACCACGTCCTACCCGGCGAGCGACACCACCACGCTGACGGTGACCGGGAGCGTGAGCGGGATCTGGGCGATGCGCCTCCGCATCCCGGCCTGGACCAGCGGGGCGACCATCAGCGTCAACGGCGTCGCGCAGAACGTGACCACCACGCCCGGCAGCTACGCCACCCTGTCCCGGTCCTGGGCCTCCGGCGACACGGTTACCCTCCGGCTGCCGATGAAGGTCGCCCTGAAGCCGGCCAACGACAACGCGAACGTCGCGGCGGTCACCTACGGTCCGGTCGTCCTCGCCGGCAACTACGGCAGCAGCACGCTCAGCGCGCTGCCGTCGCTGAACCCGAGTTCGGTCACCCGGACGAGCAGCACCGCGCTGACCTTCAGCGCCACCGCGAACGGCTCCGCGGTCAACCTGGTGCCGTTCTACGACGCCCAGGGCTTCAACTACACCGCCTACTGGAACACCGGTGGCGCCGGCGCGACGACCTACCGGCTGGTCAACGCGGGCAGCGGGCTGCTGCTGGGCGTGGAGAACATGTCGACCGCCGACGGCGGCCGCGCGCTGCAGTGGTCCGACAACGGCACCGCGGACCACAACTGGGAGATGATCACCGACGGCAGCGCCGTCCGGTTCCGCAACGCCAACAGCGGCAAGGTGCTCGGCGTCCAGGACATGTCGACGGCGGACGGTGCCCGCGTCCTGCAGTGGTCGGACAACGGCACCGCCGACCACCGCTGGACACTCGTCGACCAGGGCGACGGGACGTCGAAGATCCGCAACGTCAACAGCGGCAAGCTGCTGACGATCGAGAACGGCTCCACCGCGGCCGGGGCGTACGCCCTGCAGGGCCCGGACAACGGCGCCGCGGCCAACCGGTGGCGGCTGGTGCGCAACGGCTGATCGGTCCGGCTCCGGAGCCGGGAGTCAGCGGAGTTCGGCCGTGGTGAGCCCCCGGACCTGGGCCGTCGTCCAGGCCTCCGGGGGTCCACTTCGCCGCGAAGTTCCGCACCGCGGCCGCCGTGGTGCACCGGCCGGTGGCCGCCGGCTCTTCCGCGGCCCCGCGCTGGAGCTTCGTCGCGAGTGCTCCACGACGGCGTCGCGAGCGCGAGCGGGTGTCCGGCGCACCGGGCGACCGCCGAGCGGCGGTCTCCTTCGCGGGTGACGGCTCGGTACTCGCGCTGATCGCACGCGGGGACCGGCGAGGGTCCGACAGCTTTCGTTCGCGCCGGAAAAGCGCCGGTCAGCCGGAGTCGCTGTCGGCGTACTTGATGGTGATGTTCTTGAAACCGAGCGACTGCAGCAGGCCGGTCAGCATCGTCCGGGTGTTCCGTTCCGCGTCGGCCACCAGCGAGCTCTTCGCGGCCGCGGCCTGGATCTGCTTCTGGGCGAGCTCGTACAGCGCCTGCTGCGAGTTCGGGTTCCCGGTGAGGAACTCGTTGACCCGGGTGAAGAGACCCTGCTGCTGCGCGTACACGTGGGACTCGTGCACGTCCAGGGTCGCCGGCGCCAGTTGCGCGTGTCCCAACGTGATCGTCGCGGACTGGCGGTCGTCGGAGACCTGGACCGCGTTGCCCTTCAGGTGCGAGAAGTCCACATAGGCGTTGTCGGTGCCGACGCCGATGAACAGGGTGTCGCTGCCCACCAGGAAGCTCGGCAGGATGGAGCTGGTGGTGATGTCGACGACCACCTGGAACGAGCCGCTGGCGGCCTCGTAGCGCGAAAGCTCGACGATCGACTGCAGCAGCACCGGACCCGAGTGCTCCTCGGTCTTCTGGGCGAACGGGTTGCGCAACTGGGGTAACAGGTGCACGGCCGATGCGACGAGCACCGCGGCGACCAGAACCACCACAGCCACAGCCAAAGCGACCAGCCGTTTGCCCCAAGCACCCATACCGGGAGGAATACCCACGCGGCGGCCCGGCCAACCGGGCGGTACGGTCGTGCCCGGGCGAAGGGAGACGTCGTGCGCAGGTCGTGGTGGCTGTGGATTCTGCTGGTCCTGCTCGTCATCCTGCTGCTGGGCCTGATCTTCGGCAGCGGCTACCGCCGGGGGACCAAGATCGGCGCACCCGCGGCCCCGGTGGCGGTGCGGATCGCGGACCGGGCGGCCTGATTCACTTCCGCCGCTTGCCCCCGGCCGCGACGGGTGCCGCCCGGTACTCGAGGATTCCTTCCACGCCAAGGAGGAACGTGGCGCAGACCGGGGCCGGGTCGGTGAGGCAGCCCGCGGCCATGGCGCCGTCGCGAAGCATGACGAAGTGCCGGGCCGCCGGCTCGGGTGCCGTCTCGCCCGTTCCGGCGAGCAGGTCCGTGACGGTCTCCAGGAACCACTGCCGGTGCGCGAGCACGGCCTGGTGCACCGGGTGCGCGGGGTCGGGGTACTCGGCGGCGGCGTTGAGGAACGCGCACCCCCGGAACCCCGGCGAGGAGATGCCGTCGGCGATCGTCCCGGCCACCGCCCGGACGGCGTCCGCGGGGGAGCGGCCGGCCGACGCCGTCCGCGCGGCCGCCACCTGGGCGCGGATCGTGTTGTCCGCTTCGGTCAGGTACGCGACCAGCAGGTCGTCCTTGCTGGGGAAGTGCCGGTAGAGGGTGGCCCGGGTGACGCCCGCGTCGGCGATGACCCGGTCGATGCCGACCGAATGCAGCCCCTCGCCGTAGAACAGCCGGCTCGCCGAGGTCAGCAGCCGTGCGCGTGCTTCGGACACTGGACGTCCCACCTCCCGGTTCGCTGGTTCGAGCCTAGCAGATAGAACGGTCGGTCTTGACGGCGATGCGGGCGGCTGCCATAGTCGCTGACGAGACAGATCGTTCTATCTACTTGGAGGGTGCATGACCACGAACACCGCCGCGGCCGCCGGGGAGTCCTTGCGCCGGCTCTACTTCGTCCGGTTCGGCTTCGCCCTCGTCTGGGCGGGACTGCTCTTCGCGACGGCGTCGAGCCTCGGTCCGGTCAGCTTGGCGTTGCTGGTGCTGTACCCGCTGTTCGACGCCGTCGCGGCCGTGCTCGACGCGCGCGCGGCGAAGGCGGGCAAGCCGATCGCGGCGCTCTACGCGAACGTCGCGATCAGCCTGCTCGCCGCGGCCGGCCTGGCCGTCGCCGCCTCGTCCGGGATTCCGGGCGTCCTGCGCGTGTGGGGCGGCTGGGCGATCCTGGCCGGTCTGGTCCAGCTCGTCGTCGGCCTCGCCCGCCGCGGCCTCGGCGACCAGTGGCCGATGATCCTCAGCGGCGCGATCTCCGTCGTGGCCGGCACTTCCTTCGTTCTGCAGGCCACAATGGACGGTGCTTCGCTGACGGCACTGGCCGGTTACGCCACGCTGGGCGGGGTCTTCTTCCTCGTGTCCGCGCTGCGGCTGGGCCGCCGGGCTCAGGAGCAGTAGGTCCCGTTGAGCGACGGCTGCTGGAAGGGCGGCGTGCTCCCGGTGTAGTCCGCGTTGTAGCCGAGCGTGACCGTCGAGTTCGTGCCCAGGGTGCCGTTCCACGACGCGTTGGCGACCGTGACGACGTCGCCGCCGTCGTTCCAGGTCCCGTTCCAGCCGTTGGTGACGGTCACGCCGGGCGCGGAGAACTTCAGCGTCCAGCTGCTGAGGGCCGCACCGCGGTTCTCGACGACGATCTCGCCGGTGTACCCGGTCGGCCAGCTGCTGACCACCCGGTGGGTGACCTTGCAGCCACCGGTCGGCTGCGGGGTCGTGGTGGTGGGCGTGGTC
>JARAWT010000045.1:0-86929 GCA_033793495.1 Streptomyces sp. MN03-5084-2B | reverse complement strand
CCCGACCCCGCCGCCCGACACCACTACCCCGCCGCCGAAGACGACGCCGACACGGCGCGCTGGGGTGCAGCTGCCGCTGCCGCTCGACCTGCCGAAGCGGCCACGCCGCAGCCCGGCCCCGAAGAAGAAATGAGGACTTTGCCATGACCAGTCCCGTGCGCGTGCGCGCCGACGTCGACCGTCCCGACCGTGTCCTCGGCCCGTTCACCGCCCGGCAGCTGGCGATCCTCGGCGTCGCCGGTTTCCTGCTCTTGGGCCTGTACTCGCTGACCCGCACCCTCGTGCCGCTGCCGGTGTTCCTGATCGTCGCGGTGCCGGCCGGGATCGCGGTCACCGTGCTGGCGCTGGGGCAGCGGGACGGGGTCCCGTTGGACCGCCTTGTCCTCGCCGCGATCCGCCAGCACCTGTCCCCGCGGCACCGGGTCGCCGCGCCCGAGGGGGTACGCGCGGCCCCGGCGTGGCTGACCGCGCAACAACAAGCGGAAACGCGAACCCGGGCCCGTCCGCTGCGCCCCGGAACGACCGGCGCGGACTCAGTGTCCGCGGCACCACTGCAGCTGCCGGCCACCGGGGTCGCCGACACCGGAGCGCGCGCCGGGGTCGTGGACCTCGGCGGGGACGGGCTCGCGGTCATCGCGGTCTGCGGCACGGTGAACTTCTCCCTGCGGACACCGGGTGAGCAGGAGGCCCTGGTCGTGTCCTTTGCCCGCTACCTGCACAGCCTGAGCGCACCGGTGCAGATCCTGGTGCGGGCCGAACGCCTCGACCTGGCACCCCAGATCGCGCAGCTGCGGGACCGGGCGCCCGGGCTGCCGCACCCCGCGCTCGAGGCCACCGCGCGTGATCACGCCGACTACCTCGCCGAGCTCACGGCGCACGCCGATCTGCTGCGCCGGCAGGTACTGCTCGTGCTGCGCGAGCCACTGCGCACCACACCGGTGCCCGCCGCGTCGAGCCTGCTCCGGCGGGCTCGGCGCGCCGAGCAACCGGTGGACGATCGCGTGCGGCAGGCGGCCGAGCAGCGGCTGGTGCGTCGCCTGGATGAGGCCACCGAGCTGCTGTCCTCGGCCGGGATCGTGGTGACCCCGCTGGACGCCGCCGCCGCGACCGGGGTGCTGGCCGCGGCCTGCAACCCGGACACCTTCCTGCCGCCCTCGGCGCAGCTGGCCGCGGCCGACGACGTCGTCACCAGCACGACTACCTTCACCGACCTCTACGGCCCCGACCCCACTGCCCCGGCGCCGCAGCCCGCACACCACCAGCCGCGACACCACGACTCGGCCGCGCCGGATCGCGCGGCGCACTCCCGCCCGCTGCCGTCGCGCTCGGGGCCGTGGCTCTCGGACAGCGACGACTTCGACTACGACGACGAGATCGAGAGCAGGTAACCCGATGGCTCGCATCCGCAACAACACCACGCGCGGCGGGTCCGCGGGCGCGTTCACCCCGGACTCGCTGTCGGTGGCCGCCCGGCATCTGGAAGTCGGCAACGAGTTCGTCGCGTCCTTCGGCGTCACCGGCTATCCGCAGGAGGTGTATCCCGGGTGGCTCGCGCCGCTGCTGACCTACCCGGCCCGCCTGGATGTGTCCGTGCATATCCAGCCGGTCGATCCGACGACCGCCGCGACGGGGCTGCGCCGCCAGCGCGCCAAGCTCGAATCCTCCCGCCGGCACAACGCCCGCCACGATCACCTCGACGATCCCGACCTCGACGCCGCCGCCGAGGACGCCGCCGAGATGTCGCGGCGCATCGCCCGCGGCGACGGACGCCTCTTCAAGTTCGGGCTCTACCTCACCATCCACGCCCACGACGAGACGTCACTGGCCGAAGAGGTCTCGGCGTTGCGGTCGCTGTGCGCGTCGCTGCTGCTGGACGCCAAACCCGCTACGTACCGGGCGCTGCAGGGCTGGGTCTCCACCCTGCCGCTCGGGCTGGACTCCCTCGGCCTGACCCGTACGTTCGACACCCCCGCGGTCGCCGCGTCCTACCCGTTCACCTCCCCCGATCTGGCGCCCGCCGATCCCACCACCGCAGCAGTCTCGGGTGTGTTGTACGGGTTCAACGTCGGGTCGTCGGGGTTGGTGCACTGGGATCGGTTCGGCTGCGACAACTACAACTCCGTCGTCCTCGGCCGCTCCGGTTCCGGCAAGAGCTACCTGGTCAAACTCGAGACCCTGCGCAGCCTCTACGCCGGTGTTCAGGCGTTCGTCATCGACCCCGAGGACGAATATGCCCGCCTCGCCGCCCAGGTCGGCGGCACCTACCTGCACCTCGGCGCAGGCGGCGTCCGGCTCAACCCGTTCGACCTGCCCGTCCACACCGACCCGGCCGGGCGGCGCACCGCACCGGCGGATGCGCTGCGCCGCCGCAGCCTGTTCCTGCACACCGTCCTCGCGGTCCTCTTCGGCACCGCGATCACCCCGGCCGAACGGACCGCGCTCGACACCGCCATCACCGCCACCTACGCGGCCGCCGGGATCACCGCCGACCCGCGCACCTGGACCCGCCCCGCCCCGCTGCTGCGCGACCTGCGGGACGTCCTCACCACCGCCGGCGACCCCGGTGACTCGATCGCGGCCGACCTGGCCGCGCGGCTGCACCCGTTCGTCGACGGCGCCTTCAGCGACCTGTTCGACGGTCCCACCTCCACCACCCCCGACGGGCACCTGGTGGTGTTCTCGCTGCGCGACCTGCCCGACGAGCTGCGCGCGATCGGGACGCTGCTGGTACTGGACGCGGTGTGGCGGCGGGTGTCCGACCCGGCGCATCGGCGGCCGCGGCTGGTGGTGGTCGACGAGGCCTGGCTGCTCATGCAGCAGCCCGAAGGTGGCCGCTACCTGTATCGGATGGCCAAGGCCCTGCGCAAACACTGGGGCGGCCTGACCGTCGCCACCCAGGACGCCCCGGATGTCCTCGGCAGCGACCTCGGCAAAGCCCTCGTCGCCAACGCCGCCACCCAGATCCTGATGCGCCAAGCACCCCAAGCCATCGACGAGATCGCCGAGGCCTTCGACCTCTCCGCCGGGGAACGGCAATTCCTGCTTTCCGCCGACCGCGGCCAGGGCCTGCTGGCGGCCGGTGCACAGCGCGTCGCGTTTCAGTCCCTCGCGTCGCCGACGGAGAACTTCCTGGTCACCACCGACCCCGCCGAACTCGCCCAGTTCGCTGCCGAGGACCCCGACGCTATCGACGGCAGCCTCGCCGACGCCTACGTCGACCTCGGGACCCCCGGCCCGGCCGAGCCGGCCGCAGAGGCCGACCTCGATGGTCCCGGATCCGACATCGAGCAGGTCGATCTCGACCCCACCTGATGTCCAGCCTCTCACCTCGCTAGACGACAGGAGTTTGCTCATGACCGCACACACCGGCGCTCCGGCACCCGGGGGCTGGGTAGGTGATTACCTTCGCGCCCCCGGTGACGCCATCGACGTGCTGCTCGCCGCGCTGCGGGACTGGGCGCTGGCCTGGGGCCCAGTCGCCGTTCCGGCTGCGGCCGTCGCGCTGATCGGCTGGATGGTGGCTCGCCGCTGGTGGCGCACACGCTGCCACCAGGCGCTGCTGGCCGACGCGCGGCGGACCACCGTGCTCGCCCCGCCCACCGTCGATCCCGCCGGCGGGGCCGCCGTCTGGGCCAACCTCGTCGGACTGCTGCGCCCCGCCTGGCGCCGATGGTGGACCGGGCAGCCGCACCTGGCCATGGAATACGTGTTCGGCGAGCACGGCGTGACCGTGCAGTTCTGGGTCCCCGGTGTCATCCCGCCCTCGTTGGTCGAGCGGGCCGTCGAGGCGGCCTGGCCGGGCGCGCACACCCGCACGACCCCCGCCACCTCCCCGTTCCCCGCTCTGGTGGCTGGGCGCCGGCGGATCACCGTCGGCGGGCAGCTGCGACTCGGCCGCCCGGAGTCGCTGCCGATCCGGACCGCCTTCGACGCCGACCCGATCCGCGGGCTCCTCGGCGCCCCCGTCGGGCTCGACCGGGACGAGCGCGCCTGCGTGCAGATCCTCGCCCGCCCGGTCACCGGCCGCCGCGTCGCCCAGGCCCGCCGCGCCGCCCGCCGCGTCCACCACGGCGCCTCCGCCTCGCTCGGTGGCCGGATTCTCGACCTGATCACCCCCGGCACCTCGGCGACCCGCTCACACCGGACGGCAGACGCGCGGCGCATCAGCCAAGATCCGCAGCTGACGCTGGAGTACTCCGCCCAGAACAAGGCCATCGTCGGCAAACAGCGCGGCTCGCAATACGAGACCCTGGTGCGCTACGCCGTGGCCACCGACCTGCCCGCCGACACCGCCGCCGACCTGCTACGCCAGACCCGGGACATCGCCCGTGGCCGGGCCCACGCGCTCGCGGCCGCGTTTGCCGCCTACACCGACCACAACCACTACACCCGCACCCGGCTGCACCACCCCGCCCGCGCCCTCGCGCAGCGCCGACTCGACCGCGGCGACCTGCTCTCCGTCCCGGAACTGGCGGCCCTCGCCCACCTGCCGACCGACGCGGAAATCCCCGGGGTCGAGCGCGCCGGCGCGAAAGCGGTCGCCCCACCTCCCGGTGTCGCGACGCCCGGAGCCGAGGTCAAACCCCTGGGGCAGTCCGACACCGGCCACGCCCGCCCGGTCGGGCTGCGCGTCCCCGACGCCCGCCATCACCTGCACGTCATCGGCGCCACCGGCTCGGGAAAGTCGACCCTGCTCGGCAACATGATCCTCAACGACGCCAAGGCCTCCCGCGGCGTCGTGCTGATCGACCCCAAGGGCGACCTGGTCACCGACATCCTCAACCGGCTCCCGGCCGCCGCGGCCGAGCGGGTGGTGCTGTTCGATGCCGACTCCCGGCACCGGCCACCGTGCCTGAACGTGCTGGAGGGCGGGGAAACCGATCGGGAAGTCGACAACCTCGTCTCCGTCTTCCGACGGGTGTACTCCGCGTTCTGGGGTCCCCGCACCGACGACCTCATGCGCGCCGCCTGCCTCACCCTGCGCGCCCAGGAAGGCGTCCCCACCCTGGCCGACCTGCCCAAGCTGCTGACCAGCGAGGCATTCCGTGCCCGGATCACCGCCGGCCTCACCGATCCGGTGCTGACCGGGTTCTGGGACTGGTACGACGAGCTCACCGACAGCTCCCGGTCTCAGGTCATCTCACCGCTGATGAACAAGCTGCGAGCGTTCCTGCTCCGGCCCTTCGTGAAAGAAGCCATCGCCGGAGGACGCTCCACAGTGGACATGGCCCAGGTTCTCGACGAGGGCGGGATCTGCCTCGTGCGCATCCCGAAAGGCTCCCTCGGAGAGGAAACCACCCGCCTCGTCGGGTCCCTGGTCGTCGCCCGCACGTGGCAGGCCACCACCGCCCGCGCCCGCACCCCGCAACGCCTGCGCCCCGACGCGTCCCTGGTGATCGACGAATGCCACAACTTCCTCAACCTGCCCTACCCCATGGAGGACATGCTCGCCGAAGCCCGCGGATTCCGGCTGTCGATGACCCTGGCTCATCAACACCTCGGTCAGCTGCCCCGTGATCTGAAGGAAGGCATTTCCACCAACGCCCGCAGCAAGATCTTCTTCTCGGCCTCCCCCGAGGACGCCCGCGAACTCGCCCGCCACACCGCGCCCCGGCTCTCCGAGCACGACCTGTCCCACCTCGGCGTCTACCACACGGCCAGCCGGCTGGTCGTGCACGGCGAGGAAACCGAGCCCTTCACCATGACCACCACGCCACTCCCCGCCCCGATCCCCGGCCGGGCGCGGGAAATCCGCGCCGCGTTGCGCGCCCAGCGCCGCCGGCACAACGCCACTCACACCACGGGCGGTGCACCAGTCCGCACCACCGAGACCACCCGGGCGCGTCCCGCGTCGCCCACGCAGCGCATCCCGCCGACCCGGCCTGCCAAAACCGACCCGCGCCGCACGCGCCCCTGACACCACCACCTGCCGCTGCACCACGCCGGGCACGCCTCACCGGGTTCCACGGTGCGTTGCCGGCTGCCCACAGCACTTATCCACACCCTGTTAACAATTCCGAGGAGTACGCGTTGATCAACCGCATCTTGCGTCAGAAGGCGATGCGCAGCCCGTTGCCCGGTCGCCCGAGCGCCCGCGCCGCGGGCTCGGTGGAGCACCAGGCCATGCTTGCCTCCCGCCTCACCGCGAGGGACAAGTGGCTGCTCGCGCTGCTGCACGAACACCGGGTCCTGACCACTGCCCAAATCGAAGACGCCGCTTTCCCTTCCGGCCGGTCCGCGCGGCAGCGCGTCCGCGACCTCTATCTCTGGCGCGCGGTGTCGCGGTTCCAGCCGTTCCAGCAGCTCGGCTCCGCGCCCATGCATTACGTGCTCGGCCCGGCCGGCGCCGCGGTCCTCGCCGCCGAGCACGGCCTGGACGTCAAAGACCTCGGCTACCGCCACGACCGCGCCATGGCCATCGCCCACAACCAGCGTCTCGCCCACACCGTCGGCGTGAACGACTTCTTCACCTCCCTGATCGCCCGCAGCCGCTACACCCGCGCTGCCGGGGCCCTGGTGGTGTGGTGGTCGGAGGCCCGCTGCGCCCGCCACTTCGGCGACCTCGTCATTCCCGACGGCTACGGCCGCTGGCAGGCCAGCACTCGCACCGGCGGTGAGGTGGAGTGGTTTCTTGAGTTCGACACCGGCGCCGAATCCCTGACCAAGGTCGGCCGCAAGCTGGCCGGCTACGCCCGGCTCGCGGAGTCGACCGGGATCGCCACCCCGGTGCTGGTGTGGTTGCCGACCAGCCGCCGCGAAGCCGGAGCCCGCACCGCTCTGGCCCGCGTGCACGCGCAGCTCGACGCCCCGCACACCGTCCCGGTCGCCACCGCCGCCGCCGACCTGCTCGACCCGGCGGCGCCGCACCCGAGTCCCGCCGAGCCGGTGTGGCTGCCCCTGACCACCGCGCGCGTCAACGCGTCCGGGCCCCGCTACCGCCTCGCCGACCTACCCGACGCCTGGCCCGGCCTCCCACCGCCGGCCGACACCGCCGACCCGGCCGAGGGCGACGGCGGTGACGTGCCAGCCGCCTCGCCCTACCGGCTCCCGCCACCGAGCCCGATCCCGCCACGAGCCACGCCCAACCGCATCGCCCGCGGCGAGCGCTGACCCCGCCGGCCGCGGACAACGGCAAGCCACGCCCGCGAGGACTCACCCATCAAGGCCCCGTGCCCTGATGCGCCACCGGAAAGGAGCACTGCTGTGGGGAGCAAGATCGGAGCCGGCATCGCCGCTGTCGTCCTCGCCATTCCGCTGCTCATCGGCGCCCAGGCCACCGGCATCGTCGGCCAACTGTTCAGCAGCGGCTCGTCCGCGGGCTCACTGACCTGCACTCCCGACGGGGCACCGACCGGGTCGGTACCGGGCATGACCGCCGAGCAAATGGGCAACGCGGCGGTCATCGTTGCCGTCGGCAAACAACGGGGCGTGCCCGAGCCCGGCTGGGTGGTCGCGATCGCCGCCGCGCTCCAGGAGTCCGGGCTCCGTAACCTCTCCTACGGCGACCGGGACAGTCTCGGGCTCTTCCAGCAACGCCCCTCCATGGGCTGGGGCAGCCCCGCCCAGATCACCACCCCGGCCTACGCGGCAACGAAGTTCTTCGAACACCTCCAGGCAACACCGGGATGGCAGCAGATGAGCGTCACCGACGCCGCCCAAGCTGTGCAACGCTCGGGCTTCCCGCATGCCTACGCCAAGCACGAGGACGCCGCACGGGCGATCGTGGCGGCCGTATCCGGTGTCCGGTGCGAGCCCGCGCCCGCCGTGGCAGGGACAGGGACAGGGACAGGGACAGGGAACTGTGACACGATCCAGGCTGTCTCACCCGCCGCGATGGCCGCCATCAACTACGCGTGCGGGCAGCGTGAGCTGCCCTATTTGTGGGGCGGCACGAGCCCGGACGGCGGATTCGACTGCAGTGGCCTGACCCAAGCCGCCTACGCCGCCGCCGGGATCGCTTTGCCTCGCACCTCACGCGACCAGTACGCCGCCGGGCCGTCTGTCCCCGCCGGCCAGCCACTGCTCCCCGGCGACCTCGTCTTCTTCGCCACCGCCGGGCGCGTCCACCACGTCGGCCTCTACATCGGCGGCGGCAACATGATCGACGCGCCCGACGTCGGCCAAACCATCGGAATACGCCCCTACCGCCGTCCCGGCGACGACTATTACGGTGCCACGCGACCATTTCATAGGTTTTCGCAGCATCGATAATTACCGAAAATACGGGACGACTACAAAATAATGTCCAGGGTTCCGCGAATTTGACTCGATTCGCCTAGCGGCGGGTGTCACGAGCAGCGGTCCGCCCTGCGACCTGCAGAGAAATCGAGGCCTGAACCTTCAGTGCCTTCCAACTCGTAACCTCAAATCCGAAGTTGATCCTGTCGTACCGTCTTTGAGATCGAGGCGTCTCACTGTCAGGCAAAGCTTGACTGAGCCATCCGCGGAGCGTACGGCGAGGCACACCTAAAATCTCTGCGACCGAATTTACCGATCTGCCGTCCCGCACGGCAGTAACTGCCATGCCCTTGAAGGATTTTTCGTAGTGGCGTCGCTGCCTCATCGGGGAGTTCCTCGTTCGATCTGTCGAACACGATTCACGACGAGGAACCTACGAGACGCGTCGCGCGGCTGCAAGGCATAAGCCTGGCATTGAAGGTTACCCACCTTACGCATACGAGGGGGATTTTGCCAAGGGGCACGAAGGCTTCATTCGGGCGTCGAGCAGCAGAGATCGGGCGGAAAAGCCTCTTCGACCTGCACGTTCTAACGCCAACTACTAAACAGTAACCAGATTGAAACATCACTCGAACGGGCGAATGCCCTGCGTGACGTGCCGCCTCTGGGGCCTGCCGCATCGACCGAGCGGGACGCCCAAGGGCCTTGAGGACGAGCGCCCTTCACCAACTCCGCGAAGACGGCCCAGCGGCTTGACCGCATGGTTGCCGCAAGATGTGCTCGATCCGGATGTCCCGGCCCCGCCGCGTCGGTGGGACTGAGTAACCAGGGACCCCGTCTCGGCGCCATCGCCGCTCGTGTCTCCGCCCTCGACGGGCAACCAAGTTGTGCCCGCCGGTGGTTCTGGCCCGCTTGGTGGCCCGTTTCCGCTGCACCGGACCGAGCAGGATCACGCGACCGGGCCGATCCGACAGTTGCGCGGATCGGCCCGGTGGCATCGCATCGCTACGCCCTTCCGTGTCGTACCTAGAAAACGGCGCGGCTCAGCTGATCGGACAGGACCCGCACGTCGTCGCTTGTGGTGAGCTGAAGCCCGGTCTCGGTGATCGTTCGTTCCTGGTCCGCAGCCAGCTCGGCCTCGGGTGGAAGCATCGGCTCTGCCGCAACCGGGGCATAGTGATCATCGAGGATCAGCGCCCACGGTTCGACGCGGCGCGAGACCAATTCGGGGCCACAGGCGCGCAGGTGAAAGGTCTCGACGATCAGGAACTGCTGCGCTCCGTCGGCCAGAGAAGCATAGTCGTCGCCGCGCATGCGGGTCACCGACACATCAGGGCTCGAAGAGTCATACCTGCAGACCAGCACGACCTCGTCGACGGGATCAAATATGGGGCAACACGACGGCGTTTGCCCGACGAGGTCGATGAGAGCGTCGCGAGCCGGGCCGACCTCGTAACGCAGCCACCACATTGCGGCAATCACGCGCGGCCGGAACCAGGTCAGGTGAACGATGGCCTCAGCGCCGAGGACTGCACCGACGAGCAGGCTGGGCGCCGCTGCGGCAGGGTGCCACCACGCGTTGGCGAACGCGCCGATCGCGACGGCCGCGCCGACGGCGGCCGCGACGTCGCAGACGTGCCGGAGGATCAGGTGCAGCCGCATCACCGTGTTCGCCATCCCACCCCGACGGAATCGGCGTCCCGTCCGCCGGAGGCGAACCGGATTCGCTGGGGCGGCTGTTCGAGCTCGAGGATGTCGGTGTGCAGGCTCATGATCGCGGCTGCGGTCGGTGCGATCAGCTGCGGCCAGCGACCGTCCGCACCGGGCCAGACGCCCACCCGCTGCCACCGTTTCCCGTTGACCAGCCGCATCTCGATGTCGGCGTAGCAATCCGGGTCACCGCTCGCAAGCGGAGCGGTCGGCTCGTGCAGGAGGACGACGAGATCGCCGTCGTGGCGCTGGTCGGCCGTGGGCAGCGTGGTCAGCCACGCGCCGGTCATGTGCAGCACGTCGCCGTCGCGATCCAGGTCAGGCCCGCTGACGATGTCGATCTCGGTCAGCAGGATTGCCCGGAAGCGCTCGGGACAGCGCACGGGGATCGGGCAGTCAGCGGGAACCAGAACAATATCGGCCGCTATGCCGCTCGACCGGTCGTCGGGAGAGGTCACCACATCGTCGGTGCCGGCGGGCAGCGCTATTTTGTCCACAGGAGACACATCCTTCGTGAAGGTGGACCGCACGTTGGTCCATGACATGTCCATCGACGCTCCGTAGACGCCCGGACGTCAAGCGAACACGACCGGATTCTTCGAGAAACCTCGAAGGCTTTCGGATCTGACGTCGCAACGTCCACAAGAGACGGATTAAGGCCGACGGATCGCTTGACATGGAGGCAGTGACGAAGCGTCCATAGTCGTGTAGCCCGAACCACCGGATGCGCACCGGCGGGCCAAGCCCCGGCCGGGGCATGACCATTCCCCTTCCCACCGATCCATACGGAGGACGTCATGTCCCGCAAGAACACCACCACCACCGACCGACCCCTGCACGCCGTCTCCAGCACGAACGACGCACCGACCACCGAAGAGAAGGTGCGCGCCGTGCTGGCCGCCAAACCCGGATCGACGACCGCCGAACTGGCGCTCGCGGCCGGGGTGGGCCGCTCGACCGCCGCGAAGATCCTCGCCCGCTGGGACCGCGACGGGGCGGCCGTGCGCGCCGCAGGTGACGGCCCCCGCAAGCCCGACACCTGGACGCTCGTCCCGTCGGACACCGGTACCACCGCGTCCGAACCGCAGGACACGCTGCAGGACGCGGCCGCACATGCCGGTTCCGAGGACAAGGCCGCCCCGGACGACGTCGCAGCCAGCAAGGAAACCGACCCGATCAGCGACGACGGAGATGGCCCCGCCAGCGATGAGACGGTGACCGACAACCGGGGAGGCCGCACGGACACCACGGCCGTCGCTCTCTCCGACGGCGGACCTGCCCCCACCACCGACGACGACAGCACGCAGGAGAACCACACCCGGTCGCCTGAGGCACCGGTGAGCGACGACAAGCTCAGCGCCGCCGTGGACTCGCCGGGTTCGAGCATGGCGTCGGCCGAGGCTACGTCGACGGGTAAGGACCGGTTGGCAAAGGGTGCGTTGCGGGGGCTGGTCGAGGAGTACCTGGCCGAGCGCCCGGGCGAGAGCTTCGGGCCCGCACAGATCGGCAAGGCTCTCGGTCGCTCCGGCGGGGCGGTGAACAACGCGCTGGAGAAGCTCGTTGCCGACGGCTACGCGATCAAGACGTGCGAGGCGCCGAAGCGGTTCACGATCAACCCGGAGAAGACAGACACCCCGGTCCCTGCCCCCACCGCGTGACCACGCGGACGTCGGTTCTCGCTTCCTGGTCACCAGGTAGTCGACCACGCGCGGGGGTCGCCGCCGTCATCGTGGCGGCGACCCCGCGCCTTCGTGCGTGATGACGTGGCCCCAACTCGGGCGCCGCGACTGATCACACCGGTGAAACCCAGCGGATTTCGGGGGCGTTGGTCGCAGGGTTCCCCCCCGGGTGATGGTTCCGGCGTGCCGACGCTCAGTCAGCACGACTAGAAAGCCGACGGTGTGGTGGCGAGGTAGCTCCGCCCCGCGACATGCCACGGTGCCGCCCGTCAGGCGATTCGGCCGCCGTCGGACAGGCCACACGGGAGGGCGCGCGGGTTCTGAGGCAGCTGGATATCGGCGAGGAACAAACCCCTGATCAGCGGCTATAGGTGCTACGCCGCGGGTTCCACCACGTCGGCCGCGCAGGTGGACGCGGGCTGGCCACTCGCCCCGAGACGCCGCGGCATGCCGGCACGGGATCAAGAACCCCTCGAAGCTCGCCAGGCCGTCGGCACGTCCATCTTCACCGACGAGCGGACCACCCTGGTGCTGGAACCGCTCCGGTGGCTCCTCGCGCTCCTCGACCTCGGCGCCCCGGCCCAGTGGGTCGCTCTCGAGCAGGTCGCCACCGTGCTCCCGGCCTGGGAGGCCGTCGCCGAGGTGCTCCGCCGCGAGGGCTACTCCGTCGACACCGGGCTCCTCTCCGCCGAGGAGTTCGGCGTCCCCCAGACCCGCTCCCGCGCGATCCTCGTGGCGAAGCGCTCCGGCACGGCCGTGCTCCCGGCGCCGACCCACCGCCCCCTCGTCAAGGGCGTCCCCCAGGATGGCGGCGACTCGGCCCTCCTGCCGTGGGTCTCGATGGCCGAGGCGCTCGGCTGGCCGGCCGGGCTCGTCGGGTTCCCGCGGCTCGTCGACCCGGGGGGTCGGGCCATCACGATCAACGGCACCGAGTACCGCGCCCGCGACCTCCGCGGCACCGACCAGCCGAGCTTCACCGTCACCGAGAAGGCCCGGAGCTGGCTCCGCTGGCCCCAGGACGGCGGGGTCGACTCGGAGCCGGTCCGCGTCACGGTCGAGGAGGCCGCCGCCCTCCAGACCTTCCCCGCGGATCACTCGTGGCAGGGCGTCCGGACCAAGGCGTTCCAGCAGATCGGCAACGCGATCCCGCCGGTCCTGGCGCGCGCGGTTCTCGCGGCGGCGACAGCCCGAATGCCATGAAAGCTTGACTTGCGGAGCCAGCGGCTAAGCGGACAAAGAGGAATCGCTTTCCTCGCGGAGACGACGTACGAACTGACGAGCTACCCCAGCGCTCGCACCGCCTACGACAACCGCGAGGCCACCCGCGATCCAAGGCCCCAAGAAAGCGCAAACGAGAACAATCGCAGTAAGGACAAGAACGAGCCACAAAGTGATCCAGAACGGAGCGGCTCGCCCTCCGAGCACGTGGAAGAGCAGGCGCCAAAACGGCGGGTCGGACGGCTGCGCTCGCACAGACGTTAGCGGTTTCCGAGGGTGCGACATACGAGGAAGTATGCACGTACACAGACGCCTACGCGACAACCCTATCACGCGCTGTCAAGCAGATAGATTTCGAACGCCCGTTTCTAATTCCTTATATGATCCGAAGGCGCCGAAGCCTCACGCAAGGGGTTTAGCGTGAAAAATCATAACGATTTAGAAATTCTGCGCTCGGTCACCATGGGCCAACTCCTTGACCTGCGTAAATGTCCTGCCTTGTCACCTCTACGCAGCACCCCCCTCGGATCCATGTATGACTCACAACACAGAGCATCCTCACTCGAATGGGTTACCGCCCGAGCGCTGAGCGAACTCCGGAGCATTCGCAGACCTCCCGGGAATGCCTGACTTTCACAGCGAAGAACCCCACGCCACCGACGTCTTCGGCGGCGCCGGAGGCTGGGACGTAGCGGCCCGGCAGCTCGGCCTCTCCGCGCTCGGCGTCGAGTGGGATGCCGCGGCGTGCATGACGCGCCGAGCGGCCGGGCTCCTCACCGTCGAGGGCGACGTCCGCAACTTTCACCCGCTCGACTTCGACCGCGTCCCCGGCTTCATCGCGTCCCCGCCGTGCCAGACCTTCTCCGAGGCGGGGAAGGGCGCGGGCCGCGCGGCGCTCGACACCGTGTACCAGCTCGCGAAGACGCTCGAGGCCCGCCAGGCCGTCGACTACTCCGTCTTCTCCGACGAGCGGACTGGCCTGGTCCTGGAGCCCCCTGCGCTGGGTCCTCGCCGCGCTCGACAACGACCGGCCCTACGAGTGGCTCGCCTTCGAGCAGGTCCCTACGGTCATGCCGGTCTGGGAGTACATGGCCGAGATCTTCCGGCGCGAGGGCTACCACGTCGCGACCGGCAAGCTCTCCGCCGAGCAGTACGGCGTACCCCAGACCCGCAAGCGGGCCTTCCTCATCGCACGCCTCGACCGCGAAGTCTCGCTCCCGGCGCCGACGCACCGGCCATACAAGCGCGGTGTCGGCAAGCACGAGGGCGACCAGAGCCTCCTCCCATGGCTGAGCATGGCCGACGCGATCGGCTGAGGGATGACCCACCGGCCCTACCCGACCATCGCCTCCGGCATCACCGGCGGCCCCGACCGGGAGAAGGTCGGCGGCTCCGGCGCCCGAAAGCAGATCTACGCGGAGAAGGACGCGGGCCGCTGGATTCCCAACGCCGCCGACGACGCCCGGATCTCGATGGAGGAGGCCGCGGTCCTCCAGTCCTTCCCGCCCGGCTTCCCGTGGCAGGGCTCCGACACCAAGATCTTCCAGCAGATCGGCAACGCCGTCCCGCCGCGCCTCGCCCGCGCGGTCCTGTCCGCCGTCATCTCCTGAACTCCGAAGGCCCCCTCTCCTGATGAGAAGGCGGGGCCTTTGCGTTTTACCGCGCAGTCGGTACATCTACCGCAGGCGATGGGCCTCGAATGGCGCGCGGACCGCCACTAGCCCGCGTAGCGTCGAGCCCGCGGACCGGCGCGCTCCCTCCCCCTCGGCGCGCCGGCCCGCACTGCTACTTCTGCGCGCTCGCGTGACCGAACGAGATCGGCACCTCGGGGCGCACGATGGCGACTGCACCGAGGGTCATTACGATCAGTACGACACCGACCACGACGAGTCGCAGGCTGCGGTGCATACGCGCCGCCGCCCGCTCATCGCCGAAGAGGAACATCAGGGCGCTCCAAGGTGTCTCTTCAGCGGCTCCGGCCTGACGACGCTGCCCGAACAAGAGAGCCGCGGCGAACGCTGCGAGCTTCCGAAAGGCCGTTGACCTGCGCAAAAGCCGCAGTCTGATCGATGTTGGTTGATCCAAGCTGCTAGACTTAGACACGGGACACCACCTTTGTTGACTTAGGACTCGACTGGGTTTTGTTCCAAGCGCCCAGACCGTGGCTGCGGTCTGGGCGCATCTTTGCATCTCTACTGCTGCGCATAGATTTTCGCCGTAGTCTTTGTGTGCACCTTTTACGTGTGTCTTTCACGCATTATCTCCGGCCTAGTTAATTCCAGCATTCACGCTTTAATGCGTTCCGGCTGTCACTGCATCTTCGCCTCCCCGGTTTACAAACCGCCCCTGACCAGGCAAAATAACCTCCGCGCTAGGGCATGAGGCATCACCCTCCGTGAAGGCTGGCTGGCTGTTCGTGGGCGCGTCTTCCGCTCGAACCTCAGATTACCGCGTCGCGCACCTCTTGTCGTGCTTCCAATGCGTCCGGGGCGAAAATAGCAACCGGGGAGATGCTTCAGTGCCAAAACAAAGCTAGTAATACACCTAACGTAGCTTCATCGATACGCAGTGTAGCGCTTGCCCGTCCTGCGACTACCGGTGAGTCGAGCGCGTCTACACACAAGCCGATCTCAGGTTTGCGTCATTCGAACAGGTGTTCTACAAGGTCACCCGCGAGATGCGGGTGTGGGTCGATCGCGCCACCTGCGAGCACTGGTTCCAGTACAAGTCGGGCCCGGAGTTCAACCTGGACGACTGGGAACTCAGCGAACGGGTGTTCCCGTACTGGGGCACCGGCATGATGCACCCGAAACCAGACGGCACCGACCCCGCCGGACGTCTCTACGACACCCCCGACGGCAAGCCGGCGGGACCGGCGTAGGCGACTTCGGGTGAGCATGGCGCGGGGAGCTCGCAGACCTCCCCACCATGCTCGAAGCGCGCGTATCCCTCCACATCATCCGCGACCCCGAACCCCGCATGGTCCCCCACGTTGTCTTTCCGGACGGCCGCCACTCGTCGTCCTGGGAGGACTTCCATGCTGTCCGCCGAGTGCAGCGGCCCGACCTGTACGCCGACCTCTGACCAACTGGAAAGGCCCCGTCTCCCTTGAGGAGGCGGGGCCTTTCATCGTTTACGGGCCCTACGCTGCGGGAACAAGCCCCTTCCATCGGATGTCGATGCGGTCCCCCGGCTTCGGCCGATTCTCGGGGAGCCCACCCCTCGTGACCTTCTGCACCCTCACCTCCTCGATAGCGCTCGCCAGCAGCGCACGCCGGCCGCCGTCGTCCTGACGGCTCCAGACTTCGCGGTAGGTCTCGCCGGTCTCGACAACCCGGACCGTCGGCTCCGAAAGAAGCACCCGGAGTTCCTTCCGGCGATTGATGAGCGATCGACGCTGCGCGGAGCCGGTCCTCCTCGGCCTCATCCTCGACGTCGCGGAGCTTCGCAACGACCGCGTCCAGCGACTCTTCGACTTCCAGCATCTCCGCCGAGGCGGCCTCGACGACCTCCTCCTCCACGACCTGAAGATCCCCGAGGATCTTGAGGAAGACCTCCTCCACCGCCTTCTGTACCGGCTCGCGCTGGATGGCAACCCCGGGGCACCTGTTCATCCGGCCGTGCCGCGAGCACTTGAAGACTCCCGGCTTGCCCACCTGATCGACATTGTGCATCGGGCGCCCGCAAAGGTCACAGACAATGATCTTGGTGAGCAGCGCGGGCGGCTTGTCACGCCAGCCACCGGGGTTCGAGCGCCGTTCGAGCGCCGCCTGGAGGTCACGCCACTCGTCATCCGTCACGATCGGCTCATGGGGGCGGATCGGCAGGCCGTCCGGGCCACGGACGATCTCACGCTTGTGCACCTGCATCTCGCGGAGGATCGGTCGCCGCATGAACTTCCGCAGCGCGTCCGTGGCCCACCCCTTACCCTCCGGTGACGGGGCGCCGCGCCTGTTGAAGTCGTTGCAGATGCTCTCGGTGGACTCAAGGGCGATGGTCCACTCAATCGCCTCCCGAAGCGTCGGCGCCGTCGCCTTGGCAAGGGCGAGCCGGTACCCCTCGCCCTCTTCCCGAGATGTGGCCTCCCAGCCGAACGCCGCGAGCCCGCCGCGGTGCCGGCCGATCTGGACGCTGCGACCCGTGCCGACGGCGGGAAGGAGACGTCAGTTCGGAATCTGCTCGAGGCGCCGTGCGAAGAACGGGCGACGTCCGCCAGGGGACGTCGACCATTTCTCGAGGCGTGGCGCCGCCTCCAGTCGGCCAGTGTACCGACACGACAGGCCACCACCGTCGCTTCCTCGTCGGCGCCGCCCGAGGCGCGTAGTCACGGCCGAATTCAAGGCCCTATGGGGCCGGCCGGGTCATGGCCGCCTGGGGCGAAGACACTGATCGCGGTCAGCCTGAGCTTCGTCATTGTCATCGTGATGCTGGCTGCTGTGTCGTGAATGCCGTTTATACAGGGCGGAGGTCGCGTCCACACCAGGTCGTCGATCGATGCGTGGGTGGGCACGGTCCTGCTTGCGGCCGGGCATGCGTTCGGCGGCCCGTTCGGGAACGGGCCGCCGAGCGCAAGTCAGGTATTAACGTGGTCCTGGTGTCCGGCTACCCGGCTGAGCGTTGCCGAGCATCGGGGACTGATGGGCTATCGCGACTCCCTCGGATTTTTCGGCGCGATGTGGAAGGTCCACTCGGGGGTGTCGATGCGGTAGTTGCCGTCCGGATCGGGGTCGATGCGGAGGGGCAGGTAGCCGTCGCGGGCCCGCAGGTGCTGGTGGACGTGGACGAGGGTGTTGCCGTCGAAGTACACCTGCGGGTGGTCCTCGGGGAAGCTGTCGTGGTTGCCGCTGCAGGTCACGGCCACCGCTTCGGCGACTTCCGGGCGGAACACCGGGACGCACGCCGTCGTGCCTTGGCTGGACTCGATGTAGGCGGGGTAGCCGCTGGCGGGCAGGTTGTCCGGGTCGCAGGTGACCACCGTTTCGCCCGGTCGCGGGTGGTGGCGTCCGACGTCGCGCAGCACGTCGAGCCGGTGGTGGAACCGGGCCTCGGTGCGGGTCGGGCCGGAGAGAAACCAGCGGCCGAGATCTCCGAGCGGGTAGCGGCCGCCCACGTCGAGCGCGATCTGGTGATGGTCGTGGGCGGTCTCTCCGGCGAAGACGATCAGCAGGTCGTCCTCGATGCGGGCCAGTGGGTACCAGTCGGGGTTGCTCGGGTAGACCAGGTTGAGCCATTCGCACAGGGCCTGGGCGACGTCGGGGCGCAGCCGGGGCCGGACCCAGAGCCCGTGGTGGCGGCGTGATTCGATCATGGCTGGGAAGCTGATCTGATGGGGTTGGTCGGCTGTGGCGGGGACGAGTTCGATCCAGTACTCGCCGGCGGCGAGGGCTGCGCCCGCGGAGAGGTCCGTGGTGGTGTTGAGCGACGTCATCGAGGCTCTCCTCGGTCAGCGTGCGGTGTCGAGGCGGCGGGGCGGGTCCACCGGTGTGCCACGGGGTCCCAGGTGGCGGTGGTGAGGAGGCGATTGAGGTCGGGCTGGCCGGGGCCGATCATCCAGCCGAACTCTTCGCATTCGGCGGTGCCGGGCCAGCGTCCGGTCCAGACGTCTCGCGGACAGCGACACGTCGGTGGGTGGCTGGTGCGCTGCAGTCCGGTGGCCAGGCAGCGGGCGACAGTGCACCTGTCGTCGTGGATTTGGCCGATCCCGGTGTGGCATGTCGGGCACTTCGGCTCCAGTGGTGTGGTGTCGGCGGGGTGTGTGGTCATGCCTCTTCCTCCGGCTTGCGGTGAATGTCTTTGAGCAAGGTGTCCCACTGGTAGGCCTCGGATCCGAGGCTGAGGTTGAGCCGGTAGCCGTCGGCCTTGAGGCGAAGCTGGGTGGCGATGAGTCCGGCTCCGGCAGTGATGCCCTCGGCGAGACGCAGATGCATGTCAGCCCAGTCCATGCAGCGCCGGTATTCATCTTCGTGGCCGACGGAGCCGTTGATCGTCGGGTTCAACTCGCGGGCGCGGGTGAACAGCGCCTCGGCGGCGGCGTAGTGCTCGGCGGCGCTACGCGGAGCCGCCGTCGCCGCCTCGGTGGTCGGTGAGTGCGGGGAACTGTCGGGGATCATGGCGTGTCCTCCGTGATCGTCGTGGGCCAGCGGATTTTCAGCGGACGGTCAGGACCGCCCGGGTGTGGCGATCGGCCAGCGCAGGGTGGCTGGCGTGGCGGTGGGCATCGGCGATGAGGACGCGGACACCGAAGCGGGGCGGGCCGCCGTCGGGGTCGGTCCATCCGTAGAGGGCGGGCAGGCTGGCCAGGGCGTCTCGGGCGAGGTCGGCGGCGGGGTCGCCGTCGCGGTAGCCGAGGACCTCAATCTCCAGCTCCACGGCCGAGGAGTCGGCGGTGACGGCGTACCGCTGCTCCGGTGCCAGCCGCACGCGCAGCGCGGCGAGCTCGGACGGTGTTCCCGGGCCTGGTGCCACGGTGAGGTCGGCCAGGATCCGCATGCCGAGTTCGTCGATGTCGTCGCAGTGGGTGCGCCCCAGCAGCGGGCCGTAGCGGCGGGCGGTGGTGTCGGCGGCATCGATCCCGGTGTAGCCGCAGGTGTCGCGACCAGGCGGAAACACCACCGGGGCCTCGCCCGGGCTGGGCGGAACGTAGTCGCCCGCGCGGGCCGACCACCGCTGCCCGCGCTGGCAGGTCCAGACGGCGCCGTCGGCGAAGGCGTACGTTCGGTCGGTGCCGTGGCTGGTCGGCCACAACCACTGCCACCTCGAGGATGGCGGGCTGGTGGCGTAGCCGGTCTCGTCGCGGTGGATCGTGGCGCAGAGGCGCTCGACTCGCCGGCGGAACTCCTCTGCGGTGCCCGCTCGTTCGATGGCGGCGAGGCTGGTGCAGGCGCAGTGGTTGAGGTCGATCGAGGCGACCCACTCGGCGTCCGGGCCGCGTCCGAGGTAGAAGTCGCAGGTGGTCGGACAGTTCATCGGGGTGCTCCAGCGGGAGTAGGGAGTCCGGTGGCCGGGTCGCGCATCAGCGGCATCGGCACCGACGGCGGCGCGGCCGGGTCCGCCAACCAGGCCGCCAGGTCGGGCGGGCCGAGCGGGTCGTCGCCCTCGGGCATGGCCGGGCAGCGGGGATTGATCCGGTGCCACGCCACGCCGCCGCCCACGGTGATGAACACCGCCTTCTCGCCCGGGTCGAACGCGACGATCCAGCCCGAGATGTGGCTGGTCCACCACGGCCACGGCCAGCCGCCCCGGCGCGGGTAGGCGTCGCCGAGTTCCTCGCAGGCCCAGACGACGAGCAGGTCGTCGACGGCGGCGCGGTAGGTGATCTCGTCGGTGCTGGTCAGTGCCAGCCGTCCGGGCGGGACGGCGAGCACGTCCTCGGGGTGCGCGTCGCGGGCGATCGAGCCGAGCCACTCGGCGCTGGTGCCGCGCCCGAGGTAGAAGTCCGTCTTGGTCGACATCATTTGCTCCCGGTCAGCTGGGGCGGCGCGTACGGATTCCGGCCGACCCGGGCCGGAGCCGGGGCAGGAACGCACGCGTAGGGATCGGGCGGGCAGTAAGGCATCGCCGGAAGGTGGTGACCGGGGCCATGGCGGTCCTCGGCGGCGCGGTTGAGGAGGTAGGCAAGCACGATGATCGGGGTCCACGGTCCTGGCAGCACGATCGCCAGCACGGTCCACATGAGACGCATCTTGCTGTCTTGCATGGTGTTTGGTCCTCTCCTTTGGTCCGGGAGGTCACGTCGGGTCAGGTGAAGATGGGGACGCTGCCAAGGGTCGCGATGACCTCGGCGATGGCGGTGGAGACGTCCAGGACGGCGAACACGGCGTAGCCGCCGAGTTCGGTGTTCGCGGTCGCCGCGGCTCAGGCGCACAGCACCGCATCACAGTGGCCGAGGTTCCGTTGCCCGAACGAGATCCCGCCTCGGCGAGCAGCCGCCACGCGGCCGGGCAGTACAGCCGCAGCACCTCGGGCCGCGCCCGCTCGGGGACGTCGGTGTGGCCGCAGCGCAATGCCGCCCTCGGGCCCGTCCCGAGGTAGAAGTCGGTCCGCGTGGCCATCTCACTCGGCCTCCTTGTCGGGCAGGGCGAAGTGGCAGTCCGGGCGGTGGCCGGGGTCGCCACGGAACTCCGGCGGCGCGGCGTCTGCGCCGTGCTCGCCGAACTCGGGGGCGAGGTGGGCACCGAGATCGGCGAGGCCGGCGATGCGTGCCAGCGGAACGCCCGGTGCCTCGCAGTACGGGCACTCGCCCAGCAGCAGCCACCCCCACATCGGGTTGAATCCGGTCAGGTCGGGTATGAATCGCCAGCGGACGCCGTCGTCCCCGTGGACCTCGATCAGATCTCCCGGCATCCGGCTCGTCCCGATGCCGTAGTGGCGATCGGAGTCATCGCGCACGAGCACCGTGTCGACGGGCACACCGAGCGCGGCGGCGACATTGGCGGCGGTGACTGCGCGGCGGTCCCAACGCGGCCGGAGGTTGGTGCGTTCGGCGAACTCGTGCGGGGCTATCTCGCGGGTTCGGCGGGCTGCGGCGATCGCGCGCTCGGTCAGGGACCGGGATGTCGTGCTCACGGTGGCGTCGTTCCTCTCGTCGTGGCGGTGGGTGTTGTCAGGCGTGTCGCGGGTCGGGCGCGGCGGGTTCGGTGGGCGGCGGCACGAAGACCGGGCCGCCGAACGCGACAGCGAGACGGCAGCCGAACGTGTCGCGGGCGTGCACGTCCCAGAAGCCTCGGCAGATCGCCTGCTTCCCGATCGGGATCCCGGCGGCGGGCAGGGTGGCGTGGCAGACGATCCAGCTGTCGTTGGCCAGCGCGTCGCGGACCATGTCATCGCGTGCGCCGTCGTTGAGGTGCATGAGGTTCCGGGGCGGAAGATGCAGGTCTCGCATTTGCGGGTGAGCAGGCGCGGGAAACCCGTGTTCCGGTCGACGACGTCACCGATCGGTGACGCGGTCGCGTCGGTGGTGTTTGTCGATCGTGGCTGGTGCACGTGGCGTGGCATCGCGGTGCCTCCTCGCTGCGGGATGGTCAGGACGGCAGGAAACCCAAGAGCCGGGCCAGATCGGGTGCGATGGTCATGGCGCGGTCGCGGTGGACGACGAACCGCATTTCCACGCGCGGCGACGCGGTGTAGAGGGTGATTTCCGAGCGGCCGTCGGGCAGCTTGCATGTGGTTTTGTCGCTGTCGCTTCGGGATGCGAGTTTGACCGGGCCGCCGAATTGGTGGGCCATCTCGACGGCTTGCGTGAGGTCGTTTTGCAGCCGTTCCCGGCGGTGTGCGTTGCGGGCGCGGATTCGTTTCGACCAGTAGCGGTAGTCGGGCAGCACCGTCATCTCGAGGAGGTCGGCGGCCTCCCGTGCCGGGGCGTTGACCGGAATGGTGATGCCGAGCGCGTTGCGGTCAGCAGGGAAAGCCCACCCTCGCGGGTTCCACCCCGGGCGGTCGATGCCGTGCTCCTGTCCGTTCCATCCGGTGGCATCGCGGTCTTCGTCCTCAGGGAGAATGGGCTCGACGTGGTAGGCCCAGGGGTGTTCGCCGTAGACCTGGCGAACACGGAGAAGCTCACCTGCCGGGCCGATGAGCAGCAGCGCCCGCCACAGGTCGACGTCACGGCGGACGTACCGGCCGGTCGCCAGTCCCCACGACCCGTCCAGCTCGGCGATCAGGGCGAATGCGGCGGCGATGATGCGCTCTTTTCGGGTGGTCATGGTGAGCTCGGTGTCCTTTCAGGTCAGATCCGAAGTAGCGATCGGGGCTGTGGCTTCAGCGGGCAGTCAGTTCGGCGCGCAGGTCGGCGAGCGTGCGCCCGTCGCGGACCAGCCGCCACAGGTGCCATCCGTTGACGGTGACCGGGCTCGCGAGGCTGGTCGCCAGTGCCGACACGGCGGACGTGCGCAGCTCGTGCGGCGATTCGCCACGCAGGAGTGCTCCGCCGGGGCACACGGTGGCGGTGTGGACATCCCACGTCAGGCTGTCCCCCGCCGTGACGAGTCGCGCGTCGATCAGGGCTGCGAGCGCGTCCAGTCCGTCGGGGTGCAGTGCGGTGTCGAGGCCATCGGGAACGAGTCCGGCGGGTGCGCGGTCGATTCCGCGCGACGTGGCGAGTCCGCGCATGATGACCGCGCGGTCGGCGTCGGCGGCGAGTGCGCGCATCCAGGACAGGACAGTCGTGGCCACGTGGTGCGGCCATCGTGCGTCCAGGGCGTGCAGGGTGCGCACGGACCGCCATTGGCCGTCGTCGGCGGCGAGGACCTCGATGTCGGCCCGGCGCGGGTCGAGGTCCGCCGGCGAGGTCAGCCGAACCACGACATCACCTCGGTGCAGAGTCGCAGGCGGTGGTGTCGGTAGCCAGATTCCGGCGAACAGCGCGGCGATGTCGGTGTGTGCGGGGTCCGGATCGGGTGCGGTGGGTTCGCCGCCGCAGCCTGCCGGGGTGAGCCCTACCGTCGTGACGACCAGCGCCCACGTGCCGTCGGGGTTGCGCAGTGGCACCGTCTCCGGTGGGCTGGGCACCATCGTGACCGCGTAGCGCGGCACGGTCGGGTCGTCGTGAATGTCGTAGGTGGTGGCCATGGGTGTGCCTCGATCTTTCGGTCGGTAGGTGGTCCGGGTTTTCGGGGCCGAGTCGGTCCTCGGCCCCGAGGCGGTGGGACGGTGGGGCGGTCAGCGGGTGGCGCGGAGTGCGGCGGTGGCGGCGCGCCCGATTTGCCGCGCGGTGGTTGTCGGATCGGTGAGCGTGTGCACGATGTCGCTCCCGACCAGGTCGGGCTGGGGGGCCGTATCTTCCGGGGTCAGCCACAACACGGCGCACCCGGTTGCCCGCAATCGCGCGAGGTGTTTCTGGGCGTTGCTGCGGTAGGTCTCGTCGACGATGTAGGTGTCGGTCACGATGACCAACAACCGCGCGGCGTCGGCGTGCGAGAGGTTGAGGGCACCGTCGAGGGCGGTGATCGCTTTGTCGATCGCTTCCACGCCGTCATTTGCGGCGAATTTCGTCACCGCGCGGGGCGAGCTGCCGGGGTAGGTGATCGGGCGGACGTAGCGCCCGAAGATCACGGTGGCGGTGGTGGCGGGCACCCGGGTGCGGTGGGCGGCGTGGGCAAGGATCCACGCGGCCGAGGCCACCGGTCCGGCGAAAGCTTTCATGGAACTCGACACGTCGCACGCGATGCCGAGCCGAAGTGGTGGCGTGGGCACGGTCGTGCGGTGGGTGCGGATGAACGGTTCGGCGGTGGGTATCGTGCCCGCCGCGCGTTGCGCGGACGCAGCCACCGCGCCCCGCACCCGCAACCGCCCCGGGGGTATGACCGAGGTCGCCTTGGTCTCGGCTCGCTCCCGCACCCCGGCGGTGTCCAACGCGCGGGCAAGGTGGTGCGCGGCGGCGCGTTCGGCGCCGGTCGGGGCGCGGGTGCCCCGGGTGGCGGTGCTGCCCGTCCGGCTGCCGCCGCTGGAGAACACGGAGCGCGCGGCGTGCGCGGCGGCCTCACGGGCGGCCTCGTCGCGGGCGGCGGCTTCCAGCCGTTCGGTGATCGGGTCGCTGGGTGCGGTTTCGGCACTCGCCGTTGCCGCGATGATGCCCGCAGCCTCGGTGACCGCCGAGGCCAGCGGTGACGGTTTGCCGTCCCCGGAGGTGGCGCTCGTCGGATCGGCGTCGTCGGGGTCGGTGCCGATGGCTTCGCACCAGCGCCGCCCGAGTTCGATCATCGCGTCGGCGTCGTCGTCGGCGGTGCGGTGTGCTTCTCGCCAGATTTCGCGCAGGGTGTTCAGGGTGTCGGCGCCGAGGATGCCCTCGACCGTCCGCGCGACGTTGGCCGTTTCGCGGGGGTTGAGGACTCCGCCGTCCACGCGTGCCAGCAACAGCGCGGCGGCCCGTGCCGCGCTGGGTTTGGACATGGTGAGTGCCTTCGCGGGGTCCTTCGCGTCGGTGTCGGCGAGGATCAGGTGGGTGGCGCTACCGCGTAGCCAGTACCGGTCGGCGGGGCGGCGGCGGAGCTGTTGCGCTTCCATGCGTGACTCTTCCAACAGGTCCGCCGCCGCCACGGCGCCGGGCGGGGCGTCCTCAGGTGCGCGCCATCGCGAGTGGGCGGCGTGTCCGCATTCGTGAGTCAGTAGCCCCCACAGGGTGCGGTAGCGTTTGCGGTCCCCGATGCGGTGCGGGGAAACGGTTGCCGGGTCGACGCCGGGGGCGAGGTGTACGCCGTCGACCTCGATCGTGGCGAGGTCGGGGAAAAAGCATGCCGGTGCGCCGTGTCCCGCGCCCGGGGCGACGGTGACCACGAGGTCGTCGCGGTCGGCGATGGCGGGGACCTCGTCCCCGAAAGCGGCGGACATGGCCAGCCACCCGGGCGGGGCAGGGAATACGGCGGTGGGGGCGGCGGCCGGGGCTACGTGCGCGGTCATCGGGCGTCCTTTTCGCGGTGTCGGCGGGTTTCCGGGCAGGTGGCGTGGTGTCAGATCTGCGGACCCAGCGACAGCGGCGCGATGTCTGCACCGAACACGCTGCGAACCGCTTCGGCGACGATCTCGCGGTCCTCCTCAGGCGCGACACCGATCAGATTCCCGGCGGCGGCCTTCGTGCCGAGAGCGTCGGCGATCCGGCCGAATGCGATCAGCTCACGCAGCTGCGGCGCCCATCCGATGTCGCCCTTCTCCTGCCGTAGCGCGAGGTTCTTGGCCACGCGTACGGCTTTGGGCTCGATCTTGAGTTTGGTGGCGAGGTCGTAGTCGGTGGACACGTGGATCTGCGCGGCGAATCGGGACGACAGCGCGTCGGACAGGATGGCCCCGTGCACGCCCGGGTTGTGTCCGGCGACGACGTAGAACCCGGGGGCGGCGTTGACCACTTCGCCCTTGTTCGCCTTGACCGTGACCTGGCGGCGGCCGTCCATCGCGGGGTAGACCACGGCCAGCACGGGCGGCGGAATGAGGGTGGCGTCGTCGATGAACAACGCGCGGCCCTCGCGCATCGCGGTCACCAGCGGGCCGTCCACGAATTCGAAACTTCCGTCCGATGTCGGCACGTAAGAACCCACAAAGTCGTCGACAATGGTGTCGCTGTCGCCCTGCACGGTCACGATGTCGGGGAACGCTGCCTCGACGACCGAGGTTTTCCCCGTCCCGGGCGGGCCGTACATGAGCGCGGCCACCCCTGCCTTCCGTAACCGCCGCAACGCGGTGACGTCCGGCAGGTTCGACAGTTTGCGCGGGTGGTACATCTGCCCGTTCGGGCGTCGCACCGGACCGGTCACCACGGGCGGCTCGGCCGGGACGGACGGTGTGGAGGGTGGCGGGGTTGTCGGCGGGGAAACGGTGGCCGTTGTCGCGGCGTCGGCGGTTTTGGGGGTCGCGCGGTAGGTGGCGGGGCTGACGCCGACGCGTTCTGCCGCGCCGTCAGCGTCCAATTTGGCCAGTGCGTTGCCGACCGCGCCGGACGAATGGCCGAGCTTGCGGGCGATGGCCCCGGGGGTGAGTTCGGCTGTGGGTGCGCTGGCGAGCTGTTCGGCGACCATGCGCCGGAGTTCGCCGTTGCGGAGCCGGGTGGCCGCGCCCGGGGCGGCGGGCGCGGCACCCGGGGCCGGAGTTGTGGCTGGCGTGGACACAGCGGTCCCCCTTCGTGGTTTGCTGGTTTCCGTTTTCCCGGGAACGCGGATCGCGTCCCGTTTCGGTTTCCGGTTTTCCCGGTGACACAACAAACGTAACTCGACCCGGCGGTGCCACGCAATAGATTTCCGGGCCAAATTCAGGGAATTTTGCCTACTTTCCCGGGGAAGCGGCGCGCATTTTTCGGATTGTTTGCGCAGTTCAGAGAGCTGTCGCGTCGACGAAATCGACACCGCCGGCCAGACGTCTCCGCCGACAAGAATAGGAAGAATAAAACGAATGAAGAAGCCGACCAGGGGTGAACGTAAGCGAGGGATACGAGCCGGCGCAGTGGACAGAGTGACCAAGTCGCACGACATCGGTGCCGGGCCTGGTGTGTTTACCCGCTTGGTGTCAAGCGAGTCTGGGATACCGATGGATCCCCCTGGAGCCGGGTTGACCTGCGAAGACGTCCGAGACAGGGGGATCCGCCTTGGGCGGATACCGGAGGACGAGGCTGATCGGCCGGGTCGTCGGCCCCACGGCTGGCAAGTACTCTCCGCACCACCGATGTCGATGCGCGTGCTGGGTGATCGCGGAGCGGGAGCGGGAGGCTCGGCTTGAGCGGCGCGGGTGTCGTGTTCGACACTGCAGCACCGCGGCGTGTTGGCGGCGTGCGACAGCTGCGCACGAGACTTGACGTGCAGCGGTGTCGACATTGGCGTGGAATATTGGTACGCGTCCACGGGATTCTTTGTCTTCATCCTAGATAGTGATGCCGTCGAAGCCGACGCTAGCATCGAAACAGGCGGGACATCGGCCCGCAATCGAGGCATTTCGCTGTTCTGCGCAATTGCCTTTATCGCGCGAGAACCGCGTCTCGATTTATGTTGCGCCGGGGCGTCGCCGGAACCGTCAGGGCACTCATTCATGAAGCCGTGGATCGGGAGGGTTCGTCGACAGGGATTCCGGTGTGGCGGGCGCGCAGCCGCTGGGCGAGGTCGGTGGTGTCGGGGGTGGGTGTGGTGTCGAGTTCGGCCAGGCGGGTGTGCAGGAGAGTGAGGGTGCGGGAGATGGCGTCGTGCCGGCCGAGTGCGTGCTGCAGGCGCATGATGTCGCGGTAGAGCAGCTCGTTGTGCGGATCGAAACTTCGCGCGGTCTCCAGCAGATCCAGGGTGTAGTCGGGATCGTCGTGTACCCGGGTCCGGGCGAGCGCGGCCACCGCGTCGAGTGCGTCGCGGCGGGTCGCTTCTCTCGCGGCGACCAGCCATTCGGTGTCGAGGCCGTCGGCGAGGAGGCCGCCGTAGTGCGCCACGATCGCCTCGTGGGCGGCGGCGCGCTGCTGGGGTGTGGTGGCGGTGCGGCGGGCGGTGGCCGCGTCGGCGAAATGCCAGTAGTCCACCTCGACGGCGGCCGGGTCGAGTCGGTAGTGGCCGTGCTCGGCCCGAACCAGCTCGCTGACGGCGCCGCGGGTGGCGGTGTCGAGGGCGCGGCGGATCCGGGAGAGCACGGTACGCAGCACGCTGGCGGGGTTGCGGGGCGGCTCGTCGGGCCAGAGGGCATCGACGATGCCGTCCCGGGAGACGCCGCCGGGATGCACCGCGAGGTACACCAGCAGTTCGACCGGCCGGCTGCTCAATTCGCCGGACAGGTCGCGCAGCTCGGCTTCGGGCCGTCCGGGATCGGGTCGCCAGTGCAGGGCCGGCGTGCCGAACACCGTCAGCACCAGCGGTGCGCGTGCCCGTGGGGCGGTGTCCGCCGCCGGTGGTGGCAGCGGACGCGGCTCGCCTCCGGGCCCGGAGGCCTCGGTGGAACGTGGATCGGGCGCTGGTGGGCTCGCGGTGATTTCCAAGCGGTCGGGACCGCCTCCGAGGGACTCTGGCTGTGACGGCTCAGCTCCCGGCGCGGTGTGCGGTTCGGGCGCATCGCTCTCACTACCGGCATGGTCGGGGAGCTGGGTGGTGCGGAGGAAGGCCAGCAGGTCGCGGGTGGCGGTTTCGGGCAGGGTGAAGGCGCGGGTGCCGCGCAGCGGCTCGCCGAGTCCGGGGTCGGTCGCGGAGATGATCCCGCCGGCGGTGACGTAGGCGGTCACTCCGGCGCGCCATTGGCCCAGCAGCAGGGCGCTGAGCCCGTGCTGGGCGCCGTTGTCGAGCAGCTGCTGCAGCCGCGCCTGCCGGTCCGGCTCGGTGGGCGGGGCCGCGACCAGGACGGTGGGCCGGGGTTCTGCCGTGTCAGGCATACCGAGGGTGGCGAGCGCGGTGTCGAGGTCGGCCTCGACGGTGACGGTGTCCGGGAGGCCAGTGGCGGGCACCGGCACGCCGAGCAGGCGCGCCAGGTCACCGTCCGGCACGAGTACTCGCGGCGCCGGCCCGGGCCTCGGCGCGGTGAGGAGCGTGAGCAGCAGCGCGCGGGCCGCGGCGTAGCCGCCTGGTCCGACGAGGCCGAGGCCGTGGACGCGGGCCAGATCGAGCGCAACCCGCACTCGCCTGCCGGATGCCCCGTCGGTCGTCGCACCGTCGAGGCCGGCGGCGGTCGCGTCGAGCGCGATGTCCGCGACCGCCGTCGACGCCTCCCCTCCGCCGCTCGGAGGCCCGGCGACCACCCGCCGACTGGAAGGCGCAAGCACACGCAGCTGGGCTGGGTCGCCGGGTGCCGCGGTGACCTGAGCTGTTTCGTGGCGGTGCTCGTGTGCAGCCGGGTCGTCGAGTGCGTAGCCGGCTTCGGCCTGCGGCTCGATGTCGGGTCCGGTGTCCAGGTCGGCGTCGTCGTGGCGCTGGGCGCGCAAGTGGGCCAGCCGCAGCTGGTACACCACGGGCGCGACCGGCAGGTCGTCGTCACGGCGGCCGCTGCCGGGCCGGTAGCGGCCGTGGCGGCGGCGCCGGGCGAGCAGCAGCAGCGCGCTGACGGCCGCGGCCAGGCCGAGGCTGACGAACACCGCGCCGCCATCCCAGGACGCCGCACCCGCGGCGGGTTCGCCGGCCGTTGGCGCGGGCCCCGCGGTCGGTGTGGCGGGCGAGGGTGTCTCGCCCGACGGAGGTGCGGTGGCGCTGGGCGCCGGCGGTGCCAGCTGTGGCGTAGGTGATGGCGGATTGGCCGGCGCGGGCCGGGGCACTGCAACGGGCGCGACGCGCGGGCTGGTCTCGGGGAGCCGGAGCAGGTCGCCGGGGTGGATCCGGTGCGGGTTGGTCAGCACTCGCCCGCCCGGCTGCGTGCTGCCCTCGTTGAGGGCCCAGATCTCCGGCCACCGATCCCCGTCGCCCAGGCAGCGCTGCGCGACCCG
This sequence comes from Streptomyces sp. MN03-5084-2B, assembly GCA_033793495.1. GTDB lineage: Bacteria > Actinomycetota > Actinomycetes > Mycobacteriales > Pseudonocardiaceae > Amycolatopsis. The sequence goes on along the minus strand of JARAWT010000045.1, from coordinate 57,292 downwards.
CCACAGCGAGTCGTACACCCCGTGCACGGGCGGCCGGACCCGCTCGGTTCCCGGCTCGGCCGATGCCCGGTGCTCCGTCAGCGGCGCTGCGGTGTGCTCACCGGCGATCGGTATGGTCGTGATCGGTATGGTCCTGGAGGGCGCGGTCGCGACGAGCGAGGTGTTCGGGCCGGGGCGTGCGGCGCCGGCAGGCGCGGCGGGTGCGGCGGTGGCGGTGCGGCCCAGCACGGCGATCAGCAGGGTGCCGACGAGCACGGCCGCGATCCGTCGCACCGGCCCGCGCTGCCGGCGCAGGTGCGGCCAGCGGGCGCCCTGGGCGATGTCGAGGGCGCAGGCGGCGACGTCGATGACGAAGACCAGCCACAGCAGCCAGGCCAGGCACGCGAGCGTGTCGAGCAGGACATGGGTCGACATCGGCGCCATCAGAACGGCGCCGATCTCATCCAGGCTCGGGACGTGGTCCGGCAGGGGCCAGCCGACGCCGTAGCTCAGTGCGGCGGGAAGCCCGGCTACCAGGGCGGCCAGCAGCGTGGCCGCGAGCAGCCCGCGCGCCGCCCGGCCGAAAAGCCGGGTGGTGCGGGCGATTCGCGTGCGGCCGGGCGGCGCGGTCATCAGCTGCTCGCCGCGTCGGCCGCGGCCGACGTGGTGCCGGCCGGCTCGGATGTGGCCGGTAGTGCCGGTGCGACCGGTCGGCCCGCGCGCGGTGCGGTGGCCGTGCGCTTGCGCTTGCCGCTGCGTGCGGGCTTCGCTGCCTGGTCACGCCAGCGCGTCAGGTCTTCGGCAGCGATGTCGGTGACGGCGGATAACTCGGGTATGTCGATGACGTCGCCGGCCGCGGTCAGCGCCTCGCCGAGCTCGCGTTCCCGCTCGGCGAGCTGGCCGGCCAGCTCGGTGTGCTGGCGGGCCAGCTCGCCCACGATGGTGGCCGCCTGCTGCCGGCGGGCGCTGCGCACGGTGTCGGTTTCGGTGAGGCGGCGGGTGATCTCCTCGTTCGATGTGACCATGCCGGTCCCCCTTTCGTAATGGGTTCTATGTGCGGGTCATGGCTCGCCTGTGACACCGAGTTGTGGGTGTGCGGAGCCCGTTCCGTGCGCGTGGATTTGGCGCACGCCGATCAGCGAGAGCAGCTGGGTCGGCTGGGTGGTCGTGACGGTGACGGTCACGGTGTCGCCGGTGACCGTGACGGTGCCGGTGGCGCCGATCCCGGCGAGGTAGCCGCGGACGAGCGCGTCGGCCTGCGCGGGGACGAGCCGGAGCCGGCCGGTGGCACGGTAGAGGCCGAGGTCGATCGCCTGGGCGCCGGCGCGGGCCGCGGACTCCGCCTGGCCGGTGACCCGGACTTTCGCCGCGAGCGCGAGCCCCCCGTCCAGACCAAGCCCCGCCAGCGCGAGGATTCCGGTCAGCAGGACGACGACGAACGCCGAGACCTGGCCGTCGTCGGCCCGCCCCGACACTCGCCGGCGCCACCCGGTCAGACCGCGCGTCCCCGTGGCCGCCGTACCAGGCGGTCGAGCAGACTGTCCGATGTGACCGACGCGCGGCATCCGCCCACGCCGTGCTCGCGCGAGGACAGGCTGACCGCCTGGCACGAGGCCGGTCACGTCGTCGTCTACGTGCTGCAGGGCCGTTCGCTGCGGTATGTCACCCTGCGCCCCCGCGGCACCGGGCGGGCCGGGTTCACCGCGGTCCGGCCGCGCCGGGTGGACTTGTCGTCGGTCGCGGTGGTCGCGCATGCTGGGTCGCTGGCCCAGGCCCGCCACGTCCTCGACACCTCCGCTGCGGTCGAGCTGCGGCGGGAGGATCTGGCGCCCGAGGACATCACGCTCGATGCCTACCTGCACGGCGGCCACGACGACCTCGGGCTCATCGCCTGCGCGCGCCGGGCGTGCGGGCTCCCCGCTCGACAGGTCGACCCGTGGGCGGGCATTGCACGGGACCTGATCGACCGGCCCTGGCCGCAGATCGGCCACGTCGCGGCGGGGCTGCTCGAGCACCGGACGCTGACCGGACGCCAGGTCCGCGCCTGCCTCGCGGGCGCGGGGACCGCGCACTGACGCGCTCATCGGGGCTGTCCGGGCTGGGCTTCGGATCGGTAGGTGTCGATGACTTCGGTCGCGGTGGCCTGCAGGGTCCGGCTCGCTATGCCGAGCAGCAGGGCTTGGCCGAGATCGACGGTGCAGCGCACGACGACGATGACCGTCCCGCCCGGGGACGCTGTGGTCGTGGTGCTGGTCGACACGTCGTGGCAGGCGATCCCGGCCTGTGCGAGCGCGGACGTGGCCGTGTCGCGGGCGGCTGTGGTTGCCGCGGTGGTGGTGCGTTGCAGGCTGGCGGCGCGCGCGGCCTGGTGCGCGACGTCGTCAAGGCGCAGCCGGGCGTCGACACCGCGATGGACCACGACCGCGATGAACACCAGCAACAGCACCAGAATCGGAGTGACCAGCACGGCCTCGGCCGTCACCGAACCGCGGTCGCCGGCCCACCACCGGCGCCGCGGCGTACGCGCTGGTACCACTCCGGTCACGGCAGGCCCTCGCCGATTCGAGGATGCCCAGCTGGCATCCTCGCGAATGGTGTGCCGAGGTGGGAGGCGAGGGCTCGGCGACGGCGCGGCCGGGACGGGGTGGGCTGTTCCCAGGGGAATGGTCCGGTGTCGGTGACGTCGCGGGCGGCGGTGATGTAGGCGAACACGGCTTGGGGCAGTGCTTCGGCGGCCTCGGCCAGTCGTCGCAGCTGGTCGGGGCTAGGCAGGGCGGCGAGGGTGTGTTCGGCCCGGGCGGTGAGGTCGGTGTGGCGCAGTTTGGCTTCCCAGGCGCGGGTCAGCACCAGGCAGCCGTGAATGTGGCTCACGACGTCCTCCAGCGCGTCGTCGATGGCCGTCACGGCGTGGCGCGCCGCGGCGGCGAGGTCGCCGACCGTGGAATCGGAGTCGGCCGCGAGGTCCGCGGCGAGCCCGCGGGCGCCGCGTGTGCGGTCCAGGCAGCACAACGCCTGCCACGCCACCCGATGCACCTCGGCGCACAGCGCCGGGTCGATCCACTCGCGGGCCGGGCTGCGGTAGATCTCGTCCACGCCGGTGAACAGCGTCCGCGCCGCCGCACTCGCGGTGCCGAGGCCGCTGAAGTCGCGGCTACGGAGAAAGAACTCTCCCCGCACCCGGTCCAGACGACAGGGGGGTGCCAGGCCGTGCCGGTGGTCGGAGGCGATGCGGCTGGCGCGATGCCAGCCGGCCAGCACGCTCCCGCTCACCGTCAGGATTCCCGCGCTCAGCGCGAGCACCGAGGCGACACCGTCCCCGAGCACGCCCGCGAGCACGAGCAGCAGAATCCCGGCGAGTTCGGTGAGGAAGAGCCACGGATACAACGCGGCGCGGACCAGTTCCCGGTGCCATTGCGTCTCGGAGACATCGGGATTGCGCAGCACTGAATCCGGCCCGTCCGGGAACATGGCTGCCTGCACCGGTGACCCTGTCGAGTGCAGTTCTTTCTGTGTCATCGGGTTTTCCTTTCGGCCAAGCGTCGAATGTCTGCCGCAACACGGGGTCTCAGGGCACGGCGTCAGCCTGCGTGCCGAAGAACCTCTCCAGGGGCCCAGCGGCTTCGGCGTGCACGGGCAGGTGCACGCCGGGCAGGACGGCGATCGCCTCGCCGTGGATGCTCACTGCTGCGGAGGTCGCGGTCCGGGTGACGTCGATGTGCGGGTCGCGCAGCGGGCCCGCAGCGAGCTCGTCGAGCAGCTGCTGTCCCGCAGCGTGTCCAGCGCTGGTACTGCCGTCCTGCACGCGAGCCGCTGCCAGCGCCTGGGACGCTGCGGCCTGGGCGACGTGGGTGGCGTGGGACCACAGCGCGAACTGAATGATTGTCAGCAACGCCAGCAGCAATAATGGCGTCGCGATCACCAGCTCGACGGTCGCCGCTCCCCGATCGCCCATCAGAGCGCGCCGCACGTGGGCCGGCAAGCGCGGAACTCGTGCGGCTCTGTCGAGCATGTCAGCCGAGCCCGAGGTCGATCGAGTTCGCCTTCTGGACCAGTTTCGCCACGATGATCGCGACAATGGCGATCGCGGCGATGGCCATCAGGGCGGTGACGATGACTGTCGTGGTGATCTCTCCGCGGTCCGGCTCGGCGCGCAGGAGGGTGATGCGTGCTCGCGCTAATTGCCAGAATGTCCGGATGTGGTGCAACATGGTGACGCCTTCTTTCCGTTGTGGTTCAATGCCTTTCGCGGGTCGAGGCGGGGGCACGGAGCGGTCAGAGTCCATTTAGGACTTGGATCACCGCGGGGTAGGCGATGAATGCGAGGAATCCGAGGAACAGCAACGTGACCGGCAGGGCCATGCGTTCGGTGGCGGCGTGGGCCTCGGTTTCGGCGTCGGTGATTTGGTGGGTGCGCAGGGCTTCGGCTTTCGCGGCCAGCGAGGCGCGGACGGGGGCGCCTTCGGTGCCGGCCAGGGAGATCGAGGCGGCGAGTTCGGCCAGTTCGGTGACATCGAGCTCTTCGCCGAGGCGGCGCAGAGTGTTCCACGGGGTGGTGCGGGTCAGCTGTGCGGTGCGCAGGGCGCGACGGATCGCCTCGAACGCCCGGCCCGCTCCGACGGCCGCGGCGTCGCCGAGCGCGGCCTCGACTCCGGCGCCGCCGGCGAGGGTGACCCCGACGAGGTCGAGAAACGCCGAGAGCGCGTCGCGGAACTCGCGCCGCAGCCGCGTCGCCTTCCCCCGGATGTCCAGATCAGGGATCAGGAACCCCAGTGCGGCGAGGACGAGCCCGGCGAGCAGCGGCACCTCGACGCCCGACGACAGGCCACCGAGCGCGAGGAGGGCTTGCAGGAGCCACGGGGTGAGTAGCCCGGCGATGGTGAGCAGGGCTTTCGCGGCGAGGTGGGTGTCGGCGCCGCGGCCAGTGATCCGCAGATCGGCCTCGATCCGTGCGCCGGGCAGTCCGAGCTTCCGCAGGCCAGGCACGAACATCCGCCCCCAGGCAGTGACCCAGGCGGCGTCGTTCGCGACGACGATCGGCGCGGCCGGTGTTCGGGTGCGCAGCTGGGCGAGCCGGTCGCGCAGCGCCGGGCGCGGAGGCAGGATCCAGGTCAGCAGCAGCCACCAGCCGAGGCCAGCACCGGTGCCCAGCAGGAGTGCCGGGATCACGAGCGCTCACCTCCCCCGGCGGTTGCCTCGTCACCGTTGCGGGTTCCGGTCGCGTCTGGGGCTTCTGGGGCGTCCAAGGCCAGTACCCGGGCCTGTCGGCCGCTGGTAGCGATGCGGGCGAGCCAGGCGAATCCGGCCCCGAACAGGCCGCCGATGAGCAGCAGGACGATCTGGCCGGTGGCGGTGTTGTAGACGTCGAGGTAGGCGCGGTTGGCCAACACGACCGCGGCGGCGAAGGCGACGGTGGTGGCGACGACGACCCGGATCGAGGTGCGGGTCCGGGCCCGCCCGGTCTCGACCCGCATCCGCATCGCGGCTTGCCCGCGGGCGGTGGTGGCGAGGGAGCTGAGCAGGTCGCCAAGCTGGCGCGCCTGGTGCTCGGCGGCGAGGACGAGGGCGGCGAGGACGAGGTCCGCGGTCGGGTCGTCCAGCTCGGATGCCAGGGCCCGCAGCGCCGGCGCGAGGCGCTGCCCGCTTTCCAGGCGCGCGGTGAGGGTGGCGACCTCGCCGCGGATCGCCGCCGGGGCGAGCGGGGCGGTGGCGAGGATGGCTTGCTCGAGCCCCGCCGCCGCCGAGAGCACGTCACGCAGCATCTCCGTCCAGGAGGCGATCGCCTCGATCCGCGCGACCCGGCGGGCGTGCGCCCGGTCCGGGCCGACCAGCCGCGGCAGGAACCAGACGGCCCCAGCGGCCAGCACCGCGCCGGCCACCCACCCGGTCACGACCCCGGTCCCCGCGCCCGCGGCGACCGCCGTCGCAAGGCGCGCCAGGGCCCGGCGGTCGCCAGCCCGCCCCTGGAGGGCACGAACCAGCCGGGCACCGCGCGAGGGTGCCGACGGCGACGGGGTCCGGCGCCAGGCAGCGGCGATCAGGATGACGCCGGCGGCGGTCCCCAGCCCGAGGGTGGCGGCGATGATCGTGGTGGTGGCGAGGTTCATGGCGTCCACCAGCCCTCCGGGCGGCAGAGCAGGTCGGGGTCGAATCCGGCCGCGACCAGGTCGTCGAGGGTGTCCGCGCGCAATGCCCCGGCCACCGGAACCGCGCGGCGGTCCGGGCCGCGGCGGTAGACCTCGTTGGAGATCACCGAACCGGCCTCGGCATCGACGACCTCGCGGATGGAGGAGATGACCCGGGTCGTGCGGTCGGCGGCGCGATCGAGGTGCACGACGAAGTGCACCGCCGAGGCGACGAGCAGGGCGGTGGCTTCCAGCGGCAGCCGCTCGGGCCCCTGCGCAGCGTAGGAGGCAAGTCGGGTGAACGCGATCTTCGAGCTGCTCGCGTGCAAGGTGGCCATGGAGCCGTCGTTGCCCTGGGACATGGCGTTGCACATCGGGATGACCTCGGGCCCGCGGATCTCGCCGACGATCACCCGGTCCGGGCTCATCCGCAGTCCCCAACGAACGAGCTCGGCCTGATCGATCGCGCCCGCGCCCTCCACATTGGCCTCGCGCGCCTGTAACGCGGTGACGTCGGCGTGCCGCGCGGGATCCAGCCCGAGGCCGAGCTCGAAGGCGTCCTCGATGGTCACGAGGCGTTCCAGCGGATCCATCTCATCGGCCAGCGCGCGCAGCATCGTGGTTTTCCCGACGCCGGTGCCGCCGGTGATAAGCGTGTTCTTGCGGGCCCGCACGATCGCGCGCAGGAAGCGCTCCAAGCCGGCATCGAGGGTGCCGCGGCGGCGCAGCTGGGCGAGGGTTGCGGTCAGGTAGCCGTGCCGGCGGATCGTGCACGCCGTCACCCCGCCCGCGGTCAGCCCGAGCACGGCGAAAAGCCTTTCGCCACCCGGCAACTGCAGGTTCAGGGCGGGTGAGCCGCGATCGAAGCGGCGCTCCTCCGAGGACGCCCGCGCGGCCAAAGTCCGGATCAGGTCCGTCAGCTCGTCGTTGGAGGCCGCGACCGGGGCGGCCGCGGTGCGGCGGCCGTCGGTGTGCTGGAGGAAGACCCGGTCGTATCGGTTGACCGCGATCGTCTCCACCGTCGGGTCCTCCAGCAGCGGCTGCAGGCCGCCGAGGCCGAACACCTCGTCCAGTACCTGCTCGACGAGCCTCTGCTCCGTGCCGGAGTCCACCAGTTCGCGACCGGCGACCAGCTCGGCCTCGCTGTGCGCGGCGATCGCGCCGTCGAGGACCTCGCGGCCGATCTCTCGCCGCCGAGCCAGCGGAAGCGGACCCGCTGCCGGCCCCGTCTCGGCCTCGACGCGTGCCGGCAGCTCCGTGGCGAGGGTCCGCCGCAGCCGCGTGTGCAGCCGCCGCTCGGCGCCGTCGGCCCCGATGGCGGCCGCGGACGATTCCGTGGGACGCCTGCTCGCCGTCATGTCCGCGGCTCCGGCCCGGTCGGGGACGACGGACTGCCGCCGCGGGACAAGTCACCGGCGGGTGGCTGCTGACGCCCGCGAGCAAGGTCGGCGCGGGAAGGCTGGGCGATGGTCCCGTCGGCCGTGCGCCGCTGACCGGCAGCCGCGCCAGCCGAAGCGGTCGTGACCGCAGCCGTGGCAGCGGACGCAACGGCGACGGAGGCGGGTGTGGCCAGCGTGCGCGCGAGCGCGGCGACGTGGCGGGCGAGTCCGCCGGGTCGGCGGCGGCGCACGCGCGGTGGTGGTCGATGGCCGGTCAGGGTGGCCACGGTGGCCGGATCGTGGGGCAGGCGCCCGATGGTCGGCACGCCGAGCTCGCGTTCGACCTCGGCGGTCGGGTAGCCGTCGCCGGTGAGCAGCAGGCCGGACCGTGGTGTCCAGCGGGCCAGCTCGGCCAGCCGTGCCGCGGTGTGGGCGAGGTCCTCGCCGTGAGTACCGGTGAGGAGAACCAGGGCGTCCGCCTGGCGCGCGATCGCCTCGGCCTGGGTACCGGGATCGACCCGGCCGCAGTCGGCCAGCACAACAACGTCGGGTTCGCGGGCGGCGGCGGGCAGCAGCTGGTGGGCGGCGCCGGCAAGGATGTGCAAGGCGGCACGCGTGTGTCCGCTACCAGGCGGGGCGAGCAGCACCCGCGCGCCACCGGGCAGCCCCTGGGTGTGGTCCCACACGATCTCGGGGCGCGGCTGCCGGCGTGCGGCGGCGGCAAGACTGGCCAGGCCGGGTGTGGTCGGCAGATGGAGCCGCATCGCCAGGTCGCCGCCGGCCGGGTCGATCTCGGCGATCATCCGACGGGTGCGAGTCGTGTCGGGCCAGTGGGTGGCGAGGGCGACGGCCAGGGTGGTCACGCCCGGCGAGCCGTGAACGGAGCACAACGCGATCATCATCAGCGGCCACCACCCGCGGACTGCATCACCAGGGCCAACTGCCCGGCGGGGACCTGAGCTAACGCCTCGGCGTCGGTGGTCGTGAGGTCGAGCGAGATCACGGTGGTCTGGTCCGTGGCCGCCGGTGCGACACCGACTACGATGGCGCGCCAGGTCGTGCCTGCCGCCGGCGCTTGCGCCGTGGTGAGAGGCTGCGTCGTGGCGGCGGTGACGATCAGGGTGATCGGCGTGCCGGCGGTCAGTGCGGGCGGGAATTGTCCGGGCTTGACCCCGACCGCGGCGATCGCCCGGCCGATGGCGGGCAGCTGTGCGGCGCCGACAGCGTCCGGGGTCAACAGGGCTCCGGGCCCGAGGTTGGTCGCCATCGGCCGCCCGAGGACGCTGGCAGCCTCGTCGGCCGGGACGAGGGCGGTGCCCGGCGAGGCGGAAACGTCGACCGTGTTCAGGTCCGCCATGGTCAGCACGTGCCCGACGGTGACGGGCCTGGCCACTGCCAGGGTCGGTGTCCGGTCCTGGGTGCTGGTGGTCCACCAGACGGTTCCGCCGGCGCAGAGGACGACGAGCAGCAGCCCGGCGGCCAAGTGCGGCGCTTTCCGCGGGCCTCGCCGGGTTGTCGGTGCAGCAGGTGCGCCGGTGCGGTCCAACCAGGACACCGGCGTCGGTGCGCCGAGCGTCTTCTGACCGTGAGTGGAAGTGTCGGTGCCGGTCACAAAGCCCTCCAGGTATAGCTCGCCCGTACCGCGGCATCTGCGACGTGCGCGAAAACGAGATCAGGGAAACGAATCGGGGCGTGGGAAAGGGACGAGCGGGAGCTATCCGGTGCCGAGCGCCTGCGCCTCCGCGACCCCCAGCGAGGCGGTGGCGCTGGTGGTCAGGTCCGGGAAGGCGCCTGCCGTTCCGCCGCCGGCCCAGGTGATGCGCCAGGACACCGTGGCGGTGATCGGGAACCGTGCACCGGGGCTCGAAGCTGAGGATCTCTGGTAGGTGTGTCCGCAATCCGGCGACGCGGCCTGTGCGGCACCGGCGGCCGGGAACGGGGTTCCGGGACCAGTACAGGTCACCGTGGCGCCGTCGCCGGTGGACCAGGACACCGACGTCGGGGTCGCAGTCGCGGTGACCTGTACCGCGGGCACTGACGCGGTCGCCGAGTGCGGCTGCCACATCGCCGCATCCAGCCATAGCCACGTCGGCAGCCGGACCAGCTGCGTTCCGGCCGGGCTCGACGCGATCACCGGGCTGGGCAGTCGCAGCTGCGAGCGGGCCTGCTCGGCGAGCTGCTGCGGCGAGGGCGTCGGCGCCGCGTCGGGGGCCTGCCCGTCGGCGATCCACACCGGCGCCCGGAACAGCGCATCGCGCGAGCCCGGCCCCGAGCACCGGTAGACGTACCAAGCGCCGCCCTGACCGGGCGCCTGCACCAGCCGGACGCCCCCGGGGCGGGTCTGGGCCAGAGACGTGAACTGCACGCCGTCGGCCGGCGAGCGGTGCGCGCGATGGCTCGCGGTCTGGACGGCGCCGGACGGGGGTTGGTAGTCGCTGCGGACGTACGCGCAGTCGGCCCGGGTGTCCTCGCCACCAACAATCCGGTCTCCCGGCGGCGTCGTGGTGTTGCGCGGGCCGCCCTGCGCCTGCGGCGCCCCGGAGCGCGGGGCCGGCCGGGGCCCGGGTTGGTCGTGGCCACGTTGGCCCGCGCCGAGTTCACAGCCGGGGTAGGAGGACTGTCCACAGTCGACGTCGCCATACCAGTCCTGGGCCATCGCGGGCGCGACGCTCGCCAGCATCACCGCAGCGGCCGCGGCGGCGACGAGTCCGAACCGGCGGGTGGCGGTCAGCATGATCCGGTGCTTTCCACGGCGAACCGGGTCACGCGCCAGGAACCGTCGACGGCCAGCTTGACTTCGGCGCGGATCAGGTGCTTGCCACCAGGGTCACTGTCGGCTGGCTTCCCGTTGTCTGCCCGGTACTTCAGCCAGGAGCTTGCGTCCGAGCAATCCGTGATCACGACCGTTTTGGGCTCATAGGGCGAATCGACGGACTGGGCGACCGGGGAATTGCTCGGGGCACCTTTGCTGATCAGGCCGTTGTAGTGATCGGCGTAGAGCTGGCGCGACAGCACCGAGAGCGCGTCACCGGTGGCGTGCTCGGCCAGCCGTGGCGACCGCCAGTCCGAGGTGGTCGCCACGGCGGCGACATCTCGCCACATACCCACGTAAGCGTCGATGGCCTGTCGTTTCGCTGTGCTGCCGGGCGATGCTGTCGTGGGGGTCGCAACCACGGCCGTCGGCGTGCTTACCGAGGACGTGTGGACGTCGGCGCCGCTCGAGCTGCAGGCGCTCACGGCGAACCCGAATACCGCAGTGGCGACAGCGACGAGGCGCCAGGGCGTGCATGGTGCGCTCTCGCGCGGTGTGCGTGCGAGCGGGATGACGGTGCGGCCAGGCAAGATGGCTGACGGAGCGATCATGCGAGTTCGGGAGGGGTCATGCAGCTGTCGACGAGCGGCCTCTGGTGGGTCCTCGGCGCCGCCGCGGCCGGGCTGGGGCTCGGCGCCGCCTCGAGCGTGCTCACCCGTCGGCTGCTGCGCCACGACCGCGCGATCGCCGGGTCGTGGTGGCTGGGCGCCGTGGTCACCGCGGCGCTGCTGGCGCTGCTGGCGTGGCAAGTCGGTGATCGCGGCGACCTGGTGATCTACTCCTTCGCCGGCGTTCTGGCCGTGCCGCTGTCGGTCATCGACTGGTGCGAGCATCGCCTGCCGCGATGGGTGACCGGGCCGCAGCTGGCCGGCGTACTCGTCGGCTTCGCCGCCTTGTGCCTGGCTCACCGCGATGCTGAACCGGGCGTGCGTGCAGTGGGTGGGCTGCTGGCCGCCGGCGGGCTGGTCCTTGCGCTGGCGGTCCTCAGCCGGGGTGGTGTGGGGGCCGGGGACATCGGTACCGCAGCGGTGGTGGGCGCGCTGACCGGCTGGATCGGCTGGCCGCAGGTGGCCGGCGCGCTCGTGGTGGCGTCGGTACTGGCATTGGTGCTCGTCGCCGTCCCCGGCGCACACCGCGGCGCCGATCGGGGACAGACGACGGTGCCGTTTGGGCCCTGCCTGTTCGGCGGTGCGCTGGCCATGATCCTGACCGTCAGCTGATCCGGCCACGACCATGCCCCAGACGCACAGCGGCGGGCGCACGATGTGCAGCTGGGTTTCCGTGGTGTCGGCGGTGCTCACCAGGCGGGGCCGGGGCCTGTGTTCGCGCGCCGAGTCCGGTTCGGACGTCGCCGCGGAGGTGGGGTGCTGCGGCGGCGTGCCGGAGGCGACGTGGCTGCGTGGCTGGTTCATGGCTGCGCTTTCGCTGGAAGAAGGGTGCGGGGAGGCGACCGGCGATGGGGGGTGGTTTCGCCGGCCGCCTCCCCGGGGAGGCGGCCACCATCGACGTGGAGAGGGTGGCCGCGAGCTCACGAGCCCCGTGGTGATGTCACCGCGCGAGGCGGGGCATCAGCCGCTGTGGGCTCAGCACCAGGGCAGGTTGGCCGGGTCCCCGCCGCCGCCCGGGTAGGTGTGCTGGGTGATCGACCACAGGTCGTGGCGCATCCAGCCGGATCGCCAGCCCGCCGAGGTCTGCACCGACAGCCAGCCCCACACCCAGCCGTCACGGCCACGGATCTGGCAGCCTCCCCAGGCGTTCTGCCCGGGGTAGGCCAAGGCGACCACCGCACCACTCGGCACCGATGTGCGCAAGCGGGCGCCCGAGGCGAGGATGTCGACCTCGATGGCGCTCTGCGTCGAGGCCGTCCGCCCCTCGCGCGTCGTCCTGCCGGCGCGGGTGGTGTGGCCGCCGAACGGCGAGGCGGTCACGCCGTTGATCCGGGTGCCGTCCGGTGCCGTCACCGGCGCCGACGAGTCGACCTCGCTCGGGGTCCCGACATCGCGGGCCGCGCTGTGCGCGGCCGGCGATGCCACCGGCGTGTGGCTGGTGGCCGCCTCGGCGAGGCCGGCGCCTCCGACCACGGTCGCTGCTGCGGCGGCAACCACGAGCCCGAGTCGAACCCGATTAGACAACATCATTTTCTGCTCCTCTGTGGAATTTGGTGACCGAATTCCGAGGAGTCCCACTCGAGCCCAAGGTTCACGAAAACTCGTGTCCCTATCGGAGGAAGAGCTGCAATTCACTTCCGACGCGTGCACACGACTGCCAGGTTCCCCAACCTGTCGGCACACGCAGAGGCTCCGTTTTCTTGTGGTGACCCCACGGTCAGCGCCTGTGTTCGCTGATACCGTCCACGCGGCCCTTGGCGCACAGTCCAGCCAAGGACAGATCGTGGCGACAATTTTGTTCCTGGCTACCCGGGATGCGGGGCGCCTCTGATGATCTGTCGACGTTCAGTGTGGTTGGTGCGAATCAATTTTTCAGCGGTCCCCGTCCCGGTGTTTTAGCGTTGTGCCGTGTATGGCGCGGGACAGGCAGGTGCGTCCACGTCGTGACCAGCGAAGTCGTCGTCGGCCTGGCGTGGCGGTGACGCCTGTGGAGCTACCAGATCCGGGTTCCGTCGGGAGCCAGATCGGGTGCCCCGTTGGGAGCCGCGTTGGTGATCGAGCCCTCGCGGGTGTCGGGGCTGACCGACGTGGTGGCCCCGGCGGCGTGGTGCGTCGTCGCGGCGGATGCGGCGCCCGCTCCGGCGACGATCCCGGCGACGATGAAGGTGCCGGCGAGGACGGCCCGGACGATCTGGCTGTGCTGCATGGTGGAGACCTTTCGGTTGGTGCGGCGGTTGCCGCGGGGGTGTTTCCGGTGCCCGCGCGGTATCTCGTGCGGGTGTCTGTGGGTTGGCCGTGGTTCTCAGCGGGTCACGGCGTGCACGGATGGTGTGGCCAGCTGTTCGTGGTAGCGGCCGAGGACGTAGTCCCGGCGCAGCTGCGCAACGCGGGTTTCGGTGAGCGCGTCCAGATCGGGAAGGCGGACCAGATCCGCATTGAACGCTGGGTCGGTGCGGACCTCGATCAGGTCGGCAGGTTCGTGTGGATCCAAGTTCACGCCCGTGTGCTCGACTCCGGGTGCGATGTAGACCAGGGATCCGGGGCCGTGCAGGATCGGCGTCAGGTCGGGGCCGACCAGGGAGGCGATCCTGCCGCGCACGACGTAGACCTGGATCTCGGACTCGGCATGGATGTGCGGTAGCGCGTGGTGGCCGCCGTCCATTCGCACAGTTCCGGACGACAGCGTGCGGATCGGGGCTAGGCCGGAGTGCACCGCGACGGTGAGCTGCTGTCGCTGTGGCCCCATGACGGCTTCGCCGAGTTCCCCGGTGGCGATCCGGATGTCACGGTGCGACAAGAGCTGAGTCATGATCGTTTCCTCTGCGTGTGGGTTTCGGTGGGGTCGGGATGTCGGACGCCGGCTGAGGTCATGTCCGGTGGCCGTAGGCGTGGGCGGGCCGTGCGCGCCGGTGCCGACCGGTTCGGCGTCGAGGCGTGGCCTGGGTGCCCCGGGGTGAGAGTCCGGGAATTCGGGCGGCCATGCGCCGGAAGATCGCGATCATGGGGCCGGATCCGAGGGCCAGCAGCAGCGTGCCCGGCGCGAATGCCCCGGCGTGCAGGGCAGTGGCGGGGCCGAGCAGCGCAGCGCCGGCCGCGACGAATGCCGTGTCGAGCACCATGCGGACCAGCGCGGTCCGCCGAGTTGCAGTTCGATCGTTGGCGTCGCGTGCTCCGGCGAGGGCGAGCATGATCCCGTCGCGAGGAAGGGAGCCGAGGCCGGCGAGCAGGTAGACGGCGATACCGGCGCAGAAGAGGGGTGCGCCGGTCAGGAACGCGGCGATGCGCAGCGGCATGCTTCCGACGCTGGGCAGGACCGCCAGGAGGGTGTCGGCGACGGCTGCGGGAATCACCAGGCCGGCCGCGGTCGCGAGTCCGGGGCGGATGCGCAGCGGCAGGAACGTCAGGGCCAGCAGGAGCTGGCAGGCGAGGAGGCTCTCGCCGAACGTGAGGCCGAGTGCGTGGCTGGCGCCGAGGTGGAGCACGTCCATGGGGAGCATGCCCAGCCGGGACCACACCAGCAGGCTGATACCGACGCCCATCGCGGCGGTACCGACCGCGAGTGCGCTCAGCCGTGCGATCAGTCGGCGATCGCTGATCACTGCGGCCGATGTTGCCCGCGAAACGTGTATCGCCATGAGTCTTCCTTCCCGTGATGCCGCATCCGGCACTTCCCGAAATCGAGCTCGACTCGCCCGATGCTCAAAATCCGCCACAGCCAACCAGGTGACTACATTCCGTTATTAGTCAAATCTGGGGGATCGCCGACTGGAGTCTGATTGTGGCTACCAGCTGGGCTTTCGCTCGATCTGTCTCCAGAGTGCATGTCACTCTGCGTGAATGTCAACACTTTTGGACGACTATTTCCCGACCATTGGCCATGCCGTTTTTGGGCAGCAGAAATGGCCCGTTTCCCCATGGAAAACAGGCTTCAGCGAGGGCTGTCTTTATATTTTTAAGTGGTGTCGCACTGGCTGCCCCGACGGGCTCAGCTGGCTGATGCGCTGGACAACGCTGTAGGCCGGCCCGCCGTCAGCTGTGGCGGGCTGCCCTCGCGGGCTGCGGCCCGGCCGAAGAGGAACGCCGTGGCGAATTCGTCGACGCGGTACGCGGCTGCCATCTGGAAGCCGGCAACGGATAGGGCGGTGACCAGGGTGCTTTCGGAGTCGATCTGGATGAGTCCGGCGCAGCGCGGGCGGCGCCGTGGATCGATGTCGTGGGCGACGTGGGCCCACCCGGTCTCGTCGTCTCGGACGACGAGCAGGGTTGTCACGGAGTACGGCCGAACGTCATGTTGGCCGTCGTGCGCGGTCATGGCGCCACCTCGGGGGTTCGTCTCGTTGGTTCCATGCTCGGTATCGATGCGGAATGTCCGCGCGGCCGGACGGCGCTCCCCGCCGGGGTGGCGCCGCCCGGCACGGTCTCACCGGCCGACCGCGTCGGCCGGTGAGGTGTGCACGCCGGAGCTTCGCCGCTCGCGCGGCGGGTGTCGTCACGCGGCATCGACGGGCCTGCCCAGCCCTGGTGTCGGTGCACGTGTGCCGATCGTTGCTCCGTGTCGTGCTCCCCTGCCGTGGGGCCGCCCGGACGGCACGCGTGCCGGTTTCGGCTGTGTGCTGTGAGACGGGTAGCCCCGATCCGGCCCGCCGTGAATGGTGGTCCGGATCTCCATCGACGCGTCAACAATAAGCCGGTCGTGAGTGGTGGCGTCAATTCGGGAACTCACGCATTCGTGACCGGTTGTGTCGGCTTCCCGCGATCGAGGTACGTGAAAGTACGTAGCTATGACCTATCTGGCCACGTAGCTGGTCACCGGGTGCTGCTTTCCGGCGGCGATCAGCCTGGCGACCGGCCAGAGCACCGCCCGCCGCCGGCAGCGTCCACCTGGGGACCGTCTGGAGTATAGAAATCTTTTCGATCGATCGACCTATTTCTGAGAGACTGGCGGGTCCTGGAATTCGATGTGGTCCCGGGGAGTGAGTACGTGCTGCGAATACGTGGCGGCGCCGTTGTCTACGTAGGTCGGCTGAGGAATTTACGTGGGCACGCTGATGGCTCATCGGCTGCGGTCGACGATCCTGGGCTGGCGAGGGCGATGTACTGGGAGGGCCTCATGACGCGCGAACTGTTCGATGGCCCGGGGTATTGGGGGCTGGCGCATGAGTACGCCGCGGCGCTGCGGGAGCAGGGGCGGTCGGTGCACCGGGTGACGCTGCCCGGCGGAGTACGGGCGTGGGTGATCGCCGGTTACGCCGACGCTTTGGCCGCCTTCACTGACAAGCGCCTCAGCAAGGACGGTGCGGGCCTGCGCCGGATTCTCGGCGAGCAGTTGAAGAGGCTCGGCAAGAACCCTGAGCAGTCAAGGATGTTCGGAGACAGCATCCTTTTCATGGAAGGCCCCCGGCACGGCGAGCTGCGCGCTCTGGTGTCCAACGTCTTCACGCTGCGCCGCGTGCGGGAGCTGCGTCCCAGGATCGAGCGGCTGGCCGCCGGCATGCTCGCCGAGCTGCCCCTTCAGCGGCCAGTGGACATCATCGAACACTTCGCGTTCCCGTTGCCGCTCATCGTGATCTGTGAACTGCTCGGTGTGCCGTTGGACGAGCGTATCCCGCTGCGCGAGTGGACCGCGGCGCTGATGGAGGACGATCCCGATCGGGTGCTCCCCGCCTCACGGGAGATGCAGGATTACTTCGACAAGCTCATCGTCGCGAAGCGAGCCACGCCGGATGACGGCCTGCTCTCGGCGCTGGTGACGTTATCGGACAACGGTGATCTCACCGGCAATGAGCTGATGGACATGGTGTTCTTGCTGTTTGTCGCCGGCCACGAGACCTCGACCAATCTGATCGGCAACGGCGTGCGTCATCTGCTCGCTGATCCCCGGCGGTGGCGGCTGCTCGCGCGTCGTCCGGCGCTGATTCCGGGTGCCGTCGAGGAGATGCTGCGCTTCGACTGCCCGGTCCGCATGGCACCTTACCGATGGACCACCGAGCCGGTCAGCTGTGGCGGCATCGTTATCCCGGCCGGCGAGATCGTGCTCGTCTGCCTGCTCAGCGCGGGCCGTGATCCCGCGCAGTATCCGAACCCCGACAAGCTGGACCTGCACCGCAACGCGAAGCATCTGAGTTTCGGGCAGGGGATGCACTACTGCCTCGGCGCGCCCCTCGCCCGGCTGGAAGCCGAGATCGCGTTTACCGCCCTGACCCGCCAGTTCCCGGACGCGTGCCTGGCCGTCGACGAGACGCAGCTGCAGTACAAGCCGAGCGTCATCATGCACGGTCTCGATAGCCTGCCGGTGTTACTCGGCGGGCGGTAGTCGTACTAGGGCACGGCACGGGCCTGCTGGCCCGGTGTGCTCAGTGTGCCGGGTCGATTACGCGCAGATAGCGGATGGCAATCTCCGTTCGTGAGGTCAGGCCCCACTTGAGCAGGATGTTCTCGACGTGCTTCTCGACCGTCCGTGGGCTGATGCGCAGCGCCTCCCCGATCTGCGGGTTCGTCATCGCCTTGGCGACCAGTTCGGCGACCTCCAGCTCGCGCTTGGTCAGGATCTCGGCAGCCTGTGTCCCTGCTGGGGTGTCGTCGAGGGCGCCGAAGGATTTCATGGCCAGTTTGTGGACCGCGTCCATCGACTTGGCGAGGGACTTACCTTCACGGACCTTCGCGTCGAACTCGGGGAACTTCTTGCGCGCGACGGCCTCGATCTGCTGCTGCACCCGCAGGAACCGCTCCAGCCCCAGAACGCTGGTCTGGGTCAGCCGCTGCGCCACGCGCGCACCACCAAGCAGCTGGGCGCCGCGTTCGTAGTCGCCGAGCCGCATTGCGATCAGCGCGAGCAGGAACACCGACCAGGGCGGCCCGCCCTTGTCACCGATTTTGAGCTGGATGTCGAGCGCTGTCTGGGCGTGCTTTGCCGCAGCTCGCGTGTCCTGGTGCAGCAGCTTGGCGAGGGCGCAGGTCCACTCAGCCCACGAGATGGACCACTGAGCTTCGGCCGCTGTCGCCAGCTGCAGCACGCGCTCGCCGGCGGCGAACGCCTCCTCGGCACTGCCGAAGAACGCCGTGGACATCCCTCCGTAGAGCGCGGCCATGAACCGCAGCCCCGCCTCGCCGGACGTGCGGAAATCTTCCTCGGCGCGGGCCAGCAGGTCGATGCTGTCGCGGGCACGATCCGGATCAGGTTCGGCGAGCCACAGCCGGGTGCCGCGGCTGAAGAGCAAGGGGCCGAATGACTCGGCGCCCAGCCGGCGGGCGATCTCCTCGGCTTCCGCCTGCGCGGCCGCGGCGACGTCGCTGCCCTGGATCTGGGCCATCCACGAGATCAAGCACAACGCGGCCAACTGCCGGTGGCTCGGCTCCGCCGGGTGCCGGTCGAGCCCGCGAGCCAGCATCCGCCGGCTGTCGGCCTGGACACCGGCGAACACGAACGCACACGAGCTGGTCAGATCAACGGCGAGGTCGGTCCCCTGCCCCTCGGTCGCCACCGTCGACAGGAGGTGCTGCTGGGCGATGCGCGCGTTCGGGAACTCAGCGCGCAGCCGCAGCAGCACATCCGGCTGCCCGGGACCGAACCAGCGCTGCCGAGCGCGCGCCGCAACAGCAAGGAAGTGGCGCGCGTGCGCGTCTCGGATCGCCGGTTCCTCGCCGGACGCTTCGACGACCCGCAGCCCGAACTGCTTGATCAGCTCCAGCATGCGGTACCGGGTCCGGCCCCCCACCGCCTCGGTCGACAACAAGGACTTCCGCACGAGGGAAGCCAGCAGCTCCGGCACATCCGAAGGGTCGATTCCGTTGTCCGCGCACACGGCAGTCGCCGCGTCGAGGTCGAACCCACCCTCGAAGACCGAAACAAGCGCGAGGAGCCGCTGTTCCACGGCACCCAGCAGGTCATATGACCACGCGATGGCGGCGTTCATCGTGCGATGGTGGCGTTGCTCAGACGGCCCGCCCACCAGCAGATTCAGCAGCGTGGGGTGTTCGACGATCTCCTGGAGTGCGGGCATCACGTCGAGCTGACCGGCGGCCAGTTCGATGGCCAGGGGCAGGCCGTCGAGCATCGCGCACAATCGCAGCGCCAGTTCGCGCTCGGCGTCGCTGAGCAACTTCCCGGCAGCACGAGCACGGTCCCGAAGCAGGTGCAGGGCTTCCATAGGCCGCAGCGGGTGCACCTTCAGAACGTGTTCCCCCGACACCGCCAGCCGGACACGGCTGGTCGCCACCGCCGTCAGCCCGGGCGCCTCCGGCAGCAGCGTGGCCAGCAGGTGAGGAACCTGGCCTGGTCCTGAGGCGTCGTCGACGAGGTGCTCGCAGTTGTCCAGCATCAGCAGCGCCCGCCGTTCACGGAAGAACTCGACCAGACGGCCCAGCGCCGGGCCGTCGGCGTTGTCGAGGATGCCCAGCTGATCCGCGCACGCGGCCGCAGCCAAGTCGCCCTGTGCCGACACGTCATCCAGCCGGACGACCCAGACACCGTCCGGATAGGCACCCGCCGCGTCGAGTTCGTCAGCCAGCCGGTGCAGCAGCCTGCTTTTCCCGACACCGCCGACGCCGAAGAGGGTGACCAAACGCGCGCTGGCCAGAAGGTCTTTTGCCTCGTCGATCAGGTCGCCGCGGCCGACGAAGCTGGTCATCTCCGCCGTCGTCGCCGATGTCGACCTGCCAGCCGGCCGCGCGTCCGGATCGGCTCTGGAGGTTGCCGGCTCGACACTGCTTTCGGTCATGCTTCCCCGCCCCGTGCCTCGAGCACGGTGGAGCGCGCCTGGCGCGACCCACCACCGTCCTCGCCGGTCCGGCGACGACAGCTCGCTCACCCCTCTGCACTGCCGCTCGGGCGGGCCTGCCAGTGTCACCGCACAGCCCGAGTCGACAGTTACCCTACGTGCCCTTCGTCGATCGCGAGTTGACACTCGAACAGCCATATCCGAGTGGCAACCCAGGCTCAACATGATCTTCAACGCGTCCGATTCGAGTCTTTAACCTGCACAGACCCAACCCTAGGTTACCTGGTGAAACCCTAACCGACAGACCAACTGAACTGGTATGGCCATCCTGCGCCGAGTTGGATCACCTGTCCCGAACCACCCGTTTGGCGCAACAAAATATCACTTTTAGTGACGCATCCGGTTCGGTGGCGGACTACGTCATGCCATCGGCTTGAGCGCCGCCGTTCGCGGCAACGCCCGACAAGCGCCAGTAGCCGAAGCCTGTCGGGGCGATGAACCGCGGCATGATGCGGGTGCGGGAGGGAAGCCGATTAGCCTGCAGATTGGTCCGACCTGGCCGGTTGGTCGGTTTCGGCGGCGCACACGCGGTTCCGGCCGCCCGCCTTCGCGGCATACATCGCCTGGTCGGCTCGTTCGAACAGCTCGCCGAAGTGTTCGCCGTGCACCGGCGCCGTGGCGACGCCGATCGAGACGGTGCGGATTTCCTCCGGCTTGCGGACGCCGTTCTCGTCGGCCAGGCCCATGTACCACACGTCGCCACCGGCGGCCTTGGTGATCGGGATGGTCAGGGCCTCGACCGCGGCCCGGATCCGCTCCGCGACCGCGAGCGCGGCAGTCAGGTCGGTGTCCGGCAGGAGGAGCGCCATCTCCTCGCCGCCCCACCGGCAGGCCAGATCGGACGGGCGGGACATCTCGCGGACGAGTTCGCCGATGGCCGCGAGAACCTCGTCGCCGGTGACGTGTCCGAAGGTGTCGTTGACGCGCTTGAAGAAGTCGATGTCGAGCATCAAGATCGACGTCGGCTCCCTGGCGTGGGCCGCGCGGGCGACCGCCGACGTGGCGCGGCTCGTGAAGGCACCGGCCGTCAACAGGCCCGTACGCTCGTCGATCTCCGCGATACGCGTCTGCGCCTTGATTGTCTGCTGCTGTTCCTCGATCCGCTGACCGCGAACGGTGAGATATGCGCCGATCGGGGCAATGAGCAGCAGCAACGGCGCCCAGGCGATCGCCGCCCAGGCGATCACCGCCGCGATCAGCAGAGTCACCATGATCTCGGTGTTGTCCGACCGGTCGCCGACCATGTGGATCCACAGGCGGCGGCGCCAGCCGCCCCCTCGGTCGGCCGGCGCCTGGTCCCACACCCGCGAGGCAAGCCCACGTGCCGCGCCAACCATGATCGTCTGCGCGGCGTAGTAGGCCACGACCCCTCCCAGAAGCCCCAGGGCCAGCGGCGCGCCGACGATGACCTGGCGGTTGCCGATCGCATCACCCAGCGGCGTCACGCGCGCGACGGCGTGCACGCCGAGCACCGAGCAGCAGATCGCGACCGAGGAGTGCACGAAGGTGTAGGCCGGCTTGCGGGCGATCCACCATCGATGAATTCGGACGAGCCCGATCAACAGCAGCACCAGCGGCACCGGCAGCACAAGTGCGCCGGCGAAAAAGACCAGACTGGTGTGGTCGACGTGCGTCTTGTCGCCGTCGCGACCTCGCCGCCGTTCCTCGGCGACGTTCGTGCCGACCACGTAGGCAACAGCGGCGATCCCCAAGAGACCGAAGCGACCCCAGGCCATCGGATCGACACCGGCCTTGAACGCATCGACAGATTCGATCACGGCCCAGACGAGGACCAGCGGCTCAGCGATCAGCGCCCACAAAACCGGACGACGACCCCACTCCCACAACCGCCACATCGAGCGCGGGTGGGTCATCACACGAATCGCGTAGGGCACCTCGCGGATCACGCGGGCGAGACGAACCGCAGCTCGCTGAACTACTCTGAGCCCAGCACGCCGGTCAGGCTCCCCTGCCCCGCCCGGCTGCCGGAGGACCGCGGGACTGCCCTCTCGCGGAGGTGATGACGATGTCGATTCAACCGGGTGCTCCCGGGACTTCCTCATGCCTTCCTCCCCTGACCCATCGACATGTGGAGGTGCACCATGGACCGTAGCCACGCTCTCAACAGCCGCAAGGAACCCGGCGACCGCGAAACCTGAGCACGTTCATGTCCCGGCGGTACTCCTGACATGCGGCGACCGCTGCAACCGTCTCCATTGGACAGCACACGCCCCAGTCAGGAGTACCCCGAGGCTGCCCACCAGCGCAACTGCCATTCCAGCGGACGAAATCTGTGCCAACGCACCTGCTGTGATGGCGCCCAGCCCTTGGACCGCACGAAGAATCGTGCTCGACAAGCCGTTCACCGTGCCGGCGACATTTTCGTTCACACGCTCGGTCAATTCGGCAGTCGCACCGATGTAATACACACTGCACGCGCCGGACACCACCAACAGCATCCCTGCGCCCAGCGCCAGCCACCACCACGCGCCGCCATCACGCATCGCAGCCGCCGACGCTATCGGCTCGAGCCAGAACGGCACCAGCGGCGCGACACTGAGCACCGCCAGCGGCCCCATCAACCAGGTCTTGCGGTCACCGGGCTGCCGTTCCATCCACCTGGCCCCCGCGATCATCCCGACGCAGTCGGCCGCGAGTAGCGGCCCCACGGCCCAACGCGGCGCGCCGAGCTCCGCTGTTAACGGCACGATGACAGCGTCCGCCGCCGCGGTACAGCCGATCAACGCGATGAAGGCCACCAGCAACCGCACCGCCCGATCGTCACGCACAAGCCTCCCAGCGGCCTGCAACTGCGTGAACAGGCCCGCCACCGCCGAACCACCGGACACGGCGGCCGTCGGCACCGCACGATCACGCAGGCGGAAACGCAGCAGGAGCGCGGCGAACACGAAGGTGACGACATCGGCGATCAGGGCCCAGCTGGTTCCGATCGCCAACACCACCGCCGCCGCTCCCCCGAGACCGGCGAGCTGACCGATCTCCCGGATCAGCACCAACCGCGCGCGCCCCGGCCCGTTGAGTGCGTCTCGGGCCGGGTCATCCGGCGACACTGCGTGCTTTTCGATCATGTGAACGGCGAGCACCTGGCGAACGACCGCACCCTGCGCCCCTTTGAACGGCACCTGCAACGACGCGACAACCATCGTCCCCGCCACCAGCAGCAGGATCGGCGCCGCCGGGACCGCCATCAGCGCCACGCACATGGCCTGCAACAGCAGGCACGTCATCATCAGCTCGCGTCGCCGATACCGATCGGCCAGACCAGCCAACAGCGGTCCGGCCACCAGCGGCGCGAGGAAGTTGGCGGCGTACGCCGCCCCGGTCCATGCCGCTGATCCGGTGCGATCGAACACCAACAACGCCACGGCGACCTTCGCGAGCTGATCACCGACGACCGACCCGAGCTCACCACCCCAAATGGCAGCGAATTCGCCACGCGGCAGCCGCATGCGGTCCGGCGTCGTCCCCCTCTGACGAGCCATAAGTCCGTATCTCCACGTGCAAGTAAGCGGTTTTCAAGGCCGTCAACGCAGCCTAAAGGAGATCACCAACAGTGCGACTTACCTGTCGGCGATTCACCCGAACAGCCCTGGCCGATCACAGGTAGTGGCACGGTGAGCCGTTCGCTCACCGTGTCAGCCGCACCCGCGAGTCGAGGGCAGCAGCTCGGCGATCCTGTCGGTGATCTCGGTGTCGTCCGGTCGGTTGTGAGGGTTGACCACCGCGGTCACACTGTGCTCCAGGTCGACGTCGAAGGCGTACGGCACACCGGCCGCCTCGCAGCGGTCGGCGACGTAGGCGCGCCAGCCTTCGACAGGAAGGCCGTCCACAGCGGTCCAGCTATGCGGACGCAGCGCCAAGCCTCCGGCAGCGACCCGGTCTTCGACGTGCGCATCCGCACCATCCCGCCCCGGCATCATCCCTTCACCTCATGCAGAAGAGCTCGGTCGACGAACTGAACGGCGACCACAAGTGCGCGTGGATGCGGTGGACGAGGTAGCCGAGCTCCGCGCGAAGAGCACGGGGGAACACTTCGCGCGGAGCTGACGGGTTGTGCCCGCCAGGCACGTTGTCGAGACCGACCAGCCACTGTCGCTACATCAGGCCGACGTTCGCTCCAGCCGAACGGCCATGGACGGAGCCTCGGCTGCGACAGTCGTGGCGACTGGAGACGAGCCTTCGACCCCGCAGACCGGTCACGTTTCCAGAGACGGGGGGCTACGACTACTGCACGCTCGGGCATGTCTCGATCACGAGTCTTCACGAACGGTCACCACCCTGGAACAGGTCGCCGTTGAACTCGCCGGCATCCGGTGTTCCGGTGAGAAGCTGAGAGACTGTGGCCCGGACCTGCAGGGCGCACCGTGGGCACATCCCGTCCGGCCGGGGGATCACCGTACGAAGGTCGATGCTCGGCCGGTCGTGATCGAGGGGATACGGGTCGTCCAGCACACACCTCGGGCGAAGGAGGCACAATCGCGGATTCCCCAGCTCGGCGACCCGGTAGAGATGCACCAGATCGTCAGCCTCGAACAGGTGCCACTCCCACCGGACACCGTCAGACGGAGAGATCCATTCAAGGGGCAAGTCGACGAACGAAGTCACCGAAAACCTCCCTTGCGCTCGCCGACCGGCCGAGCGGTGCAACCAGCCGCCCGTCCTGATTCCGTCAGCTCCACATCCGGCCAGCGAGCAGTTGGGTACCTCACGCGGCGATCTCCCTCGGACCGAAGGCCAACGGCCGAGGTTCGCGCGATACCAACAGACGCAACTGACCGCAGTAGGAACCGTCGGGAGCGATCGGCAGGGGTTCGCACGCCTGCGCACCGGCACCGGAGGGACCTGACGTGACACTGACATCGACGGACGCATCTTCTGCCTCGTGCAGGTCCTTCAGAGTCGGCCAGTCGTCGTCGGTAACCAGGGCGACCAGCTTCGCGTCCCGATCCGTCAACTCGGCGTTCTCCTGCGCAACCTCCGCGGCCTGCGCTCTGACCGCACCCCGATAGGCCTCAATCCGCCGCCGCAGCCATTCCTCTCTGTTCCGAGGACTCTGCCGCTGAAGCTGCCACACCGTCGGGCGGTCACCTTCAGGCACCTCGATCCGCCGCGGCGCCACGTCACAGAACACGAGCACCACCGCCATGACGACCACGAACACCAAGACCGACACCCCGAAAATGACACCCGGTTCACCGGCAAGCAAGGCAGCCCACAAGGTCCGCGCCTTCATGCCATCACCCCTCAATTCCGGGACGCCGCCAGGACGTCCCCATAATCGACCATGGCCGGAATCGAGGCAGGCAGGGGAAATCGAGACCGACCGCGCCCCCGCTTACCGTCAGCGCCGTAATTCCGACTACTACACGTCACCGCGCCCCCACGAAACCGTAGGGCTGGATCGACAAGCATTCAAGCTCGCATCGCGGAATTCGCAAAGGTTTCTCTAAAACCCGGTTCCACACTGCCGCACAAGCCAGCATTAGCTGTTTATCCGGTTTCGGCGTGCGCTATATTCGACGGCGTCCCAACATCAAGGCAAACACTCTGGAGCCACGGCATGGCACGGAACGTAAGAGTAGAACTACTGGACGACATCGACGGAACCGCGGCGGCTCAAACCGTGACGTTCGCACTCGATGGCATCGAGTACGAGATCGACCTGTCCGACGAGAACGCCGAAGG
This sequence comes from Streptomyces sp. MN03-5084-2B, assembly GCA_033793495.1. GTDB lineage: Bacteria > Actinomycetota > Actinomycetes > Mycobacteriales > Pseudonocardiaceae > Amycolatopsis. Next base: position 31,909 of record JARAWT010000045.1, on the reverse strand, counting down.
GCTCCGCGCGGAACTCGGCGGCTACATCGAAGCCGCGCGGCGAACCGGTGGCCGCAAACGCAGGAACACGGCGACGGGGTCGACCAGCGCCCCGAGCAACCCGACCGGCCGTGAGCACTCGAAGAAGGTCCGCGCATGGGCAAAGGCCAATGGCCACGAGATCTCGGATCGCGGCAGGCTGTCCACAGAGATCATCGCCCTGTACGAGCGCGCCCAGGAAACCGAACCTGAACCAGCGAAGCCAAAGCGTGGCACGCGGAAAAAGGTCGCCGCAGCCAAGAGGTAGACGCAGCCGCCGCTGCGGGATGTGCCGACCAGACTCGCGCACGTCCCGCGGCGAGGCATGGACGCACCTTCTCCGCCAGATCAGCACAGCACGCGTCGCACTGGACCACTGCGGGACCGTCGCGGCACCCGTCCTGCATTCGAACTGTTGTTGCCAAGACGCATGCGATCCGGCCCGCCTGGCGCGCGCCGGCCAACTGATCGACCAGTCCGGCCGACTTGTCATCCCAACCTTCGGGCGAACCGAACTTTCGTTCGACCACTTCGGTGGGTTTAGGCAGCGTTTAGCCGTCAGGCGCGCATGCGTGATGACATGGTGAAGATCGCTGACCAGTCCGGGAACCGGCTGAAAGGCGCGCAGGTCAAGGGCACGCATGCAGGTCCACAGGAACCCCGTCGGATGTGGACTCGCACGCGAGAGGGAAGGGGAAGAAGCGATGAGCGGGCAACAGCGGGACCACACGACGGAAGAGCCGGCCGAGCCGGGGCCGCTCGGGGTTCAGCCGATGAATCTGTGGCGCGCGGCCTATCACCACGCTGAGGTGATTTTCGGCAGGTTCGACCGACGCTCAGGCCTACTACCCCCGGGCTCCGTCGATCACACGGAACGTGCGGTAGAGCTGGTGATGCTCTCGTTCGCGATCACGGCGACGACGACCGCCGCTGGCATCATCCCCCCAGCCCGCGAGAACGTCGTGAATGGGCCCGCAGTGCTGGCGGACGTGTCGTTGACGGACCTGTCCCGCGACCACCTTGCCGCGGGGGCCTTGTTCAAGGAGTTTCTCCTCATCACTCAAGGGTGCGAACCGCGGCCGGGCGATCCCGGCTATGAGGTCTACGTGAAACTGCGGAGGCGGATGAGCATCGCCGACAGCACCGCGGCCGCGGCCTTCGACGACTGGGAACGCCACTGCACCGCACTCTGCCGCATCGTCAACGCAGAGATCCTGCATCAGCTCACCGGAGACAGCGCCAACCTCGGCCCCGACGTCACCCTCGCGGTGCTCACCGACCGCTGACATGCAACTCCCGCTTCCGCGCCGCGAACCACCTCGCCTTGGTCGAACGTATGTTCCATGTGCTGCTACCGTGGTCGGAGTCGGGTGCGGTCAGGCCGTCAGCGGGAGGGCACGTGGCGTGGTTATTGCGGGAGCGGGCCACCGGGCACGAGTGGCGCGTCGGGGACAGTGATCTCGCCTGGGACATCGGCGGCTACGACACGGCTCGATTCGAGCTTCACGTCCTCGACGAGGTGGTTGTCGGCGCCCCGGACGGCTGCCCAGGCCAGTCTCAGGCGGCGGCGAAGTAGAGGGTCACGCCCGGGGATAGCGATCGTCGACAACGTCGAACCGGCCGCTGATGCAACGGGCCATGCGGTGCGATGGCGCTGCGCTGCGTGGTGCACGCCGTCGCAGTCACCGGCCAGCGAGCTCCGCCGGCCGCCATCACCGGTGCACGTCGAGCGTCCTCGACGCCGTCACGGACGTCGCGCAGCAGAGACCATGGCGATCGGATTAAGGTCAGCGATGTCGTACTCGTCGTCGTTGGCCAGGTCGCAGCCGACCAGGTCGACCCGTTCGTGTCGGGGAACGGCGTATATCGCGATCGGCGAGCCGACGGTGTCGGTGTAGTGGGGGCACACCGCCGCGGTCAGCCGCGCGCACCTCAGCGAGCACACAGCGCCGCCGTACATCTCGACCAGAGTGTTGACCTGGCCGACCGGTGCCAAGACGTACACGACATCTGACCGCGGCGTCCCGCAGACCTGGCACAAGTCCTCGCACCGCATGCGGTCGGCGCGGTGACCATCGAACTTCCACGGATCCCATCCCGCAGCGCGCCTGCCCAGTGCGTCTCTGGCGGCAAGCCACGGCTGCGGTCGAGCCACTGGACGCTGCGGGAGCAGACCGCCGTCGTGGTCGAAATCGGCGACGCACGGCACGCGTGGTCGGGGCCACCGCCCGTCGCCTGCATCCGCCGCGGTGCGTTCCGCACAGACGTGGGGCCTCTTCTTGAAGTCCAACCGTTATGATCGCTCCCCCGTCATTTGTCTCAGGATTTGCGGATGGCGAGGCCGCTCCGGAGGAGGGTAGCCCAGCCAGCCCCGAGGGTTCCGATGGTCTACGCGGCCGCGCCGCTCACGTCCGGCCCGGCTGGGACCGTCGGGCCATAGCAGGCCCCACACGCTTCCGCGGGGTGCGACGGCGCCGTGCTCGAGTTGTGGGGTCGAGTCGTTGTAGGCCTCGGTGACCTTGGCCGACGTGATCACCTTCAGCTGGAGCATGCACTGCATCGCCACCTCTCAGCGTCACGTAATCCGGTTGTGATTGGCGGGCCCGCAGGCGGAGTCTGGACGCATGGATGAGGTGCCGTTACCCACGATCTACTTCGACGAGTCCGGCAACGCGGGCGAGAACCTACTTGACGCGGAACAGCCGGTGTTCGCGCTCGCCAGTGTCCTGCTCGACGACAGCACCGCCGCGAAGGTCATCGCGACGGTCAGGGCCGAGCTGCGCTCGGGTGGGCCGAGCGAGCTGAAGTACAGCACGCTCCGCAAGACGGCACGCGGGCGTGCTGCAGTGGAGGCCGGGCTTCTCGCCGTGGATTCCACGGCCGGCAAGGTCTATGTGACCCACCGGCGATGGATGCTCGTGACGAAGGTCGTGGACCTCCTCGTTGCGGAGCGGACCGACCGCCTCGGCTACGACATCCGCGCCAACCGCGAGGCCCCGAAGATCGCGAACCTCATCTACATCGGCGGGCCGAAGTACGGAGACCCTTGCGCCTTCGACGTCTTGCTGGAGACCTTCGCTCGGTTCGCCAAGAACCCCGACGGCGTCGGCGTACCCGCGTTCGCATCTGCAATCCGGCAGTACGTCGTTACCCTGACCAGGGAAGGACGTGACGCCCTCGGCGCATTCCTGATCGATCTGGATCGGGAAGCCCACATCTACGCGCAGGCCCGGAAGCTCGGTGACCATGAGGACACGCTGGATCCGGCAATCCCATGCATGGACTTCCTCTGCCGTCGCTGGTTTGAGCAGGTCGGGCGATTCAACATCGTCCACGACGAGTCCAAGGTAACCAACAGGAGCGTCCCGCTCTTCCGTGCCGCGGACCAGTGGCAAGATCCGCTCCACCCCTGGAAGAGGCTGCCAAAGTTTCCAGTGGACCAGTTCACGTTCGGCGACAGCAAGACCGTGGACCAGCTTCAAATCGTCGACTGGATCGCTGGCGCCGTCTGCGCGCTCGGCAAGAGCGCCATGTTGAAGCAACCTTCGCCCTTGAGCGCGGAGTTGCAGGACCACGTGATGGAGTGGGTCGTCGACAGCATGTTCTCCAATGAAGAGGACAACTCGCCCTTCTGAAGGAGTCAGACGGTCCAGATTGTGAAGGCGCTGCGTCGTGCCGGGATAGGCAGGTGGAGGAGGCCGAGTTCGTCGTCGGCGAGCCAGAGCCCGCCCCGCTCATGGGCGGCAGTTCTGCTGGGCCCGCCGATCGTCTCGGATTTGGTCCCGTCCGGCGGTGCCGCACGGAGTGCGGCGGTCCAGAACGACGCCTGCGGCCGGTGCTGTTTGGGCAGTCTGAGAATCAGTCACCGGCAACACCCTCCGAACGTGTAGTGAAAGCGGAACGGAAATCTGGGATCATGGCAACGTGCTGCCCCGATCCCTGCGTGCTGCCGCCCCTGTCGCGGTGATGTGCTCCGCTGGCACACAGGTCGCAGCGGGCATGGCCGGCAATCACCTATGGCAGCTCGTGTTTCTCCTGCTCACGATGCTCACCACAGCCGTCGGAGCATGGCTCATGATGGCCGATCCGCATTCAAAAAAAGACGCTTTGCCACTTAAGTGTCAAAAAAATTGTTCCTGAGCAGTAACGTTACTGTGTGACCGTTACTGCTCGACATCAGCGCCGATTCCTGAACCGGTGTAGCAGCTCTCGCAACTCGGCCTCGTCGCGAGCGGTGTTGACCAGCTGTGCCAGGATCGGCCGTGCGGTGCCGGTGTGGCGACAGCGGCGGCCTTGCGTAGCGAGGTTGATGGCGCTCGCCGGAATGGGCCAGTCCTGCTCTCCGAAATGGGCCAGCTGAGGAGTGCAGCGTAACCGGTGTCAGCGGCGGAGCGGGATCACTCCGTCGGGTGCCGCGATCGGCATCTGCGGCCGGGCGGCTTCGGGCGTGGTGAGCAGCGCGACGATGGTGACCGGGCCGCCGCAGTGCGGGCAATCCCGCTGGGCAGCGACGTGTGGCAGCGGCGCCGCAGGCGCCGGCGGGGTCGCCGCCGGAGGCGGTGTCCCGAAGGACCTGGCAGTGCTGCTGGTTGCGGGGGTGGTGCGTTCGACCTCCCGGCGGGCGGCCGCGGTGCGTTTGCACTGGCGCGAGCAGTAGAGCCGCGTCTTGGCCTGCCGGCCGGTCGCGACGAACGCTTCCCAGCAGATCGGGCAGGTCTTGCGGGTCGCGTTGTAGTCCGGGTCGCGCGGGTCAGGAGACATGCGCGTTCACCGCCTTCCGCAGCTTGTCCGATGTGGACTGATGCGAGCGGAGCCGATAGGACGGGCCGTCGATGCCGACGACGGTCGCGCGGTGTAGCAACCGGTCCAGCATTGCCGCCGCGACGGTCGCGTCCCCGAAAGCCGTTGCCCAGTCAGCGATCCCGACGTTCGTCGTCAAGATCGTGGACGACTTGAGATAGCGCTGGTTGATCACCTGGAACAACGCCGAGGCCCCATCTCCGGGCAACGGAAGATAGCCGAGCTCGTCGATCACGAGCAGTTTCGGTCCGGCGAAGAACCGCATGCAGGTCTGCCAGCGCCCTTCGACCGCGGCCTTGTGACAGCGAGCCGCGAGGTCGGCCGCGGTGGTGAAGTAGACCCGGTTGCCAGCTTCGGCCGTCCCACGCGCGAGCGCGGTGGCCAGCATCGTCTTGCCGACCCCGGGCGGCCCGACGAACAACACGTTGGAGGCGTCGTCGAGGAACCGCAGCGTCGCCAGGTCGCGGATAAGTTTCTCGTCGACCCCAGGCTGGGCGGCGAAGTCGAAGTCCGCCAAAGTCCAGGGATCCGGGAGACAGGCGAACCGCAACCGGCCGGCCAGGCGGCGTTCTTCGGTGGCGTTGACCTCGATCTCCAGCAGCCGCTCCAGCGCCGCGGTCATCGAAAGGTTCTCCGCGCGGGCCTGATCGAGGACGCGGGGCAGGGCCTCGGCGGCGCTGTCGAGCTTCAGGTAGGAGAAGTGCGAGCGGAGTTGCTGATAGCGGCGGGCCTCGCTCATCTGTGGCCCTGAACGGTTTCCGGACAAGTGATCAGTCCTCCTCGGACTCATAGGTGGGTGCACTGCCCAGCTTCGCCGCGGTGGCGGCGTAGGTGGCCAGGTCGATCACGACGTGGGCCGCGGGCCCCGTCGCGGGCAGGCCGCGCAGTCGTGCTGCTTCGGCCAACGCCGCCGCCGACGGCGGCCGGCGGGTCTTGTGGGTGCAGGGCCGATCAGTGCTGAACGCGCCCATCGCGGCGCGTTCGAGCGCGATCACGTGCCCGTCGTCGCGGACCACCCGACCCGCGCCGTCCGGGGCCCGGCGGTGGACCGCGACCGTCGCGCCGCCCTCGGTGACGATCCGCAGCACGTCCGCGCCGAGCCGGTGACGGACCTGAACCTGCGCGCCGCCCAGCCCGGGCGGGACAGAGTAGGAGTTGCCGCGGAAGGCGACCAGCGCCTGCGGTGTGACGGTCCGGGGCAGGTCGAACTCCGCCGGAAATGCGACCAGCGGCGGGGCGTGCAGCCGCTCGGCCGCGGCCAGGCCGGCGACGGTGGTGCGCTCACCGTCGAGGACCCGGCGACGGCTATCGAGCTTGGCCGCGAGCCGATCGAGCCCGGCCTGTGCCTCGACGGGCGTGACGTCATCGCCGAGGGTGCGCCACCAGCGTTGCGCCGCGGAGTGGTTGGCCTTCTCCACCACGCCCTTGCGGTTCCCGCGCCGCGGCGGACACGTCACCGACCGGACCCCATAATGCTTCGCGACCTGCGCGAACGCGGCCGTGATCCGGCCGGAGGCGGGATAGCAGACCGTCGCCATCCGGTCGAAGCGCCAGACCTGGGTCACCCCGCCCAGCCGCCGGACCACCGCATCGAGGGCCTCGACCAGGTGCGGGAAGTCCTCGGCATCGGCCAGGACTCCGCGCCACTTGCTCGAGTGCGCCAGCGCCCCGACCAGCAGATGCGCCTGCCTCCCGGCTCCCCAGCTCGCCGGTGGGTCCGGCAGCTCGAGCCAGTCCCACTGGGTTTCCTCACCCGGCGGGTGGGCGATGATCGCGACGTCCCTGCCGCGGGACACCTGACACGGCTCGCAGTGCGGGCGCAGCTGATAGCGGCGCAGCGCCCGGGTGAACGTCGAGTAGCCGCCCCGGTAGCCGAGCTCGGCGACCTCGTCCAGCAGCGTCGCCGCCCACAAGTGCGGGTCGTCGGCCAGCCGGGCGCGGCAGTAGCCGACGAACGGCTCGAACGGGTCCGGCCCCGCCGGCCGGCGTCTGCCCGGCACGACCTCGCCGGACAGGTAGCGGCGGATCGTCTTGCGGTCGCGTCCGAGATGTCGGGCGATCGCCGAGACCGACCAGCCCTGAGCACGCAGCGCCTGCGCCTCCACGTCTTCCTCCAGAGTGAGCATCCACGCCTCCGGCCACGGTCACGGTGATCAACACCGAAACCGTCACCCGGAGGCCGCTGACCAGCGCAAACGACGCGCCGACAGGACACCCCAACTGGGGAATTTCAGAGAGCAGGACCGGCCCTATTCAGAGAGCACCATCAAGGTCGCCGAGTCCGTATCCGTACGATGTGCTGCACGGCGCCATAAGCAAGCCGGTGCAACTGGACCCCTTGCGGAGCTTCTTCATGACTCAAGCTAGCCACGATGCGCACCCGGACGGAACCACTCGAGCGGACCGTAATCGGACGCTGGCTATCAATCGAGCACGGGCGATCATTCGGGACTTCGTCGTCGTCAACGCTGGCTTCGACGCCGGCGAGCCGATGACGGACCAAGCCGACGACCTCGCTCACCGGCTCGCCGACAACGGCGCCCTCATCCACACCATGCCAGCGCCCGAAGACGGCCGGCACCAGGACGCTGCGACGATCATCCACAGGTTCATCGCCGAGTCCGCCGGTGCCGATGCCACTGGCGAGGCGACCGACCAAGCCGAGCAGCTCCGCCACCGCCTCGGCGCCGCAGGCCTGCTCGCTGGCGGCGTCTACGAACCCATCGCCCTACACGACGCGCCATGAGCAACGCCGTGGATCTGACACGAGCTGGCGAAGGTGGCCCCACTGGTCAGACCGCGGCAGGACACAGTGTCCCAGCTGACCATGACCTGCTGCGGCGCCGAACGAGGCGCCGGCAGCCATGACGGCCGATGCCGGCATCGAACGCCTCGTTGCCGCAGCCAGCACGCTCGACATTCGGCCGCGCACCCGTCGGTGGGTGCACCTGCCCGTCTGCGTGCTCGACGCAGTGTTCTCGATCAACGCCCGATACAGCAGCGTGATCGCGGTCTGCGACCGCTACGCCCAGCACCAGAACCTCGACCCGCACCTGCTCGCAGTTGCCGACGCCGCCACCGTGATCGGCACCAACCTCGAGCAGCCAGTCGACGCGCTGGCAGCGCTCGGGCGCGAAATCGGTGCCGACCTTCTGGCTTCGGACGTGCTGTCCAACCGCAGCAGGACCAGCACCAGGGGCGGCGTGCTTAAGGCCGAAGCGGCGGTGCGGTACGCCGAGATCCTCGCCGAGTCAGACGTTCACACCCTCGACGATGCAGCGGACCTGTTGCGCGACCTCGGCCGTCTCGAGGAGGTCGAGCGGCGTCTCCGGACGGTCCCCGGCAACGGTGTCCACGACGTACGCCTGGGCTCCCTCTGGATGCTCGCCGGCGATGACGAGCACGTGAAGCCAGACCGCGTGGTGCTCCGCTGGATCCACGGCCACCTCGCCCGAGAAGTCGACGCCCGCACGGCGCGATGCCTCATCGATGACACCGCCAGAAGATTGCAGCGCGCCCCCTGGGAACTCGACCATGCGATCTGGCGAGCACGAGGCATATCCCGCCGTAGTTGACCAGGCCACATGGCGCGGCGCCATCAGGAACGGCCCAATGCGTGCAGGTACGCCCACTCTGTCATGCCGCAAGCGGCAGCTGACTGTCACAGATGGCAGACGGAGCACCCAGCGTCGTCGCTTTCCTCGTCGTGCGCATCGGACAGCACCTCAAGGAGGGGGCGGTTCGGTTTAGTCCTGCGCGCGGCCCGCTCCATCGCGGCCTGGTGCCGCTGTTCGATCTCCTCCCGGCGCTCGAGCAGCTCAGGCAGCGATTCGCCTTGGGACCAGGTGTAAGCGCGGCCTTGCATCGCGGTGGCCTGGTAGCGAACCTTGTCCTCGTACTCGATTGCCTTCTTGAAGAGGTCAGGGTGCCTGTCGGCGAGCCCGACCCATTCGTGTTTGCGCTGGAAGAAGCAGAAGTAGCAACCTGAGCGGGTGCGCCACTCGTAGTAGGCGGGCAGGCCGATGCCGGCCTCGTCGAGAATGCGGTTGACGCCCTCGCGGTCGATGCCGTCCTCGCGGAACGGGAATACCGCGGTGATGTTGGGCTTGGTGCTGACGTACCCGAGTCGGTTCTCGTCGGCGCGGATGGCTACGTACGAGATGGCCTCGTCGTCGCCGATCCACTCTTCCAGCGGCTTGATCTTCAGGTTCTTGGTGCACCAGCGCATGTTCGGGCTAGGCAAGGTTCCCTGGTAGACCTCAAGCCAGTGGTCGAAGTCGCGGGAGGCGTTCAGCCTGGCAATTGGCTTACCAAGCACACCCTCAAGCCGGCTGAGGTACTCATAGGTTTCCGGCAGCTCCGCCCCAGTGTCGCAGAAGAAATACTCCATCTCCGGCACGCGGTCACGCAGGTAGACAGCTAGCGAGGAGGAGTCTTTTCCACCGGATATGCCGAGGACGTGGCGGACCGGGCGGCCCTCACGCACCGTGTCAGTCATGATGCTCCCATCAGATCGAATGGCGCAGTGTCGGTGTCGGCAGCCAGCAACTGCTCGGTGAGGGCAGCGAGGAGAATGCGCCCCCCATCGGGGCCAAGCTCGGCGCGCGCCCTCTGTAGAACCTCACGAGCCAGGGTTGCTGCGTCAGCCCGCGCGGTCGCCGATGTTCGAACAAGTGTACGAGTCTCGGTGCCCTCGGGGGAAGTAACTGTGACCAGTTGCGCTTGATACCCCTCGTCCCCGCCGCCGCTATCCTCATGGTTCTCGTAGAAGTGACTGACGCGGTCGAGGGCAAGGGCGAGCTGCTTGGCGCGACGGCCGAATGCTTCGGCGTCGGTGTCCGTCCAGTCGTTGAGCGGCACTCCGTTGATGCGCACAACGAGCGGGTCGAGCCAGTCCTCGTCCGTGAGCGTCTCGTTGACTGCGATGGTCACCAGGCCGCGCAGTTGGGACTCCAGAGTGGCGTTGCCGAACCCGCGGGCGCGGTCACGCAGTTCGCGGCGCAGCTCTTTGAGCGTCGCAGGCAGCCGGAACGCCTCGGCGATCGCAGTGACCACGTTGTCGCGAAGTACCGCGCTGGCCGATGAGATCTCGTCGAGAGCACCGGCGAGCTTGCGGACATAGGCTTGCGCTGATTTCTCGTCGCGGCGCGCGCCAGCGGTTACCGGGGCCTGGCCAAGAGCTTCTGGCAGCGCGCTGAACACGAGGTCCACCGGGTCGCCCGAGGTGGTCAGCACGGTGCGGACCGCTTGGGCATCGGCACTGATGCGCTGGGTGCGGCGTGCGTACGGCGACAGCACCCGGACCTTGTCCAGCAGTGCCTGGGTGACGGTGAGTACCCGGGGGTTCCGCAAGGTTCGGGCGGGCCGAGCGTCGTCGGTACCGAGGACCTCGGACAGCAGGTCCAGGATGAGCTTGCGCTGACCTCTGCTGGTGGGCGCTGCTTTCACCGTGAACCGGGAGGGCGCCTTCACCAGGCGTTCCATCGCGTCGGCTGTCAGCCGCGTCCGATAGTTGCCTTCCTCGAACAGCGCCACGTCCTCCGAGCGCAGCAACAAGGCGGCCACCAGGAGAATGGGAACGATCCCGGCCTTGGCCCCGTACGGGGCGGCCATCAGCAGCTTGGAGATCTCGTCCAGCGAGGTTTGCTTGCTCGCGTTGGTGAACGCGTTGCTGAGCGCCTGCCAGGCTGGGTAGACCGGGTTGTCTTCCCCAGGTTCGACATAGCCGAACGGGACTAGTCCTCCGCTGTGATCGCCATGGCTGTGGTCAGTGAGGGCGTGCAGCCCCATGTACTCAACCACGCCGCCGTACATGGCCCGCTCCGGGCCGAATCCCTCGATGCCGAGGTACCGCTCGTAGGGGTGCTCGATCATCGCGGTGAGCAGCTCGCGGCGCGCCTTGGCCGCTTGGCTGGTCAAGGTGTGCCGGCCGATCATCTCGTTACGCACATGCGGGGTCTGTGGGTATGCGATCTCGCAGGCGGCCGAGACGATCCCGGACAGGCTGCGGGCCTGCAAGGGCTCATCGCCGTCAGCCGACGTGCGACCTTTGGCCTGAGTGAGTAGCCAGCGTGTGTCGGCTTGGACCGGGGAGAATGCTTCGGCGAGGACGGCCGCAAGTTCGGCGGCTGCCTGACTGATCCGCTCGCCAACTTCCCTGCGGGCGACCGCGTCGAGTGTGTCATCCTCACGCAGCGTCTCCAGGCAGAAGTACAGGCGACCGGCGTCGAGGACCGCTGGGGCTTGCTTGGTGATTCCGGCCACGACTGGCAGTGACGTCTGGACCGTGGGCGTGTCGTCCTCGCCGCCGAGGTGGAACAGCATCAGGCCGTCGGCGGCGCCCCCGAGTTCGGGCCCCTCAATGCGCCCCGTGGTGGGCTCGCTGACGTTGGTGACGAAGTGCCGCAGCATGCCGGTGCGCTGGCTATGGCGGCCAGCCACGATCGCTTCAGGCAGGTGCCGCCTGAGCACGCCGACGACGGCGTGGTCATCGCACCGGTCCCAGATCTCGTCAATGCGTGCCTGCAGGTCTACGTCAGTGCCCCGCCATACCCGGTACTCATCGCTGAACTCCCGGTAGACCAGGAAACCGCGCTCCTGCAGGTCTTTCAGGGTCGCATGTAGCGTCTCGGCGGACTCCTGGCCGTCCTGGCACGCGGGGTCGGTCAACGCGAACAGCACCATGTGGGCGCTGGCCCGCAGGGCCCCCGAGGAGTCGACCAAGTTGAGCAGCCCGACGGTCTTGAGGATGCGCAGCTCGGTCTCCGACAGCCCGTGCGCCTCGCTGATCCTGCTGTCGATCTCGATCCAGCGGCTGGCGTTGGCGGACACCAAGATCGTTGTGCGGCCCGAGGCCAGGAAGTAGTCATAGAGCTGTGGCAGCTGGATCGTCGACGCGCGGGCGCCTTTGGCGCGAGAGTGAGTGGCGAGGAAGCGGGCAACGCTGTTGGGTTCGTCGCCGCCCAGGAAGCCACTAACACTTCGGTCGTGCTGCCCGACCTGAGATGCCAGCAGCGGCGCGGCCACAGCGGTGAGCGGGTGCAGGGGATACAGGTCGGCGAACAAGGTCTCGTCGGGTGCGATGACGCCGTCAAGGCCGTGCTCCGACCAGGCCTGGGCCGACGCTGCGTGGTGTTCGGCGAGCAGCTTCCGGCCTGCCGCGGTGACTGCGCTGTGGTCCAGGCTGCGTCGCAAGAGCTGGAGGGCATCGCCGATGTGGGTGGTGAAGGTGATGTCCTCGAACCGGCCCTGGACTTTGGCCCACTCGCGTTTCTGCAGCGTCGCCGATCGGGAGGCGTAGTCGAGGAACGACAGGTGCTGGAGGGTGACCAGGTAGAGCGGCAAGCCTTTCTTGCCCGCGCCTTTCTCGGCGAGCTCTTGCAGCAGGAACAGGTCGTCGGCGCTCTGGTCGTCGTCAGAGGCAGCCAGGTATTCGAGCGTCTTACCGAACTCGTCGATGATCAGTAGGACAGGGCTGTGGGCACACAAGGCCGCTGCAGCGGCCAATAGCTCGGCTGGTCCGCTGCTTGGTTTCGTCAGTGCCTTAATGGCAACGGTGACGTCCTTGGGTGCTTTCCCGTCGGGCCAGTGCCGGTCTGTCGCCTGCCGCAGGGCATGCCGGAGGGTGGTGGTCAGCGGCTCGCGACGGGCAGTGGCCACTGCAATCAGGAACCCCTTAGGGGCGGCCTGCTCGCGGGCCGCCTCCAGTCGCTTCGCCAGATCGGGGTTGTACTCGGCGACGGTCTCGTCCGCGTGACGTCGCCGAGGGTTGTCGGCGGCCAGCAGGGCAGTCATCAGCAGGGCCAGTGTCGACTTCCCCGAACCATAAGGGCCTGTCAGCGACCACGCGCGGGTGCGGGCCGGGTCTTCCAGCGCGCCGGCGAGCCGGTCGAGAGCGTCCTGGATCCGGGCGCCGATATACAGCGGCGGCAGCAGATCCTCACCGTGGACGTCGCGCTCGAGATTGGTCGACCGCAATTTGGACCCGACCACAGCAATCCCGGGGGGCACGCCCGGCGTCCGGGATGCCTTGCCACTAGCCTTGGTCTTCACCGCTGCGGCGCTCACACTGCCTCCTCGAGCATCGCGATCTCAGCTGCAGCGGCCCGCCGCGCTGGTTTGGTGGCCAGCTGCGGGTATTTGTCCAGCCACTCTTCCCGGGTCGGGCATCCGCGGTCACGGACCCGCCCATAGTGCTCGTCGAGGACATCCCACGCGAGCTCCTTGGGGTTGCGGTGGAACACCAGCGCACGCTGGCCCACCGCTTCGCTGATAGCGAGCTCAGGATGCCGGTCGCACACCGTCTCCAGGCTTTGCGCCAGCTCAGGTTCGCGGATGCGGAAGGCGCGCCCTGGCCCGCCAGGCTCGTTGGCCAGCCGTGCTATCGCGATCGAGCCCGCGCCGGAGTCCATCTGTGCGGCGTAGTCCAGGCAGGCATAAGCGACCACGGCGGGAGGCAAGGAGGTGCGGGCGGTGCTGGTGAACCGCCAGGTCCTCGGGGCTTTGTGGCCGGGGTCTACCGATTCGAGCAGCCCGAGTTCCCTGAACGGGCAGTCCAGTACGTCCTCGAAGCTGCCGGCAGTCTCAATCTGCTTCTTCGATGCCGCGGAACCCTTGCGGGGCGCGTACATCTTGGTCATGCAGTCGACGTCTTTCTCGACCGAGGCGCGTACCGCGCCGTCCCAGCCGGCCAGGCGTACGTGCCGCTCGATGAGTTCGGTCAGCTCCGGCTCAGTGAACCTTGCGGACGGGAGCAGGTGGAAGGCAGTCCACCAGGCTGGGGTGGCGCAGGTCGGAGACAGCAGCCACCAGTGCAGCAGCCACAAGCTCGCGGGATCCTCCAAGTAGGGGTCGGCGCCGTTCTCGTCGAGCAGCCACCTTGCCTCCCAGGTTGGGGCGGCGGCGAAGGCGCGCGAGTTACCGCTCTTGGGGTACTCGACCGTCAGCTTGAACGCCGCCGACCAGTAGCGGATCGCGTTGACCATGTTCTTGCCGACCCCGAGGGTGACCGTGGCGTCGTCGCGCAGGAACACGTCGTTGTTCTCCGACACCTGCAAATAGGCCTTGTGCAGCCAGCCGAAGCGGGGGGCGAAAGTCTCGTGCCGGGCGAAAGCGGGCCGGGCTGCTAGCGCCAGGGGTGTTGTTGCCATCGTCGAGGTGCCTCTATCAATCAAGACGTCGTTGCGGGAGGTGGTGGTCGCAGCTCGGGGATCAGGCGGGCACGCGTTTGCTGGCATTGCCAAGGGCTGCCCGGACCCGAAGTACGGCGTCGGGCACCACCTGAATCGCGTGGTCGATATCGGCGTCGGTGGTGGCGTGACCGAGAGAGAATCGAATAGTCGACTCGGCATCCAACCGACTCATGCCCATGGCCAGCAGCACGTGGCTTGGCCCCAGCGCCCCGGAATGGCAGGCGCTACCGTCCGAGGCCGCCACGGTAGGCATGGCCGCGAGGACCGCGTCGGCCGGAGCGCCGGGGAAGGTGACGCTGGTAACACCTGGAAGTCGGTGCTCCGGTGAGCCATTGCGCCAGCTTCCCGGCACCGAGTCGAGCAGGCTTCGCTCCAGCCTGTCACGCAACGCCCGCACTCGCGGCGCCTCGACATCGAGCCCGGTGTCGGCCGCCAGGGCAGCGGCACCCATGCCTACGATGCCGGCCACGTTGGTGGTACCTGCCCGCCAGCCTTTCTCGTGGCCGCCACCGTGCAGCAAGGGACGGGTGGCAAGCCGCAGAGACCGCCGGACGAACAGTGCGCCAACTCCCTGCGGGCCGCCGAATTTGTGCGCCGACAGTGACAAGAGGTCAACGTCCAACTCGGCGAGGTCCACCGGCAGCTTGCCCACCAGCTGTGTGGCGTCCGTGTGCACGATCGCCCCGGCGGCGTGGGCAAGCTCGATCACGCGCGGCAAGTCAGACAGAACCCCAGTCTCATTGTTGGCCCCCATCACCGACACAACATCGACACCGCCCTCGTTGAGGGCGTCGGACAACGCGGCCAGGTCGACCGCCCCGTCTTGCGTTACCGGAACCATCGTCACGGCCCCGGGAGCGTGGACGCGGGCGGCTTCCAGAATTGCCGGGTGCTCGGTGGCACCGACGACGATCCGGCCTCCTCGCTGGGCGGCGTACAGGGCAAGGTTGTTGGCCTCAGTGGCTCCCGCAGTGAACACCAGCTCCCCCGGCGAGCATCCCAGGAGATCAGCGACCCTCCGACGGGCGCTCTCGACGTGACTGGCAGCGACCTGCCCATAGGCATGCTGACTGGAGGCGTTGCCGACTGTGTTCAGCATAGAGACCATGGCGTCCATCGCCTCGGGACGCAGCGGCGCGGTGGCGTTGTAGTCGAGGTACACCACGCCACCAGGGTTATCACTGACAGTGAGACCTGTCTCCACTGCGCCTCCCTCCGCTGCCGTAAGCAAACCCTACCGCGTCACTCCTGGAGGCGTCCAAGCGCCGCGCCGTCGCGTCATCCAGGAGTGGCGAACGCTCAGGCAGTAAGCCGGCCTCGGGCACGAGACGAGGACGGGGACCGTGACAGGTCTCGAGGGGCGGACACATGCCTCGCCTCTCGCCCTTGCGTTCGATAGGTGAGATCTGGTACTGGGCCGTTCAGGGGCATGCTTCCACGGAGCGTCGGACCCCACAGGTCAAGGCTACCGACCTGCAGATATGGGCAACCTGCCTCGAATTGTCGGTGGGAGGGTTTAAGGTGTTCGCGCACTGTAACGGTGGAGCAGCTCCTCAGCGACATCGACAGTACGTTGCGCGGCCCGCTGCTCCACGAGGAGGGACTTCCCGGCTTGATAGTTGTTCGTTTCTCTGGTGACCAGTGCTTCGGCGCGGCTCCCGATGAGGCGGTGGGCGCGTGACCGACTGGTCACCTGGCATCTCCTTCCGCGACGTCCTGAGCAGCGCGCCGATGTCCTACATCCGCGAACGACTCGGCAAGGACTTGTGCGCCTTGCTTGATCTCGTCGACGGCGGGAGCGCCTCGGACGGACGCCTACGAGCTGTTGCCCTCGTAGTCATCGACGCCGAGAAACTCGTATCGGATGGGGCCGAGCGGTCGACGTTGCTCGCCCTCCTCCCAACCGCCAAGCAATCCGAGCTGGCTCAGCGGCTTGACGTGGACGTCACTGGGCGGGGCTCCCTCGATGTTCTGGCCGGTCTGAGCTGGACCGCTGACCAGCGAATTGAGTTGCTGGAGTTCTTGGGCTTCACAGTCGATCGGGCACCCGCGCAGCCGCCGGCGTTCCGGCAGGACTGCGAGCCGCTGTATGCCCTGTTCCCGCATCAGCGGCGCGCTGCGGCGCAGATCAAGGAGCTGATCTACGACGGACCGCGGCGCGCAGTCCTTCACCTCCCGACCGGCGTAGGCAAGACGCGCACCGGCATGAACCTGATCTGTGATCACCTCCGCACGTACGAGCCCACCCTCGTCGTGTGGCTCGCGCACGGTCAGGAGCTGCTGGAACAGGCCGCGACGGAGTTTGAACGCGCCTGGTCACAGCTAGGCGACCGCTCCTTGCCGGTGGTGCGGATATGGGGCAACGCACCGACGGACCTTGGCGGCGTTAACGATGGCATGGTTGTCCTCGGTCTCGAGAAAGCCGTCTCGACAGCAAAGTCCAAGACGGAATTCCTGCACAGGCTCTCCGCGCGCAGCAGTCTGACGGTTTTCGACGAGGCACACCAAATCATCGCCCCGACATTCCAGCGAGTCGTCGATGCCCTCACCATCCGCCCGGACGCCAGTCTCCTGGGGTTGACGGCCACACCAGGACGAACCTGGGCGGACATCGCTCAGGACGAGCGACTGTCGGACTTCTTCGCGCGGCAGAAGGTGATGCTGAAGATCGAGGGGTACAGCAACCCGGTGACTGCTCTGATTGAACAGGGCTACCTGGCCAAGCCAACCATGAGAACCGTGGCTTCAGAAGCAGGGCTACACCTGTCCGCTCGCGATCGCGAGCTGCTGGCCCGCTCGTTTGACATCCCGGCGAGCATCGTGGAAGAGCTGGCACGAGACGAGCAGTGGAACCTCAAGGTCATTCAGACGATCATGGAGCTGCTCGAACAGCAGCATCGCCGGATCCTGGTGTTCGCCGCCTCCGTCGACCACTGCCGCCTCATCGCTGCCGTTCTGTCGTCTGTAGGCGTCGACGCCGAGTTCGTCACCGGCGAGTCTTCTGCTCGACACCGGAACCAGGCTATTACCCGTTTCAAGGGCGGTGGTCGTCGCCCGATGGTTCTGTGCAACTTCGGGGTCTTGACGACCGGCTTCGATGCGCCGGCGGCTAGCGCCGCCGTCATAGCTAGGCCGACCAAGTCGCTGGTGCTCTACAGCCAGATGGTCGGGCGGGTCATCCGCGGGCCCAAGGCCGGCGGAACCGACACCTGCGAGATCGTCACAGTCGTGGACCCAGAGCTGCCGGGGTTCGGCGACGTGGCTGAAGCGTTCACCAACTGGGAAGACGTATGGGAGACCGCGTGACTGTCGACGACAGCAAGTACCGGATTGTCAGCCCTGCTCTGACGGTCAAGGCCATGCGTGACAGCGGCTACAAGAACACCGCTTACGCGCTTGCCGAGCTGATCGACAACAGTATCGATGCCGACGCCACGCTGGTGGAAGTCTTCGCATGTGAGAGCCCTGTACAGGTGGCGACCCGTACAAGGCAGAGGGTCGAAACCATCGCCGTGCTCGACAACGGCAAGGGTATGGACTTCGAGACACTGCGCCGTGCTCTGAAGTACGGTGACGGCCTCGGTGACGACCGCAAGCGCATCGGCCGCTTCGGTATGGGCTTGCCCAACTCGAGCATGTCGCAGTGCACCAAGGTCGAGGTCTGGTCGTGGACCAATGGGCCAGGCAACGCTCTGTACACCTACCTCGATCTTGAAGAGATCAACGGCGGACGCGATGATGTACCTGCCCCGGTGCACGCTCAGGGCGGGGTTCCTGACTACTGGCGCGATCTCAGCGAGGGTCTCGGCGAAACGGGAACCCTCGTCGTGTGGAAGGACCTTGATCGCGTCAACTGGTACGGGGCCGCGGCGACCCTCAGGAACACCTCCGAGCTCATCGGCCGCGTCTACCGGCACTTCCTGAACCAGGGTAAGGTCGACATCAGGATGGCCCCCGTGCGGGATGGCGAGGTGGTCGATGGCGTTTACTACGCCGCCCCCAACGACCCTCTATACATGATGCAGCCGACCTGCACGCCAGCACCATTCAGCGACAAGCCGATGTTCGAGCCCTTCGACATGGGCAATGAGAAGGAGCCTGGCGTCACGTACTTTCCCATCACCGTGGATGGGGTCGAGCACAAGATCAAGGTACGCGCTTCCATCGCACGACCCGAGGCACGACGGCACGACGTGCCTGATCACCCGTGGCCCACCGGCGCGAACCCCAACAAGGATGCTGGTAATCATCCCTGGGGAAAACATGCCAGCCGCAACATCGGTATTTCGCTGGTGCGACATGGGCGAGAGCTCGACCTGGACTCGAGCTGGGCGATCGGGTATGACCCGGTGGAACGATGGTGGGGGATCGAAGTTGATTTTCCTCCGGCGCTCGACGAGGTCTTCGGCGTCACGAACAACAAGCAAACTGCCACGACGTTCTCCTCGCTCGCCCACTTCGACTGGCAGGCCGAAGCGGAGGCCGATGAGACCTTCAAGGCGTTCAAGGACCGTCTCGCCGAACTTGGTGACCCCCGTCTGAAACTGTTCGATCTCGCCCTCTACCTCGAGACCAAGCTTCTGCGCGCGATACGCCGTCAACTGAAGCAGCAGACCGTGGGCACCCGCAAGAGCAAGAAGCGCCACGAAGACGAGGTCACGTCGAAGGCAACAGACGCAGTCAACCGCCGACGGGACGAAGGCCACACCGGCAAGACTGACCAGATGGAGGACGGTGCCACTGAGCAGGACAAGCGCCGGGAACAGGTGGACACCCTCACCCAGCGCCACCACCTCGATGAGGATACTGCTCAGTCCTTGGTCGACGAGGCCCTGGAAAAGGATTGGCGCGTGCGGTGGATTTCCAGCTATCAGGACACGCATGCCTTCTTCAGCATTGACCTCATGGCCGGCATGCTCCAAGTGATCTTCAACAACAAGCATCCGCTCCACGACGAGCTGCTCGCTGTCCTCGAGGAAGTTCCCGAGGACGCCAACGAAGATCAACTGCGGGATCGACTGCGCCGCGCGGCCGATACCTTCAAGCTTCTCTTGTTCTCGTGGGCTCGCATGGAGGATGAGATCCCCAACGACAAGCAACGCGAGAAGATTGCCGACGCCCGCCGCGACTGGGGTCGCTACGCCCGCGACTTCATCGACGGCGAGGACGACGAGTGATCGAATCAGACCACGTCTGGCGTCAGATCGAAACACTGGTTCGGAGCGCCAAAACTACGACGACCCTCGTCGCACCTTTCGTGAAGAAGGCGGTCTTCGAGAAACTCCTGGCCGTCATCCCCGCGTCGGTGGAACGTATCGACTGCGTAACTCGCTGGACCCCGGCCGAGGTGGCGGCTGGAGTCTCCGACCCGGAGATCTTGGACGTCGTCAGCGAAGACCCACGTGCGCACATCGCCCTGTGCCCTTCCCTGCACGCCAAGATCTATGGCACTGACGATCTCTGCCTGATCGGCTCGGCCAATCTGACAGGGAAGGCGACGGGTCTTGCACCAGACGCCAACATCGAACTGTTAGTCGAAGTACCTGCTTCCCATCCGGAGGTCCGACGAGTTCTAGAGGAACTGAAGTCGACTGCCATTCCGGCCACCACAGCCATGGCTACCCTCGTCCGGCAGCAAGCCGAGTTACTTAAACATGACAGCACACCGGCGTCGCCGGTACCGGCGTCCTGGTATCCAGTGACTCGGCGCCCGGAGCGCCTCTTTGCGTTTTACAGTGGACGATCGAGGTTTGCGGAAGCTGTCGAGGCAGGCCTTGTGCAGGACCTCGCTCTGCTCAACGTCCCTATTGGACTGTCCGAGACTCAGTTTAGTACTTTTATGCAGGATCGATTACATGAGATCCCCGAGCTTCGAAAGCTCCTAGACGGCGAACGTCTGAGCAACATTGAATTGCAGAACGCCCTAGAGGAAAGGGATAGTCTCGCGGAGGGCCAGGCGAAAAGGATCACAGAAAACATCGCCGCATGGCTCAACCACTTCGGGCTGTACTACACCGAGGTGGGCTCGTGGGAGCTCCGCCATGGTCGAGAGCTAAAATGAGCGAGCGGTCATCCTCAAGTAGGCCGGCGACGAGCGCAACGACGCGCCGACACGACACCCCAACCGCGAAATTTCGGAGAGCACCGCATCCGAGGGGCACCTGACTCGACTATGAGCATCAGGTCGGCGAGCGCGAGAATTTGACCGACCCGTGATTCGAAGGTGTGAAGCTGAGGCCTACGGCGGCTCCGTCAGCAGCTCCGACGCCTCTCGCTTCGCAACGCTCGGGAAAGCAGGATCTCAATATCGACGCATGTGAGCACAGCTGCCCATCCGCCGTCGTTTTCGTCGATTAGTTCAAGGTCGTAGGCACGTCCGCACAGCCGACATTGCGCCTGATAGGCAGAGCGGGGATCGGACACGGTGACGTGCTGGCGTGGGTGACAGGGCATCGGCACGAACACCCGACCGTCCGCGGCAACGCTGGTCCAGCGACGCACCGTCTGACCGGCTGTGAGCACGGCGAGCTCGAACTGATCATTGGGACCGATGATGAACCTCTTCTCGCGCGCGCGAGCCCAAGCGGCCGTGATCAGCACGCGATTCTCACATCGCCGTCAGCGGCCAGAAGAGAGCGCAAATGCATCAGACAATTAACTGCCTCATTACCCGTCTGCCGCATCATGTTGAGACACTCCCTTAGCTCAAGACGGATTGACCGTTTACACAGTGGCCCCCACAGGATAAACATGTTGCCCGGCGAACAGCGCAGCGTTATCGAGGTATTTTGCTACCTGCGGCATTTACGTTCACCCAGAGGATCGAGGCGCCAGAAGGGACTTGGCGTGCGGCACGGCTCATCGCCTCGGAGACGGTAGGCAGGGTTGCGGCTCTCGAACGACAACAGTTGCCGGCTGCGGCCGCGAGCGCAGTGACCACCCGTCCGGCCTGCGTTCCGCGCTCGCCACCGACAATGGGATCGCGGGACACCCAGATTCGGGTGTCGGCGCCCGGGGGATACCTGAAGTTCATGGTCCTCTCGGCCGCGTGGCACCCCGGTGTCTGCGAGCAGTGCCAGCGCCAGGGAATCCAGCTCCGTGCGTTGCATAGGTCTACTGCCCGAGCGGCTCTGGCGATGGCGTAGGCCGGGGCTTTCGTGGCGTTGATGGCAGAGGCGACGTGGACGGCAGACCCGACCGAGGCTTATCGCGTCCGTGGCCGGGTCGTATCCGAAACGCCAGCAACTGCTGGACGCGCCGGTACTCGCCAAGACCAGCCCCGCCAGGCCTGCGGGAGTAAGGTGCGTCGGCCGCGCGTGGTGGGCGGCGTCCATGACACCGCCGCGGACGCCGACTTGACCAGACGGCCGGACGCGCCGGCCTTCAGCGCCTCCAGGACGTCCTTGTGCTCGCCGAGAGCACCGGCACCTTGAGCGTCGGCGTGGCAATGCGTCGTTGTCGCGCTAGGTTCACTGGTGTCAGGCGGCCCGGTTGCGGTGGTCGACAATCATCGGGGATGCTGTTCGAGTCTCTGCGAACATCGTTGGGCTGAGCAGGAGGATACGGAGATCATCTTCGACCGGTACCAGGTGCAGATTGTCGACGGCTCGACATACAACGAAGCGACGCAACTGAAGAAGCGCAGCATGTTGCCGAACGCCGCGGGCATATACATCTGGACTCTGCAGCTGGGCCATCACTGGACGCATGCCGAGACGAGCGCCCATTCGATGGTTGAAGCTATCTCCGCACCGTTCAAGCAGGTTCGAGAGCAGCGGGTCGACAGCGGAAAGCTCGGCCACTACAGACGGGTTCAGCTGTACGACGAGCCTGCTTCTCTCTCTCCGTCAACGATGACCCGGCTGACCGCGCTTCTGGATGGCGGCTCTGCTGAGCTGTCGTGGTCGCTCATGTGCGCGACACTGTTCCAGAGGCCGTTGTACGTGGGCAAGGCGCTGAACTTTCGGGAGCGGCTTCCTAGTCACTTTGGCTACAAGTCCAAGTTCTCGCGGCTGCTGCGTGAGCACGGGATGTCCGTGAACGACTGCGCCGTTGTTCTGTGCCCGGTAACGATCGACGGACTTGCTCCCGACGAGGACGACGACAGTGACGATCTGACCGGCTCCGTTGACGATGTCTCGCCTCTGGTGGAGGACGACGACGATCCTGAGGCCGAGGAGTACGTGCCACCAGGCAAGGCGGAGCTGAACAATGTGATCCAGCTCGCCGAGTCACTGGTTATCCGCACCAGCCATCCACTATTTAACGAGAGAATGGACTGACATGACCGCGCTGGGCAAGTTCGGTGGGGCCGCCGCGCCCGCCTGGACAAGCGACTTTCAGTTTGTGCGCGGTGAGTACGCTATTGGCGGCGAGCAAGTGCCATACTTCTGTACCACTATGACGGTGGAGGAGGCGCGGAAGTACCTGAATCTCGCTCGCGAGCTTGCCGTCGATCCGGATGACCCGATCAACATCGAGGAGTTGATGCAGCGCGACGTCGATGCCGATCGCGCGAACTCCGAGATCGCCGAGTATCTGAAGCAACCAGCGCGGATCAAGTTCTTCAACTCGTTGACGATCGTGCTTGTCCCGGTGGAGAAGGACGGGCGGTCGAAGAAGGCATTCGGTGAAGACGTGCCATTGCCAGAGGACCTGGTCACCGAGGGTTTCGACGTGATCCAGGCCGGTCCGGTGGTGGCGAGGCTACTCACGGGTAACAACGTCGGCTTTCTGCGCTGGCAGCCTGAGCATGTTCGGGCGATCATCATCGACGGACAACACCGGTTCATGGCCCTCAACGCTGTACACGATGAGCAGCCGACGACGCTCAAGCCGTATGTGACGAGCATCCCGGTGCTCATCCTGGTGCTGGATCCGCGAGCCGGGTTCAAGGCGCCGACGGGTGGGCCCTCGGAGATCACGACGGCGAGCAGGTCGATTTTTACTGATTTGAACAAGCACGCCGTGAAGGTGACGCCCGAGCGGGAGTATCTGCTGGACGACCGCAGCGTCACCGCTGTGTGCATGAGGGCGCTGATCACCCCAGGACTGCGTAGCGAGGAGCTGCCTTCGACGGCGAGCTGGCCGGCGCAGATCCCGCTGGCGGCGGTGGATTGGGTGCGGACGAACCGGTCGAAGTTCGACGATGGCTTCTCCATCACGACGCTGCAGGTGTTGCATCAGCTGGTCGAGGACGTCGTCGACAACCGGCAGCCATCGTCCAGCAGCGATTACGAGGCGATGAAGGCCTGGATAGATCGGCTCACCGCGCGGCTTGGGCTGGAGGATGTGCAGGGTTGGAGCGTTGCCGCTCTGGATACTCGGCTGAAGGCAGACGAGCTGGAGGAAGCCCCGTTCGCTCTGCTGAACTCCGAAGTCAAGGCCGCTGGCCTCGGTTTCCGCGACAGTGTCGGCAAGGTCATTACGGCGGTGTTGCTCGCGGGGCTTCCGTACGCGGAGCTGCTAAGCAAGTACCGGGAGGTAGGTCTGCTCGGGGGCACGCAGGAACTATGGCTGGGCCAGAGCCGCGAGGGCCGCAACGCCTACCAGGCCGCGAATGCGGATGATCCTTCCCAGTTGGCATCTCAGATCGCTGCCGAGGTCAAGGGACGTTATCGCCTGGCGTACCAAGTGGTCTTCCAGCGCGGGTTCGTCCTAGCGGCGCGTGAGATTGACAGTAACCGGACAATCCTCGCGCCGCTGTGGAATGTAGACAGTGGCAGCCGTGAGGACGTGCTGGCGGCATGGATTCGCTGTTTTAACGATCTTGCCCGTCAAACGTTGACCAACGAGGGACTGTGGACGGGTGCCGCGGTGAATTCCGACGGGACGATCGATTACACCCAGGTCTCGAAGACCGCGATCATGGGGTTGGTGGTGCTCGCCACCACCCTGGATCTGCCGGTGGGTGAGTTAGGCGGCGCGGAGCAGTCGGACGACGCCATCAGGGCGATGCTGCAGCCAAGTTCATCCGGCGACACGGCGTTGCTGGCCGCTGATCCTCTCGTCCTGGCCGAGGCGGAAGAGATCCATGTCACTGGTGCACGCCGATGGCTTCAGGCGCTCGCGCTCGGCTCACGCAGGCAGGACGGCACCGCGCCGTTGCTCCGCGCTGCCGCCGCGGCCTACCGAAAAGGTGTTCGGCGGTACGTGATCGGTCTGAGCAAGGTGGATGGCCAGGTGCCGACCAGGGAGGCACTGGATCAGTTGATCAAGATTCACGGTGCTCGGCGACTGGCCCACTTCGCCAAGCTACTCGCACCCACTTCTGATCCCACCCCCCCTGCCGAGTCATAGACCCGACCCACTGCCCCCAGATGGACGTGATCGCAGTTGGCACCCGCTCTACCCGACGGGCACGAGCAAGGCCGGTCAGTTTCGACACGCCCTTCAGCGTGTTCACGGTTGACACCCCACGTCGCGCGGCATGCCTCTAGCCAGCGGAACAGTGCACGGCACCGCGGATCATCGCTCAGACACCATCAGGCGGGATCGACCTTGTCAACAGAACCGGCCTCGATGGCCGGGACTTCGCCTTCGGGGAAGATAGAGGCCCAGTTCTTGTCCACCTCCCGCTGCTTCTCCCGGGAGACCGCCACGACGGCCGCGACGTCCCTAGCTGAGTAGCCGGTCATGGACTTGACCTGACCGTCGGGCCCAAAGACCACGTTTTTGTCCTTGTTGCGCTCCAGGAACTTCTGCAGCGCGACGATCAGCGCAGTGCCGGCGCCACCCGAACCGACACTGACCGCGAGCACCTCGAGCCAGGAGCCCGCGGAGTGCTCGATCACGGAACTCGCGTGCAGGCCTTCGACCTCGAGGCATTCACGCAGGAACTGAGTTTGCTTGGGCGAGATCCGCAAGATCAGTTCTGACTCGCCCGGATATCCGGGACCAACCAGCAGCGTGATCTCCGCGTGCGACGTCGGCTCGACTTGTTTCTCCATCATCTGATCCTCCCGCAGCGACGACCAACGAAACGCTCTGGGGCAGGTCCTCAAAACTTCTTAGTTCTGCCGCGTCGCCGCGCCGCAGTGGTGCTGCTGGCAGCTCAACCGGCCTCGCTGGTGGCGCCAGAGCCAGGTGCTGGATGCGCGGCGAGGCGAGCGGCTGCTGTCCGGACGTCGGCTTAGGGTAGGCGGATGCTGCAGCTGCAGGCCTTCGCCCGAGGCGGACGTCAATGACCTCGATCCAGTCGCTCACGACGTGCGCCGCCGTGGATGTGACGTGGGAACGTGTGGAGTCTCTGGTGGCGTTGGCGCAGCCGGAGGGACTTCTGCTGGAGTACAAGCGCGAGTACTCGCCCAGCCTGATCAAGACAGTGGCAGCGATGGCCAACAGCTACGGCGGGTTGATCTTGATCGGGATTGCCGACGCCAAGCACGTCACCCAGAAGCCTGGCACAGAGCGCATCGTCGGCGTGCCGGGCGAGACCGCTACCAGGATTTCCAACGGCTGCGCCAACGCCCTGGATCCACCGTGGCAGCCAGAGATCATCGAGGTTGCCGTCCCCGGGACGCGCGATACGTTCGTCCTGGTCGTACGCGTTGACCCGGCGCGTGCGCCGCATCCAATCCTCATCGAAAACAAGGCACCGATCCGTGTACACGGCGGCACCACGTACGCCGATCGAGCCCGCTTGGCGCTCCTGTTCATGGAAGAGAGCTCGCTGTCCGGCCAGGCCCGCCTCGCAGTGCCCCGGCCGGAGCTGCCCCGCGCTCACGACGGCACTCCAGCCGCGGACTACGTCCTGCGCAGCGGCATGCAGATCCCGGTCGACGAGGCCGCCAACTGGCGGCCTCTGTCCGAACGAGGCGTCCATGCGCTCGCTGCTGCGCTGAACGCCTCGCCGCTGCAGCAGAGACTGCAGGAGTGGTGCGACGACCTGAAGATCCCCAACTTGCACCTATTCCGTCGGCAGGGCTTCAACCGGGCCCGCCACGTGCGCCTGGCTTGGCAAGCGTCGGCAGATGACGGCGCAGTGCCCATCGAGGTCATCGCCGAAGCCGTGCTCCCCACCTCACCTGGCGTTCCGAATTCCAGGTTGCGGTTCACCGTGGACGTGCTCCCCGCTGTGCAGCGGTACGTCGCAACGCGAGCCGCCGAGCGCCTTCCACCAGGTTTCCAGCGGCCTGTGGCGATGTTGAACCTGGGTGGGCTCCACCGGCTCGTGGAGGCAGTGCTCGCCACGCTCACCGACCAGGCCGTGGTCGAGGCGTTGGCCGGCTTCGCCGGCATCGACCCCATCGTGGTGCCTCAGCCGACCGGCTTGGACCTCCACAGCGGGCCCGCGATCACTGACCTGCTCGACATGAGCGGCTTACAGCCGGTGACCGATGCAGGGGCCTCGCACGGTGCCAATCTGCTTGCCCAGCCCGCCTTGGACCTCCGCGATCCGACTCAACGTCACCGGCAGATCGACGACTGGCTCGTCGAGCTGGCCCTCGATGCCGGATTCACGGGCATGGAGGAGCGCCTTGATCTGTACCACCGCCTGGAGACCAAGGAGGCGACCGGTCCGTAGGGCCGCGCATCTCCTCACGCCACGCGCAGCGCTTGTGCACCGCCACTGTCTGGCAAGTAACGAGCAGTGAGGTGCCCGCGTCTTCAGAGGCAGCGGCATCAGCCGTCGTTGGCCCGGCTGCAGGACTCCCCCCACCGGCAGCCGGGCCGCTGTCCGTGGTCGGCATCAGGCCCTAGGGTGCTTGGGTCTATGGTCACGCGGCGGCCGGCCAGCGTTCACAGCTGTCCACCCCGACGGTCGTCCAGCACGCCAGGGAGGGCGGAGACCCAGGGGGAGTCCCAGCTACCAAGTACGACAGCAAAGGCGCACGTTACCCGGCAAACACGCACGCCCGAGTACTCGGCAACCCAGCCATTGGGCGCTGGAGGCTCTCCTCGCGATGCGAGCTCAGGTCGTCTGCCCTCGACCGCAGACCTGGTGCGCAGCCTGCCACGCGATCCCGCAGACGTTGCCGTGAGGCGACGGAAGGTGGGTAGGCTCGGGAAGGTGCCCGTCGTGATCCGCCTGTAACGCAACAGCGAGCGCAGACGACCATCCACGGCAGGATGCCAAAATTAGGGCGCGTTCGCACTCGCCGAGAGGCTACGGTCCAGACATGGAACGACGGCATAACCGGCAGGCAGGCCCACTACGCGCGCCTCGACTCATCGCGACTGTGGTCGCAGCCAGTCTGGTGGTCGCCGGTGTCTCGCTGTTTATCGCTGCGCTCGCCGCGCGGGCGCTGTTCGGAGAACGCGGTGGCGTCGTCGGCGGCACGGTGGTCTTTGCTGTCACAGTCGTGCTGTCCGCAGGTGCCGGGTCTGCGGTCGCAAGCTTGATCAAGCGGCGTCTTGATCACTAGCATTGCTTCCGTTACCGCGCTCGTCGTTGCCGGGCTTTGAGGATGTGAATCGGCGCAGCAATCGTTTCCACACGTGTCGGCCGCCAAATAGGAACGCGCCAGCTCCCGCAGCTCCAGAACCAATCGCGACCCACGGGTTGATGCCAGCGAAGCTCAGAGCTATAGCGACGCCGGCCCCCAGGATGGACCCCGGAAGCATGAGACTCAGAGTCCACCACACCACAGACCGCCCGAGTTCGCGGTAGCGCTTCAGCATTTTCTCGTCATCGGTGGCGCGGGAGATGTGACGGTCGAGCATGTCCAGGATGTCTTTCGGGCCCTGATCGTCACGCGGCCGGTACGGCGGAGATGAGGGCTGCTGGACGTGTAGGGCGCGCTCTCGGAACGACCGGCCGGAGATCCGTCCGGCCTTGCGCTCTTCGACGCTGGCAGCGGCTGGCGCCCTACTGGCGCCACCGGCAATCCGCCGCCCGCCGACCTGACGTGGAGTCTTACGCGAGGCCACGACTGCACTCCTTGGGGTTCACCACACGCCTGCCGGCGCGGAAACGACGATGGCCCCGGAGTTGGTCTCCGGGGCCATCGCAATTTGGTGTGAGAAAAACTCACTAAAGTCAAAAGTGGTGGCGCGGAAGAAGGGATGCAGCTTCCCACCTGTGGCGGCGATCAGGGTGCGCATCAGAGCTCCTTCCTGAAAACAAAAGAGCCCCAGGCTCAAGGCCTGGGGCTCGCAAGTGCGTGGGCAGTTAGAGAGGCGCGACTAGGTCGTCGCCTGTCTCTTGGCCCCCGCCTGGTACGGCACACCAGACGGGTTGATAAACCAGAAGTACCTCTGCACACCTACATGATACCGGCTACTCGCCGCCGAGGGAACCTGCCGAAGTTGCACACACAGAGAGTGATCCATGTTCGCAGTCGCCGTGACTGACCCGCTCCCGACGCTGCGGCTGGCTCAGCTGACGACCACTGTCCGAGCGAAGCGTCCGGGCGCTCGCTGTTGCGCTGAACACCTCACCGCCGCAGCAGAGGCTGCGGGAGCGGTGCGACGACCTGTAGCCGGGCCGCTTCACGCGGCCAGCATCAGACCTGGGCTGCTGGTCCGCGGTCACGCGGCGCCCCGCCAGCGTTCGCGGTCGTTCACCCGGACGGTCGTCCAGCACGCCAGTGAGAACGGAGACGCAACGGAGCCCCCAACTACCATTTACGACAGCAAAGACACGCGCGTACCCCGCAAACGCGCAGGTCAAACGCAAGATCAATGGTGGGCCGCCTGGGGCTCGAACCCAGAACCTACGGATTAAAAGTCCGCAGCTCTACCAATTGAGCTAACGGCCCGTGTCACCAGTTTAGCCAGGGCCCGGTCGACCGCTTGCACGCCGGGTCCGGCTGAGGCTTAGGCGCAGGTTCGAGGCCGGCTGCCTCCTCGATGTCGTGGCGCCTCAACCGAGGCCTGCGCACGACGGTCTGGACCTCTACCACGACGGAGGACGGACGTGCGGGGCCCGGCCGGGCCCCGCACGTCACGCCGTCAGCACTGGACGAACAGGCCCGTGTAGGCGGTGCACTTCTTCGACGCCTTGTCGTTGGACGCCTCGGGGTCGGCCGGGGCGCTCGCCGCTCGCTGAGCCGTTGCCGTGAACGCTCCCCACGCGAAGAAGCCGCCTTCGGACGTGAACTTCACCGTGGCCGACGCGCCCGGGGCCAGGGTGCCGATCGCGCAGTTCAGCGTCGCGCCCGCGGGGGTGCAGCCCGTCGTCGAGACGATCGTTCGCCCGGATCCCGGGTTGGCCGCCACGCGGACGCCGGTCGCGGTGGCCGGGCCCGTGTTCGACACCTTGATGGCGTACTCGACCCGGGCGACCAGGCCGATGCGCGGGGTGGCGGTCAGCGCGACCTTGACGTCGGCCTCGTCCGGCGGGGCGATCGTGACGGCCGGGCCGTCTTCGACGCCGAACGCGTAGTTGTCGCCGGCGAACTGGTGCTGGAGCGTGAACTGGCCGGGCGTGACGCCGTCCTTGACGCGCAGGGTGAACGTCACCGTCCGGCTCTCGCCCGCGCCGAGGTCGCCGACGCCGCCGCGGAAGCTGCTGAGGTACGGCGCGCACGGCGCGATCGCCCCGGCGCAGGAGACCAGGTCCACCGCGTCGGCGATCGGCTTCTCCTTCACGTAGAGCGCCGCCTTCGCGCCCGTGACCGTGAAGTCCGTCGGGTTGGTCAGCTGCTCGGTGACCGTGAACGTGGTGCCCGCGCGCACGGTCGTCGCGCTGACGTCGATCGTGCTCGCCGGCGGGGCGGCGGACGCGACGGCGGGCGACGCGCACAGGGCCACGGTCGCCAGCGCGGCCAGCAGAGCGGTTCTTCGTCCGGTTCGCTGCATATGGGTGATCTCCTGGTTCCGAACCGAGGGGTGCCGCTCCGACCGGTGAAACTGGCGTGCGCAGCAGGGGTGACGAAGATCAGATCGGCGCACCCCGAAATTCGTTACCGAGTTCGCGAAACCGTGCTTGAACTGGGGTTTCGCCGGGGTTGCCCGGCAACCGACCACGACGCCGCACCGAAAATTGTCGGACCCCCGTGGCACGCTCCGCGCATGACCGAACACACGATCCCGGTGACGCCGCCACCTCGGCTGACCGGCCCCAGAACCGACCCGGCGCCGGTGGCGGACGAGCGCCAGGCTCTCACCGAGACCCTCGACTACTACCGGCGCACCTTCGAGCTGAAGTGCGCCGGCCTGACCCCCGCGCAGCTGTCCGAACGCTCGGTACCACCGTCCACATTGACCCTGCACGGACTGCTGCGCCACCTCACCGGCTGCGAACGCTGGTGGTTCCGGATCCAGTTCACCGGCGAGGACGTCCCGAACCTGTACTACTCCGACGACGACCCGGAGCAGGACTTCACGGACCTGGGCGGCGACGTCGACGAGGCGTTTTCGTCGTGGCACGCGGAATGCGCGCGCTCCCGCGAGATCGTCGCGGCCGGCTCGCTGGAGCGGACCGGCACCCGGCGCAGCACCGGCGAACCGTTCACGCTGCGCTGGCTGATGCTGCGGATGATCGGCGAGTACGCGCGGCACATCGGCCAGGCCGACCTGATCCGCGAGCGGATCGACGGCGCGACCGGCGAATGACGGCTCAGGCGGCGGCGGTCCGGCGGCGGAAGCGGAAAAGGAGGTTGATCACGAACGGTACGACGATCCAGCACGCATAGGCCCAGTGCGTGAAGAAGGCGACCGGGATGGAGACGACGAAGGCAGCCGTCATCGCGCCGATCCCGCGGTAGACCGCGCCGAAGAGCTCAGGCGGGGTGTCCGCGCGGTAGAGGTGGTTCCGCTGGATCTGCCAGGCCATGAGGAGGAACAGCGTCAGCGCGACGACCTGCACGACGGCGTAGAAGACGAAGCGGAATTCGAACGCTCCGTCTTCGGCGATCACCTTCGTGGCGAAGGGCATGATCACCTGCATCAGGAGCCAGCCGAAGGTGAGGCGGGCGAGCCCGCCGCCGAGCGTGGTGACGTAGTTGAACAGGCGGTGGTGGGCGCGCCAGTGCCCGCCGATGACGATGAAGCTGATCAGGAAGGAGACGAATTCGGACTGATGATGACCGAGTGACCGCAGCAGTTCGGCGCTGGTGGCGCCCTCCGGCGGCGGCAGCTCGAGCGCGAGCAGCGTGATCGCGATGGCGACGACGGCGTCCGAGAAGAAGGTCAGCCGCTCGGCGGCGATGGCCCGGGCTTCGGAGCCGGCGGTGTCCTCGGTGGACGGAGCGCTGGTCATGGCGGATGAGCGTGCCAGACCCGGTCGTGCGGCCGCCGGAGAGGTAGGCCGCGTGCGATGCTGAGGCCATGACCGTCGACCCCGATTCCGGACTCCTGTCCCCGGTGCGGGCCGGTACGCCGGCCGAAGCGTCGACCGGAGACGAGGCCTGGTTGCGCGCGATGCTCGACGCCGAGGCGGCGCTCGCGCGGGCGCAGGCGCGGCTCGGGACGGTGCCTCGGGAGGCCGCGGAGGCGATCACGGAGGCCGCGGGCAGTGCGCGGATCGACGTCGTCGAGCTGGCGCGCGGGGCGCGGGCGACCGCCAACCCGGTCGTCGGCCTGGTGAAGGCGCTGACGTCGGCGGTCGGCGAGCTCGCCCCCGATGCCGCGGAGTACGTGCACCGCGGCTCGACCAGCCAGGACATCTTCGACACCGCGATGATGCTGGTCGCCGACCGGACGCTGCGGCCGCTCGCCGCCGACCTCGACGCCACCGCCGAGGCGCTGGCCGGGCTGGCCCGCGCGCACCGGGACACGACCATGGCCGGGCGGACGCTGACGGCCCACGCGGTGCCGACGACGTTCGGGCTGAAGGCCGCGGGCTGGCGGCAGCTGGTGCTGGACGCGGCCGTCCGCATCCGCCGCCTGCTCGACGGCGGGCTGCCGGTCTCGCTGGGCGGAGCGGCCGGAACGCTGGCGGCGTACGTCGAGTACGCGCGCCTCGCCGACGAGCCGGCCGCCGGCCGAGGCGCCGCGGCCGGCGGGGGCGGGGG
>JARAWT010000044.1:0-87260 GCA_033793495.1 Streptomyces sp. MN03-5084-2B | reverse complement strand
GAGCGAGGGAGGGGAGGGAGGTGTGGCTGGGGCCGGGGCCGGGAGTGGTGGCGGGGGTTGGAAGCGGCTCAGGCGGTCCACTCGGGGTTGCGGCCCAGGTACCGGAGCAGCGTCGCCACGGCGTTGTCCTCCGGCGAGCCCTCCAGGGCCGGGGCGTAGGCGAAGCCGCGCAGGGGTTCGGCCAGCTGGTGGGCCACCGGGAGGAGCTGCTCGGCCAGCTCCGGGGTCAGCGGGGACTCCTGGCCCGCCGCCACCGCGATGTCCCAGGCGTGGACCGCCGCGTCCAGCGCGGCCGCGCCGACCGCCACCGGGGCCGGGAGGGCTCCCTGCGGCAAGGGCGTCGGGACGGAGGACGCGTCCGGGGCCACTGTGGCGAACGCCAAAGACGAGGCCGCCAACGTCGGCTCCAGGAACTCCGCCGCCGGGGCCGCGAGGGAGCCCGAGGGGGCGAACGGGTTGAAGTCCGGGCCGCCCGTTCCGGTGATCGCCGCCGCGTAGCCGAGCTGGTCGCCGGCCGCGTGCTGGAGGACCTGCGTCACGTTCCACTCGGCGCACGGGGTCGGGGCCGACCAGTCCGTCACGCCCGCGATCGCCGACCGCAGCGCTTCGTGGGCCGCCTCCAGGACCGGCCAGGTCGTGCCTCGGTTCAGGCCCGCGAAGAACTGGCGGATGTCGGCCACCAGGACGTCGGTGGCCTCGTGGGCCGCGTAGTGGCCGGCCGCGTCGCGGGGGCCGCCGCTGCCCGACTTCACGTCGTAGCTGTTCCAGCTGACGATGTTCGCGTGGTCGCGCTCGGCGAACCGGCGGATCGACTGGAAGTCGCCCGCGAACATCGCCAGCCCCGTCGGGACCGTCGTCGGGCCCTCCGGGTGGGAGGTCGTGTGCGCGTCCTCGTAGTAGAAGCGGATCGACGAGCCGCCGGTGCGGGTCAGCCAGTACAGCGCCACGTTCGCCAGCACGAACTCCGGCTCCAGGTGCTCGCCGAACAGCTGGGCGTTCCAGGCCAGCAGGCCCAGCGGCGAGTCCGCGAGCGCGAACGCCAGCGTGTGCGGCTGCTGGCTGTGCAGCGTGTTGAAGGAGAACATGTTCTCGTAGAACCACTGCAGGTGCGCCAGCGCGGCCTGGTCGGCTTCGCTCAGGTCCGCCATCTCGGCCGGGTCGCCGGACGGGAACGCGAACAGCTGGGTGACGTGCACGCCGACGACCTTCTCCGGCGCGAGCCTGCCGATCTCCGGCGAGACCATCGACCCCGCGTCGTTGCCCACCGCACCGTAGGTCTCGTAGCCGAGGCGGCTCATCAGCTCGGCCCACGCCGCCGCCGTGCGGTGCGTGCCCCAGCCCGCCGAGCGGGTCGGGCCGGAGAAACCGAAGCCCGGCAGGGACGGGATGACCAGGTGGAACGCCGGCTCGTCGGCCGACGCCGGCTCGGTCAGCGGGCCGATCACGTCGAGGTACTCCACGATCGAGCCCGGCCAGCCGTGCGTCAGCACCAGCGGCGTCGCGTCCTCCCGCGACGAACGGACGTGCAGGAAGTGGATGGACTCGCCGTCGATCTCCGTCACGAACTGCGGGTACGCGTTGAGCCGCGCCTCGAACGCCCGCCAGTCGAACTTCTCCAGCCAGTACTCGGCCAGCCCGCGGACGCGCTCGTTCGTGATGCCGTACTCGGCGGGCAGCTCGTCCGGCCACAGCGCCCCGCGCAGGCGGTTCTCCAGGTCGACGAGGGCGGCCTGCGGGATCTCGACGCGGAACGGGCGGAGGGCGGGGACCGTCATGACTGGCTCCTTCGGAGGTGGAACGGAATGCTTCGTTCCGAACTGTAGCAGACCGGAACGATCCGTTCCAGTGGTAATCTCGGGACATGAGCGAGACAGCCACGCCCGAGACAGCCCTGCCCGGCCGCCGAGGCCAGGCCGCCCGCAACAACATCGTCATCCTCGACGCCGCCCGCCACGTCTTCCTCGGCGATCCGAAGGCGCCGATCTCGCAGGTCGCCGAGCGCGCCGGCGTCGGCATCAGCGCCCTCTACCGCCGGTACCCGAGCAAGGAAGCCCTGCTCTGCAAGCTCTGCCACGACGGGCTCCTCCTGTACATCGGCGAAGCCGAAGTCGCCGCGGAGGACCCGGACGGCTGGGCGGCGCTGACCGAATTCCTCACCCGGGTCGTCGAGCTCGACGTGCACTCCCTGACCGTCCACCTGGCCGGCACGTTCACCCCGACCCCCGAGATGGGCCAGGACGCGCGGCGCGCGGGTGAGCTGACGAAGCACCTGGTCGAGCGGGCGCGCGAAACCGGGCGCCTGCGCCCGGACGCCGTCACCGAGGACATCGGCATGATCCTCGAGTGCTGCGCCGCCATCCGCGTCGACGACGAGGAGCGGACGTCGCAGCTGCGCCACCGGTACCTCGCGCTGCTCATCGAGGGGTTGTCGGCGAAAGGGCCGGATCTGCCGGGCCCGCCGCCGCGGCCCGGTGAGATGAACGGCCGCTGGCGTCCCTCCTGACGGCGGTGCCGCGCCGCGTCCGGATGGCGGTAACGAATTCCGGGAGTGCGACGACTGATCAGCGTCGGCTGTCCGAAAAGACCCACGCAACATCTGTCAGAGCGGCATTCCCCGGACTGGAACAGCGAGATGACGACTATGCAAAGAAGCTGGCGACGGACCACGATCCTGTCCTCGGTGGCGGCACTGGCCACGGCGTTCATCGCAATCGCCCCCGCCGCTCAGGCGGACACGCCCACCAGTGCCGTCGATGTCAGTCCCACCACCGTGCTGCCGGGACAGACATTCACCGTCACGCAAACCATTCACAACCCCACCGATTTCACGGTGACTTTTGCGAAGGGCGCCATTTACGGCACGCCGACCGCGATCACCGACGTCGTCGACATCGTGTCCTGCACCAACACGACGGCGGTCGGCTGCTTCCAGTTCGGGAGCAGTTACCGCGCCGCGTTCGGTGATCTCGAGGCGGGCGGCACGAAGACCACGGTGTGGACCCTGCGCGTCAAGGACACCGCGGCACCCGGGTCGTTCACGCTGCAGCACCAGTTCGTCGGCGACAACTTCTCCTTCGACACCCTCGACGGCCCGGTCATCACGATCGGCAACCCGGTGACCAACGCCGACGTCAAGGTCGCGCTGGGCGCCGTCGGGCACGGCGGGCTGAACGCGCGCATCGACTACACGCTCACGGTGACGAACACCGGCCCGTCCGCGGCGACCGGAATCCGGGTCGTGGCCACGTATCCCGCCGGGTTGTCGTTCGCCAGCGGCTCCGGGTGCGCCCACGTCGCCGGCACGCGAACCGTGAACTGTGACGTCGTTTCGCTGGCCAGCGGCGCTTCCGCGACGCCGAAGTTCTCCGTGAACGGCGGCCTGCTGGCGCTCGGTTCGTACACCACGACGGCGGTGCGGACGGCGAGCTCGCCCGCGGATCCCAACTCCGCCAACGACAGTGCGTCGAAGACGTGCTCGGCGCTGACCGGGCTCATCGTGAACTGCTGAAGTTCGCGAGAGGTGAACCGGGCTCGTGTCCTCCGCCAGGGACACGGGCCCGGTTTCGCGTTCCCGCCCGAGACTCAGCCGGTGACCGACGCGTACAGCTTCGCGATGTCGTCGTCGAAATACGCGCTGTAGGAAACGTCCGGGGTGTCGCCGCCGAGCTGGTAACCGCCGATCACGCCGATGACCGCGCCGTCGGTCACCCACGGCCCGCCGCTCGTTCCGTCCGGAAAACCGGGGCACGCCACGCGCAGCTGATAAGTGTCCGACCGGGTCGTGTTCCCGTCGCAAACCACCGGGGAATCGGTGGTGTCGGGGTAGCCCGTGAGGGTGATCCGGTGCTCGAATCCGCGATTCGTGCCGAGCACGTTCGCGCCGGTGAGGCTTTCCAGCGAGGCCGGGTTTCCGGCCTGCCGGACGGTCAGGAACGCGAAATCCAGATCCGGGTCCGCCGAGGACTTCCAGCCGGCGGCGACGGCCACCGAGGTCACCGTCCACGTCCCGAACGGCGTGACGCCGTCGTGGTAGCCGGGGACGAAGGTCATGCCGTCCCGGACGCAGTGCGCGGCGGTCAGGACGAGGTCACCGGCCGTGGAGTGCACGACGCTCGCCGAGCAGAAGTGGCTCCCGTTCGCGAACAGCGCCCCGACCGCGGACGCGGCGGACTTCGCCGGAGCGGCGGGAGCGGCCGGAGCAGTCGAAGTGACCGGAGCTGCCGGAGTGTTCGGAGCCGCCGAGCTGGTGGCGGGCGTCGGGGCCGGGGTGGTGACCGGGGCCGGCGCGCCCGCGGCGTAGGCGTCGTCGGCGGTCGTGCCGGCGCCGAGGACCAGTCCGGTCCCCAGGACCAGCAACGACGCCGCGGCCGTCAGCGCGGTGCGGGGAATCTTGATCGCCACGACTCCAGATCACCACAGCGCCGCCGCATCCGCAGCGTGCGGAGCCCGATGCACAGCGACCTCATAGTCGCCTCACAGCGCCGCACAGGCTGCCCGGACGCGCGGTCTTCGGCGCGAGCCGGGGGCGGCACCGCGGTTCGCCGTCAGCCTCGGGTCATGACGGCATCGGTCACCTCGCCCGGCGGGACGGTCATCGGCTTCGAGACCCTCGGCGACGGGCCGCCGATGGTCACCCGGCTCGTGGCCCACGAACCGCCGCGGCCCGCGCCGGGCGGGGCCGTGGTCGGCCCGGACGCGCGCAGCCGGATCCGGCCCGCGCAAAACCCGGAGGGATCCTCGAAATCTTCCTGCGGGAGGCGCTCCGGCTCCCTCCGGCGGACGTCGAGGATGCGCGGCCAGGCCCACCAGGCGATGGACTTCGATCCCGATCAGGTCACCGAGGTGGTGTTCACATTCGGTCCGGGACAAGGCCCCGGCGGTGCGCCCACGCCGTCACCTCGGTCCGGTTCGCCAGGCCCAGCTTGGCCAGGACGCTGCGGACGTGGCTTTCCACCGTGCGCTCCGACAGCACCAGCCGGTGGGCGATCTGGCGGTTGCTGAGCGCGCCGGCCACCAGCGCGACGATCTCCCGTTCGCGGCCGGTCAGCGGGTCGGCCTCGGTCCGCACCCGGTCGAGCAGCGCGGTGGCGTCCCGCACCCAGCCCGGCATGCCGAGCCGCCGGGCTTCGTCGACGGCTTGGCGGGCCAGGGTTTCCGCGCGGGTCAGCTCGCCGAGCGCGGCCAGTTCGCGCGCCAGCCGGACGCGGTTGTGCACGACGTAGGGCCGGGCGCCGAGCCGGGTGTCCCAGGCGATCGCGTCCTCGAACATCGGCACGGCCTCGGTGTGCCGCCCCCGCAGCGCGGCCAGGCGGCCGGCCCAGCTGCTGGAGCAGTCGCTGCAGAAGGTGCCCGCCCCGCTCGAGCCGACCGGTGACGCCCCGGCCAGCTGCCCGGCCAGCCATTCGGCCGTCTCGACGTCCTCGAACGCCTCCAGCAGCGGCAGCAGGTTCGGCCCGATCCCCGGTGCCTGCCCGATGAAGTCGGGGTCGCGCAGGCGGGGACGCAAGGCGTCGTATTCGGCTCGCGCCTCGTCGCGGTGGCCGGTGACGAGCGTGCAGAGCGGCCGGGAGACGACCGTGATGGGCAGCGGCGGGGCGCTCGCCAGGAGTTCGCGGTACCCGTCGGGCAGCTCGCCCGGGTCGCCGACCACGTCGGCCAGCTGCTGCGCGAACGCGAACGACATCCCGATCGCGGAGCGGTCCTCGGCCAGCTCCGCCTCGGCGAGCTGTCGTGCGAGGCGGTTCTGCGTGCGGGCCTCGGCGAACGCGCCGCGGTAGGCCGCGACCGAGGCCCGCAGTCGCAGTTCGTGCCAGCGGACGAGCGGCAGCCGGGTCGTCGCGGCCAGCGCCGAGATCGCGGCCAGCTCGGCGTCGACGACGGGTACGGTGCCGACCTCGAACGCCGCGTCCAGTCGCCACTTGTGGCCCCACAACGCCACGAGGGGCCGTCCGGTGCCACCCAGCTCGACGGCGAGCGCCCCGAGCCGCAGCCGCTCGGCCAGCGGCAGTTCGAACGGGCGGATCTTCATCCGGGCGCGGACGGCGTCGAGCAGCGCCTCCTGGTCGCCGGAGAGCTCGGCCAGCGCCAGTGCCTCGTCGGCGGCCGCGACGGCTTCGGTCGCCCGCCCGTAGTCGGCGGTCACGGCCGCCGACTGGGCCAGCAGCTTCGCGCGCACGGCCGGGTCCGCGTCCGGGCCGACCGCCGCCAGCGCGGACGTCGTCAGCTCGGCCATCGCCGGCAGCAGGTCGGGCGCCGACGTGTCCCGGACGACGAGCGCCGCCGCGGCGACGAGCGCCGGATCGGACGTCAGCTCCGCGACTTCGCGAGCGTGGCCCAGGCTGCGGGCGAACCGGCCCGCCCGGTACTCCGCGGTCGCCAAGTCGACAAGCAGGTCCGCGAGGCCGTCGCGCGTTCCGGCGCGACGGCGGCAGTCGAGCGCGAGGGCCAGGAACCGGGCGGCTTCGGTGAAGGCGAGGGAACGGGTGGCGTCGCGTGCCGCCTTCTCCGCCCAGCCCGCGGCCCGGGCGAGGGCGTCCGGCGTCGCCGCCGCGCGCAGCCAGTGCCCGGCCACCACCCCGGGTTCGGCCCGGCGCTCCAGCGCGGCCGCCGTCCGCGCGTGCAGTTCCTCGCGGACCCCCTGGTCGAGGTCGGCGTAGATGCCGTCGCGCACGACGGCGTGGGCGAACCGCCGCGAGCCGGCGACGGCGGGCCGCAGGACCCCGGCCCGCACCGCCCGGTCGAGCGCCGCGACTACGTCGGTGTCCGGCCGCGCGGCCACTTCGGCGACGACGTGCGCGTCGACCTCCTCGCCGAGGACCGAGGCGATCGCCAGCAGCTCCCGGGTGGCGGCGTCCAGCCCGGCGACGGTGGTGCGGACGAGGTGCCGCAGCTCGGCCTCGCCGCCGCCGGTCGCCGAGGACCGGGCGACCGCCTTGAGGTACAGCGGGTTCCCGCCCGAGCGCCGCAGCGCGTCGACGGCGTCGACACCGGCCCGGCCGACTTCGGCGAGGTAGGCGCGGACGTCGGGCTCGGTCAGCGGCTCCAGGCGCAGGCTTTCCGTCCCCGGACGGCCGAGCAGCTCCGGCAGGGCTTCGAAGAGCGGGCCGGCCGCGTCGGTGTCCCGGTAGGTCGCGACCACGGCGAGCCGCGACCGGCGGATCTCCCCGGCCAGGTGCCGCAGCAGCCGCAGTGACGCCTCGTCGGCCCAGTGCACGTCTTCGAGGACGACCACGAGCCCGGCCGGCTCGGCCGCCGCGACCAGCGCGTCCGCGGCCACCGCCACGAACCGGAACCGGGCCGCGACCAGGTCGGTGCCGTCGCGGCCGTCGAGGTCGGCCAGGGCTCGCGAGACCTCCGCGCCCGCTTCCGGCAGCGCGCGCAGCACCCGCCGCCACGGCCACAGCGGCGGGGCGCCCGGGTCGTCGACGCACCGGCCCCAGACCGCGGCCGGGCCGGCGACGGTCTCGGCCAGCCGGGTCTTGCCGATCCCGGCCGGGCCGCCGACGAGCACCAGCGCGCCGGTGCCGCCGTCGGCCGCCGCGAGCCACGCGCGCAGGTCGGCCACGGCACCGGCCCGCCCGACGAACGGCTCGCTGCGCGTCACCCGAGCAGTATCCCCTCCGCGTCCGGTTTGCGCGTCGTTCTCCGTACTGGCACTGATGCCGGGGACACCGTCCGCGGCGAGAGTGACTCCCAACGCGTTGACCAGCGAAAAGGAGCACGCGATGTACGCCACCATCCACCAGTACCGGAGTCCGCTGGGGACCCACGGGCTCGGCGAGGGCGCCCTCGGCACCGCCACGCTGACGCAGCTCGGCGGCCAGGCCGGAGCCGTCGTCACCTTCTGGCCGGACGCCGCGGCGGCGGACGAGGCCGCGGCCCGGCGCCCCACCGGGACCACCTGGCTCGACACCGGCGTCTACCGGGTCGCCGACGTGCACTCGGCGTCGGACGCCGCCGCCTACGCCCAGCTCACCTGGTTCGACGGGCCGCGCGGCGCCGACCAGTCGGCCGCCGAGCAGCGCGCGGGCCGCGAGCGCATCTGGCCCGCCGTCCGGGACATCGAAGGCGTCGGCACGACCTACGCCCTGCTCGCCGAAGACCGGTCCCTGGTCGTCGTGGGGTTCACCGCGTCGCTGGCGACGGTCGAAGCCGTCCAGCAGGCGATCATGGCCACCGAGTTGCTGCCCGGCGAGGACCCCGCGCTGCTGCCCGGCCCGGACCGCGTCGACCTGCACCGCGTCCTGCACGCCGACCTGCCCGCCCCGGCCGGTGCGCGATGAGCCCGCACACTGCCCCCGCGCTGCGCGCCGGGACGTGGACCGTCCGCAGTGGACGGACGACGGCGGCCTTCGAGGTCCGCAACTTCGGCGTCAACCGGGTCCGCGGCACGATCGGCGTCCGCACGGGCACCGTCGAGGTCCGCGACGGCGCGGTGACCGCAATCCACGCGGAGCTGGACCTCGCCGCGCTGGACACGCGGAACGCGCGCCGTGACGCCGACCTGCGCAAGCCCCACCTGCTGGACAGCGCCGCCCGGCCGGCCATGACCTTCACGGCCACCGCGGTCCGGCGGCGGGACGACGGCTGGGAGGTGACCGGCGAGCTGCGGCTGCGCGGGACGTCGTGCCCGCTGACGCTCACCGTCGAGCCGGTCACCGGCGTCCGGGTGCGGGCGACGGGAACGCTGGACCGCGCCCCGCTCGGCATGCGGGTGCCGCGCGCGGTGATCGGCCGGTACGTCCGGATCGACGTCGAGGCGGAGTTCGAGGCGCCTAGCTGAGGTCCTTGGGGAGCAGGGCGGTCGCCGGGTCGGGCTGGGCGGCCGCCTTGGGCCGCCGGTCGCGGAACAGCCAGCCGCCGACGATGCCGCCCACGAACCCGAACAGGTGGCCCTGCCAGCTGACCCGCTCGTCGGTCGGCAGCAGGGACGTGAACTGGTAGGCGAAGCACAACGCCATCACCAGCCCGATCACGATGTCGATCGGGTGCCGGTCGAACAGCCCGCGCACGATGATGTAGCCGAAGTAGCCGAAGACCAGGCCGCTGGCGCCGACGGTGACCGAGTTCGACGGCGAGGTGAACCAGACGCCGAGGCCGCTCGCCACGATGATCAGGGCGCTCACACCGAGCCACTTCTTCACCCCGCGGTAGGCAGCGAGGAAGCCGAAGACGAACAGCGGACCCGAGTTGGCCTCGATGTGCATCCAGTTGCCGTGCATGAACGGTGCGCTGAAGATCTCCGGCAGTGACGAGGGGTCGCGCGGCTCGATGCCGAACTCCTGGTTCAGGCCGTACCCGCCGACGGAGTTGACGAGCTGCACGAGCCACATCACCGCCAGCAGGGCGACCATCACCCACAGCGCCTTCTTGGCCTCGGCGATCATCAGCTCGGCGTCGCTGCGGACCGGTTCCTCGCTCATTTCGTCCCCCCTGATCGGTTTTGCGCGCCCGAGAATAACCGGCGTGGGCCCCGGAGGCGGCGTTTCGGACCCAGCCGTGACCTGGCAGGGTTGGTGACATGACGTCACACCGGCCGGAGATGGTCTTCCGGGGCCGTCGCATGCCCGGCGACCGCGCTCTGGTCATGGCCATCGTCAACCGCACGCCCGACTCGTTCTACGACAAGGGCGCGACCTTCGCCGACATCGCGGCGGTCGAAGCGGTGGACCGCGCGGTCGCAGCGGGCGCCGACATCGTGGACATCGGCGGGGTGAAGGCGGGCGAGGGCCCCGAGGTCGACGTCGACGAGGAGAGCCGGCGGGTGGTGCCGTTCGTCGCCGAGGTGCGCCGCCGCCACCCGGAGCTGGTGATCAGCGTCGACACCTGGCGCCACGAGGTCGGCCGCCAGGTCTGCGAAGCGGGCGCCGACCTGCTGAACGACACGTGGGCGGGCGCCGACCCGAAGCTGGTCGAGATCGCCGCGGAGTTCGGCGCGGGGTACGTGTGTTCGCACGTCGGGGGCATGCCGGTGCGCACGGACCCGTACCCGGCGCCGACCCCCGAGCGGCCCTTCTGGCCCAGGTACGACGACGTCGTGGCGGACGTGATCGCCGAGCTGACGACGGCGGCGTCCCGCACGGTCGCGGCGGGCGTACCCCGCGGCGGCATCCTGATCGACCCGACGTTCGACTTCGGCAAGAGCACCAGGCACGGGTTGGAGCTGCTGAGGCACTTCGACCGCCTGGTGGAGACGGGCTGGCCGGTCCTGGTGGCCCTGTCGAACAAGGACCTGATCGGCGAGACCCTGGACGTGGAGGCCCACGACCGCCTGGCGGGAACCCTGGCGGCCACGGCCATCGCGGCGCACGCGGGAGCCGCGGTCTTCAGA
The DNA here is from genome assembly GCA_033793495.1 of Streptomyces sp. MN03-5084-2B. Taxonomy (GTDB): domain Bacteria; phylum Actinomycetota; class Actinomycetes; order Mycobacteriales; family Pseudonocardiaceae; genus Amycolatopsis. The sequence continues at coordinate 76,930 of JARAWT010000044.1, read as the reverse complement.
GCCCACAACGTCAGAGAGACGCGGCAAGCGGTGGAAGCGGTAGCAGGCTTGGCCCAGTAAAAGGAGCACCCAGCGGCCCACCTCTGAAAAGTGGGATAGGAGCGCGACAGGGTGGTTTCTGCTGCGGTTAGAGGCAGGGCTTTGCGTGACTCTGCCGCGGCAGGGCGGTCCGATCTCCCCCGCCCCTCCGGTGGGATTTTCAGCCGACGACCGGGTTTGTCAAGGCGGGAAAGCGTGCCTTGACAAACCCGGTCGTCGGCTGAAGGGAAGGCTGGGATGAGGGGCGGGGGAGGTCTGGTGATCTCGTGGTCTTCTTGCGTTGCCGGCCGCCGGTTTCGTTGTTGTGTGGCCTCTCGGCCGGGGTGGCCACCCCAGCCACCCCGGGCCGGGTGGCCGGAGTGGCCGAGGTGGCCGAGGTGGCCGGCGTGGCTGGCGTGGACGGGGGCTGGGGTGGCTGGGGACAAGTGCCGCGCTTGCTGACTTCGGCCGCGCCTTCTTGTCGGTCCCCTCCGCTAGCGTGGAAGTCGGGGGCTGCTCACATCACCTTCGGCCGAGCCGCCACAGTGAGGTGACTTCCTTTGCCCGTGCCCGGTGCAGCGGGTCGGCGGGGTCGAGCGCCCGCGGGTGCCGGGGTGCTGCCTCGGTTCGCCCCACCACCCGCAGCCCCGCCGCCTCGATCCAGCCCAGCAGTTCCTCGCGCGTGCGCAGGCCCAAGTGCTCGGCGAGGTCCGACAACACCAGCCATGCCTCGCCGTCCGGGGTCAGGTGTTTGCGGGCGCGGTCCAAGAAGCCGCGCAGCATGCGGCTTCCCGGGTCGTACACCGCGTGATCCAGGGGGCCGCGGGGGCGGCCCGGTAGCCACGGGGGGTTCGCCACCACCAGCGGTGCCCTTCCGCGGGGGTACAGGTCCGCCTTCACCACCTCGACCCGGTCGGCGAAGCCGAGGCGGGTGAGGTTCGAGACCGCGCAGCCGACGGCCCGGGGCGAAGTGTCCGTCGCCACCACGCGCCGCACGCCGCGGTGGGCGAGGACGGCCGCGAGCACGCCTGTCCCGGTGCCGATGTCGAACGCCAGGTCCGTGCCCGGCAACGGTGTTTCCGCGACCAGGTCGACGTACTCCTGCCGCACCGGGGCGAAAACGCCGTAGTGCGGATGGATCCGCGCCCCGAGTGCGGAGACCGGGACGCCGGTGGAATGCCACTCCGCCGCGCCGATGACCCCGAGCAGCTCACGCAACGGCATCGCCGCGGGGACGTCGAGCGGGCCGTGGACCGCGGTGCACGCGGCCCGGACGTCCGGTGCCCGCCGGAGCGGGATGACGTGCCCCGGATCGAGGGGCACGTACAGCAGGGAGAGCAGCCGCGCCCGGTGGGCGCGGTCGGCGCGGTAGCGGGAGTAGTCGTCCGGGGGTGGGGCCGGGATGCGCCGGTTCACGGCCGCCAGCAGGCGGCGGGCGGCCGGGTAGCCGCCGTGCCAGAGCAGGGCGACGCCGCCGGCCATCGTGTGGAGGGCGGCGTCGGCCGGCAGGCGGTCGTCGGCGGCGATCGCGTGCCGCGTGGGGGGTGAGAAGAGCCGGCGATCCGGTTCGCCGGGCAGGACGAGACGAGCCACGGTAAGGGGTTTCCGTTCTTGCTGCGGGCACGACGAAGCACCCGCGAGACGTGCGGGGTGTGCGAAGGACCGGAGCGGGAACTAGCTCAGGACGGCAGCATGAACGGGAGTCACTCTTCGAGCCTAGGGCCCGCGGCCATGGCGTACAAAGGACGGAAGAGGTGATGCCGGATGACGCCCTCGGTGGTGCGGCACGAGAAGCGGCGCCGGTGGGCGGTCGTCGCCGCCGTGGCCGCGGTGCTGGTTGCCACGCCGTCGGTCGTCGCCGCGCTCGCCCCGGCCGGCGCTGCGGCCGACCCGGAGAAACTGCGCGCCCTGGTGCTGGACTCCGTCGGACGGCCGTACCAGGGGTACGCCGAAAGCGCCGGCTCGCTCGCCCTGCCCGAACTGCCGAACCTCGCCGCCGTCACCGCGCTCTTCTCGATGCGGACGCCGATGCGCGCCTGGTACGCCGGGCCCGACCGCTACCGCGTCGACATCCTCGGCACCGCCGGCGAGCACGACGTCTACCGCCTGCCCGACGGCGAATACACCTGGGACTACGGCGACAACACGCTGACCGAGCTGATCGGCGAGCCGGGCCTGCGGCTGCCGCGGGCCGGGGACCTGCTGCCACCCGAGCTCGCGCGGCGGATCCTGCGCGCGGCCGAGGGCGACCCGGTGAGCGCGCTGCCGGGGCGGAACGTCGCCGGGGTCGCCGCGGCCGGCCTGCGGCTCGTCCCCGCCGATCCGGACACGACCATCGGGCGCGTCGACGTCTGGGCGGACCCGGCGACCGGGGTGGCCGTGCGGGTCGAAGTGACCGCGCGCGGGCAGGACGCCCCGATCCTGGTGACCGAATTCCAGCAGCTCGAACAGACGACGCCGGAGGTCGAGGCACCGCGGCCGGTGCTCGGGTCCGGGTTCGGCGTGACGAGCGCCCCGGACGTCGCCGAGGCGCTCGGTGCGCTCGGCGAGGTCCCGCTGCCGTCGTCGCTCGCCGGACGCCCGCTGGTGTCGTCGAACTTCGGGGGCGTGCGGGGCGCGGCCCTCTACGGCCGCGGGCTGGCGGCCTTCGCCGTGATCGCCGTGCCGCGGACGGTGGCCAACGCGGCGGTGGACGCCGCCGGGAAGGCCGGTGCGGTCCAGTCGAGGCTGCCCACGGGAAGCGTCGTGCAGCTGTCGATCACCCCGCTGTCCCTCAGCATCGTGCGGGCGTCGGTCTCCCGCCGCTCCTTCCTGCTGGCCGGCACGGTGACACCGGGCGTCCTGACGGCCGTGGGGGACGCGCTGACCAAGCTGCGCCGGAGCGGCCCGTGATCGTCACGCGCGCGCTGACCAAGCGCTACGGCCGCACGGTGGCCGTCGACGCGGTCGACCTCGAAGTCCGCGAAGGCGACCGCTACGGCTTCCTCGGCCCGAACGGCTCGGGCAAGACGACCCTGGTCCGGATGCTGCTCGGCCTGGTCTACGCGACCGCCGGGGAGATCGAGGTGCTCGGCAAACCGGTGCCGAAGCGGGTCGCCGAGGTGCTGCCGGACGTCGGCGCGCTCGTCGAGGGCCCGGCCGCGTACCCGCACCTGTCCGGGCGGCGGAACCTGGCGCTGCTCGACGCCGCCGGGCGCGGTGGTGGGCGTCGCACGCGGCGCCGTCGCATCGACGAAGCCCTCGAACAGGTCGGGCTGGGCGGGGTCGACCAGCGGCCGGTGAAGGCCTACTCGCTCGGCATGCGGCAACGGCTCGGGCTCGCCGGCGCGCTGCTGCGGAAGCCGCGGCTGCTGATCCTCGACGAGCCGACCAACGGGCTCGACCCGCAGGGCATCAAGGAGATGCGGGAGCTGCTGGTCGAGCTGAACACGGGTGGCACCACGGTGTTCCTGTCCAGCCACCTGCTGGCCGAGGTGGAGCAGCTGTGCACGCGCGTCGGCGTCGTCGACCGCGGCCGGCTCGTGCTGGAGGAGGACCTCGCGACGCTGCGGGCGGCCACCGGCCGGATCCTGGTGGGCACGCCGGACGCGGCCGAGGCGGCCGCCGTCCTCGACGGCCAGCTCGAAGCCCGCGACGGCGACCGGCTGGTCATCCGGCACGGCGACCCGGCGGCGCTGAACGCGCTGCTCGTCGAGGCGGGGGTGCGCGTGACGTCGATCCACGCCGAACAGCGGACCCTCGAGCAGGTCGTCCTCGACGTGACGGGCCCCGGCTCGGACCGGTTCGGGGCGGCGGGATGATCGGCGTCGAACTGCGGAAGCTCGCGCTGCGGCCGCGGGTCTGGTTCAGCGTGCTGCTGCTGTGCCTGCTGCCCGCGATCGTCGGCGTCTTCCTGGCGACGGCCGACTTCGCGCCGCCGCCGGGGCAGGGCGGGGCGTTCCTCTCGGCGGTGGTCAACGACGGCGCGCTGTACCCGGCCGCCGCGCTCGCGCTGGTGCTGCCGCTGTTCCTGCCGATCGCGGTCGCCGTCACGGCGGGCGACGCGATCGCGGGCGAGGCGGCCACCGGCACCCTGCGCTACCTGCTGGTGCGGCCGGTCGGCCGGACCCGGCTGCTGGGCGCCAAGATGGTGGCGCTGGCCGTGTACGTGACCGCGGCGATCGTCATCGTCGTGCTGACGTCGCTGGTGCTCGGGGTGTTCCTGTTCGGCACCGGCGGCCACCCGGGCGTCGCCGGCCCGGGCGGGCAGCCGACCGGCGTGACGTCGTTGTCGGGGCAGTCGCTCAGCTCCTCCGCACTGGGCCTGCGGCTGCTGGGCGCGGTGTCCTACATCGTCGTGTCGATGCTGGGGTTCGCGGCGATCACCGTGTTCCTCTCGACGGTGTCCGACTCGGCGCTGGGGGCCGCGCTCGGCGGGCTGGCCGTGCTCATCACCAGCACGGTGCTGGAGACCCTGGACGCGGCCGCGTCCGTGCGGCCCTACCTGCCGACGCACTACTGGCTGTCCTGGATCGACTTCTTCCGCGATCCGGTGCTGTGGCGCAACATCGACCACGGGCTGCTGCTGCAGGCCGGCTACATCGTGGTGTTCTTCGGGGCCGCCTGGGCGAACTTCGCGACGAAGGACGTCACGAGCTGAGGCACTCGGCGGGCACTTCGAGCGGGGCGGTACCGAGGGCCTGCAGGACGATCTCGGTGACGGCGGGGTCGGTGGGCAGGTCGCCGTGCCCGGCCGCGTTGCCGGGGCAGACGTCCTGCAGCGAGACGTTCACCGCGCCGTCGAGCCGGGCGGTGTCGGGTGGGGTCACGGTCTCGTCGTTTTCCGTCCAGAGCGACAGCCACGGCAGGCCCGGCGGCAGCGGCTGCTTGGCCAGCTCCTGCAGGAGGCTGCTGCCCGGCGCCAGCTGGACGCACGCGGTGGGACAGCCGCCCGGGACCAGCGCGCCGCCCGCCGTGGCCAGGCCGGTGCCGTGCATCGGCGCCCCGAGCGTCACGACCCGGCGGGCCTGGTGGTCCCCGCCGTCCCGGCCGACCCACAGCCGGGCGACGACGCCGCCGGCCGAGTACCCGACGACGTCGACCGAAGGGGCACCCTGTTCGTAGGCCTTCTCGACGGCTTCGGCGAGGACGGCGGCCTGTTCGACGAGGTCGCCGGTGCCGTCGCCGGCCAGGGTGAGCACGTCGGCCTGGCGGCCGGTGGCCTGCCGGATCCGCTCGGCGAGCGTCTCGAGGGCGCCCCGGCCGCCGCCGTAGCCGGGGACGAGCAGGACGGGACCGGGCTTGTCCTGGTCCGGCGTCCCGGCCTCGGGCGCGGCTTTGGCCCCGGAAGCGGCGATGAGGGCGACGACGACCACGGCCACCACACCGACGGCGACACAGCTCAGCATCAGCCGCCGCCGCGGGCTGAGCCCGCCCCACCAAGCCGTGATCCGCACAGGTTCCATGATGACCCGCCCGGCCTGGACCGGCATCACCCGTGATCCAGCGGGCATCACGCGTGATTCGAGAGGCATCACGCGTGATTCCACGGGCATCGCGGTGATGCCCCGCCAGTCACGGGTGATGCCCCGCCGATCACGGGTGATGCCTCTTGGCGCACGGGGTCGACGGGAAGCTCGTGCGGGGCGAGCGAGCTAGAGGCTTGCCCAGCCGGTGGTGACGGCCGTGCCGTCCGCGGTGGTCACCTTGAGCCGGGTCGCTCCGCGCGGGAGCCCGGTGGCCGTGAACCAGCCCTCCGCGTCGATCGGGCGCGGGTGCCGCTCGCCCGCCACCTCGATCACCGCCTCGCCCGTCGCGCCGGTGACCAGGCCGCGCAGGGAGACCCGGCCGTCCGCGTACTCCACCTGCAGCTCCACCGACACCCGCCCCGCCTCGAACGACAGCAGCCGGACGTCCTCGCCCGCCGCGCGGACCGCGCCGGCTTCCGCCAGGTCCGAGTCGAAGGCCAGTTCCGCCAGCTCGGCGTCGAGGTCGCGGGTGGTCAGGGCCGCGCGGGCCTGGCGCAGCACCAGGCCGGGCACCGGGTCCGCCTGCGCCGCGGCCGCGCGCAGGGCGTCCATGAGCTCGTCGTCGGCGGTCATGTCCGGTCCTCCGTCCCGAGCCCGGCCTGGCCGGCCCGCTCGCGCAGCCGCCCCAGGCAGCGCTGCCGGGTCGGGCCGATGCTGCCGACCGGCATGTCGAGGGCGTCCGCCACCTCGGCGTACGACGGCGGCGGCGTCGCCATGAGCACGCGCAGCAGCCGCCGGCACTGCTCGGACAGCTTGTCGAGCGCGCGCCAGAGCGCGGCGTCGCGCTCGTCGAGCAGCAGGGCGGCGTCGACGGCCGGACCGGGGGCCGGCTCGTTCTGCCAGACGTGGTCGTCGGCCGGGCGCTCGCGGTCGGTGCGGCGGAGCTGGCGCAGGCACTCGTGCCGGGTGGTGGTGGCCAGCCAGCCGGGCAGCCGCTCCGGGTCCTTGATCCGGCCGAGGTTTTCGACGAGCTTCAGCCACGTCGTCTGGACGACGTCGGCCGCGTCGGCGTCGGAAAGCCGGTGGGCGCGGGCGATCGACCAGAGCAGGCCGGCGTACCGGTCGACCAGGGCGTCCCAGGCCGCTTGGTCGCCGCGCGCGGCGGACTCGAGCAGGGTCGTGGTGTCCACTTCACCTCCGCTTGCCCCACTCAGCCTAGCCAACAGCAGCCCTTCGGACCGGTACGCCATCGGGGGACTCCTTCGCGTCTTTCCCCCCGCTCAGCCGATCCGGTGAGAGCGCGGGAAATACCTGAACCGCCCGGGTGGCGGCCGCCGTGTGCCCGGTGGGAGTGGTGGTGGAGACGGATCGGGGTGAGCCGTCATGCGCAGACGGACGCTGGTGCTGGTCGTGCCGATGCTGGTCGTGGAGCTGGTCGCCTGCGGGCCGCCGGCGGCGGAGGTGCGGGGCCGGGCGCAACCGGTACCGGTGAGCACCGGCGTCCCCGGCTGCGCCCTGCTCGGGGACACGCCGGTGCTCGCGTGGCACCGACGGACGTAGCTGGGCGGCCACCACGGCGGCCAGCACGATCGCGGCGCCCAGCAGCTGCCACGCCGTCAGCCGCTGGCCGAGCACGAGCCAGCCGAGCAGGGTGGCGACGACCGGGCTCAGCAGCCCGAGGAACGTCATCTGGGTCGCGGACAGCACGCGGATCCCGCGGAACCACAGGGCGTAGGCGAACGCGGCGCCGATCAGGGCGAGGTAGGCGTAACCCGCCAGGTTCGTCCCGGACAGCGACGCGGGCGGAGCGCCTTCGACGGCCAGCGCGACCGGGACGAGCACCAGGCCACCCGCGACGAGCTGCCAGCCCGTTGTCGCCAGCAGGGGCGCGGGGGACGTCCAGCGCTTGCTCAGCACGACGCCGGTGGCCATCACGACCGCGCCGCCGGCCGCGGCGGCGACGCCGATCGCGTCGAGCCGCGCGGAGGACTGCAGGACCAGCAGGCTGACGCCGGCGACCCCGGCGACGCCCGCCAGCACGGTGCGCCGGGTCAGGCGTTCGCCGAGCAGGCCGGTGGACAGGCCGGCGACCAGCAGCGGCTGCAGGGCGCCGAGGGTGGCGGCGACGCCGCCGGGCAGCCGGTAGGCGGCGACGAACAGCAGGGCGAGGAACGCGCCGATGTTCAGCGTGCCGAGCACGAGCGACCGCCACCACCAGCCGCCCTTCGGCAGGCGGCGGGTGAGCGCGACCAGCAGCAGGCCGGCGGGCAGCGCCCGGATGACGGCGGCGAGCAGCGGGCGGTCGGGCGGCAGGAACTCGGTGGTGACGAGGTAGGTGGTGCCCCAGATGGCCGGGGCCAGGGCGGTGAGGAGGAGCTGTTTGTTTAGCACTAAGGCAGATTACCTCAGCGCTAAGGTAACTGGCTACCCTTTCACTTACCGCTAAGCAATCGGCTACGCTGAGCTGATGGCCGATCATGTGGACCGGGTACTGGCGCAGTGGCACGCCGAACGTCCCGACCTCGACGTCTCCCCGATGGCGGTGATCGGCCGCCTGTCCCGGCTGAGCGCCCTGGTCGACGCGGAGCTGCGCCGCACGTTCGCCCGCCACGGCCTGGACCGCGCGACCTTCGACGTCCTCGCGACCCTGCGCCGCAGCGGGCCGCCCTACCGGCTGACCCCGACGGAGCTGATGCGCTCGGCGATGGTGACGTCCGGGGCGATCACCCAGCGCCTCGACAAGATGGAGGCGCGGGGCCTGGTGGAGCGCACCCCGAACGAGGCGGACGGCCGGGGGGTGCGGGTGCAGCTCACCGAAGCGGGCGGCGAGCTGATCGACCGGGCGCTGCCCGAGCACGTCGAGACGGAGCACCGCATCCTGGCCGCGCTGGACGCCGGCGAGCGCGACGAACTGGCCGCGACGCTGCGGACGCTCCTGGAGAGCCTCGGCGGCTCGGGTTCCTAGGAGATCTGCCGGATCGGTTCGCTGTCCAACAGTGAGTCCAGGTCGATCCGGCCGCCCGCCGCGGCCAGGACCGCGTCGATCGCGAGGTCGACGTCGAGCTTGCGGCCGTGCTGGTCGGCGTACGCGCGCATCAGGTTCCCGACGTGGCGCTCCGGGTTGCGCCACGACGGCCACCGCAGGGACGCCTGCTTCGCCAGCTTCGTGAAGTTCGACTGGCGCGCGGTCGCCTCCAGCAGCCACTCCAGGTAGACGCGCATCCCGTGGAAGGCCGTGTGGCCGGGGTTCGCCACCGGGCCGTGGCCGGGCACCAGGGTGCGCGGCCGGAACGTGTCCTGGAGCCAGTCGAGCGCGTCGAGCCAGCCGGGGATCGAGCCGTGCACCGCCATCGGGGTGTCGCCGATGAACACCAGGTCGCCGGTGAACAGCGTGCCCGAGCGCGGTTCGTGCACCACCAGGTCGCCCGCCGTGTGGGCGACGCCGGGTACGGCCACGACGTCGATCGTCGCGCCGCCCAGGTCCAGCTCGTGCCAGCCGGTGACCGGCCGGACCGCGTCGGGCTCCGGTGGTTCGAGGACGCCCCACCGGGTGTAGGTGAAGACGTTGCCGTAGGTCTGCGGCCCGGCCTTGACCAGGTCGAGGCTGCCCGGGGCGGCCAGCGCGGTCCCGCCGTCACGCAGGGCGACGCCGAGTCCGTTGTGGTGCTCGCCGTGCGCGTGCGTGATGACGACCGTGAGCTCCTGGTCGCCGGCGTACTTGCGGACGTCGCGCAGCAGTTCCAGGGTCGCCTGCTCGGTGCCGCAGGTGTCGATCAGCGCGACGCCCTCGGTGCCCTGGATCCAGCCGCTGTTCGCGACGAACCACTCGGCCGGGCTCTTCACGTACGCCACCACGCCGGGCCGCGCGTGCCGGAGCGGGACGATGTTCGATCTGACGGCCGGCATGCTTTCCTCCCCTGAACGGACGCTGCGGTTTAACGACGGTGACCGGGCGAGGTTGCGCGGTTTCTCCCGGAATGTTTCCGCCAATTTCTGTCGGCTGACCGGTCGAGAATTTTTCGGATTTCCCTGTGACCAGGGTCTTGACAGTCGATCACAACCGTCCATACTGGTATATACCTTTATGGGAGGGTCCGGGTAAGAACCAGGGGGGCTTCGCGCTCGTGGGCCGACGGAAGGTCTGAGGGGTCCTTCCGTCGGCCGCGCGAAGGCCGGTCACCGGCCGTGTTGACACAGATACTGGTACGAACCAGTATGGCTCCTGGCGGCCGGGAGGAGAAGCATGGCGGGGGCACACGTCCGGATCGACAACCGGCTGATCCACGGTCAAGTCACCCTGGCGTGGACCCGCCGGCTCGGCGTGCGCCGCCTGGTCGTCTGCAACGACGACGTCGCCGCCGACGACCTCCAGCGGATGCTGCTCCCGCAGGCCGCCCGCGGGCTGCCCACGGACGTGCTGTCGGTCGAGGCCACGCTGGCCGCCGAGGCCGCCGCGGACACCATGATCATCGCCAAGCACCCCGAGGACGTCTTCCGCCTCGTCGAGGGCGGGCTGCGGCCCGAGGTCGTCAACGTCGGCAACGTCGCCCCCCGGCCGGGGGATCCCTACACGATGGTCACCCGCTCGGTCGCGGTCACCGCGGACGAGGCCGACGCCTACCGCAAGCTCGCCGCCGCGGGCGTCCCGCTGGTCACGCAGCTGCTGCCGCAGGACAAGCCCGCCGAATTCGTCCCGTTGCTCGACCGGAAAGGGCTTTAGCCCCGCATGCTCGTCGCGCTGGCCCTGACCCTCTGGGCGATCTACTGCACCTACGACGGCCTCGGGCCGTTCCTGATCTACGCCCAGCGGCCGCTCATCGCGGGCTCGGTGGCCGGGCTGATCGTCGGGCACCCGCTGCTCGGCCTGCTGATCGGCGCCACGCTGGAGCTGGCCGCGCTCGGGGTCTACACCTACGGCGGCGCCACCATCCCCGACTACCAGACCGGCGCGATCGTCGGCACCGCGCTGGCGGCGGGGGCCGCCGGTGCCCCGGCCGCGCAGGCCGCGATCGGCATCGGTGTCGGGCTGCCGGCGGCGATCCTGCTCTCGGCGCTGGACCCGGTCGGCAAGATGGTCACCACCGCGCTGGTGCACCGCGCCGACGGCTACGCCGCCGACGGCAACGCCCGCGGCCTGGCGATGATCCACTGGGTCAGCCTGGTCCCGTGGGTGGCCGTGCGCGCGGTCCCGACGTTCCTCGCCGCGCTCGCCGCGTCCGGCGGGCTGGTCAAGGACATCACCGCGAGCATCCCGGCCGGGTTCGTGCAGGGCATGACGCTGGCCGGCTCGCTGCTGCCCGCGGTCGGCTTCGCGCTGCTGCTCGGCATGATGGAGCTGTCGCGGTACTGGTACCTGCTGCTCATCGGATTCGTCGGGTTCGCCTACCTCAAGCTGCCGGTGCTGGGGATCGCGCTGATCGGCGTCGCGGTCGCGATGCTGTTCGTGACGCTGAAGCGCGACGAACCCGCGATCGCCGTGCCCGAAGCCGAGGCCGACGAGTCCACAGTGGACTCTCGACTGTCGAAACAGGACCTGCGGCGGGTGTACCGCCGGTACTTCTGGTCGAGCCAGATCTCCTGGAACTACGAGCGGATGCAGGCGCTCGGGTTCGCGTACGCGATGGAACCGGTGCTGCGCCGGCTGTACCCGGAGAAGGCCGACTACGTCGCCGGCCTGCAGCGGCACCTGCAGTTCTTCAACACCTCGGTGCTCGTCGGCGGCCCGCTGATCCTCGGCTCGAGCGTTGCCCTCGAAGAAGCCGGGACACCGAAGTCGGCGGCGAGCACGAAGGTCGCGTTGATGGGGCCGATGGCCGGCATCGGCGACACCGTCGTCTTCGCGCTGTACAACAGCATCGTCTTCACCATGGGCGCGTCGTGGGCGCTGCAGGGCAACTGGCTCGGCCCCGCCTTCGCCGCCGTCATGGTGCTCGTGCCGTACGCGCTGGTCCGGCGCTGGCAGTTCGGGTTCGCCTACCGCGAGGGCAAGCGACTGGCCGGCCACCTCGCCGCCGGGGCGCTCGCGCGCGTCGCGCAGGGGGCGACCGTGCTCGGGTTCGTCGTCCTCGGCGGGTTCATCCCGTCGATCGTCAAGGTCGTCACCACGCTGACCTACCGGCAGACCACCACGGTCCAGGGGCAGCCGGTGACGCAGTCGGTGGCGATCCAGGACCGGCTCGACGAGCTGCTCCCGTTCCTGCTCCCGGTGCTGGTCACCGCCGGGGTGTACCTGCTGACGGTCAAGGCGCGGCTGCGGCCGGTCTGGGTCATCGGCATCGTCGTCGTGGCCGGGGTCGTCCTGGGGTGGCTCGGCTGGTTCGCGCCATCGGCCCCGGCGAAGAGTTAGGGGTGTCCATGTCCGTCCCGATCATCCTCGCCGGCCACGGCCGGTTGCCCTCCGGTGTCGGCGAGGCTGCCGAGATGATCCTCGGTCCGCAGTCGCGGCTGAAGGTCTGCGAGCTGAGCCCGCGCGACAGCCCGGACGAGTTCGGCGCCCGCGTGCTCGCGCTGGCCGGCGACGCCGCCGGCGTGCTGGTGCTCGCCGACCTGCACGGCGGTTCGCCGTTCAACGCCGTCCGCACGCTCGCGGCCGGGCACCCGCGCCTGCAGCTCGTTTCGGGGCTCAACCTGCCGATGCTGCTGGAAGTCCTGCTGCACACGACCGACGACGTCACCGAGCTGGCCGGGGTGGCGCGTGCCGCCGGCCGCGACGGCGTCGTCGACGTCCTGGAATCGACCTGGTGACCGCCGCGCTCCTGCTCGCCGCGCAAGACGTCCGGATCACCCCGGGACCCGGGCACCCGCTCGGCGGCTACCTGGCCAGGGACGGCGTCGCGACGGGCACGCACGACGACCTCGAGGCGTCCCTGATCTGGCTGTCCACCGAGGACGACCCCGGCGTGGTGTGGCTGGCGCTGGACGCCCTCGCCGTCGACGCCGGCCTGACCCGCACCCTGGCCGACGCGGTCGCCGCGGCGGTCGGCATCGGCCCGGACCGGGTGCTCGTCTGCGCGTCGCACACGCATTCCGGGCCCGAGGGCTGGACCGGCCCGCTGCACCCCGGCCTGCCGGGGCGGCGCGACGCCGGGCTGGTCGGCGGCATGGCGGAAAAGGTCACCGGCGCGGCGCTGCGGCTGCGCGCCGGCCGCGGCAAGGTCCGCGCCCGCTGGCACGCGGGCTCGACCGAAGCCGTCGGCGGCAACCGCTACCGGCCCGACGGGCCGCACGACACGTCGTTCGGCGTGCTCGAGCTGCGCCGCGACGACGGCACGCCGGCCGCGTTGCTGTTCGACTACGCCAGCCACCCCACCGTGCTCGGCCCCGACAACCTGGCCTGGTCGGCGGACTGGCCGGGAGCGACCCGCCGCGAGCTGGCCACCCTGGTCGGCCAGCCGGTCGCGGCGTTCCTGCAGGGCGCGGCGGGCGACGCGAGCTCCCGCTTCGTCCGCCGCGGCCGCGACCACGCCGAGGTCCGCACGCTCGGCGGCCACCTGGCGGCGTCGATCGCGCGCACGCTGGCGGCGGTCTCGTCCCCGCCCGCGACGGCGGGCCCGGTCCGGCTGACGCGGTCGACGCTGCACCTGCCCTACCGCGACATCCCGTCGCTGGAGGACAGCCTCGAGCTGCGGCAGGCGGCGGAGGCGGAGTGGCAGCACGAGCTGGCCCACCACGGCGAGGACCACCCGGCGGTCCGGATCGCCCAGACCCGCTACGAGGGCTGCGCCATGCTGGCGACGATGGCGGCGAGCGGGCGGCCGACGGGCTGCGCGGAGGTGCCGGTCAGCGTGGTGTCGCTCGGGGAGATCGCCTGGCTGCACACGCCGTTCGAGCTGTTCGCGTCGCTGGGCCTGCGCATCCGCCGCGGCAGCCCGTTCCGCCACACCCGGGTGATCGGCTACACGGACGGGTACCTGGGGTACCTGCCGGACGCGGAAGGGCACCGCGACGGGATCTACGAGTCGTACGTGACGCTGTTCAGCCCGGAAGCGGGGGACGAGCTGGTGGAGCACTGCCTCAAGGTGCTGCGGGCGCACCAGGCCGGCTGCTGCTGAGCCGGCGGAGCGGGTAGCCGTAGCGGAGCACGGTGACGCCGAGGACCCCGGCGCCGCCGAGCACGAAGGCGGCGGGGACCGCCGGGTCGACCTCTTCGGGCAGCATGGCGCGGACGAACCGGCTGCGATCGACGAGGACGGTGAGCCGGTCGCCCTCGGCGAACGTCACGTCCGCGTGCAGGTCGCCGTGCAGCAGGGTCGAGCCGTCGAGCAGGACGAGCCGGTAGACGCCGCCGCCGTCCGCGTCGAGGCTCGCCCGCATGACCTGGGCCTGCACCGGTACGCCGCGATGGGCCAGGATCACCTCGGTCACCACGGCCGGTCCGCCGAAGAGCAGGCAGGACAGACCCAGCATGGCGAACAGCATCGGGAAGTAGTAGTCCTCTTTCGTCGTCCACCCACCCCACCAGGACGCCACCACCAGCACCAGCGTGCACCCGACCAGGCCGAGGACCGTGAACCCGAAGCCGCCGTCTTCGCGTTCCTCGTGCGCGGACAGGACCGCGAGCACCGCGGTCACGGCGAGGAAGGCGGCGAGGGTCAACCGCCGGTGCAGTTTCACGCGCGAGGTGATCAGCGGCGCTCTCGGTACCTCCGGTGCGGGCCGCGGTTTCGGCTGTGGCTTCGGCTGTGGCTTCGGCGCTCGGGGCGTGCTCACCCGCGGCCGGCGCGTGGACAGGACCGTGACCGCTGCCGACGCCGTGAGTACGGCAGCGAAGGCCAGTCGTCTTCGGGTCTTCGTCTTCCGCGTCGCCATCGCGTCCCCTTTGCGCCGTTTCCGCTAGCACGCGGGCCGGGCGCCGGGGGTTGCCCCGCTCAGGACGCCGGGCTGCGCCGCGCCTGCGTGAAGACGGTGTAGCGGTCGGCCCGGTACAGCGACCGGCCCGCTTCGATGACGCCGCCGCTCTGGTCGTGCAGCGTGCCCTCGATGATCAGGCACGGCTGGGTGGCCTCGATGCCGAGCAGGGCGGCGTCGTTGGCGGTCGGCAGGACCGCGGAGATCGCCGTGTCGTTCCACTCCGGGCGCACGCCCCAGCGTTCCTCGATCGTGCGGTGCAGGGACTGGGTTTCCCAGTCGAACAGCTCGATGCCGGGGAACCGGTCGACGGACAGGTTGGTGCGCTCGACCGCGAACGGCTCGTCTTCGACGTAGCGGAGGCGTTCCAACCGGAACACCCGGGCGCCCGGCGGCACGTTCAGCCGTCCCGCGATGCGCGGGCCCGCGCTTTCGACTTCGGCGTGCAGCACCTTCGTCTTCGGCACGACGCCGCGGGCCTGCATGTCCTCGGTGAACGAGGTCAGCATGTCGATGTGCGCGGCCTGCCGTTCGGCGGTGAAGGTCGCGGTGCCGTGCTGGCGGTACAGGACACCGTCCGCGACCAGGCGGTTGATCTCCTGCCGCACGGTCCCGCGGGCGACCTGGAAGTGCTCGGCGAGGAACCGTTCGGACGGCATCAGCCGCCCCGGCCCGGCCTCCGTGGCGACGCTTTCCAGGATCTCGCGCAGCTGGTCGCCCTTCGGCCGCCCCGGCTGCAGCGCGTCCGGAAGGCGCAGATCGCTCGCGGCGACGTGTTTCGGACGGGGCATGCCTTCAGTATGTCGCGCAACGCCCGGCGGGGTAACACCCGCCGCGGCTCCCGCGAAGGTCCGGGGCGCTTGGGCAAAGCCTGGGCAAAGCGGGTTTTCCGCAGGCTGAGGTGGGCTCGGCCTGCGCCCCGATGTGGCCTTCGGTGCGTTCAACGCACCGAAGGCCACATCGGGTGCGTTGAACGCAACCAAGGCCGCCTTGGGGCGCATAAGGGCCGGGGTACCTGCCCGGGCCGGCTCAGCCGGTGGCCTGGTCGCCGAGGTGGGCGAGGAACTCCGCCGCGACCGCTTCCCCCGTTACGTGGCCCACCGCCCGGTAGAGCGCCTGCGACTCCCGGGCCGTTCCCTCGGCCAGCATCGACCGGCCCGCGGCCGCCTGGACCGCCGCCAGTCCCAGCAGCGCCTCCGCCTCCACCACGCGGAACCCGCCCGCGCGCGCGGCGTCCAGCGCCGTTCGCGCGTGTTCGCCCGCCTCGCCCGGGCGTCCGTCGGCCGCGACGACCCGGGCCAGCGTCGCCGCCGCCTCGGCCAGCTGGCCGCGCAACCCGGACTCCGCCGTCAGCGCCCGGGCCTCGCCCAGCACGCGCTCCGCCGTGCCGAGGTCGCCGCGGCTCGCCTCCGCCCGGCCCAGCGCGATCAGGGCCGCCGCCTCGACCTGGCGGTCGCCGTCGCGGCGGACGCACTCCAGGGCCGTCTGCGCCGTCGCGACCGCCGCCGCGTGGTCGCCGCGGGCGATCTGCAACGCGCTCACCACGTTCAACGCCGTGGCCTCGCCGAAGCTCGATCCCAGGTCGCGGAACGCCCCCAAGGCCTGGTCCAGCACCTCGCCGGCCTCCGGCAGCCGGCCGGTGGCCAGCAGGATCGAGCCGAGGTCGGCGAGGTTGGCCGCCTCCCAGAACGCCAGGTCCTCCTTGCGGGCCAGCGCGATCGCCTCCACCAGGCAGTCCTCGGCCTGCTCCAGCCGCCCCAGCTGCCGGTAGTGGCAGCTCAGCGAGTTCAGCGCCAACGCCTCGCCCGACCGGTTGGCCAGCTCGCGGAACAGCTGGATCGCGCGACGGCTGTGCTCGACGGCCTCCGACAGCCGGCCCGTCCATTCGAGCATCGCCCCGAGGTTCGCCACCGCGGTGGCCTCGCACTGCCGCCAGCCGCAGGCGCGGCTGGCCAGCACCGCCTTCTCCGAGTGCCGGATGCCCGCTTCGTGCTGGCCCTCGCGGAAGTACGCCCCGCCGATGGACAGCTCGACCAGTGCCTCGGCGGGCTGGGCGCCGTGGTCCTGTGCCGCGCGCAGCACGATCGGGGCCAGCTCGAGCCACTCCGCCCGGCGGCCGTGGTCGTGGAAGAAGCGCCGCAACGCGTCGGCGAGGTACCAGGCGCCGGGGTACGGCCCGCGCGTCGCGGCCTGCCGCAGCGCCGCCGAGAGGTTCGGCACCTCGACGTCCAGCCAGGCCACCGCTTCGGCCGCACCCGCGAAGACGACCGGGCTCGGCGCCGAGGGCGCGTCCTCGCGGGGGAGCGCGACGATCCGCGCGCCGAGCAGCGCGACGGCGGCGTCCGCGGCCGCGCAGTAGCCGGTGAACAGCCGCTCCCAGGCCTCCTCGCGCGCGGGGTCGTCCTCTTCGGCGCGGACGCACTGCTCGGCGTAGCGGCGGGCGAGGTCGTGGAACCGGTAGCGGCGGGGTGCGTGCGCCTCGAGGAGGTTCGCCGCGATCAGCCCGCGCAGCCGCCGGCTCGCCTCCGCGACCGGCACCTCCAGCAGGGCCGCCGCGGCGACCGCCGTGAAGTCGGCCCCCGGCACCAGCGCGAGCAGCCGGAACGCCTGCCGCAGCGCGGGCGGCAACGCCTGGTAGGACACCGAAAACGCCTTGGCGACGGCGCTCTCGCCCGCGCCGTCGAAGCCGAGGTGGGCCAGGGGGTCGCCGCGCAGCTCGTCGACCAGCTCGCCGATGCTGGCGACGCCGGTGTTCGCCGCGGCGATCCGCAGGGCCAGCGGGTGGTGGCCGCACAGGCGGGCCAGCTCGGTCGCGGCTTCCGGCTCCGCGGCGGTCCGGTCGCCGAGCAGGGCGGTCAGCAGGGCCCGCGAGTCCTCCTCGGACAGCTGGGCCAGGCCCAGCGACCGCGCGCCGACGCGGGCGACCAGCTCGTCGAGCCGGTGGCGGCTGGTCACCAGCACCCGGCCCGACGACGGCAGCAGCGGCAGCACCTGGGCGGTGTCGCGGGCGTTGTCCAGCACCACCAGGGCCTGCCGGTCGGCCAGCAGCGACCGGTAGAGCTTGCTCTGGTCGTCGAGGCCGGGCGGCACGTCCCGCAGGTCGACGCCGAGGGTCCGCAGCAGCTGGGCGAGCGCGGCGGCGGGGGTGAGTGGCTCGTCGTCGGCGTCGAAGCCGCGCAGGTTCACGTACAGCTGGCCGTCGGGGTAGCGCGTCCGGGCGGTGTGGGCCCAGTGCACGGCCAGCGCGGTCTTGCCGACGCCGGCGGTGCCGGTGATCACCCAGACGTCCCCGGGTTCGTCGAGCGCGGCCAGCTCGGGTGCCCGCCCGGCGAACGCGCGGACGTCCAGCGGCAGCTCGGCGGGGCGCGGCGTGACCGCGGCGGCGGCCGGCGCGGGCTCGCCTTCGCCGCGCAGGATCCGCATCCGCAGGTCCTGCAGGGCCTGGCCGGGTTCGATGCCCAGCTCTTCGACCAGCAGTTCGTGCGCCCGCGTGTACGTCTCCAGAGCTTCCGGGGTGCGGCCGCAGCGGTGCAGCGCGAGCATGAGCGTGGCCCGCAGGCGCTCCCGGAACGGGTGCTCGTCGACGAGCCGGCGCAGTTCCCCGACGACTTCGCCGTGCCTCCCCGCGACGAGTTCCTGCTCGTACAGCTCCTCCAGCGCGACGAGCCGGCGTTCCGCCAGCGCCGGGCCCTCGCGCTCGGCCAGTGCCTCGCTCACCCCGCCCAGCGGCGCGCCGTCCCACAGCGCCAGCGCGGCCCGCAGGTGCGTGACGGCGTCCGCCCCGGAGGTCGCCCTGGCCTTGGCGATCTCCTCGTCGAACACGTCGAGGTCGCGATCGCCGGGCGCGACCTCGATGACGTAGCCGGGCGCGCGCCGCGCGATGACGTCGCGGCCGAGCAGCTTCCGCAGTTCCGAGATGTGCACCTGGAGCCGCCCGCGGACACTCGGCGGCGCGTTCTCGCCCCAGGTCAGGTCGATGAGCCGGTCTTCGGTGACGACGCGGTTGGCGTTCAGCAGGAGCGCGGCGAGCACGGACGTCTGCTTCTGGCCGCCGGGGCGCACCGGGCCCGTGTCGCCGAGAACGGTGACCGGTCCGAGCAGGCGGTAGCGCACGAGATGCCCCCCGGAAGACGGACCGAAGCGAAACGGAAGTGCCGTGGTCAACCCTAGCTGCGGGCAGGCAGTGAGGGAGGCCACGGGTGGACCGAGACGACGTGCAGCGTCTGTTGTTCGTCTGTTTCCCGGACGCCGGGGAAGCCGCCGGCCGCTACCGGGCCTGGCGCGATCCGCGGATCGCGGTGCAGGTCGTGGAGCTGCCGGGCCGGGGCGAACGCCGGGACGAGCATCCCTACCGGGACATGTGGCTGCTGGTCGAGGCACTGGCCGGGGAACTGGCCGGGACGCTCGAGAGCCCGCACGTGCTGTTCGGCGCGGGGCTCGGCGCCCTGGTCGCCTACCGGCTGGCCCAGCGACGGGTGGCCGCGGGACTGGGGGTCCCGCGGGCACTCGTCGTGGCGCACCAGGCGCCACCGGCCCGGGCCGCGCACGCGGTGCCGGAGCAGGCGGGCCGCGCCGACGTCAGCCTGCTGGCCAGCGACGCGCACCTGCCGGTGGCGCCGCCGCTGCCGTCCCCGATCCGCGGGTTCGGCGAGCCGCACGTGATGACCGGCTGGGGGGAGCACACCAGCGCCGGCTTCGTGCTGACGCCGGCCCGGGCGCAGGACAGCGCCGCGCTGCTGCGTGACGCCGTCCTGCGCTCGGCGCACCTGATCTCCGCCATGGCGGCGCCGGGACCGGCGGCGCCGAAGCTCACCGGGACGTAGCCCCGATTCCCCGCCGGGCGCTCGGCCGAGCGCCCCAAGGCCACATTGGGTGCGTTGAACGCACCGAAGGCCACATTGGGTGCGTTGAACGCACCGAAGGCCACATTGGGGCGCTCGCGGCGACCGACAGAAATGCGTAAGCGCTGTTACGATCGTGGCGTGATGCGGCCATGCCCCTGACCCGTGCCCTCGTCGACGTCACCCCGCTGCGCACGGCCCCGCCCTTCCGGCGGCTCTGGCTGGGCCGGGTCTTCTCCGGCTTCGGCTCCCAGATGACGCTCGTCGCCGTGATGTTCCAGGTCTGGGAGCAGACCCGGAGCACCGCGTGGACCGGCGCCGTCGGGCTCGCGCAGGCGCTTCCCCTGATCGCGTTCGGGTTGTTCACCGGCGCGCTCGTGGACCGCGTCGACCGGCGGAAGGTCGCCCTCGTCGCCACGACCGGGCAGGCCGTCTGCTCGGTCTTCCTCGCCGTGCAAGGGTTCGCCGGTGGTGTGCCGGTGGTCGCGGTGCTGGGGCTGGTGGCCGTCCAGTCCTGCTTCGTCGCGTGCGGCGGACCGGCCGCGCGCACGTTCATCCCGCGGCTGCTGCCGCCGGAGCAGCTGTCCGCCGGGCTGGCGCTGAACCGGATCGCCTTCCAGGGCTCGATGCTGCTGGGCCCGGCGCTCGGCGGGCTCGTCCTCGGCTGGCTGGGCGTCGGCGGCTGCTACCTCGTCGACGCGCTCACCTTCGGGCTGGCCTTCTACGGCGTCTTCGGCCTCCCGGCGATGCGGCCCGGCGGGGAGCCCTCGCGGCCCGGGCTGCGCGGCGTGTTCGACGGGCTCGCCTTCCTCGTGCGGACGCCCGTCGTGCGCGGTGCGCTGCTCACCGACCTCGCCGCCACCGTGCTGTCCATGCCGATCAGCCTGTTCCCGCTGGTCAACGCGGAACGCTTCGGCGGCAACCCGCGCACGCTCGGCCTGTTCCTCTCGGCGATCGCGGTCGGCGGGGTGGCGGCGTCGGTGTTCTCCGGGACGTTCACGCGGCGACCGCGGCCGGGCCGGGTGATGCTCGCGGGATCCGCTGTCTGGGGTGCCGCGCTGACGGGGTTCGGCCTGGCCCCGGACCCGTGGCTCGGCCTGGCCTGCCTCGTCCTCGCCGGGGCGGCCGACACGGTCTCGGTGGTCTCGCGGAGCGCAGTGGTCCAGCTGGCGACCCCGGACGCCCTGCTCGGCCGGGTGTCGGCGGCCGAGCAGATCGTCGGGCAGGCGGGCCCGGACGTCGGCAACCTGCGCGGCGGTCTCGTCGCGGGCGCGACCTCCGGAACGTTCGCGCTGGTCAGTGGTGGTCTGCTGGGCGTGCTGGCGGTGGCGCTGGTGGGTGCGGCGACGCCGGGCCTGCGCCGCTTCGCGACCCCGGCCGAGACCGCGGCGAGCGGTTAGCCGGCCGGCGAAGGTGCCAGTTCCAGGGCCTTCTCGGCGCCTTGGATGAGGTCGGCGTAGGTGATCACCTCGACGCGGCCGAGGTGCGCGTTGTAGGTCCGGAGCGTCTCGGGGACGTGCTCGCGCACCTGGTCCGGCACGTGCAGCGGGTGGCCGATGACCACCGTCGCGAACGCCCGCCGGCATTCGATGCCCAGCTTCTCCTTGATGGAGTTGCGTTCTTCGTCGAATTCGCGCAGGTAGTTGATGCTCTGGCCGACCGCCTTGTTCACTTCGGGGCCGACGACGAAGAAGTCCCGGTGCGGGATGACGAGGTTCGGGACGCAGGCCCGTTTCAGTTCGACGACGTGCAGGGCGCCGTCGGCCCGGATCAGGGGTACGTCCAGCTGGGTCAGCGCCGTCAGGTGCCGGCGTTTCGCCTTCTCGACGAACCTTCCGCCGAACATCCACCAGCTTTCCTGGAGGATCTGCTGGAATTCGTCCTCCTTCGCCTTCGGGTTCCGGACGACTTCGGAAAGCGCTGTGATGACGTCCCGCTGCTTCGCGGCCTGGATGCCGTCCAGCAGCACCTGTCCCGCGCCGTGCGCGGCCAGGATTCCGGCCGCGTTCGGGGCGTCCGCCAGCGCTTCCGCCAGCTGCGCCAATTGGCCCGCATCCGCTTCGCCCGTTTGGACCTTCCGGATGACCGCGGCGAGCGGGGCCTCCGGCTCGGCCGCCGGCTCCGGCGTTCCGAAACGGTCCGCCAGGAACCGGTGGAGTTCGCCGATGGCGTCGTCCTCGCACGTCCATTGGCTCGCGCCGGGCCGGAGGTCGAATGCGGACGAACCCGGTCGTGGCGTCCAGGAATTGACCATGAGAATCAATTGACCATCGTCGCCTTTTTCCGGCACGTAATAGATGGTCGCGGTTTTGTAGACCTGCTCGCTCCGGTGGACGACGGTTGATTCCACGTGTTGGTAACCGGGAGGTGTCGACTCGGCGATCCGCCGGATCAGTTCTTCTGCGGGGTCCGGTTCGTCGGGGGTGGAGGTCACGCCAGGCAGTCGCGCCGCCACTCGGTGACGTTACGACGATCAGCGCAACCCGAGGTCACTACCTGCGGTGGCAAGATCACGAAAACGCCCGGGGTGACGCGGGTTTCTTTCCGGCGGCTCCGCCGGCCCTGTCAGTGGGTTACCCGATCCCCCTGCTGTCACTCTTTCGCGCGAACGCGCGGTGACGTATTTCTCGGCAACGTATTTGCGGCCCGGGAAATCGTCATCTACAGTCCCGCTGATCACGGCCGAACGAGCCGTAATCCGTGGTCCCCATAATCTTCTCCGAGGAGTGGCATTGCTTCATCGCGCCTCGACACGCCGGCTCGCCGTGCTCACCCTGGCCTTCGCTCTCCTGCTGACCGGGTGCAGCCAGCTCAAGAGTCCCGCCCCCGCCGGCGCCGTCGAAAAGCCGTCGATCCGGGTCGCGATCCTCACCACCGTCGACCTCGCCCCGCTGTGGCTGGCCCAGGAGGGCGGGTACTTCAAGGCCGAGGGCCTCGACGTGCAGACCGACGTCGGCACCAGCGGGCAGGAGACGCTCAGCCGGATGACGAGCGGCCAGGACGACCTCGCGCTGTCGACGTACACGCTGTTCTTCCTGGCCAAGAGCAGCGGCTCCGCCGACGTGAAGCTGGTGACCGACGGCACGTCGGCCAGCCCGCGCAGCAACGAGGTCGTCACCGTGCCGAACTCGCCGGTGAAGACGGTGAGCGACCTGCCGGGCAAGCGGATCGCGATCAGCTCGAAGAACGCCGCTTCCGACGTGCTGACCCGGTCGGTGATGCGCGACCACGGCGTCGACCCCGGCAAGGTGCAGTGGGTCCCGATGCCGCTGCCGGAGATGAGCGCCGCGCTGGCCCAGGGGCGCGTCGACGCCGCTTACCAGCCGGAACCGTTCCTCACCCAGGCCGCCCGGACGGCGGGGGCGTTCCCGGTCATCGACGCCGCCAGCGGCAGCACCCAGAACTTCCCGCTCACCGGCTACGGCGCCACGGCCAAGTGGGTCCAGGACCACCCGAAGACGCTGCGGGCGTTCCAGCGCGCGATGCTCAACGCCACCCGCGCCGCGGTCGACCGGGCCCGGATCGAACCGCTCGTCGTCCGCAACGCCAAGGTCGACCAGGACATCGCCAGCCTGATGGTGATGCCCGCGTTCGGGTCGAGCCTGGACGCCCGCCGCATCCAGCGGGTGCCGGACCTGCTGCAGCAGCTCGGTGTGGTCCAGACGAAGATCGACGCCTCTTCGATGATCGCCCCGCAGACCGGTACCGGCTGAGCCCGGACCCGGTCGGCTGAAGGGCACCTTCCTCGCATCCGATGCGAGGAAGGTGCCCTTCAGTGCGTCTGGTGGGTGCCCTTCCGGGCGCAAGTGGGCGGAAAGTCCCGTTCCGTGCGGTCTTGACTTCGCCGCTGCCGCAGCCCACCCTCTTCATACCGACCACGCGGTACGACGTTGTCCACATGGTGGGATAGGAGAGAGTCATCGATGACGCTTCCCGGGGAAGACCTGCTGGTGGTCGACGGCCTCACCGTGCGCTTCGGCGGTCTCACCGCCCTGCACGACGTCCACCTGAGCGTCGACGCCGGCACGGTCGTCGGGGTCATCGGACCGAACGGCGCGGGCAAGACGACGCTGTTCAACGTCGTCTGCGGGTTCGTCCGGCCCCAGGCGGGCCGCGTGCGGTGGCGGGGGCGGCCGCTCGTCCGGCACCGCCCCGAGCACCTCGCCGGGCTCGGGATCGTCCGGACGCTGCAGGGCCTCGGGCTGTTCCCCGGGCTGACGGTTCTCGAGAACGTGATGGCCGGAGCGGGCCGCCACGCGAGGACCGGCGCGCTGCCGGCCCTCGTCGGCGCCGGCCGGTCGGCCCGCGACGAAGCCGACCTGGCCACCCGGGCCCGCGAAACCCTTGGCGAGCTGGGGATCGCCGACCTCGCCTGCCGGTTGCCCGGCGTGCTGCCCTACGGCGTGCGGAAACGCGTGGCGCTGGCGCGGGCCCTGGTGGCCGAGCCCGACCTGCTGCTGCTCGACGAACCCGCGAGCGGGCTTTCGTCGGCGGAGCTGGCCGAGCTGTCGACGCTGATCCTCGCCCTGCGGCGGCGGATGGCGGTGGTGCTGGTGGAGCACCACATGGACCTCGTCATGCAGGTCTGCGACCGCGTGGTGGTGCTCAACTTCGGCGAGGTGATCGCGGCGGGCACCCCGGCCGAGATCCAGGCCGACCCCCGCGTGGCCGAGGCCTACCTCGGCGACCCCGCCGAGGAGGCGTCCGGTGCTTGAGATCGAAGAGCTGTCCGTGGCCTACGGCGCCGTCCGTGCGCTCGACGGCGTCGGCATCACCGTCGAACGCGGCGGGATCACCGCCGTCCTCGGCGCCAACGGGGCCGGGAAGACCACGCTGCTGCGCACCATCGGCGGCCTCCAACCCGCCCGCGGGGGCCGGATCACCTGGGACGGAAGGGAAATCACCGGGCTCGCGCCGGACCGGATCGCGCGCGGCGGGGTCGCCCACGTGCCCGAAGGCGGCGGGGTCATCACCGAGCTGACCGTCGACGAGAACCTCCGGCTGGGCGCGCTGTGGCGGCGGGACCGGGCCGACCGGGCCGCCGCGCGGCAGGAAATGTACGAGCTCTTCCCCGCCCTGGCCGAACGTTCGGCGAAACCCGCCTCCACGCTCTCCGGCGGGGAACGGCAGATGCTGGCCATCGGCCGGGCGCTGATGAGCCGGCCGTCGCTGCTGCTGCTCGACGAACCGTCGCTCGGTCTCGCACCGCTCATCACCGCGCGGATCATGGGCATCCTGCGTGACCTGCGGGCGAGTACCGGGCTCACCGTCGTGCTCGTCGAACAGAACGCGCACTCCGCGCTGTCCATCGCCGACCGCGGGTACGTGCTCGCGCTCGGCCGGGTCGTGGCCGTCGACACCGCGGCGGAACTACTGGCCGACGACGGCCTCCGCCACGCCTACCTGGGTTTCTGACCGTCCGAACTGGAGGTGAACGGTCCGGTATGCAGGACTTCTTCGACCTGACCCTCGGCGGGATCTCGGCCGGCGCGGTGTACGCGGCGCTCGGGCTCGCCCTGGTCATCATCTACCGGGCCACCCGGGTGGTGAACTTCGCGCAACCCGCCCTCGCCCTGATCTCCACCTACCTCGCGTACTCGGTGACGAAGGCGACGGGCAGCTACTGGCTCGGGTTCGCCGTCGCCATCGTCGCCGGGACCGTGCTGGGCGTCGCCACCGAACGGCTGCTCATCCGGCCGCTGCGGCACCGCTCCGAGCTCAGCTCGATCATCGTCACGCTCGGGCTCCTGCTGGTGCTGCAGGCGGTCGCGGGGATGATCTGGTCCAACGAGCCGCTGGCGTTCCCGTACGCCTTCGACTTCCGCGGCCGGTTCTCCGCGAACGACCTGTTCGTCGTGCTGATCGTCGTCGCCATCGCCGCGCTGGTGCTGGTGGTGTTCAAGTACACGCCACTCGGCCTGCGGATGCGCGCGGCCGCGTTCGCCCCGGAGGTGGCGCGCACCCTCGGCGTCCGGGTCGGGCTGATGCTCACCGCCGGCTGGGGGCTGGCCGCCGCCGTCGGGTCGCTGGCCGGGCTGCTGGCCACGCCGCCGTTCCTCTTCCCGAACGTGCTGGACGGCGTCTTCGTCTACGCGCTCACCGCGGCGGTGCTCGGCGGTCTCGACAACCCCTTGGGCACCATCGCCGGCGGGTTCGTCCTCGGCGTCGGACTGTCCTATGTGTCCGGCTACTTCGGACCGGAGATGGTGACGATCGCCGCGCTGGCGATCCTCGTGATCGTGCTGACGCTGCGGCCCAGCGGGCTGTTCGGCCGGGCCAAGGTGAGGCGGGTATGAGCGTGCGCACGAAACCGGCGGAAGCCCAGGCGGCACCGGTGAAGCACCGCCGCACGGCACCGCCGCTGCTCGTCCACGCGCTCGCCGCGCTGGGCGCGTTCGCGGTGGTCGTCCTGCTGACCCTGGTCACCGACGAGTTCACCAACCTGCGGATCGCGACCATCGGCTACTACCTCGTCGCGGTGGCCGGGCTGACCCTGCTGACCGGTCTCACCGGCCAGGTTTCGCTGGGGCACGGCGCGTTCATGTTCATCGGCGCCTACACGGTGGCCCTGCTGGTGAAGCACGTGCCGTCGTTCCCGCTGTGGGCCGACCTGCTGCTGGCCTCGGCCGCCGGCGGGCTCGCCGGGCTGCTGGCGGGCGCGGCGGCGGCCCGGCTGCGCGGCCCGTACCTCGCCGGGGCGACCCTGGCGCTGGCCGTCGGCCTGCCCGCGCTGACCCGGAAGTTCCCGGACTTCCTGGGCGGCAGCAACGGGCTGAGCTTCACCGTCCACAGCAGACCGGCCGGCGTCGGCGTCCCGGAACTGCGCTGGCAGACCTGGATCGTCTGGCTCAGCGTGCTGCTCGCGCTGGTGCTGGTGGTGAACATCGTCCGCGGCCGGCTCGGGCGGGACTTCCGCGCGGTCCGCGACGACGAGGTCGCCGCAGCGCTGAGCGGGATCGCCGTCGGGCGCACGAAGATCCTCGCGTTCCTGGTCAGCGCGGTGTGCGGCGGGCTCGCCGGTGGCCTGCAGGCGTTCCTGCTCGGCACGGCCGCGCCCGGCTCCTTCACCCCCGCGCTGTCGCTGAGCCTGCTGGCCGCGGTCGTGCTCGGCGGGCTCGGATCCCTGTGGGGCGCGCTGTGGGGCGCCGTCGCGCTCGTGTACTTCCAGGCCTGGTCCGAAGACCTCGCCGACGTCCTGCACCTGAACACCGACGTGGCCAACAACCTCCCGCTCGCGGTGTACGGCGTGATCCTCATCGTCGTCGTGCTCGCTTTCCCGCGCGGCATCCAGGGCGGGTTCGAGCGGCTCCGCGCCCTTCTCCGCAAGCCCGCCGAAACGAAGGAGAACCATGAGAACCACTAGGTACGGTGCGGGTTTCGTCGCCCTCGCCTTGGCGCTGACCGCGTGCGGCGGCGCGGGGGAGAGCGACGGCGGCGGGCCGCAGGCCGCCGACTCGGCGGTCGGCGTCACGAAGGACACCGTCGTCATCGGCACGCACCAGCCGCTCACCGGCCCGGCCGCGCCCGGGTACAGCAAGATCTCCGTCGGCGCCCGCGCGGTGTACCAGGCGATCAACGACGCCGGCGGGATCAACGGCCGCAAGATCGATTACAAGGTCGAGGACGACGGCTACAACCCGACGAAGACCGTCGAGGTCGTCAAGAAGCTCGTCCTGCAGGACAAGGTGTTCGCGATCGTCGGCGGCCTGGGGACGCCGACGCACTCGAAGGTCGTCGACTACCTGAACGCCGAAGGCGTGCCGGACCTGCTGGTGTCCTCGGGCGCGCTGGCCTGGGACAACCCGCAGAAGGCGCCGATGACCTTCGGGTACCAGGTGGACTACACCCGGGAAGGCAAGATCCAGGGCAAGTACGTCAAGGACAACCTCGCCGGCAAGAAGGTCGGCTACTTCACGCAGAACGACGACGTCGGCCGCGACACCCAGGCCGGGCTCGACCAGTTCGTCAAGGACCAGGTCGTCGTCCGGCAGGGTTACGACAGTGCCAACACCGACGTCACGCCGCAGCTGTCCGCGCTCAAGGCGGCCGGCGCCGAGGTCGTCGTCTGCGCGTGCATCCCGGCGTTCACCGCGCTGGCCATCCTGGCCGCGGCGAAGATCGGGTACAAACCGCAGTTCGTGGTGAGCAGCATCGGTGCGGACCCGGCGACGCTGTCCGGGCTGCTGCAGGACTTCGCCAAGCGCGGCGGCGCCAGCGTCTCCAGCGGGCAGCTGCTGGCCGGCCTGATCGGCACCGGCTACCTGCCGGACGTCGCCCAGACCTCGGACCCGTGGGTCGCCTACTTCAAGGGCATCCACGACAAGTACATCGCGAAGGAGCCGTTCACCAACACCGTGCTGTTCGGCATGGTGCAGGCCTACACGTTCGGCCAGGCGCTCAAGGCAGCCGGGCCGGACCCGACGCGGCAGAAGGTCGTCGACGCGATGAGCTCCGGCGCGCTGAAGGGGCCGGGCCTGACGCCGTTCGGGTTCTCGAAGGACTCGCACGCCGGCTACACGGGCGCGTTCGTGTTCAAGATCAACCCGGACACCACGACGACGGTGATCCAGCCACCGGCGGTCACCGACCGCGGGACGGGCGCGATCACGCCGTACTCCGGTGAACGCGCCACTCCGGAGCAGGTCAACCTGGTGAGCAAGTGACGACGGGCCGGCCCGTGGGCGCCACGGGCCGGCCCGCCCGCTCACATAGGGTGGCGACATGAGTGTCAGGGAGAAGGTCGTGCGGGCGGCCGTGCGGCTGTTCGCCGAGAAGGGCTTCGAGGCGACGACGGTCCGCGAGATCGTCGAGGAGGCCGGCGTCACCAAGGGCGGGCTGTACCACTACTTCGAGTCCAAGGACGACCTGCTCTTCGAGATCTACGCGGCGATGCTGCGGATGCAGACCCGGCGGATGGTGACGATCGCCGAGTCGGACCTGCCGCTGCCGGAGCGGCTGCACGCGATCATCGCCGACGTCGTGGTCACGAGCATCGCCGACCTCGACGCGGCCACCGTGTTCTTCCAGTCGTTCCCGCTGCTGGAGAAGTCCAAGCAGGTCCAGGTCCGCGCGGAGCGGCGGACCTACCACGAGCGGGTGCGCGACCTGGTGGCCGAAGGGCAGCAGGCGGGCGTCTTCCACGCCGACGTCCCGGCCGACCTGGTGATCAACTACCACTTCGGCGCCATCCACCGGCTGGGCATGTGGTACCACGCCGACGGGGAGCTGTCGGGGGAGCAGGTGGGGAATCACTTCGCGGACCTCATGCTGCGCAGCCTCCGTCCATAGTGGATCGGTTTGACTTCGCCGCCGCCGTGGTACTGAACGGGATCATCGCTGTCCCGCTTTGGAGGGTGCTCGTGCAGATCCAGGTCAACACCGACCACAACGTCCACGGTGGCGAACGACTGGCCGCCTACGTGACCACCGACCTGGAGCAGAGCCTGTCCCGGTTCGGCGGGTGGCTGACCCGGGTGGAGGTGCACCTCAGCGAAGACGGCGGGGTCAAACCGGAAGACAAGAAGTGCGTGATCGAGGCGCGGCCCGGTGGCAAGCCGCCGGTGGCGGTCACCCACCACGCGGCCACTGTGGACGACGCCTACGCCGGCGCCGCGCACAAGCTGGGGCGGGCGCTGGATTCCCGGTACGACCGCGCCCACGACCACAAGGGCAGTGACAGCATCCGGCACATGCCCGCTCCGGAAGAGCCGGATGAGGCCGGGAACCCGCGCGACACCACGCCGGGCATGGGCTAGCCTCGATACCGTGTCGAGCCCCGAAGCGTCCAGGACCGGGCTGCCGGTCTTCCCGGCGGCCCGATAACCTCCCCGTTCCCGGGCTGCCGGGTGACCACGAAATCGTCCGTCGATCTCGTGCTCCCTGGAGTTTCGTGTGCCCCTGTACTTCCTCGCCCTGGCCGTGTTCGCCATGGGCACGTCCGAATTCATGCTGGCCGGGCTGGTGCCCGGCATCGCCGCCGCGCTGGGGGTTTCCCTGGCGCAGGCGGGTTACCTGACGTCCGCCTTCGCCGCCGGCATGGTCGCCGGCGCGCCGCTGATGGCCGCGCTCGCGCGGTCGTGGCGGCGGCGCACCGCGCTGCTGGGCTTCTTGGCCCTCTTCGCCGCGACCCACGTCGTCGGCGGGCTGACGACGTCGTTCGCCGTCCTGCTGGGGACGCGCGTGCTGGCGGCCGTGGCGAACGCGGGGTTCCTCGCCGTCGCCTTGACCGCCGTCACCGGGCTGGCCCGGCCGGGCCGGGCGCTCGCGGTCCTGCTGGGTGGCACGACCGTGGCGTGCGTCGCCGGAGTGCCGAGTGGGGCGCTGCTCGACGCGGCTTTCGGCTGGCGGTCGGCGTTCTGGGTGGTCGCCCTGCTGTGCCTGCCGGCCTTCGCCGGGGTGTGGCGGATCCCCGACACCCCGGCGGGGGCGAAGCCGGCCGGGCTGCGCGCCGAGCTGGCCGCCCTCCGACCCCTCACCGGGGTGCTCCTGCTCGCCGCGCTCGTCAACGCCGCCACGTTCGGCGTCTTCACCTACCTCGCGCCGCTGGCCGGCGGCGTCGCCCCGGTGCCGGTGGTCCTCGCGGCCTTCGGCACGGGCTGCTTCGCCGGTGTCGCGGCGGCGGGGCGGCTCGCGGACCGGTGGCCCGGCCGGGTCGTCGCCCTCGGCGGCCCGCTGCTGCTCGCGGGCTGGATCGCGGCGGCGCAGGTCCCCGCGGCACTGCCCGGCCTGGTCTTCGTCCAGGGCGCCTTGGCTTTCGCCGTCGGCAGCACGGTGATCACGCGGATCCTGCACCTGGCCGCGGGGGCACCGACGATGGCGGGAGCCTTCGCCACGGCTGCCCTCAACGGCGGTGCCACGGCCGGTCCGGTGGTCGCGGGTGCGCTCCTCGGTGTGGTGAGCCCGTTCTGGGTCGCCGCCGGGTTGGTCGCGGCCGCGCTGGTGCTCGCGGGGGTGGTGCGCGGGACGCTCACGCGGGCACCGGGGGAGGCGGTGAGCACGGGACGGGCGGAGTGACGAGGGGCCGCCCGGGCCGCGCCGATCGACGCGGCCCGGGCGGTTCCGCGGTGGACCGCGCTCACGCGGGCACCCGGCGATCCTGCCGCAGCGAGTACAGCGCGATCGCCAGGCCACCGAGGGTGAGCACGGCGGCGACCGGGTAGATCGCCCGCGGGCCGCCGGTGGTGTCGATGACGCCGCCGCCCAGCCAGCCGGCGAACGCCGCCGCCAGCTGGTAGCCGGACGCGTTGACCGCCACGGCCAGCGTCGGTGCCTCGGCCGCCGCCGTGATCACCCGGGTCTGCATGCCGGGCACGATCGCGAAGGCCAGCGCGCCCAGCAGCACCGTCGACACCGCCGTCGCGACCGGGTGGCCGGCGCCGAACCAGGCCAGGGCGAGCACCCCGGCCAGCGCCGCGAGCAACCCGGCCAGCGACGGCAGCAGGGCCCGGTCCGCCAGGCGGCCGCCGACGGCGTTGCCGAGGACCGCGCCGGCGCCGTAGCCGAGGAGGAGCACCGGGACGGCGCCGGCCGGGAAGCCGCCCACCGCCGTCAGCAGCGGCGCGAGGTAGGTGAAGACGGTCAGGACGCCGACGTTGCCGGCCGCGGTCAGCGCGATCGCCAGCCGGACCCGGCGGTCGGCGAAGACCCGCAGCTCGCCGGTCACCGGACCGGTCGTCGCCGACGGCCGGTCCGGGACGAACCGCAGCACCGCGAGCAGCGCCAGCGCGGCGGCGGCCGAGACCGACCAGAACGTCGCCCGCCAGCCGAGGTGCTGGCCGACGAACGTGCCCAGCGGCGCGCCGAGGACGATGCCGAGGTTCAGGCCCAGCGCCACCTTCGCGACGGCGGAACCCTGCCGGCCCGGCCGGGCTTCCGCCGCGGCGGTGGCGATCGCGACGGCGAAGAAGGTGGCCACCACCAGGCCGGCGAGCACCCGCGAGACGAGCAGGAGCGGGTAGCTCGGCGCGAGCGCGGAGGCCGCGTTCGCCAGCACGGCCGCGGTGACCAGCCCGATCACCAGCGGTTTCCGCGAGACCCGCGCGGTCAGCAGCGTGACGACCGGGCCGCCCGCGATCATGCCGACCGCGTAGGCGGTCGTCAGCAGCCCGGCCGCCGAAAGCGGGATCGCCAGCCCGCCGGCGACGTCCGGGAGGATGCCCGACACGACGAATTCGCCGGTCGTGAGGCTGAACACGACGAGCATGAGGGAAAAGACGGCCACACCAGCTCCCCAGTTGGTTCGAGTTAGAATGATTCGAGCTAGAACTATCACAGTTCGAACCATGGGGTCTAGAGTTCGGGGCATGCCGAGCGAGGAGATCGACCGCGACGTGTGCAAGCTGGTCCACGGACTCGCGCGCACCCTCGACGGCCACGTCCGCCGGGTGGCGGACACGATGGGGCTCACGCCGAGCCAGGTGGTGGCGCTGCGCGAGCTGTCGGAACCGATCACCGCCCGCGAGCTGGCGGCACGCATGGCGTGCGAGGCCTCGAACGCGACGTTCGTCCTCGACCGCCTCGAGGAACGCGGGCTGCTGAACCGCCACCCGCATCCCACGGACCGGCGGGCCAAGCAGATCGTCCTCACCCCGGAAGGCGACCGCCGCCGGACCGAAGCCCTGAAGCGGCTCGGAGACAGCTCGCCGCTGGGCTCACTGCGTGCCGATCAGCAGGAGTCGCTGCGGGACCTGTTGCGCGCCTTGGCTTCCGGCGGGGACGAGTAGGCCCGGCGGCCCGGACCCCGGCTACCCGCGCCGCCGGCGGACGTGGTGGGTGACGAGCAGCGCGATCGCCCCGATCGCGATCCCGCCGGCGACCATCCGCACCGGCAAACCCAGGCCCACCAAGGGACCCGCCGCGTTGACCGCGGCACTGACCACCAGGACCAGCCACAGCAGGACCGGGCTCGAGGAACGCGTCGAAACGTTGTCGTTGTTCATGCCGGCAACGCTAGGGATTCGCGGCGACGGCGAGAATGCCGTCCGCACCCGGATGCGGGGTGGTGCCTGCGCTACCCCGCGTCCCGGCCGAGGTACGCCAGCACCGCCAGTACCCGGCGGTGCCCCGCGCCTTCGTCGGACGGCAGGCCGAGCTTCGCGAAGATGTTGCGGATGTGCTTGAGCACCGCGCCGTCGCTGACGACCAGCAGCTCGGCGATCGTGCTGTTGTTGTAGCCCTCGGCCATCAGCCCCAGTACCTCGCGCTCCCGGGCGGTCAGCGCGTCGAGGGGGTCCGCGGTGCGGCGGCGGGCCATCAGCCGGCCGATCACCTCGGGGTCCATCGCCGTGCCGCCCTTCGCGACGCGCTGGAGGGCGTCCAGGAACCGCTCGACCTTGCCGACGCGCTCCTTGAGCAGGTACCCCACCCCGCCGACGCCGTCGGCGAGCAGCTCGACCGCGTAGCTCGTCTCCACGTGCGCCGACAGCACCAGCACCGGCAGCGCCGGGTGGATCTCCCGGGCGCGGACGGCCGCGCGCAGGCCCTCGTCGCGGTGGGTCGGCGGCATCCGCACGTCCATCACGACGGCGTCGGGCCGGTCGCCCTCGACGAACGCCAGGAAGTCCTCGGCGTTGTCGAAGGTGGCCGCCACCTCGATGCCCGCCGTCTTCAGCAGCAGCGCGAGGCCCTCGCGCAGCAAGGCGTCGTCCTCGGCGATCACGACCCGCATGGCAGCTCCACTCGCAGCACGGTCGGCCCACCGGGTGGGCTGGTCAGGGTGAGGGTTCCGTCGAAGGCCTGGGCCCGGCGGCGGATGCCGGCCAGCCCGCTGCCCCGCGACTCGTCGGCGCCGCCGCGGCCGTCGTCGCGGATTTCCAGGCGCAGCACCGACGCCGTGCCGCCGAGCGTGATGTCCACTTGGGACGCGTCGGCGTGCTTGGTGATGTTGGCCAGTGCCTCGGCGACGACGAAGTACGCGGCGGCCTCGACCGCGGCCGGGCGGCCGGCCTCGTGCTCGACGGCGACGGTGGCCGGCACCGGGCTGCGCTCGGCGAGCGCGCGCACCGCCCCGGCCAGGCCGCGTTCGCTCAGCAGCGGCGGGTGGATGCTGCGGACGACCGTGCGCAGCTCGGCCAGCGCGTCGGTCGCGGTGTCCTGCGCCTTGACCAGCAGGTCGCGGGCGGTGGCCGGATCGCGGTCGTACAGCTGGCCGGCGATGCCCAGCTGGAGCACGACCGCCGCGATCCGCGCCTGCGTGCCGTCGTGCAGGTCGCGCTCGATGCGCCGCAGCTCGGCGCCGTGCGCTTCCAGCGCCGCCGCCCGCGCCGCGG
Source organism: Streptomyces sp. MN03-5084-2B (assembly GCA_033793495.1). GTDB lineage: Bacteria > Actinomycetota > Actinomycetes > Mycobacteriales > Pseudonocardiaceae > Amycolatopsis. The sequence continues at coordinate 43,510 of JARAWT010000044.1, read as the reverse complement.
TCAGCTCGGCGACCCGGTCCGCCAGCACGACGCCGGGGGCGGGCGCGAGCAGCTTCCGCGCGGTGCGGGCCTGCCACCGGGCGACCCGCGGCAGCTGCAGGGTCGCCACGACCATGGCGGCGGCCACCAGCAGGTCCAGCGCGGCCCGTGGCCAGGAGTCCACCACGATCCCGAGCGAGCCTTCGATCCCGCCGGGGACCAGCGGCCAGACGAAGACCGTGACGACCTGCTGGACGGCGCCGATCGGCAGGCCGAACGCCAGCGCGCCGATGATCAGCCCGGTCGCGGCGTGGATCGCGAGCCACGCGAGGTCGCGGCGGGTGGCCGGGTCCTTCAGCGGGGAGCCGTCCCGGTACGGCTCGGGGATCGGTTCGCCCAGCTTCCGCGCGGCCCGGCGGCGGTCGACCCCGACCGGCCACCGCGAGAGCCGGATCATCGGCGCCAGCGACGGGATCCCGACGCCGAACGGGCACAGCAGCAGGACGGCGAACAGCCCGGCGAGGGCGAACAGCGACAGCAGCGACGTGCCGGCGCCGACCACGAGGTAGCGAACCGCCGACCAGCACTCGCGCAGGCGGGTCGTCACGGCCACAGTGTCCCACCCCACCGCCGGGGTAGTGCTGGCGCTACCCCCGATCCACCTCTCCGCGGGATCGATGTCCCGGCTCCGCGGACCTAGTTTTCCTTGGGAGAGAACGAAGGGGATCGAAATGAGCACAGCGTATGCGCTGGAACTGACCGAGGTCCGGAAGGTGTACGGCGCCGGCGACGGCGCGGTCGCCGCGCTGGACGGGGTGTCGGCGGGGGTGGCGCGGGGGACGTTCACCGCGGTGATGGGCCCGTCCGGCTCGGGCAAGAGCACCTTCCTGCACTGCGCGGCCGGCCTCGACCGGCCGACGTCGGGACGGGTCCTGCTCGGCGGCACCGAGATCGGCCGGCTGAAGGAACGCGAGCTGACGGAGCTGCGGCGCACCCGGATCGGGTTCGTCTTCCAGGCCTACAACCTGCTGCCGTCGCTGAACGTGCTGCAGAACATCACGCTGCCGCTGCGGCTCGCCGGGCGGAAGCCGGACCCGCAGTGGCTGCGGGAGGTCGTCGACGGCGTCGGGATCGCGAACCGGCTGGAGCACCGCCCGGCGGAGCTGTCCGGCGGGCAGCAGCAGCGCGTCGCGATCGCCCGTGCGTTGGTGACCCGGCCCGAGGTGGTGCTGGCCGACGAACCGACCGGCGCCCTCGACACCCGCACCGGGCGGCAGGTGCTGGACCTGCTCCGCGCGGTCGTCGAGCAGATGGGCCAGACCGTGCTGATGGTGACCCACGACCCGGTCGCGGCCTCGGCCGCGCACGGCGTGCTCTTCCTGGCCGACGGCAAGCTGGCCGGGCACCTCCCGCACCCCACCCCCGAGCGGGTGGCGGAGCGGATGACGCACCTCGGGGAGTGGTGAGCGTGCTGGCACTGGCCTGGCAGACGATCCGGACCCGGCTCGGCGGGTTCGCCGGAGCCTTCATCGCGATCCTGTGCGGTACCGCCCTGGTGGCGGCCTGCGGGGTCCTCATGGAATCCGGGCTGCGCGCCGGGGTCCCCACCCAGCGCTACGCCGCCGCGGCCGTCGTCGTCGGCGGGGCGCAGACCGTGCGGCCGCCCGGCGCCGACGCCCTGTCGGCCGAGCAGGTCGGCGAGCAGCCGTCGGTCCCGGCGGCGCTGGCCGGGCGGATCGCCGCGGTGCCCGGCGTGCGCGCGGCGGTGGCGGAGCAGAGCTTCCCGGCGCAGGTCGTCACCCGCGACGGGCAGGTGCTCGCCGACCGGGAATCGCTGGGGCACAACTGGGACGCCGCCGTGCTGGCGCCGTTCACCCTGCGCGGCGGGGACGCGCCTCAGACCGCAGGCGAGGTTGTGCTGGACGCCGACCTGGCGCGCCGGGCCGACGTCGGCGTCGGCGGGCAGGTGCGGATCACGACCCGGCCCGGGACGGCGTCCTTCAAGGTCAGCGGGGTCGTCGACGGCAGTTCGCGCCAGTCGGCGATGTTCTTCACCCCGGACCGGGCCGCGGAGCTGGCCGGGCGGCCGGGCCAGGTCCACGCGATCGGCGTCCTCGCCGACCCGGGGGTGGCACCGGAGACCCTCGCCGAGCGGGTGCGGGCCGTCGCCGGCGGCGCCGAGGTGGCCACCGGCGTCGAGCGCAGCAGCATCGAGTTCCTCGACGTCAGCCAGACGCGGGTGCTGCTGCTGGCCATCGCCGGCTCGTTCGGCGGGTTCGCGCTGCTCGTCGCGGTGTTCGTGGTGGCGAGCACGCTGGCACTGACGATCAACCAGCGCCGCCGGGAGTTCGCGCTGCTGCGCGCGGTCGCGGCGACCCCGCGGCAGATCCGCAAGCTCATCGGGACCGAAACGACGCTGATCGCGCTCGTCGCCGGCGTGCTGGGGAGCGCGCTGGGCCTGGCGGTCGCCGGTGGGCTGCGGGACGCGTTCGCCGCGATCGGCGTCATCCCGGCCGACTTCGGGCTGGCGATCAGCCCGCTCCCGCTGCTGGCCGCGATCCTGCTCGGCCTGGGCGCGGCCCGGCTGGCCGCCTGGGCGGCGTCACGGCGGCCGTCGTCGATCCGGCCCGTCGAGGCGCTGGGCGAGGCCGCGGTCGAACGCCGCGAGCTGGGCCGGGGCCGCCTGCTCACCGGCTGGGGCCTGGTGCTGGCCGGCGTCGGCGGCGCGCTCGTCCCGCTGTTCCTGCGCGGGGACATCGCGGCCGCCACGTCCTCGATGGCGACGCTGGTGATCGTCATCGGGCTGGCCGTGGTCGGCCCGCAGGTCACCGGGCTGGTCATGCGCTTCCTGGTGCCGGTGCTCGCGCGGCTCTGGCGGATCAGCGGGTACCTCGCCGGGGCGAACGCCCACGCCAACGCCCGGCGCGTCGCGGCGGCGGTGACCCCGCTGATGCTGGCGGTGGCGTTCGCACTCGCCACCTTCTACGGGCCGACGGCGATGACGGAGGCGGCCCGGCAGGAGACGGCCCGGTCGACGACCGCCGACTACGTGCTCACCGCCCCGGGCGGGGTCTCGCCGGAGGTGGCCGCGGCGGCCGGCCGGGTGCCGGGGGTCGCGGCGGCGACGCCGGTGGTGCGCACGTCCGTGATCACCGCGACGCCGGTGGGTGACAGCGTCGAGGTCCAGCGGACACCCGCGCAGGGCCTGGCGGGCGACCAGGCCGGGGCCGCCCTCGAGCTGGGCGTCGACGCCGGGCGGCTCACCGACCTGACCGGGGACACCGTCGCGCTGAGCCGTTCGGAAGCGGACTGGCTGGACAAGAAGATCGGCGACGAGGTGGAGTTCCACTTCGGCGACGGCGTCCCGGCGAAGCTGCGGCTGGTCGCCACCTACACGCACGGCCTGGCCTTCGGCGACTTCGTGCTGCCGGTCGCGCTGGCCCGCGACCACATCGGCGGCCGCCTGGACGACTCGGTGCTGGTCCGGCGGCAGCCCGGTGCGGACGCGGGTGCGGTGGCTTCGGCGCTGGGTGCGTTGCCGTACCCGGGCCTGGTGGTCGCCCCGGCGTCGGCGGTCACCGCGCCGGAGAACGGCGAGCGGCAGGCGCAGTTCTACCTCAACCTGGTCGCGGCCGGCGTCATCGTCGGCTACCTGGCGATTTCGGTCGCCAACACGCTGGTCCTGACGACCGCGCAGCGCGGCCGCGAGTTCGCGCTGCTGCGGCTGGTGGGCACGACCCGCCGTCAGGTGACCCGCATGATGCGGCTCGAAGCGGCGGCCACGGTCGGGATCGCGGCCGTCCTGGGGACGCTGGTGGCCCTGGTTCCGCTGGCGCTGCTGAACTTCGGGCTGCGGGGCAACCCGGTCCCCGCGGGCTCGCCGAACGTCTACTTCGGAATCATCGCCGGTGCGGTCGTGCTCGGGATGGTGGCCATCGGGGTGGCGACGTCGGTGGCGCTGCGGGCCCGGCCGATCGACGCGATCGGCTTGCGCGAGTAGGGAAAGCGGGGTGGGCCCGGCCGGGCCCACCCGCACCCGCTTCCCGTGATCGTGAAACTTTCCGGGAAGCGGGCGGAATGCGCCGCGCGACGGTCGAAACTTTCCGAAAGTGATTGCCCGACCAGCGGGGCCACTCGCATGCTTTTGCCATCCTGGCTCGCCTGCCAGCCTCGACGAGGAGGAAGCATGCTCACCAAGAAACGCGGCCGCAGCAGGGTGTTCGCCGGCGGCGCCGTCCTTGCGCTGATCGCCGCATTCCTGCCCGGAACCGCCTGGGCCGACACGGTCATCACGTCCAACCGGACGGGCACCGACAACGGGTACTACTACTCGTTCTGGACCGCCGGTGGCGGCTCGGTCTCCATGACGCTCTCCTCCGGCGGCAACTACCGGACCAACTGGAGCAACGTCAACAACTTCGTCGCCGGCAAGGGCTGGAGCAACGGCAGCCGGCGGAACGTGAACTACTCCGGCAGCTTCAACCCCTCCGGCAACAGCTACCTGGCGCTCTACGGCTGGACGTCCAACCCGCTCGTCGAGTACTACATCGTCGACAACTGGGGCAGCTGGCGGCCGACCGGGACGTACAAGGGCACCGTGACCAGCGACGGCGGCACCTACGACATCTACCAGACGACCCGCTACAACGCGCCGTCCGTCGAGGGCAACAAGACGTTCAACCAGTACTGGAGCGTCCGCCAGCAGCGGCGGACCGGCGGCACCATCACCACCGGCAACCACTTCGACGCGTGGGGCCGGGCGGGCATGCGGCTCGGCAGCTTCAACTACTACATGATCCTGGCGACCGAGGGCTACCAGAGCAGCGGCAACTCCAACATCACGGTGGGCTGACCATGCGCGCGTGGAGCACCCTCCTGGCCACGGCGGCCCTCGCCGTGGCGAGCGCCATCGCCGTCACCCCGGCGCAGGCCGCCGCGTGCGGCGGGTACGTCGGCCTGACCTTCGACGACGGGCCGTCGAACGCCCACACCCCGGCCATCCTGAACGCGCTGCGGCAGAACGGGCTGCGGGCCACGATGTTCAACGAGGGCCAGTACGCGGCCGCGTACCCGGCCCAGGTCCGCGCCCAGACCAGCGCCGGGATGTGGGTCGGCAACCACAGCTACACGCACCCGCACCTCACCCAGCAGAGCCAGGCGCAGGTGGATTCGGAGATTTCCCGGACCCAGCAGGCGATCTCGGCCGCGGGCGGCGGCACGCCCCGGCTGTTCCGCCCGCCGTACGGGGAAACGAACGCGACGGTCCAGTCGGTGGCGTCGAAGTACGGGCTCCGCCAGGTCATCTGGGACGTCGACTCGGGCGACTGGAACAACGCGAGCGTCAGCGCGATCGTCGCGGCCAACGCCCGGCTCACGAACGGCCAGGTCATCCTGATGCACGAATGGCCGGCCAACACCCTCTCCGCCATCCCGCAGATCGCCCGGACGCTGGCGAGCCGCGGGCTGTGCGCGGGGATGATCTCGCCGCAGACGGGGCGGGCGGTCGCCCCGGCCTGAGGCGTGGGGAGGGCGGCGCGGCGCTTGCACCCGCCGCGCCACCCTCCTGTCCGCCACGTCCTGCGGACTCCACAGTGGACCCTCCGGCGGCCGCGCGGTGGTAACCTGCCCCCTGGCAGGAGGGGGATCATGGGGGAGCCGCGGGTGATCAGGGTCGTCGTGGTGGACGACCAGCAGGCCGTGCGCGAAGGCCTGGTCGCGCTCATGGACCTGCTCGACGACGTCGAGGTGGCCGGTTCGGCCGCCGACGGCGCCGAAGCGCTCGCCCTGCTGCGGCGGCTCGACCGGATCGACGCGGTGCTGATGGACCTCACGATGCCGGTGCTGAGCGGCGTCGAAGCGACCGAGCGGATCGTCCGCGACCACCCGGACGTGGCGGTCCTGGTGCTGACGACGTACGCGGACGACGGATCGATCGCGGGCGCGCTGGCCGCGGGGGCACGCGGGTACCTGACGAAGGACGCGGGCCGCGGCGAGATCGGGGCCGCGCTGCGGGCCGTGGTCTCCGGGCAGCTGACCTTCGGGGCGGACGTGTCCAGCCGGGTTGCTTCGGCGCTGTCCGGCCGCGGCGGCGAAAAGGACCGGTTGCCGGACGGCCTGACCGCGCGGGAGGCCGAAGTGCTCGGCCTGATCGCCGCCGGGCTGAGCAATGGCGAGATCGCGGCCGAGCTCGTCATCGCCGAGGCGACGGTGAAGACGCACATCAACAACGCCTTCGCCAAGATCGGCGTGCGCAACCGGGTCGAAGCGCTGCGCTACGCCGTGCGGCACGGGCTGGGCCGCGGCTTCACGGCGTAGCGTCGTCTTCGCGCCGATCGTGGCGGCCGGGCCGGTGGTCGCCCAGCTTGGCGCGCACGACGGGCTCGACGGCCCGCCGCGCCTGGTCGAGGCGCCCCGCTTTCTTGAGGACGATCGCGACCACGCCGAGCAACAGGACGAGCAACAGGATTCCGCCGCCGATCACGGCGAACCGGAGAAACACGAACCCGAGCACTTCGTTCATGGCTTTCCTTTCGCGGGGGTTCCGACGAAAAGAAAGCTAGTGCGGGAGCCGGGTGGAGCGGGACCACCCGGCGGTGGAGATCCGGGTGGATCACTCGGCGACGCGGGTGCGGCCGCACCAGGCGAACACCGGGACCCGGTCGCCACTGTGGGTCGTGGCGAACTCGCCGTCGTGGGAGAAGTGCTCGTAGCCGGCGCCGAAGCTGACCTTCGCGACTTCGCCGATGCTGCCGACCGTCCATTCGCGGTGCCGTTCGGTCAGCTCGGCCGGACCGCCGGAAAGGGTCACTTTGATCTGTGTCATGATTCTTCTCCGTGGGTTCGTCGACGCGGTAAATGTGGTCTTCGTCTCTCGACCATGCCGGACGCTCGAATGCCGTGTCAAGATATCCGGCTGCAAATTGAAAATGTGCAAAGATAGGGGTTGACAGCCATTTCGGCAAGGGGTTTCCGGGCTTTCGGATAGGGGTTGCGCGGCCGCGCGAGGCCAGTCTTCCGGCGTCCAGGGGCCTGGCCGTCGCCGACGAAGGCCGGCTGGAGATCCCCGGTCAAGCGGGCGCTCGCCGCACTCGAGGGGGTTCGTGGACGGGCCCCTACCGTCGCTCACGGCGCGGCAGAACCTCACGGGATCCGGCTCACCGAGGCGCGGCTGGAGACTGAGGGAGGTGCGGGTATCGGTGACCGCAGCCGTGCCGAACCGGATGGCGGCCCTGGCGAGCCAGCCGTCCGGCGGCGCGGACACCCCGGCACCGCCGGACCCGGACCCGGACCCGGCCGCAGCGCCGGTGCTGTCGTCGGCGGTGCCCCGCGGAGAAGTTGCCGGTGGTGGCGCAGTGGCAGGAGTGGGCGACCCACCAGCGGCTGACCGGCCCCGACTACGCCGACCCCGCGCAGATGAACCACTTCACGTGGTGCCAGACGCACGAGTGGCAGCTGCCCGGTCCGGGGGAGCGTCAGGTGTTCGCCCCCGGCCAGGTGCCGGGTGTCTTTCTCCCGTTCGTGGAATCGGACGGCTGACCGGCGGCCGGGAGGTCCTCGCCGAGGGTCTCCCGGTTTCCGGTGCCATGGGTGCATTGCCCGATTTGTTGATCAATCCTCGGCGGTAACCCGTTCGACGAGGTACGTCTCACTCGATCGTGTGGTTTGAAATCACGAAAAGCGGCCGGGCATTCACTCGTGCTCACCAGGTGGATCACTCTCTCCGGATCCTAAGCTCACCACAACCGTCTGCATTGGACAGTGGCCGCCCAGGGCCCGGCTGTGTGGAGTGAAACTTGAAGAGAATATTGGCGTTCGGGGCGGTGCTCCTGCTCGCTTCGACGGTGCTGCCGTTGAGCGTGCCGGCGGGACCGGCCCTTGCGGATGCTTCCGACGGAACCTTGACGGTCCGGGTCATCCGTGACCTGAACGGCAACGGGAACTACGAGCCCGCCCTGGAGGCGGGGGTGGCCGGGATCCCGGTGAAGGCCACCGATCCCGGTGGCGCCACCGCCACCGGGACGACCGGCGCGGACGGCACCGTCAAGCTGGCCACCGCCGGCCTGGCCGGCGGGAAGTACCGCGTCGAGGCGAGTGTCCCCGCTTCGATGCCGTACCTGAAGCCGGCCCCGGCGGGCGGCGGGCTGAGCAGCCTGACCTCCTTCGTCGACGTCTCCGGCGGCAAGAAGGCCGACCTGACGATGGGGCTGTGGAACCCGGCGGACTACTGCCAGGACAACCCCACGCTGGTCACCGCCTGCCAGCGCAACGGCATCGCGCCGGGCATCGACCCCAAGGCCCGATCGCTGGTGAGCTTCCCGTTCACCGCGCGGGGAACGGGGACGCCGCCCACCGCGCTGGCCACCCAGGGCGACACCGGCACGGTCTACGGCATCGCCTACCGCAAGGCGGACAAGCGCGTCTTCTCCAGCGCGTACGCCAAGCGGGCCGCGGCCTACGGCACCGGCGGTACCGGCGCGATCTACGTGACGAACCCGGCGACCAAGGTCACCACGCTGTTCACCAAGGTGCCCGCCACCGGCAGCACCGCCCACGCCATGCAAACGGACTTCGACCAGAAGTTCGCCGACGTGGTGGGCAAGGAAAGCCTCGGCGCGCTGCGCATCAGCGAGGACGGCAGCACGCTGTTCGTGGTGAACCTGGCCGACCGCAAGCTCTACCTCTACGACGCGACCGCGCCGACCGCGGCCGCGCCGAAGGCAAGCTACGCGATCCCGAACCCGAACTGTCCCGCGGCCGGTGACTGGCGGCCGAGTGGTCTCGGCGTGCACGACGGCGTCGTCTTCGTCGGTGGGGTGTGCTCCGGCGAATCGACGCAGAAGGTCGCCGACATGCGGGTGGTGATCCGCACGTTCGACGCCGCCGCGGGCACGTTCGGCCCGGTGATCGTCGACCAGAAGCTGGACTTCAAGCGCGGCGACGCGCTGTGGAACTACAGCAACACCCACTCCTGGAACCCGTGGCAGACCACCTACCAGGCGCCCGCGCCCCAGGGTGGGAACCTGATCACCTACGCGGAACCGCTGCTGACCGACATCCGCGCCGAAGCCGGCGGGGACCTGGTGCTCGGTTTCCGGGACCGCTTCGGCGACCAGGGCGGGTTCAACATGCCGAACACCGGCGGCGAAGCCCTGCTCGACACGGTCAGCGCCGGCGACCTGAACCGGGTCTGCAAGCAGGCCGCGGGCTACGTCTGGGAAGGCACTTCCGGCTGCCCGAACAACAACACCGATGCGGCCAACGGCGGCGGCGAGCCGACCGACGTCGTCGAGTACTACCCCGGTGAGCACTTCGCCGACACCGAACACGGCAAGCCGCACAACGAGACCGCGCAGGGCGCCCTCACGGTGGTGTACCCGGCGGCGCGGATGCCGGCGACGATCATGGACCCGACGGCGATCAACACCGGCGGCATCGGCTGGTTCGACCGAAAAGACGGCACCATGATGAGCGCCGACTATTCGAACAGCTACCTGCTCAGCGACAAGTCGACCGAAGGCTGGGGCAAGGCCAACGGCCTGGCCGACCTGGAGGCGCTCTGCGACAACGCGCCGGTCCAGCTGGGCAACCGGGTGTGGTTCGACACCGACGGCAACGGCGTCCAGGACCCGGCCGAGCCGGCGGTCGCGGGGGCCAAGGTGCAGCTGCTGCCCTGCGACGGCAAGGGAGCGGCGCTGGCCACCAAGACGACCGGCGCGAACGGCGAGTACTACTTCGGCGCGGCCGACGGCCTCAAGGCCGACACCTGCTACACGGTGAAGTTCGACTACTCGGGCGTCGACCCCGCCACCTTGCCGGGCGCGCCACCACTGGCGAGTATCAAGTGGACGGTCGCGAAGGCGGGCGGCAACCCGACCATCGACTCGGACGTCGACCCGGCCACCGGCACCGTCAAGGTGACGATGGGCCCGGCGGGCTCGGTGGACCACACCGTGGACGCCGGCCTGTTCGCCCCACGAAACCGCCTCGGCGACTTCGTGTGGGCCGACACCAACCGCAACGGCCTGCAGGACGCCGGTGAGCCGGGTGTGCCGGACGTGCCGGTGGTGCTGAAGGACGGCAGCGGCAAGCAGCTGGCGACGACGAAGACGGGCGCGGACGGCAAGTACCTGTTCGACGGCCTGGCCGACGGCTCGTACCAGGTGTGCTTCGACCTGAAGACCTTGCCGCCCGCGTACGCGGGGTACCTGGCGACGAAACCCAACGCCGGCGACGACACGAAGGACTCCGACGCCGATCCGGTGACGGGGTGCACGCCGGTGACGACGCTCGGCCCGGCCAAGCGCGAGGACCTGACCCTCGACGCCGGGATCCGGCCGCCGAACCGGCTCGGGGACTTCGTGTGGGCCGACAAGAACGGCAACGGCCTGCAGGACCCGGGTGAGCCGGGCGTGCCGGACGTGCCGGTGGTCCTGAAGGACGGCAACGGCAAGCAGCTGGCGACGACGAAGACGGGCTCGGACGGGAAGTACCTGTTCGACAAGCTGCCCGACGGCTCCTACCAGGTCTGCTTCGATCGCACGAAGCTGCCGGCGGACTACGCCGACTGGCAGTTCACCAAGGCGAACGCCGGTGACGACACGAAGGACTCCGACGCCGACACCGCGACCGGGTGCACCCCGGTCACGACACTCGGGATCGATCGCCCGGAGGACCTGACCCTCGACGCCGGTCTGGTCGAGCCGCGCAACCGGGTCGGTGACTTCGTGTGGATCGACACGAACGGCAACGGCCTGCAGGACGCCGGTGAGCCGGGTGTGCCGGATGTGCCGGTGGTGCTGAAGGACGGCGACGGCAAGCAGGTCGCGGCCACGAAGACGGGTCCGGACGGGAAGTACCTGTTCGACGACCTGCCGGACGGGTCGTACCAGGTGTGCTTCGACATCGCGCACCTCCCGGCGCCGGTCGCGGACTACAAGCTGACCAAGCCGAACGCGGGTGACGACGGGAAGGACTCCGACGCGGATCCGGCGACCGGGTGCACCCCGGTGGTGCAGCTCGGCGTGGGCAAGCGGGAGAACCTGACCCTGGACGCGGGTCTGGTCTCGCCGCCCGACCGCCTCGGCGACTTCGTGTGGGCCGACAAGAACGGCAACGGCCTGCAGGACCCGGGTGAGCCGGGTGTGCCGGATGTGCCGGTGGTGCTGAAGGACGGCGACGGCAAGCAGGTCGCGGCCACGAAGACGGGTCCGGACGGGAAGTACCTGTTCGACAACCTGTCCGACGGCTCCTACCAGGTCTGCTTCGACCGGGCGAAGCTGCCGGCGGACTACGCCGACTGGCAGTTCACCAAGGCGAACGCGGGCGACGACGCGAAGGACTCCGACGCCGATCCCGACACGGGGTGCACGCCGCTCGTCAAGCTCGGCCCGGGTGCCCGGGAGAACCTGACCCTGGACGCGGGCCTGGTCGAGCCGCGCAACCGGGTCGGTGACTTCGTGTGGATCGACACGAACGGCAACGGCCTGCAGGACGCCGGTGAGCCGGGTGTGCCGGATGTGCCGGTGGTGCTGAAGGACGGCGACGGCAAGCAGGTCGCGACGACGAAGACGGGCCCGGACGGGAAGTACCTGTTCGACGGCGTGCCCGACGGGTCGTACCAGGTGTGCTTCGACGTCAAGCAGCTCCCGGCGCCGGTCGCCGACTACGAGCTGACGAAGCCGGACGCCGGGGACGACGGGAAGGACTCGGACGCGGATCCGGAGTCGGGGTGCACCCCGGTGGTGCAGCTCGGCGTGGGCAAGCGGGAGAACCTGACCCTCGACGCCGGCCTGATCGCCCCGCCGAACCGCCTCGGCGACCTCGTCTGGGCCGACACGAACCGCAACGGCCTGCAGGACCCGGGTGAGCCGGGCGTGCCGGACGTGCCGGTGACGCTGAAGGACGGCAACGGCAACGAGGTCGCGACGACGAAGACGGACCCGGACGGGAAGTACTCGTTCGACGACCTGCCGGACGGGTCGTACCAGGTCTGCTTCGACCGGATGCAGGTGCCGTCGCAGTACGCCGGCTGGCAGTGGGCGAAGCCGGACGCGGGTGACGACGGGAAGGACTCGGACGTCGATCCGGAGTCGGGGTGCACCCCGGTGGTGCAGCTCGGCGTGGGCAAGCGGGAGAACCTGACCCTCGACGCCGGCCTGGTCGAGCCCCGCAACCGCGTCGGCGACCTCGTGTGGACCGACACCAACGGCAACGGCCTGCAGGACCCGGGTGAGCCGGGCGTGCCGGACGTGCCGGTGACGCTGAAGGACGGCGACGGCAAGCAGGTCGCGGCCACGAAGACGGGCCCGGACGGGAAGTACCTGTTCGACGACCTGCCGGACGGGTCGTACAAGGTCTGCTTCGACACGGGCAGCCGCAAGCTGACCAAGCCGGACGCCGGTTTCGACGACACGAAGGACTCCGACGCCCAGCCGTCCGACGGGTGCACCCCGGTGGTCACCCTGGGCCCGGACAAGCGCGAGGACCTGAGCCTGGACGCCGGGGTGCTCCCCGCGACGGCCCCGGCGAAGGCCCGTCCGCTGCCGAACACCGGGTTCCCGGGGTACTGGCTGGCGGGGCTGGGCGGGTTCGCGGTGCTCGCGGGTATCGCGGCACTGCTGGCGGCCCGCCGGGCACGCGGAACGCGGTGACAGCACGGGGGTGGGCACCATTCGGTGCCCACCCCCCGCACCCCTTGTAAGTGCTGAAGGGCACCTTCCTTGCATCCGGCGGGAGGAAGGTGCCCTTCAGCGTGCCGGACGAGACGAAGGTGCCCTTCAGCTCGCCGGGTGAGCCGGATGGTCAGGCGAGCAGGGTGTGGCCCAGGGGGACGTTCTCGCTGAACCCGGGCAGCACCAGGAAGGTCGCCGACGCCGTCGTCGTCGCGTAGCGCAGCAGGGCGTCGCCCTCGCTCATCCGGTGCTGGGTCGCCACGAACGTCCGCAGCTCCCGCTGGAACGAGATGAACAGCAGTCCCTCTTCGGAGCTGTACCCGCGCCGCAACATCACGCCCGCCCCGACCATGAGCGGGTGGGCCCGCCGGATGTGTGCGTCGGCCGGGATGCGGTACTCGCCGTCCGGGGTCTTCGCGCCCAGGTCGAGTTCCGGGCCGGACAACGGTTCCGCCGTCGCCTTGCGGCGGCCGATCACGCGCTCCTGCGCGGCCACCGGCAGGGCGTGGAAGGCCGCGGTGTCCAGCCGGATCGCGCGCACCACCGCGATCGTGCCGCCGCGGACCGCGGGCGGCCCGTCGAGCCACACGTCGGCGGCCAGCTCGGCGTCGGTCTTGGGCACCACGATGCCGTCGGCGAAACCCAGGACGTTGCGCGCCGATCCGTCCGAAGAGGACGGTCCGCGGAAGCCGGTTCGGCGCCAGCGCAGGGACATTTCCCCGATGGCGGCCAGCTCGGTCGTCACCAGGGCGGCGACGAGTGCTTCGTCCGCGCAGACCTGGAGCAGGAGGTCGCCGCCGCGGTCGCCGGGGCCGTCGCCGGGGAACTCCGGGAGGTCCTGCGCCCCGGGCAGGTCCGGCGCGGCGGCCGCGACGATCCGCGGGCCGAGGCCGACCGTCACCGTCAGCCGCGACGGCGGGAGGTCCGCGAGGGCCGGGTCCCCGCCCGCGCCCAGCGCCGCCGCCCGCCGGCCGAGCGCGGCCAGCAGCGCGCCGAGCCACCCCCGGTCGGTTCCCCGCGGGAGGTCCCAGACCGAAAGGCCGACGTGCCGCTGCGGCGGTGCGGGCCGCGCGATCCCGGCCTGCTGGGCCCCGAAGGCGGCCACGACGTCCGGATCGGACGCGGCGGCCGGTGCGGAACAGGCGGACAGCAGGCCGGCGGCGCCGGCGCCGAGCAGCACCGAGCGGCGGGACAGCGGGGGCGGAGTGACCACGCGCGGATTGTGCCGCGTCGCCGTCGTGGAACCCGTGCTTGTCACTCCACCAGGTGGCATTTCGCGTCGCGCGGGCTGCGCGGGGCCGAACACTCCTATTGTTTCGCCGTGCGCGCGCTTCCCCTCGTCCTGCTCTTCACCTTGGCCGTCGCCGGCTGCTCGTCCGCGGCCTCGTCGTTCCGGCCGGACACCGCCGGCGTCGCGACCATCCGCGTGCCGCAGGACGCGCCGACCGTCCAGCAGGCCGTGGATTCCGCCCGCCCGGGTGACCTCGTGCTCGTCTCCCCGGGCGTGTACCGCGAGTCGGTGCGGATCACCGTGCCCGACCTCGTGCTGCGCGGCACGGACCGCAACCGGGTCGTGTTCGACGGCGAAGTGCGCCGCGCCAACGGGATCGTGGTCACCGCGGCCGGGGTCGCGGTGGAGAACCTGACCGTCCGCGACCACGTCCTCAACGGCGTCCTCGTCACCGGGATGGCCGACGAGACCGGAGGCCTGGCGCGAGGCAGCGACGGGTACACCCGGCTCGACCCGGCCCGGTTCCCGCCGGTGCAGGGCTTCCGCGTCTCGTCCGTGACGGCGAGCAACAACGGGCTCTACGGTGTCTACGCCTTCGACTCCCAGCACGGGGTGATCGAGCACAGCTACGCGTCCGGCAGCGCGGATTCCGGGTTCTACGTCGGTCAGTGCCGCCCGTGCGACATCGTGGTCCGCGGGAACGTCGCCGAGCGCAACGCCGTGGGCTACGAAGGCACGAACGCGTCCGGGCGGATGGCCGTGGTGGGCAACCGGTTCGTCGGCAACCGGGTGGGCCTGTCGACGAACTCGGACTACCAGGAGGCGTTCGTGCCGCAGCAGGACGCGGCGATCGTGGGCAACCTGGTGGCGGCGAACGCCCAGCCAGGCAGCCCGGCCCAGGCCGACGGCGGTTTCGGCGTCGGCATCGGGATCGCCGGCGGCACCCGGAACCTCCTGGCGCGCAACCTCGTCACCGGCAACCCGGGCGCCGGGATCGCCCTCGCCTCCGCCGAGGACCTCGCGCCATCGGGCAACCGGCTGGTCGGGAACGTGCTGTCCGGCAACGGCGTCGACGTCGCCTACGCGGCTTCGGACCGGGCGCCGGGGAGCGGGAACTGCCTGCAGGACAACGTCTTGACGAGCACCGCCCCGGCCGGGCTGGCGGGGACGATGGCGTGCCCGGCGAGTCCCGGTGCGGCGGCCGGCGTGCGCCTGGCCCTGCCGCCGGCGCCGCGCGGCGTGCCGTTCCCGGACGTGGCGGCCCCACCGGAGCAGCCGAGCCTGCCGGACGCGGCGACGGCGCCCCCGCGGCCCGCGCGCGGCCTGCCCGGGCCGGTCGACCTGGACAGTTACCCGGTGCCGCCGATCGCCCTGCTGGCCGAGCACGCCGGGGTCAAGCCGTGAAGCGCCTGACGGCGCTGGCGCTGGTGCTGCTGGTGACGGCCTGCAGTGCGGAGGCGCAGCCGCGTCCGCTGTCCACGGCGGAGGCGGAACGGCTGGCGCTCGCCCGGTTCGCCAACTACCGCTTCCGGACGGAGAACTTCACGGCGACGGTCCCGACCGGAGGCGGCGTGATCGCCCTGCGGGGCCGGGTGGACTTCGTCGGAGGCCTGGGATACGCCGAGATGAGCACCGACGGCCGCGCCGACGAGGCGTCGGGCGGGCTGCTGCAGTGGACCCCGGCGGCGGTGGCGTTCCGCGGCGGGCCGGGCCAGGCGGCGACGGACCCGCCGCCCCCGGACCGGTGGCAGTACCGGCCGCTCCAGCCGGGGCCCGAGCTGGACACGGCGCTGCGCCTCGTGCTGGGGCTGGGCGCGGACCGCCCGGACAACGTCCAGCTGCTGCGCCAGAGTTCGGCGCGGTGGGTCCGCGCGGACGTGGTGGGCGACGTCCCGGTCGACGTGATCGACGGGCCCCAGCCGGCCCACGCGACGGACACGTCGAAGGCGGCGCGCGTGCGGTACTGGCTGGACGCGGAGGGGCTGCTGCGGCGGGTGGAGGCCCGGGTGGGCGACCGGCCGGACCCGGTCGTGGTGAGCTTCACGCCGGCGTCGTCCCCGGCGCCGGGTCCGGTGGCGGCGTTCGCGCGCTGAGCCGTGGCAGGGCCTGCGGCCAGCCGCTGGGGACTTCCGACGTCATGAACGACTCTTTCCTGACGCCTGGTGTCATGAACGAGTCGTTCACGACACCGGCGCATCGCCGCCCACTCCCAAGCCCGGCCAAACGCGGAGCCCGACTTTGCCGGACCCTGCCGGAGGGGGCAGGGTGTTTTCTGCGGGACGGCTGTGGCACCGGCAAAGTCCGAGCCTGCGAACAGCGGTGGCTTGGTCGGCGAGACCCGCCCGCGGGTGTCATGAACGACCCTTTCCTGACGCCGGACGTCATGAACGACCCTTTCCTGACGTCCGGCGCCAAGGTTGCGGCAAAGTCCGGGCTGGGGGAACGGCGGTGGCTCGGTCAGCGGGGTCGCTGGTGTCGGCCGGGGTCCGGCTGCGGGTTCGAAGGTCGCGAATGGGTCATTCGGGACGTCGGAGGTCGCGGATGACCCATTCGCGACGTCGGCGCCGCGTTCGGTGCGGTTGGTTGCCCGCGAAAGGCCCGGCCCGGTGCTGCCTGTTCGGGGGAGCGATGGTGGGGTGGGTCCGAACGCGGGCCTCGGCGGGTGGGGTCGCCCTCCTGCAGCGTCCTGAATGACTCATTCAAGACCTCCGGCGCCAGGAATTCTGGACACCAGCCACGGCCCCGACCCGCCCCCGGCTCCACCGCGGAGAGGGCGACTCTGCCGGAACCCTGACGCCGGACGTCATGAACGACTCTTTCCTGACGTCCGGCGCACTGAACGAGTCGTTCATGACAAACGGGAGCGCCGGAAAGTCAGCGGGCCGGGCGCAGGTGCTCGGGGCGCCAGTGCCGTCCCCGCCGGGGCGTCCGCCAATGGCGTCCCCGCCACGGCCGCACCGGGCCCCGCGCCGCTTCGAACGCCGGCTGGTGCTCCGCGAACCCGGCCGCCGTGATCCCCATCAGCACCGGGTACCGGACCTCCCCGCGCCGCAGCTCCGTGTCGCGCGGGCGGCCCTCCTCGCGGAAGCCCAGCTCGCCGTGCAGCGCCAGCGAGGCGAAGTTGCTGCCGTTGATGCTGACCTCGCACTTGCGGTACCGCCGCAGCTCGAACATGTACGCCAGCAGGACCGTGACCGCGTCGGCCGCGTACCCGCAGCGGCGGTACTGCGGCCCGATCCCGATGCCGTAGCTGAAGTGGCCGGTGGCCGGGTCGGCCTGGATCCAGATCGACCCGACCAGCGTCCGGTTGTGCAGCGTCTCGATCGCGAAGTGGAAGTCGTCGCCCGCCGGGCCGCGGTGCGTCGCCCAGTGGCGGTAGCCGCCGACCTGCCGGTCGGAATCCCGGTCGAACCCGATCAGGGTGCGGTGATCCGCCGGGCGGACCTCCCGCAACCGCACTTTCCACCCCGCCCAGCTCATCGGCAGCGATGGTACAGCCCCCGCCCGGTAACGACGACGCTGTCCGGGCCGAAGGACAGAACACGATGAACCTGATGCCCTTGCCGGACCGAGCCGCGAGCGACGGCTTCGGGCGCTGCCTGGCCGAGCTGATCGCGCTGTGCCGCGCCCACCTTCCCGACCGGACGGCCAAGGCCGAGGCCGAGGCCAAGGCCAAGGCCGACGAGAGCGAGCACGACCAACGCATCGTCCTGGGCACGGCCCTGGGCCACCGGTACCGCGACTACCCCGATCTCCCGGAGCCGTTCTTCGAGGCCCTCGTGCGCGCCGCGGTCCACGATCCGAACCCGAGCTTCAACCGGCAGTTCGTCGAGCCGCTCAAGGCCGCCTTCGGCACCCGCCGGACGCAGGAAGCGCTCCTCGAGGTCCTCGCCACCGGCACGAACGCCGAACGCGCCGGGGCGGCCCGCGCCTGGTACTGGGCGACCATCGAGCGGTTCGACGACCTCCAGGACCGCTGGAACCGCGCGGCGCTGCGCGAGTTCGTGGCGAACGAAGACCTCGACGTCCGCCGGTGGGTCCTGCCCGGTCTCACCCTCGACCCGGCCCGCTACCCCGCCGAGTTGTACCCGCTGGTCGCCGAGGCCGTGCACCTCGCGCGCACCCACCCCGACGACTACCTGCGGCACCGCGTCGAGCTCCAGGTGGCCGACCCGGAGGACTGAGTGTCACAAGCTTCGCCCCGCCGGTGTCTTGAGGGCGTTCCACCCCCGACGACACGAAGTGAGGACGAAGCCATGGACACCCGTCTCGACCTGTTCACCACCGAGACCGGCAGCCGGCTGGGCAAGCGGTTCGCGAGCCTGGGCCAGATCATCGACTCTTCGCCGCTGCCGAAGCGCACGCGGGAACTGGTCAGCCTCCGCGCCAGCCAGATCAACGGCTGCGGCTGGTGCCTCGACATGCACGCCAAGGAGGCCACCGCGGCCGGGGAGTCGGCCGTCCGGCTCGCGCTCGTCGCCGCCTGGCGCGAGTCGACGGTGTTCACCGAGGCCGAACGCGCCGCGCTCGCCCTGGCCGAGGAGGGCACCCGGCTCGCCGACGCCGCCGAAGGCGTGTCCGACGAGACCTGGGCCCGGGTGCGTGAGCACTACGACGACGAGCAGGTCGCCGCGCTGGTCGCACTGGTCGCCCTGATCAACGCCGCCAACCGGCTCGCCGTGATCGTGCACCAGAAGGGCGGGTCCTACGAGCCCGGGATGTTCGCCGCCGTGGCCGGACGAGGCTGAGCCGGACCCGGCCGCAGCCCGGTGCCGCTCACCCGCCAGGGAACGTCGAGCGTCATCGGGCGGCCGGCACGGTGATGGTCTTGTACTCGGTGTACGTGCCGAGCCCGACGGCGCCGTACTCGCGGCCGAGGCCGCTGGCCTTGAACCCGCCGAACGGGCCGTCGAAGCCGATCGGGGCGCCGTTGATCGTGACCGTGCCGGTCCGGACGCGGCGGGCGACGGCGAGCGCGTGCGCCGGGTCGGCCGACCACACCCCGCCGGAGAGGCCGTATTCGGAGTCGTTGGCGATGCGGACGGCGTCGTCCTCGTCGTCGTAGGCGATGACGACCAGGACCGGGCCGAAGATCTCCTCCTGGGCGATGCGCATGGAGTTGTCGACGTCGGCGAACAGCGTCGGCGTGACGTAGTTGCCCGCTTCCAGCCCCGCCGGGACCTCCGGGCCGCCGGTGACGAGCCGCGCGCCTTCGGAGACGCCGAGGCGGATGTAGTCGAGGACGCGCTGCTGCTGGTCGCGGCGGATCATCGGGCCGATGAACGTCCGGTCGTCGGCCGGGTCGCCGACGCCCAGGGATTCGACCAGGTCCTTCAGCCCGGCGACGACCTCGCCGTAGCGGCTGCGCGGCGCGAGGATCCGCGTCTGCGCGATGCACGATTCGCCGTTGTTGAGCAGGGAACCGAACTTCACGCCCTGGATTGCCGCGTCGAGGTCGGCGTCCGGCAGGATGATCATGGCCGACTTGCCGCCGAGTTCGAGGCTGACCCGCTTGAGCTGCTCCCCGGCCAGCGATGCGATGCGGCGTCCGGCGCGGGTGGAGCCGGTGAAGGCGATCTTGTCGACGTTCGGGTGCTTGACCAGGTGTTCACTGGTCTCGCGGTCGGCGGGCAGGACGCTGATGACACCCTCGGGCAGGCCGGCCTCGGCGAGCAGTTCCGCGAGGAGGTTCATGCTCAGCGTGTTCTCCGGCGAAACCTTGAGGACGACGGTGTTGCCGGCGAGCAGCGCGGGGATGATCTTGGCGGTCGCCGAGGAGAACGGCGAGTTCCAGGGGATGATCGCGGCGACCACGCCGATCGCCTCCCGGCGCACGAGCGACCGGAACGCCGCGGCCGGGTCCGACGGAGCGAGGGTCTCCTCCCAGCCGAACTCTTCGGCCGCTTTCAGGTAGGCGCCGGCTTGCCGGGTCAGGCCGGGTTGGCCCGCCTTGGTGAACCACAGTGCCGAGCCGTTCTCCGCCGAGATGAGTGCCGCGATCTCGTCGGCACGCTTCTCGCGCAGGGCGGCCAGCTTGCGGACGACGGCGATCCGCTCCGCGGGTGGGGTACGCGGCCACGGGCCTTCGTCGAAGGCCCGCCGGGCGGCATCGACGGCGCGGTCGACGTCCGCGGGCAGTGCCTGCGCGGCGCGGCCGAGCATCGAATTGTCGTGCGGAGACCGGATGTCCAGCAGTTCGGCGCTGCTCGGGGCGGTCCACACGCCGCCGATGAAAAGGTCCTCGTAGGTGATCACATTGACTCCCTATGGATAAGTGTCACGTCAGTGTAGCACTTAAATGCCTCACCGATGTGGCAGTTACTGCTAGGGTGGGAGAGTGAGAGCTGACGCCGCACGAAATCTCGAACTTTTGCTGACCACGGGCGCCCGCATGCTCGCCGAAGACCCGACCACGAGCATCGCGGCGATCGCGGCGGAGGCCGGCGTCGACCGCCGGACCGTCTACCGCCGGTTCACGAGCCGGGAGGAGCTCCTGGCCGCGGTCTACCAGGCCCGCCTGGACGCGATCGAAGCGGCGATCGAGGCGGCCCGGTTCCAGGATGCACCGGTGCCGGAGGCGCTGGACCGGTACGTCCGGGGGATCGTCAAGGTCAACCGCACCTGGCCGACCGAGGTGAGCCGGATGCGCTCCGACCCGGAGATCTGGGCGCGCCGCATGCGCGCGGTCGAGGAGGTCGATCGGTTTCTGAAGCGGGCCACCGACGAGGGCTTCCTGCGGGTGGAGCTGCCGGCCAGCTGGCCCGGCAGCGTGCTGGGGGCACTGGTGGGGTTGTCCACAAAGGACCTGTTGCGCCAGACCGACGTCCAGGCCGCGAACATCATCATCGGCACGTTCATGCGGGCGGTGGGCAGCGGCCGGTCGTGGCAGAGCTAGGAGCGCTGGTTCTCGCCGGGCGCGTGGGTTCCGGTGTCGGAGCCCGAGAGCCGGCGGGCCGTGTTGACCAGGCCGACCATGCTGAACGCCTGCGGCGTGTTCCCGACCTGACGTCCCAGCTTCGTGTCGTACTCCTCCGACAGCAGCCCCACGTCGTTGCGCAGCCCCAGCAACTGCTCGAACAGCGCACGGGCCTCCCGACGGCGGCCGGTCGCGTGGAGGGCGTCGGCGAGCCAGAAACTGCACGCCAGGAAGCTGCCTTCGCCGCCGGGTAGCCCGTCGACACCGCCGTCGGCGTCGGCGTCGTAGCGCCGGACGAACCCGTCGTGAGCCAGCTCGGCGCGGACCGCGTCCACCGTCCCGCGCACTCGCGGGTCCTCGGCGGGCAGGAAGCCGACGCGGGGGATGAGCAGCAGGGCCGCGTCCAGGCCACGGGAGCCGTAGAACTGGGTGAAGGTAGTGCGGTCGGCGTCGTAGCCGTGCGCGCAGACGTCCTGGTGGATCTTTTCGCGCAGCGCCCGCCAGTCGTCGACCGGACCTTCGAGACTGTGGGCCTGCACCGTGTGTATCGCGCGGTCGACGCCGGCCCAGGCCAGCACCTTGGAGTGGACGAAGTGCCGCCTCGGCCCGCGGACCTCCCACAGGCTGTTGTCCGGCTGGTCCCAGTGGCCTTCGAGGAAGTCGAGCAGCCCGCGCTGCAGGTCCCAGGCCGGGTGGAACGTCGGCAGCCCGGCCTCGCGGACCAGGTGGAGGCCGTCGAGGACCTCGCCCCAGACGTCGAGCTGGAACTGGTCGGCCGCGGCGTTGCCCACCCGGACCGGGGTGGAGCCTTCGTAGCCGGACAGCCAGTCGAGCGTCGACTCCGGCAGGCGGCGGGTGCCGTCGAGGCCGTACATGATCTGCAGGTCGGCCGGGTCGCCCGCGACCGCGCGGACGAGCCATTCGCGCCACGCCTTGGCTTCCTCGTGGTAGCCGGTGCCGATCAGGGCCTGCAGGGTGAACGTCGAGTCGCGCAGCCAGCAGTAGCGGTAGTCCCAGTTGCGCGGCCCGCCCAGCTGTTCCGGCAGCGACGTCGTCGCGGCGGCCAGAATGCCGCCGGTCGGGGCGTAGGTGAGGGCCTTCAGGGTGATCAGCGCGCGCCGGACCGCGTCCGGCCACTGCCCGTCGTACCGGCAGCGGCCGATCCAGTCAGCCCAGAAACGTTCGGTGTCGGCGAGCGCGGTTTCGGCGTCGGCGAACCGCGGGCGTGGCCGGTAGGAGGCGCTGTGGGTGAGGACGAACGGGACGCGTTCCCCGGCGGCGACGGTGAAGTCGGCGTGCGTGGCCAGGTCCTCGCCGTGCAGCGGCACCGGGGTGCGGACCCGGATCGCGTCGGGCCCGGCGACCGCGACGAACTCGCCGTCCTCGTTGCGGACCCACGGCGTGACGGCGCCGTAGTCGAGCCGCAGGCGCAGCAGCATCCGCATCGGCACCCGGCCCGACACGCCCTCGACGATCCGGACGACGTCGGCGGCTTCCCCGCGCGGCGGCATGAAGTCGAGGACGCGGACCGTGCCTTCGGGCGTGTCCCATTCGGTCGTCATGATCAGCGAGTCGCCGCGGTACGAGCGCCGGGTCGCGGGCCCGCCGCTCGCCGGCGCGAGCCGCCAGGTGCCGGCGTGCTCGTCGTGCAGGAGCGCGGCGAAGCAGGCCGGGGAGTCGAAGCGCGGCAGGCAGAGCCAGTCGATCGCGCCGTCGCGGGAGAGCAGCGCGGCCGTGTGCAGGTCGCCCAGGATGGCGTAGTCCTCGATCGGGGCCACGGTGATCAGCGCTCCCCGTCGAGGTCGATGACGACCTTGACGTCGTCGTCGCCCGCTTCGAAGGCATCGGGTGCGTTGCTCAGCGGCACCCGACGGGTGATCAGCCCGCCCAGCCAGTCCAGGTCCGCGCGGCCGAGCGCGTCGACGGCGGCCCGGTAGTGGCGGAGGTTGGCGTTGACCGACCCGATGACGACGTCGTTCTCGAGGACGATCTCGCGGTTGATGGTCCCGGCGTCCACGGTGAGGCTCCGGCCGGTGGGGGAGACGCCGGTGAGGCAGACGATGCCGTACGAGCCGGTCCCCGCCATGGCGTCGAACACCAGGGAACCGACGCCGGTGGCCTCCAGGACGACGTCCGGTTCGAGGCCGGGGAGCACCTTCTCGATCGGCTCGTGGTGGTAGGTCGCCCCGAGCGTCTCGACCAGCCGGGGCTTGGGACCGCCGGTGACGCGGTCGAGGACGTGGACGTCGAGGCCGCGCTGGACGCCGAGCAGCGCCCCGAGCAGCCCGATCGGGCCCGCGCCGGTCACCAGCACCCGCCGCGGCTCGAACCACGCGCGCTCCCCGACGCGCTGGATCTGCTCCCACGCCTTCGCGACGACCGTGGTGGGCTCCATCAGCATGCCGACGTCCCGCAGGCGCGGATCGAGGCGCACCGCGTAGTCCGGTTCGACGGTCCACAGCTCGCTGCCGTAGCCGTCGAGCTCCTTGATGCCGCGCTCGGTGTAGCGGCCGTTGCGGCACATGTCGAACTCTCCGGCCGCGCACGCGCCGCACGGCACGGGGTCGGGCCGCCGGACGACCCCGACGACGAGGTCGCCCTCCGCGAAGTCCCCGGCCGGGGTGATCACCTGACCGAGTGACTCGTGCCCCAGGACCAGCCGGTCCCGGCCGGGTGGTGCCCAGCCGTACTCGCCGCGGGCGATCTCCTTGTCGGTGCCGCACACGCCGAGCGCCAGGCCTCGCACGAGCAGCTCACCCGGGGCCGGCTGCGGGTCGGGTACCGGTTCGGCCCGCAGCGATCCCTTTCGTTCCGGCACCACGGTCAGCGCTCGCATCTGCCCGCTCCTTCCCGCGACGGCGTGTTCGATCACGGGTTGACACTCTTGCGTTCCGCAAAACATGCATGCGGGCAGCAATGAGCGGGCAAAAGCGACGATCGGCGCGGAACGGCCGGGGCGTCCGGCGTTGCGGTGTCGCGAACGGCCCATCCGGGACACCGGAGGTCCCGGATGAGCCGTTCGCGACGGTGAAGCTCAGCCGGCGGCGACGATCCGCCACCGCTGGTTGGCGCTGCCGCTGTCGGCGTACTGGCCGAGGTCGGTGCCGCTGCCGGTGCGGCCCATGCCGTCGAGGTACTCGCCGGTGCCGCTGTTGCGGATGCGGACGTTGTTCGCGTCGGTCACCACCGACCACTGCTGGTTGCCGCTGCCGCTGCCCGGGTACTGGCTCACCGTGGCGCCGTTGGTGGTGCGGCCCGCGCCGTCGAGGTAGAGGCCGGTGGCGCGGTTCTTGATGCGCACCCGGTTTCCGGAGTTCTCGATGACCCACTGCTGGTCGTACCGGCCGGGGTCGCTGCTCGCCTGGCCGGCGCCGGAGCCGCCGGAGGTCCGGCCCAGCCCGTCGATGTACAGGCCCGTCGCGGCGTTGACGATCCGGACGTACGTGCCGCCACCGTCGCCCTCGCCCCACGCGTACCGCAGCCGGGTCAGCCCGCTCGGGTTCGACAGCGTCAGCTTGGTGCTCGCGCCGGTCCCGGTCCTGGTCGTCATGCTGTACCAGTCGCCGTCGCGCAGGCCCGGCCAGTACACGCTGCCGACGCCGAGGCTCCGCAGCTTCGAGCTGACGCCCCGGATGTAGTCGGCGAAGAACGAGCCGCTCGGGATGCTGTAGTCGAGGGTGTCGTAGTGCACGCCGTTCTTGCTGCCGGGCGACATCGGGCCGCCCCACTCGGTGACGACGGTCCGGTCCGCGTACCCGCCGATGTAGCCGCCGATGTGGTCGGCCCACTCGGTTTCGCTTTCGTAGCCGGCGAAGAACGAGTAGTCGTGGGCCGCCAGAAGCGTCCCGTCGAGCCGCCGGTCGCCGCCGACCGCGGGCACGTTCTGGGCGTACCCGGTGCCGTCGAGGATCACCCGGCCGCGCGGCACGCTCGGGTACCGGGCCAGCCAGGCGGTGTAGAAGTCGTTGAGCGCAGAAGCACTGTAGGAGTACGGCTCGTTGATGACCTCGAAGTAGGCGTTCGGGTTGCTGCCGTACTTGGCGACGACCGTGTCCCACATCTGCTGGAACCGGCCGGTGTCCGTCGGTTTGCCGCCGGTGTAGGCCCAGTAGGCGAGGATGACCTTGCCCTTGCCGAGCGCGGCGTCGATCGCCCCGGTGTAGGTGCCCCAGTACCCGGAGACCGTCGGTTCGTTGATCGGCATCCGGACCGTGCCGGCCCCGGTGATCGAATACAGCTGGCCGACGACCTGGTTCGCCGTGGCGGCGGCCGAGGAGTACGTGTCCGAGGCGCCGAGCCCGGAGACGTACAGCACGCCGTTGACGAAGTTGTCGCGCGTGTCGGCCCAGTTGACTCCCTTGAGCCCGGCCGTGGACGCCTGGGCCTGCGGCGGGACGGCGGCCAGCAGCCCGCCGGCGAGCGCGGACAGCGCCAAGAGCCGGACCGCCCTGGACAGCGTCCTGCGGAGCACGGAGTGGGTTGGTCTCATCGTTGGTTCCTTCCCGGATCCCTGCGCAGCTTCGAGACACTGGGTAACACCTCGCCCGGGAGCCCGGCCAGGGTTCCGAAGCGAAACGCTCATAATCGGTCAGGAAAGAACACGCCCGTACCGCATTGAACGGAAAACTTTCCGTTCAATGCGGTACGGGCCGGCTGCGTCAGCCGAAGTTCACGTCACTGCACCACATGTACGTCTGGTCCTGGTGCGAAGCCTGCCAGATCGTGAAGACGACGTGGTGCCCGCGGTAACCGCCGGAGGTCTGGACGTTGAAGGTGATGTCCTTCGCCGGGGCGTAGCGGCCGGTCTGGGTGACCTGGTCGAGGTTGCCCCAGCCGAGGCGCTGGGTGGTGGGGTCGTAGCCGTTCTTGCTGACGTAGACCCGGATGAAGTCGGCACCGTGGCTGGCCTGGTCGTAGAGGTGCATCGAGAAGCTGCTGCCGATGCTGGTGGTCCGCCACTGGCCCGGGGTGTTCAGGGAGTTGTTGCGCGCCAGGCCGTTGCTGCAGAGCTGCCCGTCGGGCGTCGCGCCCTGGAAGTTGCCGTGCAGCCCGTCCCGCAGGGCGCTCATCCAGTTCCACATGGTGTCGGCGTTGGCCTGGAAGGCCGCCCAGCACATGGGGTCCTGCTGCTGCATGGCCGGGTTCGTGTGCTGGCTGCCCCAGTCCTTCCAGCACTGGTAGGCCCGGGTGGCGGGGCTGACGATGGTGCCGTGCGCCGAGGCGGCGGGGACGCCGACGAACAAGCCGGCCAGCCCGGCGATGGCCAGGGCGATGAGACCACGTCGTGCGGTGCCGGACCCGGAGAAGGTGCGCCTACGCATGGGATGAGCCTCCATTCTCGGAGAAATCGAGCGGTGGTGGTTCATGTGGGAGCGCTCCCAGGGTGGCAGCAGCTTATCCCCGATCCGGACAAACTTCAACCAAGCGACCGAAAAGCATTGTGGTTATTCCCCATCGTTCCGGTCTTTCGAAAAGAACGGATTTCCGGCCGAAACTTTCGATGCCGGCTCCCGTGCCGGGCGCCGTTCGCCGAGTGGCGCCGGTGCCTTGAATGACTCGTTCCTGGTGTCGGAGGTCATGAACGAGTCGTTCATGACCGCCGACGCCGCGCCCGCCGGCCGGAAACCCCCGAGCCGAAGCCGGGGGTGCCTCGGGGATTCCCCCGATTGTCGGCCGTGGCGAGCGCGAAGAGACTCTGCGGCATGCCTTCTTCGCGCCTGCCGTTCCTCCTCGCCCCGCTTTGCCTGGGCGCCTACGGCGTCATCCGGATCCTGGACGGCTTGGACGGCGGCCGTGGCCCCGGGCTCGCCTGGACCGCCGGTCACGTGTTCTTCATGGTGGGACTGGTGTTCTTCGGCCAGACCCTCCGGACCATGAGGGCGCTCGCCGGCCGCACCCGCCTCGCCACGGCCGCTCTCGTCACCGGGATCGCCGGCGCGCTGGCCCTCGGCGGTCAGTTCGCCATCGACGTCGTGGTCGGGTTCCTGGCCGCCGACCGCGCCGGGATGGACGCGCACTTCGCCCGGATCCAGGACGTCCCGGGCGTCGACGTGGTGTTCTACAGCTACGGGCCGCTGCTGTTCTTCGCCGGCCAGTTCGTCCTGGTCACGCTGCTCGCCGTCCGGCGCCGGGTGAAGCCGTGGGCGCCGGTGCTCGTGCTCGCCGAGAGCGTCCTGCCGGTGCTCGACAAGGACTTCATCCCGCTGGGCGCCGCACTCCTGCTCGTCGCCTTCGCCCCGTTGATCCGCCCGGCCGCCGAACCGTCCACTTCGGACTCCGCGGCCCTCGGGCGGCTCGGGGCTTGAACCTGACGTTGCGTCAGGTCCTACGGTCGAAGCATGAGCGACCGCAGGTGGAGCATCGGCGAGCTGGCCAGGGCCGGCGGCGTCACGGTGCGCACGTTGCACCACTACGACCGCATCGGCCTGGTGTCCCCGGGTGAACGCACGCCGGCCGGGCACCGGCGGTACGCCGAGGCGGACGTCCGCCGGCTCTACCGCGTCCGGGCCCTGTGCGGGCTGGGACTTTCCCTGGACGAGGTCGCCGCCGTGCTCCGGAACGCCCGGGACGACGTCGGTTCCCTGCGCGGCCTGCTGACCGCTCAGCTCGCCGACCTCGAGGCCCGGGCGGCACGCATCGAGGAGTCGGCCCAGCGGCTGCGTGGCCTGCTCGCGCGGCTGGCCGAAGCGACCGTGCCGGAACCCGGGCAGTTCCTCGCCGCCCTGGAACCGATGTCCGTCGACGTCGGCCGGTACCTCACCGGCGCGCAGCTCACGGCGGTCACCGAACGAGCGGCGCAGCTCGGCGGCGGGACGGTCGAGGCGTTGAAGACCGAGTGGCTCGGCCTCTTCGCCGGGCTCCGGCGGCACCTGCTGGACGGGACGCCCGTCGACGACCCGGCGGTGCAGGCGCTGGCCGCCCGCTGGCGGGAGATCGCGACGGCGTTCCACCCCGGCGGTCCGCCGTTCGAGGCGGCGACCACGGCGCTGTGGGAGGAGAACCGGGCCGGGCTGGGCGGGGAGCTCGACGAGCGCCTCGGCTGGTCGGGGCCGGGCGGCGCCGCCGAGGTCGTCGACTACCTGCGCAAGGCCCGCGCCGCGGGCGGAAACGACACCGAGGGTGGCTGACATGGACATCGACATCACCGGCTGGCTCCGGGAAAACCTGGTCCGGCTGCGGACGCTCGAGCCGGACGAGGACGGCCACCGCGAGCTCGAACCGTTGCGGGACATCGTCGGCGACGCGCGCGTGGTGGCCATCGGCGAGAGCATGCACCGGGTGCACGAGTTCTACCGCCTCCGGCACCTGGTGACCCGGTTCCTGGCCGAGGAGATGGGATTCACCGGGTTCGCGATGGAATCCGGCTTCCCGGAGGGCTGGGCGGTCCACGACTGGGTGCTCGGCGGCGAGGGCGACCTGGACCGGCTCCTGCACACCGGGATCACCTACCACATGGGCAAGTGCGCGGAGATGCGCGACCAGCTGACGTGGATGCGCGAGCACAACCGCACCCACGACCGCAAGATCCGCTTCTACGGCATGGACATCCCGGACTCCAGCGCGTCCGCCCGGCCGGGGGTCGTGGCCGCGCTGGCGTTCCTGGACGAGGCCGACCCGGCGTACGCCGCGGCGGCCCGCCGGAAGCTGCTGCCGCTGTTCGACTACCTCCCGGCCGACCGGAGCGGGCTGGCCTGGGCCGCACCCGCGCTGCACGCCTACGCCGCGCTCGGGGCCGCCCACCGCTTCGAGCTGACCGCCCGGATCGGGGAGCTGACCGAACGCCTCCGCGCGCTGCGCGTCCCGTACTCCACAGTGGACGCGGACCGGGCGGACATCGCGCTGCAGTGCGCGGTCACCGCGCGGTACGCGGACGCCTTCCTGGCCAACCTGGCCGCCGCGCCGGAGCGCACCTACGCCGGTGCCAACGTCCGGGACGCGGCGATGGCCGACAACGTCGAATGGATCCTCGGCCGGGAGGAGCGCGTCGTGGTCGGGGCGGCCAACGGTCACCTGCAGCGCCGGCCGTACCGCGTGCCGCCGATCATCAACGAGGAGCAGGTCATGCTCGGCCAGCACCTGGCCCGCTCGCTCGGCGACCGGATGGTGGTCATCGCGACCACCTACAACAGCGGGCGCGTGTTCGGCCACCGCCCGCTGCCGGACGGGCCACCCGGCCACACGGAGGTGTTCTACGAGGACGTCGCCCCGTTCACCGAGCCGGGCAGCCTCGACGTCCTGCTCGCGAGCGCGGGCGAGCCGCTCGCCCTGCTCGACCTGCGCGACGTCCCCGCCGACGGCGTGGTGGCGCGGTGCTTCGCCGGGATCGACGGCACCCGGCAGGGACCGTACAAGCAGCTGGTGAATCCCCTCGAGGCGTTCGACGCGGTCGTGCACATCGACGAGATCACGCCCTGGCAGACCTTCGTCGCAGGGTGACCCGGGGGAGGGCACTGCACGCTCACGCCGAGTCCGTGGCGTCGCTGGGCCGCGCCTACGCGGACCTCGCCGGGCGGCACCGGGCCGTGGCGGACGCCGGGGGTGCGGGCCGGGGCGAGTCCGGTGGCTGGATCTCCCGGGCCGCCGAGCTGGCGGCGGCCGCCGAGCGCCTGCTCGCCGCGGAGGTCGGCCTCGCCCGCGGATCCGGCGTGACCTGGGACGACATCGCCGGAGCGCTGGGCGTCAGCCGGCAGGCGGCGTGGAAACGGTTCGCCTGCCCGCCCCGGGATCCGTGAGCGCCGGTGCGGCCGGCTGCGGCTGCGGCACCAGCCACAGCCCTCCCACGGCCAAGCCGGGAACCCTGTCGCCGGGGTTTCCGCGCCGGACGTCAGCCCCGGGCGGTCAGCTCGAGCAACCGGCCGGTGAGGTCGAGGTGTTCCTCGATGCTGCCGGTCAGGTAGGTGAGGTCGATGAAGGTGTGGTCCGGCGTCACCAGCGAGACGATCTTGGCGACCGACTCGGCGATGACCTCCGCTTCCGTGCCGGGCGCGGGGTTCACCCGCAGGGCCACGCCGAGCGCCTGCGGGTCGCGGCCGGCGCGTTCGGCGTCGGCGCGGAGCTTGGCCAGCGTCGAGGTGATCACCTCCGCGGGGAACTGCTCGGGCACCGACCAGACCGGCAGCCAGCCGTCGGCCCGCTCGGCGACCCGGCGCAGCGACCTCTCGCCGAAGCCGGCCAGGTGGATCGGCGGCTTGCGCATCGGCTTGAGGGCGACGTGGGACTCCGCGATCTCGTAGCCGACGCCGGAGTAGGCCACGGTGTCCTCGGTCCACCACGTCTCGAGCAGGTCGAGCAGGTCGTCGAGCCGCTTGCCGCGCTCGGACATCGGCACGCCGACGGCCGCGTACTCGTCGGGGGACCAGCCGATGCCCAGCCCGGGCAGCAGGCGGCCGTTGCTCGCGACGTCGATGCTGGTCAGCAGCCGGGCGAAGTTCGCGGGCTGGTACTGGGTCGCGTTGATCGTGCTGGAACCGAGCACCGCGGTCTCGGTCACGGCCGCGGCGATGGCCAGCGCGGTGAACGGATCCTGCGAGGTGTGGAACTCCTCGGGCATGGTCTCGTAGCCCGGGTACGGGACCACCGGCCGGACCGGCGACAGCAGCCGGTCGCCGACCCAGAGACCGGTCGCGCCGGCTCGTTCCGCCTCGCGCGCGTACCGCGCGATCCCGCCCGGCGTGGCCGCCGCCTTGCCGAACACCGGAAGGCTGAAACCCACTGGTATTGCTTCTCCCCTGAAGAGTGAACGGACTCGATCGGTCCTGCTGCCACTACTATTCGTGTGCAGTTGCCCGTTCGAGCAGTGGGCGGTTCCTGTCGCGGGCGGGCCGGATGACCTATGCTGGGGGCAACGGTCGAGCCGACGGCCGGCAGGAGACTTCCCCCGCGCTCGGGGCATCAGTTGTCGCGCGGTTCACCGTTCCGCGAGTTTCACTTCAGCGTTGTACCTAGGGTGTGGCCGACGAAAAGCAGGCCACCATGACCACCTGTCACCCCAGTCCGCCCACGATTCCCGGCGTGGCCGGGCCGCCGGACACCCTCCGCCTCGCCACCCACCGGCCCGTTCCGGGCACGGTGATCGTCGAGGTCACCGGGGATCTGGACCTCGCCACGTCACCCCGGCTGCGCGAGCTGCTCACCGCGAACGCGGCCGGCGCGCTCACCCACCTCGTGATCGACCTCCGCGGTCTGCGGTTCCTCAGCGCCACGGGCCTGGCGGCCGTCGAACACGGCTACCTGCTCGCCACCGAGCGCGGCATCGCCTGCACCGTGCGGGTCGACGCGACCGGCCGGGCGCTGCGCGTCATCCACCTGCTGCCGTTGCGGTTCGCGGAGGTGCTCGAACGGGGTTGATCCCCTTCGCCCACCGTAACGGGGGCGCCTCGCTGCGCGACTGACTGAGCGCGGGAAACCGCGGACGTCGGTTCCGACGAAGTGGGGGACACGTGCGTGCACCGGGTCCGGAACTCCAGCCACTGGTCGACCGCCTCGCCCGCCGGCTGCCCGGGGTCGCCGTCACCGCCTACGACGGCAGCCGCGGCGGCCCGGCCGAGGCGGCGACGACGCTGGCGATCCGCACGCCCGCCGCGTTCGCGCGGGTGCTGCGGGCGCCGCGCGGGCTCGGCCTGGCCCGGGCGTGGGTCGCGGGCGACATCGAGATCTCCGGCGACATCGCGCGGGTGGCGGCGCACGAACCGGATCTCCACCACCCCGCCGTCGCCGCCGGCCTGCTCACCACCGCGCTGCGGGTGACGGCCCGGCGCGGGTTCCGCGACCTGGTCACGGCCGGAGCCACGGCGAGCGAGTACCGCGTGGCGCGCCCGGGACGGCACACGGTCGGCCGCGACCGGGCCGAGCTCGACTTCCACTACGGCCTGACCGCCGATTTCTACGCGCTGCTGCTCGGCCCGTCGATGACCTATTCCGGGGCGATGTTCGCGGAATCCGCGGATTCCCTGGAAGCCGCGCAGGACCGCAAGCACGCCCGGATCGGCGGGAAGCTGGAACTCGGCGCGCATTCGACGGTGCTCGACATCGGCTGCGGCTGGGGCAGTTTCCTCGACCACGCCGAAGCCACGTGCGGTTCGCGGGGAATCGGGTTCACGGCGTCCCGAGAACAGTACGAGTACGCCTCGCGGCGGTTTTCCGGCCGCTCCCGGGTGCGGATCGAATACGGTGACTACCGGCAGCTGCTGCCGGTTGCCGGGATCACCGCCGCGGCGAGCGTCGGGATGTACGAACACGTCGGGGAACGCCGGTCGCCCGCGTTCTTCTCGCTCGTCCGCCGCTCGCTGCGCCCCGGCGCCCGTTACCTCAACCAGGCGATCACGCGCCGCGAGGCCGGCCCGCGGCGGCTGCGCGCCAACGCCTTCGCGCAGCGGTACGTGTTCCCGAACGGCCAGCTGCTCCCGCTGTCGCGGCAGCTCGCCGACCTCGACCGGGCCGGGTTCCGGGTGCTGTCCACCGAGAGCTTCGGCGAAGGCTACGCGCGCACCACCGGCGCCTGGCTGGGCAACCTCGAACGCCACTGGGACGCCTGCGTCGCCGCCGCCGGACTCGAGCGGGCGCGCGCCTGGCGGGCCTACCTCGCGGGTTCCCGGCGGCGGTTCGAGGACGGCACCATCGACGTCACCCAGGTGCTCGCGGAGGCGAGGTGACCCGATGGCCGTGTCGCTGGACAGCCTCAGACCCCAGCTGATCGGGCGGTCGTTCGGCCGCAACCGGCAGCTCACCGGCTCGACGCGCCCGCTGCGCGCGAAAGCCGGGTTCACCTCGTTCGGCGTGTTCACGGCGCTGGTGCTCCTCGCGTTCGCGGGCCAGCAGCAGGTGCTGATCAACACCTCGGAGGAGCCGTCGGCGATCGCCGCGGTCGTGCGGGCGCCGGCGCGGTTCGACGGCATCGGGATGCCGCTGCTGCAGGACCCGGTGGCGCTCGTCGTCCTCTTCACGGCGCTGGCCACGCCGTTGTTCTGCCTCGAGCAGGTCGAGGCCATCCGGGACTTCATCCCGATGACCGTGCGCAACGTCGGCGACGGCGTCGCGCACTTCGACCCGCGCGAGGTCCAGGTCCTGATCATGCGGGCCAACCGGCGGTTCCGGCGGATCGGCGCGAAGAAGGTGTCGCTCTCGCTGTTCGTGGTCAGCGGGATCGGCGCGTTCTTCCTGCTGCGCTACCTCCAGACGAGCGGGCTGCTGGCGGGGTGGAACCCGGTGCCGGGGAAGACCGAGCCGTGGCGCGCCGCCGTCTACGCCGGCTGGTGGGCGAACGGCAGCACCCACCCGGTGATGGCTGTGCTGCTGTGGCTGCTCGGCGCGTACATGTTCTACTTCGTGTGCAAGCAGCTGCTCATGGGCCTGATCTTCGCGATCTTCGCGCAGACGGCGACCACGGCCGGCTTCGGCGTCACGCCCCACCTTCGGGCCAACAACGACGGCTACTGGGGCCTGCGGACGCTGCGCCGGTTCATGCAGTGGACGTACGGGTCGACGCTCGCGCACTTCGTGACGACCCTCGGCGTGTGCATCGTGTGGCTGCCGTTCACGCAGTGGACGTTCTTCATCGTCACCGCCGTGATGATCGCCAACTGCACGCTCGTCATCTACCCGACGATGATCGCCCACAAATCGGTGCTGCAGGCGAAACAGAATTACGTCGACGACCGGATCGGGTCCGCGGAAACGGAGGAAGAAAAGAAGGAAGCGGCCGAGGAAGCGGAAAAAGTCTGGCAGAACCCGGACCTGCCGTTCCGGACGCGGTCGACGTTCACCGCGGTATTCGTCTACCTGCTCGCCCCGATCGTGCTCGCGCTTGTTTCGTGGTTGCTGAAGCGCTAAGCTTCGGCGAACTTCTGGTGAGGAGGCGCGTCGTGGCCGGAACTCCCAGCCTGCTGGAGCCGATCACCGAATTCCGTCCCGGCCGCCCGCTGGTCCTGTTTCTGCCGGGAATGAGCGGCAACAAACGGCAATGGGACTTCGTGATCCGCCGGCTGGACGGCGTCGACGCCGACCTCGCCTACGGCGCCCCGGTGCTGGCGCACCCGGCGTTCGGCAACGCCCGCCCGACGGTCACCCGGCTGGGCGAGGCGATCGCCGCCGAGCTGACGGCGGCCGGCCGCGACCGGGTGACGGTGGTGTCCCACTCGGTCGGCGCGTTCGTGGCGCTGGTCATCGCCCACGAGCTGCCGGCGGCGGTGCGCTCGGCGGTCCTGGCCAACGGCGGCCTGTCGAGCGTGGCGAGGTTCATCGACCGGCCCCTGCACCGGGTTCCCGGCACCACCACGTCACGCCTGTCCTACCTGCGGTTGTTCGCGCTGGTCGGCATCCCGGTGCCGCCGGTGGTGAAACGGGCGATCGCCAGCCGGGAGTGGTCGAGCAGGCTGCTGGTCGGCCGCCGGCTGGTCTCGCGACCGGCGCTCGCGTCCCGGGAGGCCCGCGACTCCCTGATGGAGGAGGCGGGCAACGCGCGGACGATCGCGGGACTGTGGCAGAACCGCCACTACTGGCGCGAATTCGAGCGCACGGCCGCGGAGATCCCGGCCAAGGTGCTGTTCCTGGTCGGCGGTCTGGACCCGATGACGAGCGTCGCCGACACCGGGGTCATGGCGGATCTGCTGCCGGACGCGGAGATCCGGGTCCTGCCGGGCGTGGGCCACGCGGCGCCGCTGGAGGCACCGGACGTCGTGGCCGCGGCGATCGAGGACGCCCTGGCGGCCGGCTAGGGCCTGTGTCGAAGTGAGGGACCGGCCTCGGGTCACCGCCGCCGAGTGCGAGCGGGCTGAAGGGCACCTTCCTCACGTCTGGTGCGGTGAAGGGCACCTTCTGGGCACGTGCGAGCGCGGCGCGGAGTAGGTTCACCCACGATCGAGGGGAGCTGACGCGGTGGCACGTCTTCACGTCGGCTGCGCGATGTGGACCCACAAGGCGTGGGCCGGGCGGTTCGTGCCGCAGTCGCTGCCGGCCAAGGAACGGCTGCGGGCCTACGCCGGCTGGTGCAACGCGGTCGAAGGCAACACGACCTTCTACGCGACCCCCGCCCGCGACACCGTCGCGGCCTGGGCGCAGCAGACCGGCCCCGGCTTCCGGTTCGTGGTCAAGGTGCCCAAGGTCGTCACGCACGAGCGCCGGTTCGCCGGGGTCGAGGCCGAGATGCGGGCGTTCCTGGACGCGCTCGAACCCCTCGGCGACCGGGCGGTCCTGTGGACCCAGCTGCCCGGCTCGTTCGGACCGTCGGACGTCGACGCCCTCCGCCGCTTCCTGCGCCGCCTTCCCGCCGGCCGCCGGCGTGCGGTGGAGGTGCGGCACCCCGGCTTCTTCACCGACGCCGGCTCGGCCGCGTCGCTGGAGGGCGCGCTCGCCGACGCCGACGCCGAGTGGGTGCCGTTCGACACCACGGTGTTCTTCGGGAGCCCGCCGGTGAGCGAGGCCGAACAGGATGCCTGGGCCAAGAAACCGCGGCTGCCGCGGCGAACGCGGGCGCTGACCGACCGGCCGATTGTCCGCTACCTGGGCCGGGACTCGGTGACGGAGACGGTCGAGGGGTGGCGGCCGTGGACGGAGGTGGTCGCGGGCTGGCTGCGCGAAGGAAGGTCGCCGACGGTCTTCGTGCACACCCCCGACAACAACGACGCACCGGAACTGGCCCGCCGCTTCCACGACGACGTGCGAGCGCTGGTCCCCGGCCTCGACGTCCTGCCCGAGCCGGAACCGGTCGAACCCGCGACCCTGTTCTGAAGCGACGTCACCCGGCTGCGGGGGCCGGTACGGTCGGGCGATGACCGACCTCCGCGAGTTCCGCCGGGTGTGCCACGAAACGGCCCGGCGCACCCGCGGCCGGATCGTCGAGTTCCGGATCGCCGACGGCGTCACGCCGAACTTCCACCAGTGCGTCCTCGACCACGGCGGCCACCGCGTGTCGATCGTGTGCACCAGGGAGCGGCCGGAACCGGTCGTGGCGGTCGCCGAGCCACGGGTGATCGACGCGACGGCGGTCGACGAGGGACCGCTGACCTTCGTCGAAGCTCCCGAGCTGGTCGCCGTGCTGGCGGAGTTCACGGCGTTCCGGGTGCTCACCCCGGCCGAGCTGGCCGGGCCGTTCGACGCGCGGACGTGGCCTGGTTGCCACCCGGCCGACCTCCGGTACTGGCGGCCGGGCGATCTGGGCGAGGTGCTCTTCAACTACTGGGACTGACCTGGACGGGGGAGACGTCCATGACCTTCTCGCAACAAGTGCTGATCACCCTGATCCGGACGTCGTCGACGGCGGTGCTCGGTGCCCGGTTCGGCATTGTCCGGTCCGTTCCGGACGATCGGGAATCAAAGAGTTCTTCCCGGCTATTGTGATAGCCGAGACGTCCCGTTGCTACAACGGGAATCACCACTCGGGCCTGGACATGAGCCGCTACTCCAGCTCGAAGACGCCTGATGCCGAGGAACTGCGGCAGATGCGCATCGAAATTCGCGTTGCCTGCGATGCGGCAATGATCGATTTGGCGGAGGGCATCACCCGCGAACCCGTCAAGCTCGCGTAGCCGACCGCCGGGCGCGGTCGAACCGTCCTCGCAGTGCTCCGCCGATGCTGCCCGGCGGTCACCCGGTCGACAGAACTCCGACCGGCGTGGTAAGAGTCTTAGTATCCAAGACATCTTCGGGGGGAAGCATGCGAGGAAGGATTGCGGCGCTGGTCGTCCTGCTCCTGACTGCCCTGGCCAGGCCCGTCGCGGCCGCGCCGGGCCTGGAGTGGGTGCCCTGCGGGGTGGCCGCGGAGTGCACGAAGATCGCCGTCCCGCTGGGCTGGGATGCTCCGGACGGGCCGAAGATCACCCTGGCGTTCAACCGGCACAAGGCGGACCCGGCGCACCGCAAGGGTGTCCTGTTCGTGGCTCCGGGCGTGGGGTTCGACTTCCTGCTGGCCGACGTCCGGGCCGGGGTGTTCGCGATGTTCCCGGACCTGCTGCGCGACTTCGACCTCGTCGGGGTGGATCTGCGCGGCGGCGGCGTGCACCCGTTCAACGGCAGGCAGCCCGCGCCGTTCCGCTCCGACGCCGTCGAGTGCGGCCTGCCCGTGCACGACCCGGCCGTGCGCTCGTTCCCGCGTACCCGCGCCGAGGTCGACGCGCTGGTCCGGCACAACCAGGCCTACGCCGCGAGCTGTGCCGGCCCGTCGCCCGGCCACCTGGACGCCGTCACCCAGGCCAGGGACCTCGACGCCGTCCGTGCCGCGCTGGGCGAGCCGAAGGTCAGTTTCTTCTTCTACGGCTACACCGGCCCCGGGCAGGCGTACGCGAGCCTGTTCCCGCACCGCGTCCGGGCCATGGCGATGGACAGCCCGCTCGACCACAGCGTTCCCGTGGTCGTCAGGGCCGCCGAGTACGCGTCCACTGTGGAGCGTGAGTTCGGCCGGTTCGTGGCGTGGTGCGAACGATCGCCGGAGTGTGCCCTGAACGGACAGGACGTGGCCGCGGTCTACGACGCCCTGCTGCGCCGGGCCGACCGGCAGCCGGTCCGGCTCGACCTGCCGCCCGAGCCGGGCCGCCCGCAGCCGCAGCAGGCGACGGTCTTCGTCCGTGGCGACGACCTGGCGTTCCTCACCGAGCAGCTGCTGGAGATCGGCGACCTGACGCTGCCCGGCAGCGGCACGGGCTGGGCCGACCTGGCCACCGCCATCCGGCAGGCGGCCGGCGGCACGAGCCCGACGTTCGCGTTCGTCTACCGCTACTCGTGGGGTTACCGCGACCTGTGGAACCCGCTCCGGGCCGGGCAGTGCCAGGACTACCCGGCCTCGGTCACCGACCTCGCCGTGGCCCGGCCGCTCGTCGCCGCACTGGCCCCGCACACCCGCGGCGCGTCCCAGGCCTGGGACGCGCTGAGCGGCTGCGCCGGCGGCGGCGCAGCGGCCACGAACCCGCCCGGGGTGACCGTCGTCCGGGACGCGCCACCGATCCTGCTCGTGGGTACGCAAGGCAATCCGTGGTCGCCGTACGGGAACGTGACCAGGGTTTCGGCCCAGATCCTCGGAAGCGTGCTGCTGACCTACGCGGGCGATGCCCACATCGCGTTCCTGTCGTCCCCGTGCGTGGCCGGGCACATCCAGGCCTATTTGGACACTCTCGCCCTGCCCGGGCGGGACACCGTGTGCCCGGCGGCCCCCGTCCGGGGTGGCGACGACGTCATCGCGACGGAGACCGTCGGCGCCGCAACCGGGCACCGGGCGCGGTGACCAGCGCGGCGGCCCCGTATCCCCCGGCGGTCAGGGCCGGCAACGGCCAGGCGCCGAGCCACCCGTCCCGCACGCCGGTGCCGAGCCACGCCACGTCCAGCAGATGCCACATCGCCACCACGGGAACGGGCGCGAGCAGGGCGACCCGCCAGGCGGGTCGCACTCTCGCCGCCCACAGCAGCGGCCAGGCCGCCAGTGCCCCGGCCGGCAAGCCCAGCACCACGATGCCCAGGGCGCCCAGCTCGGCGCGTGACAGCACCGCGTCCAGGGAAGCCTTTCCCGTCGCGGACAGCCAGACCAGGCCCAGCCCGGCGCCCACGGCCGCGGCCGCTCCGCACCGGCGGGCCCGCCCCGGCCCCGCCGGCTCTGCCCGGTGATCCTCCACGCCGAGCACGGTAGGCCGATCCGGGCCGCGGCACCATGAGCAGGACTACTCGATGCTTCCGCGATAACCGGTGGACCGGCACGCGCGACCCGTCTAGCGTTCCGTCGAACCCGTATGGCCTTCCGTCCGAAGAGGTGCATTGCATGAATGTCCGGGTAGCCCGGCCGTCCACGGCCGACTCCGCGCCGACCACCGCGAACCACCCTTTGGACGTGAGGAATCCCCGAAGTGGATCTACCCCGTAGCTTCACCATCCGCGAGAGCAGCCACCGCATCCACAACCCGCTCACCGGCCGGAAACTGGCCGACCTGGGCGAGGCGCTGAACCCACCACCCGGCACCCGGATGCTCGACCTGGCCTGTGGCTCGGGCGAGCTGCTGTGCACCTGGGCCCGCGATCACCGCATCACCGGAACCGGCGTCGACATCAGCACCGTGTTCCTGGCCAAGGCCCGGGCCAGGGCGATCGAGCTGGAGGTCGCCGAACAGGTCGCCTTCACCCACGGTGACGCGTCGGGCCACGTTGCCGACGACCCGGTCGACATCGGGTCGTGCCTCGGGGCGACCTGGATCGGAGGCGGCGTCGCCGGCACCGTCGACCTGCTCCGGCGCAGCCTTCGGCCCGGCGGCCTGATGCTGATCGGCGAGCCGTACTGGCGCAGGCAACCGCCGGACCAGGCCACCGTCGAAGGCTGTCACGCCACCAGCGAGGACGACTTCCGCGGCCTCCCGGAACTGCTGGAACAGTTCGGGGAGCTGGGTTGTGACGTCGTGGAGATGGTCGTGGCCGACCAGGACAGCTGGGACCGCTACGTCGCGCCTCAATGGCTCAACACCCGCCGCTGGCTGGACGCACACCCCGAAGACGAGCTGGCCGGGCAGATGCGCGCGGAACTCACCGCCGCTCCGG
Organism: Streptomyces sp. MN03-5084-2B; assembly: GCA_033793495.1. Lineage (GTDB taxonomy): Bacteria > Actinomycetota > Actinomycetes > Mycobacteriales > Pseudonocardiaceae > Amycolatopsis. The sequence goes on along the minus strand of JARAWT010000044.1, from coordinate 4,209 downwards.
CATACCACGTCCGCTACCAGCGCGAATACCTCGGCTGGGGCGTCTTCGCCCTGATGGACCGCTGACACCGGCGGCCGAGTGAGCCCCGGAGCGGTTCCGCCCCGACGGCCACTGCCCGGTCGTTGCCCTTCGAAGAGCCCGCCGGAGCCCCTCCGGCGGGCTCTTCGCCGTTCGCGGGTTCGCCGGGAAAGTTTCGCCTGGAGGTACACGGATCGCGCGCGGCGGCCGTCTTCATGGTGATGGCTGACTACGAGAACTTCGTCCGGGCGCACCTGCCACGGCTGCTGCGCTACGCGACGATGCTGACCGGGGAGCGGGAACAGGCCGCTGATCTGGTGCAGGACGTACTGGTCAAGGCGTACCGGCGGTGGTCGCGGATCAGCGACGCCGAGCACCCCGACCGTTATGTCATGCGGATGGTGACCAACGACTACCTGTCCTGGCGGCGCAGCCGGTCGGCGCGGCTGATCGCCGTCGGCGACCCCCCGGACGAGGCGCGGCCGGATGACTTCGCGTCGGACCACGCGGTACGCGAGGACATGTGGCAGCGCCTGGCGCGGCTGCCCCGGCGCCAGCGCGCGGTCGTGGTGCTCCGGTACTACGAGCAGCTCGCCGACGCCGACATCGCCGAGCTGCTCGGCTGCGCCCAGGCCACCGTGCGGGCCCACTCCCGCAAAGCCCTGACGACCCTGCGAAACGGCCTGAGCATCGACCGGATGGCCCAGGCGAAGGAGAGCTGATGGACATCGAGAACCTGATCAAGGACACCTTCACCGCCCACGAGCACGACACCCCCGACAGCGACCAGGTGCTGGCGGCCACGCGGGAGCGCCTCGGCCGCAGGCGCGCCGTGGTGAGCCGTCCGCTCGCGGCCGGCGGCGGGGTGGCCCTGCTCGCCCTGGCCGCGGTCGCCGTCGTGGCGCTGAACCGGCCCCTGCCCGACAACCAGGTGGCCACGGGGGCAGGCGGGCCCAGTGGCCAGGCCGCCGTCGCGGCACCGGCCGAGGCGGCCGTCGCGGAGCTGACCATGCCCTTCTCGCTCGGCTGGCTGCCGCCGGGCAAGGCCGACTACCTCGCGCGCCGGATCAACATGGGTGGCAGCGCGGCGCAGTCCGACAAGCCGGTGTACGGCGGCGAGTACATGTTGACCGTGACGTCCGGGCGTCAGGTCCTGCTCGTGGACGTCCAGGAAATGCGGATGGTGCAGGTCGATCAGGCCGCCTTCAAGTCCGGTCCGGGCCGGCCCGTCACCATCGGCGGGCGGGCGGGTGTGGAGAGCTCGCACTCCGGCGGCCCCGGCGGCTACGAGGTGTACCTGACCCACCCCGACGGCGGCTCGCTGTACGTCAACGTGGCCGCGCAGCCGGGCAGCACGGCGTCGGCGCAGCAACTGGTCGACGCGGGCCGCCGCGTTGCGGAGAACGTCACCTTCCCCGGCAAGACCACCGTCACCCCGTCGTTCGGTCTCGGCAAGCTGCCCGACGGCCGGCGGATGTGCACGTTCGACGTGGAGAAGGGCGGCCCGGGCGGCTCGGACGGTCTGCGCACGAGCTACTCGGTGGGCACGTGCAGTACCCAGTCGCAGATCCAGGTGCGCAGCGACGAGGCCGGCCGGGTGGGCGGCACCTCGGGGCGACCGGTCCAGGGGCACGAGACCCGCTACCTGGACGAGAACGGTTACCGCACGCTTTGGATCCTCAAGGCCGTCCACGACGCGCCGATCGCCGTCGCGGGTGCCGGTGAGCAGGCGGAGCTGTACGCCATCGCCGACCACCTCGTCCTGCCCCGCTGAGGTCTCGCGGGTCCTCTTCGGACGTACCCGAGGAGGACCCGCGGCCGGCTCGGCCCGCGTCCTTCGCGCGGTCCGGTGTGGACAGAGCCCGGAAGCGGCGGAGCCGTCTTCTGGGCAGACCGCGGCTACGCTGTCGCTCATGGTGGTACGGCGGCGGACCTGGCGGGACGTGGACGGCGAGCGCATCGAGGGGACCTGGCGTCACGCGTTCGTCCGCAACGGTGCGACGTACTTCCTGGCCGACTTGCTGATCTACGCCGACGGGATGATCGACTGCTGGGGGCTGGTGACCCTCGACGAGTTCGCCGGCAAGCTCGCCTCGGGATGGGTGGCCACCGAGCCGGCCGAGGGTGCCCGGGCCTCGGCCCACCACCTCGCGGCGTGGACGTTCGCCGAACCACAGGCCTGGCTGACCGCCGAGATGCTGCTGGGCGAGGTCCGCGACGCCATCGACCAGCTCGCCGGCAGGCCCGACTCCACGGACCGGTGTCTTGCCGCCCTCGAGGTGTTCCGTGACCAGCCGACCGAGGACCGTCGGGCCGCACTGCGCGAAGCCTACGAAGCGATTCCCGAGCACCTGCGCGGCTACGCTCTCGGCGACCAGGACGCCAAGGACCGGCCGCTGCGGGTGCTGGTCGCCGGACCGGGCAACCACCTGGGCCGAGGCGACGAGGACGAGGTCGTCACGGCGGAGATGCACGCGGCGGCGCTGGACTACTTCGCCGGCCGGCGGCAGCGTTACGCGGGCGGGTCGCCCGCCGATGGCCCGGCCGAGCCGATCGAGGCCAGCGTCGTCATCGGCCAGGTGGTCTTTCCGGGCGGCTGGCCACCGGATCCGGGAATCCTGGTGCTGCGCAACGAGTTCCCCGCACCCATCACCGTCGGCGGGCAGACCTGTCCGACCGTCTGGCACGCCTACTGGGCACTGGCGGTTGCCGACGATCGGCTCCGAGCCGCGATCCGGCAGGCCGCCACCCCGTACGCCGCGCAGAAGATCGCGGAGGATTCCGCCGTCCGCGCCGACTGGCCCGAACGACGGACAGCGGTCATGACGGATCTGCTGCGCCGCAAGTTCAGCCGGCATCCCGATCTCGCCGCAACGCTGACGGCGACCGGGACAACGCGGCTGATCTACACCGAGCTGGGTTCGACGTTCTGGGGCCACCACGGATCGGAGGGCCGAAACTGGCTGGGGCGGTTGCTGGAGCTGATTCGCTCCGAACTCGCGGTCGGCAGCGGCGAATGACCGCACGCTCGCGGGAACGAGCGAAGGCCGGCGGTGCGCCTGCACCGGCAGGGCGGCGACGACGATCACGCGTTCCGCCGCGAGCCGACCGGTGACGGCAAGACCGGCGCCCACGTCGACTACCCCCGTTACCTTTTTCGTGGCTCCCGGCCAGGGAGTTGTGGTCGCCAGGCCTGGCATGACTTGCGCCCCCAGTCGAACCCATGATCCGGGGGGGTGGTGTCACCGGGTCTGGTGGCATCGACCGACCGCTGATAGGGACACGGCCACCATTGGGTAGGTCTCGTCGTAACGTGGGTGCCGGCGCTCGATGCCCAACCCGGTGACCACATTGCGGCGAACGAACGGCATGGTGGATGAGCAGCACTTACAGCGTGTTCCTCGGCCTGGACGTCGGCAAAGACGCCCACCACGCGGTCGGCCTGGACCCCGGCGGCATACGGCTGCATGACGGGCCGCTGCCCAACACCGAACCCAAACTGAGAGCACTTTTCGACAAACTCGCAGCGCACGGAACCCTGCTGGTCGTGGTGGACCAGCCCGCCACGATCGGGGCATTGCCGGTCGCGGTCGCCCGCGCCGCCGGGCACCAGGTCGCCTACCTGCCCGGGCTGGCGATGCGCCGCATCGCCGACCTCTACCCCGGGCGCGCCAAAACCGACGCCCGGGACGCGTTCGTCATCGCCGACGCCGCCCGCTCCCTGCCCCACACCCTGCGCCCGGTCGATGTCGGTGACGAGGCGTTGGCCGAGCTGGAGGTACTGGTCGGGTTCGACGACGACCTCGCCGGTGAGGCCACCCGGATCAGCAACCGGATCCGGGGCCTGCTCACCGGCATCCACCCAGCCCTCGAACACGCCATCGGCCCGCGGATCTCGCATCCGGCGGTGCTGGAAATCCTCTCCCGCTGCGGCGGCCCGGCCGGCATCGCCAAGGCCGGCCGCCGCAAGCTGACCGCGATCGCGAAGGTTCACGCTCCCCGCATGGGTGAGCGGCTGGTCGAGGCGATCATGACCGCATTGGGCGAGCAGACGGTCACCGTCCCGGGCACCGCCGCCGCGGACACCGTGCTGCCGCGGCTGGCCGACAGCCTGAAAACGGTTCTCCAGCAACGGAAACAAGTTGCCGAGCAGGTTGAGGGGATACTTGATGCGCACCCTCTTGCCGGGGT
>JARAWT010000043.1:0-97083 GCA_033793495.1 Streptomyces sp. MN03-5084-2B | reverse complement strand
AGACCGATCGGTACGCTACCAACCCCTCACCAACCACAAACTGTCCGCGAAGTCCTGAGACAGATCTGTCCGTGAAGTCCTGAGACATGACAGCGGGTTTGACCCGCCTCACCACTCACGACCGGTGGTGCGCCCGGGCCGGATCACTTTCCCGCCTGCGGGCCGATCATCGAGTTCACGTCGATCGGCGACGGGATGGCGCCCAGCTGCAGCAGCAGGTCCGGAACCCGTTGCAGGCGACGGGAGTCCAGCACCGAGCCGTAGCCCGGCAGGGTCAGCAGCTTGGCGGTGTCCTCGTCGATCTTGGCGAACCGCACCAGCAGCGGCTCGACCTTGGCGCGGTCGAACAGGGCGTCGTGGGTGGCCTTCTGCATGGCCCGCTGGAAGGCGGCCAGGGTCTTCGGGTTCTCCTTCACCCACTTCCGCGTCGCGCCGTAGCCGGTCAGCGGGAAGTCCTGGGTGGCCCCGCTGTTGATGTCGATCACCGGGATCGCGCCGGCCGTCTTGGCGGCCTGCGTGATGTAGGGCTCCGGCAGGTACGCGGCGTCGGCCTGCCCCTGCTGCAGCGCCGCGGCGATGTTGGGCAGCGGGATCAGCACCCAATTCACCTTGCTGAAATCGACGTTGTGGTCCTGCATGATCGACCGGGTGAGCAGATCCGAAGCGGTGTTCTTGGCCGTGATGGCGATCTTCGCGGTGGCCAGGTCGGTGATTGTTTTCACCGGCGAATTCGGGACCGTGACGATCGCATTGGACTTCGCGTTGACCGACGTCGCGTCGGCGACCAGCTCCATGTCGGCGGCGCCGGTGCTGCGTGCGGTGAAGAACGGCGGGTAGGTCGAGAACGCGATGTCGACGTCGCCCGAGATCGACTTCGCCAACGACGCCTGGCCACTGGCGGCGATGACGGACTCGACGGTGAGGCCCTCGGCCTGGAAGTAGCCTTCGTCCTGGGCCAGCCAGAACGGCGCGAGGTCCGTGGTGGGCAGGATCGAAACCTTCAGCGCCGTCTTCTCGAGCCCGCTGCCGCTCGACGAGGCGCTCGAACCGGTCGCGCCGAGCGCGCCGCAACCGGTTACGACCGTGACGACCGCGAGAGTGAGCGCGGCACGAACACGGGCATTGCTCCTGACTATTCCGAACAAGGTCTGCTCCTCGAAGGAGATGACAGTTGAAGTACCGGCTCCAAGGAAGGTCCGTGATTCACTCCCCGGCGTCAGGCGGGCCACTGTAGGGACCCCGGGAGCCCTTGACAACGCGTGATGACGCCGGATCCGGGAATTCACCAGAATGGCGGCACGAATACTAGATCGACGATCTTGCGCCGCTGTCGGTCACCGAGCGCTCGGTGCGAGACTCGACGAAGGGGCGGCGTAGTGCGAAAAACGTGGCCCGAGGGCCCCCGTCGAAGCGGAAACAACAGATCGTCCGCCATATCCCGCGACGGCGAACCCGGTGTAGCCGTCACCCCGAAATCGAACCGGGCCGCCGGTAATCGCGCAGTTGTCTGCGAAGGCAGGTAATGCTCGCGAGGGTGCCGAAGTCGTCGGCGGTCCGCCGCTACTGACGCAGCGTAGTCGACGTCAAAGAACTCACCTGTCCGTGGATGTGACGCCGATACTCTTGTGGCGCAATGCTTTCGGTGGCCCCGAGCGCTTTCGCGCCGCACCTTGTCCGGGCCGGTCGCGTCGGCGGCGGGCGGCGCACCGGCGGCCGGTGATCGACGCGGGCCGTCCGGATTAATCACGTCCGGACCACGAATCGGAGCATTTGCCGAATGGGAGGTTTCCCCGGCGGGAACGGTGGGCTACCGGCCGGCGTTCCGCGGTGCCGAAGTGCGCCCCTTGTTGGGGAAGAGGTTTTACTTCTAAAATCCCCCGTGTGCGACCGCTTACGGACGGTACGGAGCTACTGGTCGGCCGGGACAGCGAGCTGTCCCGGCTGGTCGCCTGGATCCGTGACGTCGCCGCGGGCCGGGGCCGGGCCGTGCTGGTCGACGGCGAGCCCGGGATCGGCAAGTCGGCGCTGGTCCGGTCGGCCTGCGTGGCCGCCACCGACGCGGGCTGCCAGGTGTACTGGGGAGCCGGCGACGAGCTCGGGCAGGCCCTGCCGCTGCTGCCGCTGCTGGACGCCTTCGAGATCACACCGGTCACGCGGGATCCCCGTCGTGACGCCGTTTCCGAGCTGCTGGGCGGCGGAGCCGTCGCTGGCAAGGGCACCGACCTCGCCGCCGCGGCCGCCGAGCAGCTGATCGCGCTGGTGGACCAGCTCTGCCAGGACGGGCCGGCGGTGCTGGTCGTCGACGAGCTGCAGTGGGCGGACAGCACGACGGTGGCGGTGTGGGGGCGGCTCGCCCGCCTGGTCCGGCAGCTGCCGTTGCTGCTGATCGGCGTGCTGCGCCCGGTACCGCGCCGCGACGACCTGCGGTCGCTGTTCCGGATCGTCCGCCCGGGCGAGCGGCTGCGGCTGGGCCGGCTGGCGGAACCGGCGGTGCTCGAGCTGGTGGCCGCGCTGGCCGGCGGCAAGCCGGGCGCCCGGCTGGAGGAGCTGGCCGCCGGCGCGGCCGGGAATCCCTTGTACCTCACCGAACTGGTGGACGCGCTGACCAGGAGCTCGTGCCTCGAGGTCGACCACGCGGGCATCGCGGAGCTGACCGGCGCGGCCACGCCGGACTCCCTGCCGGAGGCGATCGCGGACCGGCTGGAATTCCTGACCGAGCCGGCCCGGGGCGTGCTGCGGACGGCCGCGTTGCTCGGCGTCGGCTTTTCGGTCGCCGACCTGGTGACCGTGACGAACTCGTCGTTCGCCGAGCTGTTGCCCGCGCTCGACGAGGCCCGCGCCGCCGGCGTGCTGGTGGCGGCCGGGGACGACCTGGAGTTCCGGCACCCGTTGATCCGCACGGCGTTGTACGACGAAATGCCGACGGCGGTCCGGGTCGCCTGGCACCAGTCCGCCGCGTGGGCGCTGGCGGAGGCGAACGCCCCGGTCGAGCGGGTGGCGCGGCAGCTGCTGCCGATGGTGTCCACAACGGACAGCCGGGTGCCGGTGCCGGACTGGGCCGTGCAGTGGCTGCTGAACGTGGCCATGCCGCTGATCGGCCAGGCGCCCGTGGTCGCCGTCGCGCTCCTGAGACGGGCGGTGCGGGACGCGCCGCTGGACGACGCCGTGACCGGCGCGCTGGCCTGCCGGCTGGCCGACGCCTACTACCGGGTCGGCAACGTGGCCCAGGCCGAGCGGATCGCCTGCCGCGCTTTGGATCGCGTCCGCGACCCGGACGTGCGCGTCGACCTGCACACGACGATCGTCCAGAGCCGCGGGACCGCCGGCCGCGCCGCCGAGTCCCTTCCGGCGCTCAACGAGGCGCTGACCCAGCCGGGGCTGCAGGCCCGGCACCGCGCCAGGCTGCTGGTGCTCATCGCGCGGATCCGGCGGGTCCTCGGCGAGGTCGACTCCGCGGGCCGGGCCGCTTCCGCGGCGCTGGCGGAGCTCGGCTCGGCCGAAGACCGCTGGGCGACCGGGTGGGCGCTGCACGTGCTGGGCCAGGGCGCCATGGCGCGCGGCGAGTGGGCCGCGGCGCTCCCGTTGTTCGAGCGCGCGATCGCCGTCGTGCGGGGTGATCCCACGCTGATCGAGCTCACCCTGCTGCTGCGCATCAACCAGTCGGTCACCTTCGGCGCGCTCGACCGCTACGCCGACGCGCTCACCGCCGCCGGGCAGGCGCGGGAGCTGGCCGAGCGCACCGGCAGCGAAGCGCGGCTGACCCAGGTCCAGAGCGCCATCGGGCAGCTGATGCTGGGCGCCGGCCGGTGGGACGACGCGCTGGCCGAGGTCGACGTCGTGCCGGACGACCAGAAGGACCCGGGCGTGGTGTGCTGCGACCACGGCGTCGCCGCGATCATCCACTTCCACCGCGACGAGGCGGACGCGGCCCGCCGGCACCTCGACGTCGCCGCGCTGCATTCGGAACGCGCCGGCGACGAGGTCGTGGAATCCCTGGTCCGCGCCCGCAGTCTCGCCTTCGAGCACGCCGGCGCGCCGGAGCGGGCGCTCGCCGTGCTGACCGCCGTGCCGGCCGGCGAAGACGCGGGGGAGGAGCGGCTGGGCGACGCCGCGCGGCTGGCGATGACGATCGGCGACGTGCGGACCGCGGCGGAGATCGAGGAACGCGCGCGCGGGATCGCCGCCGAGTCCGCCGTTCCGCACCGCCGCGCGCTGGCCCTGTACTGCCGCGGCCTGCTCGAGCGCGACGGGACGATGTTGCTGCGGGCCGCGGACGGCTACGCCGACGCGGGCCGGCCGCTGTCCCAGGCCAAGGCCCTGGAAGCGGCCGCGCTCGCCTTCGCCGAAGCCCGGGCCGAGGACCGCGGTTCGGCGCGGGCCGCCTTCATCCACGCCATCGACCTCTACGCGGAGCTGGACGCGCAATGGGACGTGGCCCGGCTGCGTGCCCTGTTCCGGGCGCTGGGCATCCGGCGTGGCCCCAAGGTGAAACACCGGCAGGCCACGCACGGCTGGGACAGTCTCACGCCGACCGAAGGCCGGATCGCCGCGCTGGTCGTCGAAGGCCTGTCGAACCCGCAGATCGCGGCCCGCCTCTACCTGTCCCCGCGCACGGTCGGAACGCACGTCTCCCACATCCTCACCAAGCTGGGCGTGCATTCGCGCATCGACATCGCCCGGGAGGCGGCCCGCCACCAGTCCGCCTCCGGCTGAGCCCCGGCCGCGGCAGGGTCAAGCCGCGACTTCGGGTGCGTCGTCCTGCGGGTGCACGGCGACCGGCGGAGCGGCGGCCGCCGGGGCCGGACTGCGGCGGAACACCGCGATGTGGCCGCTGACCATCTGCCCGAGCAGCACCGCCAGCACCAGCAGCAGCGGCGTCCGCCAGGTCCCCGTGCCCGTGTGCAGCCAGCCGCAGACCAGCACGCCGAAGCCGGCGATGACGTACCCCGCGCCCTGGACCACCGCGGACAGCGACACCGAACTGTCCTTGCTGCGCAACGAAATGGTCGTCAGGGCGAACGCGAGCGCTCCCATGCCCGCGCCGGTGGCCGCGGCCCACACCCACGGGGCGGCCGCGGGTGCGAGGAGCAGGCCGGTCACCCCGATCACGTTGGGCGTGGCGAGGGTGACGACGAGCAGGGTCTGGTTGCGCCAGCGACGCGTCCAGCCCGGGACCAGCCACATCATCGGCAGCCCCATGGCCATCGACAACGCCAGGCACGCGCCGGCCGTCGTCGACGGGACACCGGCACTGCGCAGGATGCCGGGCAACCACCCCATGACCAGGAACGTCACCGTCGAGATGAGTCCGAAGTGGATGGTCAGGGCCGAGGCCCGCACCGCGCCCGGGGCGCTCCGCGGCGAGACGAACTCGCCGGGGGTGCGCTGCCACACCTGCTGGGCCACCAGCGCCGTGGTCGCCCACACACCGAGGGCGACCCGCCACGACGTCGACATGACCGCCGTGGGCGTGACCAGCGCACCGGCCGTGCTGCCCACCCCCAGCCCGAAGGTGAAGGCCGCGGACCCCTGGGCCAGCAACGGCAGCATGGTGCCGAGCACGGCGATGGACAGGCACGCGAGCGCCGTCCCGACCAGCAGTTCCACCGAGCCCCCGAGGACCCGCCCGGCCAGTGACAGCACCAGCCCGACGAGCGCCACGGTGACGGTCCGGTGCGTCCCCACCCGGGCGCACAGCCACGGCGTCGCCCAGCCGCCGAGGCCGATCGCCCACAGGGGGAGGGCGACGAGCACCGCGGCGACGAGACCACCGGCGACGGAGATGTCCGGCAGCGCCGCCCCCAGGCTCGTCACGGCCGGGCGCAGGTTCAGTGCGAGAACGAAGATGACCAGAGTGGAGACGGTGGTGGTAGCACGCGACATCGCTCCTCCTCGGCGTCGAGGCCGGAGCGGCAAACTCCGTAGAGCAATGTTTCGTGGTGCGGGCAATCCAGACATCCGTCACCTGACGGATGAGCGAACTTCGTTTCCTCTCAACGGTTATGTCCGCTGTCGTGGCTCTGCGGATGGGTGTGCATCGGCACGGCCGGACGCCCCGGGCGGGGAAAGCCGCGCTCGGTCCGGTCACGATCCGTGGTGGAAATTCCCCTGGAGGGGGGCGAATTCTGCTCGGCCGGAGCAGTGGCACACCGGGGAGGGCGCTGTCGTCACTGCCGATCACGAAGCCGGTGGCCGAATCCGTGTCAGGAGTGGATGACGGATATCTTGCCGAGCGCGCCCGCGCCGAACGCGGCGAACGCCTCGCCGATCCGGTCCAGGGGGTAGGTGGCGGTGACCGGGACCCGCAACGCGCCCGACGCCGCTTCGGCGGCGAGGTGGGCCAGGGTCCGCGGGTTCGGGTCGGCCATCACCGAGACGGCGGTGACGCCTTCGGGCGTGACACCGAGGGTGGAGGCGAACCGGCCGCCGGGGCGCAGCAGCCGGGCGAGCCCGTCGCCGTCGCCGGCCAGGTGCAGCACCGCGTCCACGCCCTCCGGGGCGAGCGCCCGGACCTGGGCGGGGAGGTCGCCTTCGAAGTCGACGACCTCGACGTCGGTGAGGCCGGTGACGAAGCCGGCTTCCGCGCCGGGGCGGGCGGTGGCGACGACCCGGGCGCCGCGCGCGGCCGCGAGCTGCACCGCCAGCGTGCCGACGCCGCCGGTGGCGCCGGAGACCAGCACCGTGTCGTCCTTCGCGAGGTCCACGGCGGTGAGGGCGTCGAGGGCCGCCGTACCCGCCATGCCCAGCGCGCCGGCTTCACGCACGTCCAGACCGGGCGGAATGGCGGCGACGCCGTAGGACGCGGGGACGGTGACGTACTCGGCCAGTGAGCCCGTCCCCAGGAACGGCTTCATCACCACGCCGAAGACCGCGTCCCCGACCGCGAAGTCCTCGACGCCTTCGCCGAGGCCTTCGACGGTTCCGGCGAAGTCCTTGCCCGGCACCAGCGGGAACCGGTGCTCCAGCATCCCCTGCAGGTAGCCGGCGGCGGTGGCGGCGTCGAAGCCGTTGATCGAGGACGCGGCCACCCGCACCAGCAGTTCGCCCGCTTCCGGGCGGGGGGTCCCGACCTCGGTCACGGTCGGGGTGGCGGGGACGGACTCCAGGGTCGCAGCACGCATGAGGGGTCACCTTCGGGTTAAGTGGAACGGCCTTCCCAGTTCCTGTCGTCACCGTAGCAGAGAAGTGGGCAGGATGTTCCACTTGATAGGGTGGGCAGCATGGCACCAGGTCAGCAGTGCGAAACCGCGTTGCGCGCGGACGCCGAGCGCAACCGCGAACGCATCATGGCCGCGGCCCGCCGGCTCTACGCGACCGAAGGGCTCGGCGTCTCGATGGCGTCGGTGGCCCGCGAGGCCGGGGTCGGGAAGGCGACCTTGTCCCGGCGCTTCGCCACCCGCGAGGACCTGATCAACGCCGTCTTCGCCGACCGCATGGACGGCTACGCCGCGGCCATCGCCGAGGCGCTGGCCGACCCGGACCCCTGGCACGGCTTCACCCGCTACCTCGAGTCGATCTGCGCGATGCAGGCCGCCGACCGCGGCTTCGCCGCCGTGCTCGCGATGTCCTTCCCGGCCGCCAGGGACCTCGAGGCCCGCCGCGCCGAGGCCTACCGGGGCTTCCTGAAGCTCGTCCGCCGCGCCAAGGGCACCGGGCACCTCCGGGCGGACTTCACGGCCGAGGACCTCGTCGTCCTGCTGATGGCCAACGCCGGGGTCATCGCCGCCACCGGGGACGACGCGCCCGGGACGTGGCGCCGCCTCGTCGGCCAGCTGCTGCGCGCCTTCGCCGTCCCCGGGGCGCCGCTCCCCGCGCTGCCCGAGGCGCCGGATCCCGCCGACCTCTTCCGCGCGATGACCCGCTTCGGCCGGCCCTCGCCCGGCGAACCGTGACCGACCGGAGGTGCCCGCGTGGCCCGCGTCTTCAGCGCCGGCTCCGCCGACGCCGGGGAGGCCTGGGCTTGAAACGTAACAACGCATCGTAGTAGCGTCAGCGAAACCGAAATTTGAAACCTTTCATTCACTGGGAGCGGGTGAGGCATGAAGGTCGCCGTGCTCGTCACCTGCATCAACGACGCGCTGTTCCCCGACACGGGCAAGGCGGTGTTCCGGCTGCTGCGCCGCCTGGGCGTGGACGCGGACTTCCCGCAGGCGCAGACCTGCTGCGGTCAGCCGATGGTCAACACCGGCTACCTCGACGAGGCCGTGCCGGTGGTCCGCGCCTTCACCGAGGCCTTCGCCGGGTACGACCACATCGTCACGCCGTCCGGGTCGTGCGCCGGTTCGGCCCGGCACCAGCACGGCCTCGTGGCGCGGCGCGCGGGGGAGCCGCGGCTGGCCGAGACCGGGCCGAAGGTGCACGAGCTGAGCGAGTTCCTCGTCGACGTGCTCGGCGTGACCGACGTCGGCGCCTCCTTCCCGCACCGCGTCACCTACCACCCGACCTGCCACTCGCTGCGCATGCTCGGCGTCGGCGACAAGCCGCTGCGGCTGCTGCGGGCGGTGCGCGGGCTCGACCTCGTCGAGCTGCCCGCCGCCGAAGAGTGCTGCGGGTTCGGCGGCACCTTCGCCGTCAAGAACGCCGAGACGTCGACGGCCATGGGCGCGGACAAGGCCCGGCACGTCCGCGAAACCGGGGCGGAGGTGCTCGTCGCGGGCGACAACTCGTGCCTGCTGCACGTCGGTGGCCTGCTGTCGCGGCAGCGGTCCGGTGTCCGCGTGCTGCACCTGGCCGACGTGCTGGCTTCGACCGAGGGGGAACTGTGAGCGCCACGTTCGTCGGCATGCCCGCCTTCCCCGCGGCGGCACGGGAAGCACTCGCCGACACCCAGCTGCGCCGCAACCTCGCCCACGCCACCGGCACGATCCGCGCCAAGCGCGCGGCCGTCGTCGGCGAGGTGGCCGAGTGGGAGGAGCTGCGGCTGGCGGGCGCCGCGATCAAGGACAACACCCTGCGCCGCCTCGACGAGCACCTGCTGACCCTCGAAGCCGCGTTGCGGGCGCGGGGAGCGACCGTGCACTGGGCGCGCGACGCGCGGGAGGCCTGCGACGTGGTCGCCCGCATCGCGCGGGACCACGGCGTCGACGAGGTCGTCAAGGTCAAGTCGATGGCGACGCAGGAGATCGGCCTCAACGAGGCCCTCGCCGAGCACGGCGTCACCGCCTGGGAGACCGACCTCGCCGAGCTCATCGTGCAGCTCGGCGACGACCTGCCCAGCCACATCCTGGTGCCCGCGATCCACCGCAACCGCGCGGAGATCCGGGAGATCTTCCGCCGCGAGATGGCCGGGGCGGGCCGGCCGGCGCCCGACGGCCTGACCGACGACCCCGCCGAGCTGGCCGGCGCGGCCCGGCTGCACCTGCGCGAGAAGTTCCTGCGGGCGAAGATGGCCGTCTCCGGCGCGAACTTCGCCGTCGCCGAGAGCGGCACCCTGGTCGTCGTCGAGTCCGAGGGCAACGGCCGGATGTGCCTGACCCTGCCCGAGGTGCTCGTTTCCGTGGTGGGCATCGAAAAGGTCGTCCCGACGTGGACCGACCTCGACGTGTTCCTCCAGCTCCTGCCGCGGTCGAGCACGGGGGAGCGGATGAACCCCTACACCTCGACGTGGTCGGGCGTGACGCCGGGCGACGGGCCGCAGGAGGTGCACGTGGTGCTGCTGGACAACGGCCGCACCCGCGCGCTCGCCGACGAGGTCGGCCGGCAGGCGCTGCGCTGCATCCGCTGCTCGGCGTGCCTGAACGTCTGCCCGGTCTACGAACGCACCGGCGGGCACGCCTACGGCTCGGTCTACCCCGGGCCGATCGGCGCGATCCTCAACCCCCTGCTCAAGGGCGTCGGTGTCGACGAGCAGACCGACTCGCTGCCGTACGCGTCCAGCCTGTGCGGTGCCTGTTTCGAAGCGTGCCCGGTGCGCATCGACATCCCCGAAGTCCTGGTGCACCTGCGTTCCCAGGTGGTCGACGCGCACCGCGGCGGACCCCCGAAACCCGAGGCGGTGGCGATGAAGACGGCGTCCTGGGTGCTCTCGGACGCCCGGCGGCTGGGTGCCGCCGAACGCGGCCTGGGCGTGGCGAACCGGGCCCTGACCCGGTTCGGCCGCGGGCTGCTCCCGGGTGGCCGCCGCGCCCTGTCCCGCCTGCCGTGGCCGGGTTCACTGTGGACGTACAGCCGCGACCTGCCTGCCCCGCCGCGTGAGTCGTTCCGGTCCTGGTGGCGGAAGCGATGACCGCGCGCGAGGAGATCCTGGCGGCCGTCCGGGCGGCGCTGCGCGACGCGGACCGGACGGAAGCCGTGGTGCCCCGCGGGTATCGCTCGGCCGTCGCCGACGTCGAGCTGTTCGCCGAGCGCGTGGTCGACTACCGCGCGACCCTCACGCGGTGCGCCGCCGCCGAGCTGCCGTCCACCCTCCGGTCGGTGCTGGGACCGGCGCGGAAAGTGCTGGTACCGGACGGTTTCCCGGTCGACGTCGGCGGCTCGCCGCCCCCCGCGACCACGGCGGAGCTGGCGGGGTTCGACGCCGTCGTCACCACGGCGGCGCTCGGCATCGCGACCACCGGCACGATCGTCCTCGACCACGGCCCCGGCCAGGGTCGTCGGGCGCTGAGCCTGGTGCCGGACGTGCACGTGTGCGTGCTCCGGGCGGAGCAGATCGTGCCGGGCGTCCCGGAGGCGGTGGCCGCGCTGGACCCGGCCCGCCCGCAGACCTGGATCAGCGGCCCGAGCGCGACCAGCGACATCGAGCTGACCCGGGTGGAAGGCGTGCACGGGCCGCGGAGCCTGCACGTCATCGTCGTCGCGGAGTGACCGGCTAGCCGGCCAGGCGGGGGAACAGTTCCCGCACCCCGCGCCGCAGGTCGTCCAGTGCCGCCTCTTCACCGGCGAGGTGCCGCAGCAGCGCCTGCTGGAACAGCCCGTCGAACAACGCGTACGCGTCCGCCGCCGAGCAAGTCGGCTCGGTGCCCGCGAGACCGGCGTACGCGGTTACGTTGCGCCAGATCATGTCCCGGAGGCTCGCGTCGATCTCGGCGACGTCCTCGCGGAACGCCGGCTCGAACAGGGACTGCGTGCGCAGGTCGTACCACATGCGGTGCATCAACGGCGCCTCGTCGAGCGCCGCCGCCAGCCCGTCCGCGCACGCCGCCGCCAGCTCTTCCGCCGTCGCCGCCTCGCCGACTCCGCCCTCGTAACGCTGGACGCACGCCGCCTTGTAGCGGCGGACGCAGTAGGTGATCAGCTCGACCTTGTCGGCGAAGTAGTAGTGCAGCAGCCCGTGGGAGAACTTCGTGTGCTCCGCGATCGTGCGCAGGCTCGTGCGGGCGTAGCCGAGGTCGGCCAGCGCCAGGAGCGCCGCGTCGGCCAGTTCCCGGCGGCGGTCCTCGAACTTGTCGGCTGGGGTCCGGCGCCTCACGGCGGCTGCGCTGGTCACAGCCCCGAAGATACCATCCGGCGGTTTTCTGACCAATCGTCCAAGAAAATCTTGACATTCGTCCAAACGGCGGTCATGGTCGTCACCAGCCGCCGGCGAAGTCGGGAGGGACGACGATGTCTCTGTTCTTCTACCTGGAGAAAGGCGCCTCCCTGGACCCCGGGGCGCCTTGCCTGACCCTCGACGGGGTCTCCCGGTCGTACGGCGAGGTCGTCGAGCTCGCCGAGGCCGTCGCCCGCGCGTTGCGGCGCTCCGGCGTCGCCCCGGGGGACAAGGTCGGCATCCTCTCGGCCAACGACCCGGCCGCGTTCACCTGCGTGTTCGGCATCTCCCGCGCCGGCGCGGTGTGGTGCCCGATCAACCCGCGCAACGCCGCCGGCGAGAACGCCGAGCTCCTGGACCTCTTCGACTGCACCACCCTGGTCTTCCAGCCCGCGTTCGAGGACCTGGTCCGCAAGATCGCCCCGCGGCTGCCGAAGCTGACCACGCTCGTGCGGCTCGGGGAAAGCGACGACTTCGCGCCCGGTTTCGACGCCTGGCTCGACGCCGCCCGCGAAGACCCTCCCGCCGTGGCCGGCCAGCCCGGCGACGTCGTCGCCCTCGTCGGCACCGGTGGCACCACCGGGCGCCCCAAGGGCGTCATGCTCACCGGCCGCAACCTCGAAGTGATGTCGGCGATCACGCTGATGAGCTACCCCTTCGAGGGGCGGCCGGTCTACCTGGCCCTCGCCCCGCTGACGCACGCGGCCGGCGTCCTCTGCTTTCCGGTCCTGGCCCGCGGCGGCGAGGTCGTGATCATGCCCAAGCCCGACGTCGGCCGGTTCCTGGAGCTCATCGAACGCCACCGCGTCACCCACACGTTCCTGCCGCCGACGCTCATCTACCTGGTGCTCGGCCACGAAGCCCTGGACCGCACGGATCTCTCGTCGCTGCAGTGCTTCTGGTACGGCGCCGCCCCGATGTCGACGGCCCGGCTCGCCGAAGCGCTCGACCGGATCGGGCCGATGGCGCAGCTGTTCGGCCAGTCCGAAGCCCCGATGATGATCTCGACGATGTCGCCCGCCGAGCACCGGCGTCCCGACGGCAGCGTCCACACCGGACGGTTGGCGTCGGCCGGACGGCCGTCGCCGCTGGTCACGGTGGCGATCCTCGACGGCGGCGGAAAAGCCGTGCCGCAAGGCGAACGCGGGGAGATCTGCGTGCGCGGCTCACTGGTGATGGCCGGCTACCACCGCAACCCCGAGGCCACGGCGGAGGTGTCGGCCCACGGCTGGCACCACACCGGTGACATCGGGTTCCTCGACGACGAGGGGTTCCTCCACATCGTCGACCGCGCCAAGGACATGGTCATCACCGGCGGGTTCAACGTCTACTCCGCCGAGGTCGAACAGGCGGTGCTGGCCCACGAAGCCGTCCGCGACTGCGCCGTGATCGGCCTGCCCGACGACAAGTGGGGCGAGCGCGTCACCGCCGTCGTCCAGCTCCGGCCCGGCGCCGAGCTCGACCCCGGCGAGCTGATCGCGTTCGTCAAGGACCGCATCGGCAGCGTCAAAGCGCCGAAGCAGATCGAAGTCTGGCCGGACCTGCCCCGCTCGACCGTCGGCAAGGTGCTCAAGGCCGAAATCCGCACCACCCTCGCCGCCCGCTGAAGGAGAACACATGAAACTCGCGCTCTACCTGCCGAACTTCCGGGACGAGGTGACCGTGCGGGAGCTCGAGGACCTCGCGGCGCTGGCCGAGGACCTCGACTTCGACTCCGTCTGGACGCTCGACCGGATCATCGTCCCGGAAACGTCGGACACCCAGCAGATGCAGTACTCCTTCGGCATGATCGAGGGCTTCCCGAAGGGGCTGCCGGTCAGCTCGCGCGGCAAGTTCCTGCAGGGCATGCCGCTCATCCCGTGGCTCGCGGCGAAGACGTCGAAGGTGCGGATCGGGATGAGCATCATCGACACGCCCTACCGCTCGCCCGGCGTGCTCGCCGCGGAACTGGCCACCATCGACCACCTGTCGGGCGGCCGGCTCAACGTGGCCGTCGGCTCCGGCTGGATGCCCGAGGAGTTCGCCGCCGCCAGCGCGTCGCACCTCTTCCCCCAGCGGCACAAGCACGTCCGGGAAACCCTGGAGATCATGCAGGGCATCTGGACCAACGACCTGTTCGAGTACCACGGCGAGTTCGCCGACTTCCAGCGCAGCGGGTTCGGCGCGAAGCCGGTGCAGAAGCCGCATCCGCCGATCTTCTTCAGCGGCCTCAAGGACGCCAAGCGCTCGGCGGCCCGGATCGCGAAGTACGGGTTGTCCGGCTGGATCGGCATCCAGGACTCGCCCGAGGACATCCGGCGCTGGCGCACGGAGATCCAGCGCGAGCTCGAAGCCCTCGACACCCCGCGCTCGGTCGACGACCTCGAGATCGCCAGCATGATCTGGTTCGTCATCACCGACCAGGACATGGACCAGAGCCCGCTGGGCAAGGGCACCAACCTGCTCGTCGGCTCGCAGGCGCAGCTCACCGACCAGCTCAAGCGCTACCGGGAAGCCGGGCTGACCATGCCGTTCCTGTGGCCGCCCTTCCAGGACGTCCCGGTGGCGAAGACCCTCGACGACATGAAGCGGCTCAAGGAAGAAATCCTCCCCAAGATCGAAGCGATGTGAAAGGGACCAGCATGTCCGAACTCGCAGGAAAGCGCGTCTTCGTCACCGGCTCCGGCGCCGGCATCGGCAAGGCGATCGCGGCGCTGTTCACCGAACGCGGCGCCCGGGTCGTCGTGAGCGACCTCGACTCCCTCGCGGCCAAGCAGGCGGCCGGCGAGATCGGCGCCGCCGGCGTCGCCAACTGCGACGTCACCGACGAAACCCAGGTCCAGACGGCGATCCAGCAGGCCGTCGACCTCCTCGGCGGCCTCGACGTCCTGGTCAACAACGCCGGGATCGAGGTGTCGTCCCCGCTGCTGCAGCAGCCGACGGAGAGCTTCGACAAGATCTTCGCGGTCAACGTCCGCGGCACGTTCGTGGCGATGAAGGCGGCGATCCCGCACCTGGTGGAGTCGAAGGGGAACATCGTCAACATCGCCTCGATCGCGGGCATCGGCGGCAGCCCGCTGCTCGGCTCGTACTGCGCGACGAAGGCGGCGGTCATCCAGCTGACCCGCGTGGCGGCGGTCGAGATGCGGCCGACGGGGGTGCGGGTCAACGCGGTCTGCCCGGGCTTCGCGGACACGGCCATGGTCGAGCGCCTGGTCCCCGACTTCGAAGCGGCCACCCAGGTCCCGTTCGGCGACCTGGTCGCGGCCAAGCAGGGCCGGCTCGGCACCCCGCAGGACATCGCCGAGGTGACGGCGTTCCTGGCGTCGGACCGGGCGAGCTGGGTCACCGGCAGCCACTACGTCCTCGACGGCGGGCTGACCGCGTCCCTGGTGTGACAGGCCGGTGCCCGGCCGGTTCCGAACGGACCGGCCGGGCACCGCGGTGTTCAGTGCCAGGGCGTCACGGAGTTCGCCACGACGAGCGGGGCGAGCTGCACCCAGTCGACGTTCGGTCCCCACGCGGCCGGGTTGCCGAAGGTGAGCGCGCCGCCCTTCGTGGTCAGGTCGATCGGGGACGTCTCGGGCCAGAACCCGTCCCAGGTGTAGTTGTGGCGGTACGGCGCGCGCGTCACCGTGCCGCCCGCCTCGGTCGCCACCAGGGTGCGGGTGATCGTGTCCGTGTTGTACGGGTGCCCGGTGTTCTTCTCCGCCTGCGCGTAGGCGACCGTCAGGTCGTACTGACCGGGACCGCCGGTGCGCGGGATGGTCAGCGTGCCGCCGTTGCCCACGTTGCCGACGTACGAGCCGCCGGACGCCCAGGAACCGGGCACCGTCGTCGCTCCGCCGGCGAGCTTGCCCGACTCGGCCTCGACGCGGACCGCGTTCCGGTCGGCCGCCGCGTCGCGGACCTGGGTGAGCGTGCCCGCCACCAGCGGGATGCGGCCTTCGTTCGAGAAGACGGCTTCGGTGACCCCCGCCTTGAGGAACACCGTCGCGCTGCCCGACCAGACCCCGATGCCGGTGGCGGTCAGGTTGCCGCCCGCCACGCGGCGGCCGGACAGGGTGAGCCCCAGCGTGCTGCGGCCTGCCCCCGCCCAGGACGTCGACAGGCGGTAGTAGCCGTCCTCGGCGGCCGACAGGTACGTGGTGACCTTCTGCCCGGGCGCCAGGACGACCGCGCCCGGCGCCAGGACCTGCAGCGCACCCGTGCCGTGGTCGACCGAGCCGCCGGAGCGGCGGCCGTCGGCGAGCGGGTACTCCGCCCGCTCCGGGCCGGTCGTCTCGGTCAGGTCGAAGCGGTCGAGCGTGACGTCGGACGAGCCGCCGAGGAACTCGCTCGGGTCGCTGGTGCGCACGGAGACGCGGTGCTTGCCGGCGCTGAGCGTGAGCGGCGTGTCCAGCCGGCCCCGGTAGGTCCAGTTCAGCGTGGCCGGCAGGGTCAGGGTGCGGACGTAGGTGTCGTCGACGTACAGCGCCAGCCTGCCCACGAAGGCGTTGGTGCCGTAGAACACGCCCAGCCGGTACGCACCGGCCCGCGGCACCTCGACATCCACGGTGTCGCGGGACGCGGGGGTGTTCATGGACCCGACGTCCTTGCCGCCCGACGTCGTGTAGCGCATGGCCATGTCCCACGAACCGGACCCGTCGTCCTGGACGTAGACCTGGGCGTTCTCCACAGTGCCCGCTTCGGCTTCGTAGCTCGCCTGCCACGGCGCGTTCGCCACCGGCGGGGCACCGAGGCCCGCGGGCGTGACGACCACCTGGTACGCGGCCAGCCGGTCGCCGCCCGGCACGGAGATGGTCGCCTTGCCGTCCTGCACCCGAACCCGGGACGCCGCCACGACCGGCGGCTGCTGCGCGTCGCCCTCGTAGCCCGACCAGGTCGCCTTCGCGATCCGGACGTCCACCCGGTCGCCGAAGACCTTCCGGTCCAGGCCGGTCAGCGCGACGTCGACCGCGTCCGCCGTGCCGCCGAGCAGGACGCTCGCCTTGTGGTCCGTGCGGTCGAGGGTGGCCAGGCCCTGCAGCGAGTCCCGGGTGTCCGGCCGTGGCGGCGTCACGCGCACGGTGTCGCCGGACAGGTCCGCGTACCACTTCGTGAGCCACCAGCCGCCGTTGGCGCGGCCGGTGCGCACGGCGTTGTCGCTGAGGTTGCCCGCCAGCGACCAGTACGCCATCTGACCGTCCGCTTTGGTGTCTTCGAGCATGGTGATCCACTGGATCAGCCGCCCGGGCACCGAGGTGTCCTGCCGGTCGGAGTACTCGTTGATCATGATGGGCCGCGGCGGGATGCCGAGCGAGCCTTCCATGGCGCGGTAGTCCGCGTAGTGCCCGCGGTAGGTGGCCGTCGAGTCCGGGCTGAGCTCGTGCCAGGTGGCGATGTCGGGCAGCACGTCGTTGGCCTTGGCGTAGGTCAGGAACGCACGCAGGTGGTCGGGCCGGTAGCCGGTCTCGCCGATGCCGGCGATCCGGGCGTTCGGCAGGACCGCCTTCACCGTGCGGTAGACCTTCGTCCAGTCGGCGAAGAACTTCTCCTTCTTGTTCGCCCAGTCCGAGTACCAGTTCCCGTCCGGTTCGTTGAAGATCGTCCACACGAACCGGTCACGGTCCGGCCGCTGCGCCACCTTGTCCAGCTGGGGCTTGAGCCGGGCGATGTAGTCGTCGACGCCGAGGTCCTGGTAGGGCCAGCGGCTGTAGACGTCCTGGGCGTAGATGTGCACGTCGGTGCCGCCGGCGGCGAAGAAGCCGTCGGCCACTTTGAGGGCGTCACCGTTCGGGTGCTGGTCGCCGTCGGGCGCCTTCTGGGAGATCGTGCGCGGGCGCATCCCGGCGATCAGGTCCTGGGACGGCACGCCGGGGTCGCCGAGGCCGTAGAGGATGCCGGTGGCGCCGCCGTGGAACGCGCCCGTCGGCGAGCCGAGGTCGACGCGCAGCGTCTGGACGGCCGCGGCTTGGGAAGTCCCGGGGGACAGCGTGGTGAAGGCGAGGACGGCGACGGCCGCACCCACCAGGAATCGTTGTCGCATCAGCACTCCGCTTCGCTGGGGAGGGGGTTCACTTGACGGCGCCGCTGGTGATGCCCGCGATGATCTTCCGCTGGGCGACGGCGAGGACGACGACCGGCGGCAGGCTCATCAGCACCACGTAGGCGAAGATGAGGTGCCAGTTGTTGAGGTAGAGCCCCGCGCTGGCGACGCGGAACAGGTTGAGCGGCAGGGTGTCGAGCCGCCCGCCGACGACGAAGAAGGCGTAGAAGACGTCGTTCCACACGTAGAGGCAGATGAGGATGGTCGCGGTGGCCAGCGCCGGCCGCAGCAACGGCAGCACGATCCGGCGGAACACGGTGAACGGGCCGGCGCCGTCGATCTGCGCGGCCTCTTCGAGCGACACCGGGATGGTCCGCACGAACCCGGTGACGAAGAAGATCACGGTGGACAGGTAGATGCCCAGGTAGACGCCGATCATGCCGATGGCGCTCCCGGCGAGGCCGAGCTGACGCAGCAGCAGGACCACGGTGACGACGGCCGGCGGCAGCACGATCCCGCTGATGCCCAGCGCGTACAGCGCGGCGGTGAGCCGGCTCGCGCGGCGGGCGAGCACCCACGCGGCCATCGACCCGAAGGTGAGGACGCCGGCGACCGTCGGCACGACGATCAGCAGGCTGCCGAAGAACGCCGCCGGCACCTTCCCGTCGATCCACACTTCCCGCAGGTTGTCGAACAGCTGCCAGTGGCCGGGCAGGGAGAGATCGGGGTTCAGCGCTTCGCCCCGGGACTTCCCGGCGGTCACCACGACGAGCCAGAGCGGGACCCCGATCAGCGCGAGGACGAGCGCGGTGGTGACGACCGGCTGCAGCCTCGTCCAGAAACGCGCGTCGCTGAGACGGCCGGTCACAGGATCTCCTCTCGCTTGCGCAAGGTCCGGATCACCGGGAAGGCCAGGAACGCGACGAGCAGGAACAGCACCAGGCTCATCGCGGTGGCCTGGGCGAACAGGCCCTGCCCGAACGTGCGGTAGATGAAGATGTTGAGGATCTCCGTGGTCCGGGCGGGGCCGCCGCCGGTGGTGGCCTGGACGACGTCGAAGCCGTTCATGGACCCGAGCAGCGCGGTGGCGACGTTGAACGTCACCGCCGGCGCCAGCAGCGGCGACTTGACGACCCAGAACGTGCGCCAGCGCGAGGCGCCGTCGATGCGGGCGGCTTCGAGGATGTCTTCGGGAACGGTCTTGAGTCCCGCCAGGTAGATGAGCATCGACAGGCCCATCCACTTCCACGCGTGGATCAGCGCGACCACCACGATCGACCAGGTGGTGTCGCCGAGCCAGGCGTAGTCGAACGTCCGGCCGAGCACCGCGCCGATCAGTCCGTTGAGGCTGCCGTGCGGTTTCAGCAGGGCCTGGAAGATGTAGCCGACCGCCAGCGCCGACATCAGCACGGGGACGAGGAAGAAGATCCGGGCGAGGCGGTTGAGCCGGTTGTCGCGTTCGAGCAGGACGGCGAGGGCGAACCCGAAGAGGTTCTGGAACACCGCGACCAGCACCGCGTAGACGAGCGTGATCCGCACGGCCCGCAGCAGCGTGCCGTCCGAGGCCAGCTCGGTGAAGTTGTCCAGCCCGACCGGCTTGATCGAGCTCTTGAACCCGGACCAGTCGGTGAAGGCGTAGACGAAGTTGAACAGCGTCGGCAGGAAGAAGAAGACGAGCAGGATGGCGAAGGCGGGCGCCAGGAACCACATCGGGTGCGTCCGCTTGCCGTACGTGCTCTGGGGGCGGCCGCCCGGCCGTGGAGCGGGCCGGGTGGCCGGCCGCTCCACGGCGAGCGTGCGTTCTGCGGTGGACATCGGACTCCTCGCCGGATCAGAAGCCCGGGGCGCCGGCCGCCTTGGCCAGCTGGGCGAACTGGTCCTGGGTCGCCTTGGCCACCTGGTCCGGTGTCATCGTCCCGGCGATCATGTCCGCGAGGTTGATGTAGAGGTCCGGGTTGGCGACGGCCAGCGCCTGCATGGAACCGACTGCGGTGGGCAGGGACTTGTGCACGTCGAGCAGGGCCTGCGGCACGCCCGGCGGGTTCGCGACCGACGGCTCGAGCGAGACGGTCTTGCGGTCGGCGACGAACCCGGCGTAGCCCGGGCCCATCCAGTACGCCAGCAGCTGCCGGGCCGCGGCCTCGCGCTTGGCGTCCCCGGTGCGGAAGGCGACCAGGGCGTTCGTCTGGTCCGGGATGAAGGTGCCGATCTGCCCCGACGGCGCGATCGGGAAGAAGCCGATCTTCTTGTCCAGCGTGGCGGTGTCGGCCTGGGCCTGCAGCTGGCCGAAGAACGAGTTGACCTGCACCGCCATCGCGGCCTTGCCACCGAGCAGCGCGGCGCCCTGGTCTTCGAGCTTGGCGGTCTTGATGTCGGCGTTGAACAGGCCTTCGCCGATCAACGCCTGGTACTTCTTGATCGTGTCCAGCACGACCGGGCCGGTGAAGGTCTCCTGCTTTTTGTTGATCTTGTCCCAGAGGCCGTTCTTCGCGGCGTCGGCCAGCTGGACCTGCACCCACCACTGGGTCGCCCACCGGTCGCCGCCCATCTCGAAGAACGGGGTGACGCCCTTGGCCTTGAGCGCGCGGGCCGCGGTGACCATGGCGTCGAACGTCTTCGGGGTCTCGGTGATGCCGTTGGCGGCGAAGACCTCCTTGTTGTAGTAGACGCCTTCGACGGCCGGGCTGGTGATCAGCGCGGCGTAGCGCCTGCCGTCGAGCAGGCCGGTGATGTCCTTCAGCTCCGGCGCCAGCTTGGGCAGCCACGGGGCGTCGTCGAGGGGCTGGAGGTTGGTCTTCGCGTTGATGGCGGTCAGCATCGACGAGGTGGGCTGCCAGAAGGCGAGGTCGGGCTTGTCGCCGGTGGCCACCTTGGTCTGGATGCTCTGCTCGTACGGGTCGGGGATCGTCACGACCTCGACAGTCGCGCCGGTGGCCTTTTCGAAGGACTCGACGACCTGCTTGGGCACGGTGTTGCTGTTCTGCGCCGCCCAGAGGGTCAGCTTGACCCCGTCGAGCTTCGCGCCTGCGTCGGCCCAGGTGGCGGGTGCGGCGTCGGCGGGGGCGTTCGCGGACGGGTCGCTGCAGGCGGCGAGGCCGAGTACGAGCGCAGCGGCGGCGACGGCGCTGATCCAGTTCTTCATCGGGGTTCCTTCGGTGGAGGGGTGGTTCAGCCGGCGACGATGCGGAAGAGCCGTGCGGACACGGTGGAGTGCGGAGCCGGCGTCAGCGTCAGGGCGCCGGTTTCGGTGGCCCAATCGACGGTCCAGGCGGGGAGGTCCCGCGGGTAACGCGCCTCGATGTGGACGTGCTGGGAGCGCAGGTGCGGCAAGGACAACGTGACGGGCCCGGCCACGTCCCCGCGGCGCCACACGGCGAGGTGGGTGACGTCGCCGGAACGCAGGGCCAGGCTGAGCCACGGATCGCTCCAGCCGGGCAGGCCCAGCGGCCACAGCGGCACCGAGGTCGTCAGTCCTTTCCGGATCTCCCGGTACACCTCCACCGCCGCGCGCACGGAGGCCTGCTGCTCCGCGGACATCAGGTCGAGGCGGCCGGACAGGTAGAGGCGCCCGAGCAGGCCGGTGCACACGGTGTAGGCGAAGTCCTCGGCCGGCATGTCCGGCTGCGGGTAGGCCCAGCTGGCCGCCTGCTCCGGCAGCACCGAGAGTGGGGCCGCCACGGCGATCGGCGGGTAGCGCCGGTAGTCCTGCTGGTCACTGGTGGACTGCAGCTGCATCCGGGAGAGCAGCGCGTAGTCCATGCGCATGGCACCCGACGCGCAGTTCTCGAGGACGAGCCCGGGGTGCCGGTCCAGGACGCCGTCCAGCCAGGCCAGGTGTGCCCGGTTGTGCGCGAGCAGCCCGGCGCCGACGCTGTCGGCCGCCACGTCGGTGCCCGCGCCGGGGTCCACGTTGTAGTCGAGCTTGAAGTAACCCACCCCGAGATCTTCGACCAGCCGGTCGACCACGCCGTCCAAGTGCGCGATCGCGCTCGGGTGACGCAGGTCGAGCACGTACCTGTCGTGCTCGACGAGCCGGACGCCGCCGCGCTGGAGGAAGGCCGCCTCGGGCAGCTTGTCCGCCATCGGGCTGCGCACGCCGATCACCTCCGGCTCCAGCCACAGGCCGGGCACCATGCCGCGCCGGCGGATCCGGGTGAGCACCTCCTCGATCCCGCCGGGGAACCGGGTTTCCGACGGCTGCCACTCGCCGACGCTGTCCCACCAGCTGGTGCCGTTGTCGTACCAGCCCGCGTCGATGCAGAAGATCTCCGCGCCGGCCTGCGCGGCCGCGTCGACGAGCGGCAGCAGCTTTTCCGTGGTGGGGTCGCCCATCAGCGTGTTCATGTAGTCGTTGAATACGACCGGCAGCCTGGACCGGTCGAGGTGCGGCCGGAGGAGCTCCCGCCGGTGCGCGGTGAGCGCGGCGACCGCACCGTCCAAACCGGACTCCGACACGGCCACCGACACCGGCACGGTGGTGAAGGACTCGCCGGGCCGCAGGGTCTGGTGCCACTGGTGGTCGACGTCGGTCGGCCCGAGCAGCGCGAGGTAGGCACCGTCGCGGCGTTCGCCCACCTCCCACCGCCAGGCGCCGTTGTGCTCGACCTGCCACAGCCACGTCCGCCCGGTCCGGCGGTCGGTCAGCCCCCCGGTCGGCAGGTGCGTGCCGGTGGACCAGGTTCCGGTGCTGACGGCGGCGAACCGGCCGCGGCCGTCCTGGCCGTGCAACCCGAGGTTGAGGTCGGGCACGACGTCGTCGCGCAGCGGGTGGCGGGTCCACCGGCCTTCGCCGAGCCATTCGCTGTCGGCCCGCACCAGGTCGACGTCTTCGACGCGGGCACCGGGGAAGCCCGCGGCGAACGACGTCACGCCCTGCAGCAGCACGGGTGCCGGGCCGTGGTTGGTCACCGTGGTCGTGACCTGGCAGGCGGCGACGCCGCGGGCCGAGCGGAACGACGTCCGCGCGGTCAGCCCGGTCCGCTCGTCGCGCAGGTCGACGTGCAGCTCGTGCCACTTCCCGTCCTCGCCGCGGGTGGAGCCGGTGTAGACCAGCCGCCGTCCGACGGCGGTTTCCGAGAACCGGTGCGAAGCGCGGGCCCGCCCTTCGCCGGCGACCAGCAGTTCCACCAGCGGCTGCCCCGCCCGGGGGTGGTCGTGGGTACCGCCGCCGGTGAGGCACCGGAGGGCGACCGGGCCGTCGGGGGCCACGTCCACGACGAGCTCCAACGCCGGGTGGCCCCAGGCCACGGTCGTGGCCGACTCCGTCGAGATCACCGTTGCTCCCTCTCGCGCGTTCGATATTTCTGCTGCTCACGGCTTATGTGACCGGTCACAATCGCAGGCCAGCAGTGTGCCGGGTGGCGCGGGCGGTTGAGAAGCCCGCGTTACCCTGTTGTTACGAACACTTCCCGCGGGACGGCGTCAACCGGCGGCGCGCGGCGGGGCGGTGGATTCGCGGATGACCAGGGACGGGGCCGCGAGCTCGGGTGCCGGGTGCGGCGCCTCCGCCAGTTCGGCCGCGAGCGCGGCCAGGCAGGCGTGGCCGAGCGCCACGAAGTCCATCCGGACGGTCGTGAGCGCGGGCGTCCAGTAGGCGGCGCCGGGCACGTCGTCGAACCCGACGATGCTGACGTCGCCGGGGACGTCCCGCCCGGCTTCGTGCAGCGCCCGGCGGACGGCCATGGCGGTGTCGTCGTTGCCGCAGAGGATCGCGGTCACGTCCGGATCGGCCGCGAGGACCTGGCCGGCCAGGTAGGCCGACCGCACGTCCCACCCCGCCGAGAGGACGTCCGGGACCGGTACGCGCGCCGCTTCGAGCGCGCCGCGCCACCCCGTCTGGCGGGCGCTCGTCCCGGTCTCCGAAGGGATCGCGACGTGGTGCACCGTGCGGTGCCCCAGCGCGAGGAGGTGGTTCGTCGCGTCGGCGGCGGCCTGCCGCTCGTCCAGGAAGATCATCGGCCGCGCGACGTCGTCGAGGCCGCCCGCTTCGGTCGCGGCCACCACCGGGACCTCCGGCGGCAGCGCCCGCAGCACCCCGGCCCCTGGCGTGTCGAAGGCGACCACCACGATGCCGCCGGCGTTGGGGTCGCTCACGTAGTCGACGGCGTGCCGGACGTCTTCGGGCCGGTCCGACTCCACGACCCGGACGCCGACCGCGAACCCCTGCAGGCGGGCGGCTTCCTCGATCCCGCGCAGCGTGGAGGCGTAGCCGTACAGCGTGGTGTCGGCGATCACGACCGTCACCGCGCGGGACCGTCCCGAGCCGAGCGCCCGTGCCGCCCGGTTCGGGCGGTAGCCGAGCCGTTCGATGACCTCCAGGACGTGCTGCCGGGTACCGGCGTTGACGTTGGGCGAGTCGTTCAGCACCCGGGACACGGTCTGGTAGGAGACACCGGCCGCGGCGGCGACGTCGCGAATGCTGAGCGAGGCGGAGGAACGTCGGGTCACGGTGCCATCGTTGTCGGTGCGGATCGCGTCGTCAAAGCCGCGAGGCCCCGGCCCGGTCGACGGACTGTCGACGAACTGTCGAAGATCCGTGCGATGGTAGTGCTTTCCTGCTGGGGAAATCGGGGAGATTCCAGGGCACGCCGGTCTTGGCTTGCCTGCGGGGAAGTGCCGGCGCGCGGGGATCGGGCGCGTCGAGGGGCTCGAAACGTATCTCCCGGGATGCTGGGATCCACCTTGGGGGAGGAGGTGCGTCGATGCGGGAGAGGGCGAAGGCACCCACCGCGGAAACCGTGCTGGCGCTCGACCAGGTCGGCTCGCCCGGTCTCGCGGCCCGGCTGCACGCCGCCGTCGACGACGTGCTGGGGCGGTACGGCCGCGCACCCGTCGTCGAGCACGCCGACCGGGAGATCCTCGACTGCCTGGACGAGGTGGCGGGGTCGTACCTGAGGACGTCCCCGCAGCCCGGGCAGCTGCTGCGGATCGACCGGGAAAGGCCCGGCGCCGAAGTGCGGCTGCTGCCGGGGCTGACCACCTGGCTGGCCGTGGTCGACTCGGCCGCGGTGGTGCTCCCGCAGCGGCAGGACCAGCCGGAGCGGGAACGCACCGTGCTGCGCACGCCGGCCGTGCTCGCCGTCGTCGCCTGGGCGTTCCACCAGGCCCGGCCGGCGCCGCCGGACGGCGCGGCGCTGCCGCAGCTGTCCTCCTTGGAGGTGCGGATCCTGCGGTGCCTGTCGGCCGGGCTCAAGGACGAACAGGCGGCGCGACGGCTGGAGATCTCGGTGCGCACCTACCGCCGCCGGGTGACCGCCCTGTGCGAGCGGCTGCACGCGTCCAGCCGCTTCGAAGCCGGGGTGGTCGCCGCCAAGCGCGGGCTGGTGTGAGGCAGGCGGGGGCGGGCCGAGCCTGGGGTCGCCGGCGGGGTTGCCGGCACGGGACGTCAGGAACGACTCTTTCCTGACACCGGACGTCATGAACGACTCTTTCCTGACACTGCCGCACCCCGGGGTGCCGGACGGCTGTCACAGGCGGCGGAGGCTGCGGGCGGCGAGACCGGCCGCGGCGGCCGCGGCGAAGCCGAGGCCGGTGAGGTGGAACATCGCGGCCGGGGACCAGCGGTCCAGGACCACCCCGGCCGCGGCGACCGACAGCGGGAACATGGCGAAGGTGACCAGGCTGATCAGGCCCTGGGCCCGGGCCAGCAGCCGGGGCGGCGGCATGCGCTGGGTCGCGGTCATCACCAGCACGGCCAGCACGCCGTCGAAGGCGCCGATCAGGGCCATCGCCGCGGCCATCGGCAGCAACCCGCCGAGGTGGGGCAGGGCGGCGAGCAGCCCGCCGTTGACGGCGAGCGCCACGATGACGATCCGGCCCTGGCGGCGGCCGCGGGTCAGCGCGCCGGCGGACGCGCCGCCGCCGAGCATGCCGAGGCCGAGGGCGGCCATCAGCCAGCCGTAGCCGGCGGGTCCGAGGTCGGGCCGGGTGCGGGTGAGGACCGGGAGGGCGACTTCCAGCGTCCCGCCGACCGAGACGCCGAGGACGGCGGTCATCAGCAGCACCGTCCGGTACAGCGGTGAGGAGCGCACGAACGCCAGGAGCGACGCGCGCGCCGAACGGTCCACTGTGGACGCCGGACGGGCTCCCCGGCGGATCGCCAGCAGCGCGAGCGCGGAAACGGCGAAGGACGCGGCGTCCACGCCGATCGCGGGCCACGGTGCGACGAGGGCGACGAGCGCGCCGCCGACGGGCGGCCCGATCACGTTGGCGAACAGGTTCGACGCGATGCCGATCGAGTTCGCGGCCGGCAGTTCGGCGTCCGGCACGAGGGCCGGGGTGATGGAGCGGTAGGCCGGGATGTGGGCCCCTTCGCAGGCGCCCAGCACGATCCCGGTGCCGACCAGCTGGCCGAGGGCCGGTGTGCCGCGGACGGCGGCGACGGTCAACGCGGTGAGGGCCGCGCACCGCGCCAGGTCGGCACCCAGCATCACCGGCCGGGCACCGAACCGGTCGGCCAGCGCCCCGCCGGGAAGGGCCGTCGCGATCCGCGCCAGGCCGAACCCGGTGAGGGTCAGGCTCAGCGCGGACGCCGGGTAGCCGGCGCCGAGGACCAGGAACGGCAGGGCGACGAGGTACACCATGTCGCCGAGCGTCGACAGGGACTGACCGGCCACCAGGACGCGGAAGGCGCGGCGGCGCAACGGGGCGAACGGCGACGTCCGGGTCTCGACGTCCGCCACCGGCCCGGTTTCGTGTTCGGCACTCATCGACGCTCTCCTCGGGCGAAGGGAAGGACGCCGCCGGTGCGGCGCGCGCCGCACCGGCGGCCGGGGCTCAGCCCAGGTCGCCCGGGACGGCGAACCGGAGCTGTTCGCGGCAGAACCGGTGCCACTCCGCGCTTTCGTCGCGGTAGGCCGGCTCGTCGGCGAACGCGTCGGCGGTGACGCTGAGGTCGTCCCACAGGAACAGCGGGCCGTCCGCGGCGAGCGCGGCGACCCAGTCCGCGGCGGGCCCGAAGGCCCGCACGGCCTCCGGCGGGTAGGCCCGGCTGTAGCGCAGCATCCTCACTCCTTCGCCGGCTGGGCGGCCGCCATCGCCTTGCGCAGGCTCAGCGGCCGCATGTCGGTCCACACCCGGTCGATGTGCCCGAGGCAGTCGCGTTTCGGGCCGCGGACGCCGACCTCGGTCCAGCCGCTGGGCAGTTCGCGCCCGGCCGGCCAGATCGAGTACTGCTCCTCGTGGTTGATCACGACCGTGTACTCACGGGTGTCCTCGTCGTCAGGCATCGCTGAGGGTCTCCTCCTGCTCGATGGGTTCTCCGGCCCGCACTTCACGGGCCGCGCGGGCGACCTGCCGCACCGCGGCGGTCACCCAGGCGCCGGCGGCGCACAGCAGCACGGCGTACAGCAGCGTCAGGACGTAACCGAGCCACGCGACGTCGTCGCCGACACCGGCCAGGCCGAGGGTGACGCGGGAGATCCGCGTGGTGTCCATCTCGGTCGAGAGCCGGAACAGCTCGCCGCCCCAGCTCACCAGCGGCACGGCCACCGTGAACGCCACCAGCGCGCTGCCGCGCAGCAGCAGGGCGGCCGCGACGCCGGTCAGGACGGTGACCCACCACCAGCCGAACTGGTTGCCGCCCCAGTCCAGGGCGACGCCCACGGCGCCGATCGCCAGGACGCGGCCGAGGGTCCGGCGGTGGACGGCGAGGCCGGTGTCCGCCGGTTCGGTGCGCAGCCCGGGCGGCTGCCCGGTCAGGGATTGAGTGTCCATGTCCGCCCCTTCGTCGCCTCCAGGGCCTTCGCGCCCTCGAGGATCGGTCTGTTGCGTCCGGCGAACCAGTCGTCGAGCCGGTCGGAGTACCACGGGGAAGCGGGGTTCTCGCTCTGCCCGCCCGGGTAGATGCCGACCGACTCGCCCGTGCCCCAGTCGGTGACCATGCGCCAGCTGGCGCCGCCGATGGCCACGCCGGTGAGGGGCTTGCCGTGCCGCACCGGAGCGGCACTGACCACGGAGTTGATCGTGCGGCCGCTGCCGCCGGAGGGGAACGGCCCCAGGTCCAGCGCCGGCGACTGCAGCAGCGAGGCGATCATCACCCGGTGGCCGTCGCCGAACTTCCACGTGCCGACGTCGGAGCCGCGCTTGCCCTGCAGGTCCGCCACCGCGGCCGCGAACGCCTTCCGCATCACCTCGGGCGCGGTGCGCGTGCCCGCGCCCGGCGGCGCGAAGAGCGGGTTCGCCGTGTCGTCGATGCTCAGGTTGATCAGCAGGCCGTTGAGCCCGTCCACGGCGTAGGTGCTGTCGTTGGTCCGCGGGGTGAACACGTCACGCGGCGGCGCCGGGATCTTGTACTGCTGCCAGACCGGGTGCCACACCGCGTACCCGTACAGCACCATGAACCGGCCCCAGACCGTCGCCGCCGTGGAGTCGGCGGTCAGGGTGTAGTCCCAGTTCTTCAAGGCGGTCAACGCCTGCGACTGCACGGGATCCCACGGCTGGCCTTCGAGGTCCTTCAGCACCGTGGGCAGCAGGGCGCGGGCGACGTCGTCGACCATCGACATCTGCAGGTCCTGCATCTGCCGCGAGGTCACGCCGGTGGCGCCGGTGAGCGCCTTGGTGATCTCGGTGGAGCGCCAGCCCTGGTCGAAGAAGTCGTAACCGCGGCCGTAGTAGTACGGGTAGTCGGTGCCGACCTCGCGCTGGTTGGCGGTCTGGGCGAACCCGGACGGCGGGTTGTGGGTGATCGGCAGCGCGTCGAACGGGATGCTCCCGGTGACGTCGCACTCCCCGGTCCCGGACATCGGCAGCCACGGCAGGCAGCGGTCGGAGGTCTGCGGCTGCAGGCCGGCGTTGACGATGCCGATGTCGCCGGCGTCGTCGGCGTAGGTGAAGTTCTGCGCCGGGGTGTGCCAGCCCCGCAGCGCCTGGTGGAACTGGTCGAAGCCGGTGGCCTTTTCCAGCGCCAGCATGCTTTCGAAGTTGTCGCTGGGCAGTGTCCCGGTGAACCAGACCGCGGCGGTGACCCCCTGGACGGTCATGACCGGGCCGTGCACGGTCATCCGGGTCGTGTACTCGACCGTCGAGCCGTCGTGCTGCTTGATCCGGTTGACGATCTTCGTCATCGGCCGCCACTGCCCGTTCCAGAAGTACTGGTCCGGATGCGCCGCGTCGGTCTTCTCGAGGTAGTAGAAGGTGCCGGGCCGCTGGGAGTTCGTCAGGCCCCAGCTGATGTGGTCGTTCTTGCCGCCCAGCACCGCCGGGATCCCGGGCACGGTCACGCCGGCCAGGTGGTAGCCCGGCGAGCGCAGCTCCACCTGGTACCAGATCGACGGGACGGTCAGGTTCAGGTGCGGGTCCGACGCCAGGATCGGCTTGCCGGACGCGGTGAGCTTGCCGGAGACCACCCACGCGTTGCTGTTGCCGATGGTGTGGAAGGCGTTGGCCGGCAACTGGGCCAGCCGGTCCTGGAACTGCGCCGACGCCTCGGTCGCCTGCGGCGAAGTGCCGAGCGCGAACGCGTCCGACGACGCCGGGTCCGTGGCCGGGTTTCCGGCCGGCGCGCCCCCGCCACCGGTCGTGCCTCCGGCCGGCGTCGGGGCACCGTCGTCGCGCGCCGGGATCGGCGTCAACGGCAGCTTCCGGTACGGGCCCGGGTCGTACGGGTACTGCGGGTTCTGCCCGACGGAGTGGTACAGCTCCTCGAACTTCTGCTTGCCGAAAGCACCGGCGATGTAGCTGAAGGCGGTCGGCAGCGGGTCGAAGGACAGCGTCTGGGTTTCCAGCCGCTGCACGGCCAGGCTGTCGACCGGGGTCCACTGCTCGACCGGGAAGTCCATGAGCTTGTAGTAGAGCGGCAGGGCGTCGTCCCGCTTCAGCTGCGCGATGGCGGCGTTGACGCCCTGTGCGTAGTCGGTCAGCACCGCGCGGGCCGGGGAACCGGCCGCCATCGCGGTCCAGTCGCGCTGGGCGGCGCGCAGCAGGCCGAGGTCGAGTTCGTACTTGTCGGAGGCCAGTGCGGCCGGGTCGCCGGTCGTCTCGGCCAGCCGGCCCTCGGCCTGGCGCCGGGCCAGGTCCATCTCGAACAGGCGGAAGCGGGCGTGGGTGTAGCCCAGGGCCCGGTTCAGATCGGCGTCGGTGCCGGCGGCGATGTGGGCGGTGCCGTCCGCTTCGAACGACACGGTGGCGCTGCCGGACAGGCCGGGCAGGCTCAAGGTCTGGTCGTGCGGCGGGTTTCCCTGGCCGGCGGTGGTCCACACCCCGGTGCCGGGGTTGATCGCCGCCCCCAGCGGCGGGATCGTGCCGGCGCCCGCGACCGACACCTGCAGGACCGCCGCGGCCAGTGCGAGCGCGCCGGCCAGCGAGCCCGCGCGCAGGCCGAGCCGGCCCCGCGGCGTCAGTTTCCTTCTCGACGACCTCAACGTGCTGCCTCCTTCAGGTGCGCACTGGTCGCGTGCGCGGCCAGGGTGGTCCGGACGGTGCGGAGCACGGTGTGCTCCTGGTCGAACACGGCGAAGTGCCCGCCGGGCAACGTGATCCGGGTGAACGGGCCGGTGGTGTGCCGCGCCCAGGCGCTCAGTGCGCCCGGTGGTGCCGCGGGGTCGTGCAGCCCGCCGAGCGCGGTGATCGGGGCGAGCACCGTCGCGGCGGGGTCCGGGGTGTGCGCCTCGGCGGCTTCGTAGTCGGCGCGCAGGGCCGGGGTGACCAGCTCGACGAGGTCGGGGTGGGCCAGGACGTCGGGGTCCAGGCCGCCGAGGCGGCGGACGTGCGCGACGAAGGCGTCGTCGCCGAGTGCGGCGACCGGCGGCTCGGTGGTGCGCGACGGCCCGGGCGCGGCCCCGGAGACGAACACGTGCCGCGGCCCCGAGCCGCCGGCTTCCAGGCGGCAGGCGAGGGCGAAGGCGAGCAGGCCGCCGAAACTGTGGCCGAGCACCGCGAACGGCCGGTCGAGGTGCGGTGCCACGGCGTCGGCCAGCGCGTCGACGAGGTCCGGGACGCGACGCAGCGGCGCCTCGGCGATGCGGCGCTCGTGGCCGGGCAAGCAGACGCCGAGCAGGTCGATGCCGGGCAGCCGGCCGGCCCAGCGCAGGTAGCGCGCCGGCCCGGAACCGGCGTGCGGGAGGCAGAAGAGGCGGACGCCGCCGCCGTCCGGGACGCCGGAGCGGCGCAGCCAGAGTTCCGTGGCCATCACCGCACCCCGCTCGCGCTCAGCTCGGGCACCATGCCCTGCCGGACCAGGAAGGCAACGGTCTTGGCGACGTAGTCCACGTCGATGTCCGGGAAGCCGGCGTCGCCGCCGAGCCCGGCCAGGGTGTTGCCGATCTCGACGACGTCCGGGTCGCCGGTCATCGGGCCGTCGATGGACAGCAGCGCCGCCAGCCCGTCGAGACGGCCGGCGGTGCGGCGGGCCAGCTGCACCCGCCACTGCGCGTACGGCACGGTGTCGAACCGGTACCCGGTCCGGGTGAGGTGCTCGTGGATCGTCTTCATCGGCGCGACCTGCGGGTTGTAGAACTGGTGCACCGGGTTCGGCCGGGGCGCCAGGCGCGACAGCCGGACGATCGCCGCGGACACCAGGTCGACCGGCAGCACGTGCAGGGGGATCGGGGTGTCCTCGGGCATCAGGCCGGCGATCAGGCTGCCGGCCAGGCACAGCGCCAGCTGGTCGCGCACGCCGACCGCGCCGGTGCCGGTGGCGCCGGTGATCAGCCACGGCCGGTACACCCCGACCGGCAGCCCGCGCCGTCCGGCTTCCAGGACCAGGTGCTCCCCGGCCTTCTTGCTGAGCACGTAGCCGTCGGAAGTGCCGGCTTCCAGGGGGCCGGGACGCTCGGGCAGGACGTCGCCGACGCGCATGTCGATGGTGGAGACGTAGTGCACCGGCGTCGGCCGTCCGGTGCAGGCCAGCCGCAGGATCTCGGTGGTGCCGACGACGTTCGGGGCCCGCAGCACGCGGTAGGGGAGGATGAAGTTCATGTGCGCGGCGCAGTGGTAGATGACGTCGAGGCGGTCGGCGAGCTCCGCGAAACCGGCCTCGTCCAGCCCGAAGCGCGGCAGGGTGAGGTCACCGGGCAGGACGGTCAGCTTCGCGGGGTCGACGTCGTCCTGGTCGTAGCCGGCGAGGTTCGCCGCCAGCCGCCCGGCGGGGTCCTCCCCGCGGACCAGGCACACGACCTCGGTGGCGCCGTGGCGCAGGAGCTCGGCGATCATGTGGCCGCCCAGGAACCCGGTGCCGCCGGTGAGCAGGACGCACCCGAGCCCGCCGTCCGGAGGGACCGGCCGCGGGAGCCCGGAGGGGACGATGCCGGCGGGCAGCTGCTCGTCCCGCAGGGCGGTGGCCACGGCGCTGTCCGGGGCGCCGGGGCCCTCCGGGTCTTCGAGCTCGCCGGCGAGCTCGGCGACGGTGGAGTGCGTGAAGAGCGTCTTCAGCGGCACCGGCATCCCGACGGCTTCGGGCAGGGCCACGATCAGGCGCGCGGCGGTGAGCGAAGTGCCGCCGGCGTCGAAGAAGTCGTCGTGGATGCCGATGTCCCGGCGGTCCAGCGCGGTGCCGAAGCAGTCGAGGATCGCCCGCTCCAGGTGGGTGCGCGGCCGGGCGGCGCCTTCGTAGCCGCTGGTGCGCTGCGCGGTGAGGGCGAGGAGCGCTTCGGGGCTGCCGGGCAGCTCGGGGACACCGAGGCAGCGATCGGGGCGCAGCCGCGCCGGGAGCCCGGAAGCGAGGTAACTGTCCACATCGGACACTTCGGCCGGTGCGTGCACGGCGACGGTCTCGCCGGTCACGGTGGTGACGGCGGCCGCGGCGGTGACGTCCGGGTGGGCACGCAGGACGGCTTCCAGCTCGGTCAGGTCCGGCGGATCGAGGAGTTCGACGCGGCCGTCGGCCAGGCGTGCGGTGCGGCCGGTCCGGAGGCGGCGAGCCCCGCCGGGAGCGGGCGTCAGGATCTCGGCGGTCCGGGCGGGCCCGGCGATGTGGTGGAGCGGTTCGGCGGACCCGCCGAACCAGAGTTCGCCCCGGGCGCCGGGGAGGACAGGGCGGCCGGTGAAGTCGGTGATGCCGAGGGCCGGGGCGGCCCCGGCGAGGGCCCGCAGCGGGAAGACCAGACCATGGCTCTGCTGAGCGGGAACGAGCACTTCCCGGTCCGGCCGGTGTGCGCCCGGCCGGCCGGGTTCGGCCGGCGGCGCGGCCACCGGGAGCGGCAGGGCCGCCAGATCCTCGCGGTCGGTGATGAGCACCGTCGCGGGGCCGAGGTGGCGAGCCAGGTACGCGGGCGGCGCGGTGGGATCCAGCTCGAGGAACAGCGTGCCTTGCTCGCACGCGGCCTGGCGGGCGGCGGCGCGGCGCGCGTCGTCGCGAACGCAGATCGCGACCGTCCCGCCCCGCTCGCCCGTCGCCTGGACGGGCGGCGGCACCGCGGCGATCCCCAGCACCTCGGCGGCCATCCGGCCGGCTTCGCCGGGAGGCACCTCGGCCGTCTCCGCCAGTCCCGCGCCGATCGGCAGCTCCGACAGCCGCACGCCGAGGTCCTCGCCCATCGCGGTCAGCACCGCGACGACGTCCTCGAGGATCCCCTCGGCGGTCGCGGCCTCGAACAACGCCGTGGCGTAGACCAGGTTCAGCCGGAACCCCTCCGGTGCCAGCTGCGCGTCCAGCGTCAGGTCGTAGCCGGCCACGCCGCCGGATACCGGCGCCGGGACGAGCGTGGCGCCTTCGACGCCGACCTCGCCCGACAGCCCGTCCTGTACCGCCAGGAGCACCTGCGCCAGCGGCGCCCGGCCGAGGTCGCGGGGCGGGTCGAGCTCGGTCACCAGGTGCTCGAACGGCAGGTCCTGGTGGGCGTACCCGGCCAGGCAGGTGCGGCGCACGCGCGCCAGCAGGTCCCGCGCGGCCGGATCGCCGGTCACGTCGGCGGGCAGCGCCAGCAGGTTGATGAAGCAGCCGAGCAGCTCGGCGGTCTCCGGCCGGGTGCGGCCCGAAACCGGGGTCCCGACCAGGAACGCCGGCTGCCCGGAGCGGCGGGCCAGCACGGCCTGGTAGGCGGCCAGCAGCAGCATGAACGGCGTGGCGCCCTCCGCCCGCGCCGCGTCCACCAGCGTCGCGGCCAGGGCGGGCCCGAGCTCGCGGGACACCATTGCGCCGCCGAAGTCCTGCTCGGCCGGACGCGGGTGGTCGGTGGGCAGGTCGAGGACCCGCGGGACGCCCGTCAGGGCCTGCTGCCAGTAGGCGAGCTGCTCGTCCAGGCCGCTGTCGGCCAGCGTTTCCCGTTGCCAGACCGCGAAGTCGGCGTACTGGATCGGCAGCTCGGGCAGCTCCGGCGCCGACCCGCGCACCTCGGCCCGGTACAGCTCGGCCAGGTCACGGACCAGCAGGTCGGCCGACCAGCCGTCGCAGACCGTGTGGTGCAGGACGAGCAGCAGCAGCTCTTCGCCGTCGGCGATCCGCACCAGCCCGGTCCGCAGCAGCGGCCCCCGGCGCAGGTCGAACGACGACCGCGCCTGCCGTGCCGCGACGGCTTCGGCCGCGGCCCGCGCCTGCGCGGCCGGCAGGCCACTGACGTCGACCAGGCGCAGCACGGTCCGGTCCTGCGGGGCGATGAGCTGCACCGGCGCGGTGCCGTCGTGGTCGAAGCGGGTCCGCAGCACCTCGTGCCGGCCGGCCAAGGCCGTCAGCGCGCGGTCCAGCGCGACGGCGTCGAGGCGGCCGCGGACGCGCAGCGCGGCGGTGATGGTGAACGCGGCGCTGCCGGGGTCGAGCTGGTCCAGGAACCAGATCCGCTCCTGGGCGAAGGACAGCGGGAACACGTCCTCGGCGGTGGCGCCGGGCACGGCGGGGCTGGGCAGGGTGGTCATGGCAGTCTTCCCCCGGGAGCGGAACGGTCAGGGCGGGCACGACGCTGCTGCGGCGTGATGGCGGTGGTCCGGCCGGCGGTGCGCAGCAGCCGCGCGATCCCGGCGACGGTGGGCTCCACGAACACGTCGCGCAGCCGCAGCTCGCACCCGAACCGCTCGCGCAGGCGGGCGGCGATGCGCGCGGCCTGCAGCGAATTGCCGCCCAGGACGAAGAAGTCGTCCTCGGCGCCGACCGCGGCGACGCCGAGGAACTCGCTCCAGACCTCGGCGACGGCCACTTCGAACGCGTCGCGCGGCGCCACCGCGTCGCCGGGCCCGCGCCGGGGCCCGGGGTCGGGCAGGGCGGCCCGGTCGACCTTGGCGTTGTCGCCGAGCGGCAGCGCGGCGAGGACCACGACGGCGGCCGGGACCAGGTAGTCCGGCAACCGGCCGCGCAACCGGCGCCGCAGGTCCGCGGGGTCGAGGTCCGTCCCCGGCGCGGGCACGGCGTAGCCGATCAGCCGGGCGTCGGCGCCGCGGCCGCGCAGCACGGCCGCGGCCTGGCGCACGTCCGGCTCGGCGGCCAGCGCGACCTCGATTTCGCCGAGCTCGACCCGGAAGCCGCGGATCTTGACCTGGTTGTCGGCGCGGCCGCGGAACTCCAGCAGCCCGTCGGGGCCGTGCCGGACCACGTCGCCGGTGCGGTAGAGCCGCGCGCCCGCCCGGCCCGAGAACGGGTCCGGCACGAACGCCGCGCCGGTCTCCGCGGGGCGGCCCAGGTAGCCGCGGCCGAGGGAGCGGCCGCCGACGTGCAGCTCGCCCCAGACGCCGGGCGGGACCGGCCGGCCGTTGCGGTCCAGGACGTACAGCTCCACCAGCGGCATCGGCACGCCGAGCGGCACCCGGCCGCGGGACTGGGCCCGCTTGCAGGTCCAGCCGGTGACGGCGATCGCCGTCTCGGTGGGCCCGTACATGTGCAGCAGGTCGGCGGAACCGTGGGCGAAGAACGCCTCCTGCGTGGCGACCGGCAGCGTCTCGGCCCCGCACATGACGTACCGCAGGGAGGGCGGGAAGGCGGTGCCGGCGGTGTCCAGCACCTCCAGCGCGAGGTCGAGCATGGACGGCACGAAGTGGGTGATGGTGATCCCGGCGGCCGCGATCAGCTCGACGAGGTAGTCGGGGTCGCGCTGGCTGCCGGGCCTGGCCAGGACGAGCTCGGCGCCGGCCAGCAGCGGCCAGAACACCTCCTTGACGGCGACGTCGAAGGTGGTGGTGGTCTTGTGCAGCATGCGGTCCGCGGCGTCCAGCGGCCAGTCCTGCTGCATCCACAGCAGGTTGTTGGCGATGGCGCGGTGCTCGATCTGCACGCCCTTGGGCCGGCCGGTGGACCCGGAGGTGTAGACGACGTAGGCGAGGTGGCCCGGGGTGACGGCCACGGGCAACGGTCCCGCGTCCTCGTTCCGCCAGCCGGAGCGGTCCAGGTGCACTCGTCCCGGTTCCGGCGGCAGGACGCCGTCGCCGCCGGTGTCGGTGACGACCAGGCGGGCCCCGGCGTCGGCGAGGACGTCCGCCAGCCGCGCGGCGGGCTGGGCCGGGTCGAGCGGCAGGAACCCGGCGCCGGCCTTGAGGATCGCGTACTGCGCGATGACCGCTTCCAGGCTGCGCGGCAGCGCGACGCCGACGACGTCGTCGGGCCGCACGCCCCGGTGGACGAGGTGCCGGGCGAGCCGGTTCGCGCTGTCCTCGAGCTCGGCGTAGGTGAGCCCGCGGCGGGGTTGCCCGGGTTCGGCGGCCAGGGAGACCGCCACCGCGTCCGGGGTGGCCGCGGCCTGGAGCTCGACGAGGGTGTGCAGGCAGACCTGCGGGTCGTACTGCGCGGGAACCCGGTTGAAGTCGTGCAGCCAGGCCTGTTCCTCCGCCGGGCTCAGCGCACCGATGGCCGACAGGCGCCGGCCGGGGCCGTCGGTGAACTCGCGCAGGAGCCGCACGAAGTGCTCGGCGAACCGGGCCATCAGCGGTTCCTGGTAGACGTCGGTGTCGAACTCACACCCGCCGTCGATGCCGCCGGGGGTGTCCAGCAGGTTCAGGACGACGTCGAACTTGGCGGTGCGGTTGGGCACCGGCACCGCCTCGACGGTCACCCCGGGCAGCTGCGGGAGTGCCCCCGCGGCGTTGTTCAGCGCGATCATCACCTGGAACAGCGGGCTGCGGGCCGGGTCGCGCTGCGGGGCCATCGCGTCCACCAGCGTTTCGAACGCGACGTCGGGGGCGGCGTAGGCGTCGAGGCAGGCGCGCCGGGTGCGGGCCAGCAGCTCGCGCACGGTCGGATCGCCGTCGGTGCGGGCGCGCACCACCAGGGTCTCGGCGAACAGGCCGACGACGTCGGCGGTGCCGGGGGCGGTGCGCTGGGCGGCGGGAGTGCCGATCAGCAGGTCCTCCTGGCCGCTGAACCGGGTCAGGGTGGCGGCGAACGCGGCCAGCAGCACCATGAACTCGGTGACCCCGGCGTCCCGG
Source organism: Streptomyces sp. MN03-5084-2B (assembly GCA_033793495.1). Taxonomy (GTDB): domain Bacteria; phylum Actinomycetota; class Actinomycetes; order Mycobacteriales; family Pseudonocardiaceae; genus Amycolatopsis. The sequence goes on along the minus strand of JARAWT010000043.1, from coordinate 60,331 downwards.
GCCAGCGCGCGCACCGCCTCGGTGAGGCCGGGGCCGGCGGTCACGGGCAGGGTGCGGCCGTGGTGCCGGCGCTCGGGCGGCCGGGGCCGGTCGGCGGGCAGCTCCAGGGTGTGCGGGGCGCCGGCGAGCTCCTCGCAGCGGCGGGTGAGCTGGCCCGCGGCGCGGGCGGCGCGGGCGCGCTGCCAGGCGGCGTAGTCGCTGTGCCGCACCGCGGGGTGCGGCAGCTCGGCTCCGGCGTAGGCGGCGGCGAGGTCGCGGGCCAGGACCGACACCGACCAGCCGTCGGCGACGATGTGGTGCAGGACCAGGACGAGCACGTGGTCGTGCTCGGCCACCCGGACGAGGGTGGCGCGGAACGGCGGTTCGCCCTCGGCCAGCCGGAAGGGCCGGGTGGCCGCGGCAGCGGCCAGTGCGGCCGAGCGGGATACGGCGTCCGGGACTCCGGTGAGGTCGACGATCCGCAGTGACGTCCCCGACGCCGGGAGGTGGCGCTGGGTGCCGTGGCCGCCGGTGTCCTCGAACACCGTCCGCAGCGCGGGGTGCCGGGCGACGAGCGTGTCGAGGGCCCGGCGCAGCGCGGGGACGTCGAGCCGGCCGGCGAGCCGAGCGGCGACCGGGACGTGGTAGGCCGGGGACTCGGGCGCGTATTCGGCGAGGAACCACAGGCGTTCCTGCGCCGAGGACAGCGGGAACGGCCCGTCTCCGGGCAGCACCGGGATCGGCTCGGCGGGTCCGGCGGTCCGGGCTCGCGCCCAGCCGGCGAGCGCGGCCGGGCTGGGGTGTTCGAACACGGCCAGAACCGGGATCTCGACGCCGAGCGCGGCGGACAGGCGGGTCGCGGCACGGGCGGCGTCGAGGGAATGGCCGCCCGCGGCGAAGAAGTCGTCGTGCGCGGCCAGGGAACGGCCGAGGACGCCGGAGCAGATCTCGGTCACGACGGCTTCGAGCCCGTCCCGCGGGCCGGCACCGGGATCGCCGCCGGGATCGCCGTCCGGCCGCCGGATCGGGCGGGCGGCCAGCGCGGCGCGGTCGAGCTTTCCGTGTGGGGTCAAGGGGAACGCGGGGAGCGGGAGCAGCAGGTCGGGGGTCAGGTAGGCCGGCAGGAGGCCGGCCAGGTGCGTCTTCAGCACCGCGGGCTCGACGTGCTCGCCGGAGCCGGGATCGGGCAGGTAGAAGCCGACGAGCCGGCCCTCGCGGGCGACCACCGCCGCGGCCGGCACCCCGGGGTGCGCGGCGAGGGCGGCTTCGGCCTCGGCGGGCTCGACGCGGTGGCCGCGGATCTTCAGCTGGGTGTCCGCGCGGCCGAGGTGGCGCAACCGTCCACTGTGGTCGTAGCGGGCGAGGTCGCCGGTGCGGTACCACCGGGCGCCACCCTCGGCCGGGACGAACCGTTCGGCCGTGGCGGCCGGGCGGGCGGCGTACCCGAGGGCCACGCCCGCGCCGGAGATCCAGAGCTCGCCGACCGCGCCGACCGGGACTCGCGCGCCGGTGGCGGTCGCGACCTTGACCGCGGTGCCGGGGATCGGCCGGCCAATGCCGATGCGGCCGGGGTCGTCGACGCGGGCGACGGTGGACCAGACGGTGGTCTCGGTCGGGCCGTAGAGGTTCCACAGTTCGGCGCCGTGCTCGAGCAGCTCGGCCGCGAGGTCGGCGGGGAGGGCTTCGCCGCCGCACAGCGCGCGGAAGCCCGGCCAGGGCCGCCACCCGGCGTCGAGGAGCAGCCGCCAGGTGGCCGGGGTGCCCTGGAGCACGTCGCAGTCGGCGGCCTCCAGCAACCGGGCGAGCGCGACGCCGTCGTGCGTGGTGGCCGGCTCGGCGAGGGTGACGCAGGCGCCGCGGACCAGCGGCCCGAAGAGTTCCAGTGCGGCGATGTCGAAGGTGAACGGCGTCACCGCGACCAGGCGGCTGCGGGCGGACAGGCCGGGCTCGTGCCCGGTCATCGCGGCGAGGAACGCGGTCAGCGCGGAGTGCGGGACGGTGACGCCCTTGGGTTCTCCGGTGCTGCCGGAGGTGAACAGGACGTAGGCGGGACCGTCCACGGAGGACGGGGGTGGCAGCTCGGTGCCGGGTGCCGCGGCGGCGTCGACGGGCAGCACCGGCGCGAACGTGATGCGCCCGGCCGAATCCGCGTCCGCCAGGACGACGGCGAGGCCGGCGATCTCCGCCATCCGCGCCAGCCGTGCTTCGGGCGTGGCCGGATCCAGCGGTACGTACGCGGCACCGGCGAGCCCGCAGCCGAGCAGCGCCGCGACCGTCGGCGCGGACCGCCCGGCGCAGATCCCGACCGCGGCCCCCGGGGCGACGCCCGCCGACCGCAGCCGGGCGGCGACGCCCACGGCGGCCTGCCACAGCTGTCCGTACGTCCACACCGAGCCGTCTTCGGCGGCGATCGCGGGCCGGCCGGGATCGGCCGCGGCGGTCCGCGCGACCGCGGCCGTGACCGGTTCTCCGGCCAGTGGTGCCGATCCGTCGCCCCAGGCGGCCGAGCGGGGGGCGTCGGTCAGGACCGTTTCGAGCACGACGTCCGGATCGGCGGTCATCGCGGCCAGCAGCCCGGTGAGGTGCGCGAGCATCGCGGCCACGGTCTCCTGGTCGAACAACGCCGTGTCGTACTCGGCGAACCCGCCGATCCCGCCGTCGTCGCCGTCGGCGAGCCACAGCGCCAGGTCGAACCGCGCGACCGGCAGCTCGGCGTCCAGCGGCTGCACTTCCAGGCCGGGCAGGGTCAGCCGCGGCGGCGTGTTCGTGTTCAGCGCCACCATGGTCTGGATCACCGGGTTGCGGGAGAGGTCCCGCTCCGGGGCCAGGATTTCGACGAGCTTCTCGAACGGCAGGTCCTGGTGGGCGAACGCCGCCAGGCACATCCGCCGCACCCGCGCCAGCAGCTCGCGGGCGGTCGGCTCGCCGGACAGGTCGGCCCGCAGCACGACGGTGCCGGCGAAGCTGCCCACCGTGCGTTCGACGTCCGGGTGCGGCCGGCCGGCGACCGGCGTGCCGAACAGGATGTCGCGCTGCCCGCTGTAGGCCGACAGCATGGCGGCGAACGCCGCCGAGAGCACCATGAACTCCGTGCAGCCTGCCGAAGCGGCCAGCGTCCTGATCCGCGCGGCCTGCTCGGCCGGGATCGCGACCGGCACCGTGGCTCCCTCGAACGACCGGCGCGGCGGCCGCGGGCGGTCGGCCGGCAGCTCCAGCACGAGCGGCGCACCGTCCATTGTGGAGCGCCAGAAGCCGGTGAGGGAGTCCAGGGCCGGCCCGGTCAGCCGGTTCCGTTGCCAGTGCGCGAAATCGCCGTACGGGACGACGGTGCCGAGCGCCCGGCCGGCGTAGGCCGCGCCCAGCTCTTCGGCCAGGATCGCCACCGACCAGCCGTCCGCGGCGAGGTGGTGGACGACGACGGACAGCACGTGCTCCTGCTCGCCGACGCGGGTCAGCACCGCCCGGACCGGCACGTCGTGGGCGAGGTCGAACGGCTGCCGCGCGAAGCCGGGCGTCGGCTGCTCGGCGTACTGCAGCGCGGCGGGCGCCGCGGGAACGGCCACGAGCCCTTCGGCGCGTTCCTCGACCACCGAGCGCAGGGCGTCGTGGCGCGCCGCGACCGTGTCCCACGCGGCCGCGAGCCGGGCGACGTCCAGCGGTCCGCTGATCCGGACCGAGAGCGGCAGGTGGTAGGCCGGGGAGTCCGGTTCCAGGCGCGCGAGGAACCACAGCCGCTCCTGGGTGTGGGACAGCGGCGCGGGCCGCGGTCCCGGCTCGATCACCCCGGCCGCCGGAGCCGGGCCGGCGGCCGCCACGACGTCCGCGAGCGCGGCGAGCGTCGGGTGGGTGAACACCTCGGCCAGGCCGACCTCGGCGCCGAGCCGCGCGGTCAGCCGCGAGACCAGGCGCGAGGCGAGCAGCGAGTGGCCGCCCAGGTCGAAGAAGTCGTCGTCCGGACCGATCGTGGCGGGGTCCACGGCCAGCAGCTCCGCCCAGATCCCGGCCACGGCGTCTTCGGTCCCGGTGCGCGGGCGGCCGCTGCCGGTGTGCTCGGCCCAGCTCGGTGCGGGCAGCCGGGCCGGGTCGAGCTTGCCGACCCGGGTGCGCGGGAGGGACTCGACGACCGTCAGCGAGGCGGGGATCGAATACGACGGCAGGACCGCGGCCAGCCAGGGGCGCAGCTCGGCGGGCTCGGCGGTGACCACGTAGGCGGCCAGCCGGGTGTCGGTGGGGGAGAGCCGGTGCGCGACCACGGCGGCCGCGACGACGGCGGGGTGCCGGGTGAGCACGGCCTCGACCTCGCCCGGCTCGACGCGGTGGCCGCGGATCTTCACCTGGGCGTCGCGGCGCCCCCGGAACAGCAGCGTGCCGTCGCCGAGCCGGCGGGCCAGGTCGCCGGTCCGGTACCAGCGGCGGCCGTCCGGCGCGGGCACGAAGCTTTCGGCCGTCCGGGCGGCCTGGCCGGAGTAGCCGCGGGCGAGGCCGGGACCGCCGAGCCACACTTCGCCGACCGCACCCGGCGGCACCGGGTAGCCGTCGGCGTCGCGCAGCACCACGGCGCTGCCGTTGACCGCGCGCCCGATCGGGACGCTCGGCAGCCCGGCGAGACCCGAGTCCACTGAGTCCACTGTGGACAACGGATGTGCGGTGACGCAGGTGGTCGCTTCGGCCGGGCCGTAGCCGTTGACCACGGTCAAGCCGGGGGCGGCCGTCAACGCGCGGCGCACGTGGGGCACCGACAGCGCTTCGCCGCCGATCAGCACGGTCCGCAGCCCCCGCAGCGCGGCGGGGTCCTCGTCCACGATCGCGTGGAAGAGCGCGGTCGCCAGGACGGCGGTGGTGACCCCGTGCGCCCGGACGGCGGTGCCGATCGCGTCGGCGGTGAAGGCCAGCTCGGGGTGCACCACGCCGCGCGCGCCGTGCAGCAGCGTCCCCCAGATCTCCCAGGTGGCGGCGTCGAAGGACACCGACGACAGCCACAGCAGCGTCCGGTCCGGGCCCAGGCCGCCGTACTCGCCGGGCCGGACCAGGTCGACGACGCCGCGATGGGTCAGGGCGACGGCTTTGGGGCGGCCGGTCGAGCCGGACGTGAAGAGCTGGGCCGCGAGCGTGTCCGGGTGCACGGCCACGGCGAGGCCGGTGTCCGGCTGCCCGGCCCAGTCCGCCGGCCGGTCGATGAACAGCGTGTCGGTCGCGGCGAGGAATCCGGGAGCCGGCGAGGCCGTGACCGCGTGGGCGATCCCGGCGTCGGCGAGCATGAAGTCCAGGCGCTCGCGCGGCTGACCGGCGTCCAGCGGCACGTAGTGGCCGCCGGCCTTCAGCACCGCCAGGCAGGCCACGGCGAAGTCCGCCGACCGCGGCAGGCACACGCCCACCGCGGTTTCCGGACCCACGCCCCGGTCGCGCAGCGCCCGGGCGATCCGGTGGGTGAGGCGGTCCAGGTCGCGGTAGCCGAGGGTGCGGTCGCCGTCCACGAGCGCGGTCGCGTCCGGGTTCGCGGCGACGGCGGCGGCGAACCGGTCGAGGACGGTCTCGGCGTTCGACGGCGGCCGGGTGTCCTCGGCCGGGTCCGGAAGCAGCGGCAGCGCCCCGAGGGGCCGGGCCGGATCGGCCACCGCCGCGGTCAGCAGGGCGGTGAAGCACCCGGCGAGCGAGGCGACCGTGGCGGCGTCGAGCAGGTCGGCGCGGTACTCCCACGCGATGCGCAGCGTGTCGCCGTCCTCCTCGACCAGGCAGCCGAGGTCGAACTTCGCGTCGGCGGCGTCGAGCGGCACCGGTTCGGCGCGCAGCCCGGCGAACAGCTCCGAGACGTCGAGGCGGGGTTGCAGGGTGAGCCCGACGTCGAACAGCGGCGCCCGGCCGGGGCCGCGCGCGGCCCCGGCGTCGGCGACGATGCGTTCCAGCGGCGCGGCCTGGTGGGCGAGGGCTTCGCGGTCGCGGTCGCGGACCTGGTCCAGCAACTCCGCGAAGCCGCGGTCGGCGGCGACGACGGTGCGCACCGGCAGCGTGTTGACGAAGCAGCCGGCCGGCGCGGCGGTCTCGGCGCGGGTGCGTCCGGAGACCGGGACGCCGAGGACCAGGTCGCGGGCGCCGGTGAAGCGGTGCAGGACGGCGGCCAGCCCGGCGTGCAGCACGGTGAACAACGTCGTCCGGGCGTCGCGGGCCCGGACCCGGAGCTGCCGGGTCAGCGGAGCGGGGAGCACGGTGTGGTGCGTCGCGGCGGGGCCGGCTTCGGTCGGCGGACGGGGGTGGTCGACCGGGAGCTCCAGCGGCCCGGGCGGATCGGCGAGGGCGTCCCGCCAGTACCCGGCCGCCGCGTCGGCTTGCGTGCGGGCGTCGGCGCCGGCTTCCCAGACCGCGTAGTCGCCGCACTGGATCGGCAGGGGCGCCAGTGCAGCGGGTTCGCCGCGGCTCTCGGCCCGGTAGGCCGCGGCCAGGTCGGTGACCAGGATCGGCAGCGACCAGGCGTCGGCGGCGATGTGGTGCACGGCGATCAGGAGCAGGTGCTCGCCGGGCGCGACCGGCCACAGGACCGCCCGCACCGGGGGCGCGGCGGCCAGGTCGAAGGGCTCGGTGACCGCCCGGCGCAGCGCTTCCAGCGGTTCCCCGCCGGTGCGTTCCCGGATTTCGAGCCGGAAGCGGGCGGCCGCGTGGACGCGCTGCACCGGGACACCGTCCACGGCGGGGAAGGTGGTGCGCAGGGCCTCGTGGCGGGCGGCGACCGCGGTGAGCGCCCGCTGGAGCGCGGGCACGTCCAGGACGCCGTGCAGGCGCAGGGCGGCCGGCATCGTGTAGCGCGAGCTGTCCGGCGCCAGCCGGTGGAGCAGCCAGATGCGGCGTTGCGCGGCGGTCGCCGGGAACGTCGTGACGCCGCGCTCGGCGTCGGCCAGCAGGCGCTCGGCCAGCCGGCGCCGCGGAACGGACAGGTCGGTCATGCGCCACTCACTTCGTCGGTCAGCAAACGGACTACGTCGTCGGGCAGCGCGGCGATGCGCGCGGCCAGTGCGCCGGGGTCGCCGGGGTCGTCGCCGGCGCGGGGCAGGGCGGTGATCGCCGCGGCCGGCGCGGCGACCGCGGGCAGGGCGGCGACGAGCCCGGCGACGGTGGGGTGGCTGAACAGCGCGACGACGGGCACGTCGAGCTGGAGCGCGCCGCCGATCCGCAGCGCGGCCTGCGCGGCCAGCAGCGAGTGCGCGCCGAGGTCGAAGAAGTCGTCGTGCCGCCCGACGCGGCGGCCGCCCAGCAGGGTGCCGACGATGCCGGCGACGGTGCGCTCGCGGTCGCCGTCCGGGGGCTCGAAGCCGGGCCGTCGGACGGCCTCGGGCAGGGGGAGCGCGCGGCGGTCGAGCTTGCCGTTGACGGTGACCGGCCAGGCGTCGAGGACGACGACGGCCGAAGGCACCATCGGCGCCGGGAGGAGGGTGCGCAGGCGGGCGCGCAGGTCCGCCGGGTCCGGGGCGGCGGCGGCCGGGACCACGTACCCGACCAGCACCGGCTGCCCGCCGATCCGCCGCAGCGTCACCAGTGCCGACGCCACCTCCGGCTGCGCGGCCAGCACGGCCTGCACCTCGCCGGGTTCGATCCGCACGCCGCGCAGCTTGACCTGCTGGTCGCGGCGGCCGAGGAACCGCAGGAACCCGTCCGGCCGGTACCGCACGACGTCCCCGGTGCGGTACATCCGCGCCCCGGGCCGATCGGCGAACGGGTCCGGCACGAACGCTTCCGCGGTCGCGCCGGGCCGCCCGAGGTAGCCCCGGGCCAGGCCGGCGCCGCCGGCGAACAGCTCCCCGGGCACGCCGACGGGCACCGGCCGCCCCGCGGCGTCGAGGACCCGGACCGGGCAGTTGCGCACCGCCCGGCCGATCGGCACCATGCCGGTCCCGGAGCCGCCGGGATCGAGTTCGTGCACCGTCGCGAAGATCGTGGCCTCGGTCGGGCCGTAGCCGTTGACCACCGACAGCCCCGGCATCCCGGCGGCGATGCGGCGCAGCAGCGGTTCGGGGGTGGGCTCGACGCTCACCGTGAGCCGCCGCAGCGCCGGGCGCGGGAGTCGCGTTTTCAGTGCGCCCAGCGCAAAGGGCGGGACGTAGGCGTGGGTGATCCCGCGTTCGGCGAGCCAGTCCACGTACCGCTCGGCGTGCGGCCGCACCGCGGCGGGCACGACGTCGACCGTGGCGCCGGACCGCAACGCGCCGAAGATCTCGAAGACCGAGACGTCGAAGCCGCCGCTGGTCCACCACGCGCAGACGTCCCCCGGCGCGCACGCGAGGGCGTCGAGCAGGTTGACGACGCCGGTGTGCGTGACGCAGACGCCTTTCGGGACGCCGGTCGAGCCCGAGGTGTACATGACGTACGCCGCGTTGCCGGGCCGGGCGAGGGTGGGCGGCGCGGGGAGCTCGGCGGCCGGCTCGGCGGAATCCAGCACGGGCACCGGGCGTCCGATGGCGCACGCCAGGCCGACCGCGACCGGCACCGGGCCCACGAGCAGCTCGATCCCGGCGTCGTCGGCGAGCGCCACCAGGCGCGCGGTGGGGTGCTCGGTGTCCAGGGGAACGTAGGCGGCACCGGCTTTGAGGACCGCGAGCACCGCGGCGACGAACTCGGCGGAGCGGCCGGCCGGCACCCCGACCCGCGCTTCCGGGCCGGCGCCGAGCTCACGCAGGCGGGCGGCCAGGGTGTCGCTCCAGCGCACCAGGCGGCCGTAGGAGATGGCGCGGTCGCCGTCGCGGATCGCGATGGCGTCGGGAGCGCGGCGTGCCCGGCGGTCGACCGCTTCGTGGAAGAGCTCGTCGGGGATCGGCGCGGGTGCGGCGTTCCAGCCGGTGTCCACGGCTTCGCGCTCGGCGGGCAGCAGGAGGTCGATCCCGTGGACCGTGGTCACCGGGTCGGCGACGGCCTGGCCGAGCAGCGCGGCGAAGTGGCCGGTGAACCGGACGGCGGTGTCGGCGTCCCAGAGCGCGGTGTCGTAGGTGAGCCCGCAGCGCAGGGTCTCCGCCGTGCGCACGAGCTCCAGGGACACGTCGAGCTGAGCGCCGGTGATCGCGACCGGCCGCGGGGTGCACCGGAGGCCGCCGATGTCGACCGGGCCGGCGTCGAGCAGGAGCGCGGCCAGAGGATCGCCGGCCGGGGCCTGCTGGAAGGCGAACAGGGTCTGGAACAGCGGGCTGCGCCCGGGATCCCGGGCGGGGTGGGCGATTTCGACCAGGCGCGGCACCGGGATGCGCTGCCCGGCCAGTGCTTCCCGCACGCGGGCGGCGACGTGCCGGACCGTGTCGAGGAACGTGCCGTCGGCGGTCAGCTCGCACCGCACCGGCACCACGTTGACGGCCAATCCGAGCACGTCGGCGGTGTCCGTGGTCAGCCGTCCGGGTGCCGGCGCGCCGACGACGAGGTCCGAGGCACCGGTGTAGGCGTGCAGGAGCCAGACGTAGGCGGCGAGCAGCACGACGTAGGGGGAGACGTGTTCGGCCGCGGCCAGCGCGTCGACCGCGCGGGCGGTCTCCGGCGGCAGCTCCTGAAGGTGCCGTGCCCCGGCCAACCGCCGCACCGCGGGCCGGGGCCGGTCGGTGGGCAGGTCGAGGGATTCGGGAAGGTCGGCCAGGCGGGCACGCCAGCGCTCGAGCGCTCGACCGGCTTCGGCGCCGGCGAGGTAGGCGTGCTCGGCCCGGACCGCGGCGGTCATGGTGGAATCGTCCTTTTCGGATCCCGGGCCGCCGAGCAGCTCGCGGACCAAGGCGGTCAGCGACCACAGGTCGGCGGTGATGTGGTGGACGGCGAGCGCCAGGACGTGCCGACCGGCCGCCAGGCGCCAGTGGCGGATCCGCCACAGCGGACCGGATTCCAGGTCGAAGGGCGCGTCGGCCAGGGCCTGGATGTCCCTGTCCACACGGGACCGGTCCCAGCCGGTCGCGTCGATCGACGCCCAGTCCACGGAGGACTCGCCGACGATCCGGTAGGGCTCGCCTTCGCGGACCCCGAACCGGGTGCGCAAGGCGGCGTGGCGCGTGATCGCGGCGTCCAGCGCGGCGGCGAAGCGGTCCGCGCGGAAGGAGCCGGCGACCTCGACGGCGTGGCCGATGTGGTAGGCCGTGGACTCCGGCGCCAAGCGGTGCAGGAACCACATCGCGCGCTCGCCCTCGGTCAGCGCGCCGGTGCCGCCGGGCGCGGACGGGTTCCCGGCCGCCGTCGCCGTCGCCGAGCCGGCCAGCGTCCGCAGATCGGCGCCCGCCATGAGGTCGGGCAGGTGCAGGCGGACGCCGGCCGCTTCGGCGCGCACCGCCAGCTCCGCCGCCTTGACCGAGTCCAGGCCGAGTGCCGCCAGCGGCACGTCGAGGTCGACCCCGGCCGTCCCGAGCACGGCCGCCGCCGACCTGCGCAGCCGGTCGGCGATCGTCGTGTCGTCGTCGAACAGCACGGGCAGCTCACCGGCCGCCAAGGCTTGCCGGCACGCGGAGCGCCGCACCTTCCCGCTCGACGTCTTCGGCAGGCCGCCCTTGCGCAGCACCACGATCCGGCGCACGGCGACGCCGTGCTCCGCCAGGACCGCCGTCCGCACCGCCTCCGCGATCCCGGCCAGCGGCAGCGGCGGCGGGCCCTGCACCTCGTGCACGACCGCCAGCTGCTCTTCGCCGTCCGCCTCGACGGCGATCGCGGCGCCGCAGCCGGGACGCAGCGCCGGATGGGCCGCCGCTGCCGTGAGCTCGACGTCGTCCGGGGCGATGTTGCGGCCGCGGACGATGATCAGGTCCTGGTGCCGTCCGGTGACGTACAGCGCACCGGTGTGCAGGAAACCCAGGTCGCCGGTCCGCACTCGGCCATCCGCGAACCCGCGGCCGCCCCAGTACCCGGCGGCCACCGACGGGCCCGAGACGGCGATCTCGCCGATCGTCCCGTCCGCGACCGGCACACCACGGTCCGGGTCGAGGATCGCGACCCCGCCGTCGGCCGGGGGCGTCCCGCAGGACACCAGCGGCCGCGCGGTCTCGCCGGCCGCGGGCGGAACGGCGCGACCGGTGGCGAGGGCGTCGGCGGAGAACGCCGTCACCTCGGGATCGGCGTCGAAGTGCACGCCGGTCACCATGAGCGTGGCCTCGGCCAGCCCGTAGCACGGGAAGAACGCTCGCCGGCGGAACCCCGCGACGGCGAACGCCTCCGCGAAGGCGTCCAGCGTCGCCGGGCGCACCTGCTCGGCGCCGGTGAAGGCCACCGTCCACCCGCTCAGGTCCAGGGCCTCGCGCTGCTCCGGTGTCGTCTTGCGCACCGCGAGGTCGTAGGCGAAGTTCGGCCCGCCGCTGGTGGTCGCCCGGAAGTCCGAGACGGCTCGCAGCCACCGCGCGGGCTCGCGCAGGAAGCCCAGCGGCGACATCAGCGTGACCGGGAACCCGGCGAACACCGGCTGCAGGATCCCGCCGATCAGCCCCATGTCGTGGTACGGCGGCAGCCAGATCACCCCGCGGCTGGCCGGGGTGTGCCCGAACCGGTCGCGGATGAAGGCCGAGTTGTGCAGCAGGTTGGCGTGGGTGACGACGACGCCCTTGGGGCTCCCGGTGGAGCCCGAGGTGTACTGCAGGAACGCGATCCGCTCCGCGTTGTGCCGCACCCGCTCCCGGTCGCCCACGGTCGCGGCCGCGTCGGTGGCGATCCACGCCGCCGCCACGCCGGCCTCGCGGAGCACCGGTTCGAGCAGGTCGCGGGCCGGGGCCAGGAACGCCGACCCGGTCAGCACGGCGGACGGCGCGGCGTCGGCGGCGATCCCGGTCAGGCGGGCCGCCTGCCGGGCGTCCAGCGGGGGATAGGCGGGCACCGCGATGATCCCGGCGTACAGGCACCCGAAGAACCCGGCGACGTAGTCGAGTCCCGGCGGGTACAGCAACAGCGCGCGGTCCCCGGCACGGCAGGTGCCGGCCAGGACCGCGGCGACCGCCCGGGCCCGGGCGTCCAGCTCGGCGTAGGTGATCCCGGCCGCGCTCCCGTCGTCGTCCAGGAACGTCAGGGCCTCGCGGTCCGGTTGCTCGGCGCCGCGGCGGACGAGCAGCTCGGCGAGGGTGTCCGGAGTGGTCATCGGGACCTCAAGGTGGTGAGACGGGACTGCTTCAGCTGTTCCAGCACCCCGACGGCCTTGGCCGCACTGGACGCGCTCATCCGCAGGCTGACGACGTGTTCGCCGTCGAACTTGGCGCAGACGCCTTCGTGGGCGTCGTAGGTGCCTTCCACGGCCCTGATGAACTCCTCCCGCCGCGCGGTCAGCGGCCCGGTCAACGCCGGGAACACCTCGCGCAGCTCGCGGAAGCGCCGGATGAGCAGGTCGTGGTCCTCGGACATGACGCCGGACAGCCCGGCGGGCAGGTACGGCGGCGCCATCGCCGGCCGGACCGCGTCACGGTAGGCCTCAGGCGGGAAGTCGGAGGCGAAGCGCATGGCGTCGCGGGACGCCGTCATGACGACCGTCGCGAAGTCAAGCGCCTCTTCGGCGGTGTCGAGCCGCCCCGCGTTCAGCGCCGACTGGAAGCAGCCGAGGCCGAGCACGATGGCCTGGATCAAGGGGAAGAACACGTGGTGGCCGCTGCGCCAGCGCCGGTGCGGATCCAGCGGCGCCGTCCCGCGCGGGACCGGCGCGGGCCGCGGCGCGCCGATCGGGAGCCCGAGGACGTAGGCGAGGGTGGCCTCGATGCCGTGCCGCAGCCTGCCCCACTGTTGTTCGTCCAGCGTCGTGCCGCAGCGGGCGGCCTCGCGCAGGGCGGTGCGGTAGCCGACGAGCGCGCAGTGGGCGAGGAGCTCGGTCGCGGCGTCGGTGGCGCGGAAGACGCCGAAGAACCCGTCGTGCACGGCGAAGTGCTGTTCCTTGCGGGCCAGGACGCCGGTGAACGCGGACCGGTCGAGCTTGATCCCGGCCGGGCGCACCGGCACGGTGTCCAGCCGTGCCAGCAGCTCCGTGTCGTCGAGCGCCCGGGCGGCGACCAGCTCGCCGAGCTCGGCGACCGCCTCGCTGACCGGCCCGGACCGCAGGGAACCGGTGTCGGCGGGCAGGAAAGCCGGGCGCAGCATCACGAGCTTCATCGCACGGCCTCCGGAGTGGGCTCCGGGAGGGCGGCCCGGTCGAGCTTGCCGTTGGCGTGCCGGGGCAGCGCCGGCGGCCGCACGATCCGCGAGGGCAGGAAGGAGGCGGGCAGCCGCGGGGCGAGGTGCGCGCGCACGGCGGTGTCGGAGAGCCGGCTGCCGGGAACCAGGACGAGGTAGGCGACCAGCACCGGCTCGCCCGCCACCGCGCGCACCGCGACGGCGGCCTCGGCGACGTCCGGGTGGGTGCGCAGCGCGGCCTCGACCTCGCCGAGCTCCACCCGGTGACCGCGGACCTTGACCTGGGAATCGGCCCGGCCGTGGAACTCCAGCAGCCCCGCCCCGGTCCGGCGGACCAGGTCGCCGGTGCGGTACATCCGGGCGCCGGGAGCGGCCGGGTCCGGCACGAACCGTTCGGCGGTCAGGCCGGGCCGCAGCTGGTAGCCGCGGGCGACGTTGCCGCCGCCGAGGAAGAGCTCCGCGACCGCGCCGTCGGCCACCGGGACGAAGTCGTCGTCCAGCACCCGGGCGTGCGCGCAGTCGATGGCCCGGCCGATCGGGACGCGGTCACCCGGAACGTCCGGTGCGCCGCGCAGCAGGTGCGTCACGGCCCAGACCGCGACCTCGGTCGGCCCGTAGTTGTTCTCCAGCAGGCAGTCCGGCAGCAGGGCGTGGTGCCGGGCGGCCAGCGACGGCGGCAGCACCTCGCCGCCGACGATCACGCAGCGCAGGCTCGCCAGTGGCGCTGGGTCGGTGCCGAGGACCAGGTCGTAGAGCGCGGGCGTGCAGTCGAGGTGGGTGGCCCCGTACAGCCGGGCCAGCTCCCGGAGCCGTCCCGGGTCGCGGTGGTCGCCGTCGGCCGGGACGATCAGGACGCCGCCGGTGGTCAGCGTCCACCAGAGGCCGACGCCGGAGGCGTCGAACGAAAACGAGATCGGCAGCAGGAAAGCTTCGGGCCGGGGCCGGTCGAGGCCGCGCTGGGCCAGGGTGGCCAGGGCGAGCTGCCGGTGGGTGACCATGACGCCCTTGGGGGTTCCGGTCGAGCCGGAGGTGTAGAGCACGTACGCGAGGTTGTCCGGGGTGGCTTCGTGGGCCGGCGGCGCTCCGGCCACCTCGCCGGCGCCGTCGGCCGCGACCAGACGGCGCGGGCCGACCGGGATCTGCCCGAGCAGCCGCCCGGGGGCGACCACCACGTCGACGCCCGACTCGGCCAGCATCAGGCCCGTGCGGTCCTCCGGAAGGGCGGGATCGACGGGGACGTAGGCGGCACCGGCCTTGAGCACGCCGAGCAGCGCGACGACGGTGTCGGCGCTCCGGTCGGCGACGACGCCGACGCGGTGCTCGGGGCGGACGCCCTCGGCGCGCAGCGTGTGGGCGAGGCGGTTGGCGCGCCCGTCCAGCGTGCGGTAGTCGAGGACGTCTTCGCCGGCGATGACGGCGACCGCCGCAGGCGTCTTCTTCGCCTGCTCTTCGAACTGCCGGTGGACGAAGCCGTGGACGTCGGCGGCCGGCCCGGTTTCGGGGAACCCGTGGGTGAGCGGGCAGGCTTCGTACATCGCCCCGGCACCGGCGTCGGTGATGAAGTACTGGGTCCACTCGAAGTTCGACGGGTTGCCGTAGTCGCCCATGAACGGGTGCGGCTCCGCCGTGTCCCACGCCGCGAGCCGCTCGCGGATCCGGCGCCGCGCGACGATCCCGGCCGGGGTGCCGCCCTCGATGCCCGCGAAGACGTTGCGCGGCTGGAACAGCATGACCAGGCCGGGCCCGAGGTTGCGGCTGTGGCGGGCGAGGTGCGTCGGGGCCGCGGCGAAGACGAACATCGGGACGCCGTGGAAGGAGAACTCCCATCGGCTGTGCTCCGGCGCCGTGGGGATTTCGTCGGGCCAGGGGCGGTCGTCGGTGTCGCACAGCCGGCGCAGCACGGTCCAGAACCGCCGGCCGTGCTCGGCGTGGGTGGCGGCGGGGTCGGGGGCGAAGAACGCCGACAGCACCATGCGGCGGTGGGGGAACGGCCGGGTGGCGTCCAGGAAGGCGGCGAGGTCGTCGCGCATCGCGGACAGGTCGCCGTCCTCCTCGACCCACGTGCCGAACAGCTCGCCCAGGTGCAGCGCGTTGCGGCCGAAGTGGCAGGGGTACTCGGTGTGCCCGACGTCGGCCCGGAACACCGTCAGGGCCGGGGCCAGCCACGCCGGGGCGTCCTGCGGCAGCTCGGTCCGGTCGGTGCGGAACAGCCGCTTGCCGGGGATTTCGGGCAGCAGCGCGCCGGCGGCCGGCTCAGCCATAGCGCTGGTCCAGGTCGGCGGTGATCACGGGCTGGTGGTAGACGCACTCCCCGGACCGCACGACCGAGCCGTGCAGGCGGTGCTTGGGGATGAACAGCTTGTCGCCGGCGCGGAACTTGTGCATGCCGGAGAAGCAGTTCCAGAACTCCATCTCGCCGCTTTCGATGACCAGCAGCCGGTCTTCGTCGTGCACGTGGGTGGTGGAGCACTCCTCCCAGGACTCGACGAACGTGTCCAGGGCGACCGGGATGTGGTGTTCGTCGATGGCGGCCTGCAGCCGCTCGGCCTTGGCCCGGTAGGCGTCGGCGTTGTCGATCCAGCGCAGCTGCGTGGTCAGGTCGTCGTGGTGGACGTCGAGCAGGAGCGCGTATTCGCGCGCGCCGCGGTCGAAGGCGGCCAGCGCGGGCGGGCCGAAGCGGTGGGACAGCGGTTCCAGGACGGTGCGGGTGATCGCTTCGACGGCCGCGGCCGTCTCGGCCTCCGGAGCGGTGCGGGCGAGCGCGGCCTCGGCCCGCCCGGTGTCCGCGGCGCCGGCGAGCTCGGCCAGGCGGGCGCCGTGGCCGCCGATCAGCGCCAGGGAGTCCAGGGTGCGCACGCACATCGCGCCGAGGAATTCGAAGACGCGGCCGGGGTCCCGCATCGTCGTGTTGAGGTAGTTCATCGCGGCCAGGGTGGAGGGCAGGTAGTACTGGTAGTAGCGGTGCGGCCGGCGGCCGAACCCGCACGCGTCCAGGACGGCACCGAGCACGTCGTCGATCGGGTGCGTCTCGCGGCGCGCACCGGGCACCGCCACCCGCCCGTCGGCCGCCGGGAGCATCAGCGGGCTGACCCGCAGCGGCGCGTTGAGGGAGCCGGCCAGCAACTGGACCGCGGTCATCTTCGCGGCCTCGTCGGCCGCGCTCGCCCCGGCGACCAGGCCGAGGACGGCTTCGGCGGCGTGGCCACGCTGTCCGGCGAGGTCGGTCAGCAGCGCCCGCAGGTCCGCGACGCCGGGCTCGGGCCGGTCCGCGGTCTGCTCGGCGACGGCTTCGCGGACGAAGCCGAACACGTGGTCCTCCAGCGCCGGCCGCACGAGCTCGCCCAGCACCCGGTTGCGTTCGCCGTAGAACAGCCGGTATTCGGCCCAGCGCTCCGGCGTCATGGTTTCGGCGAACATCGGCTTGGCGGTGTCGTGGATGTTCAGCAGCATGCGATGCCCGATCAAAGCGGACAGCTGCGACGAATCAGCACGCCCGAAGGAGCGGTCGAACCGCAGGAAACTGAGGTCTTCGGGCCGCACCGGCCTGCGGTACGGGTCGTCGTCGATTTCGAGTTCCTCGAAGCGCGCGCTGCGGAACAGCGGGTTGGCGCAGTAGGCGCTCACGTGGTCGGCGAGCTCGGCCGCGGAGAATTCGGCGGGCAGCTCCGCGGTGTAATCGCCGGTGTTCGGCTGGGAAAGAAGGGTCACCGTTTCCCCCTTGCGACGGCTGAGGACGATTCCCCGGTATGTTGACCAGGGGTTATGGCGGGTAGCAAGGGTTTGCCCACTAGTGGACAGAATCGCCGGGTCCGCCCTCGGTGACCACTAGTGGTCACGGGTCCGGTGGTCGGTGCAGGTGGAATGGGGAATTGCGGGAGCGCGTGCACCGCGCTGTCCGGCGTTATCGCCACGGAATGGTTTTCCGTTGTACGGTGGGCCGTGAGCTTGCGCCCGGACGTTGTTCCGGGCGGGCCGCAGGTGCTATACCGGCAGCTGCCCGGTGTCGCGACGACGCGATGCCACGAGCGAGCGGAGTCTCCGGTGGCATACCGTGCGTTGCGCTCATCCGCCGTGGTGGCGGCCCTCGCCGCGGCGGTCCTCCTGCCGGGGACGGGGACCGCGCTCGCCGGCACTCCGTCCTGGCGGCCGCTGACGATCGAGACCGTGTCGAACCCGCGGCCGGCGCTCGTCAGCGGGGGACAGGTCCTGGTCAGGGTCGCCCCGGCGGACAAGCGGGTCACCGTCGGCGTCAACGGCCGCGACGTCACCTCGGCTTTCCGGGCCCAGCCGGACGGCAGCCTGCTGGGCCTGGTGACCGGCCTGCGCGACGGTGCCAACGACCTGAGCGCCCGGGCCGGCGGGCACGGGCCGGGCCGGCGGGCGACCCTGCGCGTCACCAACCACCCGATCACCGGGCCGGTCTTCTCCGGCGCCCAGCAGCAGCCGTTCTACTGCGAAACCCCGGCGTTCGGCCTGCCCGCGGCGACGCCGCCGCTCTGCAGCGCGCCGACCCTGGTGAGCTACCGGTACCGGACGACCGCCGGGGCGTTCGCGCCGCTGGCGGACCCGGCGGCCCGGCCCGCGGACCTCGCGACGGCCACGGTCGGCGGCCGCGCGGTGCCGTACGTGGTCCGCGTCGAGCGCGGCACGATCGACCGCGCCGTCTACGAGATCGCGGCGCTCTACGACGGTGAGCCGTCGCCCACCGCGCCGGACCGCGCCTGGAACGGGAAGCTGGTCTACACCTTCGGCGGCGGCTGCAACGCGGGCTACCACCAGGGCAGCTCGACCGGCGGGGTCGTCAACGACCTGTTCCTGGCCCAGGGCTACGGGGTCGCGTCGTCGACGCTGAACGTGCTCGACACCAACTGCAGCCCGATCATCTCCGCCGAGGCGGCGATGATGGTCAAGGAGCACTTCGCCGAGACCTACGGCCCGATCGCCCACACGATCGGCTGGGGCGGCTCGGGCGGGGCGATCCAGCAGTACGACATCGCGGAGAACTACCCCGGCATCGTCGACGGCATCATCCCCGGCGTCTCCTTCCCGGACCCGCTGAGCACGAGCGGCCCGGTTACGGACTGCCGCCTGCTGGAGCGGTACTTCGCCGGGCCGGGCGCGTCGTTCACCGCCGCGCAGAAGCAGGCCGTCGCGGGCTTCGCCGGTTACGACACCTGCGTCTCCTGGGACAAGACCTTCGCCGATCGCGCCACCGCGACCGGCAGCTGCAACGCGGCCATCCCGGTCGCCGCCCGCTGGGATCCGGTCACCAACCCGCGCGGGGTGAAGTGCAACTCGACCGAGCAGCTGGCCAACCAGCTCGGGCGGGACCCGAAGACCGGGTTCGTGCGCAGCCCGCTGGACACCACCGGCGTGCAGTACGGCCTGAACGCGCTGAAGGCCGGCACGATCACCGCGGCGCAGTTCGCCGACCTCAACGCCGCCATCGGCGGCCTGGACCACACCGGAACGCCCGTGCCGCAACGGATCGCGGCCGACCCGAAGGCCCTGGAAGCGGTGTACGCCGACGACATCCTGAACTCGGCGTCACAGGGCCTGCGGGAAACGCCGATCATCGACCAGCGGACCGATCTCGACCTCGCCGGGTTCGGCAACGACATCCACACCACCGAGTGGTCCTACGTGCTGCGGCAACGGCTCCTGCGGGCCAACGGCACGGCGGCCAACCAGGTCATCATCGAAAACCACGCCACCGCGGCCGAAGCGGCGGCGGCCGGCGGCTACGAGCTCGACGCGATGGACCGCTGGCTGACCGCGATCGACGCCGACCGGTCGCACCGGAGCCGTCAGCATAAGGTGCTGGCGAACCGGCCGGGCGACCTCGGCGACGGCTGCTACCTGTCGGCCGCGTCGCGGATCACCGAGCGGCTGACCTACCCGGCGAGCGGCCGGTGCGGCGCCCTGTACCCGGTGGCGGCCAACACCCGCATGGTCGCCGGGGAGAGCCTGGCCCTCGACGTGCTGAAGTGCCGGCTGAAGCCACTCGACTTCCGCGACTACCCGGTCACCTTCACCGCGGCGGACCGGGAGCGGCTGCGGGCGGCGTTCCCCGGCGGGGTGTGCGACTACGGCCGTCCGGGCGTCGGGCAGCGGGCTCCGATCGGGACCTGGCTGAGCTACGGCGACGAACGGACCGGCACCACGCCGCCGACAAAGCCGCGGTGATTGCGGTATACCCGGAGCGGTGGAGGAAATCCGGGCCGAGTTCATCAGGCCGCTGCTGACGGCGTTGTCCGCACATCCCGCCGAACGTCCTGCCTATTCGGACGCCCGGCGGACGCTGACCTACGGTGAGCTGGCCCGCGCCAGCACGGATTTCGCCGCCGGGCTGGGGGTGGCGCGGGGCGACCGCGTGCTGGTCCACGTGGGCAGCCGGGTCGAGTTCGCCGTCGCCCTGCTGGCGGTGCTGCGCGCGGCGGCGGTCGGGGTGCCGGTGAGCGTGCGGTCGACCGAGGCCGAGCTCGCCCACCTGGCCGAAGACTCGGGGGCGACGCTCCTGATCACCGAGGCGCGGCACGCCGAGCTCGCGGAACGGCTGGGGCTGCGGGTGCTCTTCGTCGAAGACCCACCGCAACCGGCGGCGGGACCTCCGCGGGACGACCTCGGGCTGGACGAGCCCGCCTGGCTGCTCTACACCTCCGGCACCACCGGACGGCCGAAAGGCGTCGTCCTCTCGCAACGCGCGATGCTGTGGTCGACCGCCGCCTGTTACGTCCCCGTGTTCGGGATCGAGGCCGGCGACACCGTGGTGTGGCCGTTGCCGCTCCACCACGCGTACGCCCTGTCGCTCGCCTTCACCGCCACGATCGCGCTCGGCGCCCACACCCGGCTCGCCGACGGCTGTTCGCCGGAGCTGCTCGCCCGGTACCCGGGGTGCGTGCTCGCCGGGGTGCCGGCCACCTACCTCCGGCTCCGCCAGGAGGCCGACGGCCCGGTCGCCGCGCCGCGGCTGTGCCTGACCGGCGGTGCGCCGTGCACGCCGGCGACCCGCGCCGCGGTCCGGGAGCTGTTCGGCCTGCCCCTCGTCGACGGCTACGGGAGCACCGAGACGGGCGGGAAGCTCGCGGTGGAGCGCCCCGGCGAACCGGGGCTGGTCCCGGTGCCCGGCATGGAGGTCCGGATCGACGCGGGGGAGGTGCTCGTCCGCGGCCCCGGCCTGATGCTGGGCTACCACGGGCAGACCGGGTCGCCGCTGCGGGACGGCTGGTACCGCACGGGCGATGCCGGCCGGTTCGAAGGCGGCCGCCTGGTGCTGGACGGCCGGGTCGACGACGTGCTCGTCTGCGGCGGCCAGAACGTCCACCCGACCGAGATCGAGGCGGTGCTGGAGGAATCTCCGTCGGTGCGGGAGGTCCTCGTCACCGGCCGGCCCGACGACGTCGTCGGGCAGGTGCCGGTGGCGTTCGTGGTCGCCGGGCCGGACGGCTTCGACGCCGAGGAGCTGCGTCGCCTCTGCCTGAGCCGGCTTTCGCTGCACAAGGTGCCGGTGGCCTACGTCGAAATCGACTCGATCCCGCGGACCGCGTCCGGCAAACCGCGGCGGAACGCCCTGCAGCAGCCGGATCTCGCCGCGGTGGTGCGGGCGGAGCTGACCGCCCTCTGCGGGCACGACGGCGGCGACGGGTGGCTCGACCGGCCCTTCACCGACCTCGGGTTGTCGTCCCTGGCCGGCGTGCAGTTCCGGCACCGGATCACCGCGCTGACCGGCGTACCCGTCCCGCACTCGCTGATCTACGACTTCCCCACGCCGCGCGCGGTGCTCGCCGAGCTGACGCGGCTGCGCTCGGCGAGCCCCGGGGAGCCGCCGCGGACGGCGCCGGTGCCGTCCGCGGAACCGATCGCCGTCGTGGCCATGGCGTGCCGGTTCCCCGGCGGGGTGCGCTCGCCGGAGGACCTGTGGCGGCTCGTGGCGGCCGGGGTGGACGCGACGACGGAGTTCCCCGCCGACCGCGGCTGGGACCTGGCGGGGTTGTACGACCCGGATCCGGACCGGATCGGGCATTCGGTGACCCGCCGCGGCGGGTTCCTCGACGGGTTCGCGGACTTCGACGCCGGGATGTTCGGCATCTCCCCGCGGGAGGCCCTGGCCACCGACCCGCAGCAGCGGTTGCTGCTGGAAACGACCTGGGAGGCCTTCGAGCGGGCCGGCATCGACGTCACGACCCTGCGCGGCAGCGACACCGGCGTGTTCGTCGGCGTCATGAACGAGGACTACGCGAGCCGGTTCACCACCCCGCACGAACTCGAGGCGTGGCTGGGCATCGGGTCCTCGCACGCGGTCGCGTCGGGCCGGATCTCCTACACCTTCGGGCTCACCGGGCCGGCCCTCACCGTCGACACGGCCTGCTCGTCGTCGCTGGTCGCGCTGCACCAGGCGGTGAAGGCGCTGCGCGGCGGGGAATGTTCGCTCGCCCTCGCGGGCGGCGCCACGGTGATGGCCACCCCTCGGACCTTCCTGGCCTTCAGCAGGCAGCGCGGCCTCTCGCCGGACGGCCGCTGCCGGTCCTACGCGGCCGGAGCGGACGGCACCGCGTGGTCGGAGGGTGCCGGGGTGATCCTGCTGGAACGGCTGTCCGACGCCCGGCGGCACGGGCACCCGGTGCTGGCCCTGCTGCGCGGCACCGCGGTGAACGCCGACGGCGCGTCGAACGGCCTGACCGCGCCCAGCGGACGCGCCCAGCAGGCCCTGATCGCGGCGGCGCTCGCGGACGCGGGACTGACCGCGGCGGACGTCGACGCCGTCGAGGGACACGGGACGGGAACGCCGCTGGGCGACCCCATCGAGGCCGACGCGCTGATCGCGGCGTACGGGCGTGGCCCGCGCCGGGAGCCGCTCCGGCTCGGCTCGGTGAAGTCGAACATCGGGCACACCCAGGCCGCCGCCGGGATCGCCGGTGTGATCAAGGTGGTGACGGCGTTGCGGCACGAGCAGCTGCCGCCGTCGCTGCACGCGGACGAGCCGAGCCCGCACGTCGACTGGGCGGCCGGCGGGGTGGAGCTGCTGGCCGAGGCCCGGCCCTGGCCGCGGACCGACCGGGCCCGCCGGGCGGGGGTGTCGGCCTTCGGGATCGGCGGCACCAACGCGCACGTGATCGTCGAAGAGGCACCGCCGTCGGAGGCGCCCGCCCGGCAACCGTTCCCGCCGGTGCCCTGGCTGCTCAGTGCCGCGGACGGCGACGCGCTCCGGCGCGTCGCCGCCGGTCTGGCCGAAGCTCCCGACACCGTCGACGTGTCCGACACTGCCTACACCCTCGCCCGGCGGACGCCGCTCGCGCACCGCGTACTGGTGCCCGCGGCGAACCGGAAAGCCCTGCGAGCCGTCGCCGAAGGGCGCGTGCCCGGCCGGACCGTCCGGAGCGGAACCCGGCTGGCCGTGGTGTTCGGCGGGCAGGGCGCGCAGCGGGCCGGAATGGGCCGGGAGCTGGCCGAGCAGTTCCCGGCGTTCGCCGACGCTTTCGACGAGGCGTGCGAAGCCCTGGGCGGCGGCGTGCGCGAGGTCGCCTTCGCCGGCGGGGAAGCGCTGGACCGCACCGACCACGCACAAGCCGCGCTGTTCGCCTTCGGCGTCGCGCAGTACCGGCTGTTCGAGTCGTGGGGCCTGCGCCCCGACGTCCTGCTGGGCCATTCGATCGGGGAGATCACCGCCGCGCACGTCGCCGGAGTGCTTTCGCTGGCGGACGCGGCGACGCTCGTGGCGGCGCGCGGCCGGCTCATGGCCGCGCTGCCCACCGACGGGGTGATGATCGCCGTGGTGGCCGCCGAGGCGGACGTGGCCCCGCACGTGGGCGACACCGTGGCCGTGGCCTCGGTCATCGGGCCGCGCAGGGTGGTGCTCTCCGGGGAGAGGGCCGCGACGACGGCGCTCGCCGAGCGCTTCGGTGGCGGGACGCTGCTGCGCGTCAGCCACGCCTTCCATTCTCCGCTGCTGGAGCCGATGCTCGACGAGTTCCACGAAGTCGCTGCCGGGCTGCCGCACCACCGTCCTGCCCTCCCGCTCATCTCGTGCGTGACCGGGGAACCGGTCGAGGAGATCGAGCCCGGCCACTGGCGCCGGCACGCCCGTTCGACGGTGCGGTTCGCCGACGCGCTCGACACGGCGGCGGCTCCCGGGCCGGCCATCGGCCTCGAGATCGGCCCCTGGCCGACCCTCGGTCGCCTGGCCGCCGACGTCATGCCGATGGCGTCGGCCCGGATGTCGGGCTTCGGGGCGGTGGCCGCGGCGGCTTCGGTGCACACCGCGGGCGTCCGGGTGGACTGGCCCGCGGTGTTCGCCGGCTCGGGCGCGCGGATCACGCCGTTGCCCACGTACCCGTTCAAGCGCACCCGGTACTGGCTGGACCAGCAGGCCCCGGAGCCGGTAGGCGGCGACCACGCCGTGCTCGGCCCGGCGCTGGAAGCACCCGACTCGCCGCGGGTGGTGCACGGCGGCTCGCTCGGCGTCCGCCGCCACCGGTGGCTCGCCGACCACGTCGTCGGCGGGTCCGTGCTGGTGCCCGGGACGCTGTTCGCCGAGCTGGCCCGGCACGCCGGCGGGGCGGCCATCGAGGAGCTGGCGATCGAAGCCCCGCTGCGGCTGGACAGCGAGGACGTTCACGTCCAGGTCGTCGTGGACGAGCCGAGGGTCGACGTCTACGCCCGGGCCCGCGACGAGAAGCAGTGGCGGAAACACGCCGGGGGTAAGCTGCGCCCGCGCGGCCCGCACCCGCCGGGCTGGAGCGGTGAGTGGCCGCCGGCCGGGGCCGTGGAGGCCGACGTCGCCGAGGCCTACCGCGCGCACGCTTACGGGCCTGCCTTCCGGGCTGTGCAACGGTTGTGGCTGCTCGGTGAGGAGTTCTTCGCCGAAGTCGAGTTGGCGCCG
The DNA here is from genome assembly GCA_033793495.1 of Streptomyces sp. MN03-5084-2B. Taxonomy (GTDB): domain Bacteria; phylum Actinomycetota; class Actinomycetes; order Mycobacteriales; family Pseudonocardiaceae; genus Amycolatopsis. The sequence goes on along the minus strand of JARAWT010000043.1, from coordinate 36,396 downwards.
GACGTCGGGGGCCGGTTCGAGCTGCACCCGGTGCTGCTGGACGCGGCCGTGCACGCGACCGCCCTCGCCGAGGCGCCGGGGGCCGAGCAGCGGGTGCCGTTCCTGTGGAGCGGTGTCGAGGTCTACGCGCCGGGCGCCCGGCGGGCCAGGGTGCACGGTGTCCGCCTCGCCGCCGGGGCGGTCCGGGTCGCGCTGTACGACGAAGCCGGGAACCCGGTGGCCGGGATCGAGTCGCTGACGACCCGGCCGATGGCGGCGCCCGAGACGATGCTCTTCCGTCCACAGTGGATTCCGGTGGCGGCGGTCGCGTCTTCGGAACCGGTGCGGACCGTCGAAATCGGTGGTGCGCCCGGTGATGTGCGCGCGGCGGCCGGCCATGCGCTCGCCGTTCTCCACGACTGGCAGGACAGCGGCGACCGGCTGCTCCTCGTCACCCGCAACGCGACCGGCCCCGAGCCCGACCCGGCCGCGGCGGCGGCCTGGGGACTGGGCTGCTCGGCCGCGGCGGAACACCCCGGCCGGATCGGCCTGGTCGACCTCGAGCCGGGGTTCCCCGTGACGCAGGTGGCGGACCTCGCCGGCGGCATCCCCGAGCCGCAGATCGCCGTCCGCGACGGGGTGCCGTACGCCCTGCGGATCACGCGTGCCGCCCCGGCACCGGCGCGGCCGATCGACCCGTCCGGGACGGTGCTGATCACCGGCGGAACGGGCGCTCTCGGCGCCCTGCTGGCCCGGCACCTCGTCACCGGGCACGGGGTCCGGCACCTGCTGCTGGTGAGCCGGAGCGGGCCGGCGGCGCCCGGAGCCGGAGAACTCCTGGCGTCCCTGCGGGAACTCGGGGCGGACGCGCGGATCGTCGCGGCGGACGTCGCGGACCGGGCCACCGTGGTGGGGCTGGTGGACAGCTGCGACCCGCCGTTGACGGCGGTCGTGCACAGCGCGGCCGTGGTCGACGACGGCGTGCTGGCGGCGCAGACGCCGGAACGCCTGGACGTCGTGCTGCGCCCCAAGGCGGACGCGGCGCTGGTCCTCGACGAGGTGACCCGGCACCTGCCGCTGACGGCCTTCGTCCTGTTCTCCTCGATCGCCGGTGTGTTCGGCAAGGCCGGCCAGGCCAACTACGCGGCCGCGAACCGGGTGCTCGACGCTGTGGCGTCCCGCCGCCGCGCGGCGGGGCTGCCCGCGTTGTCGCTGGCGTGGGGACTGTGGGAGCTCGGCACCGGTCTCGGCGACCGGATCTCGGCCACCGCCCGGCGGCGGATGCGCGCGTCCGGCGTCGAGGGACTGACCGCCGAGCAGGGCCTGGCGCTGTTCGACGCCGCGCTCGGGTCGGCCGAACCCGTGCTGGTGCCCGCCCGGTTCGACCCGGCGGCGTCGATGGCACCCCCGACCGGCGGTTCACCTGCCCGCCTGCCCGCGGCGCGGGCCGCCTGGCCGGAGAACCCGGCCGAGCCCGAGCTGCGCGAGCTGCTGCGCGCGGAGGTCGCCGCGGTCCTGGGGCACCCGGACGCCGCCGTGATCGCCGACGACCGCCCGTTTCCGGAGCTCGGGTTCGATTCCCTCACCGTGATCGAGCTGCGCACCCGGCTCAGCGGACTGTCGGGCTTCGACCTGCCCGCCACCGTCGTCTTCGACCGGCCCACCGTCGCCGAGCTGGCTCGGTACCTCCTCGACCTTCAGGACAGGAGCTGGCCTATATCGCCGTTAGCGTGAGAGCACCAACGCGAAAGGGACTCACGATGACTGCCACTCCCGCCGGATACACCACGGTCGCCCCCTGGATCGTCACCCAGGACACCGGAGCGCTGCTGGACTTCGTCACCGCGGCCTTCGACGGCGTCGAACTGGGCCGGGTACCGCTGGCGGACGGCAGCATCGGGCACGCCGAGATCCGGATCGGCGACACGGTCGTGCTGGCGTTCGACCAGCACGAGGACTGGCCCGGCCTGCCGTCGCTGCTGCGCGTGTTCGTCCCCGACGCCGACGTCGCGTTCGCCGCCGCCCTGCGGGCCGGCGGCCGCGAGGTGACCGCGTTGTCGGACAACGCCTTCGGCCAGCGCGGCGGCCGGGTCCGCGACCCGTTCGGCAACATCTGGTGGATCACCGCCGCCGTGGAGACGGTGGCCCCGGAAGAGGGCATGCGCCGGCTGGACGAGCCCCGCTACCGTGAGCAGATGCGGCTCGCCCAGGAAACCCTCGACGCCGAACTGAGCGGCCGCGCCCGGGGCCGCGCGAGCGCGGTGGTCACTTCGTAGCGGCACGTTCACCGCTGCCCGCCGCCGAACCGCGCGGCCAGGGCCGTGACCACCGGGCCGAACGCGGCCGCCGTGGTCGCCGCGGCGACGTACCGGTCCGGCCGGAGGAGCACGATGTCCCGGCCGTGGGCGTGGAACCACGGGCGCAGCTCGTTGTGGACGTCTTCGACGACGACGGTGCCCGGGTCGACGCAGGGCTGCTCGTGGTGCCGCCGGCCGGCTCGGGATTCGACGATCTTGACGATCCGGGGACCGAACGTCTTCACTGCGGCGAGCTCGGCGTCGCCGAGCCCGGCCAGCGGGTCGCGTTCGAAGCCGAGCACGGCGAACCACGGCCCGAGGACGTCGTCGAGCCGGGGGTGCGTGCCCGCGGCGGTCTCGACGCGCGGTTGCACGAACATCCGGCCCACGCCCGGGTCCTCCGGCGCCACGAAGCCGGCCCGGTAGCGGGGGACCGGCTTGAAGCGCATCTCGAGGACCCACCGCTTGACCGCGGGCGCCAGGGAAGCCGCGCGGAGGAACCCGTTGCGGGCGTGCGCGAGGGACCGGTGCGTCGGGCTGAGGATCCGGCCGAGGGTGGTGGACAGCTCGACCATCGCGCGGGCGTGCGGGCGGCGTTCCCGGTCGTAGGTGCCGAGCAGCGCGGGCCCGGCCCGGTGCCGGACGATCGCGGCGAGCTTCCAGCAGAGGTTGGTGACGTCGCGGATGCCGGTGTTCATCCCCTGCCCGGCCCACGGCGGCATCAGGTGCGCGGCGTCGCCGGCCAGCGCGATGCGGCCGTCGGTGAAGCGGGCGGCGATGCGGGAGTGGTGGGTGTACACCCGGGCGCGGATGACGTCGACGACGTCCGGGTCGGGGACGTGCTGCCGGAGGAGGTCGCGGACGCGGTCCGGGGCGAGCATCTCGTCGGCGTCCTCGCCGGGGAAGAGCATGAACTCCCAGCGGCGGCGGTCGTCCGGGAGGTGCGCGCAGACGTAGGGGCGGCGCGGGTCGCAGTGCAGCGCGGTGTACGGGGCGTCCAGGGGGTCGTTGGCGCAGTCGATGACCACCCACTTGCGCGGGTGGGTCGAGCCTTCCAGCGGGATGCCGAGCAGGCCGCGCACGAGGCTGCGGCCGCCGTCGGCGGCGATCACGTAGTCCGCACGCACTTCGCGAGGCTCGCCCGAGCCGGTCAGGGAGAGCGTCACCCCGCCGGTGTCCTGCCGGATCTGCCGCAGTTCGGTCCCCAGCATGACCTGCACGTGGGGAAACCGCTTCAGGCCCCGCCGCAGCACGGCCTCCGCTTCGGGCTGCAGGAAGATGTTGCGCCGGTACCAGCCGTGGTCCCGGGCGGTGGGCCGGATGTCGGCCAGGCAGTGCCCGGCCGCGTCGAAGAACTTCAGCGGCACGTTCTGGATGGCGCTGCGCAGCACCTCGTCGGCGAGGCCGACGGTCTGGAAGGTGCGCAGTGATTCGTCGTCCACGCCGATCGCGCGCGGATACCCGACGACGTCGGTTTCGCGGTCGACGACGAGGGTGGTGACGCCGTAGGTGCCGAGCAGGTTGGCCGCGGTCGCCCCGACCGGCCCGGCGCCCACGATCGCCACCTGGACGTGGCCGGTCACGGCGAGACTCCCGTGAGGAAGTCGCTCACCAGGCGGATGAACGCGGCCGGATCGTCGTCGTGCGCGTAGTGCCCGGCGCCGGGGATCTCCGCCCAGCGGAGCAGCCGCTGCCGGTCGGCCATCTCCCGGCAGACGGAAACCGGCAGGAAGTCCGACCGGCCGCCGCGGACGACGAGGGTGGGGCAGCGCAACGCCTCCACGCAGGCCCACAGGTCGACCGGCCCGGCGGGGTCGCCGCTGCGCCGGGCGGCGGCGATGCCCGCCATGTCGAGCTTCCATTCCCACCGCCCGTCGCCGCCGGGACGGACGGTGTGCTCGATCCGCGACCGGAGCGCGTCGTCGGTGATGCCCGGGCGGAGGTCGCGCCAGTAGGCACGCACGGCCCGGAGCGAAGCGAAGTCCGGCGGAGTGGCGCGCAGCTCCCGCAGGATCCGGTCCGCGCCCGCGGTGCCGGTCGACGAACCGGGCCCGATGTCCTCGACGACCAGGGCGGTGACCTGGTCCGGGTGCCGCGCGGCGAAGGCGTACCCGACCGTGCCGCCCATGGAGTGGCCGATGACGGCGAAGCGCGTGAGCCCCAGCGACGCGACGAGCTTCTCCACGTCCTCGACGTAGGCGTTGGTGAAGTAGTCGCGGGCGGGGTCCCACGAGCTGTCGCCGCGCCCGCGGAAGTCCGGGGCGATCACCGCGTGGGTGCCGCTCAACGCGCGGGCGACCGGCTCCCAGGTCGCGGCGTAGCTGCGCAGGCCGTGCAGCAGCAGGACCGCGGGGCGCCGGTCGTCGCCCCACCGCAGGTAGTGGCAGTTCAGGCCGTTGATGACGACGTGGTGACTCGTCGGCTCGGTCATCGGGCTAGCGCAGCCCGTCCTCGCCGCGGACCTCGGCGGCGGAGAGGCCACCGAGGCGGGCGTGCAGCCGGCCGCGCGACGCGAACGCGAAGGCGATGACGACTTCGTCCGGGCGAGGCGCGTCCCCGAAGCCGATCGAGATCGTGTCGTAGTTCGAGCGCACGTACAGCGCGTCCTTGTGGGCCAAGGGAATGTCGATGACGGCGCCGGCCGCCCCGACCTTGCCCGTCGACGGCACCCACGACTTCCCGCCACCCACGGCCTCGCGCACCGGGTCGGCGAAGACCTGGGTGAGGAACGCGTTGCCGTGCTCGTACTCGCCGAGCGTCCCGACGACGCACGCCTTGCCGTAGCTCCGGATCGGCTCGCCACCCGCGGCCTCGACGGCGCGTCTCCCGACTTCCCGGCCCAGCTCGGCCGACTTCGCGACGATGTCGGTGAGGTCCTCGCTGAAGCGACCGGCGTAGGGGTTGTGGACGGCCGCGGCCACGACGATGCGGCGCACCGCCGGTCCGTCGGCGGGCTGCCCGGTTTCGGTGGCGAGCACTTCTTCGACGTGCGTGAACCACTTCCGGACGTGGTAGGGCCCGAAGTTCGCGACTGGCATGGGTTCGACCTCGTGGGTTCGGTGATCAGGGGTAGAGGGGCTCGAGCTCGACCGGCTCGCTCGGCGCGTTGTGCTCGCCGAGGATCCGCCTGCCCTCGGCGTCGTCGGTGACGGTTTCGGCGAACAGCTCGAACCGGTTGCCGTCGGGGTCTTCGAAGTAGAGACCGATCCCCACCTTGTGGTCGGTCGTCTTGACCACCTTGACGTCCTTGGCGAGCAGCATTCCGTACAGGCGGCGCAGGTCGTCGACGTCGCCCTCGATCTCCAGGCCGTAGTGCTGCAGGCCCAGGCCGCCCTGCTGCGCGCCGTCCTCGGCGCGGATGAGCGCGAGGTCGTGGTGCTTGCGCCCGAAGGAGAGGAAGACCCACTGGGGGCCTCGAGCGGTGACCTCCAGGCCGAGCACGTCGGCGTACCACGCGGCCGACGCCTCGGGGTCGCGCACGAACAGGGACAGGTGGGTGCGGACCACCACGGGCTTGATCACGGTGTTCTCCTTCAATGGGTGGCGGGGACGTCGGCGGCGACGGCCGGAGTCCAGGCGACGTCGGTGATCTCGGGGAACTCCCGCCATTCCTTGGCGAAGGTGCGGCCGCCGTCGGTGGAGCGGAACAGATGGCCGTACTTGGTGCCGGCGAAGACGAGGTCCGGGTCGCCCGCGTGGGTGCCGAACGCCCAGACCGTCGAGTTGGCCGGGGTGTCGAAAGTGGACTCCTGCCAGGTGGCGGTGAGGTCGTCGGAGCGGAAGACGCGGGTTCTGGTGCCCGGCGTGCCGTCGCCGATGCCGAGCAGCACCGAGTTGCTCCCCGGGATGCGGGCGACCAGGCGGGTGTAGTAGATGCCCCACGTCGACTTCGTGCCGGTGCGCGTCCAGGTCGCGCCGTCGTCCTGGCTGACGAAGATGGCGTTGACGACGAGGCAGAGGATCGTCTTGGGCGGGCCGTCGAGGACGACGACGCAGTGGATGTCGGAGGGCGCGACGCCGTCGGGGCGGTCGACGCGGTCCCAGGTGTCGCCGCGGTCGCGGGTGCGCCAGAGGCCGCCTTCCTCGACACCGAACCAGGCGGACTTGCCGTCGACGTGGTCGTGGACGGCGGTGAGGATCCGGGGCTTGCTGACCCCGGCGCAGCGTTCCGGCAGTTCGGGGGAGAGCCGGTCCCAGGTGCCGCCGCCGTCGGTGGTGCGGTACATCGCCGCGCGGGACGGCGCGCCGGTGCCGACGAGCATGCTGTCGGGGTCGCCGCTGTCGATGGCGACGGACCACACCTGCGTGTCGTTGAACGGCGAGTCGACGCGGGTCCAGTGGGTGCCGCCGTCGTCGCTGCGGCCGAGCCCGACCTCGGCGCCGGCGAAGACCACTTCGGGCCGTTCGGGGTGCACGGCCAGCGCGCGCACGACGGAGTCGAACTCGAGCCCTTGGTCCAGCGGGATGCGGTGCCAGGTCGCGCCGTCGTCGTTGCTGCGCAAGACTCCTTGGCCCGCGGTGGCGACGAGGATGGTTCCCTGCATCGGTGCTCTCCTTTCGGAAGGGGGTCAGAGGAAGATGCCGCGGGTAAGGCCGCCGTCGATGCCCAGCGACTCGCCGGTGATCCCGCCCGTGGCGGGCGAGGCGAAGAAGCAGATCGCGTCGGCGACCTCGCCGGCGGTGAGCACGCGCCGGATCGGGGTGCGGTCGACGAAGTTCTGCTCGACCTGGGCGGCGGTGATGCCCTGGGCGGCGGCGTTGCGGGCGTAGAGCTCGTGGATGTGCTCGGTTTCCACGACGCCGGGGTGCAGGGTGTTGATCGTGATCCCGTCCGGGCCGAGCTGGTCGGACAGCACCTTGGTCATGTGCACGATCGCGAGGTTGCGCATCCCGGAGAGGGCGTGGCTCGACCGGCCGGTCAGGCCGCCGATGTTCACGATCCGGCCGTAGCCGTGCGCGCGCATCAGCGGCACGACCGCTTTGACGCACCGGAAGTAGCCCACCACCTTGGTGTTCAGGTCGGCGAGCAGTGCCTCGGGATCGGCGCTCGCGACGTCGTCGCGGACGAGGCCGGCGGGTGCGGCGGCGCCGTTGACGAGGATGGAGACCCGGCCGGCGTCCGCGGCGCTTTCGGCCAGCGCCAGCACCGATTCCATGTCGGTGGTGTCGGCGGCGACGGCCACGACCTCGCCGCCGAGCTCGGCCATGATCTCGTCGGCGGCCGCCTGGAGGAGGGGCAGGCGGCGCGCGGCGATGACGACCGTCGCGCCCCGCCGCACCAGCGCCCGGGTGACGGCCTTCCCGATGCCGAGCCCGCCGCCGGTCACGATGGCGACCTGGCCGTCCAGTTCCGTTGTGGTCATGAGAGGTTCACCCAGACGCTCTTGGTTTCGGTGTACTGCTCGAGCACGCTCCGGCCCATTTCCCGGCCCCAGCCGGATTGCTTGTAGCCACCGAACGGCGAAGCCGGGTCGGTGAGGTTGTAGCAGTTGATCCACACGGTTCCGGCCTTGATCGCGGCGGCGATGCGGTGGGCCTGGGTCAGGTCGTTCGTCCAGAGGCCGGCGGCCAGGCCGTACGGCGTGTCGTTGGCCTTGCCGATCAGGTCGTCGACGTCGGTCCAGCGCATGGCGACCAGGACCGGGCCGAAGATCTCCTCCCGCACCACGCGCATGGCGTGCGTGGTTTCGGTGAGCACGGTCGGTTCGAGGAAGTAGCCGCCGGCGTGCTCGCCGTCGAGACCGGCCGGGCGCGATCCGCCGGCTTCGAGGGTGGCTCCTTCGGTCAGTCCGGATTCCACATAGGACTTCACCGTGGCCAGCTGCCGGGCCGAGACCAGTGGGCCCATCTGGCTGGCCGGGTCCTGCCCGGGGCCGACGACGATCCGGTTCGCCTCATCGACGAGCGCCGCCATGACGTCGTCGTAGATCGCGGAGTGCACGTACAGGCGGGAGCCCGCGGTGCAGGTCTGGCCCTGGTTGAAGAAGATGGCGTCGGCGGCCGCGGCCGCGACGGCCTCCGGGTCCGCGTCGGGCAGGACGAGGTGCGGGGACTTGCCGCCGAGTTCGAGGGAAACCTTCTTCATGTTGCCCGTGGCCGCGAGGGTGACCCGGCGCCCGACTTCCGTCGAGCCGGTGAAGGCCACCTTGTCGACACCGGGGTGCGCCGCGATCGCGGCCCCGACGACACTGCCTTCTCCGGTCACGACGTTGAGCACGCCGGGCGGGAAACCGGCCTCCGTGAACAGCTCGGCGAGCCGCAGCGTCGACAGCGACGTCTCTTCCGCCGGCTTCAGCACCACCGTGTTGCCCATCGCCAGTGCCGGAGCCAGTTTCCAGGACGCCATCGACATCGGGAAGTTCCACGGCACGATCGCGCCCACGACGCCGATCGGCTCGTGCACGGTGTAGTTCAGGATCCGCCGCCCGCCCCGGGGTGACAGCGGGATGGTGGAGCCTTCGAACTTGCTCGGCCAGCCGGAGAAGTAGCGGAAGAGCTTGGCCGTGGTGGTGACGTCGACCGCGCGGGCGACCGCCACCGGCTTGCCGTTGTCCAGCGACTCGATGAGCGCCAGCTCGTCGGCGTGCGCCTCGACGAGGTCGGCCAGCCGGTGCAGCAGCTCGCCGCGCCGGAGCGGGGTGAGGTCGCGCCAGGCCGGATCGGCGAGTGCCGCGCGGGCCGCCGCGACGGCGGCGTCGACGTCTCCCGGGCCGCCGCGGGCCAGCGTGGCGAGGGGCTTGCCGGTGGCGGGGTCGGTGGAGACCATCCGCTGCCCGGTTTCGGACGGCCGCCGGCCGCCGCCGATGAACAGGCCGTGTTCGCGGGCGAGGAAGGAAGTGACGGCCGGGGGAGTGTCCACTGTGGTCATAGCGCCAGTTCGATCAGGTGCGGGCCGCCGGAGGCGACGGCGTCGGTGAAGGCGTGCCGCAGTTCGGCGACACGGGTGGCGCGGACGGCCGGGACCCCGAAGGCGCCGGCCAGCGCGACCCAGTCCACGCGCGGGTCGGCCAGGCTGGTCAGGGCGGCGGCCTGCGCGCCGAAGTCGTCGTTGCCGTGCCGGCCGAGTTCGGTGCGCAGCACCTGGTAGGTGTGGTTGGCGGCCACCAGCACGACGACGTCGGCGCGTTCCCGGCTCATCGTCCACAGCGCCTGCGCGGTGTACAGGCCGCTGCCGTCGGACTGCAGCGCGACGACCGGCCGGCCGGGAGCGGCGATGGCCGCGCCCAGCGCGCAGGGCAGGCCCTGGCCGATCGCGCCACCGGTGTTGGTCAGGACCGTGTGGGCGGGAGCGGCCGCCGACGCGGTGTAGAACGGGTAGCCGCTCGTCCCGCCCTCGACGGACACGATGGCGTTTTCGGGCAGGCAGCCCGCCACGACCCGGCCGACGGTGCGGCCGGACAGCTCCTCGTCCGGGCCGGGCGGTTCGGACGTCGGCGGCGGGGCGGCCGGGGCGACGGCGCCCAGGAGTTCGGCGAGTGCGAGCAACGCCGCTTCGGCGTCCTCGTGCGGCCGTGCCAGCCGGACCAGCGTGCCCGGCCGGGTGAGCACGCTGGGGACACCTTCGTAACCGAAGTACGCCACCGGATCCTCGGCTCCCGCCACCACCACGGCCGGTGCTTCCCGCAGCGCCGCCGCGGCCGTTTCCGGGAAGTACGGGAGCCGGTCGATGTTCGGCAGGCCGCCCCCGCGTTCGGCGCGGGCCGGGAACGTCTCGCTGTAGAGCGTGAGCCCGGTCTTCGCCGCGATCCGCCCGGCCGCCTCTTGTCCTTCGCGGCTCAAGGCGTTGCCGCCGAGCAGCACCACGGCTCGCGATCCCGCGGCCCGCAGCCGCGCCGCGGCCTTCTCGACGGTGTCCCCGCCGACGGAAGCGCGCGACGGTAACGACACCGGCTTGGTCGGCTGTTCGGGCCGGCTTTGCTGCTGGTGGTCGGCCGGCACGATCACCGTCGCGACGCCCAGCAGCCGGTGGGCGTCGTCGAACGCCGTCCGGGTCGCCTCCCCGATGCTCGCGCGGTCGGTGACGGTGTGGACGGTCCCCACCGTCTTGGCCAGTGCGGCGATGTCCGACGTCAGCGGGGCGTCGTGGGGCAGGTGCCAGCTCGTGTGGTCGCCGACGACGTTGACCACCGGCGTGTTCGCCCGGCGCGCGTTGTGCAGGTTCGCCAGGCCGTTCGCCAGGCCGGGGCCCAGGTGCAGCAGCGTCAGCGCGGCTTTCCCGGTGATGCGGGCGTACCCGTCGGCGGCCCCGGTGCACACGTTCTCGTGCAGCCCGAGCACGGCACGCACCCCGGGGACCCGGTCCAGCGCGGCGACCAGCGGCATCTCGGTCGTGCCCGGGTTCGCGAAGCACACTTCCGCGCCCGAGTGCGCCGCGGCACGCACGAGCGCTTCGGCTCCGGTGACGTCGTCTGCCACAGCTTCTCCCGTTCTATAATCGTACAAGCTGTACGCTTATCGGTAAGGGTAGCCGCAAGCGCGGCGAGGGGGAAGCCCGTCGCCGGACGAGATGGGTCAAGAGACGCTGAAGGGCACCTTCCTGGCGTGTGATGCCAGGAAGGTGCCCTTCAGCGCGTCAGAGGGGAGGAAGGTGCCCTTCAGTGCAGGGGCTAGGACTGGGCGGCGGCTTCGGGGTTGAAGTCGCCGGACAGGCGCCGGGCCGCTTCGGCGGCCGCCGCGGTAACCAGTTCCGGGATGTGCGGGTCCGAGACGTCGACGCCGAGCTGGACGACGCCGATGCTGGCCGTCGCCCAGTCGGAGGTCCTGATCGGGGCCGCGACGCCGACCGCGCCGCTCTGCAGGGCGCCGGCCGTCAGTGCGTACCCGCGGCTGCGCGCGAGTTCGACCTCGGCGCCGTCGCCGGCGGCCGCCGGGCGTCCGGCCAGGATGGCGAGGCCGTCCGCGCCGACGTCGAGGGGGTGCCGGGCGCCCTGGCGCAGGGCCAGGTGGAACAGGCTGCGCGTCGGCTCTTCGGTGAGCAGGATCAGCGCCTGGTCGCCGTCGGCGATGCTGAGCAGGGTGGTGCTGTTCGTTTCCTCGCTGAGCCGGCGCAGGATCGGGAGCACGGTGGCCTGCAGCCGGGGCCGCAGTTTGCTGGCCAGTTCGGAAATGCCGATGCCGAGCACGTACCGGGTGTCGATGCGGCCGACGAGGCGGTGGGCTTCGAGCGTCCGCAGCAGCCGGTAGACGACCGCCCGGGCGGTGGAGAGCCGTTCGGCCAGCTCGGCGGCGGTCAGCCCGTCGCTGTGGGTGGCCAGCAGGCTCAGCACGGTCAGCCCGCGGTCGAGGGTCTGGGAGGTCTCCCCGCTCGGCGAGTTCATCGTCAGGATCCTCCGTCGGCGACCGGGTGCTGGTGATGGTTTAGCACAGCGGACCGGTGGTCCGCGTGATTGACCGGGGGTCGGCGTCGATCGTATAGTACGAATATCGATCAGCAAGGACGGTAATCGAACATGGCCCGACGTTCCACTGCCGAAGACCTCGCACGCAGCCTCCGCACCACGCCCTTCGTGGCCGGACGCTGGCAACCCGCTTCCCCGCAGCACGCCTTCGACGTCGTCGATCCGGTCACCGAGCGTCCGCTGGTCACCGTGACCGAGGCGGACGCCGCGACCGTGGACCGCGCCGTCACCTCCGCGCGCGCCGCGCTCGACGACGGCGACTGGGCCCGGACCGACGGCGCCGCCCGCGGCCGGCTGCTGCTCGGCTTCGCGCAGCTGATCGAGGACCACGCCGAGGACTTCGCCGACCTCGAATCCCTCGACGTCGGCAAGCCGGGCATCGAGCCCCGCGTGATCGACCTGCCGCAGACGCTGGCCACCTTCCGGTACTACGCCGGGTGGGCGGACAAGCTGACCGGCCAGTCGATCCCCACACCGGGCTACCAGGGGCGGCCCACCCTCAGCTACACCGTCCGGCAGCCCGTCGGCGTCGTCGCGGCGATCACGCCGTGGAACTCCCCGACGATGATCGGCTCCTGGAAGATCGCCCCGGCGCTGGCCGCCGGGTGCACCGTGGTCCTCAAGCCGCCGGAAGACGCGCCGCTGACGTCGCTCCTGCTCGCGCGGCTGGCCGAGGAGGCCGGCTTTCCGGACGGCGTGTTCAACGTCGTCCCCGGCCGCGGCGCCACCACCGGCCAGGCGCTCGTCGAGCATCCCGGGGTCGACAAGATCTCCTTCACCGGCAGTCCCGGAACCGGCCGGATCGTCGCGGCCGCGGCGGCCAGGACGTTCCGGCCCACGACGTTGGAACTGGGCGGCAAGAGCCCGCAGATCGTCTTCGCCGACGCCGACCTCGAAGCCGCCGCGGCTGGTGTCGCCCTCGGGATCTTCGCCAACCAGGGCGAGGTCTGCGCGGCCGGCAGCCGGATCCTGGTCGCCCGCTCCGTCCACGACGAGTTCGTGGACCGCCTCGCCGCCCACGCCGCCGAGGTGGTGCTCGGCGACCCGTTCGACGAGGGCACCACGATGGGCGCGCTGATCAACGCCGGCCAGCGCGAGCGCGTCCTGCGGTACATCGGGATCGGCCGTGACGAAGGCGCGAAGCTGGTCACCGGGGGCGGGCGCCCGGAGCGTCGCGGCTACTTCGTGGAGCCGACGCTGTTCGCCGGCGCGTCGCCCGGGATGACCATCGCCCGCGAGGAGATCTTCGGGCCCGTGGGCACGATCATCGCCTTCGACGACGACGAACAGGCCGTGGCCATCGCCAACGACTGCCGGTACGCGCTCGCCGCGACCCTGTGGACCACCGACCTGAGCCGCGCCCACACGGTGGCCGCGCGGGTCCGCGCCGGCGCCGTCGCGGTCAACGGCTGGTCGCCGCTCGACGCGCGGCTGCCGTGGGGCGGCTCGAAGCTCAGCGGGCTGGGGCGTGAGCTGGGCTGGGCGGGGATCGAGGCCGACACCGAACTGAAGACGATCACCGTCGTCCTCTGACTTTCGCACCGAAGGAAAGGAGTGCCGCATGGGCACCCGCATTCTCGTCACCTACTACAGCGCCACCGGTTCGGTGCACCGCCTCGCCGAGGCGGTCCGGGACGGGGCGGAGGCCGCCGGAGCCGAAGTCCGGCTGCGCCGGGTCGCCGAGCTCGCCCCGCCCGAGGCGATCGCGTCGAATTCCGCCTGGGCGCAGCACAAGGCGGAGACCGACGACGCGGTCGCCGAGGCCGTCCTCGACGACCTGGAGTGGGCCGACGGCTACGCGTTCGGCACGCCCACCCGGTACGGTGCCCCGGCCGCGCAGCTGAAGCAGTTCATCGACACCGCGAGCAGCCTGTGGCACGAGGGCAAGCTCGCCGACAAGCCGGTCACCTCGTTCGTCTCCTCGGCCGAGCGGCACGGCGGGCAGGAAGCCACCATCCTGTCCCTCAACAACGTCTTCTACCACTGGGGCTGCGTCATCCTCCCGCTGGGCTACACCGACGACATCGTCTACGCGGCGGGCGGAAACCCGTACGGCACGTCCTGGCCGGCCGGGTTCCCGTCGGCCATGCCCGACGACCACGCCCTGGAATGCGCCCGTTACCAGGGTGGCCGCCTCGCTCGCTTCGCCGAGGTCCTGACCGCCGCGCGGTCGGGCGCGTCGGCGTGACGCCGGCGCCATGACCGTCGAAGTCGACGTCTGGTCGGACATCCACTGCCCGTGGGCGCTCGTCGCGGTGCACCGGCTGCGCCGCGCCCGGGAGGCCCACGGGCTCGACGTGGTGTTCGTGCCCCGCGCGTGGCCGCTGGAATGGGTCAACCGCCGGGGAACGCCGCGCGGCATCGTCACCACCGAGACCGCGGTGCTGGCCGGGCACGAACCGGAGCTGTTCACCGCCTACACCGGCGAGTCCTGGCCGTCCACCTTCCTCCCGGCGTTCGAGCTGGTCGCCGCCACGCGGCGGAGGTACGGTGCCCGCGCGGCCGAGGACGTCGACTTCGCGCTGCGGCTGGCGTTCTTCCGCGACGGCGTCGACGTCAGCATCCGGGCCGGGCTGGTCGAGGCACTGGTGATCGCGAGCGGCCTCAACGCCGACGTCGTCCCGGCGGCGGTCGTGGAGGCCTGGCTGCGGACGAATCCGCGCGCGGACGTCGCCGAGGACTTCCAGGCGAGCGGCGGTCTCCCGATCCAGGGGAGCCCGCAGATCTTCTGGCCGGACGGATCGACGACGCACAACCCGGGGATGACCGACCACCACTGGCGCGGCGGGCTCGTCCACATCGGACACACCGACCCGGGTGAGGCCGAACGCCTCCTGCTGGCCAGGACCGCCGGGAGCCGAAGGTGATCGTCGAAGAGCGCAACTACCTGCTCGTCCCCGGAGGGGCACGCCGGTACCTCGACGCGTGGCACCGGCTCGGCCGCGGCCCGCAGACCCGCCACCTCGGGGAACCGCTCGGCGTCTACACCGTCGAGGTCGGCGACCTGAACACCCTGGTCTACCTCTGGGGCTTCACCGGCCACGCCGACCGGGTGAAGCGGCGGGCCGCCCTCGCCGGCGATCCCGGCTTCGCCGTGTTCCGCGGTGAGGTCCGCTCCCTGCTCGTCACCCAGACCAACCGCATCCTCGTCCCCGCCGAGTCCCCGGAAGGCAGCCCATGACCAGTACCCCGGCCCAGCGCTACCTCGACGAAATGGTCGCCAAGCGCGGATACGTGCTCGACTACCACAAGGTCATGGCGGCCAACGACTTCCCGGTGCTGCAGGCCGCCGACAACCTCGTCGACGCCGCGTACCTCGCGCAGCGCCGGCTGGACCGCCGGACCAAGGAGCTCCTGTTCGTCCTGAGCCTGACGGTGCTGCGGGCGGACAAGGCGCACATCCGGAGCCACATCCGGGTCGCCCTGGGCCTGGGTGTCGCACCGCAGGAGATCCTCGAGGCGATCGAAATCGCCCTCCCGGAGGCCGGCGTCGTCGCCTTCCAGCACGGCTTCGACGCCTGGCGCGAAGTCGTGAACGCCGAGGCTCTCGAACCGTCCGTCCCGGCGCAGCCCTGAGGGCGACCGTCCATAATCCACCGAAGTCGAAGGAGTCCCGGATGCCGAATTGTGTCGAGTTCGTCAAGTTCCGTGTCAAGGAAGGACAGCAGCTGGCCTTCCTCGCGCGCCGGCCCGAAGCCATCGCGGCGGTCCGCCGGGCGCATCCCGACCTCGTCGGCGCGCCGGTGCTCGCCGAGCACGCCGACGGCTCGTGGACCGACGTCTGGATCTACCGGAGTGCCGAGGCCGCCGAGCGCGCCAACGCGGGCGCGGGCGACATCCCGGAGTTCCTCGCGATGGCCGAACTGCTGGAGGACGTGCAGGTCGAAGCTTCGAGCATGCCGGACGAGGTGACCGGACCGTGAACCACGACGTCGACGTCGTAGTCGTCGGGGCCGGGTTCGCCGGGCTGACCGTCGCCCGGGAGCTCGGGTGGATGGGCGCGCGGGTGGCCGTGCTCGAGGGACGCGACCGGATCGGTGGCCGCACCTGGACCGACACCCGGATGGGCGAGCAGCTCGAGATGGGTGGCGGGTGGATCCACTGGATGCAGGGGCACGTGTGGTCGGAGGTGACCCGGTACAAGCTGGCGATCGCCGAAACAGCGTGGCCGGACACCGCGCACTGGCTGGTGGGCGGCACCCGGCGCAGCGGCAGCGCGGCCGAGCTTCTGGAGCGGATGAACGACGGCATGCGCCGGTCCATCGAGGACTGCATGGAGGTGTTCAAGCGCCCGTACGAACCCACCTCCGGCGACGGCTGGCGGGACCTCGACCGGCTGTCCGTCACCGACCGGCTCGCGGAGCTCGACCTCGACGACGAGGCGTATGCGCTGTGCGACGCGATGTGGAGCCAGAACTTCAACGCACCGGCCGCCACCGGGGCGCTCACGCAGGCGTTGCGGTGGGGTGCGGTGAGCAACGGCGACTGGCAGCTGCTGCTCGACATCTGCTCCCACTGGCGCTTCCGCGACGGCACGGTGTCCCTCGCGAAGGCCATCGAAGCGGACGTCTCCGGCGACATCCTGCTCGGTGTCCACGTGGCACGCATCGACGAGCGGGCCGACGGCGTGGTCGTGACCACCGCCGACGGACGCGAGATCTCGGCCCGGGCGTGCGTGGTGACGGTCCCGATCGGCGTGCTCAGCGGCATCGAGTTCACCGCGGCGCTGCCGGCCCCGGCCCGGCAGGTGGCGGCCGACGGGCAGAGTTCGCAGGGGTTCAAGCTGTGGGTCCGCGCGCGCGGCATCAACGCGCCGTTCATCGCGATGGCCCCGAGCGACGAACCCCTCGCCCTCATCCAATGGGAACACGCCTTCGGCGACGGCGGTGACTTCACGGCGTTCTCCTTCGGCACCGACGCCCGGAAGTTCCCGGCCACCGACCTCGAAACGGTCAACCGGTACGTGCGCCGGCTGGTGCCCGGGATCGAAGTCACGGACTTCGCCAGCCACGACTGGGTCGGCGACCCGTACGCCCGGCAGACCTGGGCGATGCTGCGGCCGAACCAGCTGGAAGGAGTCCAGGCACTGGCCACGATGCCCGGCCGGGTCACGTTCGCGGGCGCCGACTACGCCCACGGCTGGTGCAGTTTCATCGACGGGGCGATCGAAAGCGCGATGCGCGCGGCGCGGACCCTGCGCGAGCGCGTCCTGTAACGGCGCGGTGTCGTCAAGAATTCGTCTCGTCGCGTCCTGAACGGAAAATATTCGGCTGAACGCCGGTTGATACGCCGAACACCCGGCGTATCAACCGGCGTTTCCGTTTCGGGGCCGGACAATCGGCCGGATCGTGCGCAGACCACTCTTGACATGGCCTGATGCCCGCCGCATGCTGTACGCAACGCGAACCTAATGTTCGATTATCGTTCATTCTTCGGCAATTTGCCAGTCAGCAGGGAGTTGTCGCATGACCGTCCCTCCTCGCCTTCCCCGCGTACTGACCTGGAAGTCCGGTGCCTTTCTCGGCCTGACGACGATTCTGGGTGTCTTCACCACCGTCGGTTACATGATCGGATTGGTCGGCGCGTGGAGCGTGATCGCGATCTGGGCCGTTTCGATGGCGGTCGCGACCGCCCAAGCGTTCCTCTACGCCGAAATGGCGACGATGTTCCCGAACACCGCCGGCGGGGTCGCCGCCTACGCCCACGAAGGGCTCCGCCGCTACACCGTCTTCGTCGGGCCGATCGTGTCGTGGGGCTACTGGCTGGGCTACTCCCTGGTGCAGGCGGCCATCGCGCTGATCTTCGGCCAGGTGGTCCAGGCGCAGTGGTTCCCGGAGGCGACCTGGGGGGTGGACGTCCTGGGTGTCCACATCGGACTGCCGCACCTGCTGGGCGCCGCCGCGCTGGTGAGCGTCTTCCTGCTCAACATCTACGGCATCCGCCCGGCCGCGCGGGTCACCTCGCTGGGCGTGGTCATCTTCACGGTCTTCGTCGCGATCATGGTCCTGCTGCCGTTCATCGAAGGCAAGTGGTCGGTCACCGGCCTGACCTGGCGGCTCGACGACCCCGAGCTCGCACTGGTGCTGCTGTACCTCGCGGGGTGGACGACCTACGCGGTGGAGGGGCCGTCCCTGTTCGCACCCGAGTACCGCAGCCCGGGCTCGGACACCCCCAAGGCGATCCGGGTGTGCGCGATGCTGATGATCGGCGTGTTCACCGTCGTCCCGTTCGTCGTGTCCGGCACGCTGGGGGAGAAGGCCATCGGCGACAACCCGAACGGCTACGCCGTCGACGTCATGAACCTGCTGTGGCCGGGCAGCTCTTCCCTGGTGGTCGCGGTCGTCGCGATCGGGCTGTGGGTCACCCTGGTCGGCACGAGCGCGCAGGCGGGGCGGGCGCTGCTCGGTATTTCGCGCAGCGACCTGACGGTCAAGCAACTGTCCACACTGAACCACTACGGAATGCCGGGCCGCGCGCTGGGTGTCGACCTCGTCGTCAACCTGCTCATCCTGTTCCTGGTGGGTAACACGGTGGCGATCGTCGCGGCCAGCAACCTCGGGTACTTCATCTGCTGTGGCCTGGCGTGCTGGGCGTACGTGCTGCTGCGCCGAGACCGGCCGGAGTGGCCGCGCCCGTACCGGTTGTCCCGGAAGTGGGGCGTGGTCGCGATCGCGCTGGGAATCTTCGACTTCGTCGTCGCCGCGGTCGGGATCACCCATCCCGAACTGGCCGGTCGCGGCGGCCTCAAGGAGACTCTCATCGCCTTGGTGCTCCTGCTCGTCTGCATCCCGTTGTTCCTGCTGCGCCGGCTGTGGCAGGACCGCGACCGGGCGTTCGTGTGGCGAGAGGACACCCCGGCGCTGCCCTCCGCTGACGAGCACACCACGGCGCCCGGCCCACCGGAACCGGACAAGGCCGGGCAGGCGGGATAACGACGTCCGTGCGCTTCGGAGTGCACCTGCCCAGCAACCACGGGTGGGGCCACGTCGAGGACCTCCTCGACGTGGCCCGGCTGAGCGAGGAGCTCGGGTACGAGTCGGTGTGGGCCAGCCAGCACGTGTTCCACGCGGGCTACCTGGCCGACCGGCTCGGCGGGCGCCCGTACTACGCGCCGTTGCCGATCCTGACCGCGGTCGCCGCGGTCACGAGCAGGGTGCGGCTCGGGACCTCGGTGCTCGTGCTGCCGTACCACCACCCGGTCCTGCTCGCCAAGGAACTCGCCACCCTCGACGTGCTCTCCGGCGGACGGCTCACCGTCGGTGCCGGAGTGGGCGTCATCCGCGAGGAGTTCGACGCGCTGGGCGTCGAATACGACACGCGCGGCGCGCGGACGGACGAGGCCCTCCGGGTGCTGAAGGCGTTGTGGACGACGCGGCGACCTTCCTTCGCGGGCCGCTTCCACCGGTTCGCCGGCCTCGATTTCAGCCCGGCGCCCGTCCAGGACCCGCACCCGCCGGTCTGGATCGGAGGGGCCGGCCGGGCCGCGATGAGGCGGGTGGCGGAGCTCGGGGACGGCTGGCACCTGTTCCGCAGTCCCGCCGGAGGTCTCGGTCCGGCGATCCGGCGCGTCCGGGACCTGGCGGAGGCGGCCGGCCGCGACGGCCGCGCGCTGGTGATGTCCGTCCGGTGCGACCTGGAGGTTCTCGCGACGCCCGCGCGCGACCACGCCGACTACAAGGCCGACTACAACGCTTCCCTCGGCCGGCGGTTCCGGCTGCGCGGGACGCCGGAGCAGCTCGTCGAGAGCGTGGGAGAGCTGCGGGATCTCGGCGTCGAACACCTGGTCCTCGCGGTCAACACCGACGACCCGGACCGGGTGACCGACGCCATCGGGATCTTCGCCGCGGAGATCGCCCCCGCGTTCTCCTGACGCGGGTGGCCCGCCTCACCCGCACGCGGGAGGCGTCGTAACGACGTTGCGACGCTGTGCGACTTGCCCTCCGGCGCGGCCATTCGGCCCAGGAGGGGAGGCGTGGATGTTCACGGACGGCTCTGAACTGCGGCTCGTCGAAGAGGCCGGACGGGCCCCGGGCCGGAGTGTGCTGGCCGGGGCGTTCGCGCTGCTGGAGGCACTCGCCGACGCGCAGGCCGAGCTGGGGCTCACCGAGGCCGCCCGCCGGGCGGGGCTGCCCAAGTCCACCGCGCACCGGCTGCTGGAACAGCTGTGCGGCATGGGCGCGGCCGAGCACCGGATCCGCGGCTACGGCGTCGGGCCGATGTTCGGCCGGCTGTGCGAAGGGCGCGACCGCGGGCACGCGTGGATCCGCGCCGCCGCCGGACGGCCCGCGGTCCGGCTGGCCAAGCTGTCGAGGACGGACGTCGTGGTGTGCGTGCTGTCCGCCTCCGAGGTGCTGGTGGTCGCGACCTTCGCCGGCCACTCGGCCCGGTTGCCGGTGGTCCGGCCGGGCACGGTCCTGCCGTCCCCGACCCCGCTCGCCGAGGTGCTGCTCGGCGAGTGCGGCACGGGCGCCGGCCCGGAGGTCGCCGGGCGAAGCTGCGCCGCGGCCCCGATCCACGCCCCGGACGGCCGGGTCGTCGCCGCGCTCGGGGTCCTGAGTCCCTCGCCGCGCGAGCTGCCGCGGCTGCGGCCGCTGGTGGCGATCGCCGCGGCGGAGGCCGGGCGTGAGCTGGCGGACTCGCTCCACCTCCGCTGAGTCCCGCCCGACCAAGCGGTGGGTCCACTGAGCGGACCCGGCCCTTCCCGAAGATCCGTCCTGTTTGTCAGTCTCGCCCGGTGAGCGGCGCCGGTGTTCCGTGCGCCCGCGACAGTGGAGGTTGACCATGGGCTCCAGAAGGTGGCTCGGACTGACCACGGCGTTCGCGCTCTCGCTGGGCGGCACCGTCGTGACCGCCGCTCCGGCCCGGGCGGCCGACCCCGGTGTCACCACCCTGGTGAACACGCTCGCCGCTCCCGCGAACAGCTTCGCGGCCTGGTCGAAGGGACTCGGCACGCTCGGCCAGCTCGCCAAGGCGCTGCCCGCCGTCCAGACCAGCCCCGGCGCCGCGCTCGGGTTCGACACCCTGGCCCAGGAAGCCTTCCACGCCGGGACGAAGAAGCTCGCCGACGCCGTCGACGACGCCGATCTGGACATCGACCAGCCGATCAGCCTCACCGCCGACCGCGCCGGGACCCTGAAGACCACGCTGACCTCCGTCGGCGAGGACAAGCGGCTCGACCTCACCCTCACCGTTTCCCGCGTGCTGCAGGACCAGGCGCTGAGCGTCCCGCTGCCGATCGGTGGCGGCACCAACGCCCCTCAGTCGGCCTTCTCCTCGACCGGCGGGGTGCGGCTCACCGTGAGCACCACGCTCAAGCTGAGCCTGATCTGGGACAAGGCCCACGACAAGGCCTACTTCGTCAACGACGGGACCACCCCGGCCTTCACCGTCGACGCCGAAGCGGGCTTCCCCGACGCGAACGCGATCAAGGCGGTCAAGGCCGCGGTCGGCATCCTCGGCGTGAAGCTCGCCGACGATTCCTCCCTGGACCTCGAGGCGCATTTCGCGGCCACGGTCAACGACCCGGACAACGACGGGAAACTGGCGTTCACCAATCTCGACGGCACCGCCGGTGAGCTCGCCCAGAACGGTTCGCTGGCCGGCCTGGTCAGCTTCGGCTTCGCGAGTCCCGCCGGGTCGCTGACCGGTTCGCTGCACCTCGCCGCCGCGCCGGCGAGCTCGTTCGCCCTCGACCTGCCCGCGGTGGACGCCAAGATCGGCATCCAGTGGCCCGACATCGCCACCGGCACCCCGCAGATCACCCCGCAGGGCGTCGACACGGTCGGCCCGTTCCTCAACATGACCCCGCGCGACCTGGCCACCGGCCTGGCCCAGCTGGCCACGACACTGACCTCGATCCAGCGCGCGAAGTGGGGCGACGCGGCGAACCCCGTCGGCAACCTCGACCTGCCGTTCCTCAAGGGCAGCCTGGCCGACGCGATCCAGCTCAACGAGTCGCTCAAGAAGTTCCTGCAGGACAACACCAAGTCCGCGGCGGACCCGGCGCAGGCCGGCGAGCCGAAGTTCGTTTCCCTGCAGGAGATGCTCGACAAGCTCAACACCGCGGCGAACCTGCCCGGCGGCGGCCGGATCGGCGTCTCCGACGTCCACTTCCCGCCGGACACGACCAAGCTCGACTTCAAGATCACCCTCTCCCGCCAGGCCCCCACGACGGCCGTCGACCTCAACGCGGCCGCGGCCGCGGCGTCCGGCCCGGCGGGCAGCCCGGGCAAGACGACCTACACCCAGACGACGCTGAAGGACGACAACCAGAACTGGCAGCCGGGGGAGTTCGCCGGGCGCCACGTCGTCGCCGGTGCCGCCGGGGCGACCGTCGAGAAGAACGACGGGCACACCCTCTTCCTGCAGGCGCCCGGCTGGACCCCGGTGATCCCGGTCGCGAACGCGCCCTACACGATTTCCGGGATGCAGGGCGACGTCGGCGTCGTCCAGCTCGGCAACGACCTGAAGACCGGTGGCCGCGGTGTCGGCGAAGCCAACGCGGTCAACGCCACCGCGAAGGTCAAGCCGTCCTACGACGCCGCCGTCACGCTCGTCCTCGACCTGCAGAACCCGACCGTGCACACCCCGCCGATCGAGCAGAAGAACCCGGACGGCAGCACGATCCTCGTCGGCGCGACGCCGACCGGGCCGGACCGGGTGCTGCTGCGCACGTCCGGCAGTCCCTCGCTGTTCACCGCGGACTTCCCGATGGACGCCGACGTCGACCTCTTCGCCAACGCCGGCTTCCTCCAGGTGGAGCTCAAGGGCGCGGCCCACGTCTGCCACCCGGACGCGGGCGCGGACTGCAGCGGCACGCCGGACGCCGACGACCACATGCTCCAGGTGAAGCTCAAGGACCAGGGCGACCTGACCTTCGGCTCGGTCGTGGACAAGCTGCTGCACGACCCGGGCGCGCTGCTCGACTTCCAGGTCGCCGTCCGCGGCGCCGGCGGGGTCGACGCGAGCGCGCCGGGCACCGGTGACTTCCTCAAGGGCGCCACCGCGCACGCCGGGTTCACCTGGAACGACCTCACCAAGCTCTCCGGCTCCGACGGCCCGCAGTTCAGCACGAGCGACCTGTCCGAGCTGGCGAACTTCGACTTCGACCCGGCCAATCCGAAGGCGCTGTTCTCGATCATCCTCAAGACGCTGCAGACGCTCAACTCCTCGATCAGCGACGCCTCCCCGGCCGGGGCCGCGGTGTTCGGCACCAAGATCCCGCTGGTCGGCCGCTCGCTGCGCGACCTGATGCGGGCCGACGAATCCGGCTCCGGCCCGAAGGTGACCTACGGCGCCAACTCCGTGAAGGACGCCGCCCGCAGCGTCGAGAAGGGCAACGCGTTCCCGCAGACGCTCGTCGGGCGCACCGTCGTCGCCGGGACGCAGGTGGGCATCGTCGGCAGCGTCACGGCGGACACCCTGACCCTCGCCGGGCCGTGGGCCAGCCAGCCCACATCGTCGACGTCGTACGTGATCCGGTCCGAACTGGACGACGTGATTTCGATGCTGGAAGCCGCGCCCTCGGACAACCTGCAGCGGCTCGTGCAGACGGTCAACGACCGCTTCAAGGGCAGCGTGCCGGTGCAGTTCGAATACGCCGACCTCGCCGGGACGCCGTCGCTGATCATCCGGCTGGACTGGAAGCGCGCCTACCACACCAGCACGCCGGTGCAGTTCGACTTCAGCCTGCCCGCGGGCACCCAGCGCGTCGCCGGCGTGCAGGGCGACGGCTCCGTGTCGCTCGGGGTCGGCGGCGAGGTCAAGATGGGCCTGGTCGTGCCGCTGCAGCCGGGTCCCGGCCCGGCGGACGCGAACGCCCTGCGCATCCTGGACGACTCGAAGATCGGCGTGCAGCTCGACGCCGCCGTGGAGAACGCCACCATCGCCACCACGCTCGGCCCGCTGACCGTTTCGCTCGGCAACCCGAAGTCGGCGGACAAGGCGACCGCGAAGGCGTCCTACTCGCTCGACCTGGCCAAGAGCGGCGGCACCGGCGCACCGGTGACGTTCTCCGAGTTCGCCGGCGCGGTCGGCCCGTCGGTCAACGCCGCGAGCACGGCGGTGAACTGCGGGCTCGACGGCAGCACACCGCTGGCCCTGTGCGCCAAGTTGCCGCTGTACATCAGCGAAGACGGCGGCACGACCTACACCAAGGTGATCACCGACGACACCAAGGCGAACGACTTCGCGTTGCGCCTGCCCAAGTCGACGACGCCCGACGACTACTTCAACCTCGGCGGCGCGGCCATCGACGGCCACCCGCGGCTGGAGACCCCGGACCCGGCGCTGCTCGGCCAGGAACTGGCCAAGCGGCTGATCGACTTCGGCAGGCTCGACGGCCTCGACAGCTACCTCAACCTGGCGGAGCAGGCCCTCAACACGGCCAGCTTCGGCGGCAAGCTGCCGCTGCTCGGCGACGACCTCCAGCAGGGCGCGGACTTCGTCGGCAAGCTGCGCACGGCGATCCACACCGCGCTGGACCAGCTGCCCGCCGACGGCCACTTCACCGACATGGCCGCGGTGCGCGGCTGGGTGAACGACCAGCTCGGCGCCAAGCTCGCCGGCGCGGGCCTCAACCCGGACACCGTCACCGTCGACACCGTGTGCAAGACGCGGCTGGGCACGGTCGGCGTCCCGACGGTCAAGCTGCACGAAGGCGCCACGGCGGCGGACAAGACGTATCGGTACGTCATCGCCTCCTACGCCACGATCAACGGGGAGAAGAAGCAGGCCAAGGCGAGCGACCCCGGCTCGATCGCGACCGGCCCGGCCGCACTGTCCACAACGGACTCCCTGGACGTCTCCTGGGAGCCGGTCGACAGCGCGTCGGGGTACCTGGTCTTCCGTGAGGAAGGCGGCGTCTTCAAGCTCATCGCGGACGTCACCGGCACCAAGACCACCGACACCGGCGCCGCCGCGATCGGCGGGGCACCGGAGAACCCGGCCGAGAACCCGCAGCCGCACGACTGCGCGTACAACGACCTCGACGCCGTCACCATCAGCCTGAACGTCAGCCAGGGCGACTTCAGCGGCGACCTGCTCAACTGCGCCGGGCTGCCGTCCGGCCACGAGTGCCTGAAGAAGTCCGTGCCCCTCGATCTGGGCATCCCCGGGTTCTCGCTCAAGGCCGACGGCGGTGCGGGCCCCGAAGTCCAGCTCGGCTGGCGGCTGCACCTGGCCATGGGCATCAGCCGCAGCGAAGGGTTCTTCGTCAGCACCAAGGACTCCGCGCAGCCGGAGTTCGCGGTCGGGCTGAACGTCACCCTGCCGCAGAAGATCAACGCACAGCTCGCGTTCATCAACATCACCGCGGAGAACTGCACCAAGGACTCCGGCGCCGACGACTGCAACGCCGCGGCCGCGCCGGCGGCGAACGCCGTCCTGCCGCTGTTCGGCGGCGCGTTCAAGATCGACCTGGTCGCCCCGGACGACCCGACCAACGGCCGGCTGCACCTGACCGACCTGCAGAACGCCGGGCTGGACCGGCTCGCCGACGTCAAGCTGCACGCGAGCGCGGACATCAACTGGCTGCTCAAGGCGCGGCCGGGTGACGACGCCGGGTTCCCGGGCATCCAGGCGAACTTCCGGCTGCACTGGGCGTGGAACAACGTCAAGCCGGGCACCAACAGCGCCGACGGCGGCAACAACCCGCTGACGCTGGCCTTCGACAAGGTCGCCATCGACAGCGGCGAGATCTTCGGGAAGATCCTCAGCCCGATCGTCAACAAGATCAAGCAGGTGACCGGCCCGCTCGACCCGGTGATCAAGACGCTCTACGCGCCCATCCCGGTCCTGTCGGACCTGTCCCACCTCGCCGGCGGGGGCGACGTCACGCTCGTCTCCCTCGGCAAGGCGTACAGCACGCTGGCGAACGGCCCGGACCTGAAGTTCGTCGACACGATCGCCGGGGTCGTCAATTTCATCAACAACTTCCCGGCGTGCACGACCAAGTGCCTCATCCCGCTCGGCTCGTTCGAACTGGGCGGCCAGAAGGCCCTGGACACCACCGCGACACCGGACAACACCGAAAGCCTGATCAGCAGCAAGAAGGACGCCGGTGGCGGCACCACCTTCGCGCCGCTGCTCGACACGATCAACGGCAAGAACTCCAACACGAAGTCGGTCAACCCGATGACCACCCAGGCGTCGGCGGCCGGGTTCAGCTTCCCGGTGTTCGAGAAGCCGGCGTCGCTGTTCAACGTGCTCCTCGGCGGCGACGTCGACCTGGTCAAGTTCGACTCCGGGCCGCTGCGCCTCGGCTTCGACTGGCGCCAGCAGTTCGGGCCGGTCTACGCGCCGCCGCCGGTGGTCATCACGCTGCACGGCTCGGCGTCGGTGACGCTGCGGATCGTCGCCGGTTTCGACACCTACGGCATCCGCAAGGCGTTCGAGGCGGCCCGGGCCGGCACCCTCGACCTCGGCACCGTCGGCCAGGCGTTCCTGCAGAGCCTCTTCTTCTACACCACGGAAAACGGCAAGCCGATCCCGGTCGTGACCTTGACCGGCGAGATCGCGGCCGGGGCCGCGGTCACGGCGGTGATCATCACGGTCGGCATCGAAGGCGGCCTCGGCCTCACCGTGTCGTTCCTGTGGAACGACCCCAACCACGACGGGAAGTTCCGGATCACGGAGTTCCTGCAAACCGCGTTGAACAACCCGATCTGCCTGTTCACGGTGTCCGGGCGGCTCTACGTCTTCCTCAAGCTGTACGTGACGGTCGGGTTCGGCCCGTTCTCGGTGTCGTTCAGCTTCACGATCGTCGACGTCACCCTGCTCGACTTCACCGCGACCCCGAACTGCACGCCACCACCACCGAAGCTCGGCGGCCTGAGCGGGGACGGGAAGACCCTGGTCGTGTACGCGGCCGCGCTCGGCCACACCGCGCAACGCGGTGGCGGCGCGGGCGACCCGTACGAGTCCGACAAGCAGGAGAAGGAGACCGTCAAGATCACCTCGCTGCACAAGTACGACGACCCGGCCAATCCGGAGTTCACCGGCGTGGCCGTGGACATGCTCGGCATCCGGCGCGAGTTCACGAACAAGAACATCGAGCGGGTCGTCGTCGACGGCCGCAACTACGGCAAGCCGATGAGCGTGACGTTCATCGGGGACGCCAAGGCCGACACCGCGAAGGACGGCCCACCGCCGCCGACCGCCCAGTTCGACCGCGACGCGATCGTCTTCGGCGGCACCCAGAACGACCAGATCAAGACCGGCATCGGCAACTCCTGGGTCGACGGCGGCGGCGGTGACGACGTCATCGTCACCGGCGACCGGACCGTGCTCGCCGCGAACAAGACGAGCTATGTCCACGACGACGCGAAGGCCCGCGTCGCCGGTGGTCCCGGCGCGGACAGCATCACCGTCGGCAACGGCGTCGACGTCGTCGCGGGCGACTCGAGCCTCGGCGCGCCCCCGGTGACGTCGATCGGCCTGAAGGAACTGAAGAACGACGGCCGCGACAGCGGCGACCCCCTGGTGGACGGCACCGGAGGGCCGAGCGTCTCCGTGCCGAACTGGGCGCTCCTGCCCGACCCGGCGGGCGGCACCGGAACCGGCGACGGCAACGACACGATCAAGGTCGGCCTCGCGAAGTCGACGGCGTTCGGCAACGGCGGCGACGACACGCTCGGCGTCTCGGCCGACGATCCGCTGAAGGACGTGCCGACGTACCCGCAGGCGCTCTTCGTCTCGCAAGGCGCGACGCTTGTCGGCGGTGACGGCAGCGACCGGTTCGCCGGCGGCACCGGCCCGGACAAGATCTACCCGGCCGGCCAGGTCGACCCCGGCATCGACGGCTACGGCTCCGACGACGCCAACACCGCGGGCGGCCCGGAAGGCGGGCCGATCAACACCGTCGACACCGGCAGCGGCAACGACACGGTCTACGGCGGCAAGGGCCAGGACCGCGTCACCGGCCACTCCACCAAGGACCAGCACGACGACTTCCGCGGTGGCGGCGGCAACGACATCCTGTTCGGCGGATTCGGCCCCGACACGCTCTACGGCGGGCCGGACGACGACTACGTCATCGCCGAACCGTCCACTCTGGACTTCCCGAACCCCGGGAAGACCGACGGCTTCGGGCCGTTCTACGTCGTCACGCACACCCCGCTGCCGTCGGGGGTCACCCCGTCGCACAAGACGCTGGTCGGCGGCCTCGGCCAGGACCACGTCGTCGGCGGCGACGGTGGCGCGGACGTCTACGGCGACAAGCAGACGACACCGTGCCAGGCCGGGACGCCGATCCCGTCGACACCGGTCGACGAGTCGGTGAACGACCCGCTCGACGGCAACGACCGGATCATCGGCGGTGCGGGTGTGGAGAACATCCGGGCCGGCGGCGGTGACGACAACGTCGATGCCGAAGCGGGCGACGACCTCGTGTGCGGCGAGAAGGGCAAGGACGCCCTCCACGGCGGCCGCGACGCGGACCAGGTGTGGGGCGGCTCGGACGACGACGCCGTCTACGGCGACTCCGGCGCGGACACACTCTACGGCAACGACGGCGCCGACACGATGTTCGGCGGCGACGACCCCGACACGATCGAGGGCAACAACGGGAACGACTGGGTCTCCGGTGGCCTGGCCGGCGACACGATCGTCGGCGGCACCCGGGCGGCCGGGCAGCCCGACGACGCCGACCAGCTGTTCGGCGACACCGGCCCCGACACGATCATCGGCGACAACGGTGATCCGCTCGTGCCCGGCGGCCCGGTGTTCGACCTCGCCAGCACCGATCCGGCGCTGGGCGGCGGCGACACGATCTCCGGCGGCTTCGACAACGACGCGCTGTTCGGCGGGCTGGAGAACGACACCGTCTTCGGCGGGAAGGACCCGGACCGCATCGAAGGCAACCCGGGTGCCGACATGCTGAACGGCGAGACCGGCGCCGACGACATCATCGGCGGCAGCCACCAGACGCCGGGCGACCCGGCGGTCAAGAACGCGGCCGGCTACCCCGACGCGGGCGACACGATCTCCGGCGGTGACGCCGACGACGTGATCACCGGCGACAACGCCACGATCACCGGCACGGGCGGCGGCGACACCGGGGACCCGGTCACCCGGGGCCGCGGGCTGACCGCCGGACGGCACGTGGTGCTGTTCGACCTCGGCTACACCCCGGCCGCGGGCACCTCCGGCGGCGACTCGATCTACGGCGGCGACGCCGCGGACGTCATCTACGCCCAGGGCGGCACGGACACCGTGCACGGCGACGCCGGAGACGACTACGCCGAAGGCGACCAGGACGCGGACAAGCTGTTCGGCGAGTCCGGGCAGGACGACCTGGTCGGCGGCTCTTCGTCCGTCGACTCGGGCACCGGCCAGGGCACCGTGGGCCAGCTCGACACCGGGGACACGATCTCCGGCGGCGACGACGCCGACCTGATCGCCGGGGACAACGCCCTGCTCACCCGGGACGCGAGCCGGCCGAAGAGCCCGATCACGCAGGGCCGCTCCGATTCCGACGCCCCAGGCGCGCCGGGAATGGTCCAGCGCAGCATCCAGCTGTACGACCTGGGCGACGGGCCGCTGCCGAACACTTCCGGCGGGGACGACATCACCGGCGACAACGGCTGCGACGCGGTCCTCGGCCAGTCCGGCAACGACCGGGTCAAGGGCAACGCCGACGGCGACTACGCCGAGGGCGGGCCCGGCCGCGACTGGATCGAGGGCAACGGCGGCGACGACGACCTCGTCGGCGGCAGCTCGGTCATCTTCGGCACCGACACGGCGCTGACCACGCAGGGCCAGCCGGACACCGCCGACGTCGTGTTCGGTGGCACCGGTGACGACGTGGTGCTCGGCGACAACGCGATCACCGACCGGATCGCACCGCCGTCGCCGTACCTGCTCCGCGTGGGCAGCACCGGGACGTTCGAGACGCAACGCTCGCTGCGGCTGCTCGACCTCTCGTGGAGCAACGGGTTCCTCGGCGCACCGACGCGTCCGGTGGCGGGCGGCGACCAGCTGTCCGGTGGTGGCGGCGTCGACGTGGTCTTCGGCCAGGACGGCGACGACCAGATCTCCGGCGGCGCGAACGACGACTACGCCGAAGGCAACGGCGGCCACGACACGGTGTTCGGCGACCGCACGCTCGCCGAAGCCGGGATCGCGCTCACGCCACCGAACCCGGCGTGGCCGGGAACGGCGTCGGGCGACCTCGGCGACGTCTCCGCGCCGAACGGGCAGGACGACCTGCTCGGCGGCAGCTCACTGGCCGTCTTCCGCGACACGGCCGACGACGTGCACGGCGACGGCGCCGCCGACTTCATCCTCGGCGACGGCGGGACCGCGGTGCGGGACATCGTGGACCAGACCGGGAAGCCGGTGGCGCTCGGCGACGACCTGTCGAAGGTGTCGCTGCCGCTGACCGACCGGATCTACGCCAAGCGCTACCCGGCGGTCCCGCCGGTGGGTGCGGCGTTCGTCCGCCACGGCGCGGGCGGCGCTCCGACCCGCTTCTGCACCACCACGCAGGCCACCTGTGAGGCGCTCGGCGCTGCGGGCGGGGACAACCTGTGGGGTGACGCGGGCGACGACACCCTGTACGGCCAGGACGGCAACGACCTGATGTACGGCGACACCGGCACGACGACGGCTCCGGGCGACGGCGCCGACGACATGTATGGCGAGCTGGGCGACGACCGGATGTGGGGCACCGGCGGCGACGACGCCATGGTCGGCGACCGCGGCGGCATCGTCGACGTGTACCAGAACGGGTCGGACAAGTTCGTGATCGACAACAGCCAGGTGCCCCAGATCCACTACGAAGGGTTCCAGGCGGGCTCGGTCACCCGGCAGGTCGACCTGCAGCACGACGTCAACGGCGACAGTTTCGCGGCACCGGGCACCGCGCCGGCGACGCCGCACCGCGGCGACCTCGAAGGCGGCATCGACCGCATCCGCGGCGGCGACGACCACGACTCGATCCACGGCGGCTACGGCGACGACCTGGCCAACGGCGATTCGGGCGGGGACATCGTCTTCGGCGACGACGGCGCGGACGTGCTGTGGGGCGGCAAGGGCAGCGCCGATCCGGCCAACCCGAACGACCGCGGAGCCGGCGACTCGCTCGTCGACTACGTCCTCGGCGGCAAGGGCGGGACGACCGGCCCGTCGGTCGACCCGAACACGGGAGCGCTGGGTTCGGACATCATCGACTGGCGCCCGCGCGGGACGTACGGCACACCGGGATCGTCGACGTGTTCGGCGAACCCGTGGCCGCAGACGTTCGGCAACGGCAAGAACGCGGTGACGGTGGATCCGTGTTCGTGGTTCGAGATGACCAACCTCGACAACGCCGACGTCGCCGACAACCAGCACCACCAGGGCATCGACTGGATCTACGGCGGCTGGGACCGGGACGTGCTGCAGGCCGACGTGGCCGACAACGGCCCGAACCTGGGCGACCGCCTGCTGGACTGGACGGGTGCGTACAACCTGTACACGCACTGCAACGCGGCCTACGGCGGCTACAACGACGTCCGGCAGTGGAGCCCGACGCAGCAGGACTTCCTGCAGCGCTGGGCGTACTCGCTGGGCGCCGGACAGGGCGCCGGGGACGTGACCACGGCGGGCACGTCGGCGTTCGGCGAGCTGGCGCTGGTGTATCAGTCCGACCTGCAGGCACACGGGGCCGGACCGGCGTTCCCGACCACGCCGGGCCACTTCGACGACCCGAACGCCTGCGCACCCTGACGAGGAGGAACACCCACGGCGGGCGCCCGGATTCCGGGCGCCCGCCGTGCTTTCCGGGCACCTTTCCCGGGCGCACGGCGCTCCCCGCCGGCGTCAGCGGATGAACAGCCGCATGGCGGCGTAGTCGAACGTGACCGCGAACGGCTTGAAGAACTCGTGGGTGAAGTTCGCGATGGGGGTGAACCCGAACTGCCCGGCCTGGCCGGGCCCGGGCATCCCGAGACCACCGCGCTCGGCGGCGAAGCCGCGCACGTCGTGCCCGGTCGCCGCGCCGAGGCTGATCCGGTCCGCGGTGATCGGGTAGACGGTGGTGCCGCCCAGCTGCCGCGGTGGGCGCGGTCCACCGGGATGCCGAGCTGCTCGGCCAGCTCCACGGTCGTGTCGAGGCCGTGGGCGAGGCCGCCGGTGTCGAGGTCTCGGCGGAGACCGCTCCCGCCGCCGTGCGAGGATCGGGGGGATCCCGGACCGGAAGAAGGAGCCTCAGACCCTTGCCCGTGGTGCACGCTCTGTGGTCGCCCGGCCGGGGACTCCTCTTCTGGGCAGAACGCGAAGGCGGCCGCTCCGGCACGTCGAGCCGTTCGACGCGGATCGCGCTTTCGCATCCGTTCGCGGTCTCCAGCGCGGACCTGACCGCGCTGCACCCCGGCAAGCCGACGTCGGCGACGTTGCTGCTGCCGTCGCGGGCGAACCGGCCGCTCGCCTCCGCCGAGCTGACGGCCGGCGCCCGGCGACGTGGCGCCCCTCCGTCCTTGCGGCCGTGGTCGGTGCCGGCGCTGGTGGTGGACGCGGCCGAGCTGGACGACCTCGACGACTCGGCTTCCTACGGTTCCTCGGTCGCCCACCTGCGGGCGGTCCGGGACCTGGCCGGGGATCTCGTCCGGCGCGGGCGGGTGCTGCCGACGCTCGTCCGGCGGGGCGACGCGGCGGAGGCCCGGTGGCGCCCGGTCCTGCAGGGTGTGGACTTCGTCGCGTTCGACGCGCTGGTCGCGGCCATGCCGCCGGTGGGGCGGGCCGAGGAAATCGCGCCGCTCACCGGGGCCTCGCCGCGCGCGCTCGGCACCGACGCCCTCCACGCCCTGGTCGACACCGCGGTCCGGGACCGGCTGGCGCGGGCCGATCCGCCGGTCGGCCCGGGTGGGCGCGAGGGCGCGGCCGGGGTGTGGCTGGCCGCGCTGGCGGGCGGCGATCCCCGCGTCGGGCTGCCGCTGAGCGAGCTCGACGTGCTGGCCGGCGCCGTCGCGAAGTGGGACGAGGTCGCCGACACCGATGTCGTCGACGGCCGGGCGTGCTTCCGGCTGGCCGAAGTCGGCACCCTGCGTCAGCCGGACGCGGACGATCCCGACGACCAGACCGGCGACGGCACCAAGTGGCAGCTGCAGTTCCTGCTGCGCGCGACGGCCGATCCGAGCCTGCTGCTGTCGGCGGGGCAGATCTGGTCGGGCGAGGCGAACGGGCTGGTCCGGGATCCGCGGGGGCTGTTCGTCGCCGAACTGGGCCGGGCCGCGCTGGTGGAACCGGTGCTGGCGCCGGCCCTGCGCCGGACCCGGCCGGCCGAGCACGACCTGACCGTCGAGGAAGCCGAACAGTTCCTCACCTCGGGCGCGACCCGGCTGGTCGAGGCCGGGTTCGAGGTGCAGCTCCCGGCCACCTGGGACGGCCGGCGCCGGCTCGGGCTGCGGCTTTCCGTCCGCAGCACACCGTCCGAGCAGGTCGTCACCCGCAGCCGGGTGGGCCGGGACGAGCTGGCCGGGTTCCGCTGGTCGATCGCGGTGGGCGACGCCGAGATCGGCGAAGAAACACTGGCCAAGCTCGTCGCGGCGAAGACCCCGCTGGTGCGGCTGCGGGGGAGGTGGGTCAGCGTCGATGCCGACCTGCTCCGCGCGGGCCTCGAGTTCCTGCGCCGCGACCCGCACCGCCGCACCCCGCGCCCCACCGCGGCCGAGCTGCTGGAGCTCGTCCGCCTCGGGCAGCGGACGCCGCTTCCGGTCGTCGACGTCCAGGCCGACGGCTGGGTCGGGGACGTCCTGGCCGGGCGGGTCCAGCAGGCGCTGCGGCCGGTCGGGCTGCCGCCGTCGTTCCGCGCCACGCTGCGCCCCTACCAGCAGCGGGGGGTCGCGTGGCTGGCGTTCATGTCGGCGCTGGGGCTCGGTGCATGCCTGGCCGACGACATGGGGCTCGGCAAAACCGTCCAGGCACTGGCGCTCGAGGCCCTCGAGCGGGCGGACGGCGACCGCCGCCCGACGCTGGTGCTGTGCCCGCTGTCGCTGGTCGGCATGTGGCAGCGGGAGGCGGCGAACTTCGCCCCGGACCTGCGCGTGCTCGCCCACCACGGCAGCGCGCGCGAGCACGGGGAGGCGCTCGCCGAGCAGGTCGCCGGGGCCGACCTCGTGGTCATGACCTACGCCACCGCCGTCCGGGACGCCGGCGAGCTCGAGACGTTCACCTGGCGGCGCCTGGTGCTCGACGAAGCGCACGCGATCAAGAACGCCGACACCGCGACGGCCAAGGCGGTGCGCCGGTTCCCGGCCGGGCACCGGCTCGCGCTGACCGGCACCCCGGTGGAAAACCGGCTGGCGGACCTGTGGTCGGTGCTGGACCTGCTCAACCCCGGGCTGCTCGGCAGCCGGTTCGAGTTCCGGCAGCGGTTCGCGGTCCCGATCGAGCGCCGGGGCGACACCGCCGCGGCCGCCGCCTTGCGCCGGCACACGCAGCCGTACCTGCTGCGCCGGGTGAAGACGGACCCCGCGATCGCCCCCGAGCTGCCGGAAAAGCTCGAAATCCGGCAGGAGTACCGGCTCACCCGCGAACAGGGCACGCTGTACCACGCGATCGTCGGCGAGATGATGAAGAAGATCGAGACCAGCCACGGCATCAAGCGCCGCGGCAACGTCCTCGCCGCGATCACGAAGCTCAAGCAGGTCTGCAACCACCCAGCGCACCTGCTGCACGATGGTTCCCCGATCGGGCGGCGCTCCGGCAAGGTCACCCGCCTCGAAGAGGTCCTGGCGCAGATCCTGGCCTCGGGTGACCGGGCGTTGTGCTTCACGCAGTACACCGAATTCGGCCACCTGCTCGTGCCCCACCTGTCGGAGCGGCTCGGTGCCGAAGTCGGGTTCCTGCACGGCGGGCTGGCCAAGGGGGCGCGGGACGCGCTCGTGGACCGCTTCCAGTCCGGTGGCGGGCCGCCGATCCTCCTGCTTTCGCTCAAGGCCGGTGGGTCCGGGCTCACGCTGACCGCCGCGAGCCAGGTGCTGCACCTGGACCGCTGGTGGAACCCGGCCGTGGAGAACC
The DNA here is from genome assembly GCA_033793495.1 of Streptomyces sp. MN03-5084-2B. GTDB lineage: Bacteria > Actinomycetota > Actinomycetes > Mycobacteriales > Pseudonocardiaceae > Amycolatopsis. The sequence goes on along the minus strand of JARAWT010000043.1, from coordinate 1,724 downwards.
AGGCCACCGACCGGGCGTTCCGGATCGGGCAGGGTCGCAACGTCCAGGTCCGGAAGTTCCTCTGCCCCGGCACCGTCGAGGACCGCATCGACACCCTGATCACCCGGAAACGCGCGCTCGCGGGCCTGGTCGTGGGCGAAGGCGACGGCTGGCTCACCGAACTGTCCACGGACACGCTGCGCGGGCTGTTCGCACTGGGGGAGGACGCGATCGATGACTGAGCCGCTCCCGTGGTGGGCGACCCGGTTCGTCCGGGCGCTGACGGCGATCGGCGTCCTCCTGCCCGCGAAGGGGCGGGGACGGGTCGTGTCGATGGCGGTCGGCGCCGGGCGGGTCGACGCCGAGGTGCAGGACGGCCGGCCGCACCAGGTGCGGATCGGGCTGGCGGCGTTCGGGAAAGCGGACTGGGCGGTGCTCACCCGCGCGCTCGCCGCGAAGGCGTCGCTCACCGTCCAGCTGCTCGGCGGCGAGGTGCCCCGCGACGTCGAACAGACCTGCACGGCGGTCCGGCTCCCGTTGTTCCCCTCGTCGGCACGGGAGGTGTCGCTGGACTGCACCTGCCCGGCCGATGAAGTGCCGTGCGGCCACCTGAACGCCGTGTTCTCCGCGCTCGTGGCCCGGGTCGCCGACGATCCGTTCACCGTCCTCGCGCTGCGCGGCCGGGACCGGGAAGCGTTGCTCGAGGAGCTGAAGAACCGGCTCGTCTCGGCCGGGCCGGCCGATCCCGGCGACGGGTCCGCCGCACTGGCCGACGTCATGGACACCTACTTCGACAGCGGTCCGGCTCCGGGCCAGGGCGGCGCGACGCCGTTGCGCGGACCGCGAACGGCGTTCGACGCGCTCCTGGACCAGGCCCCGCCGTTCGCGATCACGGCGGACGGCGAAGACGTCGCCCAGCTGCTCCGGCCGGTGTACCGGGCGCTGGCCGGAGAACCGGGCAGCGCCGAGGAGAACTCGGCCTGATCCGGGGATTGCCCTGGCCCGGACTTTCCGTGCGGGTTCCTGGCGTGCGCGGCGAGAGGATCGACGTGTGCGGGCAGGAGGCGGCGATGGGCGGTCTGCGGTGGCTCTGGTCTGAACCGGCCGCGGACCTGGGCCACCCGAGCCCGGCCCGGAGGCCCCTGCCTGGTGACTTGCCCCCAGTTTGTCCTGACGGGCGCCGCCCTCGCCAGGGCGGGAGGCATCCGAACGCCGCTGCCACCCGTTCGGGTGATAGTGGCTGATCAGCGCAGCCGGGTCACCAGCGCCAGCCAGGTCGCGGCTTCGGCTCGGTCGGTGTGGAGGGGCAGGACCCGGTCCAGGCGCAGCAGCTCGACCGGCCGGACCACCGCTCGCTGCGTGGCGACGATCGCGCAGGGGATCCCGCGGGCGTGGGCGTTGGTGACGGCTTCGACCAGCACCGCCAGGCCGCCGGAGGAGCAGAACCCGACCGCGTCGAGGTCGACGACCAGCGTGGCGGGCCGGAGCTTCAGCTCGTCGTCCAGCCGGTCTCTCAGGCGCGGCGTGGTGGCGAGGTCGAGGTCGCCGGTGACGGTCACGGTCGTCGAGTCCGCCGTGGTGGTCACGGTGATGTGCGTGCGGGCGCGGTGACCGGTTTCGAGGTCGCGGTGGTCGCTGGTGGCGGCGGTGCCGGGCATGGGTGACCTCTCGTCGGTGCGAGAGGGTGGGTGCGCCGCGCCTCCCGCGGTGGCGGCCCGCGGGGTGGGCGGGCCGCCACCGCGGGA
>JARAWT010000042.1:0-97181 GCA_033793495.1 Streptomyces sp. MN03-5084-2B | reverse complement strand
CCCATCCAGCGGATGGAAACCGTGGAGAAGTACGACTCCGACGACGACGCGTCGATGGCGGCGAACAACACCTCGGCGTTCAACTGCCGGGCGATCACCGGCGGGACGGCCTGGTCCAATCACTCCTACGGGCGGGCCATCGACATCAACACCGTGCAGAACCCCTACATCTCCGGCAGCGGCGCGGTCTACCCGCCCAACGGCGCGCCGTACGTCGACCGCACGCAGCACCTGCCCGGCATGATCCACGCCGGGGACGTCACCGAGCGGGCGTTCACCTCCCGCGGCTGGACCTGGGGCGGCTCCTGGGACACCCCGATCGACTACCAGCACTTCGAGAAGCCCTGACACCGAACGGATCGCTCGGCCGACGGGCTCTTTCCCAGCCTGGCCAACCGTAGCGTGGGTGATCGGCGCTGGTGGCCGACGACCCAACGCACCCTGGGGGTAGGCCCGCAGTCGTCAGGCTGCGGGCCTTCCCGTGTTCAGGCTGCGAAGGGCAGCGGTTCGTGCAGGTTGTTGCGCCTGGGTTTTCGGCGCCGGTCGATGAATGTTGGTGGGAGGAATTCGGGGAGTCCGTCGGTGGCGATGCGGACTTCCCAGCCGGAGCGGTGCAGCAGCCGGTGGTGGTGGGCGCACATCAGCACGAGGTTGCTCAGGTCGGTGGGGCCGCCCTCTGCCCAGTGTCGGATGTGGTGACCTTGACAGTGCCGTGGTGGCCGATGACAGCCCGGGAAGGCGCAGCCCCGGTCCCGCAGGAACAGCGCCCGGCGCAGTCCGGCGGAGATCAAGCGGCGGAGGCGCCCCAGGTTGAGCGGTTCGCTCTTCCCACCCAGCACCGCGGGAATGACCATGGCATCACAGGCATGCACCCGCGCTTCGGCGGCCGAGATCGTGCCGGTGTCGCCGAGGGTCGCGTGACCGATCCCGGTCTTCAGGTCCTCCAGCGACACCGCGACCATCACGTGGGCTCGTTCCCCGGCCTGCATCGGCAGATCCGGAGAGTTCAGAGCAAGATCGACCGCGTCGGAGAAGGCATCACCGAAGCGCTGCGGCAAGGTCCGGAAGTCCGGGCCCTCGTCCCCGGTGCGGCGTTCGGCCAGGGCATCCAGTAGTGCGCTGGCGCGGGTGCCGGTCTCGTCGTCGAACCGGCCGCTCAACTCCCAGATCCCGGTTCTTTTCCGGCGCAGGAACAGTTCCCGGGTCGGAGTAGCTGGTTCGGTGTCGTCGGGTTCGGTGCCGTCGGGGTGGAGGTGGGCGAGGATGCGGGCACCGAGTGCGGCGACTTGTTTGTGTCCGGCTTCTTCGGCGAAGGTGAGCAGGTTCGCTTCGGCGCTGTCGCGATGCTCGGGTGGCACATCGGTGAGGACATCGGTGATGGTGTCGATCATCGGGGTGCTCAACCGGCCGGTAAGAGCAGCCGCGCCGGTAGCGGGCGCGAGAGCGGGGATCGGGCTGCCATCAAGGTTCCGGCCCGGATTCACCAACCGGGCGCGTTTCACCACCCGCACCGCCTCCTGCCGGGAAACATCGGCGAGATGCTCATAAAGCCGGGCGGCGGAGCGATACCCGAACACCTCCATCACCCCACGCTGCTCGATTTCCACCAGCAGGGCACCGATTTCAGCCTCAGCAGACCGCACACACGCAAGCAACTCACCGATGCGGTCGGCCAGAGCCACCGCCTCGGAAGAGAAACCCGCGTCATCGGTCATGCCTCCAAGTTACCGATCATCGAACACGAGTTCATCACTCGATCGGGCAGAAGATCCAGCCCACTGTCCGCACCCCAGAACACCGGAAACCGCGGCAGGGCAACAGGTCTTAGGTGCCCGTGGCGGTCGTGGCGATGCCGCCGTCGACCGGGATGATGGTGCCCGTCAGGTAACTTCCGGCCCGGCTGGCGAGGAACACCGCGATTCCGGCCATGTCGTCGTCGTGGCCGAGCCGGCGCAGCGGAGCCTTCGCCGCGATCGTGTCGCCGACGGCCTCGAGCGTGGTGGCCATCATCTGCGACGGGAACGGGCCTGGGGCCACCGCGTTCACCGTGACGTGCTGGGGGCCCAGTTCCCGGGCCAGCACCCTGGTGAGCTGGTGGAGTGCCGCCTTGCTGCCGGCGTACGAGTAGTTGGGCGACTCGGCGACGTGGATGGCGGCGATACTGCCGATGTTGACGATCCGCGCGGGGTCGTCGGCGGTACCCGCCCTGCGAAGTGCCGGCAGCAGCGCCTGCACCAGCCAGAACGGCGCCTTGAGGTTGAGGTCGATCACCGAGTCCCATGCCTCCTCCGGGAACGTCTCCAGCGGCTCGCGCCACATCGCTCCCGCGTTGTTGACGAGGATGTCCAGCCGTTCCGAGCCGGCCTCGACGAGGTCGGCGAGGCGACGGCACCCGTCGTGCCGGGACAGGTCGGCGGGGATCGCCCGGACGTCGCCGAATTCGGACAGTCGACGCTGTGCCTCCGCGCACGCGTCCGCCTTGCGTGAGCTGACGGTGACGCGGGCGCCCGCTTGCAGGAGGCCGCGCGCGATCATCGTCCCGATGCCGCTGGTGCCGCCCGTGACAAGGGCGTGTTTCCCGCTCAGGTCGAACCGGTCCGCGTGCGTGGTGAAGGGGGTTTCCACTGTTCGTTCCTTGGGTCGTGAAAGGCATGCAGGGTGGGAGCTCGAACAGGTTGACAGCCGTCCCCGGGCTTCCGGGAGACCCCGGTGATCCAGGTACCGGGAGAGCCACCCTTGCCCGGTGCGCAGGAACGCTTCCGTCCCGCACGCGGACCCGGTGGATTCGGGACCCGAACGGTGGCTGCCCTACCCGGGTGCCCGCTCGTACCGTCGATCGCGAGCAGGCACCGGCCGGTGCCGCACCGTGCGCGCGGAGAGGAGCGGCGGAGATGCTGGTGCGGGTGCAACCGGGCACCGGGAGCGCCGCGCACGGCCTCTCCGGCGCCGAGGCGAAGCTGCGCAAGCTGCTGGCCGGCTGGACCCACGGCACCGACCACGCGATCGGCGGGCTGGCCCTGCTCAACGTCAACCTGCCCGACAAGAACACCACCCGGCAGGTGGACGGCCTGCTGTTCCTGCCCACCGGGCTGGCCGTGCTCGAGGTCAAGGGCTTCACCACCCCGCAGTCCGGACGCCTGGCGATCCCGCCGAACGGCCCGTGGCTGGTCGAGGGCGAACCCGCGGCGATCTACGGGCTCGCCGGGCTCCCCAACCCCGGCGAGCAGGTCAAGGCCGGGGTCTACGCGGCCAAGAAGACCTTCGCCGGCATTCCCGGTGGCGGGGAGAGCTTCGTCCGGGGCCTGGTCGTGCTCGTCGCGACCGGTGCGATCGAACTGCCGCCGGGCAAGGACCTGGCCGGCAACGGCATCGACGTCGCCCTCGCCACCCCGACCAGCCTGCGCAAGGTGCTGCATCGCTACCGCGCCGGGGCGCCGGCCTGGACCGTCGACGGTGTCCTGGCCGCGTGCGAAGCCCTCTCGCTGACGGAGCTCGCGCCCAGCCGCGCCGAGCTGCTCACCGAAGGCTTCGGCGAACACCTGCCGCCGCCGCGGCCGCGGCCCGAACCGCCGATCAAGGCCCCCATCCGGCCGCCCTTCGCGCCCGCGCTGGGCGACCCGCAGCAGGGCCCGGCCGTCCGGCGCCGGCCGCCGGGGGCGCACACCGCGCCCCGTCCCCTCCGGTCGATCCCCGCGACGCCGGCCGCCCGGCCGAGCGCCCCCGCGTCGACGGCGCCGGCGCCGCCGCGGCGAGCGCGCCAGGTCCCGGCCGGCCACAGCCTGCCGCTGCCGAAGCCGGCCCGGCCGCGGGCGGTGCCCGAGCCGCACGCGGACCCCAGGCCGCGACGCCGGGTTTCGTGGGCGCTGATCGTGGTGCTGGTCCTGATCAGCGCGGTGGGGATCACCGCCGCGATCATCGTGGGCCAGGTCTTCCACGGCAGCTGACCCCGAGAGCGCCGGTTCCCTTTCGACGCACCGGAACACCGGTCGACCGCGACGTCACCACCGGGCAAGCGGACAAGGACCGTGTGTGATCACGCCGGAGTGGGATGTGTTTACATGGCAGCTTCGGGGTCAGTCAGGTGACTGAGGCGGGGGATGGATGAGCAACCCACTGGTCGCGGAGACCAAGGACTCGACGACGGCGTACTCGGGGATTTCGCTGCTGGAGTCGGCGGCCGACCTCAAGTCGGCCATCGAGAGCGGCGACTGGGCGTCGGTGGCGATGGGGACCGTGGGCACCGCGCTGGACGCGTTGTCGATGGCGATGGACCCGTTCGGGGCGATCCTGGCCGCCGGGGTCGGGTGGCTGATCGAGCACGTCGGGCCGCTGAAGGAAGCCCTCAACGGGCTGACCGGCAACGCCGACGAGATCGCGGCGCAGTCGGAGACGTGGAAGAACATCGCCACCGAGCTGGGCAGCGTCGGCGAAGACCTGACCGGCATGGTCAAGGCCGACACGGTGTCCTGGACCGGCTCCGGCGGGGACTCCTACCGCCAGCGCGCCCAGGACACCGTGACGCTCCTGGAGACCGCGCAGAAAGGCTGCGAAGGCGCCTCCAGCGGGGTGAAGACCGCGGGTGAGGTCGTCGCCGCGGTGCGGGCGCTGGTGCGCGACATCATCGCCGAGCTGGTCGGCCACCTGATCAGCTGGGCACTGCAGGTCGTGTTCACCCTCGGCATCGGGATGACCTGGGTCGTCCCCCAGGTCGTCAACGCCGTCGCCAAGACCGCGTCGAAGATCGCGGATCTGGTGAAGCAGCTCGTCACGGCGTTGAAGGCGCTGATCCCGCTGCTGAAGCGGGCCGGGGACCTGTTCTCGGACGCGGCGAAGGCGTTGCGGAAGATCAAGCCGGGCAAGACCGCGCCGCCGCCGAAGCACGCCGACATCAAGAGCGGCCCGAAGGACATCGGCGGACCCAAGGGCAAGGGCGGCGACGACTCCACCACGGCCGCGGGCGACCATTCGCCGCCCAAGCACGACCCGCCGAAGAACGACCCGCCGCCCGCGAAGAACGACCCGCCCAAGAACGACCCGCCGCCGGCCTCGCGCGGCCTCGACGACCCGCCGGGCGGCGACTCGACCAAGTCCGCCGGCGCCAAGGGTTCCGAGGGGTCGAAAGGGCCGGATCGCAACACCTCCGAGACCAAGGAACCGGTCTGCAAGGAAGGCAGCGGCGACCCGATCGACGTGCAGACCGGGGACGTCCTGGCCACCGAGAACGACCTCGTGGTGCCCGGTCCGCTGGGGCAGCTCATCGTCCGCACCCACGTCTCGTCCTACCGGGCCGGGCGCTGGTTCGGGACCTCCTGGGCGTCGCTGGTCGACGAGCGGCTGACCGTCGCGCAGGGGACCGTCACCTACTACAGCGCCGACGCGATGATCCTGCGGTTCCCGATGCCCGCGCCGGGCCGGACGGCCACCAGCCCGCACGGTCCGCTGCGCCGGCTCTACGCGCAGGGCACCGCATACGTCCTGGAAGATCCCACGCGGGGTATCCTGCGCCGGTTCGCCCCGGCCGAGGGCAACCCGGATCTGTTCCTGCTCAAGGAGATCCGCTCCGAGAGCGGGGGCTACACCGAGGTGGAGCACGACGCCGACGGCGCGCCGGCGCTGCTCGTGCACTCCGGTGGCGCCCGGATCGCCTTCGACGTCGCCGGCGGCCGGATCCGCGCCGCCCGGGCGCTGTCCGAAACGGGGGACGTCCTCGTCGCCCGGTACGACTACGACGAGCACGGGCACCTCGGCCTGCGCACCAACTCCTCGCCGCGGCCCGCCCGCTACACCCACGACGACGAAGGACGGCTCACCGGCTGGACCGACCACGTCGGCTCCTGGTACCGGTACGTCTACGACCAGCACGGCCGCTGCGTCCGGGGCGTCGGCGACCAGGGCTTCCTCGACGCCACGCTCGCCTACGCCGACCGGCGCACCACCGTGACCGACTCCTTCGGCAAGCAGACGGTGTACGAGTTCGACGAGGACGGCAACACGATCGCGCGGACCGACCGGCTCGGCGGCGTGACCCGCAGCGAGTGGGGGCCGCGCGACGTGCTGCTGTCCCGCACCGACCCGCTCGGCCGGCGCACCGGATTCGAGCACGACGCGCACGGACGGCTCGCCGCCGTGCTGCGGGCCGACGGCTCCCGGGTGGTGATCGCCGAGCGGAGCGACACCGAGCTGGTGATCGAGGTGGCCGACGGCGACCGGGTCTTCCGCCGCCGCTACGCGGCCCCGAACCTGCCGGACCCCTACACCGACCCGCTCGGCGTCAGCGCGGACCAGCACCACGAGCGCGCGGGCGACACCGGGCCCGAGCCGGACTTCGCCGTTCCCCGCGTCGAGGCCGACCTGTTCGGGCGGCCGCGGGCGGTCGAGCACGCCGGCGGCCGGACCGCGTACGCGTGGACGGTCGAAGGGTCCCTGCGGGAAGTCCGCGCCGCGGACGGGACCCGCCGGCAGTGGACGTTCGACGGCGAGAGCGCGGAGACGTCCCGCACCGACGAGCTGGGCCGGGTGCTGCGCACCGAAAACGGCCCGATGGGCACGATCGCGGCCGCGATCGACGCCACCGGTGCGCGCACCAGCCACCGCTACGACACGGAGCTGCGGCTGGTCGCCGTGACCAACCCCGCCGGCCAGACCTGGCACTACACCTACGACGCCGAAGAGCGGCTGCTCTCCCAGACGGACTTCGCCGGCCGGGTGACCCGGTGCGAGTACGACGCCGCGGGGCAGCGGGTCCGGCTCACCGGCCCGGCCGGGGAGACCGTGGAAACCCGGTACGACCTGCTGGGCAACGTGACCGAGCGGATCAGCCCGGCGGGCACCGAGACCTACCGCTACGACCCGGTCGGGCGGCTCGTGCGCGCCACCGGGCCGGACGGCGTGCTCGAGCTGACGCACGACGACGAGGGCCGCCTCACGCGGCAGACGACCGCGGCCGGGACCACGACGTTCAGCTACCCCCGCGGGGAAAAGACCCGGCGCACTCCGTCCGGAGTGGACGTCCACTGGGGACAGTCCGCGGACGGCGCCGAGGTGCTGCGGATCGCCGGGACCGAGCTGACCCTGCACCTCGACGCCGCCGGTCGCACGCTCGGCCTGTCCGCCGGGGCGAACCCGTTGCTGCGGCAGGAGTTCGACGTGGCGGGGCGGCTCGCCGCGCAGCACACGCCGGCCGGGGCCACGCGGTACCGGCGGCGCCCGGACGGCAGTGTCGCTTCCCGGGAGGACCCGGCCGGGGGAGCACGGTACGAGTTCGACGCCGCCGGCCGCGTCACCGCCGTCCTGCACCACGGCGGCGCCGAGCGCTACGCCTACGACGTGCTCGGCAACCTGGTCTCCTCCTCCCCGGGCACCGGTCCGGAGGCGGGCCCGCGCCAGTACGCCGGGGGCGTGCTCGCCGCGGCGGGCGCGGTGCGGTACGTCCACGACGCGCAGGGCCGGCTGGTCCGGCGGACCCTGCCCGCGCCGGACGGGACGGCCCTGACCTGGACGTTCGGCTGGGACGCCCACGACCACCTGGTCGCGGTGCGCACGCCGGACGGCAGCCGGTGGCGCTACCGCTACGACGCGCTGGACCGGCGGATCGCCAAGGAACGCCTGGACGCCGTGGGCGCGGTCGCCGAGCGCGTCGACTTCGCCTGGGATGGCACGAACCTCGTCGAGGCCCGCCACACCGCGGCCGGCGTGCCGGTGGAGACCCTGACCTGGATCCACCACCCCGACGAGGACCGGGTGGTGGCGCAGGCACGCACTCTGCCCGACGGGCGGGTCGAGGTCTCCGCCGTGATCACCGACGAGGTCGGCACCCCGACCGAGCTGGTCGGCCCGGACCACGGCACGGTCAGCCCGGTGCGGACGAGCCTGTGGGGCCTGACCGCGGCCGGCGGCCGCCCGCCGACCCCGCTGCGGTTCCCCGGGCAGTACCTCGACGCGGAGACGGGCCTGCACTTCAACGTCTTCCGCTACTACGACCCGGCCAACGCCCGCTACATTTCGCCGGACCCGCTCGGCCTCACCCCGGCGCCGAACCCCGAGACCTACGTCGAGGACCCGTTCCTCGCCGCCGACCCGCTCGGCCTGACGCGGAACAGCGGCAAGGTCGTCAACTACGCCGACGACCCGACCGCGTTCCTCGACGACGACGACTTCATGGACGCGGCGCCGTGCAAGAAGGCCTCCAAGAAGCGCCCGAACCCCAACCCCGGCGCCGGCAACGGCGCGGCCGGGTCGGGCTCGGCCACCAAGAAGCCCCGGACCGGCCGGTACGACCCGCCGATCACCGGTGACGCCAACAAGTCGCACGGCGACTCCGGCCGCACGGTGATGGAAGGCGGCGGGAAGTCGGGCAGTGGCTCGCTCGACGGCTCCGGCAAGGGGTCCTACCCCGGCGGGACCATGCCGGCGGGCAACCACCTCACCGACGTCAACGACCTGAACGCGACCAAGCACGCGAACTTCGACCCGCGGTTGCAGGCCGAGCTCGACAAGCTCCGCAACCCCCTCGACAAGAACGGCTACAAGCCCGACACCGACGAGGGCTACTTCATCAAGGGGCACCTGAAGAACAACGACCTCGGCGGCTCCGGCACCGCGGACAACATGACCACGCTGTCCCGCAAGGCGAACGCCCAGATGTCGGGCAACTTCGAGAACAAGCTCAAGCAGGCCGACATCCGGATCAGCCAGTTCAAGGACACCGTCAACCGGATGAGCGACACGGAGCTGCAGCGGAAGATGGACAACTGGGGCATGACCTCGACCCCGGCGGAGTTCCGCAAGCAGGCCGCCGACCTCAGGGTGGACTACTCGGTCACGGCCAGCGACAACGTCAAGTGGAAGGACGCCGCCAACCCCGCCGAACAAGGCATCCGGGACCACGTCAAGCTCGACGCCGAGTACAAGGGCCTGACCTCCGACGTGCAGAAGTTCATCCAGTACAACAAGGAGCCCAACTTCCTGCCGGGGTTCCCGCCGAAGGGAACGAAGCTGGACACGGTCAGCGGCGCGTTCGACCCGCCGAAGAGCCGGTGGTGACCAAGCTGTGGACACCGGTCCCGTTCCGGGACGGGTACACCCGGGCGCAGCCGGCCGGGATGGCCGCGTGGCCGGAGTGGACCTGGTGGCGAATCGCGGCCGGTAAGGGCGTCGTCAGGTCGTGGCGAGCCGCCGGAACCGTCCGTAGGGCTCCGCGTCGATCAAGGTGACGCGGACCGTGGCGCCGTTGGGGACTCGGTAGGTCCGTTGGTCGCCGCGTCCGGCGCCGGCCAGCGCGCGACCCAGCGGGGAGTCCGGTGAGTAGACCTCGAGGTCGTCCTGGTCCGTTTCGTCGCGCGAGCCGAGCAGGAAGGTTTCGGCGGTGTTGGTGTCGTCGTACTGGACGGTGAGCACCATGCCCGGTTCGGCGATCCCGTCGTCGGGCGGGTCCTCGCCGACGACGGCCTCGCGCAGGATGTCGTCGATCTGCCGGATCCGGTTCTGGCGGTGGCGTTTCTGCACGATGCCGTCGGGATCGTCGTGGCCGGCGGCGTTCTCCGCGCGGATCAGGCCGGCGCGTTCCCGGACGAGGCTGCGGTGGGCTCGGGGTGTCAGCCACGGACGAGCCGAGGTGGTCATGGTGGTGATCTCCTTCCGGAAGTGGTCGAGCTGGGCGTCCGTGGGGACCGGGTGACGGGGGGAGGGGCCCCGGCCCCCACGGACTTCGGAGAGCCCGCGTCGGTCAGCGGGGCTCTGGCCTGTCGAGCGCACTCGGCCGGAGGGCACCCGCGTCGATGGCGAACCCGGTGGCCGCCTTCAGGAGGATGTCCTTTTCGGTGCGCAGCAACGCGTTCTCGGCGCGGAGCCGGATCAGTTCGCTCCGCTCGCCGGGAGTCAGCGCTGCGTCGTTGGTCGAGGGCACGGGGTTCAGCGCAGCGGATCGAACGGGCGGAGGGCTTCGGGCTGCTTGCCGGTGGTGATGTGCTCGGCGAGCAGGCGCCCGGTGACCGGGCCGTGCGTCAGCCCCCACATGCCGTGCCCGCCGGCGACGAACAACCCCGGCGCGCCCCCGGCTCCGATGACCGGGCGTCCGTCGGCGGTGACCGGGCGGGAGCCGACCCAGACGTCGGTGCGCTCGTCCCAGCGGATGCCGGTGAGCCACGGCCGTGCCGAAGCGACGATCGCCTCGACCCGCGCTTCGTCGAGGGGCGCGTCGGGCCGCCGGAACTCCATGGTTCCGGCCACCCGGAGGGCGCCGCGGTACGGCGTGCAGGCGACCCGGATGTCCGGGAGGTAGAGGGGCTCGGGCACGGGGTGGTCCGTGGGGACGGTGAAGGAGTAGCCGCGCCCGGCCCGCACGCCGACGGTGACCCCGAACCGCTTGCCGAGTTCGCCCAGCCACGCTCCCGTGGCCAGGACGACGGCGTGGGCCGACAGGGTCTGCCCGGCGGCCGACCGCACGGCGACCGCGTGCGGGTGCGGGCGTACCGAGCTGACGGCGAACCGGTGGCGGATGGTGCCGCCGCGGCTGACCACCGCACGCGCCAGAGACTCGGCGAACCGCCCCGGGTCCACGTACCGCTGCCCGGCCAGCCGGATACCGGCCCCGTTGCGGGCGTTCACCTGCGGGAACCGGTCGGCGAGCTCGGTGGCGGTGAGCCCGGTGCAGGAGACTTCCTGGCCGGCTTCGCGCAGGCGCCGCAGTTCCGCGAGCAGCCCGGCCGCGTGCTGGGCGGTCTCGAACACCGCCGTGATGGGCGTGTCGACGGTGGGGGCGTCGACGCCGTTCGCGGTGAGGACGTCGAACGCTTCGAGGCATTCTTCGTTCAGCGGCAGGTTGGCCTCGACCGCGCGGGTCCACGACCTCCCGGTGCAGTGCGCGGCGAACCGGGCCAGGAACGCCCACAGCCGGGGGTCCGGACTCGCGGGGACGTGCAGCGGGGCCTGCCGGTCGAACAGCGTCCGCAGTCCGTGGCGCAGCACGCCCGGTTCGTTGAGCGGGATGGCGAGACCGGGGGAGAGCCAGCCGGCGTTGCCCCAGGACGCCCCCGCGGCGACGCCGGCCCGGTCGACCACGGTCACCCGGACGCCGCGTTCCTGCAGGAACCACGCGGTCGACAAACCGACCACGCCGGCGCCGATGACGATTGCCGAGCGCGGGCCGCCGTCGATCCGGTCGAGTTCGGGCATGGGGTCCTCCGTGGCGCGAGTGGTGCTGGTACGGCCAGGATCACCCGGATCGGGAGGTCGGTGCTTGTCCGAACCGGACAAACCGGCGCGGGGTGGTTGTCGGTTCCGGTCAACCCGGCGGGTCGGAGACGACGAGCTCGATGATCATCGCGAGCCGTTTCGCGGGCACGTCGAGCTGCAGGGTGGTGACCTCGGCCATCTTCCGCAGCCGGTAGCGGATCGTGTCGGGGTGCACGCCCAGCCGCTCGGCGGCCGCCAGCTCGACGGCCGCGGCAGCGTCACCATGACCCGTTCCTACGCCCATCGCCGCCGGATGCCGGACGCCGGACCGGCGTGCGCGGGCGACCGGCGCGGGGGATCGTCGTCATTTCCGGTTGTTCCTTACCGGTGACTTGCCGGAGACAATTGCTTTCCGGGTACCGCTGAGGGGGAATGGCTGCGCCGTCCGGCGCGGAAGACTGCTCCGGATGGCCGCGATCGCCGGCTGCGGGGACACCGATACCCGGTTGCCGCCTCAGATGCTTTACTGGTGTGACCTGCGGCAATTACCCTGTAGCTGCAGAGCGGCCGGCGGACGCCTTCGCCGGTACTGCATCGAGTTTTCCGGAATTCGGATCGAAATGAGGGGGAAAAGATGAAAACCACGCCCACCGCGCTCACGGTGACGAACCTCGTGGAACCCGACGAACGCTCCGGCGCCGACCGCAGCGTGCGGATCACCCCGGCCCGGGCGTCCGCGCTCACCGTGACGCCCGTGGCCGAGCGTGACGAACACAGGGGCACCGGTCGCGGTGTGACCATGTACAACGAAGCCGGAAAGGCTGATCCCGCTTCGTCCACCACGAAACCGCACTGACCGGCGACGCAGGCGTTTCGATGCCCCTCAGGCACGTTCCCCGCACCTGCCTGGTATCGATGCCCTGGCATTCCCTGCACCGTCCCTCCCTCGCACTCGGCGTTCTGCGCGCGGCGTGCGCGCGGGAGGGACTTCCGGTCCCGGTTTCCTACCACGGCAGTCTCGCGTTCGCCGATCTGATGCTGCAATCCGGTCTGACCGTGGGCGACTACGCGGAACTGGCGGACACCGGGTTCCACCATTCGCTCGGCGAATGGGTCTTCGCGGGCGCCCTCAACGGACCCGATTTCGGCTATGCGGGCATGCGGGACCTGGCCCGCAGTGCCGGCCTGCCCTTCCGCACCGCCGCGGCGGCGCGCGAGCTCGCGGACGAATTCACCGATCAGGCCGCCGACGCGATTCTCGCCCAGGAACCGGAACTGGTCGGCTTCAGCGCGACCTTCAGCCAGACCATCGCCGCCCTCGCGGTGGCCCGGCGGATCAAGGACCGGCGGCCCGGCGTGCAGATCCTGGTCGGCGGCTACTCGACCGACGGCCCGATGGGCGTGGCGCTGCACCGGGAGTACCCGTTCGTCGACTACGTCCTGCGCGGCGAGGCCGACGTGACCTTCCCGAAACTGCTGCTGGCCCTCGCCGAAGGCCGCGCGACCGGAACCCGCGACGGCCTCGACGCCGTGCCGCAGCTGTGCTGGCGCGACGAAGACGGCACCACCCGGGTCAGTCCGTGCCCGTCCCGGCCGGTCTCGCCGGCGTCGATCACGACACCGGACTACGACGACTGGTTCGCCGCCGTTCCCGCTTCCGTCGCGGCCCGCGTCGAACCGGAGCTGGTCGTCGAGTCCTCCCGCGGCTGCTGGTGGGGCGCGAAACACCACTGTGTCTTCTGCGGCCTCAACGGCACCGCGATGACCCACCGGGCCAAGCCCGCCGGGTCCTTTGTGGACGAGGTGCTCGGGCTGGTGCGCCGGCACCGGATCCTCGACGTCACCACGATCGACAACATCCTGCCGAACGAGTACTACCGGTCGGCGCTGCCCCAGCTCGCCGACGCCGGCCACGACCTGCGCATCCATTACGAAATCAAGGCCAACGCGCAGATCGAGGACGTGGCCGCGCTGCGGGCGGCCGGGGTGTGGGACGTCCAGCCCGGCATCGAGAGCCTGGTCGACGACGTCCTGCACCGGATGCGCAAGGGCGTCCGCGGGGCACACAACGTGCGGATGCTGCGCGACGGTGCCTCGGCCGGGCTCAACATCAGCTGGAACTGGCTGTACGGGTTCCCGGGCGAACGCGTCGCGGACTACGCCGCGGTCGTGGCCCAGCTGCCCGCCCTGGTGCACCTGCAACCGCCCAGCGGCGCCGCACGGATCGCCCTGCAACGGTTTTCGCCGAACTTCGACGACCCGCGGCAGGGCTTCACCGAGCGTCACCCGGCGGCGGGGTCGCGCCTCGTCCACGACATCGACGACCCGGAGCGGCTCGCCGAGCTCGTCTACTCCTTCGACACCCCGGACCAGGGACTCACGGCCGAGGAGGTCGCGCCGCTGGCCGAGGCGCTGGCCGCGTGGACCGCGGGCCACGCGGGCAGTGCGCTGATCGCCCGCACCATCGACGACGTCGTGGTGATCCGGGACCGGCGCCACGGCTGGGCGCCGGCCGACCACGTGCTCGAGGACCCGCGGGAAATCGCGGCCTGGCGAGCACTGGAAACCGGCCGCGCCCCGCACGGGGTGCTCGCCGAACAGAACCGCGCATGGCACCCGGACGACTTCGGCCACTGGCTCGGCCTGCTCCGGGAGGCCGGCCTGGTCTTCACCGACGGCCGGCTGTGGATCACCCTGCCCACCTCGCCCACCGTGCCGCGGACGACCCCCCTGCCGTTGAGCGTTCTCACGCCGTCCGCAGTGACAACCGAGGCTTCGCCTCGGGCCGGGGGCTTCGCCACCCGGACCCCCGGAAAGCCTTCCTGAGAAGGAGCCACATGCGAACCCTGGCTGCTCCGCACCCGGCGTGGCCCGAAACGGTCGAGCTCGGCTTCGACCGGATCGGCGCCGATCCCGGCGCCGCCCTGCGTGCCGTGGCCGGACTGGCCGGGCGCGCGCAGCGGCTGCGGCTGCCGGAGCCGTTCGCCTTCGGCGAATCGGCGCACCGGGACGCGACGATGGTGCGCTTGCTCGCGGCCGCCGCGGCGGCGTTCGTCCCGGTGGACTGGACCTTGCGGGAGCCGTTGCCGGACGCCGTTCCCGGACGCGCCCTGTGCCACCTGCCGCCCCCTCGGGGCGGCGGGGAAGCCGGTCGGCGCTGGCGGGAAACCCACGACGTGGGCCTCTGCACCTACCGGTACGGCCCGGGGTTCGTCCTCATCCACGACACCCGCCCGGGCGGGCCGCTCAACCGCGTCCACGTCGAAGCGGCCTGGGTCGAGACGTTCCGGGGCCTGGCCGGCACGGACGCCCCGCCGGCCGGCGGGGCCGCGGCGGATCTCCTCGACCAGCTGGCGGCGCACCAGCTCGCCCTGCGGTGGGACGACCGGTACGCCGTCGTCCTGCCCTACCACGCGGATCGGCGTCCGCCACCCGGCCGGGTGGTCCCGCCGGCGAAGCCGAGCTCATGACCGACGCCTCGCCGGACGTGTCGACGTCGTCAGCCGGGCTGCGCGGGCATCACGCGTTCCGGTTCCTGTGGACCGCGGACGCCGCCTCACAGCTGGGCACCGCCGCCGCGACCGCGCTGGTGCCCCTGCTCGCCGCGACCACGCTCGGCGCCACGCCGCTGCAGATGGGACTGCTCACCGCGGCGGAAACCGTGGCGTTGCTGGTCATCGGCCTGCCCGCCGGTGCCTGGATCGACCGGACCCGCCGTCGCCGCGCGGTGCTCGTCGGCGCGGACCTGGTCCGGGCCCTGCTGTTCTTCGGGCTTCCGGTCGCGGGCTGGACCGGGGTGCTGGACTTCGGGCAGCTGCTCGGCACGGTGGTGCTGGTCGGCGTCGCGACCGTGTTCTTCGACGCCGCCTACCAGGCGTACCTGCCGGTGGTGATCGGGCTGGAGAACCTGGAAACCGGCTACGCGCGCCTGCAGATCACGCTGTCGGTCGCCGCGGCGGCCGGGCCCGGCATCGGTGGCGTGCTCACGCGCGTGATCGGGGCCGCGTCCGGGCTGCTGCTCACCGGGGCGGGCTACCTGGCCTCGGCCGCGCTCCTGTCGCGTGTCCGGGCCGAGGTGCCGCCGATACCGCCGCGGCCGCGGGAAGTGCGGCTGCGCACCGAGATCGCCGAAGGGCTCCGCTACATCGTCCACCACCGCCAGCTCCGCCTGCTGGCTCTCGCGAGTTCCATCGCCGCGTTCTTCACCGCGGGCATCATGGCGATGGAAGTGCTGTTCTTCACGCACGACCTGCACCTCGACGCGGCGGGCGCGGGCGTGCTGCTGGCCCTGTCGGGCGTGGGCAGCGTCATCGGCGCCGCGACGACCGGCCGCTGGACCCGCCGCCTCGGCGCGGCTCGCGCCAACTGGGTGGTGCCGGTGCTGACGTGGCCACCCCACCTGCTGCTCCCGCTCGCCCAGCCGGGCCCGGCCGGCCTGGTGCTGGCTGCCACCGGAATCGTCATCCACGCCGCCGGCGGGACGACCTACAACGTGATCGTGATGACCCGCCGCCAGCACCTGACGCCGGACGCGCTGCGCGGCCGCGTCCACACGAGCATGCGCGTGCTCGTCTGGGGAACCATGCCGCTCGGCGCGCTGGCCGCGGGAGTCTTCGCCGAGTCGATGGGGACCCGCGCGACCCTGACCGTCGTCGTCGCCGGAATCCTCGTCGCGATCGTGCCCGCGGCCTGGTCCGCCCGCGAGCACCCGGACCACCGAGGTCCGGGTGCCGCCGGGTCGTGTGCTCAGTAGGGGTTGCCGGGCACGTTGAGGTGGGTCCGGTAGAGGCCGAACCCGCCACCGGGCACCCCGGAGGTGATGTACAACGTCTGCCCGTCCGGTCCGCCGAACGCCGCGTTGGTGCCGGGGCGACCGGCGGAGATGGTGCCGAGCTGGGCGCCCGCCGGGGAGAAGACGTGGACGACCCCTTCGCTGTTGGAGACCCAGTACAGGTTGCCCGCGCAGTCGACGGTCGCGCCGTCGGGCGAGCGCATGCTCGCGAACGTCGTGCGGTTGCCGGTGGTGCCGTCGGGGTGGACGGTGTACTTCACGATCACGTTGGCGGCGGTGGCGCCCACGTAGAGCGTCTTGCCGTCGGGGGACAGGACGATGCCGTTCGGCTCCTGCAGCGTGTCGTCGACGAGGCTGACCACGCCGTCGCGGACGCGGAAGACGTTCGTCCGGCCGCCCTGCTCGTCGGGGCGATTGCCCCGCTGGTAGTCGGGATCGGTGAAGTACGTGGTGCCGTCCTGGCCGGTGGTCAGGTCGTTCGGCGAGTTGAACGCGCGGCCGAGGTAGCCGGCCGCGATCGTCGTCCTGGTGCGGTCGGCCAGGCGGTAGGCGGAAACGGTCCGGGTGTCGTGGGTGGCGGCGAGCACCCGGGTGCCGTCGTCGCTGATCGCCAGGCCGTTGCTGCCGGAGGCGGCGATGAACGTCTCGAAGGTCGCCGGCGGCGTGTACCGGAGGATCGACGACGGCTGCACGCCCTGGGGACCGCTGGGGTTCTGCATGTTCGACACCAGCAGGCTGCCCGTCCGCCGGTCCCAGGTGGGCCCTTCGAGGAAGTTGAAGCCGCCGCGGACGAGCTGGGCCGTCACCGCCGGGCTCGGCAACGGCGAACCGTAGGTCGCTCCCGGGGTGCACGGCGAGGCCGTGGTGGCGCCGGACGCCGCCGGCGTCATCGCGCCCGCCACGACGATCGCCGTCGTCGCCGTGACCGTCCACCGGCGACGGTGACGCGGTGTCCTGTGGTGAGCCATGACGGCTCTCCTTCCGTGAGCGGGGTTCAGCGTCCGAGCTCGACCTTGAGGATGCTTTCGTTGCTGTTGTTCGGGATGCTGTCCTTGTCGCCGTAGTTGCTGGTCGTCAGCCACAGACCGCCGTCGGCGTTCGGTTCGACGGTGCGCAGCCGCCCGTACGTGCCGTTGAGGTACTGCTGGACGTCGGTCAGGCTGTCACCGGAGATCTCCGCCCGGTACAGCCGCGTTCCGCGCTCGCAGGCGATGAAGAGCCCGGTGCGGACCACGGCGATGCCGCTGCACGAACCCTCGGCCACGGGGTAGGTGTGCTTGGGCGCGACGAACCCGGGCTGGCCGCAGCTGCCCGTGGTGCCCTCGCAGGCGGGCCAGCCGTAGTTGCCGCCGCGGACGATCAGGTTGGTCTCGTCCATGACGGAGTTGCCGAACTCCTGTTCCCAGAGCCGGCCCTGGGCGTCGAAGGCGAGGCCCTGCGGGTTGCGGTGGCCGTAGCTCCACACCGGCGTGCCGAAGGGGTTGTCCGAGGGGACGGTGCCGTCGCGGTTGATGCGCAGCACCTTGCCGGCGAGGCTGGTGAGGTCCTGGGCCCAGGCGCTGTTCTGGCCGTCGCCGGTCGAGGCGTAGAGCTTGCCGTCGGGCCCGAAGCGCAGCCGGCCGCCGTTGTGGTACTTGTTGCGCGGGATGCCGGTGAGCAGCACCTGCGGGGTGCCGCTGAGGACGCCACCGGTGTAGCGGACGCGCACGATCCGGTTGTCGGTCGAGCTGGTGTGCATGACGTACAGCCACGGGTCGGTGGTGAAGTCGGTGGCCACGGCGATGCCCAGGACCCCGCCCTCGCCGTCGGTTCCCGCGACGTCCGGCATCCGCCCGGCCACGGTCTTCGCGCCGGTGGCGGGGTCGAGCCGGACGATCTCGAAGGTGTCGCGGCGGCTGTAGAGCACCTGGCCGTCGGGCAGGGTGGTCAGGCCCCACGGCAGGTCGGTTTCGGTGGTGACCCTGGTGACCGAGCACAACGCGGTGGCGCAGGAGGAACCCGTGGTGACCGCGACGGCGGTGCTCGGGGCCGACCGGTTGCCCTGTGCGTCGCGCGCCCGCACCTGGTACTGGTAGCGGGTGTTCGCGGCCAGGCCGCTGTCGGTGAACGACGCCGTGGTGGCGCCGCTCGCCGAGCCGGCGACAGTACCGTCGCGGAGCACTTCGTAGGCCGTGACCCCGACGTTGTCGGTGGACGGCGTCCAGCGCACGGTGACGGTGGTGCCCGCCGCGGTCGCCGTCACCCCGGTGGGGGTGGTGGGCGGCTGGGTGTCGGCCTGGCACTGCGGCACGGTGACGGGGACCGTGGTGCTGGCCTGGGAGACGTTGCCCGCGGCGTCGCGCGCGTTGACGTACAGGCCCCAGGTGGCTCCCGGCACGACGGTCAGCTCGGCCGACAGGGCGGTGCCCGGCACCGACTTCATGAGCTGCCCGTCGTGGTAGACGTCGTAGAAGGCCACCCCGACGTCGTCGGAAGACGCCGACCACGACAGCACCACGCCGGTGCAGGTCAGGTTCGAGGCGCGGGGGTCGGCCGGCGCGGTCGGGGGCGTCGTGTCGGCGTCGAGCTTGATCAGCTGCCACCGCTGGGCGGCGCCGTCGGAGCCGGGCAGCTGGACGACTCGCGCGCCGTCGGCGGTGGAGGAGCCCAGCACGTCCACGGCCTTGCCGCTGGCCCGGTTGAGCAGGCGGACGTCGCCGCCGGGGGAGTCGGCCAGCCGGAACTGCTGGCCGGTGCGGCCGGTGTCGGTGCTCTGCACCAGGCCGGTCCGGTCGGCGGTGGACGGGAAGCTCAGCACCAAGGCGCTGTGCCGGGACTTGATGCGGTAGTAGCCGTCGCCGGCGCCGACGAACTGCCACTGCTGAGCGGGGCGGTCGTCCCGGGTGTGCTGGGTGATCCCGGCCCCGGGGTAGGTGGCGTCGCCGGACACTTCCAGCGCCTTGCCGCTGTTGCGGTTGACCAGGACGTACGAGGCGGCGGGGTCCACCGTGGCGGCCGACGCGGCGGGCGACGGGAGCGTGACACCCACGCCCACCAGCACCACGGCGCACGCCGCTCGAAGGCCCGTGCGTCGCCGTGCGCCGGGGTCACCCCGCCTGAGGTGCGGTTTCTGCGTACGTGGAGCCATGCGTCGCCTCCTTGCGACCAGGGCAGTACCGGACGTCGCAAGCGCTGGACCCGCGCAGCTGGGAGCGCTCCCAGGGCACCGTAGCGCAAGTCTTTCGCCGCTGGCAAGACCGGTGGGCGAGTACCCAACCGCCGGCCCGGGAAGGCGACGGGCGGACGCCGTGCTTCGAGAACCGGCCTTGCCAAGGCCGGTGTCGTTGCGCCGTTCATGGGAACGCGAAGCGCCGTTCTTGTCGTATGGTTTCCAGAAAGCGCTTTCAACGATGCTGGATCGTGAGGAGGCAACACATGGGGAAACGAGGGTTCTGGTACCGGGTCGCCGTTGTCGTGGGGGTGGTGGCCGCCGTGACCGCCACCGGAGCGAGCGCCTCGGCGGCGACCGCGACCCGCATCTACATCGCGGGGGATTCGACCGCTTCGACCTACATCTCGTCGCAGGCACCCCGGGCGGGGTGGGCCCAGGCGTTGCCGGTGTTCCTGACCTCGAACGCCGTGGCGGTGAACGTGGCCAAGTCGGGCGCCAGCTCCAAGAGCTTCATCGACCTGGGCCGGCTGGACCACATCCTCGGCTTGATCAAGAAGGGCGACTACCTGCTGATCTCGTTCGGCCACAACGACGAGAAGGCCGACGACCCCACCCGGTACACCGAGCCGTCGACGACGTACAAGCAGTACCTCTCGCAGTACATCGACAAGAGCCGCGCCAAAGGGGCGATCCCGATCCTGCTGACCCCGGTCGAGCGCCGCCACTTCGGCAGCGCGGGCGTCATCACCCCGTCACACGGGGCCTACCCGGGGGCGATGCGGGAGCTCGCGGCGGCCAAGCGCGTGCCGCTGGTCGACCTGACCGTGTCCAGCACGGCGTTGTGGAACCGCGCGGGCGTCGAAGGAACGAAGAAGTACTTCATGATCTTCCCGGCGGGGCAGTACCCGAACTACCCCACCGGCAGCCAGGACAACACGCACTTCCAGGCGGCCGGTGCGATCGAGGTCGCCCGGCTGGTCGCCACCGCCCTGCGTGACCAGGGTGCCGTGCCCGCAGCCGACTTCCGGCAGCTCACCGCGACCATTCCCGCCGGTGCGATCGTCTGGCCGGCGACCGCGCCCTACTGAGCGCTGACCGGTCCCGCCGTCCGGCACCGGCGCACGGTCAGCGGGCTGCTTCCGCGGCGGCTGCGCCGATCTCGACCCAGCGGGCCAGCTGACGCCGGGTGCGCAGGTCGTCGCGGTCGACGTGCAGCCAGCCCCGCATCGCGCGGCCCCGCATTTCCATCGGCTTGGCGGTGGTGGTCGCGATCAGGCGGCCGGCGTGTGCCGGGTCGGCGCGGACCAGGAGACCGCCCTGGCTGCTCGCCGCCACCGCCATCCTGCCGTCGACGAGGAAGGCGAGCCCGCCGAACATCGCCCGCTCGGTGACCGGTGCGCGGTCCGCCAGCAGGACGCGGATCCGGTCCGCCAGGTGCACGTCGTAAGCCATCGGCAACTCCCGTGGACCGGAGGGGCAACGCGTTCGACGTCCTCGGCGTCAGCCGGCGCGGGTGGGCGCCGTGACGGCGGCGGTGTTGGAGAGGCCGCCGACGAGGTAGCCGTTGATCGGCTGGACCCGGTACTGGTAGCGCGCGCCCGGCACGAGACCGGCGCTGACCCACGTGGGCCCGCCGACCGGCCACGGCAGCCTGGTGAACGCGGTCTCCCCGGCGCTGACGTTGCGCACGTGGACGTAGTAGCCGGTCGCGCTCGCCGAGGGCGTCCAGGACAGGGTCGCCTCGCCGGCGCCGGACGGCCGGGCGGTCAGGTCGGTCACCGACGGCGGCAGCGGCCCGGTCACCGTCGTCGTGGCGACATTGGACAGTCCACTCAGGAGGCGGCCGTTGGCCGCCTGCACCTGGAACTGGTAGGTGCCGCCGGGCGTGAGCCCTTCGGCCGCCCAGGTCGGGCCGGGCACCGGCCACGGCAGCCGGGTGAAGCCGGTCTCGCCCGCGGTGACGTTCCTGACGTGGACGTAGTACCCGGTCGCCCCGGGGGAGAGGGCCCACGAGAGGATCGCGCTCCCGTTGCCGGGGCCGGCCGAGAGGTTCGTGACGGCGCCGGGTGTCACGCCGGTGACCGTGACCGTGACCACATCGGACAGTCCGCCGCGGACGTCGCCGTTGGTCGCCTGCAGCTGGAACTGGTACGTCTCGCCCGGCGTCAGCAGCTCGGCCACCCAGGTCGGGCCCGCCACCGGCCAGGGGAGCTGGGTGAAGGTGGTTTCGCCGGCGGTGACGTTCTTGCGGGACACGTAGTAGCCGGTCGCGTCGGCCACCGGCGTCCACGACAGCGTGGCGGCCCCGTTTCCCGGACTGGCCGTCAGGTCGGTCACCGCGCCGGGGGCCGGCCCGGTCGGCGTCACCGTGGCGACGTTCGAGAACACGCCCTCGGCCGTTCCCTTGGTGGTTTGGAGCTGGAACTCGTAGGTGTGGCCGTTGGTCAGCAGCCCGGCTGTCCACGCCGGGCCCAGCAGGGGCACCGGCAGGCGCGTGAAGGTGGTTTCGCCGGCGGTGACGTCCTTGGTGTGCAGGTAGTAGCCGGTGACGCCCGGCGAGAGTGTCCACGACAGGTCGGCCTGCCGGTTGCCCGGGGTGGCGGTCAGCTGCGGGGCGACCCGCGGTCCGAGCGGGACGGCCGGATACGGCCGCGGATACGGTGCCCCGACGGACCGGTTGACGGCGAGGGAGTCGGCGAACGCCGCGGCGATCTTGACTTCGCCGCGGGCGTTCGGGTGCGAGCCGTCCCACAGGTCCTCCGCGGGGACGATGTCCTGGCCGGTCTCCGCGACGTACAGGGCGGAATCCGCTGTGGACAGCTCGCCCACCGTGCGCCGGAGCCGGGCGTTGAAGTCGGCCACGTCGGCCGCGTGCCCGGGGTCGCTCTCGGTACGCCGGCTGGGCAGCAGGGTGCCGAAGAAGAACTGGACGCGGGGATCGGCCTGGCGGGCGTTGGCGACGAACGTGCGCAGGCTCGCCTCGGTGCCGGCGGGGTCGCTCAGGCCGAAGGCGAGATCGTTCATGCCGAGCAGCACCAGCAGGTAGTCCGGGTGGTAGGTGGCGACGTCGCCGGCGATGTGGGTGGCGGCCCCGCCCATCGACTCGCCCCAGGCGGCGTCGTGGTGCTGCCCGAACGCCGGGTCGGCGTAGGTGTGGTTGTCGTTCCAGGTGTCCGCGACGTTGTCGAAGAGGTCGTCGCGCGGGCCGACGAGGGTGAGCTGGGCGCCGGCGGAGGTCTCGTGCTTGTCGAACCGGTAGCGCCAGGTGAAGTCACCGGCGCTGCCCTGGCTGACCGAGTCCCCGACCACCATCGCCTTGGCCGGCGGCGAGACCGGCGCGGACGCGCGTGCGGTGTGCGCCGGCCCGGCGGAGACGCCGAGGACGACGGCGGCGATGACGAAGAGAGGCCCCCAGTGCCGCATCGTGCTCCCCCCGAGAGTGACGTGCCAGAAACCTAGTCGACGAACGACCGTCGTACTATCCGCTACTCGGCCCCAAGTGGCCGTTGATCTCGGGGGTTATTCCCCTGCAGTCGCGCGACGATGTCGAGGCCCGCCGTCGTCCACTGTCGACTCACCCGGTCGCTACCAGCTCGTCCGGTGACCGGGGCTCTAGACTCCGGGGCGAACCGACAGAAGGGCCTGACGCCGTGCGGAAGCTGGTCTACGGCATGAACCTGTCCCTGGACGGCTTCATCGCCGCGCCGGGCGACGACCTCGGGTGGAGCGAGCCGAGCGACGAGCTGTTCGAGTGGTGGCTCGAGCGGGAGCGGGCGATCGGGTTGTTCCTGTACGGCCGCAGGCTGTGGGAGACCATGAGTTCCTACTGGCCGACCGGTGATGAGCAGCCGGACGCCACGCCGGCGCAGGTCGAGTTCGCGCGGAACTGGCGGGACACGCCGAAGGTCGTGTTCTCCTCGACGGTCGGCGAGGTCGGCTGGAACACCCGCGTCGTCACCGGCGACGCGGTCGAGGAGATCACCCGGCTCAAGGCCGGGGACGGCGAGCCGATGCGGGTCGGTGGCGCCGCGCTCGGCGGCGCGGCCATGCGGGCCGGGCTCGTCGACGAGTACGAGGTCGTGACGCACCCGGTGCTGCTGGGCGCCGGCACGCCGTTCTTCGCCGCGGTGGCCGGCCGGGTGCACCTGAACCTGGTGGAGACGCGGACGTTTCCCGGCGGTGTGGTGCTGACCCGGTACGCTGTCCCGGCCACAGCCTGACAGCCGAGGGGGATGGGTGACCGAGGACCACGCGCAGCACGCACGTCCTGTCCACGTCCCGGTCGAGATCGACGGCCGGACGCTGTTCGTCGAAGCCGTCCCGGTCGGAGAGCAGGAAGACCAGGAGGTCGCGGCGCGGCTCCTGGGCTTCGCCGAGTTCACCGACTCGCTCGGGGCACTGACCGGCTCCGTCACCGAGGCCGTCCTCAGCGGCCTGCGGAAGGTCAAGCCCGCGAAGGTGGCGGTCGAATTCGGCTGCGAGGTGGGCGTGGAGAGCGGGCAGCTGACGGCCATCCTGGTCAAGGGCACCGCGAAGGCGAACCTGAAGGTCACCCTGGAGTGGAAGCCCGGCGAGCAGAGCTGACGCCGGTCCTAAGCGTCGCGGCCCTCGGTTTGCTTGAGGTACCCCTTGATCGGCGATTCCGTGGTCAGCCTGGCCCGTAGCTGAACGCCTTCGGCCACGTCGAGTTCTTCGACTCCGGCGGCGGCCTGGAGCCGGACTCCCGGGCTCTCCATGGTGTCGAATGCCACGTGGCGCAGGATCTCGATGCCCAGCTCCTTGTCTCTGCCGCCGATCCGCCTGCCGAATCTTATTCGATCGCCGGACCCCGCGGCGGAGGTCAGGGCTATCCGGCGGATGACCGCCCGGCCCGACTCTCTGTCCAGCAGCCAGATCTGCTCGGCGGCGCCGAACCGGAGCTCATCCCAGGTTTTGCTGTTGTCCACCAGTCTGCGGGCGGTCTCGAGCCCGGCGTCGGGCGCCACCTCGCACAGGGCGGTCAGCGCCTCCAGCTGCAGTGTCGTGGGGAACCGTACGGCAAAGGTCATGTCCTGCAGGGCGGCGACACCCACTTCGGTGTCGAGCCGGGTGGCCTCCCGTGCGGCCCGCATCCAGGACTCCTGGTCGCCGTCAGTGGACCCCGAATACCAGTAACGGCCTTGGGTGTAGACGCCGATGACCTCGGTCAGCGCGCGTGCGGCGACATGGGGATTTATGCGGCCCGCGGCGATTCCGGCAGCGATCCTCGCCTCGCCGAATGCCGGATCCGCTACGAATTCGAGCAGAAGCGACAGACCCTCTTCGGAGTCGATGGCCGCGATCCGCTCCGCGGCATCCAGCCGGACCTCCTTGGCGACCGTCTTGCTGCCGACGATCGACCTGTACGCCTGCGCGGCGTGCTCGTCGCCGTGGTCGGTGAGTTCCCGTGCGGCTTCGAGCCGGATGTCGACGCTCACTCGACGGTCCTGGGCGAGGGCGAGCAGCAAGGAGGTACCGGCTCCGTCCACCCAGCCTTCGATCGTCAGGGCGGCGTCCAGGCGGACCCGGCCGGACACCTCGTGGCGGCTGCTGACGAAGGCCAACACGTCCGAACCCGAACCGGGGCCGAGCGCGAGTCCCGCGCTGAGCCTGACCTCGTCCGAGGTCCCGGGGTCGTAGGCGACGGCGCGGAGCAGTTCGGCACCACGCGGCGGGTCGTGTTCGGCGACGACTCGGGCCGCCTCCACCCGGAGGTAGTCGGGCCGGATGTCGCGGGCGAGCCTCGCCAACGCGGCCATCCCGCGCCGGGGATGCTGCGCGAGCAGGTACTTGGCCGCCTTCAGCCGGTCCGGACCGTCGAGCGTCTCGTCGACGGTGAGGTCTTCGAGAGCCTGGATGCCGATCGGGGCGTGGTGCTCCAGCAGCATCAGGCTGGAGTCGAGACGACGCTGCCGGCCTGCTCCGTTCCGCGCCGTCAGCTGGAGGACCGCGGCGGCCCGCTGGCCGTCGATCTGGTTCAGCGCTTCGGCGGCGGCTCGCCATTCGCCGTGGCCCCGGCCGTCCTCGGCCACCCAGCCGGCCAGCGTTTCCACCAGCTTGGCGTGCACCTTCGGCGGCAGCGCCACGCCCTGCCGGTGCAGTTCGACGAGGAAGCGGTAGTTGCCGTCGCGGTGGCGTCGCTGCAGCAACCGGCGAAGAACCGGCGCCAGGTCGTGCCCCTGCCTGGCCCACAGCGCGGCGAGGAAGCTCTTGACCTCCAGGTCCGGCCACGGCCACGGCTGCGGGACGAACAGCCTCCGCGCGGCACGCCGGCGAGGGTCCGGGTGCAGGCCGGCCAGGTGCGCGGCCGCCAGGTACTCCTGGACCGTCTGGTGGATGAACCCGAAGACCCCGCGACGTTCGACGAGCAGCCCGCAGCTGCGCAGCACCTCCCGGATGACGCTGTCCCACTCGGCCGAGGACAGCCCGGCCGGCCGGGGGAAGTGCCGCGCGACGACGACCGCCGAGTCGGTCCGGACGGCGGTCTCGAACGGATCGGTCCCGGCCCGCTGCCCTTCGTGGGCCAGCAGCCGGAGCAGCTCGGGGGTCCGCTGGACCAGGTCTTCGCCCGCGGCCTCGGCTTCGGGGCCGCTGCGGCCGGTCCACTCGGCCAGCAGGTCGCGCACGTTGGTGATCTTCCTCTTGGCCAGCAGCAGGTCGACGAAGTCGGCGTAGAGCTCCGCCCGGTTCCCCGGCAGGCGCTGCCCGGGCGAATTCGCGTAGAGGATGCACAGCATGGTCGCGATCAGCGGGATGCCGGCCAGCCGGTCGAGCCGGGCCTCGTCGACCCGCCGGACGAACCCGTCCGCGGCGGAGCCGGGATCGGGGAGCTTGAGCTGGGTGAACCAGTTCCGGGCGAAGCCTGCCAGCTCGTGGCGCCCGAACGGCTCGATCGTGAACGTGGGGTAGTCGCCGTTCTCGGCGATCCTCTCCATCAGGAAGTCCGAAAGCGGCCGCGAAGTCAGCAGGAACCGGTAGCGGCCCTCGTTGCGGTGCCGGGAGACCTTCGAAAGGACGATCGACCGCAGCTGGGGATTCAGTACTTCGTCGACCCCGTCGACCAGCACCAGCCATTCCGCGCCGGGGAACGGGGGTTCGCCGAACAGGGCGGTCAGCGTGCCGCGGTCGAGGTCGGTGTCGAGACTCCGGACGACGCCGTCGGCCAGCATCTCGCTCAGGCCGTGGCGAAGGGTCAGCGCCTCGGCGGCGACCAGGATCGGCACGACGTCGCCACTGCCGTCGCGCAGCCATTTCCGGGCCGACAAGGCCGTGAGGTGACGCGCGAGACTGGACTTCCCCGCGCCGGGGCCGCCGAGCACCTGCACCCCGCGAAACGCGTGCAGCAGGCTGTCCGCCTCCACCAGTTCCCCGGCCTCGGCGGCGGTCTCGTCCTCGGTGGCCCGGCCGGCCTTCTGCCGGAGGTAGACCTTGGACAGCGGGGACGGGACGTCCAGCATGGCCGCGTAGGGATGGCTGTCGTCGGCGGCGCTCGCCGCCTCGAGGTACCGGCGCAGCCGCGGCCCCGGATACCGGGCGCCCGCCTCGGCGAGCTGGGTGTCGTCCAGCAGCTCGAGCCAGGCGCGGGCGGCGGGCATCGCCGTGTTCGCCTCGGCGAGACCGGGGTAGCAGGCGAACGCCGTGCCGATGGGGACGAAGCGAGCGGTGTCGTCGTGCGAGCCGTCGCGGTAGCGCACGACCCCGCAGACCGCGCCGGTGCGCCAGTTGAGCACCGGGGCGCCGCTCATGCCCGGTTTGATCCGGCCCTGGGTGCCCTTGAGCAGGACCGGGCCCTCGATGTGTTCGGACGTCCCGTCCAGGCGCAGCGAGACGACGTCTCCGGTGCGGTACTTGCCCTCCGGGTGGCCGAAGACCCACAGTTCGTCGCCGGGCGCCACCGAAGCGGCCAGGTGGACGTGCGCGGCCCGGTCCCCGCCCACCGGCCGGAGAAGGGCCAGGTCCAGGCCGTCGGGTCCACCCGCCAGGTAGTAGTCGCCGAGGACCTCGTAGTCGCCGGCGTCCCGCGTCGCGGTGGCCGGGCCGTGCACCACCTCGACCGGCCCGCCGGCCGAGGTGACGACGTGCGCGCAGGTCAGGACGAGCTCGGGGGTGATGAAGAAGCCGGTGCCCTTGACCGTCGTCGACGGGATGGTCAGGGGCACCGTCGCCGCACGCACGGCCGCTGCGAGTGCCTCGCGTTGTCCGTGCATACCCTCCATCGCTCCCTCGATCGGAGGTAGAGCGTCCGATGCCGGTCAGCCCGTGTCAAGGCGTAGCCGTCCCGCCGGGATCCCTTACCGCGGCAGCCGCGCTGCGCTACCGTCGTCGGGGACCGAAGCCACCGGGGGGAATCATGCGTCGACTGGTCGTCTCCGCCGCTTGCGCCGTGCTCCTGGTCGCGGGCACCGGTACCGCCGCCGCGGTGACGGACCCGCGGCAGGCCGCGTTGGACACGGCCGTGCAGGCCGGGAACGTGGGGATGATCGCGGTCGCGGCGGGTCCGGCCGGGCGGTGGCAGGGGCGTGCCGGGGTGGGGGACATCGTCACCGGGGCGAAGCCGGACACCGGTGGGCGGTTCCGCGTCGGCAGCGTCTCCAAGACGTTCACGGCGACGCTGGTGCTCAAGCTCGCCGCGCAGGGCAGGCTGGGGCTGGACGAGCCGATCGCGAGGTACCTGCCCGGCCTGCTGCCCTACCCGGAGCCGATCACCGTGCGCCAGCTGCTGCAGCACACCGGCGGCCTGCCGCGGGACCTGGCGCCGCAGTACACCTGGACGACCCTGGAGGAGGTGGACACCGAACGCTTCGTGCACTTCGGCGAGGTGGAGGCGATCCACGACAGCACGGTGCAGCCGCTGCTGTTCCCGCCGGGGACGAGCTGGTCGTATTCCAACACCGGCTACAACGTGCTGGCGCTGCTGGTGGAGAAGCTCACCGGACGGCGGTTCGAGCAGGTGCTCGCCGACTGGATCACCGGCCCGCTGCACCTGACCGACACCTTCCTGCCGCGGGACTTCCCGTTCGTGCCGCGCCCGGCCGTCCGCGGGTACGAGCAGCTCTACCCGGCGCCGCGCGGGCTGACCGACGTCACCGTCTACAACCTCAGCCGCTACTTCGGGGCCGGGAACATCATCTCGAGCGCGGCCGACCTGAACCGCTTCTTCCACGCGCTGCTCGGCGGCGAGCTGCTGCCGGCCGGACTGCTCGCGCAGATGAAGACCACGGTCCCGTGGCCGGGCGAGGGTGGGCTGGTCGACTACGGGCTCGGGCTGATGCACCTCTCCCTGGCCGGGATCTGCGGTCCCGGCGCCCCCGACGTCTGGGGGCACGGCGGGGACGTGCCCGGCTACAACACGTGGAGCATGACCGATGAGGCGGCCACGCGGGGGATCACCGTCGCGTCCAGCCCCGACCTGACCGCTTCGCCCGCCGCCGCGTCCCGCCGGGTCCTGGCGATGGTGACCGAGTTCTGCACCCCCGGCCTGCCCGGTGCCGAGGCGCGCGCCGCCCGGCTCCAGGCCGCGATGCGCTGAGTTCGCCTGGGCAGGTCGAGGGCCGAGCCGGCACGTGCTCGCCGGAACCCCCGGCCGGCGAGCACGTGCGGGGAGGCGGGTCAGGCGACGAAGATCATGATGCCGCTCATGTACCGGCTTTCGCCGACGGTGCCCATGATCTCGTTGTCGCACACCGAGTCCCGGTATTCGTAGTCCTGGCCCGTCGCGGTGTAGCAGAGTCGCGTGCCCAGGCCGCGGATCCGGATGGCCTCCAGCCGGCGGGACTGACCGACGGTCCCGGCCACGTTGTTGTTGCACGATTCGTTGGCGACCCAGCCGATGTCCTGCAGGTGCGGCCGGTAGCAGACGCCGACGCCGCCGTTGGTACCGGCCACGGAGATCATGATGGCCTCGATGCGTTTGTGCTGTTCGGGAAAGCCGGCTTCCTGACCGTCGCAGAGGGCCGGCGTCCAGTCCTTGTCCTGCACGTGCACGGAATAGCAGACGCGGGTGGTGCCCGGAGCGGCAGCCGCACGCTCCGCCGCCATCCGGTCCAGCTTCGCCTGCACGGCAGCTTCCGTGGCGGCGGCCACGGACGGCGTCGCGACCAGCGGCAGGGCAGCGATCAGTCCGATGAGGACGGTGGACAGCTTTCTTCTGCGTGACATGATATTCCCCCTGGTGGTGGTGCTCCGGTGATGATCGGTCGGACCGGGCGTCAGGTCACGCGGACGCTCCGGTTCCGCCGCGTGGTCCGGTTCTCCTTCTTCGGCAAGGACATGCTCGCGCCTTTCGGATTCGGGCAAACGGGAAATCCGTCCTGAGTCCGGTCAGCGTACGGACGGCGGGCGGCGGTCCTCTATCCGTTGTCCGCCGAGTGGTCCGCGGACAACGGCTTGCCGGAAGGCCGTTCGGCGGTGCGGGACGGGAGCTGCCCGTAGGCCTCGCGGTAGTACGCGGCGAACCGGCTCAGGTGGGTGAAGCCCCAGCGCGTCGCGACCTCGGCGACCGTGCCGGCCGCGGAGCCGTCCGCGATGCGCAGCAGGTCCTGGTGCACCCGGTCGAGCCGGACGCGCCGCAGGTAGGCCACCGGGGTGGTGCCGAAGTCGATGCGGAAGCGGTCCTGCAGGGTGCGGGGGCTGACCCGCGCCGCCGCGGCCATGTCCGCGACCGACACCGGCTCGCCCGCGTGTTCTTCGCAGTAGGCCATGGCCCGTCGCACGGCGCGCGGCAGCGCCGGATGGGCGAACGCGGGCAGGGCGGCGGAAAGGTCGTGCGGCTGGAGGTCCACCAGGCCGTGCACGAGGACCTGTTCGAAGTGCGCGGCGGCCAGGGGCGACCGGGCCGCCAGCGGTGACGCGGTGAACCGCGCGAAGGCGCGGGCGGTCGCGAGCCAGGCGGCCGCCGCCGGGTCGCCGTCGGCGACGGCGGGGTCGAACCGGAGGGCGGCATCGGGTGGTTCGCCGGTCTGCGCGGCGACGGCGGCGTCCACCGCGGCCTGCGGCAGGAACAGGATGAGGGTGTCCGCGCCGGCCGGCAGCGACATGCCCAGCGTCATCCCGGGCCCGGCGACCGAGCACGGCGTGGTGACCTCGCGACCCGCCACGCGGACCGTGCTCGCCCCGGCGAGCGGGAGGTGGACGTTGTAGAAGCCGGGCAGCTCGCCGGCCGCGACCTCGACCGGGACACCCCATCCCAGCTCGTACAGCGCCAGGCCCTGCCGGTGCAGGCGCCGGAAGCGCCCGGGCGCCGGGTGCCCGCGGCCGACGCGCAGGCCGTGGGGCGAGAACTCCCGGGTCACGACGTCGTCGAGCTCCTCGACGTCGTCGCCCTCGAACAGCAGGTGCGGCCCCGCGGGCGCCGCTCCCGGTTGCGGTCCGCGCGTCCGTCTCCCGTGACTGCGCTGCATCTCGTCCCCCCGGCGGCATTCTGGCACACCGGGAGCGCGCCCAATCCCGGACACCCGGCCGAGGCGGGGCCCGGCATTGGGCCGGGAAACGCGGTGAAATTTCCAAGAAAATTGTGCCGGAGGTGAAAATTTCAGAATTGCGGCGCATTTCTTCCGCTGTTTCTTGACGGCACGCTCGGCGGAATGCTGTCATGGATCACCGGAGCCGCCGCGGCGCGTCGAGCCGGCCTGGAGACGAAAGAGTTCGTGCCATGCAACGAAAATTCCGGGCGACACGCCGCCGAAGCTTTGCGCCGGTGCTCGTGGCCGCCGCGGTGCTGCTCGACGCGGTAACGGGAACGCACCTGGCCACGGCGGCGGATTCGCGACCGGCCGAGCCGCCGCGCGCGGTTTCGGCGCCGCAGGTCGACGGTGTCACCGCGGGCAATGCCGCGATCGGGTCGGTCGACCTGGCCGGGACGTGGAGCTTCACCCCGGCGGGCCGGGCGACGACGTCGATCACCGTGCCCGGCGGCGGGTGGTACAAGCAGGGTTTCACCGACGTGAACGAGGCGGTGTACTCCCGCAGCGTCACCGTGCCGGACTCCGGGCAGCCGCAGTCGGCGTGGATCGAGTTCGGCGCGGTCAACCACCAGGCGACCCTGTCGGTGGACGGGCGGGTGGTCGCGACCCGGACCACGGCCTTCACCCCGTCGAACTTCGACATCACCGCCTACGCCGCCCCCGGCACCACGCACACGATCAGCGTGGCGGTGAAGGGCCGCGGCGCGTTGCGGAACAGCGCGGGCAAGTACCTGGTCCCGGTGGCCGCCGACTGGTCGGAGGCCGTGCCGCAGGGCATCTTCCGCTCGGCGTTCCTGCGGACGTACCCGGCGGTGTACGTCAGCGACACCTTCGTCCGCACGTCGGTGGCGAACCAGTCCCTCGCCTACGAGGTGTCCGTGACGAACACCTCCGCCGCCGCCCGGTCGGTGACCCTCACCGGGACGCTCGCTGCGGACGGCGGCGGCTCGTTCGCCTACCCGGCCCTGCCGAGCCGCACGGTGAGCGTGCCCGCCCGCTCGACGGCCAAGGTGACCGTCGGCCCGGTCGCGTGGAACCTCGGCACCGCTTCGTACTGGTGGCCGAACGTGCCCTACCGCCCGGGGTACCGGGCCCAGCTGCACCGGCTGTCGGTGCACGCGGCCACCGACGACGGGCGCACCAGCGACGCCGCGTACCGGTTCGGGTTCCGCGAAAGCACGCAGAACGGTGAGTACTTCGAGCTCAACGGCGTGCGCGTGAACTACCGCGGCGACAACCTCCAGGGCGCCGACTACGACCGGATCGACAACGGCGGGAAGGGCGACGCCTACGACACGCTGCCCGGGTTCCTCCCGCCGTCACCGGGAAACCCCGGCTGGCCCCAGGCCGTCGACAACTACCAGCGGCTGAACTTCGACGTCGTGCGGGTGCACCAGGAACCGGCCAGCCCGTACATGCTCGACGTGGCCGACGAGCTGGGCCTGATGATCATCGACGAGAGCGGGGTCCGCGGCGGCGCGGAGGACTTCGCCGGCGGGCACGACGCCATGGTCGACCACGTGCGGGGGTTGACGCTGCGGGATCGCAACCACCCGGCGGTCGTCCGCTGGAGCCAGGCGAACGAACCCAGCTTCAGCAACGACTCCGAGCAGTTCGAGCAGGACCTCTACGCGGCGGTGAACGGGAGCGACGGCACCCGCCCGGTCAGCGTGGACGCCGCGCCCGGCGCCGACTCGGCCGCCCGGTACCCGAACATGAACTACCCCAACTTCGCCATTTTCGCGCACTACCTCGACGGCACCGGCCAGTACGGCGAGCGGGTGCCGTCGGTGACCGGCCGCCCCGACGGCGAGGGCGAGTACATCTGGCCCAAGTGCAACACCAAGCAGGGCTTCGAGTGGTTCGCCACGGCGACGGCCGCCAAGCGCGGCAAGGGCGCCAACGACCTGCGGCCCTACACGCTGCTGTCCGCCTGGGCGGGCGTCGTCCCGGGCGTGCGGTCCACGGACTTCACGCCCGAAGAGGGCGGCCACCCCATCTACGGCGCGGACAACCTGGCCGACCCGTGGAGCAACCCGCAGGTCCAGCGGGTCCAGGCCGCCTTCAACCCGGTCGCCGCGATCGACCTGCCGTACTGGTCGGCGTCCGGCGTCTCGGACGCGGGCGGCACCTTCCCCCTGCCGCAGGCGGTGCCGAGCTACGCCGCCAACAGCACGGTGAACCGGTCCGTCACCGTCTTCAACGACGACCTCTCCGGGACCGCCGTGGACTTCGCGTGGACCGCCCGGCTCGACAGCCCGGCCGGCGCGGTGCTCGCGTCCGGCGGCGCGACCCTCCCGGTCCCGCTGGGGGCACGGGTGACCCAGCCCGTGTCGTTCACCGCCCCGGCCACCGGCTCGCGGGTGTACCTCGTCCTGACCACCGGCAAGGCCGGCACCACGACGTTCAGCGACGCGGTCGAGTACTTCACGCTGGGCGGATCGAACACCGGACCCGCGCCGGGGACCTACCGCATCACCAACCGCAACAGCGGCAAGCCGCTCGCCATCACCGGCAACTCCACGGCCGACGGCGCCAAGGCGATCCAGCAGACCGGGACCGCGACCTGGAGCCTCGGCACCGCCCAGGGCGGTGCGTACACCCTGCGCTACACCGCGAGCGGGAAAGCCCTCGACGTCAACGCCTCCTCCACCACCGCCGGGCTGCAACTGCAGCAGTGGACGGCCAACGGCGGCACCAACCAGCAGTGGTTCCTGCGCCCCACCGGTGACGGGTACTACGCCATCGTCAGCCAAGCCAGCGGACTGGCCGCGGACGTGTACGGCCAATCGACCGCCGACGGCGCGCAGGTCGTCCAGTGGACGGCCAACAACGGACCCAACCAGCAGTGGCAGCTCACACCGGCGTGAGCGGGTCCCGGCCTCAGCGGGTGGCGAGCACCCGGCGCACCTCGCCGGCGCCCAGCACCACGGGGGAGCTCAGGGACCCGACCTCGCCGATCTCGATCTCGACGACGTCCCCCGGCCGCAGCCCGAGGTCGAGCGCCGGCACGACGGACGTGCCGGTGGAGAGCACGGCGCCGTCGGGGAAGTCGTTGTCCCGCCACAGGTACTCGACCAGTTCGGCCGGTGCACGGTTCAGCTGGGCGGTGTTCGCTTCGCCGGCGAACACCTCGTCTCCGGCACGCAGGATGCGCATGCGGAGGTCGAGCGACAGCGCGTCCGGCACCTCCCACGCCGGCCGCACCCGCGCCGACACCGCGCACGAACCGGTGTAGATCTTGGCCTGCGGCAGGTACAGCGGGTTCTCGCCTTCGATGCTGCGGGAGCTGACGTCGTCGACCACGACGTACCCGGCGATCTCCCCGGTGCCGGTCAGCACCAGGCCGAGTTCCGGCTCCGGCACGTTGTTGGCGGAATCGGCACGGACGGCGATCGGCTCGCCGTCGGTGACCACGCGCCAGGCGGCCGACTTGAAGAACAGCTCGGGCCGCTGCGCGCGGTACACCCGGGCGTAGACGTCCTCGTCGGCGCTTTCCTCGCGGCGGGCCTCCTCGGACCGCAGGTAGGTCACCCCGGCGGCCCACACCTCCATCCGCCCGTCCAGCGGCGGCAGCAGGCGCGTCCCGGCTGTGGCCACGGGCTCCCCGGCGCTCTCGGCCAGCTCGCGGATCTCGGCCACGGGCCGGCGCAGCAGGTCGCTCATCGACGCCACCGCCAGCGGCCGCAGCAGCTCGCCGGTGAGCACGCCGACTCGGGGTTCGCCGGTTCCGTCGGCGAATCGCACCAGTTGGCTCACGCCGGACCTCCTCGTTCAGTGATCCTGAACCGCGTTCGCCTCGAACCTACGGAGTCCGAGACGGGGAGGTCAACGACGATTACAAATGTCACGGCCGGTCGATGAGCGAACTCACTGCCGCCGTCTCGAGGGTTCTCGCCAGGATGGTGGTGCGTGCCGGGATTCCCCGGAATCGTCCTGTGAAACTCGAGGAGGCGCGGTGAACGCCAAGACCGTCAACCGGAAGATCGCCGGCGCGGAAGCCCGTTCCGCATTGGGCACGGTGAAGGGCCTGGTCACCTGTTACCTGGTCCTCAGTGTCCTCACCCTCGGCGCGATCGTGCTGATGCGGAACAACCCCGGCCTGGTGACCGACGCGGTGTGGATCCGTGGTTCGATCGTCGCCGTCACGGCGTTCCTGATGCTGTCGTTCGCGTCCGGTGCGGCGAAGGGCAACCCGCGGGCGCTGCTGCGGCTGCGGATCGTCTCGGCGATCATGATCGCCGTCATCGTGGTGATCGTCGCCCTGCCGGGCGGGTTCCCGACGTGGCTGAAGATCGAGCAGGCCGGTTGCGGTGTGCTGCTGCTCGGCGTGGCCGGGATCGCGAACGGCAAGCGCGTGCGGTCCGCGTTCTCGGAGTGACCGGGCCGGGTCACCGGCCGAGGGTGGCACGCAGGCCGGGCTGGAGCCGGGCGCCGTGGGCGCGGACGAGGTCGTCGCACAGCTCGAAGATCCGCTCGACCGGCAGCGCCGCCGCCGTGGCGGGGTCGGTCATCGCCGCGTGCCGGATGTGGCGGGGATCGTCCTCGACGGCCGCGCGCACGACGAGGTCGTCGACGCTCAGGTAGGTCCGGTTGAGCGCCGCGAGCTGCGGCGGCAGCGCGCCGATCCGGGTCGGCCGGACGCCGGTGCCGTCGACCAGGCACGGCACCTCGACCACGCCGCCGGAGGGCAGGTTCTCGATCAGGCCCCGGTTGACCACGTTGCCGTAGACGGTCCGCGGGGTGCCGGTCAGGACACTGTGGACGATCTGCGGAGCATACTCGCCGGTGCCTTCGACGGGCAGCGGCTCGTCGGCCGCGATCGCCCGCCGGGTCCGTTCGTACTCGGCTTCGTTCTCCGCGACGATGCCCAGGTAGTCGCCGATCGGCAACCGCAGGCGCTCGACCTCGGTGTCGTGCTTGAGGTACCAGGGCACGTACTCGGCGGAGTGCTCGCTGGTCTCCGTCGGGTAGTAGCCGAGCCGCCGCAGCATGTCGAACCGGACGCGCCGCCGCAGCTGCTCGTCCGACTCGGCCAGCTCCCGCAGCCGCGGGTAGAGGTCGGTGCCCGCGTGCTCGAACCGCAGCACCCACGCCTGGTGGTTGACGCCGGCCGCGACGTAGGTGACCTCGTCGAACGGCACCCCGACGAGCTCGGCGAGCCCGTGCACCGTCCAGTACACCGAGTGGCACAGCCCGACGACCCGGGTCAGCCCGGTGGCCTCGCCCAGGTACTGGACGTTCATCGCCATCGGGTTCGTGTAGTTGAGCAGCCACGCCTCCGGGCAGACGTCGGCGATGTCCGCCCCGAGGGCCTTGAGGAACGGGAACGTCCGCAGCGCGCGGAAGATCCCGCCGATGCCGAGCGTGTCGCCGATGGTCTGGCGCAGGCCGTAGCGTTCCGGGACCTCGAAGTCGGTGCGCGTCGCCGCGGCCATCCCGATCTGGACCATGTTGACGACGAAGTCCGCGCCGGCCAGGGCTTCCCGGCGGTCCGGGTGCGCGGTGAGCACCGGCTTGACGCCCCGTGCGGCGGCGATCCGCCCGGCCGCGGCCAGCGCGGTGGCCAGCCGGCCGGGGTCGATGTCGTGCAGGGCGACGTGCACGCCGTCCAGCTCCGGGTAGGCGAACAGGTCGGCGAGCAGGCCCTGGGTGAACACGACGCTGCCCGCGCCGACGAAGGTGATCTTGACAGGCATGGAAATCCGATCCGGGAGAGCGGGTCAGCCCTTGAGCCCGCTGGAGGTGACCGACTGGATGAACGTCTTCTGCGCGGCGAGGAAGGCCAGCAGCACGGGCAGCACGGTGATGACGTTGCCCGCCATCACCGCGGCCCAGTTCGTGTGGTGCTGCCCCTGGAACGTGGTGAGCCCCAGTTGCAGCGTGTAGGTCGTGTCGTGGTTGACCGCGATCAGCGGCCAGGTCAGGTCGTTCCACGTGCCGAGGAACGTCAGCACGGCCACGGTGCTGAGCGCGGGCCGCGACAGCGGCACCACGATGGTGAACAGCACGCGCAGCCGCGAGCAGCCGTCGATCCACGCCGCCTCTTCGAGTTCCCGGGGCAGGGACAGGAAGAACTGGCGCAGCAGGAACACCGCGAACGGCGTCACCAGCGACGGCACGATCAGCGCACCGAGGCTGTCGATCAGGCCGAGCCTCTTCATCACCAGGAACGTCGGGATCATGGTGAGCTGGAACGGGATCGCCATCGTCGCGATCATCAGCGCGAGCAGCGCCCGCGAGCCGGCGAACCGCATCCGCGCGAACGCGTACCCGCCCAGCGTGCCGAACAGCAGGTTCGACGCGACGGTGACCGCCGAGACGATCAGCGAGTTCGTGAACCAGCGCACGAACAGCGCGTTCTCGAGGACGTAGCGGTACCCCGAGAAGTCCACCCGGGACGGCCACAGCGCGGGCGGGAACCGGTTGATCTCGGCGTTGCTCATCACGGAACTGAGCACCAGCCAGACCAGCGGCGCCGCGAACACCAGCGCCAGCGGCACGAGCAGCAGGTGCCAGGGGCTGAAGGGGAGCCGGGGCCGGCGCAGCACCGGCAGCGCGGCGCGGATCGCGGGCACCTCGATCGGGGCGGGCTGTGTCTTCATCGCAGCGCCTTCCCGGGCCGGCGCAGCACGCGAAGGACGACCACGACGACCAGCAGGGCCAGCGCGAGCACGTAGGCCGACGCGGCGCCGTAGCCGGCGGTGAAGTTCTTGAACGCCTGCTCCCAGACGAAGTAGACGATGACCGTGGTCGAGCCGAGCGGGCCGCCCTTGGTCGTCACGTACACCAGGTCGAACACCTGCAGCGAGGTGATCAGCTGCCACAGCACGAGGAACGCCGTCACCGGGGTGACCGCGGGCAGCGTCACGTGCCGGAGCACCCGCCACGACCCGGCGCCGTCCAGCCGCGCGGCCTCGACCAGCGACGGCGGGACGTCCTGCAACGCGGCCAGGTACACCACGACGCAGAAACCGGTGCCGCTCCACAGCGTGATGCCGACCAGCACCAGCAGCGCCTGCGCCGGATCGGTCAGGAAGCCCTGCGGCGACACGCCGAGGTGGTGCAGCAGCGAGTTGGCCGCGCCGAACTGCGGATCGAGGATGAAGGAGAACAGCACGCCCTGGGCCGTCGCCGACAACACGAACGGGACGAACACGAGCGTCCGGTAGACGCCGACCAGGCGGACGCGCCGGTTCAGCGCCTGCGCCAGCAGGAACCCGAACAGGATGCTGAGCGGGACGTATAACACCGTGTACAGCGCGGTGTTGCCGACAGCCTGGGCGAAGTGCGGGTCCTGGGCGAGCGCGGCGTAGTTGTCCAGGCCCACCCAGCGGCTCGGGGTCACCAGGTCGTCGGCCTGGAAGGACAGCACGAGCGACCAGGCCACCGGCACCACGCCGAGACCGAGGATGATGAGCACGGCGGGGGAGAGGTAGGCCCACGCGGCCGCGGTTTCGCGGCTCCGCCGTTGTCGTGGGGGCGGGACGGTGATGGGCCTCGGCAGTCCGGGCATGGCGGCTCCCTATCGCGGAATGATCAGGGCGGCGTTGGCGGCCGCGGCGCAGTCGCGCATGGCGTCGGCCGGGGTCGCCCGGCCGAGCAGCACGGCGACGATCGCGGTGCCGAGCGCCGCCGACACCTGCGGGTAGGCCGGGTGCACCGGCCGGACGCGGGCGTTCTCCAGCGCGTCGACGAACACCGGCAGCCCGGGGGTCTCGGCGGTTTTCTCGCCCCACGCGGGCAGTTGCTGCGTCCGGCGGCTCAGCGGGAGGCTGCCGGCGCCGTCGTCCCAGCGGACGTCCTGGGCCGGATCCGCCAGCCAGGACAGGAAGGTGCGGGCCGCCGCCACGCGTTCCTCGCCG
Source organism: Streptomyces sp. MN03-5084-2B (assembly GCA_033793495.1). Lineage (GTDB taxonomy): Bacteria > Actinomycetota > Actinomycetes > Mycobacteriales > Pseudonocardiaceae > Amycolatopsis. The sequence goes on along the minus strand of JARAWT010000042.1, from coordinate 58,721 downwards.
TTGTCGAACAGCGTCCAGGTGTCCGGGCCGGAGATGGTCACCGGCCGGCCGCCGAAGGTGGGCAGCGGCACGACCGCGTAGTCGATCCCGGCGTCGGCGATGTCGGGCAGCTGCCACGGACCGGTCGCGACCATGCCGATGTGCCCGGCCTGGAACGCCTGGTACATCTGCTCGCTACCGGTTTTCGGGTCGAGGTAGACGGCTTTCGCCGCGGCGAGGTCGCGGACGACCTCGAGGGCACGCACGCCCTGGTCGGCGAACCCGATGCCGCGCCCGTCCGCGCCGATGACGTCACCGCCGAGGTCCCACACCATCGGCCACAGCCGCCACACGGTGTCCTCGTCGCCGGTGGCGGGCCAGGCGGTGCCGAAGGTGCCGTTGCCCGCGTCGGTGAGCTTCTTCGCAGTGGCGGCGAACTCGGCCCACGTCCAGCCCGCGGCGGGCACCGGGATCCCGGCGCCGGCGAACAGCTCCTTGTTGCACACCACGGCCAGGGAGTCGAGCAGGGCCGGGACCGCGCGGACGCGGCCGTTGACGGTGACTGCTTCCCGGGCCGGGGCCCAGAAGCCGGGACCGGCGTCGACAAGGTCGGTGACGTCGACGACGCTCGGGCTGCGGGCCACGCTGGCGAGGTCCGACCCGAAGACGTAGGCGATGTCCGGAAACGACCCCGACGCGAGCGCCGCGGTGATCTTCTGGAGCATCGCGTCGGCGAGGACGCCGCCGCCCAGGTCGATCCGGATCCCGGGGTGCGTGCGGTGGAAGTCCGCGACGAGCTCGTCCAGGACCTTCTTGCCGGTGTCGGTCTGGCCGTGCCAGACCTCGACCGTGACCGGGCCCCCGGTGGCCCGCGCCGGGCCGCAGCCCGCGAGGGCGGCGCCGAGGGCCACACCGCCGGCGCCGCGCAGGAATCCGCGGCGGTCCATCAGCTCGTCTTGCCGGGGAACGGAAAAGTCATCATCGGTACTCCGGATGATGGTGGGCACGACCCCGCCTCGGACCTCGAACGGTCCTGGCGACTCAGGCCGGGCTCGCGGTGGCGACCGACATACCGGCTGGGCGTACCTCTGACGTCGGTGTTCCCGACGTGGACAGCAGTTAAGCGAGCGCGTTCGAATGTGTCAAGGCAGGTCAGCAGGTCTTGCGGACGTACCCGCTCGAACCCTGGGGCACCACGTACAGGTCACGCCGGACCATGCTGATCTTGCTCTTCCACTCCGGGCAGCCCTTGGTCATGCCGGAGGCGGTGTACTCGACGTCGACCACGCGGTTGCCGAACGGGCCCGCGTAGGCGTCGCACTCTTCGTACTCCCCGCATTCCTCGGTGACGGCGAAGTCGAGGCCGTTGGCGACCCGGTTGCCGGCCAGGTCCGGGGTGTTCTTCTGGGCGATGGCGAGGTTCTTGCCGTGGGCGCGGGCGGAGAGGAGCTTGATGTACTCCTGCGCGTGCGTGGTGGTGAGCAGGTTCTTCGACCGGCTGTAGCTGTCGTAGTTGTCGGGCTCGATCGCCTGGTACCCCTTCGAAGCGCACGTGTCGATCCAGCTCCCGACCTTCGCCGCGACCCGGGTGCGCTTGTCGGCCGTGCGCAGGTCGAGCAGGGTCTCCTTCCAGTCGGGGTCGACGACCTTGTTGCCGTTGGAGTCGCGGAGCAGCAGGTCGCCCGGCCAGTCGCCGTCCGCGCCTTCCTGGACCTGGAAAGCGTTGAGGTAGCAGATGTTGTACTTCCCGCTCGCCGGCGCCGCGGAGACGTCGCGGCTGACGATCTGCACGCCCGGCGGCGGGGTGTAGGCGCCGCCGATCTGGTAGTCGAACCCGGCGGCCTGCGGCGGCAGGGTGACCGCGGCCGAGGCCGGTGCGGCGACCGCGGCGAGCGTGCCGGCGGCGAGCGCGCCCGCCGCCGTGAAAGAAGCGAATCGCTTGCCGTGGCGGGGGAGAGAGCGCTTCATCCGGACTCCTCGTCGTCGGACCTGCTGTCGGAGCTGCTGTCGGGGCTGTTGTCGGCGAAAGGTAGGCAGGACGGCCACCGCGGTCAACGAAACGCGCATTCGCGATGCGCGTTTCACCGCTCCTTGCCGGTGCCGGCCTCGACGACGGTGACCCGGACCCCGGCCCGGCGGATCGCCGCGACCGCGCCGGGGGCGGCCGAGGAGTCGGTGATGACCTCGTGCACGTCCTGGATGTCGCCCATGCGGGCGAGGGTGGTCCGCCCGAGCTTGCTGCCGTCGGCCAGCACGACCACCCGCCGGGCCCGGCCGAGCATGGCGCGGTTGGTCCTCGCCTCGTTTTCGTCGTGCGTGGTGATGCCCACGGTCGCGTCGATGCCGTCCACGCCGACGAACGCCGTGCCGACGCTGATCGAGGCCAGCACGTGCTCGGCCCAGGGCCCGACCAGCTCGTAGGACTGGGGCCGGGCGACCCCGCCGACGACGACCAGCTTCAGCGGGGGGTGCAGGGCCAGGTCCATCGCGATGTTCAACGCGTTGGTGACCACCGTCAGGTCCGCCCGGCCCGGCAGCTCCCTGGCCAGCTCGCTCGTGGTGGAGCCGCCGGTCAGGGCGATCACGTGCGGCCCGGTCGGCAGCGTGCGGATCGCCGCGCGCACGATGGCGCGCTTGGCGTCCCGGGACCGCCCTTCCCGGTACGGCGGCGGCACCTCGTTCGTGCGCCCGTGGGGCCGCGCGCCGCCGTGGGTGCGGGTCAGCAGCCGCTGTTCCTCCAATTTGGCCAGATCGCGGCGCAGCGTGGCGGAGGAGACGCCGAACCGGGCGCCGAGCTCGCCGATGTTCAGCGAACCGGTGTCCGCGAGCACGCGCAACAGCTCCGAGAGCCGTTCGGCCCGGGTGGTGCGCCGCTTCCTCGTGGGCATGGGCCGAGCTTACGACAGCCGGCGAAACGCTCACTCCGAATGCGCATTTGGCCATCGAGCCTTGCCCCCTTGCGCGGCAGCGGGTGAATCTCCGGGAGTACGTCCCGGAAATCGGAGGCAGCACCTATGCACAGCAACGGGCGGTGGCCCGGCGGCAGCCGGACCGCACGGGAAATCGAGCAGCAGCCCGCCACCTGGCTCCGGGTGGCGGACGCCGTGCGGCGGGCCCGGCCGGAAATCGGGAAGCTGGTCGACCTGCCCGGCGCGCGGGTCGTGCTCACCGGTGCGGGGACTTCGGCGTTCGTCGGCGAGCTCGTGGCCCGCGATCTCGCGCGTCACCTCGGCCGTCCGGTCGAGGCGCTCGCGACCACGGAGATCGTCGCCGATCCCCGGGCCGTGGTCGTGGACGACCGGCCGATCGTGCTGGTGTCGTTCGCGCGCAGTGGCAACAGCCCGGAGTCCGTCGCGGCGGCGGACCTGCTGCGGCGGCTGGCGCCCGGGCTGCGGCACCTGGTGATCACCTGCGATCCGGAGGGGCAGCTGGCGCGGCGGTGGTCCGGCGCCCCGAACGCGGTCGTGGTCGCCCTGCCGGCGGAGGTCAACGACCGCGGGTTCGCGATGACGTCGTCGTTCACCGGGATGGCGCTGGCGGCGCTGCTCGCCTTCGGCCTGGACGTCGACGTCCAGGCGCTGGCCCGCGCCGGGTCCACTGTGCTCGACGGCGCCGCGGACCACGCGTCGGCGATTTCCGGGGCCAAGCCGGCCCGGCTGGTGTTCCTGGGCTCCGGGCCGCTTCGCGGGCTGGCCCGGGAGGCCGCGCTGAAGTGCCTCGAGCTGACCCGGGGCGAGGTGGTCGGCATCGCCGACTCCGCGCTGGGCTTCCGGCACGGGCCGAAGTCGGTGCTCGACGAGCGCACGATCGCCGTCGTCTTCCTGTCCATCGATCCGTACACGCGGCAGTACGACCTGGACATCGCCCGCGAGCTGGTGCGGTCACTCGGCGAGGAGCGGGTGGTCGTGGTGGGCGACGCCACCGAGCCGGTCGGTGCCCGGAGCTGGCCCGTGCCTTCGCCGCCGGGGGTACCGGTGGCCGGGTACGCGCTGCTCGCCGTCATCGCGGCGCAGACCACGGCGCTCGCCTGCTCGCTCGCGCTGGGCGTCACGCCCGACAACCCGTTCCCCGACGGGGAAGTGAACCGCGTCGTGCAGGGCGTGGTCATCCACGAGTTCGGTTCCGCGGAGGTGAGCTGACGTGTTCCTCGGTGTCGACGGCGGGGGGACGAAGACGGCGTTCTGCCTGATCGATTCCGCCGGCCGGGTCGTCGCGGAGGCCCGGACCGCGAGCGTGTACTACCTGACGGAAGGCCTGGAGATCGTGGAACCCCGGTTGCGCCAGGGGATCGGGGAGGTGTGCGACGCCGCGGGCATCGCGGTCTCGGACATCGCGTACGCCTTCTTCGGGCTGCCCGCCTACGGGGAGATCAGCGCCGACGTGCCGGTGCTCGACGCGGTACCGGCCCGGCTCCTCGGTGCGCGGAACTACCGCTGCGGCAACGACATGATCTGCGGCTGGGCCGGTTCGCTGGGGGTGGTCGACGGCATCAACGTCGTTGCCGGCACCGGTTCGATCGCCTACGGCGAGCACGACGGCAGGCAGTGGCGCGGGGGTGGCTGGAGCGAGCTGTTCGGCGACGAAGGCTCCGGGTACTGGGTCGCCGTCCAGGGCCTGAACGCGTTCAGCCGGATGGTCGACGGCCGCCTGCCCGCCGGGCCGCTCGTCGAGGAAGTGCGCCGGGCGCTCGGCCTCGCCGCCGACTTCGACGCGATCGACGTCGTGGTCAACCGGTGGCACGGCGACCGGGGCCGGATCGCCGGGCTGAGCAAGGTCGTGGTCCGGGCCGCGGAGGCCGGCGACGCGGTCGCGACCGGAGTGCTGCGGGAAGCCGGGCGGGAGCTCGCGCTGCTCGTGGACGTCGGCCGGGCGGCGCTCGGGTTCGAAGCCGCCCACCGGGTTCCGGTGTCCTACTCCGGCGGCGTGTTCGGGTCGGCGCACGTGCTGGCGTCGTTCCGCGATGCGCTCGCCGGCGAGTACGACCTCCGCGAGCCGTTGCTGGAACCGCACGTCGGCGCCGCGCTCTACGCGGCGCGCCTGCACGGGCACCCGTTGCGGGCCGATCAGGTCCACTCGACCGCGTCCCTGCCACGCTGAGGAGCCGAGATGACCGGAACCGCCGTGTCCACCCGCACCTGGATCCCGTACGCCGGGCTGCTGGTGGTGTTCTGGGGCGTGTGGGGCGCCTTTTCCAGCCTGCCCACCAAGCTCTACGCCTACCCCGACCCGATGGTGTACGTGGTCTGGGCGCTGACCATGCTCGTGCCCGCGTGGTTCTCGTTGCGCGGCCGGAAGTTCGACCGCGGCCGGGTTGCGGCCGGCTACGGGCTGCTGATCGGGCTCACCGGTGCGGGCGGCCAGCTCGTGCTGTTCAAGGCCCTGACGATCGGGCCGGCCTACGTGATCTTCCCGATCGTGGCGCTTTCGCCCGCGGTCACGGTGCTGCTGGCGTTCGCCGCGTTGCGGGAACGGCTCGGCGGGTGGTCGTGGGCCGGTGTGCTGCTCGCGCTCGTCGCCGTCGTCCTGTTCTCGGTGTCCACAGGGGACGGTGGGGACAGTGGCTGGCTCTACCTGGTCCTGGCCGTTCTCGTGTGCGTCGCCTGGGGCGTGCAGGCTTTCTTCATGCGCAAGGCCGCGCTCGCCGGGGTGGACGACGCTTCGACGTTCGGCTGGATGACGATCAGCGGACTGCTGCTGGTTCCGGTCGCCGTGCTGATGATGGGGGGCCTGCCGCTCGGGTTCCCCTGGCAGGCGCCCGCGCTCACCGCCGGGACCCAGCTGCTCAACGCGGTCGGCGCGCTGTTCCTCGTGATGGCGATGAGCCGGGGCAAGGCGTCGATCGTGGCGCCGGTGACCAACGCCCTCGCCCCGGTGCTGACGATCGTCCTGTCGCTGGTGTTCTTCGGTGCCGCACCGACCGGGTTCCAGCTCGCGGGTATCGTGCTGGCCCTGGCCGGCTCGACCCTGATGGTGTACCGCACGGAAAAGACCATCGAGTCGTGACCCCCCGGATCCTCACCGTCACCCTCAACCCCGCCATCGACGTGACCTACCGGGTCGGCGAACTGCGCCTCGGCGGGACCACGCGGACATCCGAGGTCCGGTCCCGCGCCGGCGGCAAGGGCGTCAACGTCGCGGCGGTGGTCCGCGAACTGGGTGGCGAGAGCCTGGTGCTGGCCCTGACCACCACCCGGACACCGGACGAGTTCCGGGACGGCCTGGACGGGCTGGGCCTCGCGCACCGGCTCGTCCCGGCCCTGCCAGCGGTGCGGCGGACCGTGGCGGTGGTGACCCCCGCCGACGGCACGACCATGGTGCAGGAGAACGGCTTCCCGGCCGGCGAAGGCGCGGAGGAGAGCATCCTCGACGCCCTCCGCGCCGAGCTGCCGGCCGAAGCCGTCGTGATCTCCGGCAGCGTGCCCGGCGGCCTGAGCGCCGAGGTCCCCGCGAAGCTGGCCCGGCTGTGCGCCCGGCACGGCGTGCCGGTCATCGCCGACGTCTCCGGCACCGCCCTGCGTGAGGCCGCGGGAAGCGGAGCGGTGCTCATGCCGAACGAGGACGAACTGAAGGACCTGGCCGGTCCGGGGCTCGAAGCCTGCGAAACCGTCGTGGCCGCGGGAACGCCGGCGGTGGTGGCCACGCTCGGCACCGAAGGCGCCATCGCCGTCACGGCCCGGGGTTCCTGGCGTGCCCGGCCCGCCGAAGTCGTCACCGGCAACTCCGCCGGTGCCGGGGACGCGGGCGCCGCGGCGCTGGCCCTGCACCTGGCGGCCGCCGGTGCAGCGTCCGAAGTGGACTGGCCGGTGGCGCTGGCGGACGTGGTCGCCACGTCGGCCGCCGCGGTGCTGCGGCCGGTCGCCGGCGAGATCGACGTCGCGGCCAGGGACCGGTGGATCGGTGACGTGAAGGTGGCGAGGATCCGATGAACTGGGCCGGCTTGCTGGAGGACCTGCGCAGGCAGCGGCGTGCGATCGGGGCGTTCAACGCGATCCTGATCGAGCACGCCGAGGCCGTCGTGGCGGGCGCGGAGCGCTGCGGGCTCCCGGTGGTCCTGCAGATCTCGCAGAACGCCGTCCGCTACCACGGTTCGCTCGCGCCGTTCGCGCTGGCCTGCCTGCGGCTGGCCGGGACGGCGACCGTGCCGGTGCTGGTCCACCTCGACCACGTCGAGGACGAGGACCTGATCCGGGAGGGGCTCGACCTGGGGATCACCTCGGTGATGTTCGACGCCGCCGCGGTGCCCTACGCCGAGAACGTGGCCAGGACGAAAGCCGTCGTCGAACGCTGCCACGCCGCGGGCTGCCGCGTCGAGGCGGAGCTCGGCGAGATCGGCGGCAAGGACGGCGCCCACGCTCCCGGCGTCCGCACGGACCCGGACGAGGCCCGCGCGTTCGTCGCCGCGACCGGCGTGGACTCCCTCGCCGTGGCCGTCGGGTCGTCGCACGCCATGGCCGACCGCAGCGCGGTGCTCGACGAGTCGCTGATCGCCGCACTCGCGGACCGCGTCCCGGTACCGCTGGTGCTGCACGGTTCCTCCGGCGTGCCCGACGACGGGCTGCGCGGGGCGGTGGCGAGCGGCATCGTCAAGGTCAACATCGGGACGCGGCTGAACCAGGTGCTCACCGAGGCGGTGCGCGCGACGCTGGGCACGCAGGTCGCCCTCACCGACCCCCGCGGCTACCTGGCCCCGGGCCGCGACGCGGTCCGGGACGAGGTGGCGCGCCTGCTCACCCTGCTCGCGAAGTGAGGCAGGCCCCGCTGGTCAGCTCCGGTATTCGGCGGCGACGTCGATGATCCAGGTGACGCCGAAGCGGTCGGCCAGCATGCCGAACGCGGGCGCCCACGGCACCGGGCCGAACTCTTCGATGACGGTGGCTCCTTCGGCGAGGCCCTTCCACACCGGGGAAACTTCGTCGGCGGTCGCGCCGCGGACGGAGAGGAAGAACGGTTCCTTCGTGATCGTGGTGCCGTTCTCGCGCCGGGTCGTCGGCGCGGCCGGCGTGGCCGGGCCGTCGGTCCCGGGGACGTCGTAGGCCATGACGCTGAAGCCGTTGTCCGCGGTGACCTGGCCGAACACGACCTTGCTCGCCCCCGGCAGCTCGGCGGGCATCCCGAAGTCGCCGTAGGTGACGATCGTGGCTTGCCCGCCGAAGACCGACCGGTAGAACTCGAGGGCTTCGCGGGCCTGGCCGGTGAAGTTGAGGTGGGCGACAGCGGTGAGCGACATGGTTCCGGTCTTTCTGGAGGGGTGTGCCGCCGGAGGGCTCCGGCGACGAGAACCACGATCGCGGCAGTAGCGGTCAGGGAACGTCCGCTTCTCGTGCGAAGATCGGAGTCATGCCGGTTTCCCCCTCGACGGCGACCTCGGGCCGTCTGCTCTCGTTGCTGTCGTTGTTGCAGCTACGCCGGGACTGGCCGGGCGCGCTGCTCGCCGACCGCCTGCGCGTCAGCGAACGGACCGTGCGCCGTGACGTCGACCGGCTCCGTGAGCTGGGCTATCCGGTGCAGGCGGTGAAGGGGCCGGAGGGTGGCTACCGGCTCGAAGCCGGGAGCCGGCTGCCGCCGCTGCTGTTCGACGAAGAGCAGGCGGTGGCGCTCGCGGTGGCGCTGCGGATCGCCGTCGGCACCGGCGCGGGGATCGAGGAGGCCGCCGCCCGGGCGCTGGCGACCGTCCGGCAGGTGCTGCCGTCGCGGCTGCGGCAGCGCGCCGACCTACTGGAGATCACCGCGGCGGGGAGCACCGCCCAGGTCGATACCGACCTCCTGCTGGTGCTGAGCTCGGCGATCCGGGCCACCGAGGAGGTGCGGTTCGACTACCGGTCGCCGTCGGGCCCGGCGGACGCCGAGCCCCGGCCACCGCGCCGGGTGCAGCCGCACCACCTGGTGGTCCGCGCCGGACGCTGGTACCTGGTCGGCTGGGACGCCACCCGCGAGGACTGGCGGACCTACCGCGTCGACCGGATGAGCCCGCGAGTGCCGAACGGACCGCGGTTCACCCCGCGCGAGGTCCCGGGCGGCGACGTCGCGGCGTTCCTCTCCGCCCGGTTCAAGGGCTCCGGCGCTGCCGACGCGTGGCCGTGCCAGGGCGAAGTGGTCCTCGACCTGCCGGTCGCCGACGTGGCGCCGTTCACCGGCGACGGTGTCGCCGAGGCGGTCGCCCCGGGCCGGACCAGGCTGCGGACGGGGTCCTGGTCGTGGGCGGCGCTGGCCGCGGGCCTGCTGCGCTTCGAGTGCGACGTCGAGGTGACGGGCCCGCCGGCCCTGCGTGCGGCGTTCGCGGACCTGGCCGCCCGCGCCGCCCACGCGGCAGGGCGTACCGGCTGAGCGGGGCCAGGGCCGGCCGCGCTGCCGCACCGGGGTTCCGGAGATTTCGGGTTGTCCCGCGTCGGTGGTCCTGTGATCGTTGAGCGGCCCGAAAATAGGGCCGATAATGGTGCCGTCAATTGATTGGTCAGCAGAATGAACGCAGTAGAACTGTCGGCGAACCGGTGCTCCGCGGCTGGAGACCGGATCTTGCCGGCGCTGGAGATGATCGCGCCCGTGGTGCCCGCGATGTGCGCGGACGTCGCTGTCACCGCCGCGGCGGTGACGTTGGAGCGCGGCCGGGTCGCCCTGGAGGCCGTGCGCCGGGCGGGTCTTTTCCGCATTGCCGGCCACGATGTCGGCTTCCTCGGCAGGCACGGTCTGCCGGGCTCGGCCGGCGGCCGGGAAATGTCCGCCGATGAGCTGATCGCCGAGCTGGCGAAGTAGTTCTCCGCGGCCTCGGTGGTGGTGTCCGCCACCGAGGCCGCGCCGTCCGGACCGGCCACTGTGGCCGGCGACGCCACCCACCGCGGGACCACTTGTCCAAAAGGGACATAACGGGTCTGCGCGGCCGGGCCCGTGGAGTCCCTTGCGGGCGAATGGCTTCGACGTCTTGACTTCGGCCCGATGTTTCGCCGATAGTGATGGCTCTCAAGCCGCACGATCGCTCCGAAGTCGTTCACCAGGAAAACTGTTAGCGCTAACATCCCGGCCGGGTTGCTGGAATCCGGCCGGATGCGGGCGCCTTCACCGCCGGTCGCGGACGCGGCCGGTGCGTTCTGCTGCCCCGTATCGATGAACAAGGGAGTTCATGGTGCCTGGGTTACCCCTGTTTCGCCGGCTGCGCCGGGGGCTGCTCGCCTCCTCGGCTGCGGCGTCACTCGCCTTCACCGGTCTCGTCGCCTTCGGCGGGGCCTCGCAGGCCGCCACGCAAGGCCTCTGCGACATCTACGCCGCGGGTGGCACGCCGTGCGTCGCGGCGCACAGCACCACCCGCGCACTGTTCGCCTCCTACAACGGTCCGCTGTACCAGGTGCAGCGGCAGTCGGACGGCACCTTGCGGGACATCGCGCCGCTGTCCGCCGGAGGTGTCGCCGACGCCGGTGCCCAGGACGCCTTCTGCGCGGGCACGGTGTGCACCATCACCCGCGTCTACGACCAGACCGGCAGCAGTGGCAACACCCTGGTCTACCAGGGACCCGGCGGAACCGGCGGCGCGGACACGGCGGCCGTCGCGACCACCGAAGCCGTGACCGTCGGGGGGCACAAGGCGTACGCGTTGTACATCAACCCGGGCAACAGCTACTTCGCCGGCGGCGCCGGGGTGCCGACCGGCAGCTCGCCGGAAGGCGAGTACATGGTCACCAGCGGGACGCACGTCAACAACGGCTGCTGCTTCGACTACGGCAACACCGAGACCGACCACCGCGCCGACGGCAACGGCGCCATGGACGCGATCAACTTCGGCACGGAGTGCTGGTTCGGCGGCTGCGCCGGAACCGGGCCCTGGGTGCAGGCGGACCTGGAGAACGGCCTGTTCTCCGGCGGCAGCAAGACGTGGAACCCCGGCCAGGTCGCCCAGCCGAGCCACTTCGTCACCGCGATGCTGAAGAACAACGGCACCACGCAGATGGCGCTGCAGGGCGCCGACGCCCGGTCCGGGAACCTGACCAAGTTCTACGACGGTGCCTTGCCCAGCGGCTACAACCCGATGCACAAGCAGGGCGCCATCATCCTCGGCAGCGGCGGCGACTGCTGCCAGACCAACAGGAACGCCAGCGCGGGCACCTTCTACGAAGGGGCCGTCGTCAAGGGCTATCCCTCCGACGCGACCGGCGCCGCGGTCCAGGCCAACATCGCCGCGGCGGGCTACGCCACCGGCGTCGCCCCGCTCACGCCGGGCACGAAGGTCTCGTTGCAGGCCAGCACTTCCTGCTGCACGGGCGACTACCTGCGGCACGACACCGGTGACGACAAGGTCGTGATCGCGCCGGTGACGGCGGGCAGCGCGCCGGCCGACAAGGCGGCCGCCACCTGGATCGTCCGCCCGGGACTGGCCGACAGCACCTGCCTCTCCTTCGAGTCGGCCGACGCGGCGGGCAGCTTCCTCAGGCACTACGCCTTCCAGCTCCACCTCCAGCCGAAGGACGGGACCGCGCAGTTCGCCGCCGACGCCACTTTCTGCGCACAGGCGGGAAACAGCGGCACCGGGTACTCGTTCCGGTCGGTCAACTTCCCGGCCAAGTTCATCCGCCACTACAGCCTGACCGGCTACCTCGCGAGCAACGGCGGCACCAACGCCTGGGACACCACCTCGCTGTGGCGTGAGGACACCTCCTGGCTCGCCGCCGCCCCCTGGAACTGACCACGCACCGGAAGTCCAGCGAAGCATTTCCCACCGTGTGAAGGAGATTCGATGACCCGACGATCCCGGATCCGCCACGCCCTCCTGGCGGCCGGCGCCATCACCGGCCTCGCCGCCGGCCTGCTCGCGGCCACGGCCACGACCTCGCAGGCCGCCGCACAGGGGCCGTGCGACATCTACGCCGCGGGCGGCACCCCGTGCGTGGCCGCGCACAGCACCACCCGCGCCCTGTACGCGGCCTACAACGGGCCGCTTTACCAGGTGCGGCGCGCTTCCGACACCACGACCAAGGACATCGGCGTGCTGAGCACCGGCGGATACGCCGACGCCGCCGCGCAGGACTCCTTCTGCGCCAACACCAGCTGCGTCATCACCGTCATCTACGACGAGTCCGGCAAGGGCAACCACCTCACCCAGGCGCTCAAGGGCTACTGGCCCGGCCCGGCCGCGGGTGGGAACGACAACCTCGCCAACGCCTTCGAGGCACCGGTCACGGTGGCCGGCCACAAGGCCTACGGCGTCTACGTGGCCCCCGGCACCGGCTACCGGAACAACAACACCAACGGCATCGCGACCGGCGACCAGCCCGAAGGCATGTACGCGATCTTCGACGGCACGCACTTCAACGGCGGCTGCTGCTTCGACTACGGCAACGCCGAGACGACCGGCAACGACGACGGCAACGGCACCATGGAGGCCATCTACTTCGGCAACAACAAGGGCTGGGGCTACGGCAGCGGCGCCGGTCCCTGGATCATGGCCGACCTGGAGAACGGCCTGTTCTCCGGCGTCAACCAGCACTTCAACGCGGGCGACCCGTCGGTCACCAACCGGTTCCAGACCGCCATCGTCAAGGGTGGTCCGAACCAGTGGGCGATCCGCGGCGCCAATGCGCAGTCGGGCGGCCTGTCCACCTACTACAACGGCGTGCGCCCCAACGTATCCGGCTACAACCCGATGAAGAAGCAGGGCGCGATCATCCTCGGCATCGGCGGCGACAACAGCAACACCGGCGTCGGCACGTTCTACGAAGGCGTCATGACGTCGGGCTACCCGTCGGACGCCACCGAGAACGCGGTGCAGGCCAACATCACCGCGGCCGGCTACAGCAGCGCCCCGACGGGCACCGGCACCCTCACCCCGGGTGCCAAGGTGTCCCTCCAGGCCACCACGGCGTGCTGCACCTCCGACTACCTCCGCCACAACGACGCCGACGACAAGGTCGGCATCGCCGCCGTCGACTCCGCCAGCCCGGCCACCACCAAGGCCGCCGCGACCTGGGTCGTCCGCGCCGGCCTGGCCAACAGCTCGTGCCTGACCTTCGAGTCGGCCGACCGGCCCGGCCGTTTCCTGCGCCACTACGCGTTCGCGCTCCAGGTGAACGCCGACGACGGTGGCAGCGCGTTCGCGCAGGACGCCACGTTCTGCTCGATTCCGGGCAACAGCGGTGTCGGACGCTCCTTCCAGTCCGTCAACTACCCGACGAAGGACATCCGCCACTACAACTACCTGGGCTACGTGGCCGGGAACGGCGGGAGCAACGCCTGGGACTCGACGACGTCGTGGGCCCAGGACACCAGCTGGCTCGTCGCGTCCCCCTGGGGCTGACGTGACCGGGCACGGTCTCTCCGCGGCATCGCGGGGAGACCGTGCCCCCGGCATCGGGCGCCATTTGCCCGCTTTTTGCGCCACCTTCGGCGCGTGTCCGCGAAATCCGGGACCCCTTCACGCAAAGCGCGACAATTCCCACCGGGCGGTCGAACACCGGTTACGTTGGCGGAATCCGCCGGTCGAAACCGGCTTCCGCCAGGTGTTTTCCGTTTTGTCGTCCCGGGAGCCCGATGAAAGCCACCGCAGGAGTCGTCCGGCGCTTCGCCGGGGTCGCCGAGCGCGTGCCCGAACGCGTCGCCGTCCGGGCGGGGGACAGCGGCCTGACCTACGCCGGGCTCGCCGGGGCCGCCGGCGCGCGGGCCCGGCTCCTCCTCGACGCCGGCGTCCGGCCGGGCTCGCGCGTCGGCCTGGTCACCGGGCACGGGACGGCGACGATCGCGGCGATCCTGGGCACGCTCGCGGCCGGTTGCGCCTACGTTCCGCTCGACCCCGCGTTCCCGGCCGGACGCCTGACCTACCAGGCCGGCGCCGCCGGGACGACCGTGGTGCTGGCGGATCCCGAGTACGCCGGCATCGCGGAAGCGGTGTGCCCGGACGCGACGACACCGGTGCTCACGGGCGCGGGGACCGCGCCGCTGCCCGAACCCCGCGACGACGACCTCGACGAGCTGGCGTACGTCCTGTTCACGTCGGGCTCGACGGGACGGCCGAAGGCGGTGGGGCAGACCCGGCGGAACCTGCTGCACGTGGTGGACAACCAGATCGCCGCGCTCGGCATCACCGCGGACGACCGGCTGAGCCTGCTCGCGTCGTTCGGGTCCGACGCGGTGATCCCGGACCTCTACCCGGCGCTGCTGACCGGAGCCGCGGTCGTCCCGGTCGACGTGCGGACGCACGGGGTCGCCGAGGCCGCCCGGACACTGGCCCGGCACCGCGCGACGATCCACCACTCGACGCCGACGGTGTACCGCGCCTTCCTCGAGACCGGTGTCCGGCTGGATTCCGTCCGGACCGTACTGCTGGGCGGGGAATGCGCCACCTACGAAGACGTCCGCGCCGGGCGCGGCACCTTCGCGCCCGGCTGCGTGTTCGTCAACGGCTACGGCGCCACGGAGATGACTTTCGCGGCGCAGTACGGGCTCACGGCCGCCGAAGCCGCCGCGAGGTCCGGGCCGCTGCCGATCGGCACCGCTCTGCCCGGTTACGCCGTCGAGGTCGTCGGCGGCGAGATCCGGGTGCGCAGCCCGCACCTCGCCGACGGGTACCTGAACCAGCCGGCGTCCGCGTTCGGCGTGGCCGGCGGGGTCCGCACCTACCGCACCGGGGACGCCGGCGAAGTGCGCGACGGCGAGCTGGTCTGCCTCGGCCGGCTGGACCGGCAGCTGAAGATCCGGGGCTTCCGGGTGGAACCGGCCGAAGTGGAGCTCTGCCTGAAGGAGCTCCCCGGTGTCACCGACGCCCGGGCGATCGGGCGGGACGGCGAGCTGCTGGCCTACGTCGTCGCCGAGGGCGCCGCGGACCCCGCGGACCTGCGGGCGGCACTGGCCGGGCGGCTGCCGGACCACGCGCTGCCGTCGGCGATCGGCGTCGTCGACGCGTTTCCCCTGACGGTGACCGGGAAGCTGGACGAGCGGGCCCTCCCGGATCCCCGGGGCGGGACGGTGACCGAAGAACCACGCGGGGACGCCGAACGGCGGGTGCACGCACTCTGGGCCGAGGTGCTCGGGCACGGCCGGTTCGGGCGGGCGGACGCGTTCTTCGAGGTCGGCGGGCACTCCCTGCTGCTGAACCGGGTGCAGCAGCGGCTGGCCGCGGAGTTCGGCGCGCACGTCCCGCTGGTGAGCCTGCTCGAACGGCCGACCGTCGCCGGCCACGCCGCGCTCGTGGCCGGTGCGCCGGAGCCGGCCCCGCCCGGGGCGGCCGCCGGTTCCGGCCGGGACCTCATCGCGGTGGTCGGGCTGGCCTGCCGCTTCCCCGGCGCGGACGATCCGGCGCAGTTCTGGGCGAACCTGTGCGCGCGGGTCGATTCCGTGCACGACTACACCGACGACGAGCTGGCCGCACTGGGCATCGGGGAGCGGCTGCGCCGCGATCCCGGGCACGTCAAAGCGGGCGGCCGCGTCGACGGCGTGGCGGACTTCGACGCCGCGTTCTTCGGCTTCACCGTCGAGGAAGCCGCCCGGACCGACCCGCAGCACCGGCTGTTCCTCGAAACCGCGTGGCAGGCCCTGGAGGACGCGGGCCGCGACCCGGCCACCGAAGCCGGCCCGGTCGGTGTGTTCGCCGCCGGCTCGGTGAACCGGTACTTCCTGTTCCACCTCTTCGGCAACCCCGCCGTCGCCGGCGACGCGGACCCGGACGACTGGGAGGCGCGGCTGCTCGGCCGCCAGCTGGCCGACCACCTGCCCGGGCAGGTCGCCTACCGGCTCGGGCTGACCGGGCCGGCGCTGGCCGTGCAGAGCGCGTGCTCCAGCTCGCTGGCGGCGGTGGGACTGGCCGCGCAGAGCCTCGCCGAGTACCGCTGCGACCTCGCACTGGCCGGTGGGGTCAGCGTCACCTGGCCCCGGTACAAGACGGGTGGGCTCGCTTCGCCGGACGGGCGCTGCCGCGCGTTCGACGCGGAAGCCGCCGGCGCCGGGTTCTCCTCCGGCGCCGGGGTGGTGGTGCTGCGCCGCCTCGCCGACGCGCTGGCCGACCGCGACCACGTCTACGCCGTGCTGCCCGGCTGGGGCATCGCCAACGACGGCCCGGACCGCGCCGGGTACGCGGTGCCGAGCCCGGCGGGCCAGGCCGCCGCGATCGCCGAAGCCCTCGCGGTGTCCGAAGTGGACCCGGAAGAGGTCCGGTTCGTGGAGGCGCACGGCAGCGGCACCCCGCTCGGCGACGCGATCGAGGTGGCGGCCCTGAACCGCGTCTACAGTGGACTGCCCGCGGGCCGCTGCGCGCTCGGCTCGGCGAAGACGAACATCGGGCACCTCGACGCGGCCGCGGGGGTGGCCGGGCTGATCAAGGCGGTGCTGGCGGTCCGGCACGGGGTGATCCCGCCGAACCTGCACTTCACCAGCCCGCACCCCGAGATCGCCCTGGGTGCGTTCCACGTTCCCGTCGAGGCACGGGCCTGGCCCGGCGGCGGGCGCCGGGTGGCCGGCGTCAGCGCGTTCGGCCTGGGCGGCACCAACGTGCACGTCGTGGTCGAGGAGGCGCCGCGGGGCGCCGGCCGACCGCAGGCCGGCGGCGAATTCGTGCTGCCGGTGTCGGCGCGGGACCGGCAGGCGCTGCGGGCGGCGCTGTCCCGGCTGCGGGACCACCTGAGCGCCGGATCGCCCGCGCTCGCGGACGTCGCCTTCACCCTCGCCGTGGGCCGCCGGGCCTTCGGGTGCCGGGCCGCGGTGGTCGCGGCCACCGTCGAAGACGCCGTCGCCGCGCTCGGCGTCGTGGCCGACGGCGAGGTCGCCGGCCCGGCCGGGGCGGCCCGGGGCCTGGCGGAGGCGTGGGTCGGCGGCGAGCCCGTCGACTGGGTGGCCCGCTACACCGGGCACGAGCCGGGGCGGGTGCCGTTGCCGACCTACCCCTTCCAGCGCGTCCGCTGCTGGATCGACCCACCCGCGCGGGAAGGGAGTGCCGCGTGACCGCCCTGCCCGTTCCGGACACCACGGTGACCCGGCTGATCCTCGACCAGGCCGCCCGCACGCCGGACGCCGAAGCGGTCCGGCAGTGGGACGTCCGCCTGACCTACCGGCAGCTGCTGGCCGCGGCCGCCGGTGTCGCCCGCGCGCTGCAGGACCGCGGCGCCGGCCCGGAGACGCGGGTCGGCGTCTGCTCGACGCGGTCGCCGTCACTGGTGACGACCGTGCTCGGGGTGCTGCTCTCCGGTGCCTGTTACGTGCCGCTGGAGCCGGGCGGGCCCCGCGGTCGCCTGGCCGGGATCGCCGCCGATGCCGGGGTCGAAACCGTGGTCGGTGACGCCGCGGTCGCCGAGTTCGGCGCCGTCGCGGGGATCGAGGCACTCGGCCCGCCGGGCCCGGCGGCCCTGCCGGACTGCCCGGCCGGCCCGGGCAACACCGCCCACGTGCTCCACACGTCCGGGTCGACCGGACGGCCGAAGGGCGTGCTGACCAGCCACCGCAACATCGCCGCGTTCGTCACCGGCTTCGCGCCGGTGCTCGGCGTCGGACCCGGCACGCGCACCCTCGGGATCGCCTCGCCGTCGTTCGACGCGTTCACCATGGACGTGTTCCTCCCGCTCACCTGCGGCGGTTCGGTGCAGCTCGCGAGCGCGGAGGACCGCGCGGACCCGGAACGGCTGCGCCGGTTCGCCACCGGGCACGGTGCCGACTGGGGGTTCGTGACGCCGACGCTGCTCGCCCTGCTCGATCCGGCCGGGTTCCCCGGCTGGCGCACGATCGCCTGCGGTGGCGAGCCCGTGCCCGCCGAGCTGGCCGCGCGCTGGCTGCCGGGACGGCGGTTCTTCAACGTCTACGGGCCGACCGAGACCACGGTCGTCGTGCTGGCCGGCGAGGTGACCGGGAGCCCGGCCGACCCGCTGCCGCTGGGCACGCCGACACCGCACCACCGGTGCTGGATCGTCGGCCCCGACCTGCGGCCGGTACCGCCGGGCGAGGTGGGCGAACTGCTCGTCGGCGGCCCTGGCGTGGCCCGCGGGTACCTCGGTGACCCGGGCCGCACGGCCGCGAAGTTCGTGGCCGACCCGATCGTGGCGGGGGAGCGGGTCTACCGCACCGGCGACCTGGTGCGGGCCCTCCCGGACGGCCGGTTCGCGTTCGCCGGCCGCGCCGACCGGCAGGTCAAGGTCCGCGGCCAGCGCTTGGAGCTGGGGGAGGTGGAGGCGGTGCTGGCGGCACAGCCGGGGGTGACCGCGGCCGCGGTCGAGGCGGTCCCGGGCCCCGACGGTGCCCGGCTCGTCGCCTTCCTCACCCCGGCCACCGCACCGTCCGACGAGGACATCCGCGGCGCCGACCGGCTGACCGCCGCGATGGTGCCCGCCGCGATCCGGCGGCTCGACCGGCTGCCGGTCGGCCGCACCGGCAAGCTCGACCGGGCGGCGCTGCGCGCACTGGCCGTGCAGACGTTCCCCGCGTCCGGTGCGGGGACGCCGGACGACCCCGTCGCCGCGATCTGGCACCGGGTGCTCGGTCCCGACGGCGACTTCCACGCGGCCGGCGGGAACTCGCTCGCCGCGATGCGGCTGGTCGCGGCCCTGCGGGCGGAACTGGCCGCGGACGTCACCGTCGACGACGTCTTCGGTGCGCGGACGCTGGCCGGGCTGAGGCGCCGGGTCGCCGCGGCTCCGGCGCTCACCGGAACCGAGCCGGCCACCGGGCACGCACCGGCGCTGTCGCCGCCGCAGCGCCGGCTGTGGTTCCTCGACCAGCTGGCCCCGGACGCGGCGCCGTACAACATCGCGATGGCCTACCGGCTGTCCGGCGAGCCGGACGTCGAGGCCCTGCGGACGGCCCTGCGCGCGGTGGCGGACCGGCACGAGGTGCTGCGCTGGCGGATCCGGGCCGTGGACGGCACCCCGCACGCGGAGTGCCTTCCCTCGGAAGAGGTCCCGATGCCGGTGGTGCCGCTCAGCGAGTCCGAAGTGGACGGACAGCTGGCCGCCGACGCGGCCGAGCCGTTCCACCTCGACCGCGAACCGCCGTGGCGCGTGCGGCTGTACCGGCTCGGTGATGCCGAGCACGTGCTCGGCATCACGCTGCACCACGCCGTGTTCGACGGCTGGTCACAGGCGCTGCTGGCCGGTGATTTGGCGAAGGCGTACGCCGGTGTGGCGCTGAACCCGGCCGGAGCGTCCTATGCGGACTACGCGGCCTGGCGTGCCGAGCGGGACCGCCGGGACGAGGCCGCCGACCTGGCGTGGTGGACGGAGCGGCTGGAGAACGCGCCCGCGGTGCTCGACCTGCCCCGTGACCGGCCGCGTCCGGCGGTGCAGACCTACCGCGGGGCGAGCCTGTTCCGGCCGTTCCCGCCGGGCGCCCCGGAGAGCGTGCGCGAAGCGGCGCGGGCCGGGGGGACGACGACGGCGAGCGTCCTGCTCGCCGGGCTCGGCGAACTGCTGCGCCGCCTCACCGGCACCGGCGACCACCTGGTGGCGACCGTGGTGGCCGACCGCGGGCTCGCGGCGTTCCAGGAGGTCGCCGGGTTCTTCGTCGACATCCTTCCGGTGCGGTTGCGCGCCGGGGGCGGGTTCGCCGAGCAGGTGCGGCGGTGCGGCGAAGAGCTGCGGGCCGTCGCGGCGCACCCGGCGGCCCCGATCGATCGCCTGGTCGAGGCGCTCGGCGTCCCCCGCGACCCGTCCCGGGCCCCGCTGGTGCAGGTGATGTTCAACGTCCTCGACTTCCCCGAGCACCCGCTCGACCTGCCCGGGCTCGCAACCGGACGCATACCGGTCGCGAAGCCGGGCTCGCCGTTCGACCTCACCGTGTACGTGCACCCGGACGGCGTCGAGCTGCTCTACAACCCCGACCTCTTCGACCGGGCCCGGGTGGCCGCGCTGGCCGAGGACTACCTGGCCCTCACCGCGGCTCTCGCGCAGGGCGGCGGCGCTCCCGAGCTGCCGCGTGCGGCACTGACGGCCGGCGCACCGGGTGCGCGGGAGGTGCTGCGTCCCGCCGTCGCCGGTCCGCCCGCCACGGCGACGGAGACGGTGATCGCCGAAATCTGGCGCGAGGTGCTCGGCGTCGGAAGCGTGCGCGCCACCGACAACTTCTTCGACGTCGGCGGGCATTCGATGGCCTTGGCGAAGGTCCACGCGAAGCTGGCCGCGCGGCTCGGCAGGCGGATCCCGATGGTCGACCTGTTCACCTACCCCAGCATCCGCGCCCTCGCCGCCCACCTGGCGGGCACCGCGGAACCCAGTCCCGAACTCGCGCGCGCCGCCCAGCGGGTCGCCGCACGCCGCGGTCGCGTCCCGGCCCGGCGGGCCCCCGCGGTTCCCCCAGACAGGAGCACCCGATGAGTCACGACCCCACCCCCCTCGCGATCGTCGGCATGTCGCTCCGCGTGCCCGGCGCGGCCGACGTCGGGCAGTTCTGGCGCAACCTCGTCCGCGGCGTCGAGTCGATCACCCCGGCCACCCGCGACGAACTGCTCGCCCGCGGCGCCGACCCGGCCCTGATCGACGACCCGAGCTGGGTCAACGCGACCACCGTGCTGGCCGGGTTCGACGAGTTCGACGCCGAGCTGTTCGGCATGACCAGCCGGGAAGCCGAGCTCACCGACCCCCAGCAGCGGCTGTTCCTCGAGTCCTGCCACGCGGCACTGGTCGACGCCGGGTGCGACCCGGCGCGTCACCCGGGGTCGATCGGCGTCTACGGCGGCACCGGCTCGACCGGCTACCTGATCGAGAACCTGATGCGCAACAAGCGGATCATGGACGCCCAGCACGGCGGCATCGGCATGGCCACGGGCAACCAGCCGAGCTACCTGACGACGTCGGTGTCCTACAAGCTCAACCTCCGCGGGCCCAGCCTGTCGGTGCACACCGCCTGCTCGACGTCGCTGGTCGCGGTCCACCTCGCGTGCGAGGCCCTGCGCAACGGCGAATGCGACGTGGCACTGGCGGGCGGGGTGAACGTGGAGATGCCGCACGGCATCGGCTACGTCGGCGTCGAGGGGTTCACCTCGCCGGACGGGCACGTCCGGGCCTTCGACGCCAAGGCCGACGGCACCGTGTGGAGCAGCGGCGTCGGCATCGTGGTGGTCAAGCGGCTGGCCGACGCGATCGCCGACGGGGACGTCATCCGCGCGGTGGTGCTGGGCAACGCGATCAACAACGACGGCGCCACCAAGGTCGGGTTCTCCGCCCCCAGTGTCGCGGGGCAGACCGAAGCGATCGCCCAGGCCGTCGGGATGGCGGGGGTGGACCCGCGCACGATCGGCTACGTCGAGGCGCACGGCACCGGCACCGCGCTCGGCGATCCGATCGAGATCACCTCACTGTCCACTGTGTACGGCGCGGCGACCGCGGACACCGGGTGGTGCGCCATCGGGTCGGTGAAGGCCAACATCGGCCACCTCTCCCAGGCCGCCGGGGTCGTGTCGCTGATCAAGGCCGTGCTCGTGCTCGAACACGGGCTGATCCCGCCGTCGGTCAACTACGCCACCCCGAACCCCGCCATCGACTTCCCGGCGACCCCGTTCCACGTGGCCCGCACGATGCTGAAGTGGGCCGGGGGAGCCACCCCGCGCCGGGCGGGCGTCAGCTCCTTCGGCGTCGGCGGCACCAACGCCCACCTGATCCTCGAGCAAGCGCCGGAACCGCCGCGGCCGCAGCACCGGCGTGGGGCGCACCTGCTGCCCGTTTCCGCTCACACGGCCGAGGCGCTGGCGGAGTCGGTGGAGCGGCTCGCGGACCGGCTTTCGGCAGGCTCCCGGCTCGAACTGGCCGACGTCGCGCACACGCTGTCGGCCGGGCGAACCGAGTACGCCCACCGGGCCGCGGTGGTCGCCCGGGACGCCGACGACGCGGTCGCCGGGCTGCGCGACGATCGCCGGCTGATCACCGGGACCGCCGAGGACACGAAGGTGGCGTTCCTGTTCTCCGGCCAGGGCGCGCAGTACGCCGGGATGGGGGCCGAGCTCTACCGCGAAGAACCGGTGTTCGCCGCCGCCGTCGACGAGTGCGCGAAACACCTCTCGGCCGAGATCCCGGACCTGCCGGCGCTGCTGTTCGAAGACGGCAACGACGAGAGACTGCGCGAGACGCGCCACTCGCAGCCCGCGCTGTTCGTGATCGAGTACGCGCTCACCGAGCTGTGGCGCAGCTGGGGCGTCACGCCGTCGGCGATGATCGGCCATTCGATCGGCGAGTACGTCGCCGCCACCGTCGCCGGCGTGTTCGACCTGGCGGACGCGCTGCGGCTGGTGGTGCGCCGCGGCGAGCTGATGCAGGCGATGCCCCCGGGTGCCATGCTCGCCGTCCAGCTCGACGAGGCTTCGGTGGAACGGCGGCTGCCGGCGGAACTGGCCGTCGCCGGGGTCAACGGGCCGGGGACCTGCGTGGTGGCCGGGTCCGCCGACGCGATCGAGGACTTCGCGGCGATGCTGCGGGCCACCGCCGTGCAGTGCAAGGAACTGGTGACCTCGCACGCCTTCCACTCGCCCGCGATGGACCCGATCCTGGCCGGGTTCACCGAAGCCGTCGCGGCCGTGCCGCGGCGGGCACCCGTCGTGCCGTTCCTCTCCGACGTCACCGGCGACTGGATCACCGACGCGCAGGCCACGGACCCGGCGTACTGGGCGGCCCACCTGCGCCGTCCGGTGCGCTTCGGCGACTGCGTCCGGACCCTGTTCGCCGACGGCGGGCGCTGGGCCCTGGTCGAATGCGGTCCCGGGCACCAGCTGGCCGGGCTGGCGCGCGGCCAGGTGCCGAAGGGCCTGCCCGCCCCGCAGCCCAGCCTGCCCGGCCGCGGCGAGCGGACCGGCGATGTCGAGACGATCACCGCGGCCGCCGGTCTGCTGTGGACGGCGGGCGTCCGGCTGGAGCGGTTCGGGGCGCCGGGCCGCCGGGTGCCGCTGCCCGCGTACCCCTACCAGCGCAAGCGGTACTGGATCGACCCCGACCCGGCGGGCGCGGTGACCGTTCCGGAGCGCCCGGCCGGGCCACTGCCGCTGGACGAGTGGTTCGCCGTGCCCGCGTGGCGGCAGGCCACGCCGGAGCTGCGCACCGAGCCGTTCGGCTCGTGCCTGCTGTTCGCCGACGGCGGCGAACTCCCCGCGCTGCTGCGGGCGGCCGGGGTGCGGGTCACCGAAGTGCGGCCCGGTGCCGCCTTCGCCGCCACGGACACGGGGTTCACCCTGCGCCCGGGCGTCCGCGAGGACTACGACCTGCTCGTCGACGCTCTCGGCGCGGACCGGCCGGAGCGGATCGTGCACGCCTTCGCGCTGTCCACCGGGCACGGATCGGCGATGGCGGCGCAGGACCACGGCTTCTTCAGCCTGCTCAACCTGGTGCAGGCGCTCGGCGAGGCGACGCGCATCGACGTCGTCTGCACCGGGACCGCCGACGTCACCGGCACCGACCTGACCCGCCCCGAGCACGCCACCCTCGCCGGGATCGCCCGGGTGGTGCCGCTCGAGGTGCCCGGCACGGTGATCCGCCGGATCGACACCGACACGCTGAGCGGCGTCGTCGAGGAGTTGTTCCGCCCGGCCGGCGCGGACGCCGAGGTGGCGGTGCGCGGCGGCCGCCGGTGGGTGCTCGGCTACGCGCAGGCCACCGTCCCGGCGCGCACCGAACCGGTGCTGCGCGAGGAAGGCCGCTACCTGATCACCGGCGGGACCGGTGGCATCGGCGGCACCCTCGCCGAGGACTTCGCCCGGCGGGTGCGCGCCCGGCTGATCCTGCTCAGCCGCACCGGCCTGCCCCCGCGCGCGGAGTGGGACGCCCTCACCGGCGACGACCGCGTGGCCCGGGCGGTCCGGGCCGTGCGGCGGATGGAAGCCGCCGGGGCGGTGGTGCACGTCGTCGGCGCCGACGTCACCGATCCGGCGGCCCTGCGGGCGGTCCGGGCGCTGGCCGAAGCCGAGTTCGGCGGGCTGGACGGCATCGTCCACGCGGCCGGGCTGCCCGGCGGCGGGGTCGCCGAGGTGAAACGACGCCCGGCCGCCGAGGCCGTGCTGGCCCCGAAGGTCGCCGGGACCGAGGCACTGGCCGCGGCGTTCGCCGACCTGCCGATGGACTTCCTCGCGCTGTGCTCGTCGGTGACCGCGGTCTCCGGGGACTTCGGCCAGGTCGACTACTGCGCGGCGAACAACTTCCTCGACGCCTACGCGCGCGGCGCCCGCGGCTGGCGCGCCCGGGTGGTCTCCCACAACTGGGGCGGCTGGGACGAGGTCGGCATGGCGGCCGAAGTCGCCGCGCCGGCCGCGGTGCGCAGCGGCCGGGCCCGCGCGCTCGGCCCGCTCGGCCACCCGGTGCTCACCACCCGCACCGAACGGGGCGCCCACGGACCGGTCTCCGCCGCCGGCCACTGGGTGCTCGACGAGCACCGCATCGGCGGCGTCCCGGTGGTGCCGGGGACCGGGCACCTCGAAACGGTCCGGGCCGCGGTCGAGGCGGTGTTCCCGAAGCCCGCCGGCGACCACGTCGTCGAGCTGCGGGACGTGGCCTTCCTGGAACCGTTCGCGGTACCCGACGGCGCTTCCGGCGAGTACCGCGTCGCCTTCGAGGGCGCCGAATTCGCGGTCACCAGCCGGGTGGCCGGGGTGACGAAGACGCACGTCCGCGGGAGCGCGCGATGGACGCCCGCGGTGGCGGTGCCGCCGGTGGACCTCGCGGGGGTGACCGCGCGGTGCCGGCTCCTCGAGGACGACCAGGCCTTCGGGATGGGCCGGACCAGCATGGTCACCTTCGGCCCGCGCTGGGCGGCGCTGCAGAACCACTACCTGGGCGAAGGGGAGGAACTGGCCGTCGTGGCGGCGCCGGAGGCGGCGGCGGGCGACCTCGGGTCGTGGGGCCTGCACCCCGCGCTGCTCGACGTCGCCACCGCGTTCGGCCGCGGCCAGGGCAGCGGCACGTACCTGCCGATGGGGTACGGCCGGATCGTCGTGCACGGCCCGCTCCCGGCGTCGTTCCACAGCCACCTCACCCATCGCGGGGCCGGAGACCGGCTGGTCACCGCCGATCTCGTGCTCTGCGACGACACCGGCCGCGTCCTGGTGGAGATCGAGGACTTCGTGCTCCGGCAGGTCGACACGGCCGCGGTGACCGGGAACCTCGGCGCGGCCTCACCGTCCACTCCGGACGGTGACGGCATCCGGCCGGTCGACGGGGCCGAGGCGTTCCTGCGGGCGTTGGCGCCGGAGCTGGGGCCGCAGGTCGTCGTCAGCACCCGCCCGGTCGCCGAGCTGTTCGCCGAGCGGGTGACGGCGGAAGCCCTCGAAGAGGAGACGGTGCCCGTGGCGACGGCGGCCGAGCCGGCCGACGACGGCTACGTCGCCCCGCGCACGGAGCTGGAGACCGAGGTCGCCCGCCAGTGGGCGGAGGTCCTGGGCGTCGAGAGGATCGGCATCCACGACGACTTCTTCGCCCGTGGCGGCAACTCGCTCGTCGCGATCCAGTTCATCGCCCAGATCCGCAAGACCGCTGGAGTGCACCTGACGGTGAAAACGCTTTTCGACGCGTCGACCGTGGCGGAGCTGGTCGCGCGGATCGAGCAGCTGCGCGCCTCGCGGCCGGCCGCCACCGGCACCACCATCCCGCAGCTCGAGCGCCGGTCATGACGGGCCGCGAGTGGACCTTCCCGGCGTCGTTCGGGCAGGAGCGGATCTGGCTGTCCCAGCAGCTCGACCCGGCTTCGCCGGTGTACAACGTGCCGTGGCAGGCGCGGCCGGCCGTGCCGCTGGACGCCGGGCAGTGGTGCACGGTCTTCGGCCACGTCGTCGCCCGGCAGGAGGCGCTGCGCACGGCGGTGCGGCTGGGCCCCGACGGCCTGGTCCAGGTGGTGCGCGCCGAGGTGCCGATCGAGCCCGAGGTGCACGACCTGCGCGTCCTGCCCGACGCCGAGGAGTTCGCGAGCCGACTCGGCGAAGAGCTGGCCCGGCAGCCGATCCCGCTGGACGGCGCGCCGCTGTGGCGGCTGCAGCTGTGCCGGCTCGGCGACGCGGACTGGCTGGTCACGTTCGTCGTGCACCACGCGGTCTTCGACGCGGCCTCGGTGCCGGTGTTCGACCGCGAGTTCTCCGAGGCCTGCGACGCCGTCCTCGAGGGTCGTGAGCCGCGGCTGCCGGAGCTGCCGATCCACTACGCGGACTATGCCGTCTGGCAACGGGGACAGCTGACGTCGACCCGCGAGCAGCTGGCGTACTGGCGGGAACGGCTGGCCGGGCTCCCGCCGGTGCACGCGCTGCCCACCGACCGCCCGCGTCCCGCGGCGCTCGACTTCGCCGGCGACCAGATCGACTTCGCGCTGCCCGCGGGACTGCCCGGCCGGGTCCGCGAACTGGCCCGCGAACTGGCCGTCTCGCCGTTCATGGTGCTGCTGGCCGGTCACGCGGCCCTCGTGGCGCGGCTGTCCCGGCAGGACGACGTCGTCATCGGTGTCCCGCTCGCCGGGCGGGACCTGCCGGAGCTGGCGCCGTTGATCGGCATGTTCGTCAACCAGGTGGCGATTCGCCTCGACTGCTCCGGCGAGCCGTCCACCGCGGAGCTCGCCGGCCGGGTGCGCGACGCCGTGCTGGACGCCATCGAGCACGGCCAGGTGCCGTTCCAGGTCGTCGCCGACGAGGTCCGCGGCGAGCGCGACCCGGCCGTGCAGCCGCTGTACCAGCTCGGGTTCAACCACATCCCGGACTCCGGGCTCGAAACCATCCGCCACACCACGGCCAAGGACGACCTCGCGATCGACCTGACCGCCGACGGCGGCCGCCTGCTCTACCGCACCGGCCTCTTCGACCGGGCGACCGCGGAGGCGTTCCTGGAGCGGTACCTGCGGCTGCTCGACGCGGCGCTGCGGGAGCCGTCCCGGCCGATCACCGCGTTGCCGCTGCTGTCGGACGCCGAACGCGCGCAGGTGCTGCGGGCGGGCACCGGCCCGGTGACCGAGCTGCCGGCCGGCACGGTGGTGGACCTCGTCGGGGCCCAGGTCCGCCGGACGCCGGACGCCCTGGCCGTCGACCTCGGTGGCCGGCAGCTGACCTACGCCGAGCTGGACGCGCACGCCGACCGCGTCGCGCACCGGCTGCACGCGCTCGGCGCCGGTCCGGGCACGGTCGTCGGCCTGTGCCTGCCGAACTCCGTGGAGCTGGTGACCGGCGTGCTCGGCGTGCTCAAGAGCGGGGCCGCCTACGTGCCGCTCGACCCGGACCTGCCCGCCCCGCGGCGGGAGCTGATCCTCGCCGACGCCGGCGCGCTGTGCGTCCTGGACCGCGGCTGGTTCGGCGCACCGGACGCGCTCGTCACCGGTGACCCGCGGCCGTCCGCCGGGCCGGCGGACCTCGCCTACGTCCTCTACACCTCCGGCTCGACCGGGCGGCCCAAGGGAGTGCAGGTCGAGCACCGGTCCGTCGTGGCGTACCTCGACTGGGCGCGGCGGGCCTACCCGGGGCTGGCCGGGCGCGCCCTGCTGCACACCTCGGCGTCGTTCGACCTCACCGTCACCACGCTGCTGGGCCCCCTGGTGGCGGGCGGATCCATCGTGGACGGCGGCGACGTGACGTTCGTCAAGGCGACGCCGACCCACCTGACGGTGCTGCCGGCCGTCCCGTCGGCCGACCTGGTGCTCGGCGGCGAGGCGCTGACCGGTGAGGCGCTCGGCCCGTGGCGGGCCCGCCACCCGGGCGTCACGATCACCAACGAGTACGGCCCGACGGAAGCGACCGTCGGCTGCGTCGCGGCGCGGATCGCCCCGGGCGAGCCGGTGCCACCGGGGCCGGTGCCCATCGGCCGTCCGGTCGCCAACGCCCGCGCGTACGTCCTCGACGACCGCCTCCGGCCGGTACCGCCGGGCGTGGCCGGACAGCTGTACGTCGCCGGGCCGCAGGTCGCGCGTGGCTACCTCGGCCGCCGGGAGCAGACCGACGAGCGATTCACCGAGGACCCGTTCGCGGCGGGGGAGCGGATGTACGCCACCGGTGATCTCGCTCGGTGGCGCCACGACGGCACGCTCGGCTACCTCGGCCGCGTCGACGACCAGATCAAGCTGCGCGGCCACCGGATCGAACCGGGCGAGATCGAGGCGGCGCTGCGTGAGCTGCCCGGTGTCCGGGACGCGGCGGTGGCGGTGCGCGACGGCAGGCTCGTGGGCTACCTCGTCGGCGCAGCCGACTGCTCGGCGTTGACGCGGATCCTGCCGGGGTACCTGGTGCCGGAGGTGGTCGTCCTCCTCGACGCGTTGCCGGTCGCTCCGAGCGGCAAGCTCGACCGGGCCGCGCTCCCGGCGCCGGAGCCGGGCGAGCGCGTCCCCTACGTGGTGCCGCGGACCGCGGCCGAGGAACTGGTCGCCGAGGTGCTCGGCGAGCTCCTCGGCGTGGAGAAGGTCGGCGTCCACGACGACTTCTTCACCCTCGGCGGCAACTCCCTGCTGGCCATCCGGGCGGCGAACCGCCTGCGTGAGCAGACCGGAGTGGACCTCGGGGTCCGCGTGCTGTTCGGGGTCCGGACCGTGGCGGAGCTGGCGGCCGAGCTCGAACGGCGCATCGAGGCCGACCTCGGCGCGCTGTCCGACGACGACCTGCGGCGGATGCTGGACGAAGAGGGGCAGCGATGACCATTCGCGACGACGCGAGCCGCGCGGCGGCTCGGCGCGAGCTGCTGGAGCGCCGCCTGCGCGGGCGCGCCGAACCGGCCGCCACCGTCACCCGGCGCCCGGCCGGCGCCCCGGTTCCGCTGTCCTACCAGCAGGAGCGCGTCTGGTTCATGGAGCAGTTCGCGCCCGGCACCACGTCCTACCACATCCCCGTGCCGATCCGGCTGACCGGACGGCTCGACCTCGCCCGGCTCCGGGCGGCGCTCGACGCGCTGCCCGCCCGGCACGAGGCACTGCGGATGCGCTTCCCGGTCGGGGCGGACGGGCGGCCGTCCGTCCACATCGAACCGGTCGTCACGGTTCCCCTGTCCGTTGTGGACGAACCGGACGAAGAAGCCGCACTCGCGCGGGTCGAAGCCGCCGCGAGGGAGCCGTTCGACCTGGCGGCCGGGCCGCTGCTGCGGGCCACGCTGGTCCGGGTGCGCGAAGACCGGCACTTCCTGGCGGTGTGCACCCACCACGTCGTGGGCGACGGCTGGTCGGTCGACCTGCTGCTGCGCGACCTCGCCGCGCACTACCACGGCACGGCGGCCGCCCTGCCCGCGCTGCCGGTCGGCTACGGCGACTTCGCCTGCCGGCAGCGCCGGACGCTCACCGGCGCCGAACTGGACCGGCAGCTGACCCACTGGCGGGCTGCCCTGGCCGGTGCCGAGCCCCTCGAACTGCCCACCGACCGGCCGCGGCCCGCGACCCAGACGTTCGACGGCACGATCCACGAGTTCGTCGTCGGCAAGGAGCTGGCCCGGGCCCTCGGCGACCTGAGCCGGGAACACGGCGTCACGCTGTTCATGACGCTGCTGGCGGCCTACCAGGTGCTCCTGTCGCGGTACTCCGGGCAGGAGGAGTTCGCCGTCGGGTCGTCGTCGGCCGGGCGCGGACCGCGGGAGCTGGACGACGTGGTGGGCATGTTCGTCACCATGCTGCCGCTGCGCGCCCGGCTCGGCGGCGACCCGGCGTTCACCGAGCTGCTGGACCGCACCCGCGCGCACGTGCTCGACGCCTTCGAGCACGCCGACGTCCCGTTCGAGCGGCTGGTCGATGCCCTGGGCGTGCCGAGGGACGTCAGCCGGTCGCCGGTGTTCCAGGTGATGTTCGCCATGCAGAACTACGAGATGCGCCCGCCGGCCGGGGCCGGCGAGTCCGAAGTGGACTTCCACTGGCTGCCCATGGACCTGCCCTCGACCCGGTTCGACTTCGAATTCCACGTGGTCGAGACCGAAGCGGGGCTGCTGGGCAAGTTCGTCTGCGCCACGGCGTTGTTCACGGCCACCACGGTGGCGGGGATGGCGGAGCGCCTCGTCACGCTGCTGCGCTCGATCGTCGCCGACCCGGCGCGGCCGGTGTCCGGGCTGGACATCCTCGGCGAGCACCGGGAGCTGGTGCTGAACCGCTGGAACGACACGGCGGGGGAGATCCCGCCGGGCACGCTGCACGGGCTGGTCGAGGCCCAGGTCGCCCGCACGCCGGACGCGCCCGCGGTGACGTTCCGCGGTGCGTCGTTGTCCTACCGGGAACTCGACGAGCGCGCCAACCGGCTCGCCCACCGCCTGCGGGACCTCGGCGTCGGGCCGGGAACCCTGGTGGCGGTGTTCGCACACCGCTCGTTCGAGCTGGTCGTGGCGGTGCTCGGGGTGCTCAAGGCCGGGGGCGCGTACGTGCCGCTGGACCCGGAGTACCCGGCGGACCGGCTGGCGTTCATGCTGGCGGACGCGGCCGCACCGGTGGTGCTGACCCAGGCCGCGCTGCGCGGCACCCTGCCGCCCGCGGAAGCCACGGTGGTCGTCCTCGACGACCTGACCGGGCCGGGCACGCCGGTGGAACCCCGGGCAGGCGCGGAGGATCCCGCGTACGTGATCTACACCTCCGGGTCGACCGGGCGGCCGAAGGGCGTGCCGAACGGGCACCGCGGGATCGTCAACCGCCTGGACTGGATGCAGCGCGCCTACGGTCTCGACGGGTCGGACGCGGTGCTGCAGAAGACGCCGGCGAGTTTCGACGTGTCGGTGTGGGAGTTCTTCTGGCCGCTCATCACCGGCGCCCGGCTGGTGCTGGCCGAACCCGGTGGCCACAAGGACGCCGCCTACCTGCGAGAGCTGCTGGCCTCGGAAGGGATCACGACGGCGCACTTCGTGCCCTCGATGCTGAGCTTGTTCCTGGCCGAGCCGGGCAGCGACGCCCTCCCCGCGCTGCGGCGGGTCGTCTGCAGCGGCGAGGAGCTGCCGCTGGACACCGCGCGCGAGTTCGTCCGGCGGCTGCCGCACTGCGACCTGCACAACCTCTACGGCCCGACCGAAGCCGCGATCGACGTCACCGCCTGGCACTGCACGCCCGAGGCACTGGCCGGGGTGGCGTCGGTGCCGATCGGGGCGCCGATCCGCAACACCAGGATCTACGTCCTCGACCGGCACGGGCACCCGTGCCCGCCCGGGGTGCCGGGTGAGCTGCACATCGCGGGTGCCGGGCTGGCGCCGGGCTACCACAACCGGCCGGAGCTGACGGCCGAGCGGTTCGTCCCGGATCCCTTCCACGGCGGCCGGATGTACCGGACCGGGGATCTCGCGCACTGGCGCGCGGACGGGACCCTGGGCTTCCTCGGCCGCCTCGACCACCAGGTCAAGCTGCGCGGCCTGCGCATCGAACCCGGCGAGATCGAGACGGCGCTGCGCGAGCAGGACGGCGTCCGGGACGCGGTGGTGCTCGTCCGCGAGGACACGCCCGGGGACAAGCGGCTGGTCGGGTACTTCGTCGGCGACGCCGATCCGGGTGCCGTGCGGGCGGCGTTGAAGGAGACGCTGCCGGACTACATGGTCCCGCCGTCGTTCGTCACCCTCGACGCGCTGCCGCTGACGCCGAACGGGAAGCTCGACCGCGCGGCCCTGCCCGCCCC
The DNA here is from genome assembly GCA_033793495.1 of Streptomyces sp. MN03-5084-2B. Classification (GTDB taxonomy): domain Bacteria; phylum Actinomycetota; class Actinomycetes; order Mycobacteriales; family Pseudonocardiaceae; genus Amycolatopsis. The sequence continues at coordinate 27,304 of JARAWT010000042.1, read as the reverse complement.
GGTCGCGGCCCGTGACGCCACCACCGCCCTCGTCGAGCCGTCGACGCCGTCGGAAGTGCTGCTGGGCGAGATCTGGCGGGACGTGCTCAAGGTCGGAGAACTCGGCGTCGACGACGACTTCTTCGACCTCGGCGGGCATTCGATGCTCGCCACCCAGGTCGTCGCGCGGATCGCGAAGGCCGGGCACCAGGCGGGCGTGATGGACCTGTTCCGGCACCGCACGATCCGCGCACTGGCGTCCTTCGTGGACGGTGCTCGGGACGACTCGGGGCACCTGCTCCACGAGCTGACCAAGCCGGTCGCGAAGCCGACGTTGACCTACGTCTGCTTCCCCTACGGCGGCGGCAGCGCGATCGTCTACCAGCCCCTCGCGGACGCGCTGCCCGGCGGGTGTTCGCTGTTCTCGGTGGCGATCCCCGGCCACGACGTCGGGCTGGCCGAAGAAGCGGTGCCGTTCGACGAGCTGGTCGAGCGGCTCGCCGGGGAGATCCTGGACCGGATCGACGGCCCTCTGGCGATCTACGGGCACTGCGGGGTGGGCAACGCGCTGGCCGTCGGGGTCGCCCGGCGGCTGGAGGAGCGGGGCCGGGCCCTGGAGGTCGTGTACATCGGCGCGATCTTCCCGTTCGCGCGGATCAAGGGGCCGGTCGGCACGCTGCGGACGCGGCTGGAGACGTTGCGCAGCAACCGGTACTACGCGAACTGGCTCAAGGGCATGGGCGTCGACACCGGCGACCTCGACCCGGCGCAGGCCGACCGGATCATCGGCAACATGCGCGCGGACGGCCGGGCCGCCGAGGAGTACTTCAGCGGCCTGCTCGACGCCCGCGTCGCCAAGCTGCGCGCGCCGATCGTCTCCGTCGTCGGCTCCGAGGACCCGGTCACCGACTACTACGCCGAACGCTACTGCGAATGGGAGTTCCTCACCGACACCACGGCCCTCGTCGTCCTCGACCGGGCCGGGCACTTCTTCCTGCGTTATCGCGCGGCTGAACTCGCCGAGGTCCTCACGCAGGTGCGTCCCCCGGAAGACGTGCCGGCGCCGGATCCCGCGGCCGGCTGGGAGCTGCACGAAGTCCACCGGGCCGTCCCGGACGAGCGGCCGGCGGTCCGGCCGAGCCTGGCCCGGTTCGCCGTGGTCACCGCCGGGCAGCTGGTCTCGGCCACCGGCTCCGCGCTGACGTCGTTCGCCGTGCCGATCTGGCTCTACACCAGGACCGGCTCGGTCGCCGACCTCGGCCTGCTCTGGGCACTGGCGTTGCTGTGCGGCGTGCTGGTGCTGCCGGTCGCGGGTGCCCTGGTGGACCGCGGCGACCGGCGGAAGATCATGATGGCGGCGAGCGGGATCGCGGGGGTCGTGCAGCTGGCCTTGGCCCTGCTGGTCACCTCCGATCCGGTGCCGCTGTGGGCGATCTACCTCCTCATCCCGCTCGGTTCGGTGGCGGGGGCGTTCCAGCGGATCGCCTACCAGTCGTCGGTGGCGCAGCTGGTGCCGAAGCAGTACCTCGGGCACGCGATGGGCCTCGCGCAGCTGTCCACCGGCTTCGCCCAGCTGCTGATGCCGGTGATCGCGGCCGGGCTGCTGGCCGCGATCCGGCTGTCCGGGATCCTGGTGCTCGACATGGCGAGCTACGTGTTCGCCATCGTCAGCCTGCTGTTCGTCCGGTTCCCCGACCTGCTCGGCTGGCGCCCGCGCGAGCCGCTGCTCACGGCGATCACGGGTGGGCTGAAGTACTCGTGGCACCACCGCGGATTCCGCGCCATGCTCCTGTACTTCGCGCTGGCCAACGTCTTCCTGGCGCCCGCGCTGGTGCTCGTCTCGCCGCTCGTGCTCTCGTTCGGCACGGTCACCGACGTCGCCCAGGTCGCGCTGGCCGAGGCGGTCGGCGCGGTCGCCGGCGGCATCGCGATGGCGTTGTGGGGCGGCCCGCGGCGGCGGCGGATGGCCGGGGTGCTCTTCGGCAACGTCGGCATTTCCCTCGGCTGCCTGGTGATGGGGCTGCGGCCGTCGCTCGCCGTGGTCGCCGCCGGGGTGTTCCTGATGGCCGCGGCGATGGCGCTGTCGCAGGGCATCTACGCGACGCTGGTGCAGGTCAAGGTGCCGCAGCGGTTCCACGGCCGGGTGTTCGCGATCAACCAGACCATCACCTGGTCCACGTTGCCGCTCGGCTTCGCCGTGCTGGCGCCGCTGGCGGTGGGCTGGTTCACCCCGCTGCTGGCACCCGGCGGCGCACTGGCCGGCACGGCCGGCGCGGTGCTCGGCGTCGGCGACGGCCGGGGGATCGGCTTGACGTACGTGGTGTACGCGCTGGCGATGCTGCTGATCAACGGCGCCGGCTTCGCGCTGAAGCTGTTGCGCCGCTTCGACACCGAGGTCCCCGACGCGCTGCCGGACGACCTCGTCGGCGTTCAGGAGCGGCTCGCGTCCGGAGCCGGCCGGCCGGCTCCGTGAAGCGGTTCGGCTCGAGTGCTCGAAGGCCGCCCGGGGGCGCATCCCCGGCTGCCGTCCGCGGGGGTTGACATCGCCGCGTCGGCCACGAACACTGAGCGCCGAAAAATGTTATCGCTAACATCGTGGGGTAAGGGCGTGCGCGCACAGCGTGGTGGTTGCTGGGTGGCGGTGACCGCGCTCCTCCTCGCGGCCGTGGGCTCGCCGAGTGCGTTCGCGCAGTCCGGGGGCCGGGACGTCACCGCCGACATCTTCGCGAACCGGGACGTGACGCTGAGCGGGGACGCGGTCGTGCGGCTCACCGGTGGCGTCACCACCTACACGGGCGTGCTCAGCGGTGAAGGGGTCTTCACCGTCGGGGGAACGGGCACGCTCGTGCTGGTGAAGGACAGCGACTTCACCCTGCCGGGCGCCCGCCACCGGCAGAAGGTCGTCACGGTGGGCGGGAACCACCCGGTGACCACGATCGAGAACCCCGACCCGCCCGCCGTGATCGTGCAACGCGGGGCGACTCTCCAGTACGGGAGCGGATCGGGTGGCGACGGCGTCATCGGGCACTACGTCCAGGCGCCCGGGGTGTCGCTGAACGCGCTCAACCACCAGGTCGACGGGACCCTGGACCTCGCCGTGCACCGGGCGGTGAACCTGGGCGTGATCAGCGGTTCCGGGTTCGTCAAGCAACGGCGGAGCACCTGGCCCGGCATCGAGCTGCCGGGTACCCACCCGTTCTCGGGCACGCTGTACGTCGGCACCGGCGCCGACTACGGCAGCGTCGGCTACCTCACCGCCATGCCGCACGTGCGCAAGGTGGTCAACCAGGGTTCGTTCATCCACAACGCACCGGACGGCGAGGTGGTCACCGACGCCGCCGACATCTACTCGCAGTTCTACGGCAACGACATCAACTTCCACACCTGGGGCTCCGGCGTGGTGCGGATGTCGGGCGTGTACAGCTGGTCGGACAACGGGTCGGACACCGATCCCGCGCTCGGCGACCCGTCCCGGAACTTCGCCACCGTGCCCCACCGCGACAACAAGCGCGGGATCAACATCGAGGGCGCCACGGTGACCTGGGGCGACGGTACGCACCACCGCTTCTTCCTGCCCGGCAACGAAAACACCGTCTACCTCAACATGCACGCCGACCCCGGCGGCGCCCGCAGCCTGCTGACGTTCGACTACAACGGCCCGGTCACCCTGGACGCGCCCATCTCCGGCGGCAAGTACCACGACACGATGGCCGACGTCGGCCGCGGCGACGTCGTCGTCGCGCCGACCCGCGGCAACGCGGTCACTTTCACCGCGCCGCAGAACTACGACGGTGACACGACGATCGGGGCCGGCGCGTCGCTGCGGCTGGGGGACGGCACCCCGCAGGGTGACAGTTCGCTGCTGAAGACCGGCAAGATCGTCGACAACGGCGAGCTGATCGTGCAGAACGCCGGCCGGGGCGCCGAACTGGGCCGGATCGGCGGCAAGGGTTCGGTGACCCAGGCCGGCCCGGCCGGCACCACCCTGACCGGCGAGCTCGGGTACACGGGCAAGACCACGGTGAAGGCGGGCACGCTCACGGTCACCGGCGGCTCCCTCGCCGCGAGCACCGCGGTCGACCTGCCGGCGGCCGGGGCGACGCTGGACCTGACGCGGGCCGGCGACCAGACGATCGCCAACCTCTCCGGCGCCGAGGGCAGCACCGTCGCGGCCGGACGTCCGCTGACCGTCCGCGCCACGACCGCGACGACGTTCGGCGGCGCGCTGGCCGCCACCGGCGGTGTCACCAAGACCGGGGCCGAAACGCTCACCTTGACCGGCAGGCACACCACCCCGGACAGCGCCTGGACCGTCCAAGAAGGAACACTGGCGCTGACCGGGTCCGTGCAGGCGCGGCAGCTCGCCGTGCGGTCCGGCGGCACCTTGCGGGCGACCGGCACGGTGGCGGGCGCGGTGGACAACGCCGGGACGGTCGACGCGACGGGCATGACCGTGCGCGGCACCTACACCCAGCGGCCCGGCGCCCGCCTGAGCGCCACCCGGATGAGCGTCACCGGCGCGGTGAAGCTCGCGGGCACCTTCGCCCCGGCCTCGGCGCAGGGCCCCGGCGTGATCATCGACAACCAGGGAACCGGCCAGGTCGACGGCACCTTCGACGGGCTGCCCGAGGGCGCGGCGGTCGGCGCGTTCCGGCTCACCTACCACGGCGGCGACGGCAACGACGTCGCCCTGACCGGCGGTTCCGGCGCGGCCCGGCCCGGCACCGCGACACCCCAGGCCGCGGCGGTGTCGCGCTTCGCGCCGTCGTGGTGGCTTGGGGCGGCCGGCGCGCTCGTGCTGCTGGCCGGCGTCGTGTTCCTGGTGCGCAGGCGGTCGCGGCAGCGGAATCGAGCCCGGCGGGGGCGTTGACGAGCGCCGCTACTCGAACACCCCGTAGCCCTCGACGGCGTGGGCCCGGACGCCGTCCATGTCGAGCTCCACGCCGATGCCGGGGCTGTCGGGAAGCGTGATGTAACCGTCCTTCACGATCGAGCCGCTCCCGTCGGGGGCGTGGACGTAGCTGTCCCACACCGCGCGCTCCTCGAGGGCGTGCCACTCCTGGACGAAGAAGTTGGGGATCGCGGCGCACTGGTGCGACGTGGCCATCGTGCCCAGCGGCGTCGACACCAGGTGCGGCGCGAACGGGATGTAGTGCAGCTCCGCGAGGTTGGCGATCTTCTTGGCCTCGGCCAGGCCGCCGCACTTCGGCACGTCCGGCTCGATGACGTCGACGGCGCCGCGTTCGAGCAGCTCGCGGAACCCCCAGCGCAGGTAGAGGTTTTCTCCCGCGCAGATCGGGGTGCGGGTCTGCGCGCGCACCCGCACCAGCGCGTCGACGTTCTCCGCCGGTATCGGCTCCTCGAGCCACATCAGGTGGAACGGCTCGAGCTCCCACGAGATCCGGCACGCGCTCGGCACGTCGTAGCGGGCGTGCAGGTCGATCGCCAGATCGATGTCCGGTCCGATTGCTTCCCGGACGGCGGCCACGCGCCCGACCATCGAGCGCAGCTCGGCGGCGCCGATCGTGTGGTTGAAGGCGTCCAGCTTGGCCGGGTGGTGCAGGTCGTCGATGTCGAACTTCAGGGCGGTGAAGCCTTCGGCGACCATCCGCTGGGCCCGGTCGACGCACCCGGCGACCGAGCCCGCCGGGTCGTCGCCGTCGCCGCAGTCGGCGTAGAGGCGGATCCGGTCGCGGAACTTGCCGCCGAGCAGCCGGTGGACCGGCTGGCCCGCGGCCTTGCCCGCGAGGTCCCACAGCGCGAGCTCGATCCCGGACAGGGCGATCACGAACACCCCGCCCTGGGAGCCCGCGAAAACGTTGCTGCGGCGGAGTTTCTCCCAGCACCGCTCGACGTTGCGCGGGTCCTCGCCGAGCAGGAGGGGTGTCAGGGTCTTGATCACGCCGACGACGGCTGCCGCGCCGGCGTCGGGATTGGCCTCGCCGAACCCGCTGAGGCCCTCGTCGGTGTCGATCCGTACCAGGGTGGCCTGACCGTGGTAAGCGACCACCGCCGTCGTGACGTTCACGATCCGCATTGCTCTCCCGTCGCCGGGTGGTGCGTATGAACGGACTAATGCGACGTCCAACTTGTCCGATAAGCTGATGACATGCCAAGGAGACAAGAGTCTCCGGACGCTGTCAAGGTCCGGACTCTCCCGGTGCAGGTGGCGGCCCACCTGACCCGGCGGATCGTCGGCGGCGAAATCGGGGACGGCCCGGCTCCGTCGGAACTCGAGATCTCGAACGAGTTCGGGGTGTCCCGGGTGGTGGCGCGGGAGACGCTCAAGATCCTCGCGTCGCTCGACATCGTCGAAATCGCGCAGGGCCGCCGGGTCGTCGTGCGCCCCCGCGCGGAATGGGACTACCTGAGCCCGCTGCTGATCGAGTGGCTGCCCACGGAGATCGTCGGTGAGCTCCTGCAGGAGCTGTACCAGACGCGGGCGCTGCTCGAGCCCGAGCTGGCCGCGATGGCCGCGGCCGGCGCCACCGGGGAAACCCTCGGCCGGCTGAAGGACGAAATCGACCGCATGGCCGCGCTCGAGGCGGATCCCGACGCCTACCTCGAGGTCGACCACGCCTTCCACATGGAGATCTGCCGGGCGGCCAACAACCGCATCCTGGACCGGATCATGTACTCCGCCCGCTGGCTCGGCACGGCCAGCCGGCGCGTCACCAACGAGGCGCCGGCCGGCCTGCACCGCGCCACCGCCCAGCACACCGAGATCTACGAGGCAATCGTGGCGCGCGATCCGGAAGGCGCCCGCGCGGCGATGCGCCGGCACCTGAGCAACAACTTCTCCACGCTCGTGGCGGAGCAGCAGAACAAGCACTAGCGCAGGCACTGCACGACCGAGATCCGGAACCAATGACGAGGACGGACGAGGCATGGCAGAGAAATCGGAGTGGTCGAGACGGTCTTTCCTCGGGATGAGCGCGCTGGGCGCGCTCGGTCTCGCCGGGTGCGGCAGCAGCCCCGCACCGGCACCGAAGGTCGACGTCCAAGTCCCCCAAGCGCTGCTCGACCAAGCTGCCAGGCTGCGCGGCGGGTCGGTGGGAATGCTCTCGCAGAAGCTGTACGCGGAGGCCGCCAACAAGGCACTGGACAAGTCCCTGCAGGTGTTCGCGCAGGCCACCGGGACCACCGTCCGCAACGACCTGGTGTCCGGCGACGCCGGCGACATGGTCGCCAAGATGGACGCCGAGGTGAAGGCGGGGACCAACCGCGACCTGGCCTTCGTGAGCGACCGGCGGTTCGTCGGCCAGCTCCACAACCTCGGCGCCCTCACCGACGTCACCGACGTCGTCGAGGAAATGCGGGCGCTCTACGGGGATCCCGCGACCGAGGCGAACAACTACTGCGTGTTCGACGGCCGCTGGTTCGCGATCCCGTACCACTTCATCGCGTCCGGGATGTACCTGCGCAAGGACTGGTACCAGGAGAAGGGGCTCCCGCTCAAGCCCTACTACTCGTGGGAAGAGCTGCGCGACAACGCTTTGGCGGTCTCCGACCCGGCGAAGCGGCGCTTCGGCTGGGGGCTCACGGTGAACCGCTCCGGCGACGCCAACGGCTTCATCGCGAACGTCATCAACACCTACGGCGGGGCGATCGCGGACAACACCGGCACCAAGGTGGTGTTCAACTCGCCGGAGACCGTCGCCGCAGTCGCGTTCATCGGCGACATCTACACGAACCCGAAGTACGCGCCGATGCTGCCGCCCGGGATCGGCAGCTGGACCGACTCGAGCAACAACGAGAACTGGCTGGCCCAGATCCTCGGGCTCACGCTCAACCAGTTCAGCGTCTACGCCGACTCGAAGACCAAGAAGAACCCGGTCTACGCCAACACGCACGTGTTCAACGGCGCCACCGGACCGGCGCTCGACCGGCCGCTCGCGTACGGCGAGTCCAACTCCTTCGTCGTGTTCAAGGGGGCGAAGAACCCCGACCTGGCCAAGCTGGTGGCCAAGTTCATGGTCGGCGGGAGCGCGCTGCTCGGGGTCGCGAAGGAAGCACCGTGCCTGGTCAATCCCTCGTGGAGCAAGGTGTGGGACTCCGACCCGTACTACACCACCGGTGACCCGGCCTTCGCGGCGCTGCGGGAGCAAACCCGGGCGCCGTTGCCGGTGAAGACCCGGACCGGCTACGCGTTCCCCCAGGCCCCGAGCCCCGGCGAGCAGGCCGCCACCGCCGCCTACCTGCTGACCGACATGATGCAGTCGGTCATCCAGGGCACCAAGCCGGCCGACGCCGTCGCCGCGACCCACGGCCGGATCGTGCAGATCTTCGAGCAGCAGGGCTACCGGCAGTGACCACCCTGCGCCCCCGTTCGAGGACGACGCAGCCGGCCCGTCCGGCGCCGGGTGCGTCGTCCTCGCTCACCCCGGTCCAGCGGCGGCTCGGGCGCGACTGGCGCCTCGCCGCGGTGTTCATCGGGCCGACGCTGGTGCTGGTCGCCGGCCTGATCCTGGTCCCGATCGTCGGTTCCGTCTTCACCAGTGCCACGGAACGCCACGGCGCGGAGACGGTCTTCGTCGGGCTGGACAACTACACCGCCCTCATCGGCGACGGCCTGTTCCACCACGGCGTGCTCAACTCGTTCGTCTTCACCGCCTACGCCGAGATCTTCAAGGTGGTCTTCGGCCTGATCGCGGCGTTGATGCTGCACCACATGCGCCGCGGCAAGGCGATCGTCGCCGGGCTGATCCTGCTGCCGTGGGTGATCCCGACGGTCGTCACCGCCTTCACCTGGCGGTCGTTGCTCGACCCGATCTTCGGCAGCGTCAACGTGCTGCTCACCGACTCCGGGATCGGGCCGGGCCTGGCCGCGATCGGGCTCGTCGACCACTGGCCCGCGGAGTGGCTGTCCGATCCCGCGCTCGCGATGCCGGCGGTCATCCTGGTCAACGTCTGGAAGGGCATCCCGTTCTTCACGGTGACGTTCCTCGCCGGGCTCAAGGCCATCGACGGCGGTCTCCACGAGGCGGCGATGGTGGACGGGGCCTCGCCCTGGCAGCGTTTCGTGCACATCACGCTGCCGGGGCTGCGTCCGGTGATGATCGTGACGGTGCTGCTGTCGTCGATCTGGACGTTCAACAACTTCGACCTGATCTGGCTGATGACCCAGGGCGGGCCGGGCGACGCCACCGCCCCGTACGTCATGGTGGCCTACTCGAAGGCCATCCAGCAGCTGCAGCTGGGCGCGGGTGCCGCGGTCACGCTGGTGATGCTGCCGGTCATCGCCGTCCTCGTGGTGATCCTCGTGCGGATGATGCGGCGCAGCGACCTGCCGGGCGCGGGCGACCTGGGGCGACGGCGGCTGACCCCGGCTCAGCGCCGGGCGCTGCCGTGGGTGATCGTCGTGGGTGCGGTGCTCGTGCTGGTCTGGGCGTCCCCGCACATCGTGGGTAAGGCCGCGCTCGTGCTGGGCGTGTTCGTGGTGCTCGCGGCCGCCGTCGGCCGGGTCGTCTCCGTGCTCGCCATCCGGGGCAACCGGACGGCGGCGCGGGTGGTCGGTGGCACCGGCAGCGGAATCGCGCTGGTGGGCCTGCTGTGTTTCGTGCTCGCCCCGCTGTACTGGATGACGGTGACGGCCTTCAAGTCCGACGACCAGATCGTCGCGCGCACCGACGACCTCTGGCCGACGCCGTGGACCACCGCGCAGTTCACCAACCTGTTCACCGGCGCGTTCGGCACCTGGTACGTCAACACGATCCTGGTTTCGGTGGCGTCCACGGTGATCGCCCTGGTCTGCGCGGCGCTGGCCGGCTACGCGCTGGCCCGGCTGAAGTTCCGGGGTTCGGAGAGCTTCACGGTGACGATCCTGCTCACCTACGTGATGCCGGGCGCGCTGCTGTTCATCCCGCTGTACCAGCTGATGAGCGGGATCGGGCTCAACGACTCGTTGTGGTCGCTGGTGCTCGCCTACCCGACGTTCACGCTGCCGTTCGCGACGTGGCTGCTCGTCGGCTACTTCAAGTCGATCCCGGCCGATCTCGAGGAGGCCGCGCTGGTCGACGGCTGCACGCGGTTCGGGGCGTTCCGCCGGATCGTGCTGCCGCTGGCCAAACCCGGCCTGCTCGCGGTCGCGCTGTTCACGCTCACCAACGCGTGGAACGAGTTCCTGTTCGCCTTCGTGTTCATCACCAAGGACGAGAACAAGACGCTGCCCGTCGGCATGCAGTCGATGATCTTCGGCGACGTCGTCCCGCAGGGCCAGCTGGCCGCGGCCTCGCTGCTGGTCAGCATCCCGGTCGTGCTCATGTACGGCTTCGGGCAACGGTTCCTGACCGAGGGCCTCACCGCGGGGGCGGTGAAGGGATGAGTGCGCGTCAGTCCCGGCCCTGTTCGGCGCGCCACCGCTCGTACTCGGGCCGGGCCTCGTCCGACAGCGGGTAGTACCGCCGCAGGTCGCCGCCCTCGGCCAGGCGGATGCGGGAGAACTCCTCCCATTCCGCATGCTCCCGGGCGGCGGCCAGCAGAGCGGGCGCGAGCTTGACCGGAACCACGACGGCCCCGTCGTCGTCGGCGACGACGATGTCGCCCGGCTCGACGAGGGTGCCGCCGCACGCCACCGGCACGTTGACGGCGGCGGGGACGATCTCGGTCTGGGCGTGGAAGTTCGGGGTGGCGCCCCGGATCCACAGCCCGAGGCCGAGCTTCTTGGCCTCGCCGATGTCGCGCAGGCACCCGTCCACGACGACCCCGGCGCCGCCACGGCCCTTGAAGTAGGTCAGCATCATCTCGCCGAACACACCGCTGCTCATGTCGCCGCGCGCGTCCACGACGATCAGGTCACCGGGCCGGGCGTGGTACATGACGTGCCGGTGCAGCTGCTTCTCCGGCTCGGCGTACTCGTCGACGGGGTAGCGATCCTCGCGCTTGGGCAGGAACTGCAGCGTCAGCGCCGGACCCGCCACGCGCACGCCCGGGGTCACCGAAACCGGGCCACGGATGAACGCGCTGCGGATGCCGAGGCGGCTGAGCTCGGCGCTGGCCGTGGCACTGCCGATGGCCGCGAGGGCCGCGCTGAGCTCGGCGGGCGGGCGAACGATGTCGGGCGTCTCGACCACGTCACCCAGCCTACCGTGGAGCCCGGAAACCGCCGATCTTTCGCTCGGGCAGTTCATGAACGAGTCGTTCACGAAATCGCCGCACCCCGGCGGTCAGTCCGCGAACCCGTTCTCCGGCACCGGCAAGACGAGCCGGAAGCAGGCGCCTTCCCCGACCGCGGTCTCGAGTTCGACGTCGCCGCCGTGGGCGCGGGCGAGGGAACGGGCGATGGCGAGGCCGAGGCCGGCGTCGGCGCCCGGCTTGCGGGCCCGCGAGCGGTCGGCCCGGTAGAAGCGGGTGAAGACGCGGCTCGCCTGCTCGGCCGTCATCCCCGGCCCCTCGTCCGCCACCTCGAGCACCGCGCGGCCGGCCACCGTGCCGACGCCGATGCGGACGCCGGTGCCCGGTGGCGTGTGGGCGGCGGCGTTGCCCACCAGGTTGGTGACGACCTGCCGCAGCCGGGCCTCGTCGGCGTCCACCGGCGCCGGGCCGGGTGGGCCGGTGCCGCCCGGGCCGGTCAGGGAAACGGTGCGGGCCGGGTCGAGGGCACGCAGGTCGTGCCGGGCGTCGCCGGCGAGGGTGCGCAGGTCCATCGGTGCCCGGTCGAGCTGCTCCTCGGGGGCCTCGTCGAGCTGCGCGAGCAGCAGCAGGTCCTCGGTGAGCGCGGTGAGCCGGGTGGCTTCGCGGTCGATGCGGCGCATCGCTTCGTCCACATCGGACGGTCCGGGCAGGGCGCCCATCCGGTAGAGCTCCGTGGAACCCTTGATGCCGAACAGCGGGGTGCGCAGTTCGTGGCTGACGTCCGAGACGAACGTGCGCATCCGCGCCTCGGACGCGGCCCGGTCGGCGAAGGCCCGTTCGAGCTGGCCGAGCATGGTGTTGAGCGACGTCGCCAGGTGCCCGATCTCCGTGCCCGGTGACGCCAGGTCCGGGACGCGCCGGGAGAGGTCGCCGCCGGCGATCGCCGCCGCCGTGTGCTCGATCCGGCGCAGCGGCCGCAGGCCCCGGCCGAGGGCGAGCCAGCCGGCCGCGGTCAGCACGACGAGCAGCGCGGCGCCGGTGACCAGGCTGCTGGTCCGCAGCTGGGCGATCGTGGCGTCGGCTTCGGCGAGCGGCGCGGCCGAAACGACCGTCCCGCCCCAGCTGAACGACGGCCGCGCGACGGCTCGCCAGCGCTGCGTCCCGTCGGCGGCGTCGAGGTCGACGGCCGTCCCGTCGACCGGAACCGTGCGCAGCGCGTCGACCCGTGGCAGCGTCGCTCCGTCCACTCGCGACGAATGGAGCCCGCCCACCGCCGCGCCGCTCGCGTCGAAGTACACGACGTAGGGGGTGCCGAACAGCTCGAGGGCGGGGTCGACGAGCTCGGGCCGCACGGCGGGGTTCGCGGCCGGCGCGGGCCCGGCCGCGCGGGAGATCAGCTCGGTCATCGAGCGCAGCTGGCCGTCGAGGCGGTCGAGCTGGAAACGCTCGAGCTGCGCGGAAACCAGCGCGCCGATCAGGGTCAGGCCGGCCAGCAGCAGGCCCGCGGTGAGCAGCAGCAGCCGGGCCCGCAGCGAAAGCCGCCTCACCGCCGGGGCTCCCGCAGGACGTAGCCCACCCCGTGCACGGTGTGGATGAGCTTCGGTTCCCCGGTGTCGACCTTGCGCCGCAGGTACGAGATGTAGGTGTCGACGATACCGGCGTCCCCGCCGAAGTCCTCGCGCCACACCCGGTCGAGGATCTGCGCCTTCGACACCACCCGCCCGGCGTTCTCCATCAGGTAGCGCAGCAACCGGAACTCCGTGCCGGACAAGCGGATCGCCTGGCCCGCGCGCGTCACCTGGTGGCCCTCCGCGTCGAGCGCGAGCGTGCCCGCGGTGAGCACCGCCGCCGGGTGGCCCGCGGTCCGGCGGAGGATCGCGCGGATCCGGGCGATCAGCTCCGCCAGGTCGAAGGGCTTCGTGACGTAGTCGTCGGCGCCCAGGGACAGGCCGGTGACCTTGTCGGACTGGCGGTCGCGCGCGGTCAGGAAGAGGACGGGCACCGGTGTGCCGTGGCCGGGGTGGTGTTCGCGCAGCCGCCGGACCACCTCGAAGCCGTCCATGTCCGGCAGCATGACGTCCAGCAGCACCAGGTCCGGCGGCTCCGCGGTGGCCGCGGCGACGGCCTCCCGCGCGGTCGCCGCCGACGTCACCCGGAAGCCGGCGAACCGCAGCGCGGCGGAGAGCAGCTCGCGGACGGTGGCCTCGTCGTCGACGACCAGCAGCCGGGATGTCATCGCTTCCATACCCGTGAGAATACGGAGATCGCGTCGGCGAGCAGCGAGCCCGCGAAGCCCGCCGCCACCCCGCCCGCGAGCCCGGCCACCAGCGCGAGCAACGGATTCGCCGTCAGCCGCGCGCCGAAGACGGGCAGCGAAAACCCGAACGCGCCGACGGAGACGTCGACGGAAATCCGCGACAGCACCGTCGCGACGGCGAGTACGGCCCCGGTCGCCGGAGCCAACCGCACGGCGCTCGCCACGGCCCGGCGCAGGGGAGTGCCGGGTCGGCGGCTCCGGACCGCGACACCGCAGGCGAGCAGCACCACGATCGCCACCCAGGACGCCGGACCACCCGGAGAGAGGTCCGGTGCGCAGGGAAGCACGCCGGTGGTGGTGACCGTCCAGGGCACGCCCAGCCCCAGTGCCAGGACGCCGGCCACCAGCTGGGGCAGGGCGAGCAGCGCGGCCCCGGCCGCGGCGGGGCCGCCGAATCCCCAGGCGAGGGTCAGGCCCAGCACGGTGAGCCCGCCCGCGAGCCACCCCGCCGCGCGCACGCTCCCGGCCCGGGCGGGGAACCGCGTGGCGGCCCAGCACGCGCCGAGCACCGCGAGCGTCCCGGCCAGTGCGCCGGCCATCGCCGGGCCCGCCGCCACGGAGAATCCGGCATCCAGCGCGCCGGAGAAGGGCAGGCGCGCGGAAGGCCCGCAGCCGCCGGCCGCCACACCATCCGGGAGGGGCAGCGTTCCCCGTGCGGCCACGGCGAAAGCGCCCAGCCCGGCCGGAAGGGCCACGGCCGCCGCGGCGCCGCGGACGAGGAGCCCGTTCGCGCCGCCGCGCAGCAGCAGCCAGGCCAGAACCGCCGCGCCCGCCGCGGAAACCCCGAGCGGCAGCACGTGGAGGCTGCCCCGCACGGTGACCGGGAGCCCGGCCGCCGGGACCGCGGCGACCTCCGCCGTGCCCCCCGTGGCCAGTGCGACGACGGCCGCGGTCAGTGCCCCCGGAGCGCCGGCACCCAGCAGCGCCAGGCCGGCCGCGGCGACGACCACCATCGCGAGCAGCGCGGCCGCGGCCGCCACCAGGCCCCGGACTGCCTCCCGCATCACACGTCCCGGCGCCGGAAGACCACGAACGCCACGGCCAGCACCGCGGCGACGCCGGCGCCCATCCCGGCCAGGTTCAGCCACGGGTGCGGGAAGTCCGGATCGGGCACCGTCTTGAGGACCGCGGACGCGCCGAGCGTCGGCCAGTAGAAGAAGAGCGGTCGCAGCCACGTGGGGAAGAGCCCGCCGAGGGCGGGGACCAGGAAGACGATCCCGACCAGGGTGGCGAGCGCCCCCGCGGTGGCACGCATGATCGTGCCCAGCCCGGCCGCCAGCAGCGCGATGGCCGCGAGGTAGAGCCCGCCGCCCGTCACGGCGGAGAGGACGCCCGGATCGCCGAGGCTCGCGTGCGGCACGCCCCGGGCGGCGAAGACGGCCTGCCCGAGGAAGAAGGCGGCGGACATCAGCAGCTGGCCCGCCACCACGGCGACCCCCACCGCCACGAGCACCTTGGCCGCCAGCAGCCGGTGCCGGCGCGGCGTGGCAATCAGCGACGTCCGCATCAGGCCGGTCGCGTGCTCGGACGTGACGACCAGGATGCCGAGCACCCCGATGATCAGCTGCGCGACGAGGTACGACGACAGGCTGCGGTTGGCCGGGTCCCAGGGCCCGTCGCCGGGGTAGCCCTTCGCGGCGGCGTTCACGGCGAGGCCGGTGATCCCGAGCCCGACCGCGAACAGGCACGCCACGGTGTACCAGGTGGAGCGCAGGCTGCGCAGCTTGATCCACTCCCCGCGGACGGTGTGGGTGAAGGACACGCTCATGCGGTGGCTCCCCGGTAGTCGAGGCTGTCCCGGGTCAGCTCCATGAACGCGTCCTCCAGCGAGACGCGCTGCGGGGTGAGCTCGGCGAGCGCGACACCGTGGTAGGCCGCGAGTTTCCCGACCTCCGTGCTCGTCATGCCGGACACGACGAGCGAGGCTTCGACCCCCTCCCGCACGGCGGCCCCGGCGGTGACCAGCAGCCGCGCGAAGCCCGGCTCGGGCGTGCGGACGAGCACGGTGCCCTCACCGCGCACGAGCTCGCTCACGGCGGTGTCGGCGACGAGCTTTCCCCGGCCGATGACGACCAGGTGGTCGGCGGTCTGCGCCATCTCGCTCATCAGGTGGCTGGACACCAGCACCGCCCGCCCCTCGCGGGCGAGCGAGCGCATGAAGTCCCGGATCCAGCGGATTCCTTCGGGATCGAGACCGTTCACCGGTTCGTCGAAGATCAGCACCCGCGGGTCGCCGAGCAGCGCCGCGGCGATGCCGAGCCGCTGCCGCATCCCGAGCGAGAACCCGCCGGTCCGCTTGCCGGCGACGCCGTCCAGCCCGGTCCGGGCGAGCACCTCGCCGACCCGGCGCCGGGGGAGGCCGTTGCTCACCGCGAGCGCGAGCAGGTGGTGGCCGGCCGTCCGGCCGCCGTGCACGGCTCCGGCGTCGAGCAACGCGCCGACCTCGGTCAGCGGCACCGGGAGGTCCTGGTAGCGGCGGCCGCCGATGGTGACCGAGCCCCGCGTCGGCGCGGCCAGGCCCACGATCATCCGCATGGTGGTGGACTTGCCGGCGCCGTTGGGGCCGAGGAACCCGGTCACCTGCCCGGGTTCGACGGTGAACGACAGGTCGTCGACCACGGTTTCGGGCCCGTACCGCTTGGTCAGGCCTCGTATTTCGATCGTCATGCGGCGAGCGTGGCCGACCCGCCTGGCCGGTTCCTGGGAGATCGTGGGAGAACTCTGAGAGTCCGGCGGCCCGGGACGGGACCGGCCGGGGGCTTCCCCGGAAATCGCAACCGGACGGCGCCGGCGAGGAGGTGGCCGGCGCCGTCCGGTGCTGCCGGATCAGGCCTGGTGGACCAGGGTCGCGCCGGTCCGGAAGTCCTCCAGGGCCGCGGTGATCGACAAGTGCCGTTTCACGCACACGTAGCCGGGGACCTGCAGCCCCGGCACCTCGAGCGGCAGTTCGGCGGTCCCCGCGACGGTGCCGTCGGCGTCGATCGGGTACTCCGCGACCTCCAGGACGGTCGCGGACTTGCGGATGTCGAGCGTCGACTGGCCCCGGGTGCACAGGACCTTCACGTCGACGGTCACCTTGACGGAGATCGTGGTCGCGTCGGCGTCCGGTGCCACGTCCGCCTCTTGGAACGAGACAGTGGCGACACGGCCGTCCCAGCCGGCTGCGGTGGCCTCCGGCACGAAGTGCGCATCGGCCGCCAGCGCGGTGCCGGAGCCGCCGGCCAGGAGCGCGGTGGCCGCCGCGGCGGCCACCGCGAACCTCGATGCGGTCTTCCTGAGGGAAAGCAGCATCAGACCGGCTCGAAGTCCACCGGGACGTCGTTGTTGTTCTGGTCCTTGGCGCCCCCGGACGCCCCGTTGACCACGGTGAAGTCCTTGGTCGTCCCGTTGAAGTTCAGCCGCAGCGTCTCGAACCCGATCCGCAGCGTGGAAACGCCCCGCAGATTGGCGGCCGAGACCCGGAACTTGATGTCGATGTTGACGTCGATCAGCTGTTCACTGAGGTAGGTCTGCTTCAGGACGCTCTGGCTGGTGTCCTTCTTGAAGCTGACCACCCAGACCTTCCAGCCGGAGGACGACGGAAGGTTGTAGACCTGCCACAGGGCCTTGTAGTTGTAGCTCCGGAGCCTGCCCTGGATGCGTCCTTCCAGATCGAACCCCTGCGACTGGATCGTGAGGCTCTGGAAGGTGCTGAAACCGTGGAACGCGGTGACGTCGTCGGCCGGAGTCGCGCTGGTCCGGGCAGCCGGGATGATGGCGTCGAACCGGCCGTGGGTCACGTCGATCGTGGAAGAGCCCGGCGCGGCGACGCCAGCCGAGGCCACCGCACTTCCCGTGGTCAAGGTCAAAATGCTGACAGCGATCGCCACCGCTGCCCTGGTGCACGTTTTCCACGCACGATTGTCCATGTCCGCCTCTTTCTTATGGGGTGTTCCGCTGCTCACCTCAGCAGCAGGTGCTGGACGGCGGTTGGACGGCGATTGGACGGCGTCTGGACGGCGAACCGCGCCCGGCGCAGGCCCTTTAGCCCGAGCGGAGCCACTTCCTTGTGTGCCGGCGGCCGGGCCCACTACGTTTCGACCAGCAGCCGATAGCGGGGAACCACGGTGGCAACGAGGTCGGTACGCATCCAGGTGCTGGGTTCGCTGCGGGCTTGGCACGACGGCGCCGAACTCGATCTCGGGCCGCCCGGCCGGCGCGCGGTTCTCGGGTTGCTCGCGCTCGCCGGTGGAGACGCCGTGGCCCGGCGGGACCTGGTGGACGCCCTGTGGGGCAACCGGCCGCCGCCGAGCGCGGTGAACGTCGTCCAGACGCACGTCAAGCACCTGCGGCGGCTGCTGGAACCCGGGCGTGCGCCGCGGGCGGGCAGCGGGGTGCTGCCGCACGTCGGCGGGGGCTACGCCGTGCGGCGGGAGGCCGTCGACGTCGACCTGTGGCGGTTCCACGAGCTCATCGCCGAGGCGAACGACGCCCACCGCGACGCCGACGCCACCCGCGTGGTGGCTTCGCTCGGCGAAGCGCTCCGGTTGTGGCACGGCAGGCCGCTGGCCGACCTGCCGCCGCTCACCGGCCATCCGAAGGTGGTTTCGCTGATCGCCGAGCGCCGGGAAGCGTTTTCCCGGTACGCCGGGGCGATGATCGACACGGGTGCCGCCGCGGAAGCGCTGCCCGGCATTGCCGAAGCCGCCGCGGAACAGCCCCTCGACGAGGCCGCGCAGGCCCTCCTGATCCGCGCCCACCACGCCCTCGGGCAGCGGGGCGAGGCGTTCCGGCTCTACCGGCAGGTGCGGACGCGGCTCGCGGACGAGCTGGGGATCGACCCGGGACCGGAGCTGCTGGCCGCGCACGCGGCCGTGCTGCGCGACCCCGCCGTCGAGGCACACGCTGCCGCGGTGCCCGCCGAACCCCGTCCGCCGCACCGGATCCCGAAGCAGCTGCCCGCCGAACCGCACGGGTTCACCGGCCGGCTGGCCGAACTGTCGCTTTTGGACGGTCTGGCGACCGGTGGCATCGCCGCGGTCTCGGGTACGGCGGGCGTCGGCAAGACGGCACTGGCCGTGCACTGGGCCCACCGCGCCCGGGCCCGGTTCCCGGACGGGCAGCTGTACGCGAACCTGCGCGGCCACGCACCGGGCGCTCCGGCCGCGCCCGTCGAAGTCCTCGCGCAGTTCCTGGCCGCACTGGGGATCCCGCCCGAGCGCGTGCCGCCCGACGCGGAAACCGCGGCCGCCCTGTACCGGACCCTGACGACCGACCGGCAGATCCTGGTGCTGCTGGACAACGCCGTCAACCCGGACCAGGTCCGGCCGCTGTTGCCGGCCGGGCCCGGGTGCCTGGTGGTGGTGACCGCGCGCGACCGGCTGACCGGCCTGGTCGCCGTGCACGGCGCGCGCCGGGTCACGCTCGACGTGCTCAGCCCCGACGACGCCGTCGAACTGCTCGCGGGTGTCCTGGGCCACGAGCGCGTCCGCGCCGAGCCGGAGGCGGCCCTCGAGTTCGCCAAGCTGTGCGTCCACCTCCCGCTCGCGCTGCGGATCGCCGCAGCCAACCTCGCCGACCGGCCCGGTTCCGGCATCGAGGACTACGTCGCGGAACTGCGCGAGGGCAACCTCCTCGGCGCCCTCGCGGTCCCGGGCGACGAGCAGACGGCGGTGCGGACCGCGTTCGACCTGTCCCACGCCGCCCTGCCGGCCGACGCCCAGCGGCTGTTCCGGTTGCTGAGCCTGGTCCCCGGTACCGACGTCGGCGCCGAAGCCGTGGCCGCGCTGGCCGGCACCGAGACCCCGCGGGCGGTCGCCCTGCTGGACCGGCTCGCCGCCGCGCACCTCGTCGAACACCACACGCCGGGCCGGTACCGCTTCCACGACCTGCTCCGCCGGTACGCCGCCGAGCAAGCCGGCCGGCTGGAGGCCGCCGCGGACCGCGAGCGAGCGCTGCGCCGCTTGAACGACTGGTACCTGGCGGCGGTGGACGGCGCCGCCCGCCTCCTCTACCCGCACATGCTGCGGTTGCCGGTGTCCGGCGTCCCGGCCGCTTTCCCCGGGCTGGGCGAGGCGTCGGCGTGGCTGGACACCGAACGCGGCAACCTCGTCGCCGCCATCCGGTTCGCGGCCGGCCACGGCCCGCGGTCCACGGCGTGGCGGCTCGCCGACGCGATGCGCGGGTACTTCTGGATGTGCATGCGCCGCGTCGAATGGCTCGCGGCCGCCGAAGCCGGCCTGAGCGCCGCCGAAGCGGACGGTGGCCCGCGCGCGCGGGCCGTCGCCCGGCTCAGCTTCGCCGACCTGCACTTCCGCCAGGGCCACTACCGGCAGGCGGTCCGGCACTACACGGCTTCGCTGCTGCTCGCGCGGGAGGCGGACTGGGTCGAGGCGCAGGCCGCGGTGCTCGGCAACCTGGGGTGTGTCTACTGGCAGTCCGGCCGGCTCGCCGACGCCGCGTCCCGGTTCGGCCGCGGGCTGGCCCTCAGCAGGCGGATCGGCCAGCCCGCGGGGGAGGCCGTCGCCTTCGGCAACCTCGGGCTGGTCCACTGGGAAATGGGCCGGCTCGCCGAAGCCGCCGACCACTACACCCAGGCCCTGCGCCGGTACCGCCGGATCGGGTCCCGGTACGGCGAAGCGATCAACCTCGCCAACCTCGGGCAGGCACAGCGCGCCCGCGGGCGGACGGCCGAGGCGGTGGAGCTGCTCTGCCGGTCCCTCGACCTGCAGTGCGAAGCGGGAAACCGGGGTGGCGAAGCGGAAACCCGCAGCCGGCTGGCCCTGGTGTACGGCGATCGCGGTCATCGGGCCATGGCGCTCGAATGCGCCGGCACGGGGCTCGCGCTCGCCCGGGAAGCGGGGGACCCGCGGACCGAGGCGGAGGCGCTGGCCGCGTCCGCGGCGGTCCTCGCCCGCTTCGGCGACCGCCCGGAGGCGATCCGCCGGTACGGCCAGGCCCTCGACCTGATCCGCGAGACCGGCGACCGGTACCCGGAAGTCGACGCGCTGATCGGCCTGGCGACGGTCACCGCGGACCCGGGGCCCGCCCGGGAAGCTCTCGTGCTCGCCGAGCGGGCGGGTTACCGGGCCCTGCAGGGGCAGGCCCTGACCGCACTGGCCGGCACCCTACTCGCCCACGGCGAGCCCGGTGCCGCCGCCGAGCACGCCCGGAGCGCCCTTGCGGTGCACCGGGAAACCGGTCACGGCCTGGGGGAGACCCGGACCCGCGCGATCCTCGACCGGCTGACGCGGTAGTGCCCCTCCCGGGCGGCCGGGCTTGGGGCTGGGTTTCAGGATGCGGCTTGGCCGTGGACGATTCCCCACGCTTCGGTTGCCCTGCCGCACTTTGCGGTGTTCTGGGGTGCGGACAGCGGCTTGGATCTTCTGCCCGATCGAGTGATGAACTCGTGTTCGATGATCGGTAGCTTGGAGGCATGACCGATGACGCGGGTTTCTCTTCCGAGGCGGTGGCTCTGGCCGACCGTCTTGGTGAGTTGCTTGCGTGTGTGCGGTCTGCTGAGGCTGAAATTGGTGCGCTGCTGGTGGGGATCGAGCAGCGTGGGGTGATGGAGGTGTTCGGGTATCGCTCCGCCGCCCGGCTTTATGAGCATCTCGCCGATGTTTCCCGGCAGGAGGCGGCGCGGGTGGTGAAGCGCGCCCGGTTGGTGAATCCGGGCCGGAACCTTGATGGCAGCCCGATCCCCGCTCTCGCGCCCGCCACCGGCGCGGCGGCTCTTACCGGGCGGTTGAGCGCCCCGATGATCGACACCATCACCGGGGTCCTCGCGGAAGTTCCGCTCGAGCACCGGGAGAGCGCCGAAGCCAACCTGCTGACTTTCGCCGCGGAGGCTGGGCACAAGCAGGTTGCTGCGTTGGGTGCCCGCATCCTCGCCCACCTGAACCCCGACGGTGCCGCACCCGACGACACCGAACCCGCCGCCCCGACGCGGGAGCTGTTTGTGCGTCGGAAAAGAACCGGGGTCTGGGAGCTGAGTGGCCGGTTCGACGACGAGACCGGCACCCGAGCCAGCGCGCTGCTCGACGCCCTCGCCGAACGTCGCACCGGAGATGAGGGCCCGGACTTCCGGACCTTGCCGCAGCGCTACGGCGATGCGTTCTCCGATGCGGTCGATCTCGCGTTGAACTCTCCGGACTTGCCGATGCAGGCCGGGGAACGGGCCCATGTCATGGTCGCGGTGTCGCTGGAGGATCTGAAGACCGGCGTGGGGAAGGCGACGCTCGGCGATACCGGCACGATCTCGGCCGCTGAGGCTCGGGTGCATGCCTGCGACGCAATGATCATCCCCGCGGTGCTGGGCGGGAAGAGCGAACCGCTCACCCTGGGGCGCCTGCGCCGCCTCATCTCCGCCGGACTCCGCCGAGCCCTGTTCCTACGGGACCGGGGTTGCGCGTTCCCCGGCTGTCATCGCCCACCGCGGCACTGTCAAGGTCACCACATCCGACACTGGGCAGACGGCGGCCCCACCGAACTGGGCAACCTGGTGCTGATGTGCGCCCATCACCATCGGTTGCTGCACCGCTCGGGGTGGGAAGTCCGCATCGCCGCCGACGGACTTCCCGAGTTCCTCCCACCGGTGTTCATCGACCGGCGCCGAAAACCGAGGCGGAACAACCTCCACGAACCGCTGCCCTTCGCAGCCTGAACACGGGACAGGCCCGCAGCCCCACGGCTACGGGCCTACACCCACGAGCGCACCACGAATCCTTTCGTTGCAGCTCTGCCCGGAATGCCCGCCGGTTACAGCGACAACGGCCAGTTCCGGGCCGCGCTCGACGAGCGGGGGCATCGCCTCCAGCGTGCAGCTCCAACGGCGAGGCTTTGGCCCACCGGCGAGGCGGTCGCCATCGCGAGCACTCCTAGACGAGTAATGCGTATCTCGGTTAGTGGTCGTAGGCGGTCAGGGATCGGGTGACGGGTTGGCCGGTGGCCCGGTTGTGCCAGATGGCGGCGGTAAGAGCCAGGAGGCGTTGGGCGATGCGGACTCCGACGCCTTCGATGGTGCGTCCGCCGTGTTGTTCCAGGTTCAGCTGCCCTTTGAGGGTGTCGTTGACTGATTCGATGAGCTGGCGGATGGACTTGAGCAGCGGTTCGCCGGGGTGGGGTCGGCGGTTGCGGTAGGACGGGCGGATCAGCCGGACCCCGCGCTCGGTGAGGTAGCGGTCCAGTTCGGCGGGAGACGTAGCCTTTGTCGGCGATGATCAGCAGGCCGGGCGGTCGGTGAGCAGGTGGGGTTCGTGGTCGCAGATGGCCATGAGCACCTGCCGTTCGTCGATCTTCGGGTCGGCCAGTGCCCAGGCGACCGGGAGCCCGGCCGGGGTGCAGATCAGATGCAGCCGCAGTCCCCAGAACCAGCGCGAGTGCGAGCGGCAGAAGCCGTACTTGGCCCAGCCCGCCAGCTGCGAACGCTTGACCGTCGGCCGGGATCGGCCGCATTCGACCGGGGTGGAGTCCACGATCCAGGTGGTGTCGGTCCACAGGTCGGTGTCGGCCGCTAGCCAGCGCATCACGTGTTTGATCAGCGGCAGCGCGGCGCGTAGGCGGCGGTTGTAGCCGGATTGGCCGGGCAGGTAGCGGAATGCGCCGGGCATGCGGGCGGGCAGGAACCGCAGCCAGCGGGCCTCGGAGGTGAACCCGAGCAGGGCCTGGGCCACGGCGAGAGTGACCAGTTCCGCGTCGGTCAGCTTCGGCGGTCTGCCCGTTCGGCGCCGGCTCGTGAGGTGGTCGTCGATCTTGACGTAGAGTGCGGTGAGAAGGGTGTTCAGGTCTGTCGTCACAAACGGATCTTGAACACCCTTCGTCCATCTCCAGACACCACCCAGACTTACGCATTACTCGTCTAGGGGTGGATGCCGGTGGCGTCGACCGTGTAGGTGCCGTCCGGCTGGACGGTGACGATCACCCACGGGTTCACGCCCTTGGCGCCGATCGCGCCCGGGCAGGTGAACTCGCTCAGGTCGAACGCCGTGCGCCCGGTGCCGTCCTTCGCCGGTGTCACCGATTCCTCGACCCGGCCCGCCCAGGTGCAGGCCGGGTCGAGCACCTGGTGCGTCACCGTCACCTGCACCGACGTGACCTTCCCGTCCTTCGCGCACCACGTGACCTGGTTGCGGTAGGTCCACACGCCCTCGTTCGCGAGCTCGACCGGGGCGGTCGCCCAGCACCCGTCCTCCGCCGCGGCACCGGTGATCAACGGGACGCCGGCCAGCACCCCGGCGGTGACTGCCGTGAACGCGCCGAGCCTTCGCATGTCGAACCCCCTTGCTTTCGGTTGCCCCCCAATGTCCTGGGCCCGTGGGAGGGCCGCAAGACGCCGATGTGGGCAGTCCAGCCGACGTCCAATGCCTGTCCAGTTCCCCTGAATAGCGTGCGGTGGCCCACGAAGCCCCAGGAGGGAACGAACGATGAAGGCACCGCTCAAGAGGAGGCTCGCCGTCGTGGCCGCGGTCCTGTCGGCCGCCGGTGCGGTCTCGGTCGGCACGGCGGGCCGCAGCGCCGCCCAGCCGGCCGGCCTGCGCGCGTTCGGCATCACGGCCGACGGCACGCTGATGGCCACGTTCACCACCGACCGGCCCCAGGTGCTCGACTGGGTCCGGGTCGTCACCGGTCTCAGCGGCGACACGGGGCTGATCGGGATCGACTTCCGCGTCCAGAACGGCTTGATGTACGGCGTCGGCAACGCCGGCGGCATCTACACCATCACCACCCCGCCGACGACCCTCGACGTCGTCGTCAAGAAGGTCTCGCAGCTGGGTGTCGCGCTGTACGGGACCACTTTCGACATCGACTTCAACCCGGCCGCCGACCGGCTGCGCGTGATCAGCGACTGGGGCCAGAACCTGCGCCACAACCTCGCCGACGGCAGCACGGCCGAAGACGCCATCCTGACGACCCCGCCGGCGCTGGGACCGACCCGGAGCGTCACGGCCGCGGCGTACACCAACAACGACCTGAACCCCGACACCGCGACGACGCTCTTCGACATCAACACGAGCACCGACCAGGTGGTCGTCCAGTCCCCGGCCAACAACGGGACGCTGGCCCCGATCGGCGCGCTCGGCGTCGACGCGGGCCTGAACGCGGGGCTCGACATCTACAGCGACCTGGTCAACGGCAAGACGGTTTCGGCGACGGCGTTCGCCGCGCTGCCCGCGGGGGCCACCGGCCAGGCCTCGCTGTACGCGGTGAACCTGCTGACCGGCGCGGCGACCGCGGTGGGCCAGTTCCCGCTGGCCATCGGCGACCTCGCCGTCGCGCTCGACACCGACTGAGACGCGTCAGGGGGAAAACCTCAGTGTGGCCAGGTCAGGTCGGCGCCGAGGGCCCTGGCCAAGCGGGTGATCGTCCGGCGGGCGGCCGGGTCGCCGGCGTGCTCGGGCAGCCAGGCACAGGCGAGGTACGCCCCGGCGACGTCGGCGGTGGCGCAGGCGGCGGCCAGGCATTCTTCGATCCGGGTCAGGGACGGGCCCGCACCGGTGGGGAAGCGGGCGCCGGGCAGCTGGGCGCCGTCGATGACGTCGATGTCGAGGTGGACGTAGAGGGGGACGGGGCCGAGCCGGCCGAGGGCGGCGGTGATCGCGGCGGGGTCGGCGGGCACGCGCCGGACGTCGCTGGTCGTGAGGGCGTCGCGTTCGGCGGGGTCGAGGTCGCGGACGCCGGCGAGCACGACACCTGCTTCGGGAACGGGACGCAGGCCGGACGGGTCGTCGAGGAGACCTGGTGTGCGGCCGGTCAGCATGGCCAGCGCCATCCCCCCGAGGTACCCGCTCGCCGAGATGGCGGGGGTGTTGAAGTCACCGTGGGCGTCCAGCCACAGCACGGCCAGGTCGCGGTGGCGGCGCTGCAGTGCCGCCACCGCCGCGCGGGAGGTGGGGCAGTCGCCGGAGAGCACGAGGGGCCGGGCGGTCCGTGCCACCGCGTCGGCTGCGCTTCGGTGCAGCAGGCTCATCCGGGCGGGGACGGGGCCGGCGGGGAGAGCCGGGTGGTCGGCCAGGGTCGCGGTGACAGGGATCGGGAAGGCCGGGATGTGCTCGTCGAGGTGCCAGGGCGTGACGATCACCTCCCACGCGTGGTCAGCCACGAGGTGACTCGCTTTCGGAGCGGTGGGCGAGCAGATCGAGCAGCCGCCTCAGTTCGGCGGCGCCGGCCTGCAGGTGGGCGGTGAGTTCGGCGCGGGCTTGGTCCGGGCTGCCGTGCAGGGCCTCGAGCAGCCGGCGG
This sequence comes from Streptomyces sp. MN03-5084-2B, assembly GCA_033793495.1. Classification (GTDB taxonomy): domain Bacteria; phylum Actinomycetota; class Actinomycetes; order Mycobacteriales; family Pseudonocardiaceae; genus Amycolatopsis. Next base: position 1,719 of record JARAWT010000042.1, on the reverse strand, counting down.
TGGTCGTCGGTGTGGCGGCCGAGTTCGCGGCGGGAGCCTTCGGCCAGTGCGAGGGCGAGCCGCTGTTCCTGCTGGAGCTGCGCGTGGATGCGGCGCAACCGCGGGCTGCCGGTGGCCGCGACCAGGGTGGCGTGGAAGAGCCGGTCGCCGTCGAGCGCCGCGGCGGTGTCGCCCCGGGCGAAGGCGTGTTCGATCTGGTCGACCAGGTCGGCGAGGCCGGCGTACACGGCCGGGTCCCGGTGCTCGGTCAGTGCGTCGGCCGCGGCCAGCTCGACGGCGGCACGGGCGGCGTAGATGTCGGCGACGTCCGGCCCGGTGATGTCCGCGACCACGATGCCCCGGTTCATCCGGTAGCGGACCAGGCCCTCGCTTTCGAGGGTCCGGGCGGCTTCGCGGAGGGTGCTGCGCGAGATGCCGAGCTCGGCGGCGAGGGCGGCTTCACGCAGCGGCGTACCGGGCGGCAGCCGGCCGGACAGGATGGCTTGCCGGACGGCGTCGGTGGCCTGCTCGGTGGTGCTCTCCCGCCGGATGTGCGCACCCAGGCCGGTGCTCGGGTTCGTCACGGTCCAGCCTTTCCTCGACTCCGTCTGTCGAGGGCCAGATTGCCAGATTGTCCGACAATTCGGCAAGTGGCCGCCGGGGCCCGCCTCAGCCCGCCTGGGCCGGCGGCTTCGACCGGTACTGGTCCAACACGGCGGGGTCCTGCAGCGACATCCACTTCGTGACTTCCGCGTAGGTGGCGCAGACCGTCTCGGGCTTCGTGCACACCTCGCCCATGAAGCCTTCCGCGGCCCGGGAGAAGGCCCCGCCGGCCCAGTCGTTGAAGTGGTTGCCGATGACGAGCGGAGCGCGGTTGCCCTCGAAGGCGGCGCGGTAGGCGCCGCGGTAGGTCTCGAGCGTGGCCTGGGTGTACTGCTGGGCGTGGGTCGGGTCGTTCTTGGCGTGGTTGAACTGGAACCACAGGTTGTAGTCCATCATGATGACCTTCTTGTGCAGCGCGGGCACCTGCACGTACGGCATCCAGAACTCCCAGATGCCGTCGAGGCGGGTGGGCCACTTGACGCCGTCGGACGGCTGGCTGGAGTCGAAGGTGTAGCCGGCGTCGCGCATGGCCGGAAAGGCCTGGGCCCAGTTGCCTTCGAGGCACGGCGTCCGGCCACCGGTGACGTCCTTGGCGGACAGGTGCAGTCCCAGGTGTTCGCGGGCGTCGTCGACGAAGTGGCTGAACTGGCCGATTTCGGTGGTCCAGCCCGCCGTGGTCCACCGGCCGACGCTCGGCTCGGCGCCCGTGCAGAAGTGCCCGTTGTAGTGGGTGCCGATCTGGTGCCCGGCGGCGACGGCGGTGTTGAGGTCCTGGACGCGGGTGGCGACTTCGGCGGCACTGCCGCCGAAACCGATCGAGGCCGCCCCCGGCTTGTGGCCGGGCCCGGTGTAACGCGGCCGCTGCTCGTCGGTCAGCAGGTAGATGCCGGAGAGGAAGCCGCTGAAGTGGGCGTTCACGGACTTGGCGAGGGAGAGGTAACGGCTCCAGTGTTCGTGCGAGCCGGCCCCGTCGAAGGAGAAGAGCACGAACTGCGGGGGCTTTTCGCCCGGGCGCAGCGGGCGCATCCACGCCGCCTCCTCGGCGACGGGCGGGACCGTGGTGGACGCCGCGGTCGGCGGCGTCCACCACGGTCCCGCCCGTCGCCGAGGAGGCGGCGTGGATGCGCCCGCTGCGCC
>JARAWT010000041.1:0-104591 GCA_033793495.1 Streptomyces sp. MN03-5084-2B | reverse complement strand
CGCGTCCCCAGCGGGTCGCCCCGCGTCCCCGAAGGAACGCCCCGCGTCCCTGGAGGGTCGGCTTGCGTCCCTGGAGGGTCGGCCTGCGTACCTGGAGGGTCGGCTCGCGTGATTGAGGGGGCATCACCCGTGATTGGCGAGGCATCGCACGTGATTGGAGGGGCATCATTCGTGATTGGAGGGGCATCGCGCTGATGCCCGCTCAATCACGCGTGATGCCCGCCGGGACACGAGTGATGCCCCGCTCAGTCACGCATGATGCCCGCTGGATTGCGGGAGCGGGGCCGGGCCGCGGGGGCGCCCCCCGGTTTCCACGCTACCGGAGGGCACCGACAGTTTCGGGTCAGGCGGGGGGTGGGGCGGTGCTGGAGCGGATGACCAGTTCCGTCGGGAGGAGGACCGGTTCGCCGGCCTCCGTGCCGGTTTCGATTTCCGAGAGCAGGGCCTTCACCGCGTGGCGGCCCACTGCCTCGAAGGACTGGCGGATCGTCGTGAGCGGGGGCCAGAAGTGGGCCGACTCCTCCATGTCGTCGAAGCCCACCACGCTCACCGAAGCCGGCACCGCGCGACCGGACTCGTGCAACGCGCGCAGCAGGCCCAGCGCCATCTGGTCGTTCGCCGCGAAGACCGCCGTCACCGCCGGGTCCGCTGCCAGCTGCAGCCCGGCCTGGTAGCCCGACTCCGGTGACCAGTCGCCCGTGAAGAACGGCGGTACCACGCAGCCGGCCCGCTCCAAGGTGGCCTGCCACGACTTCCGGCGGCGTTCGGCCGAGTAGGACTGCGGCGGGCCCGCGATGTGCCAGACGGTCCGGTGCCCCAGCGACAGCAGGTGGCTGGTCGCCCGGGCCGCGCCGTCGGCCTGGTCGTTGTCCACCACCGGATAGTCGTAGCGGGCACTCGAGTCGATCACGACCACCGGCAGCCCGTGTGGCAGTTCGATCTCGCTTTGGTCAAGCTGGTGCTGCTCGATGAGGATGATGACGCCGTCGACGGCCTGCTCGTTCAACGTGCTGAACGCGCCCGTCACCTCGCCCTGCGTCGGGCGCGCCACCGGCATCAGGATGATCGAGAACCCCTCCGGGACGACCGCCGCCGCGATGGCGTCGAGGGTGCGGCTGTTGCCGAACGTCGGGAGCGCCGAAATGATCACGCCGATGCTGCGGAACTGGCCGTTGCGCAGGGCGCGGGCGGCGCTGTTCGGCCGGTAGCCGATGCGGCGCATCGCGTCGAGGACCCGTTCGCGCGTGGCGTCGTCCACATTGGTCTTGCCGTTCGCCACCCGGGAGACCGTCTGGCCCGACACCCCCGCCTCGCGGGCGACGTCCGCCATCGACGGGCCCCGGCGCCGGGCGGGGCCGGAGGCAGATGACGTCGCTGTCTGGCGCGGCACGGTCACTCCTTGGTGTTCTGGACATGTTTACGTCAACACGTTACTCTGCGGCCGTCCATGTTGACGTAAACATCGCGCCGGGTCCAGACCCGGCGCACACGATCACTCGGAGAGACGATGACGTCCACAGCGGCCCCGCCCGCGTCGGTGCCTTCGCGCCGGGCGCCCGCGGCCCGCCGGCCGCGGCGGAAATGGCGGGGCTGGCTCTTCGTCGCCCCGTTCATGCTGGTGTTCGCGCTGACCTTCATCGCGCCGGTCGTGTACGCGTTCGTGCTCAGCCTCTACCGCGACCAGGCCTTCTTCGGCGGCACGGTGTTCGTCGGCGCCGACAACTACGTCCAGGTCTTCGGCGACCCGAAGTTCTGGGAGGCCTTCCAGCGGGTGCTGGTGTTCCTCGCCGTGCAGGTGCCGATCATGCTGGTGCTCGCGCTGATCGCGGCCCTGGCCATCGACAGCGCCCGGCTGCACGCCTCCGGGTTCTTCCGGATCGTGATCTTCCTGCCGTACGCGGTCCCCGCTGTCGTCGCCGCGCTCATGTGGGGCTTCATCTACGGTGACCACTTCGGACTCGCCGCGGACCTGAACCACCTGTTCGGCACCGACGCGATCAAGCCGCTGTCACCCGGCTGGCTGCTCACGTCGATCGGCAACATCGTCACGTGGGAGTTCGTGGGCTACAACATGCTCATCTTCTACTCCGCGCTGAAGGTGATCCCGAAGGAACTGTTCGAGGCCGCCGCGATCGACGGCGCCGGCACGTTCCGCACCATCCTGTCGGTCAAGCTCCCCGCGATCCGGGGCGCCATCGTGGTCGCGACGATCTTCTCGATCATCGGCAGCTTCCAGCTGTTCAACGAGCCCAACATCATGCGCAACCTGGTGCCGAACACGATCGGGACGTTCTACACGCCGAACATGTACGCCTACAACCTTTCCTTCAACGGGCAGCAGTACAACTACTCCGCCACCGTCGCGATCGTGATGGGCGTGATCACCGCGGTCATCGCCTACGTCGTGCAGCTGCGCGGCTCCCGGAAGGAGATGTGACATGGCCACCTTCTCAGTGACCAAGCCCCGCAAGTCGCGTGTCCTCACCGGTTTCATGGCGCTCTACCTGATCTACACCCTGGTTCCCCTGGTGTGGCTGGTGATCAACGCGTCCAAGACCCAGCCGGCGCTGTTCTCGACGTCGGGGCTGTCCTTCGGCGACACCTTCGCGCTGTTCGACAACATCGGCCAGACGTTCACCTACAACGGTGGGATCTTCTTCCGCTGGCTCGGCAACACCCTGCTGTACGTCGTGGTCGGCGCCGGTGGCGCGACGATCCTCGCCACGGCCGCGGGCTACGGGCTGGCCAAGTACCGCTTCCCGGGCCGCCGCGCGGTGTTCGCCATCGTCCTCGGTGCGGTGGCCGTGCCCCCGACGGCACTGGCCGTGCCGACCTTCCTGATGTTCAGCAAGATGGGGCTGACCAACACGCCGTGGGCGGTCCTCATCCCGTCGCTGATCAGCCCGTTCGGCCTGTACCTGATCTGGGTCTACGCCGCCGACGCCATTCCCGACGAACTGCTGGAAGCGGCGCGGATCGACGGCGCGGGGGAGATCCGGATCTTCCTCACCGTGACGCTGCGCCAGCTGGTCCCCGGGATCATCACGGTCTCGCTGTTCACGATGGTGCAGACGTGGAACAACTACTTCCTGCCGCTGATCATGCTCAGCGAACCGAAGTGGTACCCGCTGACCGTCGGGCTCAACCAGTGGAGCGCCCAGGCCAACGGCGCCGGCGCCCAGCCGATCTTCAACCTGGTCCTCACCGGGTCGTTGCTCACCATCATCCCCCTCGTCGTCGCTTTCCTGCTCATGCAACGGTTCTGGCAGTCCGGGCTGAGCGCCGGAAGCGTTAAGCAGTAACACCCGCCGTCACACCGCCGTGAAGGGACATTCGATGTCAAGATTCCGCACCCGCGCCAAGGCGGCCGCCGCCATCGCGCTGGCCGCCGCACTCGCGGTCGGCTGCTCGTCCGGGGGCTCGTCCTCCGCCCCCGCCGCCGCCACCGGCACCCAGGACTCCGTCGACGCCGCGCTGAAGGCCGGCGGCGAGATCACGTACTGGAGCTGGACGCCGTCGGCCAAGGACCAGGTGGCCGCGTTCCAGAAGGAATACCCGAACGTCAAGGTCAACTACGTCAACGCGGGCACGAACAAGGAGGAGTACACCAAGCTGCAGAACGCGATCAAGGCCGGCTCGGGTGCTCCCGACGTCGCCCAGATCGAGTACTACGCCCTCCCGCAGTTCGCGCTGACCGATTCGCTGGCCGACCTCAACCAGTTCGGTTTCGGGTCGTTCGAAAAGGACTACAGCGCCTCGACGTGGGCGCAGGTGAAGAACGGCAACGGGGTCTACGGCCTGCCGCAGGACTCCGGCCCGATGGCGCTGTTCTACAACAAGGAGGTCTTCGACAAGAACGGCATCGCCGTGCCGAAGACCTGGGCCGAGTACATCGACGCGGCGAAGAAGCTGCACACCGCCGACCCCACCAAGTACATCACCTCGGACACCGGTGACCCCGGCTTCGTGCTGAGCATGATCTGGCAGGCCGGCGGGCACCCGTTCACCGTCGACGGCCGGAACGTGAAGGTCAACCTGGCCGACGCGGGCACCAAGAAGTGGACCGCGATGTGGGACCAGCTGATCCAGGGCAAGCTGCTCGCCCCGGTCAAGGAATGGTCCGACGACTGGTTCCGCGCCCTCGGTGACGGCACCATCTCCTCCCTGGTCACCGGTGCCTGGATGCCGGGCAACTTCATCTCGTCGGTGCCCGGTGGCGCCGGCAAGTGGGCCGTCGCGCCGATGCCGACCTACGACGGCAAGCCGGTGACCGCCGAGAACGGCGGCAGTGCCCAGTCCGTGGTCAAGCAGAGCAAGAACCCGGCGCTGGCGGCGGGCTTCGTGCGCTGGCTCAACCACGCCGGTGGCGTCCAGCCGTTCATCAAGAGCGGCGGCTTCCCGTCCACCACGGCCGACCTGACCTCGCCCGCGTTCGTCGACGAGGCGCTGCCGTACTTCGGCGGCCAGAAGGTCAACCAGGTGCTCACCCAGGCGTCCAAGGACGTCGCGCCGGGCTGGACCTACCTGCCGTACCAGACCTACGCCAACAGCATCTTCAGTGACACCGCCGGCAAGGCCTACGTGAACGCCACGCCGCTCGACGCCGGCCTGGCGGCCTGGCAGCAGGCCATCGTCGACTACGGCAACCAGCAGGGCTTCACGGTCAGCGCGGGATGACCGTCCACATCGAGGGCGACGCGGGCCAGGTCATCGGCCCGGTCCCGCGTCGCCTCTTCGGCTCGTTCGTCGAGCACATGGGCCGCTCGGTCTACACCGGGCTGTACGAACCGGGACACTCCACATCGGACGAACGCGGCTTCCGCGGCGACGTGCTGGAGCTGGTCCGGGAGCTCGGCCCGACCGTGCTCCGCTACCCCGGTGGCAACTTCGTCTCCGGCTACCGCTGGGAAGACGGCGTCGGACCGGCCGAGACCCGGCCGGTCCGGCTGGACCCGGCGTGGCACAGCGTGGAATCCAACCGCTTCGGCCTGCACGAATTCGTCGCGTGGGCCGAAGCCGCGGGTGCCGAGGTGATGTACGCCGTCAACCTCGGCACCCGCGGCATCCAGGAGGCCGCCGACGTCCTGGAGTACTGCAACCACGCCGGCGGGACGGAACTGAGCGAGCGGCGGCGCGCCAACGGCGCCGACCGCCCGTTCGGCTTCAAGCTGTGGTGCCTGGGCAACGAAATGGACGGCCCGTGGCAGATCGGCCACAAGACGGCCGACGAATACGGCCGCCTGGCCGCGGAGACCGCCCGGCTGATGCGGATGATCGACCCCGAGCTCGAGCTCGTCGTCGCGGGCAGTTCACACGCCGACATGCCGACGTTCGGCTCGTGGGAGCGCACGGTGCTGCGCCACACCGCGGAGCTGGTCGACCACATCTCGCTGCACGCCTACTACCAGGAGCTGCACGGCGACACCGACAGCTACCTGGCCAGCGCGGCCGCGCTGGACCGCTACATCGCGACGACGGCCGGGGTCATCGACGAAACCCTCGCCGAGCTGGGGCTCGACAAGAAGATCGGGATCAGCGTCGACGAGTGGAACGTCTGGGACCTGCGCCGCTGGAACGAGGTCGACCAGGAGCGGCTCGTCGCGAGCGGCTGGCGGGAGCACCCGCGGATCATCGAGGACACCTACACGGTCACCGACGCGGTCGTCGTCGGCTCGCTGCTGAGCTCCCTGCTGCGCAACGTCGACCGCGTCACCATGGCGAACCAGGCGCAGCTGGTCAACGTCATCGCGCCGATCCGCTCCGAGCCCGGCGGCCCGGCGTGGCGGCAGACGACGTTCCACCCGTTCCGGCAGGTCGCCGCGCTGGCCGGCGGGGCGAGCCTGCGCCTGGCCGTCGAAGGCGACCGGCTCCGCACCGCCCAGCACGGCGAAGTCGACCTCGTCGACGCCGCCGCGACGATCGAGGAGTCCGGGCGCGGAGCGGTGTTTCTCACCAACCGCGCCACCGCGGCACCGACCGAGGTGCGCATCCGCCTGCGCGGTGCCCGGTTCGGCGTGTACGCCGCCGAAACCCTGACCACGCCGGACGGCGAGACCCGCCACACCGTGAACACCGCCGACTCGCAACCGGTCCGGCCGGTGCCGCTACCCGGCACGGTCGCGACGTCCGATCCCGGGGGGACCACCATCACCGTGACACTGCCACCGCTGTCCTGGACCGTGCTCCAGCTGACCCCGCAGGCGGCTCCGAATGCCTGAGTTCGCCATCGGGGAGCACGACTTCCTGCTCGACGGCCGCCCGTTCCGCATCCTTTCGGGCGCCCTGCACTACTTCCGGGTGCACCCGGACCTGTGGGCCGACCGGATCGACAAGGCCCGGCGGATGGGGCTCAACACCATCGAGACGTACGTGGCGTGGAACGCGCACGCCCCCGAGCCCGGCACGTTCGACCTGACCGGCGGGCTCGACCTGGACCGGTTCCTGCGTATGGTCGCCGACGCCGGGATGTACGCGATCGTGCGGCCCGGCCCGTACATCTGCGCCGAATGGGACAACGGCGGGCTGCCCGCGTGGCTGTTCCGCGACCCGTCGGTCGGGGTGCGCCGGTACGAGCCGAAGTACCTGGACGCGGTGCGCGAGTACCTGACGAAGGTGTACGAGGTCGTCGTCCCGCACCAGATCGACCGCGGCGGCCCGGTGCTGCTGGTCCAGGTGGAGAACGAATACGGGGCGTTCGGCGACGACAAGCGCTACCTGAAAGCGCTTGCCGAGCACACGCGCGAATCCGGCGTCACCGTGCCATTGACCACAGTGGACCAGCCGACGCCGGAGATGCTCGAAGCCGGCAGCCTCGACGGGCTGCACCGCACCGCGTCGTTCGGCTCCGGCGCCGAGGCGCGGCTGGCGATCCTGCGGGAGCACCAGCCGACCGGGCCGCTGATGTGCAGCGAGTTCTGGAACGGCTGGTTCGACCACTGGGGTGCCCACCACCACACGACGTCGGCCGCGGACTCGGCGGCGGAGCTCGACGCGCTGCTCGCCGCGGGCGCGTCGGTCAACCTCTACATGTTCCACGGCGGCACCAACTTCGGCCTCACCAACGGCGCCAACGACAAGGGCGTCTACCAGCCGCTGATCACCTCCTACGACTACGACGCGCCGCTGGACGAAGCCGGCGACCCGACGCCGAAGTACCACGCCTTCCGCGACGTGATCGCCCGCTACCACAAGGTGCCCGACAGCGTCCCGCCGCCGGCGCGGCCCGCGCCGACGCCGAGTGGCGTGCTCGGCGACCCCGTCCGGCTGCTCGACGCCCCGGAACGGTGGGGCACCTGGGAGCTCCACGAGGAACTGCCCGCGTTCGACGAGCTCACGCCGATGCCGCAGCTGGCGCTGCTGCGCTGTGCCGTCGAGGGTGACCGGCCCGGCGTGCTGACCTTCGGCGAGGTCCGCGACCGCGCCACGGTGTTCTTCGACGGCAACCCGGTGGGCACGCTGTCGCGGGAGCACCACGACCGCGCGATCCCGTTGCCGGGTGCCCGGGGCGAGCTGCTGGTGCTGGTCGAGGACCAGGGCCGCGTCGACTACGGCCCGCGCATCGGCGAGGCCAAGGGCATCATCGGCGGGGCGACCCTGCACGGCGAGCCGCTGACCGGCTGGGAGGTGCTGCCGTTCGACCTGGCCGCGCTGCCTTCGCTGCGGCCGTCGGCGCCGGCGTCCGTGGCGGGCCCGGTGGCCGGGCCGGTGGTGCTGCGCGCCGGAATCGACGTGGACGAGCCCGCGGACCTCTTCCTCGACACCGGGGACTGGGGCAAGGGCGTCGCCTGGCTCAACGGGTTCGCGCTCGGCCGGTACTGGCGGCGTGGGCCGCAACGGACGTTGTACGTGCCGCGCCCGGTGGTCCGGGCCGGCGCCAACGAACTCGTCGTGCTCGAACTGGGCACGATGCTCGACCCCGCGGTCCGGTTCGTGCCGCGGCCGCTGCTGGGCCACACCGAGGCCTAGAAAGTCCCCACCGCACCCCGAAGGGCAGTTCGACGATGAACTTGCGGCGTTTGCTCACCGTCCTTTGTGTACCGATCGTCACGGCCGGGATCGCGGCCGCGCCTGCCGAAGCGGCCACCGCCGTCACGGTGAAGCCGGACCCGACCTACCGGCAGCAGCCGTTCGACGGCTGGGGCGCGAGCCTGGCCTGGATGGCCGAGGCGACCGGCGGCTACCCGGACGCCATCCGGAACAAGCTGGCGGACCTGGTCTTCGGCCCCGACGGGCTGAACCTGAACATCGCCCGGTTCAACGTCGGCGGCGGCAACGCTCCCGACGTCCCGTCGTACCTGCGGGCGGGCGCCGCGGTCCCGGGCTGGTGGAAGGCGCCGGCCGGCACCACCCGCGCCGACAAGGACTGGTGGACGCCGGGCAACGCGGCCGAGTTCGACCCGAAGGCCGACCCGAACCAGCGCTGGTGGGTCGACAAGATCAAGAAGCAGGTCACGAAGTGGGAGGCGTTCAGCAACTCGCCGCCGTACTTCCAGACCGTCTCCGGGTACGTCTCGGGTGGCTTCAACGCCACCGACGAGCAGCTGCGCTCCGACAAGATCGGTGACTTCACCGCCTATATGACGCAGGTCGTGCGGACCCTCGAAAAGGCGCACGGCATCAAGTTCGCGTCGGTGAACCCGATGAACGAGCCCAACACGAACTACTGGAAGACCACGCTCGGCGCCGACGGCAACCCGACCGGCGGACGGCAGGAGGGTGCGCACATCGGCCCGTCGGTCCAGGCGCAGCTGATCCCGGCGATGGCCGCGGCCCTGAAGTCGGCCGGGTCGCGCGCGATCGTCTCCGCGCCCGACGAGACCAACCCGGACATCTTCGCCGCGGACTGGGCCGGCTGGTCGGCCGACGCCCGCGCGGCGGCGGGCCGGCTCAACGTGCACACCTACGGCACCGGCAACCGCCCGGTCCCGCGCGACCTGGCCAAGGGCGGCGACAAGCCGCTGTGGATGAGCGAGGTCGGCGGGTCCTGGCTGGACCGCCAGGACTTCACGAACATGGACCCCGGGCTCGGGATGGCCAAGCAGATCACCGACGACCTGCGGCTGCTCGAGCCGAGCGCGTGGGTCAGCTGGCAGCCGATCGAGGACTACAACAACATGAAGCCGGGCGGCGAGTCCGCGGCCGGGATGAACTGGGGCGAGATCCAGGTCCCGTTCGACTGCCCGAAGAACGCCACGCTGGCCACCTGCCAGATCAAGACGAACACGAAGTTCAACACGATGCGCAACTTCACCCACTACATCAAGCCGGGTGACCGGCTGATCGGCGTGAACGACACCGCGTCGACGGTCGCGATGCGCGGCGAGGACCTGTCGACGGTCGTGCACACCAACGCGGGCACCGACGACCAGGACGTCACGCTCGACCTGTCGGGCTTCCGGAACGTCCGGCCCGGCGCCTCGGTGACGCCGGTCGTCACCGACGTCAACGGGGCGCTGCAGCGCGGCAAGCCGGTGCGGGTGGCCGCGGGCAAGGTGACGCTGCGGGTGCCGGCGCGTTCGGTGACGACCTTCCTCGTCAACGGCGTCTCGTCGACGGCGGCCGGCACGGGCATCGGCTCGGGCAAGCCGGTCACCTTCACCGGTGTGCAGAGCGGCAAGTCGCTGTCGGCGGAGAACGGCGCGCTGGTGCAGCGCACGACGGACGCCTCCGCGGCCGCGCAGCGCTGGACGCTGACCGACCGCACGGGCCGCTACGGCAACCGCGACCGGTTCACCATCACCAACAAGGGCACGGGCCAGGTGCTCAGCACGGCGGGCGGCGCGGTGACGCTGGCCGCGCCGGGCGCGTGCGACCCGGCGGCGGAGTGGACGCTGTCCACGACCGGGGACGGCACCTGGACGTTCGTCAACGCGGCGAGCGGGCAGCTGCTCGACGTGGTCGGCGAGTCCCGTGAGGACGGCGCCCGGATCGGCCTGTACAAGCCGACCAACGGGCCCAACCAGCGCTGGCAGGCCATCGCCGGCTGACCGGGGAACCACCGAAGGCCGCCACCAGTTCGCTGGTGGTGGCCTTCGGTGTACTCAGGCGGCCCCGCCCGGCGCGGCCTACGTCAAACCGGGCACCCGTGGCCGGTAGAATTCGTTCGGACCCGTTGAAACGCCAGCGGTGGTCTCTGTTGACGCTGCTGGCGAGCTCGATCCCGTGCTCGCCGCTTTACGCATGGGAGGGGTGGGCCTTGCCGACCACTGGCGACGGCATGGCGGAGCGGGTCGACGAGCTGAACGCCGTGCTGGCCGATCTCGTCGGGGTCCTCGAATCGATGTCCGACACACCGGGCCTGCTCGACGCGGTCTGCGGTGAGGCGGTCCGGGTCGTCCCGGACGCGGACCTGGCCAGCATCATGGTGGTCCGTGACGGCGTGACGCAGACCGCGGCCTTCACCGACGAGCGCGCCCAGCGCATCGACGACGTCCAGTACGCCGCGGGCGACGGCCCGGGCCTGCTCGCGGCGCTGACGGGCGAAGTCGTGCGGGTGGCGGTCGCCGAAACGGGCGATCAGTGGCCCGAATTCGTGGCCGCGGCCAAGGAACTCGGCGTGGGCAGCTACCTGGCGGTCCCGCTGCGGGTGGACGACACCCTGGTGGGCGCGATCACGCTGTTCGGCTTCGAGACCCACGGCTACCACGAGTTCGACACGAAGGTGTTGCGGCTGTTCACGTTGTGCGTGGAGACGGTGCTGCGGCTGACCCGCCGCTACCGGGAGGCCCGCGGGCTGGCGGACGAGCTGCGCAACGCGATGGAGACCCGGGCGGTGATCGAGCAGGCCAAGGGCATGCTGATGCTGATCCACCGGGTCACCGAGGACGCGGCGATGCACCGGCTGATCGTGGAGTCCCAGCACACGAACATCAAGCTGCGGGACGTGGCGGCCCGGTTCACGAAGCGGATGAGCTCGGCGGACGGCGGGACCGCCCGGCACTGAACGGTGTCATGAACGACTCGTTCACGGCCTCTGACGTCATGAACGAGTCGTTCATGACGTCAGAGGCGTTCGCGAGCCGGGTCAGCGGCAGCGGTAGCTCGACGCCGTCGCCGGGTCTCCGCCGGTGTAGCGGGAAATCCGCGGGAGCGGGCACAGGTTGCGGGTCTTCCCGTCGGCGGACGCCGCCGCCAGCGTCGCCGGTGCCTTGCCGTGCTCGACCCAGTCGACCAGTGCGCCCAGCGCGTTCACCGGCTCCGGGCCGCCGCCGCCGAAGCAGTGCTCGACGCCCGGTGCGAGGAACAGCCGGTAGAAGTCGTTCACCCGCTGGGGGCCGCCCATCGTCCGTTCCACCTGCGTCCGGTAGGACAGCGTGCCGCCCGGCGGGATGAGCTGGTCGTTCGCGCCGACGAACGTGATCAGCTTGCCGCCCGCGCGGCGGAACGCCGACAGGTCGGGGTCGGACGTGCCGATGACGCCGTCGTACTCACGCACCGACTGGCGGAACAGGTCCCTGAACTGCGCGTACGTCAGCTTCGAGGTGTCGAAGTCCGCCTGCTTCGCCAGGAACGACTGCACCCACTTGACGGCGACCGGGAAGCCCGGCGCGGTCAGCGTGCCGTCGGGGCCCGGCTGGGTGCCCGCCAGCCAGGTGAAGTCCGCCCCCTTCGGCAGCCCGGCCCACAGCCGGCGGCCGCGCTCGTCGGTCGGGCCGGCCCAGATCTTGCGCACGACCTCGGCGTCCGCCGCCGTGACGGTGAGCTCGTGGCCGTCGCAGACCACCTTCGTCCCGACGAGGCCGCGTGGGTCGTAGCCGCACTCGTCCGGCCGGTCGACGATGCCGTTCGTCACGCCGTCGCGCGCGTCGCACGCCTGGACCGCGGCCGTGCGGAACGCCGAAAGCACGCAGGGACTGGGAAAGTCGTGGCTCTGGTTCATGACGACCTGCGGCCAGAGCGTCGCCACCGCGAACTGCGTCCAGTCGACGGCGGGGGCGTTCGCCAGGATGCCGTCGAAGTCGCCGGGGTACTTCTGGGCCTCGGAGTAGCCCTGGCGGCCGCCGGTCGAGCAGCCGGTCCAGTAGGAGTAGGAGATCGGCCGCTGGTAGTGCCGCTGGGTGACGGCCTTGCCGAGCAGCGCCGCTTCGTGCACCGATCGGGTGGCGAAGTTGGTCAGGAGCGTCTGGTCGACCTGGCCGTTTTTCAGCGCCCAGGACGTGTCGAGGCCGTTCAGGGATACGCCCGCGTCGGTCGTCACGGCGGCGTAGCCGTCCTGGACCGCCTGGGGGAGCGCGTCGAAGTTGCCGGCGGCGTACGCGCTGCCGCCGAGGGCCTGGAGCCGGCCGTTCCACCCGGTGTCCGGCAGGGCCACGGCGACCTTGACGTGGTCCGCGCCGGTGTGGGTGAGCGTGACGGTGATCAGGCAGTGCGACGGCTGGGCCGCGGCCTGCACCGATTCGATCTCGGCGCCCGGCGGGGCGGGCACCGCGACGGCGGCGCACGGGGTCGCCGGGGTTGCTGCCGACGCGGCCGGCTGCGTGACTGTCGTCAGCAGGAGCGGCACGGCGGCGGCCAGAAGGAGGTGCTTCATTTGTCTCTCCGGTCGCTGGACATGACGGGGGAACGCTAGGCGCGCCGGTCGCGGCCCCGCGCCCGTCGGATGACGCTGCCGGTGTACGTCACTCAACTCTGAGCTGGGGAAACCCGGGTTGGGTAAGGTCGTTTCCATGGCGCTGAGCGGGCGGGACACCGAGCTGAAGGAGCTGGGTGAGCTCGTCGACGGCCCGGAGGACCGCAGCGGCGTCCTCATCCGCGGCGAGGCGGGCATCGGGAAGTCCGCGCTCGTGGTTTCGACGGCCGCGGCCGCGTCGGTGGCGGGCCTGCGGGTGCTGCGCACGACCGGCGCCGAGGCAGAGCGGAACCTCGCCTACGCCGGCCTGCACCAGCTGCTGTACCCGGTCCGGACCGGGGTGGCGGAGCTGCCCGAGCCGCAGCGCGACGCCCTGCGGACGGCGCTGGGCCTGGCGTCGGGGGCCGAACCGAGCGCGTACCTGGTCGGGCTGGCGGCGCTGACGCTGCTGGCCGAGGAGGCGGCGGTGAAGCCGCTGCTGCTGGTGGCGGAGGACGCGCACTGGCTGGACCGGGCGAGCGCGGACGTCCTGGCGTTCGTGGCGCGGCGGATCGAGGTCGAGCCGATCGTCCTGGTGGCGACCCTGCGGGACGGTTTCGAGTGCCCGTTGGCCGACGCCGGCCTCGCGTCGATGGTGCTGGGCCGCTTGCCGGCGGACGCGGCGGCGGAGGTGCTGGATGCGGTGGCGCCACGTCTGGCGCCGGCGGTCCGGACGCGGGTGCTGGCGGAGGCGGCGGGGCTGCCGCTGGCGTTGACGGAGCTGCCCTCGGCGGTGGCGCAGCTCGACGCCCTCGACCCGGTGTTGCCGCTGACGGAACGGTTGGAGCGCACGTTCACGGCCCGGGTGACGGCGCTGCCCGAGGCGACCCGCACGGCGCTGCTGGTGGCGGCGCTGAACGAGACGACATCGTTGACGGAGACCCTGGCGGCGGCCGGCGCCCTGCTCGAGAAGACCCTCGACCCCGCGGTCTTCGCACCCGCTGCCGAGGCTCGGCTGATCGAGCTCTCCGCCGGGGCCGTCACCTTCCGCCATCCCCTCATGCGGTCCGCCCTTCCCGCCTCCGCCACCCCGCTCGACCGCCGCAACGCCCACCTCGCCCTCGTCGAAGCCCTTCGCGACCAGCCCGATCGCCGCGCCTGGCACCAGGCCGCCGCCACCGCCGGGCCCGACGAGACCGTCGCCGCCGCACTCGAACGCACCGCCCACCGAGCCCGGTTCCGAGGTGGGGCCGCTGCCGCCATCGCCGCCCTCGAACAAGCCGCCCGGCTGAGCCCCGAGGCCGAGGCCGGGTCCGACCGGCTGCTGCTGGCCGCCGAACTGGCCGTCGAGTCCGGGCGGCGGGAGACCGCCGAACGGCTCGTGCGGGCCGCCAACCCCGCCGACGCCCGACGGCGGGCCACCGCGGGCCGGTTGCTCAGCGAGTTCGAAGACGGCGTCCGCGAAGACCCCGCCCGCGTCGCCGAGCTGGCCCGGACCGCCGCCGACGTCGCCGAAGGCGGCCACCACGACGCCGCCGTGCGGATCCTCTGGAGCGCCGCCATGCGCTGCTTCTGGACCGAGCCCGGGGAAACCGCGCGAAAAGAGCTCCTCGACGTCGCCGACCGGCTGCCCATCCCCGACGGCGACCCGCGGATCGTCGCGGTCACCGCGTACGTCGCTCCCTTCGAACGCGGCGAAACCGTCCTGGCCCACCTGCGGGAGCTGGTCGGCAAGACCGGCGCCGATCCCGAGGTCGACCGGTACCTGGGCAGTGCCGCGCTGCAGGTCGGCGCCTTCGACCTCGCGGCCCGGTTCTCCGCCGCCGCGGCGCCCGGCCTGCGGGCCCAAGGGCGGCTCGGCCTGCTGCCGCGGGCGCTGGCCGTCCAGGCGTGGAGCCGTGTCCGGCTCGGCGACCTGGCCGGCGCCGGGCCGGCCGCGGCGGAGGCGGTCCGGTTCGCCCGGGAGACCGGACAGCCGTTCATGGCCGGGCTCGCCACGGCGGTCCAGGCCGAAATCGCCGCCCTGCGCGGCGAGCACAAGCAAGCGAAGGCCCTCGCCGACGAGGCCGAACGCGCCGCGCTCGCGCCCGGCGCCCGGCCCGTGCTCGCCACCGTGCAGCTCACGCGCGGGCTGACCGGCCTCAGCGAGGGCCGGTTCGAGGACGCCTTCGCCGACCTGCGCCGGCTGCTCGATCCCGCCGACCCGGCGTACCAGCTGGCGTTGCGCACGTACTGCGTCGCGGAGCTCACCGAGGCCGCGGTCCGGGCCGGGCGGACCGGCGAGCTGCGCGGTGTCCTCGCCGAACTCGAGCCGCTCGCCGCCACCACGCCGTCACCCGCCCTGCACATCGGCCTCCGGTACGCGCGGGCCGTCCTCGACCCGAGTGACGAACGGTTCGCCGAGGCCCTCGACGCCGACCTGACCGGCTGGCCCGCCGAACGCGGCCGCGTCCACCTCGCCTTCGGCGAGTGGCTGCGGCGGCAGCGGCGGGTCGTCGAATCGCGGACGCACCTGCGGACCGCCCGGAAGACGTTCGACGCGCTCGGCATGGCCGCCTGGGCCGACCGGGCCCGGCGCGAGCTGCGCAGCGCGGGCGAGTCGAGCCCGAACCGCGGGCCGGACGCCCGGGACAAGCTCACCGCGCACGAGCTGAGCATCGCGCAGCTCGCCGCCGAGGGGCTGACGAACCGGGAGATCGGGCAGCGGCTGTACCTTTCGCACCGGACCGTCGGCACCCACCTGCACCGGATCTTCCCCAAGCTGGGCGTGAGCTCGCGCGCCGACCTCGCCGGGATGCTGAAGACCCTCGAAGGGTGACGTACACCGGCTGCGTCACCTGACGGGCGCGAGAATCACCGGACCGCTCCTAACGTCGTGAAAGTCCCACCGTCGTTCGCGCAGGAGCAGCAGATGATCAGCAGGAGAAGGTTCGGGCAGGTGTTCGCGGCCGGGCTCGCGGCGACCTCCGTGGCGGCCTGTTCGCCGAAGGCCGCCCCCGCCGGGGCCACGGCGCCCGACCTGCGGGCGGGCTCCGGGGAGCACACCTCGCTCGGCCCGGTCAAGCAGGCCGGCGCCGGGGTGCTCACCATGGCCTACCACGAGTTCGGGCCGGCCGGCGGGCAGCCGGTGGTGCTGCTGCACGGCTGGCCGTACGACCCGTACAGCTACGTCGACGTGGCGCCGGTCCTGGCCGGTGCCGGCTACCGGGTGATCGTCCCCTATCTGCGGGGTTACGGCCCGACGGTGTTCACCTCCGCCGAGACGGTCCGCAACGGCCAGCAGACCGCCGTGGCGCTCGACGTCATCGCGCTGCTGGACGCGCTCAAGATCGACAAGGCCGTCTTCGGCGGCTACGACTGGGGCGGCCGGACCGTCGACATCATCGCCGCGCTGTGGCCGGAACGGTGCACGGCGATCGTCGCGGTGAGCGGGTACATCGTCACGAACATCGAGGCGAACCGGCAGCCGCTCGCCCCGGCCGCCGAACTCGGCTGGTGGTACCAGTACTACTTCGCGACCGAGCGCGGCCGCGCCGGCTACGCGGCGAACCGCCACGACTTCAACAAGCTGATCTGGAAAACGGCGTCCCCGGCCTGGCACTTCGACGACGCGACCTACGACCGCAGCGCGGCCGCGTTCGACAACCCCGACCACGTCGCCATCGTCATCCACAACTACCGCTGGCGGCTGGGCCTCGCCCCGGGCGAACCGCAGTACGAGGCGTACGAACGAAAACTGGCGGCCGGCGCGACCATCGGCGTCCCGTCGATCACGATCGGCAGCGACTTCGACGGCGCGGCCAAGGACGGCAAGCCGTACCGGGCCAGGTTCACCGGCAAGTACGAACACCGGATCTTCGACGGCATCGGCCACAACGTGCCGCAGGAAGCGCCGCGGCCGTTCGCCCAGGCGATCATCGACGCCGGCCGCCGGTGATCAGGCGACCGTCGCGTCGAGGGTGACCTCGATGTTGCCGCGGGTGGCCTTCGAGTACGGGCACACCTGGTGCGCGCCCCGCACCAGGTCGTCGGCCGTGGCCTGGTCGATGCCCGTCGCCTCCAGGTGCAGCACGGCGCTGAGCCGGAACTCGCCGGCCTCGGTGTCGTGGTGCAGGGTCACCTCGGCGACCACGGCGAGGTCGTGCAGCGGCACCTTCTTGACGCCCGCGACCCGCCGCACGGCCCCGACGAAGCAGGACGCCCAGCCCGCCGCGAACAGCTGTTCCGGGTTGGTGCCGTCCCCCGCGCCGCCGAAGGCCTTGGGCACGGCGAGGGTGACGTCGAGCGCGCCGTCGTCGGAGGTCGCGCGGCCGCCGTTGCGGCCCTCCGCGGTGGAGGTGGCGACGGCGGTGTAGGTCACTTCGGACATGGTCTTCCTTTGCTCTGGCGGGTGGATGACCCCACGCTAGGAAGCTGCCTGCGTGCGCGGCGACCGTCGCCCGACGTCACCCGTGTACGTCACCGTCTTCCTCCCCCGAAAAGGGCGCGGTTGTCCGCCCGGACCCCGGGTAACCGGGCCGGATGCGCATCGTGGTGACCGGAGCGACCGGCAACATCGGGACCGGGGTCGTGCGCGCGCTGGGCGCGGACCCGCAGGTCGAAACCATCGTCAAGCTGGCCAGGCGCCCGGCGGAGGGCGTCGTCACGGCCGACGTCGAGCGCGACGACCTCGTGCCGCTCTTCCGCGGGGCCGACGCGGTCGTGCACCTGGCGTGGCTGTTCCAGCCCACCCGGCGTCCCGAACGCACGTGGCGGGCGAACGTCCTCGGCTCGCTGCGGGTGTTCGACGCGGTGGCCGCGGCGGGCGTGCCGAAGCTCGTCCACACGTCGTCGATCGGGGCGTACTCGCCGCGGGAGGACGACGAACCGGTGACCGAGGACTGGCCGACGCACGGCTGGCCCGGCGCCGCGTACACGCGGGAAAAGGCTTATCTGGAGCGGTACCTGGACGCGTTCGAAGCCCGGCACCCGGAGCTCGACGTCGTCCGGATGCGCCCGGGGTTCGTCTTCCAGCGCAGTGCCGCGACGGAGCAGCGCCGCTTGTTCGCGGGGCCGTTCGTCCCGGGTTCGCTGATGCGGCCGGGACTGGTCCCGGTCGTCCCGGACATCCGCGGGCTGCGGTTCCAGATCGTGCACACCGCCGACCTGGCGGACGCCGTTCGCCGCGCGGTGACGCGGCCGGTGCGCGGGGCGTTCAACATCGCGACCGGCCCGGTCGTGGACCCGCGGTTCGCGGCGGACCTGCTGGGTGCGCGCCCGATCCCGGTCCCGGCTGCCGTGGTGCGGGCGGCGGTGGACGCGGCCTGGCGCCTGCACGCGATCCCGGCGACCCCGGGACTCTTCGACGCCGTCATGCGGCTGCCGGTCATGGACACGAGCCGTGCGGAGTCCGAACTGGACTGGCAGCCGGCCCGGGATGCCGCGGCCACGCTGAAGGAGTTCCTCGCCGGGCTGCGGGAGGGCGCCGGCGCGGACACCGCGCCGCTGGCCCCGGACCGGCACCGGCTGCACGAAATCTCCACGGGCGTGGGCCGCCGCCCCTGAGCCCGGCGTTCGCGCGTCAGGCGAGCTCGGCGGAGACGACGGACGGCAGCTCGCGCAGCCGCTCGAGGAGGGGTTCGGTCTCTTCGGCCGCGAGCAGGACGGCGCAGACCATGCTGCTCTCGCGGACGCCGTCCTTGACGTCGACGGTCAGCTCGTGGACGAGCCGGCCGTCCAGGGCGCCGACCAGCGGCGCGATCTCCTCGGCACCGCCGACGAAGTAGGTGGCGATGCGGCGGCGCAGCAGCATGGCCGAGCGGGGTGCGGGAACGGCGAAGGAAGTGGACATGGCTGATCTCCCGGGTTCGAGAAGCAACGAGATCGGGGCCAGGTCCCGGAAAAGAGCGATCGCCGACGCAGCGCACCGGCGACCTGGGTTCAGCCGGCGCGCCGGGTTACGAGTCGCAAAGACATCGGGCGCAGCACGGCGTCAGGCTAACACGACCCCGGAACCCCGCGCACGCCAACCGATGTCATGAACGACCCTTTCCTGACGTCGGACGCCAGGAAAGAGTCGTTCCTGACACCGCGGCGACCACCGCGTCGCCGCCGGTCAGCTCGCCCGGATGATCCCCAGCCCGAGCGGCGTGATCTCGTGGATCTGCGACTTCCCCGACCGGTTGCTGCTGATCAGCCCGCTGGCCCGCAACACCGACGCGTGCTGGCTGGCCGTCGCCGGGGAGATGCCCGTCAGGTCCGCCAGCTCGCTCGTGTTGCACCTCGTCGTCGCGATCGTCACCAGCACCCTCGCCCGCGTCTGGCCGAGCAGCGCGGCCAGCGATGGACCCGGCTCGGCGTCGCTGTCGAACCGGGGGTGGCTGATCGAATAGACCAGGGCGGGCGGGAGGAGCGGGTCCTTGTACGTGGTCGGCATCCCGTGTGCGAAGAACGCCGGGATCAGCCTGAGCCCGCGGCCGTCGAGGTGCAGCTCCTGGTCGATCGGGAACCGCACCCGCAGCACCGGCGGGGCCCACGTCACCTCCGGGTGCAACGTCGAGAGCAGCAGCTGCGGGCCGCCGCGGTCCAGGTTGCCCTGCAGCCGGTGGCGGTCGCGGGCCACCGCCCGGCGCACCGTCGCCCAGTCCGGCTCCACGCACCGGCGGTAGTAGTCGTGCAGGGCCGCGCCGAGCCGGCGCAGCTCCCGCGCTTCGCCGTCGCCCACGCGGCGCAGCCACGCCGGGACGTGGGTGCCCTGCGCCGCCAGCTCGGCGACGTCGGCGGCCAGCACCGGTGCGGGTGTCTCGAGCACCGCCGAGATCCCGTCGCCGATCGTGCGGGCGCCGGCCGGGGTGAGGAAGTCCGGGCAGTAGCCGTACGGCGGCACCGCGGACATCAGCAGCCGGCCGGACTGGGGGACCGCGGAGCGTGATCCCCGCCGCCAGCGGCCGTAGAACGGCTCGCCCTCCGGCCGCCGGATGCGGTAGCTGCTCATCAGCAGCTCCCACATCGGGTCGGCGTCCTCGGCGATGGTCACCTTCGCCAGGTCCGCTTCCGTGAAGTGAACTTTCAACATCGCGGCGACCCCCTTTCCCGGCCGAGGGTAACGGGCACCGCGGGGACTCACGACAGGGGTCGCGCGGTCGCCGGAAATTCACGCACCCGGGCGGGAATGCCACACGGTCTGGCGAGATGTCTTCACCCTCCGCAAGGGTAAAAAGCCGCCCCGTGGCAGTTCACGCTGTGTGATTGGTGCGTACGGGGGAAACGACCGGCATTCCTTGACAACACCGTGGTTGCCAGAGTTACGTCGTCGGCTGAATTCCGCGGAAAAGGAACCGGAAATCGTTCTCGGGCCACCGGTACGAATCGAGCCACGCCACCGATGAAAGAAGACGAAGCCTCGTCCCGCCGTTCCGCAGCCTCCTGGAATCCCGGCAGCTGGCGGTTGCGCACCAAGATCTCCGTAGTGCTGTTGCTGCCCGTCCTGGTCGCCTTGCTGCTGGCCGGCGGCCGGGTGCAGGCCGAACTCGCCCGGGCGGGCGGCCTCAGCGCCGTCCGTGACCAAATGCCGGTCGTGCAAGGGATTTCCGAACTCGCCGGGCTGGTCGACGAGGAGATGATCCACGACGGCGGGGCGGCGCAGACCGCCGCCGTCGACGAGAAAGCCGCCGTCGTCCGCCACGACGCCGCCTTTTCCCAGCTCACCCCGGCGCTCTCGCGGTCATTGGAAGATCAGCTGGGTAAATTGGCCGACCTGCGGCAGCAGACGGGTTCGCCGGCCGCGAAAACCGCGGCTTACCACGACTTCAACGTCTCGCTCAGCGAGCTGATCGGCGGCATCGCGGAGCAGGCCGGGAATGGTGATCTCGACGCTGCCTCGGCCATCACCGAATCGTTGGTGCAGCTGAGGACCAGCCTCGCCGATCAGCAGGCATTGGCCGGCCGGTCGGAGGGCACTTCGGCGGCGGCCGCCGAGCGCGCGGTGGCCGAAGAGACCGTCCTCACCGGACAGATCCGGCGCGCGCTGCCCGCCGGGGCCGCGGCCGCCCGGTTCGCCGCGGCGACCAGTCCCGGCGCCGGGGGCGCCGAGGCGAAGCGCACGGTGCTCGGCACCATCCTCGCCGAGCAGGTGAAAACGCTTTCGGACGCGGTCGGCGCGCAGACCAACACCGCCCGGTCCGACGCGCTGCGCGACACCGCACTGGTGATCGCCTCGCTCCTCGGCGCCCTCGCCATCGCCCTGGCCGTGGCCCGGTCGGTGGTCGCCCCGATCCGGCGGCTGCACGCGGCCGCGCTCGACACCGCGCAACGCCGTCTCCCCGGCACCATCGAGCGCATCCGCGAAGGCGAGGAGGTCGACTGGCGCCGGACCGCGCCGATCCCGGTCGACTCCGAGGAGGAGATCGGGCAGCTCGCCCGGGCCTTCGACGACATGCACCGGCAGGCGGTGCGCCTGGCCGTCGGCGAGCAGGCCGAGATGCGGATCCAGGTCAGCGAGATGTTCATGACGCTGTCCCGGCGCAGCCAGTCGCTGGTGGAGCTGCAGCTCTCGGTGATCGAGGACCTCGAAGCCGACGAGCAGGACCCGCAGCGGCTGGCCGAGCTGTTCCAGATCGACCACATCGCCACCCGGCTCCGGCGCAACGGCGAGAACCTGCAGGTCCTCGCGGGTGGCCGGCCGGTGCGCCGCGACGTCGGGCCGGTCGCGACGGTCGAGCTGCTGCGGGCCGCGACGTCGGAGGTCAAGGACTACCAGCGCGTCGCGCTCGGCAACGCGCCGCGCGGGTCGGTGCAGTCCGAGGCCGCGGCGGACGTCGTGCACATCCTCGCCGAGCTGCTGGAGAACGCCATCCGGTCGTCGCCGCCGGAGGAGCAGGTGGTGCTCACCGCCGACCGGGGCTTCGACGGCGGCCTGCTGATCGAAGTCGTCGACGTCGGGCTCGGCATGACCCGCGAGGACCTCGAAGCGGCGAACGCCCGGCTGGCCGCCGGGGCCGCGGTCAGCCCGGAAACCACCCGCCGGATGGGCCTGTTCGTGGTGAGCAGGCTGGCCGCGTCGCACGGGATCACCGTCCGGCTGCGGCCCACGACCACGCGGACCGCGAGCGCCGGCATCACCGCCAGCGTGCACGTCCCGGGCGTGCTGATCTTGGTCGACCTGCCGCCCCGCGCCCTCCCGCCCGCGCTGACCCCGGCCGTCAACGGCTCGGCGAACGGCTCGGCGAACGGCTCGGTGAACGGCTCGGCCCGGCACGAGCTCGAACCGCGGTGGCCCGCCGAGGAACCGCCGCCGGAGGCCGTGGCGGACCCGCCGACGCCGATCTTCGACCAGATGCTGTCGCACTGGTTCGCCGAAGCCCCGGCGACCCCGGCCCGGCCCGGTACCTGGGCGACCCCGGCCGACCAGGTCCGCCAGGCCGCGGAAGCCGCGGTCGGCACCCTCGACGACGCCGAGTTCACCGACTCGGGACTGCCGGCCCGGACGCCGGGTGCGCAGCTCGCGCCCGGCTCGGTCGCCCCGCGCCCGCCGCAGCCGTCGGACACGGCCTTCCGCGACCCGGCCGCGGTGCGGAACAACCTTTCCCGGCACTACAGCGGCATGCGCGCGGCCCGGCACCGGGTCGCGGGCGAGCCGGAGGCGGAGCAGCAATGAGCACCCGGCAGGAAGGAGCGGAAGTGGCCGAGAGGTCCCGGAACTGGCTGGTGTCGGCGTTCACCCAGGAGGTACCCGGTGTCGCGCACGCCGCGCTGGTCTCGGCGGACGGGCTGCTGGTGGCGGCGAACGAAACCCTGCCGCGCGACCGCGCCGACCAGCTCTCCGCGATCGCGTCCGGCCTCTCCAGCCTCGCGCTCGGCACCGCCGACCTGTTCACCGCGGGGCGGGTGGTGCAGTCGGTGATCGAGATGGAGCAGGGCTTCCTGCTGCTGATGAACGTCGGCGACGGCTCGAACCTGGTGGTGCTGGCCAACCCCGGCTGCGACATCGGGCTGGTGGGCTACGAAATGACGTTGCTGGTGGACCGGGTCGGGAAGGTGGTCGAGACACCGGCTCGGCCCGCGGCCGCGCCGGGGGCGGCCCGGTGACCGAAGGCCGGCGACGCGAGGGCGGGCGGCACGCGGCGTCGCTGGCCCGCCCCTACGCCTGGACCGCCGGTCGCACCCGGCCGACGGTCGACCTGGCGGTGGAAGCCCTGGTGGAGACGACGGCGGAGGGCCGCACGGCGCCCTTCAGCCCGACCAACCCGCTGGCCGTGGTGACGCAGTTCTGCCTGCACCAGCGGTCGGTGGCCGAGGTCGGCGCCCACCTGGGCGTGCCGCTCGGCGTCGCCAGGGTGCTCATCGGCGACCTGCTCATCGCCGGCCAGGTGTCGATCCGCGACACGCTCACCGCGGACGCCTCCTGGGACGAACGGAACGACCTGCTCGAAAGGGTCCTCAGTGGACTACGTGCGCTCTGACAGCACTGCGAAAAGCACTGTCCCCAAAGGCCGGATCACCTCGGCGAAGATCGTCGTGGCCGGCGGGTTCGGGGCCGGCAAGACGACGTTCGTCGGTGCCGTCTCGGAAATAGACCCGCTGCGGACCGAAGCCCTCATGACGTCCGCGGCCGTCGGCGTCGACCAGACCGAGGCGGTGCCGGGGAAGTTCGCCACCACGGTCGCGATGGACTTCGGCCGGCTCACCCTCGCCGAAGACCTGGTGCTCTACGTCTTCGGCACGCCCGGCCAGCACCGGTTCTGGTTCATGTGGGACGACCTCGTCTGCGGTGCGGTGGCGGCGATCGTCCTGGTGGACACGCGCCGCCTCGCGGACTCCTTCGCCTCGATCGACTTCTTCGAGTCGCGCGGCCTGCCGTTCCTGATCGCCATCAACCAGTTCCAGGACACCCGCCAGCACGGGCCCGAGCAGGTGCGCGAGGCCCTCAAGGTCCCGGCGGCGGTGGAGGTCGTCACCTGCGACGCGCGTTCGCCGGAGTCCACGAAGCGGACCCTCATCGCCGCGGCCGAGCACGCGCTCGCCGAGCACCACGCCCCCAGAACACGCAAAGCCTGAAGGAGCCCGGAAAATGCCCATGAACCACGAAGACTTCGCGATGGGCAACTGGCTCGTCGTGCTCGCGTACCTCACCTCGGTGGTGGGGTGCGCCCTCGGTCTCGCCTGCACGCTGCAGGCGCGGTCCACCGACAGCCCGCGGGCCCGGCTGACCTGGCTGGTGCTGGCGGCGGTGTCCATCGGCGGGGTCGGCATCTGGGTCATGCACTTCATCGCCATGCTCGGGTTCTCCACGCCCGGCATGCCGGTGCGGTACGACATCCTGCGCACGGCGCTGTCGGCGATCCTGTCGGTGGTCGCGGTGTTCTGCGGGCTGCTGGTGTTCGGCGTCCGCAACCGGTTCGCCTGGAAGCGGCTGCTGCTCGGCGGCCTGCTGACCGGGCTCGCGGTGGCCGTCATGCACTACACGGGGATGTGGGCGGTGCAGGTCAAGGGCGTGATCGGCTACGACCCGACGCTGGTGGTGCTCTCGGTGATCATCGCCGTCGTCGCGGCCACGGCGGCGCTGTGGTTCACGGTCGGGCTGGACAAGCTCCTGCCCCGGCTGGCGGCGGGGCTGGTGATGGGCGCGGCGGTCACCGGCATGCACTACACCGGCATGGCGGCGGTGCGCCTGCACCTGGACCCGGGCGCGCCCGACCCGTCCGGCACGGAGGTGTTCTCGTTCCTGTTCCCGGTGTTCGTCCTGGCGGCGCTGGCGATGGCGGTGCCGATCTGCGCGGTCCTGATGGCGACGTCGAGTTCGGAGTCGCCCCGGCACACGACGGTCGCGCCCTAGTCCGCGATGGCCCTGGTCGGCACCGGGAACCGGTCGGCGCTGAAGTGGACGAGGATCGCCGTCGCCGTCGCGCAGACGACGTCGCCCGCCTTCAGTTCGCCGGTGGCGTGCAGCTTGCGGCCGTCGCGGCGGACGAGCCGCCCTTCGGCGGTCAGCGGCACCGCGTACGGCGTCCCCCGGTGGTAGTCGACGGTCAGGGACGCCGTCATCCCCGGGAAGCCGGCTGCCGCGGTCGCGCGGCCGAGCACGTGGTCGAGCACCGCGGCGACCCAGCCGCCGTGCACCCGCCCGGGTGGCCCCTCGTGCGCCGCGCCGAGGAGGACGTCGGCGCACACCGACTCCGGCCCCACGCGCACCCACGAAAGCGGTGGGGCCAGCGGGTTCCCGGGGCCTTCGAGGGGGTTGTTGATGCTCAGGTGGCCCCCGCCGTCGAGGGCGGCGAGCAGCAACGGCTTCGCGCCGCCTGCCGCGCGCAGCGCCTCGGTGACGGCTTCGATCCGCCGGGCCGCGGCGGCGAGGTCGGCTTCGTCGTCGCGCACGCAGACGGAGGCCTCGATCAGTTCGCGGATCCGGGAGCCGAGCAGCGCCCGCCCGGGCGGCACGCCGTCGACGATCGGAAACGGGTTTTCGGACATCGCGCTCCCCGGGCCCAGAACTAGAACACGTTTCACTCTAGCAGGGGGAAACCGCCGATTGACAAGATCAACTCGGCGCACCTAGGCTCCGCTGCCACCAGTGGGGAATAACCCACCGGCGATCAACTGGGTGGAAAGTTTTCTGGGAGGTAAAAATGAAGTTCACCAGGGTGTTCGGCGTGCTCGGCGCGGCCGCGGCCCTTTCGGTCGCGGTCGCCCCGGTGGCGGCGGCGGACACCGTCGTCACCGGGGGCAACGTCGAGATGGTCCTCTTCGGCAGCGGCTACCACGTCGACAAGGCCACGGTCCACGGCATCCCGGAGCCGCAGGGCCCGGCGCAGTACGAGTTCATCTACTCCGCGACGACGTCGCCGACCAAGACGTACACGATGATCTGCGGCGGCAGCAGCACCGGCAGCAGCTGCCTGCACCAGTTCAAGGTCAACGCCACCTACGCGCACGGCGTCGGCATCCGCAGCTGCGGGCAGATCAAGCGCGTCGACAACAACCAGATCCTGGGCACCGCCTGCAAGAACTGGTGATCGGGCCGGACGGTGGCCGGGCGCGCCCGGCCACCGTCAGAGCTTCCCGCCGGCCACCGGCGGCATGTCCGGGGCCTCTCCGGCCTCCGTGCCCGCCTCCCGGAACAGGTGGTTCTCGACCTCGAACAGGTTGCCGCCGGCGCGCTCGACGACGGTGAGCAGCGTGGACATCTGCGCCACCTCCTCCACCTGTTCCTTGAGGAACCAGGCCACGAACTGCTCGCCGAGGTAGTCCTCCTCCAGCCGCGCGGCCTTCGCCATCGCCTCGATGTCGGCGGTGACCGTGCGTTCCTGCGTCAAGGCCAGCTCGATCGCTTCGTGCACGCTCGAAAAGTCGTTCCGCACTTCGCCGCTGCCCGGGATGGCCACCGGCTCGTCGCGGTCGAGCAGGTAGCGCACCATCGCCAGCGCGTGGTTGCGCTCCTCGATCGCCTGCCGGTAGAAGCGCTTGGCCAGCCGCGGCAGGTCGCGCGCGTCGAACCAGACGGCCAGGGCGATGTACTGCTGGGCGGCGGTGAACTCGTGGCGGATCTGCGTCTGCAGCAGCTCGGCGAACTTCCGGGTCTTGGCCATGTCCCACAACCTACGACGGATCCGGGGCGCGCAGCTACGCTCGGCCGGTGCCTCCCACGCCCGGCCTCCCCGACCTGTCCGGCACGATCGCCTGCGTCACCGGCGCTTCCGGGGTGATCGGCCGCGGCATCGCGCTCCGGTTCGCCGAAGCGGGCGCGGCGGTGGCGGTGCACCACCGCCGCCCGGGCGCCGCGACGACGTCGTCGCGGCGATCGAAGCCGCGGGCGGGCGGGCCCGGGCGTTCGCCGCCGAGCTCACCGGCGACCACACCCTGCTCGACGCCGTCGCGGAGTGGGGCGGCCGGCTCGACGCACTGGTGAACAACGCGGGCATCCAGCCGGTCGAGGCGCTCGACGGGCTGACCGTCGAGCGCTGGCGGGCGATGCTGGACACCACCTTGACGAGCGCGTTCGCCTGCACCCAGGCCGCGGTCCGGCTGATGGGCGAAGGCGGGAGCGTCACGCACATCGCGTCGATCGAGGCCCGGCAGCCCGCACCCGGCCACGTCCACTACAGCGCGGCCAAGGCGGCGCTGGTCATGCACGCCCGCGGCGCGGCGCTGGAGTACGGGCCGCGCGGGATCCGCGTCAACACGGTGTCGCCGGGGCTGGTTTCGCGGCCGGGCCTGGAGGAGGACTGGCCGGAAGGTGTCGAACGGTGGCGCCGCGCGGCCCCGCTGGGCCGGCTGGGCACGCCCGCCGACGTCGGCAACGCGTGCGTGTTCCTGGCTTCCCCGCTCGCGTCCTGGATCACCGGCCACGACCTGGTCGTCGACGGCGGGGTCACGGCGCACCCGACCTGGTGACCCGCGGGCCGGTCGCCGGGCTTCGGGCGTTTCACCTGTTCGCGCGGTCTTGCCGCGAGATCGGGTGGTCCGGCCCGACGCCGGCCTCGAAGGGGTTGCGGGCGTGCAACCATTTGCCGTCGGTCGGCCGGTCGTGGGCCGCCGGGCCTAGCGCCGTGCCGCCGTTCGGCGTAATGGTGAGGGTTCTCGCCGGCGACGGGGCCGGCGGAAGGTGGCAGCGATGGCGGAGCGGTTCGACTTCACCCTCGACCCGGTCGAAGCGGATGTCCTCGGCCAAGCCCTGGGCGTGCCCGCGCGGATCTTCCCCCTCCGGTTCGGGCCGGCACCAGGGGATCCCGCGCGGCTGGCGGCGCTGGCGGACGACGTCGAGGCGGCGCTCGCCGGGCGGCGGCTGTCCGTGCGCGGGCGGCTCAACAGCCACCTCCGGACCGCGTTCTCCCTGTTCGCCGGGCACCGCGTGCTGGTCGCCATCGCCGGGGTCGACGGCCTCGGCGCGACCATCGCGGTGGCCGCCCTGACCGACGGTGCCCAGGCGCTCGGCATCACGCAGTTCGCCGCGGACGACCGGCTCGGGTTTTCGCTGTTCTCGGACGAGGAGTTCGTCGACGTGCTGGCCGGGGTGCTGCCGGCGGTCGCGGGCGCGGGCGGCCCGGTCGTCGCCGTCGAGCGGCGGGCCGGCCCCGAGATGTCGGCGATGCGGCGGCGGCGCCTGGCCGAGGCCGAGCACGACCACGAGGAGTCGCTGGCCTTCGACACCCTCGAAATGGGCCCGGACCTCGGCCCCGGCGCGCCGCCGGAACCCGAAGCCGACGAGCTGGCCGAGCTGCTGGCGGGCGTCCGGTACGGCGGCGGGCAGATCGTGGTGACCGGCCGCGGGCGCCGGGCGCCCACGCTGGGCTGGGTCGACACGGCCGTGGGCCGGTATCTGGTGCACGCGCAGGCGGGGCCCGGCGGGGCCGTGTCGGCGCACTACGAACCCGCCGGCCGCGACGTCGTGGCCGGCGCGATCGGACGGGCGGTGGCGCATGTCTACTGACGGTGGTTTCGCGGTCGGCGCCCAAGTGGGCGCCCAGCTGGTGGCGGCGCTCGACGCCGTCGCGGCGACGTTGGCGGCGGAAGCGGGCCGGTGGGCGGTGATCGGCGGGGAGCCGCCGCTGGGGGCGACGCCGGCGGCCCGGTTCGTCGCGGCCCGGATGGCCGCCACCGCGACCGACGAGCACGGCCTGCTGACCGGGCTCGAGCGGGCCAGGACGGCGTTCCCCCAGTACGTCGAGGCGATCGAGACGGCGGCGAAGCACTACGCCGGGCGGGAGGCCTCGACGCTCTCGGTCTTCTCGGGGCCGGAGTCTTGACCGCGGTGTGGCACGAAGAGTTCCGGCGCCGGCTGCTGCGACCACCCGCCGCGGCCTCGGTTCCGGCTGACGGCTTGGCGCTGCGGCCGTCCGACGGGGTGCCGATGACGGTGTGGGAGAACGTCTCCCACGAGCAGATGGTGACCGAGGTGTCGACGGACGCGAACCCGGCGGCGGTCGCGGAGTCGGCGCAGGAGTGGCTCCGCATTGCCGACGAGCTCCAGCAGCACGAGCGGGCGTTGCGCCGGGCGATCGAGGAGAGCCGCGGCGACTGGCGGGGCGCGGGCGGCGACGCGGTCCGCCGCCACTCGGCGAAGGTCGCGGACTGGCTGGCCACCACGGCCCGTGGCGCGCTCCTGGCCGGGCGGCAGCAGCAGGTCCACGCGCAGGCGCTGGAGGAGGCCCGCCGCCGCATGGCGGCCGACCCGCCGGTCGGGTTTTCCGCGGAGGAGGCGAACGCGCGGCTGCAGGGGATCACGGACCCGGTGGCGTACGCACGCCGGCTGGCCGAGGACACGCGCCTGCGGGAGGCCCAGGAGGCGGCCCACGCCGAGGCGGCGCGGATCATGACGGAGTTCGACCGTGCACTGGCCGAGGCGGTGGCGACGCCGTTCTTCGCGGCGCCACCGGAACTGCCGGGGCGCTCCGTCCGAAGTGGACTCGCGCGGGACCCGGGTGCGGTGACCGGTGAGGTGCCGTCGCCGGCGACGAGCGGAGCCGGCGGGGTCCCGCTGCCGGTCCGGCAGCCGGATGCGGTGGTGGTGGCGGCTGCCGGGTTGCCGGATTCGACGGTGCAGGCGGGGGTTCCTCCCGTGCTGCCGCCGGAGGGAACTCCGTCGCGGTCGGACGCGGTGGCGGGCGTGCCGTCCTTGCATCAGGCGGATTCGACGGTGCCGGAGGGGGTTCGGCCCGGGTTGGCCGGCGTGCCGCCGTTGCCACCGCCGCTGCCGTTGCCGCCGCCGGGCCCGAAGGAGCCGGACGGGTCGCGACCGGATGCGGTGGCCGGGGTGCCGGCCTTCCGGCAGCCGGATTCGACTGCGCCGCAAGGGTTTCGGCCGCGGTCGGAGGGGGCGCTGCCGGATCCGAACGCGGCGGAGGAGCTGCGGCCGCGATCGGCAGCCGGGGTTCCGCCCTTCCCGCAACCGGGTTCGACGGTGCCGGGAGGGGTGCCGCCGGGCTCGTACCGCCGCGGCGGCGTTCCCCCGCACTCCGACTCGACCGGGGCGAGCGGCGCCCGCTTCGTTCCGCCGATCCCGCCGATCCCATCGGCGGATCCGGCCGTCGGGGTTCCACCGCTGCCGCCCGGCCCGGCTGCCGTGGGCGGAACCGCCGGGCCGGGCCGGGTTCCGCCGCCGGGGCCCGCGGTGAGCGGACCACGCGGCCGGGCCCCGGCCGAGGACACCCGAAGCCGCCGGCCGAGGCTCGGCTCCGGTGCTCCCGGCGGCGAATTCGATGGCTCCGGCCTGCCTCCGGTGGGTTCGCCTGGAGCGGGCTCGGTCGGGTCGGGCGCTCCCGGTCTGCCTCCTGCCGGCCTGGCTGGGTCGGGTCCAGCGGGTCTGCCTTCTGCGGGCTCGGTTGGGTCGGGCGCTCCTGGTCTGCCTCCTGCTGGTCCGGTTGGGTCGGGTTCAGCGGGGCTGCCTTCTGCGGGCTCGGTTGGGTCGGGCGCTCCCGGTCTGCCTCCTGCTGGTCCGGTTGGGTCGGGCTCCGCGGGGCTGCCTTCTGCTGGCTTGGCTGGGTCAGGTCCAGCGGATCTGCCTCCCGCCGGCCCGGCCGGGTCCGGCACCGCGGGCCTGCCCCCTGCGAGCCCCGCCGGGTCCGGTGTTGCCGGGTTGCCCGAGCGGTCCGGGCCGGTGCATGGCAGCCCGGCCGCCGGTGTGCCCGAACCGCCGCGGCCCGGTCAGCCAGCGCCGGCTCCGCTCGCCGGGGTTCCGCGGGCCGGGGGGAAGCCGGCCGGCGACGAAGAACACCGCGTTGCCGATTACCTCGAAGCCGATCCCGAGCTCTTCGCCGCCGAACAACCGCCGGTTCCGCCCACGCTCGGTGACTGGAAGAAGAACAAGAACTGGAGGAAGCAGCCGTGACCGGATTCGGAGTGGCCGCGGACGAGCTCACCGTGCACGCCGGTCACCTCGACGCGATCGAGGCCCGGCTGACCGCCGTGGCCGGTGCCGTGGCCGCCGGGTCGATGCCCGGGAACGCCTACGGGCTGCTCTGCTCGTTCCTGCCGCTGTGCATCAATCCCGTCGAGGACAAGGGAAGAGCCGCCTTGGCCGCCACCGCCGACGCCGTGCGGACCACCGCCGCGAACGTGCGGACCGCCGCCGGGAGCTACCGGCAGCGGGACGACTCCTCCGCCCAGCCCTTCCGCGACTACCTCGCCTGAGAGGACCGAAGATGACCGGACCCGGCGTCATGGCCATGAACGGCAGCCCCGACGAAGCGAAGGCGAAGCTCGACCAGTGGGCCGCCGGCCTGAGCGCCAAGGCCGCGAAGTACGAGTCGGTCGCCCGGCAGACCGAGGACCTGCGCCTGAGCGCCACCAGCGTGTCGAACTTCGTGCGGGTGACCGTGCGGGCCGACGGCAGCGTCACCGACCTCGAATTCGGGCCCAAGGCCCGCACCGTCCCGATGCCCGAGCTGGCCACGCTGATCCTGGACACCATGCGCCGGGCCCAGGCCGGCATCGCCGGGCGGGTCGGCGACGTCCTGGCCGCCGAACTCGGCGACGACGATCCCGAGACGCGGGAGCTGATGCTGACCGAGCTGCGCGGCCGGTTCCCCGACCCCGACGAGGACGGCGAACCGCCGGCCCCCGAAAGCGACGACGAAACCACCCAGGACGAGGAGCCGTGGTGACGAACCCCGCGTTCACCGGCGCTTCGCTGCTGGAGTCGGCCGCCGACCTCAAGTCCGCGATCGACAGCGGCGACTGGGCCACCACCGCCCTCGCGGCGGCCGGCGCCGGGCTCGACGCGCTGGGCGCGGTGATGGACCCCTTCGGCACGATCCTCTCCCAGGGGGTCGGCTGGCTGATGGAGCACGTGGGCCCGCTCAAGGAGGCACTGGACGCGCTCGCCGGGGACCCGGTGCAGATCGCCGCGCACGCCGAGGCGTGGCAGTCCGTCGGCACCCAGCTGGCCGGGATCGGCGCCGACCTCACCGCGATGGCCGCCGCCGACACCCCGAGCTGGACCGGCCCGGCGGCCGACGCCTACCACCAGCGGACCACCGACACCGCGCAGCTCCTCCTCGCGGCGCAGAGCGCCGCCGAGGGGGCCGCGGGCGGGGTCCGCACCGCCGGGGAGCTCGTGGGCGCGGTCCGCTCACTGGTCCGCGACATCATCGCCGAGCTGGTCGGCCGCATGATCAGCTGGGCGCTGCAGGTCCTCGGCACGTTCGGCATCGGCCTGACCTGGGTGGTGCCGCAGGTGGCCAGGGCCGTCGCCTCGACCGCCGCGAAGATCGCGGGCCTCACCGGCCGGGTGATCGACGCGCTGGGCCGGCTCGTCCCACTGCTCAAGCGGGCGGGTGACGTCTTCGGCGACGCCTCCTCGGCCCTGCGGCGCGTCGACGCCGGTTCGATCACGCCGTCGCGCGCGGTCGGCGACCTGCCGAAGCGGCCCGGGGCGGTGGAAACCCTGGCCGGCGACGGCGGCTCGCTCACGCCGTCCCACGCGGGTGGCAGCGGTGGTGCCACCACGCCCTCCCACGCGGGCGGCAGCACACCGGCGCACCCGGACGGCGGTTCGGCCCCGTCCCCGGCACCGTCCACTCCGGACGCTCCGGACACTCCGGGCGCCCCGCACGTTCCCGCGGCCACGAAGCCGTCGTCGGCCACGCGCCCGCTGAGCGACCGCGGCAACCCGGCCGAACACGACGTCCCGGTCAAGGACCGCACGCTCTGCGCCGACCCCATCGACGTCGCCACCGGCTGGGTCGTCCTCGCCCAGGACGACGCCCGGTTCGCCGGCGCGCTGCCGCTCGTCGTGTCGCGCACCCACATCTCGGCCTACCGCTACGGCCGCCTCTTCGGGCCGTCCTGGGCGTCCACACTGGACCAGCGCCTCGAAGCCGGACCCGGCGGGCTGGACCTCGCGCTGGCCGACGGCACCGTGCTGACCTTCCCCGTCCCGGCCGGTGCCGCGCCGGTGGTCCCGGACAGCGGCCCGCGGCTGCGGCTGTGGCGGGACGGCGACGGGTACGCCGTCGGCGACCCGGCCACCGAGCGGCTGCTGTTCTTCGACTCCGGCGGCCGGCTGCACGCGGAAGGCGACGGCGACGGCAACCACGTCACGATCGCCTACGACGACGCCGGCCTGCCCACCGAGCTGCGGCACTCCGGCGGCTACCGCCTGCTCGTCGAGACCGGCGACGGCCTGGTGACGGCGCTGCGCCTGCCGGGCGCGGACACCCCGCTGGCCCGCTACGCCTACGACGCGCAGCGGCGGCTCACCGAGGTGACCGATGCCCGCGGTGTCCCGACGAGGTTCACCTACGACGCCGACGGCCGGATCGTCCGGTGGGAGGACTGCGCCGGCCGCTGGTACCGCTACGGCTTCGATGCGCTCGGCCGGTGCGTCCGCACCGAAAGCGACGGTGGCCACCTGGACTGCACTCTGGCGTACGAGCCGGGTGCCACCCGGCTCACGAACTCCCTCGGCGCGACCACGACCTACCGGCTCGACGAACGCCGGCGCGTGGTCGCCGAAACCGATCCGCTCGGTCACACGTCCACAGTGGACACGGACGCGCTCGGCCGGGTCCGCGGCCGCACCGACGCGCTCGGCCGCACCACTGCCTACGAGCTCGACGACGCGGGCAACGTCGTGCGCGTGACCCGGCCGGACGGCGGCGTCGCGGTGGCCGAGTACGACGGCAACGGCCGCCCGGTGCTGCGCGTGGGTCCCGACGGCGCGGCCTGGCAGTGGGAGTACGACCCGCGCGGCAAGCTCGTGCGCACCACCGACCCGGTGGGTGCGGTCACGCGGTACGGGTACGACGAAGCGGGCAACCTCGCCGCCGTGACCGACGCGCTCGGCGGTGTCACCCGGTTCGAGAACAACGCGGCGGGGCTGCCCGTGTCGGTGACCGACCCGCTCGGCGCCGTCACCCGCTACGAGTACGACGGCTTCGGCCGGGTCACCACCGTCGTCGGCCCGCTCGGCGCGGTGACCAGGATGCGCTGGGCGCCCGGCGGCGACCTGCGGGAGCAGGTCGATCCGGACGGGGCGACCTGGCGCTGGTCCGACGCCGCCTCGGGCACCGCCGAAGAAGCCGTCGACGCGCGTGGCCTGGTCAGCCGGACCGAGTTCGGCCCGTTCGACCTGCCGATCGCCGACGAAGGGCCGGGTGGGCAACGGCTCGAGTACACCTACGACACCGAACTGCGGCTCGTGGCGGTGACCGACGCGCAAGGGCTGGTGTGGCGCTACGAATACGACGCCGCCGGGAACCCGGTCGCGGAAACCGACTTCAACGGCCGCACCACCCGTTACGGCTACGACGCCGCGGGGCAGCTCGTCCGGGTCGACCGGGCGGACGGCGGGACCGTCCTGCTCGAACGCGACGTCCTGGGCCGGATCGTCACCCGCCGCGCGGGTCCCGACGTGGCTGTCTTCGCTTACGACGCCGCGGACCGGCTGATCTCCGCGCGCAACGACGCCGCCGAGGTGACCTTCGCCTACGACCCGCTCGGCCGGGTGGTCGCCGAGTCCGTCGACGGCCGCGTGGTGCACTCGGTGTACGACGCCCTCGGCCGCCGGACCGTCCGGCGGACGCCGTCCGGGGCGCAGTCCGCCTTCGCCTACGACGCGGCGGGCCGCCCGGTCGCGCTGCGCACCGGCACCCGGGAGCTGTCGTTCGCCCACGACCGGGGCGGCCGCGAAGTGTCCCGCCGGCTCGGGAAAACCGAGCTGCGGCAGTGGTGGGACCCCCAGGACCGGCTGCTCGGCCAGGCGGTGCGCGTCGGCGACCGGATGACCCAGCGGCGCGAGTACGCCTACCTGCCCGACGGCCACCTCACCGGCGTCACCGACGCGCTGTCCGGCCCGCGCGCGCTGGAGGTCGACGCCGGCGGGCGGGTGTGCTCGGTGGCCGGGCCCGCGTGGCGCGAGGACTACGCCTACAGCGCGTCCGGTGCCATCACACACGCGGGCTGGCCGGCCGGACTGCTTTCTTTCGGGGGTTCCGGGTGGCGGAGCCCCCGGCCCGAGGCGGAGCCTCGGATGTCACCGGACGCCTCGGTCGGGCCGCGCCGGTACGAGGGCACGCTGCTGACCGCCGCCGGGGACACGGTCTACCGGCACGACGCACTCGGCCGCACGGTCGAGCGGCACCGGCACGGCCGGAGCTGGCACTACCGCTGGAACTCCGACGACCGGCTCACCGCGGTCGGCACCCCGGACGGGACCGAGTGGGTGTACCGGTACGACGCGCTCGGGCGGCGGGTGGCGAAGCTGCGGCTCGACGGCGACGGGCGCGTCGCCGAGGCCATCGGCTTCACGTGGGACGGCACCGAACTGGCCGAGGAGACCCACGCCGGGATGACCGTCGGGTGGGACCGCGAGCCCGGTTCCGGGCGGCCGATCGCCCAGACCGAGCGGTGGGGGACCGGCGAGCGGTTCCACACCGTCGTCACCGACCTGGTCGGGGCCCCGGCCGAGCTCGTCGACGAAGCGGGCGAGATCACCTGGCACCCGCGCACCACGCTGTGGGGCAAGGTCGCCGACGAGCCCGCGCGGGCCTGGACCCCGCTGCGCTTCCCTGGCCAGTACCACGACCGGGAAACCGGGCTGCACTACAACTTCCACCGCTACTACGACCCCGAAACCGGCCGCTACCTCAGCCACGACCCGCTCGGGCTGGGCCCGGCACCGGACTCGCTGGCGTACGTGCCCAACCCGACCCGGCAGATCGACCCCCTCGGCCTCACCGGCGTCACGCCGTGCGCGGCGGGCGGCAGCGGTGGCGGCAAGCGGCCGCCGGGCAGCAACCCGGGGCTGACGCCCGGTTCGTCGTCGGGACCGCAGCCGCCGAAGCGGGCCAAGACCAGCTACGCCGACGGCACCCACGGCGCGAAGGGCCGGGAGCAGCAGCGCCTCACCAAGCTGTTCGACGCCGAGTTGAAGGGACCGGGCGGCCCGGCGAAGGGCAAGGTCAGCGGCGACACCCACCAGTCGGAGCACCCGATCGGCTACGAGGTGCTCGGCCGCGGCAGCGCCGCCAAGCGCGGGGCCGGTGACCAGCAGAAGCAGCTGGAGAACCACGCACCCGCGTACCAGGAGGAGTACGCGTCGCACCGGGCGCACATCGGGACCGGCACGAGTTCGCGGACCGCGGAGTCCGGGTTCACCGCGCAGTCCTACCGCAATGCGCAGCGCACCGCGCTGGAGGCGGGCGACCCGAACACGGCCCTGCAGCTCAACCAGCTCGACTACGCCCACCAGCAGCACTTCCACACCACGACCGGCACGGTCGCGGGCACCATCGCGGACGACTCCTACAAGCACATGGTCGAAAACGCGAAGGGCAAGGGCGTCACGTACGCGACGGGCCCGGGTGTCAACGCGACCACTCCGCCGATGAGCACGCACGACGTCCGGGAACTCAAGGCGGCGCGGGAAGCCGCGCGCACCGGGAAGTTCCCGGACCACCAGACGTACGAGGAAGAACTCGAGGAGATCCACCGCAAGTACCGCGACCCGACGCCGCAGGACTGGGAAGCGCTCGAACGCGGCGACCTCGGGGGACCGTCCTACGACTCCGGCGACGACTGAGCCGGCGGGCGGGGCGGCGGGACTGCGCTCGGTAGTCGACCGTTGTCATTGAGCGGCGCGCGGGTTTAAGCTTGCCCAACAATCGAATGTTATCGCTAACAGCTCAGCGAAAGTTTCGAGAATTCGTCGAATTTCGGGACCGGTGGCGAAAGTTTCGGCCGCCACCGGCGCAGTTCTCCCTGTCCCCAGGAGGTTATGTGAAAACCCGGATCCGGTCTCTGCTCGCCCTCGCCGTCGTGCTGCTGACCGTCCTGCCGACCGCTCCCGCGGCGGACGCCGCCGCGCTGCCGGGCAGCTTCCGGTGGAGCTCCAGCGGGGTGCTGATCAGCCCGAAGTCCGATGCCACGCACAACATCGCCGGGATCAAGGACCCGACGGTGGTCTATTCGGGCGGCAAGTACCACGTGTTCGCCAGCACCGCGAACGCCGCGGGCTACAACCTGGTGTACCTCAATTTCTCCGACTGGTCCCAGGCCGCTTCGGCGCCGCAGTACTACCTCGACAAAACCGCCATCGGCTCGGGTTACCGGGCGGCGCCGCAGGTCTTCTACTTCGCGCCGCAGGGAAAGTGGTACCTCGTCTACCAGAACGGCAATGCCGCCTACTCCACCAACAGTGACATTTCGAACCCGAACGGCTGGAGCGCGCCGAAGAACTTCTACGGCGCGATGCCGGACATCATCAAGCAGAACATCGGCAACGGCTACTGGGTCGACATGTGGGTCATCTGCGACTCGGCCAACTGCTACCTGTTCTCCTCCGACGACAACGGGCACCTGTACCGGTCGCAGACCACCGTGGCGAACTTCCCGAACGGCTTCGGCAACACGGTGATCGCGATGCGGGACGCCAACAAGAACAACCTGTTCGAGGCCAGCAACGTGTACAAGATCGCCGGGCAGAACCAGTACCTGCTGCTGGTGGAGGCGATCGGCACCGGCGGGCGCCGCTACTTCCGCTCCTGGACGTCGCCGAGCCTCACCGGCACCTGGAGCCCCTTGGCCGCCAGTGAAAGCAACCCCTTCGCCGGCGCCGCCAACGTCACCTTCCCCGCCGGCAAGTGGACGAACGACATCAGCCACGGCGAGATGATCCGCTCCGGCAACGACCAGACGCTGCCGGTCAACCCGTGCCGTCTCCAGTATCTCTACCAGGGCAAGAACCCCAACGCGGGTGGGGACTACAACAGCCTGCCCTGGCGGCTCGGCCTGCTCACCCAGACGAACTCGACCTGCTGAGGAGGACTTCGATGAAGAGGTTCCTGGCCGCCGCGGCGGCCGCGATCGTGGCGTTCGCCGGCCTGACCGGCATCGCGCACGCGGAGTCGAACGGCGGTGTGCGGATCATGCCGCTCGGCGACTCGATCACCTACGGCACGGGCGTCCCCGGCGGGTACCGGATCGGCCTGTGGCAGCGCCTCGCGGCGGGCCGCTACACCAACGACTTCGTCGGCTCGCAGTTCAACGGGCCCGCCAGTCTCTGGGACCACGACCACGAAGGGCACCCCGGCTGGCGCATCGACCAGATCGACGCGAACATCACCGGCTGGCTGCGCACCTACAACCCGCGTTCGGTGCTGCTGCACATCGGCACCAACGACGTGCTGCAGAACTACAACGTCGCCGGCGCGCCCGGCCGGCTGTCCACGCTGATCGACCACATCACCGCGACCGCGCCGAACGCCGACGTGTTCGTCGCCCAGCTCATCCCGATCGGGTGGGCGAGCGGGGACGCCGCCGTGCGGACGTTCAACAACGCGGTGCCCGGCATCGTGCAGAGCAAGGTGAACGCCGGCAAGCGCGTGCACCTGGTGAACATGCACAGCGCGGTGTCCGCCGCCGACCTCCCCGACGGCGTCCACCCGAACGCCGCGGGCTACGACAAGATGGCCGCCGTCTGGTACAACGCCCTGCGGGCGGTCCCGGGCAGCATCGGCAACCCGCGGCCCGCCGCGGCCACCGGGTCCGTGGCCACCGAGGCGCTCGCCGCGGCGACCCTCGGCTCGGCGGCCGCGGCGAAGGGCAAGACGTTCGGCGCCGCCGTCGCCAACGGCCACCTCGGCGAGTCGGCGTACGCCACTACCCTGGACCGCGAGTTCACCGGCGTGACCCCGGAGAACGAGATGAAGTGGGACGCGACCGAGCCGTCACGGGGTTCGTTCCGCTTCGGCGGCGGTGACGCCATCGTGAACCACGCGCAGAGCCACGGCCAGAAGGTCCGCGGCCACACGCTGGTGTGGCACGCCCAGCTCCCCGGCTGGGCGAGCGGCATCGGCTCCGGTTCCGACCTGCTCGCCGCGATGCGCAATCACATCACCGGCGTGGCCGGCCACTACCGCGGCAAGATCGCCTACTGGGACGTGGTCAACGAGGCGTTCAACGAGGACGGCACCCGGCGCGCGTCGGTGTTCCAGCAGCGCATCGGCAACAGCTACATCGAGGAGGCGTTCCGGGCCGCCCGCGCGGCCGACGGCTCCGCGAAGCTCTGCTACAACGACTACAACACCGACAACCAGAACGCCAAGAGCAACGGCATCTATAACATGGTGCGCGACTTCAAGGCCCGCGGCGTGCCCATCGACTGCGTCGGGTTCCAGGCCCACCTCTCGGCCGGGGCGAACCTCTCGACGCTGCAGGCCAACCTCCAGCGGTTCGCCGCCCTCGGCGTCGACGTGAACATCACCGAGCTCGACGTCGGCGGCTCCGGCAGCGCCCAGGCGAACACCTACGGCCAGGTCGTGCGGGCCTGCCTGGCGGTGTCGCGCTGCACGAGCATCACCACGTGGGGCGTCACCGACAAGTACTCCTGGCGCAGCAGCAGCACCCCGCTGCTGTTCGACGGCAACTACACCAAGAAGCAGGCCTACACCGCCGTGCTGCAGGCCTTCGGTGCGGCGTAAGGGAGACATGCGATGAAACGAATGCTGGGTGTCCTGCTGGCACTGGTGGTCATGGTCCTCGGCGTCGCCGCACCCGCCCACGCGGCGGCGTTGACCAGGGTGACCGGCTTCGGCAACAACCCGACGAACCTGAACATGTACGTCTACGTCCCCGACCGGGTGGCGGCCAAGCCGGCCCTGCTGGTGCTGGTGCACTACTGCGGCGGTTCGGCGAGCTCGATCTTCGGCTGGAACGGCAAGGACTACGTCACCGCGGCCGACCGGTACGGCTACATCATGGTGCTGCCGGAAGCCACCCGCAGCGAGAAGTGCTTCGACGTCTCGACGCCGAAGGCGCTGAAGCGCAACGGCGGCGGGGACTCGACCGGGATCATGTCGATGGTCGCCTACGCCAAGTCCCGCTACAACGTCGACCCGGCGCGCGTCGTCGTCAGCGGGTTCTCGTCCGGGGCGATGATGACGAACGTGCTGGCCGCCCAGTACCCCGACGTGTTCGCCGCGGGCTCGGCGTTCTCGGGCGTGCCCGCCGGGTGCTTCGCCACCACGAACGGTTCGCTGTGGAACAGCACCTGTTCGGGCGGGAAGTCGATCAAGACGGCGCAGCAGTGGGGCGACACGGCCCGGGCGATGTACCCGGGCTACACCGGCCGCTACCCGCGGATGCAGCTGTGGCACGGCACCACCGACACGACGCTGTCGTACCCGAACTTCGGGGAAGAGATCAAGCAGTGGACCAACCTGAACGGGGTGAGCCAGACCCCGGCGTTCACCGACCACCCGCAGTCGTCGTGGACG
The DNA here is from genome assembly GCA_033793495.1 of Streptomyces sp. MN03-5084-2B. GTDB lineage: Bacteria > Actinomycetota > Actinomycetes > Mycobacteriales > Pseudonocardiaceae > Amycolatopsis. The sequence goes on along the minus strand of JARAWT010000041.1, from coordinate 64,856 downwards.
CGCACCCGGTACGGCAACACCAGTACGCAGGCCACGGTGGAGGGCGTCAGCATCGCCGGCGTCGGGCACTCCCTGCCGATGACCGGCCAGCTGGCCTACGCCATTTCGTTCCTCGGCCTCGACCACTGAGTTCCGGGAACGGCGGAAGTGGCACACCCCCAGTGCGCCGCTTCCGCCGTCCGCCTCAGTGGCAGAACGAGACTTCCGGGTAGCCCGGCTGGTCGAGCACCGGCCGCGGCTCACCCCGCAGGTGCCGGTCGAAGAACGCGTTGACGTACGTCCTGGTGATCTCCTGAGTTCGCAGCGCGGTCGTCTTCGCGCGGTAGTCGACACCGAATTCGTCGCCGACCAGGCCCACGTCGGTGAACGACGCGTGCTGGGCGCCTGTCACCTCGGCCCAGCGCCGCCAGCCGGTGAGCTGCGCCCAGTCCCGTTCCCAGGTCGTGTCCGCCTGCGCGCAGGCGGTCGCCCCCAGCTGGTGACCCAGGAACATGAACGGCCGGGAGAGCCCGGGCGGGGCCAGCACGACGTTGGTCGTGCCGTCGATGTCCATCCCGGCCTTGATCCGGCTGTCGGCGACCATCGCCGGGATGGTGCTCGCGCCCCCGATGGAGTGCCCGGCCATGCCGATCCGGGAACTGTCGATCAGCGGCGCCCACTTCGAGTGCGTCAGCGAGTCCAGCACGAACGACACGTCGGCGGCCCGGCCGAGCTCCAGCTTCTCCCCGAAACCGTCGTCGTGCGAGAACTCGCAGGACGCGCACCCGGCGAAGTGCCCGTCCGGGAAGCTCTGGCCGGCGTTCTCGTAGGTGTGGCCGACCACCGCGACGACGTACCCGTGGCTCGCCAGGTCCTCGGCCAGGGCACTCAACGTGGCGCGGGGCTTGGTGTAGCCGGGCGAAAGCACGATCAGCGGCAGCCCGCGGCCCGCCGGCCGCGCGTCGGCCACCGAGTTGGTCACCATCGTGGTGAGCAGGTCCGGCGGCGTCATGCCGGTGTCCTGCAGCAACGCCGCCGACTCCGCCGCGGTCAGGTACTGCGTCTTCGGGCCCTTCGCCGAAGCGGCGGGGTAGAAGAGGCTGACCATCAGCTCCCGGTAGGGGACCGACGGCACCCACGGGTCAGGGCGCGAAGTGTCCTTCAGGTACACCGCCGTGCTGCCCACCGGCCGATCGCCGGTCGGGGCGGGCAGGTACGGCGTCGACGTCCGGGCGAAGGCGACCTCCGGGTACCGCGCGGACGGCTTGTCCAGCAGCGGCTGCGGCCGGCCGCGCAGGTGCTGGTCGAAGAACGCCCGGACGTACGCCGCGGTGATCGCCTGGCCGCGCGCGGCCGGGGTGGTCGCGCCGAAGTCGAGGCCCAGCTGCTCACCGACCAGGCCGATGTCGGTGAACGACGGGTGCTGCATCCCGGCCGCGGTGAGCCAGCGCTTCCAGCCCGTCAGCTGCTTCCAGTCGGCGTCCCAGGTGTCGGACTCGTGGCCGGTGCCGGGGGCGTAGGTGTTCTGCCTGCCGAGGAACAGGAACGGCCGGTCGAGGCCGGGGGCGAGCAGGGGGTCGCTCTGCGTGCCGTCCATGTCGATCCCGGCCTTGATCCGGGGGTCGGTCACCATGGCGTTCACCGTGCTCGTGCCGCCGACGGAGTGCCCGGCCATGCCGATCCGGGAGGCGTCGAGCAGTGGCGCCCACTTCGAGTGCGTCAGCGAATCCAGGACGAACGACACGTCCTTCGCCCGGCCGCGCTGCAGCTGCTGCCAGAACTCGAGGTCGTGGTCGCCGCAGGCCGCGCAGCCGGTGACCCGGCCGTCCGGGAAAGTGGTGGCCACGTTCTCGTAGGTGTGGTCGACCAGGACCACCAGGTAGCCGTGGCTCGCCAGGTCCTCGGACAGCGAGGTCAGCTCGGCCCGGGGCCGCTTGAAGCCGGGGGACAGGACGACGGCCGGCAGGCCGCGCCCGGCCGGCTTGGCGTCGACGACAGCGTCCGTGCGAACCGTGGTCAGCACCGACGGCGGGATGCCCTTGATCCCGGCTTCGTCGAAGACGGCCTTCGCTTCGGCTTCGGACATGAACTGCTTCTTCGGCCCGTTGGCCGACGTCGCCGGGTAGAAGAGGGAAACCATCAGCTCGCGGTACGGGACCGACGGCACCCACGGGTCGGCGCGGGAGGTGTCCTTGAGGTACAGGGCGGTGGTGCCGACCGGCCGGTCGCCGGTCGGTTTCGCCAGCGCCAGGGCGGGGTCCGCCGACGCCGACGGCGACGTCAACCCGAGGGTGAGGGCAGTGATGACCATGATGCTCTTGATTCTCATCGGATGAAGGTCACTTCCGGGTAAGCGGGCGAGGGCGCGGCCAGCAGCGGCTGCGGGCGGCAGCGCAGGTGCAGGTCGAAGAAAGCGCTTACGTAGTTCCGCGTGACGGTCAGCGCTCGGTACGGGTCGATCGAGTCGCCGATGTCGACGCCGAGCTGCGCGGCGAGCACGCCGAGGTCGGTGAACGAGGAGTGCACCGTGCCGGAGACCATCAGCCAGCGCTTCCAGCCGGTGAGGTGCGTCCAGTCCGTTTCCCAGTCGTCGTACGGACCGGGCGCCCCCGGGGTGTAGTTGTCCATGTTGCCCACGAACAGGAACGGGCGGGACAGCCCGGACGCCGGGATCGGGACGTGGACGCTGCCGTCCAGGTCGGCGCCGGCGCGGATGCGCGGGTCGGCCAGCATGGCCTGCGTGGTGATCGCCCCGCCCGCGGAGTGCCCGGTCATGCCGATCCGCTGCGGGTCGATCAGCGCGCCCTGCTTCGAAGACAGCAGCGAGTCGAGCACGAACGACGTGTCCTTCGTCCGTACCTGCGCGAACTTCTCCCAGAACCCGGGCTGGTCGTCGACCTCGCAGGCGGCGCAGCCGGTGACGTGGCCGTCGGGGAAGGTCGTGGCGCGGTTCTCGTAGGTGTGGTCGATCGCCGCCACGGCGTACCCGCGGCTGGCGAGGTCCTCGGCCAGCGCGGTGAGCGTCGCCCGGGGCTGGGTCCAGCCCGGGGACAGCACGACCAGCGGCAGGCTGTGCCACCGCCCGGCCGGCTTCGCGTCGACGACGGCGTTCGTCCGGACCGTGCTGAAGACGTCCAGCGGCAGGCCGGGGATGTTCTGCCGCTCGAGGTTGCGTTGCGACTCGAGCGGGGTCATGTACTGCTTCTTCGGCCCGTTCGCCGAGGTCGCCGGGTAGAAGAGCGAGACCATCAGCTCCCGGTAGGGCACCGACGGCACCCACGGGTCGGACCGTGAAGTGTCCTTCAAGGACAGTGAGGTGACGCCGACGGGCGAGTGGCCGGTCGGGCGGGGCAGGTACGGCGTGGTGGCCGCCGAAGCGGGCGACGCGGACAGCGTGAGGGTGAGTGCGGTGGCTACCGCGAGAGTGCGCATGATTCCCCCAGTCGGAATCGTCAGGACAGGTGGCGGAGACGGCGGAAGCAGAACCCGGTGAGCAGGGCGGTCATGGCGAGGTAGAGCGCGAGTTCGAGCCACTGCAGCGGCCAGAACCGGGATCCCGGCTGATAGGTCACGCGCTGCTGGTAGCCGTGCGTGCCCAGCTGGGCCATGCACTGTTCCATCGAACCGCGCTCCGGAGGTCCCTGGCCCGGCCTCGGGGCGCAGCTCTGGATGAAGGACGGCAGCGGGTCGGCCACGTTCCCGGCCGGGTCGAGGGTTTCGTTCGCCAGCTCCCACGCGCCGGCGGGCTTCCGCACGCCGATCTCCAGGATCCCGTGGGTGTCGTCACCGCTGATGTTCGTGATGTTCTCCCCGGTGATCGCGACCGTCTCGGTCTGCGGCGGCAGCAGGTACGGGCGCACGAAGGCGGGCACCAGGATGAGCACGGCGGCCAGCGTGGCGAGGGTGACGGCCATCGCGGCCACCGTCCGCCGCAGCAGCATGCCGACAGCGACGCCGAGGGCGAGGGCGAAGGCCGCGTAGCCGATCGGGACGATCCCGCGCGCCCCGAACACCACCGGCGAGATGCGTGACATCATCCCGCGATCGGTCTGCCGGGCGGAGAGCGCGTCGATCGGGCTCGCCCACCACGACACCGCCCAGGCGAGCAGCCCGGCCACGACCATCGCGGCGAGCAGGCCGAAGCCGAGCTTGGTGGTGAGCCACCGCTTGCGCGTGACGGTCTGGTTCCACACCAGGCTGTGCGTGCCGCTCTCCAGCTCGCGGGTGATCATCGGGACGCCCCAGAAGACGCCGATCACCGCGGGCAGCAGGTACAGCGCCAGGATGGTCCCCTGGAAGAGGACGTCCTCGTCGGAGAAGTCCGTGCGGCCCACCAGTTCCGGCCCGGTGATCGCGAGCACGACGGCGATCGCGATCAGGCCCGCGAACACGGACAACGCGGGAAGGCGGAACTGTCGCCAGGTCAGCCAGGTCATCGGAGGACCTCCAGGGCGGGGCGGGCGGCGGTGGGGTTGCTCATGTACTCGAGGACGAGGTCCTCCAGCCCGACCTGCCCGACCGTCCACGCGGGATCGAGGATCGGGGCCTCGGTGCGGACGAGCACGGTGGTCTGGCGGTCGGTGTGCTTCGCCGAGACGACGTGCTGGTCGGCCGGGAGCGCGTCGAGGTCGCGGCGCGGCCCGGAGAGCCGGTGGTGCGTGGCGAGCAGCGTCTCCACCTCGCCGATCACCCGGACCTGCGAGGCGACCAGCACGACGAGGTGGTCGCAGACCCGTTCCAGGTCGTTGACCAGGTGCGAGGACATCACGACGGACAGCCCGTGCTCGGCGACGGCTTCCATCAGGTCCTGCAGGAACTCCCGGCGGGCCAGCGGGTCCAGCGCGGCGACCGGCTCGTCGAGCAGCAGCAGCTCGGGGCGCTTGGCGATGCCGATCGTGAGCGCCAGCTGCGCGCGCTGACCGCCGGAGAGCTTGCCCGCGTGCTGCTTCGGGTCCAGCCCGAGGCGTTCGATGCGCTTTTCGGCGAGCGAGGCGTCCCAGCGCGGGTTGAGGTGGGCGCCGAGCCGCAGGTGCTCCTCGATGGACAGGCCACTGTAGACAGGGGTGTTCTGGGCGACGTACCCGACTTTTGCCAGCTGGTCCGGGCCGCTGCCGGGCACGCCGCCGCACACCTCGATCGTGCCGCTGGTCGGCTCCAGCATGCCGGCCGCGATGTTCAGCAGCGTCGACTTGCCGGCGCCGTTGGGCCCGACGAGCCCGGTGACGTGCCCGGCTTCGATCTCCAGCGTGCACCCGGTAAGCGCTTGCTTGCGCTTGTAGTTCTTGCCCAGTCCCTGGGCTTTCAGGACGGTCACGCTATGTCCTCTCTGGCGGAGTCGCGAAACGTGGACATCAACAAGGCTTCGATGCTCTCCTCGTCGAGGCCCGCCTTGCGGGCCTGGGAAAGCCAGCGGCGCAGGTCGCGCCGCAGCGGGCCGAGCACGGCGAACGACGCGCCGCCGTTCAGCGTCGCCGTCACGAACGTGCCGACGCCGGGCCGGGCCGCGACCAGGCCGTCGTGCTCCAGTTCGCGGTAGGCCTTCAGCACGGTGTTCGGGTTGATCGCGAGGCTCGCGACCACGTCCTTGACCTTCGGGAGCTGGTCTCCCTCGGACAGCAGGCCGAGGCGCAGTGCGTGCCGCACCTGCTGGACCAGCTGCTGGTACGGCGACAGGCCGGACCTGGTGTCCAGGTGGAACTCGATCATCGGCAACTCCATTTAACTAGTTGCCTAGCACTATAGCTAAACAGTGTTGGTGAGTGCCAGTGCCGGCTTCCCGAGGGGCGTGATCTTTTTCGGCGACCGGACTCAACCTCGGCACCCCCTCGCCCGTCTGTGGTGGCGAAGTGATCGTTTTCCGCTCCGAAGGGAATTTTCGTGCGTCGATTTTCTGGGGGAGGCATCGTCCGCGGCGTGGTCGCCGCGCTCGGTGTCTCGATGGCCGTCGCGGCGGGCCCGGCGGTCGCGTCCGCGGCACCGGCCTCCATTGACAGCGTGCCGACGCCGCAGCTGAGCTGGACCGACTGCGCGGACGGCTTCCAGTGCTCCAAGGCCTCCGTGCCGCTGGACTACGACCGGCCGTCCGGCGCGAAGATCGACCTCGCGCTCATCAAGCTGCCCGCCACCGACCCCAAGCACCGGATCGGTTCGCTCTTCGTCAACTTCGGCGGCCCCGGCGCGTCCGGCCTGCAGCGGCTGCGGGAGCGCGGCAAGTGGCCGTGGCTGTTCTCCGACGAGCTGCGGGCGCGGTTCGACCTGGTCTCCTGGGACCCGCGCGGGATCGCCAACAGCACCGCGGTCCGGTGCTTCGACTCCGTGGCCGAGCAGCAGGACTTCTTCGGCTCGTTCCCGGAGATGCCGGGCGATGCCAGCGGCAACGCGGCCTTCTACGCCAAGTCGAAGGAGCTCGCCGATCGCTGCTCGGCGAAGGCGGGCCCGATCCTCGAGCACGTCTCCACGGCCAACACGGCCCGCGACCTGGAAATGCTGCGCCGCGCGGTCGGCGACCCGAAGCTGAACTACCACGGCATTTCCTACGGGACGCAGCTCGGCGCGACCTACGCCAACCTGTTCCCGAACCGGATCCGGGCCATGGTGTTCGACGGCACCATGGACTTCGCCGGCAACTCGACCGGCCAGAACGGCAACGGCAAGAGCGTCCCGCTGGACACCCGGCAGGACGTCGCGACCGGTATCGCGCAGACCTTCGAGCAGTTCCTGCGGCTGTGCACGGAAGCGGGCCCGAAGTGCGCGTTCTCTTCGGGTGACCCGAAGGCGAAGTGGGCGGCTTTGACGGCCCGCGCGAAGCAGGCCCCGATCGTCAGCGACGGCGAGACGTGGACCTACTCCGGCATCATCAACGCGGCGGCCGACCTGTCCGACTCGCGGGGCTGGGCGGACATCGCCACGCTGCTGCAGCGGCTTTACGACGCTCCGGCGACGCCGGCGCTGCGTGCCGCGGCTGTCAAGGGCGAGCAGTACGTTTCGAACCGGACCGAAGCGTTCAACGCCATCCAGTGCTCCGACAGCGACGTGCCGACCGACCCGGCGGTCTACAGCCGGTACGCCGAGTCGGAAGACCAGCGCGTGCCGTACTTCGGGCGGATCGCCGTGCTGGACATGATGAGCTGCGCGTACTGGAAGGCGAAGGACACCGACCGCTACACCGGCCCGTGGAACCGCCCGACGTCGGCGGAGATCCTCGTGCTGAACAACCGCTACGACCCGTCCACGCCGCTGCCCGGCGCCCGCGACGGCGCGGCGGAGCTGGCGCGGGCGCGCGTGTTCGTGACCGAGGGCTACGGGCACTCGTCGATGTACGTGCCGAGCACCTGCACCGAGCAGGTCAAGCGGGACTACCTGATCTCGGGGACCTTCCCCGCGGCGGGCAAGACCTGCACGATCGACGCCAGCCCCTTCGCGGGCTGATCCTCCTCGCGGCGGGCCGCACCTTCAGTGGTGCGGCCCGCCTTTACGAAGGCGTCCCGCGGGTGCTGCACCGACGCGAGGCTGAGGATGTCGCGGCCGAACAGCGCCTGCGTCAGCCACACCGCGAGCACCCGGACCTTGCGTTCCCAGGTGGGCACGGCGAGCACGTGGTAGCCGCGGTGCATGAGCCACGCCGGGAGTCCTTTGAGGACGATGCGCTGGTACTGGAAGATCCCGCGGCCCAGGCCGAGGGTGGCGATCGAGCCCAGGCTGTGGTGCACGTACGGCTTTGGCTCCCGCCCGCGCAGTGTCGCGATGATGTTGCGGGCCAGGAGTTTTCCCTGCCGGTAAGCGTGCTGGGCGTTGGGCACGGTCCGCGCGCCCGGCACCGGCGAGGCGAGGTCGGGCACCGCGGCGTCGTCGCCGGCCGCCCAGGCGTCGGGCACGCCCTCGACGCGCAGATCCGGCCGCACGACGAGGTAACCGCGCTCGTCGACCGGGAGGTCGGTGTGCCGGCCGACGACCGGGTTGGCGCCGTTGCCCGCGGTCCAGACGATCAGCCCGGCGTCGAACTCGTCGCCGGTCGAGAGCGTCACGTGGCCGTCCTTCGCCGACGTCACCAGGGTGTTCAGGTGGACGTGCGCTCCGCGGCGTTCCAGCTCCCGCACGACCCAGCGGCCCGGCCGGTCGGTGACCTCGGGCAGGATGCGGTCCGACGCCTCGACGAGGTGGAACCGCAGTTCTTCGCGGCGCACTTCGGGGTAGCGCTTGAGCAACGCCGTCGCCAGCGACAGCAGCTCGCCGAAGCCTTCGACGCCCGAGAAGCCGCCGCCGACGAAGGTGACGGTGAGCAGCTTCCGCCGCTGCGGCCCTTCCGGCAACGCGGCGGCGCGGTCGAAGGCGGTGAGCAGCCGGTCCCGGATCGCGACGGCCTCTTCGACGTGCTTGAGGCCGATGGCCTGGTCGGCGATGCCCGGCACGGGCAGCGTCCGGGTGACCGCGCCGGCGGTGACGACGATGAGGTCGTAGCTCCGTTCGAAGGCTTCCCCATCGGCCGGCTGCACGGTGACGACGCGGTGGGCGTGGTCGATGGCGGTGACCTTCCCGGCGACGACGTGCGTGCGCCGCAGGTGCCGCCGCAGCGACACGGCCGCGTGCCGCGCCTCGACCGAGCCGGCCACGACCTCGGGCAGGAACGGCTGGTAGGTCAGGTAGGGCCGCGGGTCGACGAGGGTGACTTCGGCCTCGCCGCGACGCAGCTTCTTCTCCAGCTTCCAGGCGGCGTAGAAGCCCGCGTAACCACCGCCGACGATCAGGATCTGGCGCATCTCGTCCTCTTTTCTCGCTCCACCCCCTGGACGAGGTGGCGGCGGGAGGTGTGACCGCGATGCGCGTCACAGGGATCGGGCAGAATCCCGGGGATGACGTACACCGTCCGGCCGCTCGACGCCTCGACGTGGGCGGCGTTCGCGGAGCTCGTCGAACGCAACAACGGCATCTTCGGCGGCTGCTGGTGCCTCGGGTTCCACCCGGAACGCGCGCAACGGGGCCCGGTGCGCCGCACGATCAAGGAGGACCGCGTCCGGACCGGCCGGGCGCACGCCGCGCTCGTGTTCGACGAGGACGGTGTCGTGCAAGGGTGGTGCCAGTACGGCAGCCCCGCCGAGCTGCCCGGCATCAAGCACCGGCGGGCCTACGACAAGGATGCGCCGCCCCGGCCGGACTGGCGGATCACCTGCGTCTTCGTCGACCGGAAACACCGGGGTCGCGGCGTCGCGCGCACGGCACTGGCGGGAGCGCTCGACCTGATCGCGCGGGACGGCGGCGGCCTCGTCGAGGCCGTCTCCGAGGTGACCGCCGGCCGCGACGCACCGGCGAGGTTCCTGTTCACCGGCACCGTGGAGCTGTTCGAGGAAGCCGGGTTCGGCCGGGGACGGCGGCTCGGCACGCACGCGTGGATCATGAGCAAGGAGGTCGGCTCGAAGTGACCGGGGCGAGCAGGCAGGACGGCGACACCTGGGACCTGGCCTCCAGCGTCGGCGCGACTGCCACGATGGCCGCGGCGGCGCGGGCGATGGCGACCCGCACGGATCCCGCGCGCATCGACGACCGGTTCGCCGAACCGCTCGTCCGGGCCGTCGGCGTCGACCTGCTCACCCGGCTGGCGAGCGGCGAAACCCCGCCCGGCGACCTGGTCGAGCAGGTGTGGATCGACGTGGCCAAGGTGCGGACGAAGTTCTACGACGTGTTCTTCCGCGAGTCGGCCCTCCCGCAGGCCGTGATCCTGGGCGCTGGGCTGGATTCGCGCGCGTACCGGCTGCCGTGGCCCGCCGGGACCGTCGTGTACGAGGTCGACCGGCCGGAGGTGCTCGAGTTCAAGACCCGAACGCTGGCCGAGCTGGGTGCCGAGCCCGCCGCCGACCGGCGGGTGGTGCCGGCCGACCTGCGTGAGGACTGGCCGGCCGCGCTGTACGGCTCCGGCTTCGACCCGCGGCTGCCGACCGCGTGGAGCGCCGAGGGCCTGCTCGGCTACCTGCCGCCCGAGGCGCAGGACCGCCTGCTGGACGTCGTCACCGGGCTCAGCGCACCGGGCAGCCGGCTGGCGACGGAAAACCGGCCCGGCTCGCGACCGGGCGACGAGCAGCGGGCGAAGGCCGGGCTGGACCGGATCTCCGGACGCTGGCGCGAGCAGAACTTCGACACGGACATGGCGAAGCTGCGCTATTTCGGTGAACGCAGCGACGTGGAGACCTTCCTGGCGGCTCGGGGCTGGGTGCTCACCGGGAACGCCGTCCGCGAGCTGCTCGCCGTCCACGGCCTTGCGCCGCCGGCCGGCGACGACCTGCGCACGGGCGACGTCCGGTACGTCAGTGGCGTTCTCCCCCGGATGTGGTCCCCGGCTTGACAGCGGGCCGCGCGTCTCGCACTATGCGAACAAGTGTTCGATAAGTGTTCTGGGTTCGCCTGCGGGCGTCTCCGGTACGAGTACGTGGTGCTGGAGGTGAGCGGTGGTGGCGGTGCCGGAGGCGCTCACGGCCATCCCGGGGATCCGCACGGCCGCGCAGCTGCGTGAGCCGGGCTCGGACGTGCTGACCGTGCTGCCCGAGCTGGCCGGCCTCCTTCCCGGCGGCGGGCTGCGGCGCGGCAGCACGGTGTCGGTGCGTGGAGCCCGGTCCCTGGTGCTGGCCCTCCTCGCGGCGGCCACCCGCGACGGTTCCTGGGCGGCGGTGGCCGGCCTGCCGGACCTGGGCCTGGCCGCGGCGGCGGAACTCGGCGTCGACCTGGAGCGCGTCGCACTGGTACCGGACCCGGGCGCGGAGCTGGTGGCGGTGTTGTCGGCGCTGGTCGACGGGTTCGACCTGGTGGTCCTCGGCCCGGCGCCGGTGCAGCCGCAGACGGCGCGCCGGCTGGCGGACCGGGTCCGCAACCGGGGGACGGTCCTGCTGGCGGCGGGGGCGTGGCCGGGGGCGGACCTGGAGCTGCGGGTGTCGGGACGCCGCTGGCACGGCCTGACCCAGGACGGCCACGGCCACCTGAGAGCCCGTGACGTGGTCGCGACGAGCCGTGGCCGAGGCGCGGCGGCGCGCCCGTCGTCGGTGGGGTTGTCGTTGCCGGGCCCGGACGGAACGGTGGCCGGAGGCGGCTTGCCGGGACGTCGGCTGGCCGAGGTGGCCGGGTGAGGCCGGCGGTGCGACGGCGGCAGCGGATCCGGGCCGGTCGAGTGCGGTACCGAAGCAGCCCGTGAACCTCCCGATTCCACCCCGGCGGCAGGCGCGGGCCGCCGGATGACCGATGCGCCACGGTTGCTCGTGCTGTGGTGCCCGGACTGGCCGGTCGTCGCCGCCGGGGCCGCCGCCGGCACCCCACCCGCCGCTCCCGCCGCCGTTTTCTCCGGCAACCGCGTCGTGGCCTGCTCCGCCTCCGCGCGGCACCACGGCGTCGGGCGGGGGATGCGGCGGCGGGACGCCCAGTCCCGGTGTCCCGGACTCGTCGTCCACCAGCACGATCCCGATCGCGATGCCCGGCTGTTCGAACCCGTGGCCGCCGCCGTCGAAGCGCAGGCCGTCGGGGTCGAGGTCGTGCGGTCCGGACTGGTTGCCGTGCCCGTCGACGGCGCCGCCGGGTACTTCGGCGGGGAAGCCGCCCTCGCCGAGCTGCTCATCGACGAGGTCGCCGCCCGGGCCGGCGTCGAATGCCAGGTCGGGGTCGCCGACGGGCTGTTCGCCGGCACCCTCGCCGCCCGGCGGTCGGCGCTCGTCCCGCGGGGCCGGGCGGGCGAGTTCCTCGCGCCGCTGTCGATCGCCGAGCTGAACCAGCCGGGCGACGACCGCGGGGAGCTCGTCGACCTGCTCAGGCGGCTCGGCCTGCGCACCCTCGGCGCGTTCGCCGCGCTGGCCGAACGCGACGTCGCCGGCCGCTTCCCGAAGGACGCCATCGTCGCCCACCGCCTCGCCCGCGGCCTTTCCGAGCGCCCGCCGCTGCGCCGCGCGCTCCCGCCGGACCTGGCGGTCACCGAGACCTTCGACGAACCTCTGCGAAGAATCGACGAAGCCGCCTTCGTCGCGAAGACCCTCGGAGAGCGCTTCTTCGCCGGGCTCGCGAACCACGGTCTCGCCTGCACGCGCCTGGCCATCGTCGCCGTCACCGAAGCCGGTGAAGAACGCGTACGCGTCTGGCGCTGCGCCGAGCCCCTCACCGCCCGCTCGACGGCCGACCGCGTGCGGTGGCAGTGCGAAGGCTGGCTGACCGCGCGGGACCGGCCCACCGCCGGCATCGTCCGGTTGCGGCTGGACCCCGAAGAGGTCGTCGGCGGCCAGGCGCTGCAGCTGCAGCTGGGCTCGGTGGGCCGCGACGCGGACGCCGCCGAGCGCGCCGGCCGCGCCCTGGTCCGCATCCAGGGCCTGCTGGGCCCGGACGCGGTGGTCACCCCGCTGCTGGACGGCGGCCGCGGCCCGGCCGAGCGCGTCCGGCTCATCCCGTGGGGCGAGCCGCGCCGCCCGCTCGCGGCGGACCGGCCGTGGCCGGGCCGGCTGCCCGCCCCTTCGCCGACGGTCGTGCCACCCCGCCCGGTGCCGGCCGAGGTGCTGGACGCGGTCGGCGACGTCGTCCGCTGCACCGCCCGCGGCGAGCTCGGCTACCCGCCCTCGACGGTCGCCGTCGACGGCGGGCCGCCCCGCCGGGTCCTCGGCTCGGCCGGCCCGTGGGTCGTCCACCCGGCCCTGCCCGGCCGCCGCGGCGAGCGGCCGCTCGCCCGGGTCCAGGTGGTCCTGGAAGGCGACACCCCGGAAGACGGCGACATCGCGCTGCTGCTCAGCGTCATCGTGGGGGAGGATCCACAGTGGACGGTCGAGGGCTGCTACGACTGACGATGGCCGCCGAGGGCGTGGGATCAAGGGCTTCCGATTCCCGCGGCGGCCGACAGCAGCGAGGCCAGCAACCACGTGATCAGCCCCAAGGTCAGGAGGAGCACGCCGGAAACCCAGGCGTCCGCCACCCGGCCGGAACGGCGAACCGCCACGATCGCGTAGACCGCGAACGGAACCGGAACCGCCATGAGCAGCCAGTGCCACCGGAAAGCAAAACCGGGCTCGCAGCGGACGAAAGTGTTCCCGGGATCGCACAGCAACCCCCACAGCATCGGCCACAAGATCGACAACACCGACGAGGCAATGACGATGCCGGCAGCGATGTAGATCGTCCAGCGGACACCGCGCATGGCTCTCCGTGGCTGGAGGAGTTGTGCCTTGCCTCCAATATGACAGAGTGCCGGGTCGAAGGCACGCGAGAGCGAGGACCTCCGCGCCGGCGTTACCCAGCTCACCTGGTCTCATGTAGACGATCGAACTATAGTGCGATTCGGTTCAGGTACGGCGCTGGCTTCCCCACAGCGAAATCGGTGGGAGCTGGCGTTGGCGTTCAACAACCCGAACGTTCCGTGGTCCGAGGTGGAGCGGATCGCCTCCGGGCGGCCGCCCGTTCCCGGGGACGGCAACGACGCCCCGGCGTGGTCGCGCAAGCGCGAGGGCTACGCCGGGGCGCCCGAAGACCTGCGGAACCGGCGTCGGCGGGACGACGGCGGGGACCGGATCCGGGCGCCCTACGCCGAGCTGCACGTCCACTCCAACTTCAGCTTCCTCGACGGCGCCAGCCACCCCGAGGCGCTCGTCGAGGAGGCCGCGCGGCTCGAGCTCGACGCGCTCGTCCTCACCGACCACGACGGCATGTACGGCGCCGTGCGGTTCAACGACGCCGCGCGGGAGCTCGGGGTGCGGGTCGGGTTCGGGGCCGAGCTTTCGCTCGGGCTGCCCGCCCCGCAGGCCGGTGCGCCCGATCCCGCCGGGTCGCACCTGCTCGTGCTCGCCCGGCAGCAGACCGGCTACCACCGGCTGTGCCGCGTCATCTCCCGTGCCCAGCTCGCCGGCGGCGAGAAGGGGCGGCCGGTCTACGACTTCGACGAGCTCGCCGGCGAGCTGGCTGGGCACGTCGTCGTCCTCACCGGGTGCCGCAAGGGGGCCGTCCGGCAGGCGCTCGCCCACCACGGCCCGGCCGCCGCACGCGCCGAGCTGCGGCGGCTCGCCGACCGGTTCGGGCGGTCGCACGTCGCCGTCGAGCTGATCGACCACCGGCTGCCTGCCGACGACGCCGCGAACGACCTCCTCGCCGGGCTGGCCGAGGAGTTCAGGCTGCCCACGGTCGTGTCCGGCAACGTGCACTACGCCCGCCCGGAAGACGCCGTCGTGGCGGACGCCGTCGCCGCCGTCCGGGCGCGGCGGGCGGCCGAGGACCTCGACGGGTGGCGGCCGCCGTCGGGGCAGGCGTTCCTGCGGTCCGGGATGGAGCAGCGCCGCCGCTTCGAGCGCCGGTACCCCGGTGCCGTCGGCCGGGCCGCCGTCCTGGGGGTCGAAGTGGCGTTCGACCTGAACCTCGTCGCACCGGACCTGCCGCCGTTCCCCGTGCCGGCCGGGCACGACGAGATGTCGTTCCTGACCGAGCTGACCTGGCAAGGCGCGGCGAAGCGCTACGGGTCGCGGGAGGACAACCCGAAGGCCTACGCCCAGCTCGACCACGAACTCGCCGTCATCGAGAAGCTCGGCTTCCCCGGCTACTTCCTGGTCGTCTGGGACATCGTCCGGTTCTGCCGGGACGCGGACATCCTGTGCCAGGGCCGCGGCTCGGCCGCGAACTCCGCGGTCTGCTACGCGCTGGAGATCTGCCACGCCGACCCGGTCAAGTGGAACCTGCTGTTCGAGCGGTTCCTCGCGCCGGAGCGGGACGGGCCGCCGGACATCGACGTCGACATCGAGTCCGGTCGCCGCGAGGAGGCCATCCAGTACGTCTACGAAAAGCACGGCCGGTTCCACGCCGCGCAGGTCGCCAACGTCATCACCTACCGGGCGCCGTCCGCGATCCGCGACGCCGCCAAGGCGCTCGGCCACAGCCCCGGGCAGCAGGACGCCTACGGCAAGCTCGTTGACCGCTGGGGCGGCGTCGCCGCGACGAGGCAGCAGGCCGCCGGAGCGATCCCGGACGACGTCCTCGACCTCGCCGCGCGGCTCGAGGACTTCCCGCGGCACCTCGGCATCCACTCCGGCGGCATGGTGATCTCCAAGCAGCCGGTGTCCGAAGTGGTCCCGGTCGAGTGGGCGACCATGAAGGACCGCAGCGTCCTGCAGTGGGACAAGGACGACTGCGCCGCCGTCGGCCTGGTCAAGTTCGACCTGCTCGGCCTCGGCATGCTTTCGGCGCTGCACCACATGATCGACCTCGTCGCCGAGCACCACGGATCCACTGTGGACATAGGCCGGCTCGACCTGGCCGACCCGGCGGTGTACGACATGCTCTGCGCCGCCGACGCCGTCGGCGTGTTCCAGGTCGAATCGCGCGCTCAGCTGGCGACGTTGCCGCGGTTGCGGCCGCGGGAGTTCTACGACCTCGTCGTCGAAGTGGCGCTGATCCGCCCCGGCCCGATCCAGGGCGGCTCGGTGCACCCCTACATCCGCCGTCGCCGCGGCGACGAGGAGTGGGAGCACGCGCACCCGCTGCTGGCCGCGGCACTGGACCGCACCCTCGGCGTGCCGCTGTTCCAGGAGCAGGTGATGCAGATGGCGGTCGACGTCGCCTCGTTCACCGCCGCCGAGGCCGACCAGCTGCGGCGGGCGATGGGCGCCAAGCGTTCCAGCGCCAAGATGAAGGCGCTGATGGCGCGGTTCTTCCGGGGCTGCGAAGCCAACGGCCTCGACCGCGCGCTCGCCACCCGGATCTTCGAGCAGATCCACGCGTTTTCCGGCTACGGCTTCCCTGAAGCGCACTCGATGTCCTTCGCGCTGCTGGTGTACGCGTCGGCGTGGTTCAAGCGCTACTACCCGGCGGCGTTCTGCGCCGGCCTCCTGCGTGCCCAGCCGATGGGCTTCTACAGCCCGCAGTCCCTGGTCGCCGACGCCCGCCGCCACGGCGTCCGCGTCCGCGAGCCCGACATCAACGCGAGCCTCGCCGGCGCCACCCTCGAACCGGACGACGGCAGCACCGGCGGCGTCGCGCTCCGGCTCGGCCTCGCCGCGGTCCGCCACCTCGGCGAAGACGTCGCCTCCGCGGTGGTCGCCGAACGCGGTGCGCACGGCCCGTACACAAGCATCGGCGACCTGACCCGCCGCGTGCAGCTGAAGAAGAACGCCGCGGAGGCGCTGGCCACGGCGGGCGCGTTCAGCGGGTTCGGCGGCGACCGCCGCCAGGACCTGTGGGCCGCCGGCGCGGCCGCGGCGACCCGGCCGGGCCACCTGCCCGGTCTGGCCCCGGGCCTCGACGCCCCGGCACTGCCCGGCATGACGCGGCTGGAGGTGACGGCGGCGGACCTGTGGGCCACGAGCGTCTCCCCGGACAGTCACCCGGTGGAGTACCTGCGCAAGCTCCTCGACGAGCGCGGCGCGATCCCGGTCGCGGCCCTGGCACAGGCCGAAGACGGGACACGGGTGTGGGTCGGTGGCGTGGTGACCCACCGGCAGCGCCCCGCGACGGCGGGCGGCATCACGTTCCTCAACCTCGAAGACGAGACCGGCATGGCGAACGTTCTGGTCTCGCCGGGACTCTGGCGACGACAGCGGGCGGCCCTGCGGAGCCCGGCGGTCGTCGTCCGCGGCATCGCCCAGGTCGGCCAGGGCACCGTGTCGGTGGTGGCCGACCAGGTCGTCCCGCTCGACCTTCGCGGTCTCGCGCTGCCGTCCCGCGACTTCCGCTGACGGCCGCCCGACACGACCCTGCCCGTCGTATCAGTAGCCCGACCACCGACAGATCCACTACAGGTGCCGCCGGTGGTACAACCAAGACGGGCACTACCGGCCGAAGTGCCAACGTGAAGACGTCCCCGAAACCGAAGTGGAAGGTCAGAGCCATAATGATCTCCAGGACCAGCGTGATCCGCCATGCCGGGCGCGCCCCTCGTCGCTGCCGCGGCCGTAGGTGCGAAGCCGCTGCCGTAGCGGATCAGGCCACACCTACTTTCGCGTCCGCGTGAACCATCTGGCCAGTCCAAACAGACATGGAAGTGCCTACGCGTCTGGATACTGCTCGATCCGAGCCACCGCCTGCGCCGGCATCGTGGCCGACTGGAGGCGGGGCTGCTCGGTTGATCGAGCAGCCCCGCCTCCCGTATTCGCGGTAGCGGCCGACTCCCTTGCCGACGCATTGGCGGAAGAGCTATCTCGTCGGCGAACTCGTGATCGAATGGATCCGGCACCGCTGAGCGAAACGGCGGCGGCCTGTGACGAACAACAGGGCATCACTGTGAAGCACGGGACCGGCCTTCCCTGCCCAGTCTCGCGAGCTGCCTCGTCCTGCCGCCGAAAGGCTCGTCCCGCGCCTCAGGCCCTCCCAGCCTTTAGCAACGTCACGACCTGCGACACCTAGGCGGGTTGCCAACCGGAGGTTGCGCCACCGCGCCACACGGCCTCGACCTCGACAATGGCATTGCCAGAGGTGGTGTCCGCTGTGCCGCATCCGCCTGACGAACCGTTGGGATCGACAATATCGAGGATGGTGCCGTTCCTCAGTTTCATGCGGCCGTACACCCCAACGCCGTCGGCCCTCGTGTCACACACCTCAAAGTGAGTGTGATTGAACTGGGTGACGACGTATCCGCGGGTCGTCCCATCCTGACTGGTTGCCCAGTACTTCTTGTCGTGTGCCGACGCGGGAGAAGCGCCGAATACCAACATTCCTGCAGTCACCGCGGTCATCATCACGGCAACTTTCTTGATCTCCATTTGTTCTTTCTCCTTTACAGTGAACGAATCTGGATTGTCAATTCTATTTCTGCACCTTCTTTCGGTTTGACTGGTGGCGCGCGGTCCGGACAGCCCCTCCCGCAAGGTCTGCCCCAGATCGCCTCGGGTGTCACGATGGGCGGCCGTTCGTGTGAACCGCATGCAAAGTTTCTGCATTGCCCTGGTCACTGCGATATCCATCTCCTTGAGGAGACGTCGCGCCGAGGAGGGGGCGGGAATGGCGGTGGAGATCGCCCTTCTAGGGGAAGTAACTGCGAACGTCAACGGACGACCTGTGGAACTCGGGCCCAGCCGGCAGCGATGCGTACTCGCGGCGCCGGCGGTGGATGCCGCCCGACTGGTTCCCGCGGAACGGCTGGTCGGGCGCGTCTGGGGTGGGACACCCGCGGCGAGGACGGGCCACGCTGCACAGCCATATCTCACGGTTACGTGGGGCCTTCGCCGGCTTCACCGCCGTTGACTCTCGGCTGGAACGTATCGCCACAGGCGCCCTGGATGACCACCCAGCCCGAGCCCGTCTCAGTGGTCGCTCCTGCGGAGCCGACCAGCACGCTCCCGGACGCGACGGCCGCCAGGACGGCCGCGAAACCAGCCCTCATCGCCTTGCCCATCTGTACTCCTCCCCTTTTGGAGAAGCGCGGAGACCGCGCTTCATTCGCTTGCACCTCGGCACCACATCGAGCCTCACCGAGTCCAGATCGGACCTGAACGTCTCACCTGGGCCTGTCGGCCCCGATCACGCTGCAACCAGTATGGACGTCGGCATCTGGCAGTTCATTGACTGTATGCGCCTAGGGGTTGACTGAACGCGACATGTTGGTCGCCTCGGCGCCGCGGAATCGGTACTCGCCTGGCGGCAGGCCGTAGGCTGCGCGGAAAACTCGGCTGAAATGTGCGGGATCGGTAAACCCCCAGCGCATAGCAATGGCATGGACTGGCCGTATCTGTGAGCCGGAGCCGATAAGATCGCGGCGGCAGTGCTCCAACCGCTGGTGGCGTATCCAGCTGACGACGGTATGGCCGTGCTTCTGAAACAATCGTTGCAGTGACCGCACTGAGATGTGGTGGGCGGCGGCGACCATAGCCGGCGTGAGTGCTGGATCGCCTAGATGCTGCCGAATGAAATCTTGTGCGTGCGCCAGCAGTGCTTGCTCCCGTGCGTCTGACGGGAGCGCAGAGGTGATGTCGCTCACACTGGCGATGAATGCCGACAGAAGATCGACCAGAATTCCCCCCAAACGCACAGAGTCTGCTATCTGGTACGTTTCAATATCTCCGGCAAGGCCGGTTATGAATCTTGCCAACAGGCCACTCAGTCCGCTCTTGCTTGAGAACGGGGTCGCGAACAATCGTTCAAGACTGTCGCGGGGTAACGGGATTTGCGAATATGGGATCGTTGTGGCGGCCCCCTTTACCACATTGACCTCGTCGCCGATGTCTATGATTTCGTAGGGACGCCAACTCCCGTAGACCACCAGGTTCCCGCTAGGGCAAACAGAGGTGGTGCTTGTCTGATCGACTCCGGCCTCGCCACGCTCTACGGCCATTACGTGCACGACTTCGGGATCTGAACGACGAATCATTCTACCGGACCGGAGGACCTGGCATGGCGAGCAGACCGTGGAGCTGACAAAGGCTTCACCAAAAGGCGCGCCACGCATCGCGCCGTGATAGCTATGAGGATCTTCACAGATGAACTCGACAGGAGTTGTCACCTTGTGGGATACGAGTTCTCGCCACCGTTCAAACCGTTCTCCGACTGGATAGTCCGCAGTGCGGATCACTGTCATCATAAGGACCGCCAACGTGTTGGGCGCTCGCTGACCGCAACCGGAGGTTGTGCACACCCGGGGCTACCGCTGACAATGGGTCGACACCCGGGA
Source organism: Streptomyces sp. MN03-5084-2B (assembly GCA_033793495.1). Lineage (GTDB taxonomy): Bacteria > Actinomycetota > Actinomycetes > Mycobacteriales > Pseudonocardiaceae > Amycolatopsis. The sequence continues at coordinate 45,289 of JARAWT010000041.1, read as the reverse complement.
TCCTCGGGCTGTTCCAGGTCGGGTGTCACAAAGGGCGACACCTCCCCGGCCCGGTCTGCGACTGGCGGATCCCAGTGTTCCACCACGCCACCGCAACACCGGTCTGTGCCAGCGGAATTCACCCAACCGCCCGAACCTGCCCCCGCAGAAAGACGGGTTCACCACACGCCGCGTACGGCCCCGTGTCACGGCGGCGCCTCGACGCCGACTTGAGGAAGTGCTACGGGAACTGAGACTGATCATGGTGTCATCATCGGCGGTAAGACCCTACATGATGTTGGAGAATCTCACAATTTGTGTCGAAATCTCACCGGTTGCGCCGCGAGAATATTGTCAATGAAATTCTCGTGAGATTCCGCGTGGCGCAAATTTGATGTTGAACCATGCGTCAGCATCTCCAACCGCCCTGCAACTGCCGCGATCGAGCCGCCGGCCGGCAACCGTAGAGCCGGGACCTGCTGCGGCGATTAATCCGCCACCACTGACCCATTTGGCGCTGGCTTACACGCTCTGTCGCTGGGACCCTGGCCAAACCGCGCATAATCGGGAACAGGAGCAGCCCATGTCGTCGCAGAGGGGGCCGGGGTCGCGGCATCACTTGATCGTGGTGGCCGACATCGAAGGGTTCGGGGACCCGGGCCGGACGGGCCCGCATCTGCAGGCGGCGCGGGACGGGCTCGACGCGGTCATGCGGGCGGCGTTCGCCGCTGCCGGGGTGGTGTGGGAGGACTGTTACCGCGAGATGCGTGGCGACGCCGTCGTCGCGCTCGCCCCGGCCGATACGGACAAGACGGCGTTCGTGGAAACGGCACTGCCGGCCCTGGTGACGCGGCTGCGGGTGCACAACGACACCCACCCCGACCCGCAGCGGCTCCGGCTGCGGGTCGCGCTGCACGCCGGCGAGGTCGGCTACGACACCCACGGCATCTCCTCCGCCGCGCTGATCCGGGCGTTCCGGTTGTGCGACGCACCGCCGTTGAAAGCGGCGCTGGCCGGGTCGCCAGGGGTACTGGCGGTGATCGCCTCGGACGGGCTGTTCAACGACGTCATACGCCACACCCCTGCTGCCGCGCCCGCCACTTGGCGGCCCGTGCCGGTCACGGTGAAGGAAGCCGACACCACCGGCTGGATCACCCTGCCCGACCATCCCTACCCACCCGACCTGGCGCCGGCAGGCATCGGTGGGCGAGGCGCCGGACAAGGCCGTGCCGGCTTCAGGTCAGGCACGGCCAGGGTGGTACCGCGACAGCTTCCCGCGGCGGTGCGGGACTTCACCGGCCGCGCCGGGCACCTGGCCGCCCTCAACGCCCTGGCCCCAACAGAATCCGATCAGCCCGATCTCGAGAGACACCCCGGTCACCGGCCGGGTGGGTCGGGTGCCCGCTCGGTGGTCATCACCGCCGTCGACGGCGCCGGCGGGATCGGCAAGACCACGCTCGCGCTGCACTGGGCCCACCGCAACCAGGATCGGTTTCCCGACGGCACGTTGCACGTGAACCTGCGTGGTTACGGCCCCGGCACCCCCGCCACGCCCAGCGAGGCGCTGAGCGGGTTCCTGCGGGCCCTCGGGTTCCCGGCCCGTGCCATCCCGGCCGAGGTGGAGGAGCAGTCGGCGCTGCTGCGGTCGCTGCTGGCGGGCAAGCGGGTGCTGATGGTGCTGGACAACGCCCGCAGCTCCGACCAGATCCGGCCCCTGCTGCCTGGCACCCCCGGCTGCATGGTGCTGGCGACCAGCCGCGACAGCCTCACCGGCTTGGTCGTCACCGACGCCGCCCACCGCCTCACCCTCGACCTGCTCGACATAGACGAAGCACACGCCCTCGTCACCGGCATCCTCGGCGCCGATCGTGTCGCGGCCGAACCCGATGCCGTCGCTGAACTGGTCCGGCTGTGCGCGCGGCTCCCGCTGGCCTTGCGGATCGCCGCCACCCGCGCCGCCGCCCACCCCCACCAAAGGGTGGACGACGTGGTCGCCGATCTGGCTGACGACCGCACCCGCCTCGATGTGCTGAGCGAGACCGGGGACGAACACGCCGCCGTCCGCGCGGTCTTCGACTGGTCCTACCAGCAACTTCCCGCCGAACAAGCGCGGCTGTTCCGCCGACTCGGACTGCATCCTGGCCCCGACTTGACCCTCCCCGCCGCCGCCGCGCTCGCCGAACAATCCCCCGCCCAAACGCGCCCGCTGCTGGCCGCGCTTGTCGGCGCGCACCTGATCGAACCGGTCGCCGGCGGGCGCTACCGGTTCCACGACCTGCTGCGCGCCTACGCCGCTGACCAAGCCCACCACCACGACACCGACGAACATCGCCACCAGGCTCTCGAATCCCTGCTCACCTGGTACGTCCACACCAGCCACACCGCCGACCGCCTCCTCTTTCCCTTGGCCGCGCGGCTCTCGGCAGTCGTGGCCGAACCCGGCTACTCCCTTTCCCTCCCGGGCATGGACGAGGCGTGGGCGTGGCTGACCAGCGAACGCACCAACATCCTGGCCGTGCTCCAGCACGCTGCCGACCATTCCCTGCACCACCACACCATCCCCCTCGCCGGCGCCTGCCGCTTTCTTCACTCCGCAGGCAGCCTCCGAGAAGAGATCGGCGCCTACAGCCTGGGGATCACTGCCGCCCATCGAGCCGGCAACCGTGCCCAAGAAGCGGTCCTCCTTGCCTGGCGGGGAGAATCGGCGTCCTTCCTCAGCGCATGGGACCAGGCGGAGGACGACCTCGATGGCGCGGCGGCCCTCGCTGAGCAGCTCGATGACGTCACCCTCCAAGGGTGGACGCTCAACGATCGTGGGCTGTTGCTCCTGCGGCGGGGTCAGTTCGACGAGGCACTGCGGTTGCTCGACAGGGCGCTACCACTGAGCCGGGGCATCGACGCCGGCGGCATGGAGGCGTTGGTGGAAGGCAATCTCAGCGCCGCCCATACCGGCCTCGGCCACTACCAGCTCGCCCTCGAGCATGGCGAACGCTGCTTGTGCCTGCGACGGCAGGCCGGGGATCGCGTCGGCGAATCATACGCGCTGACACGTCTGGCGCATGCTTGGCGAGGATTGCACGCCCCTGAGAAGGCGGTCCGGTTGTGCCGGGAGGCGATCGCCCTCGGCCGCAGCACACCCCTCCGCCGCGACAAGACCGTCGCGGAGCCGCTGGAAGTCCTCGCCGGCTGCCTTCACGACCTCGGCCGCACCGACGACGCGATCGCCTGCTGGGAAGAAGCCGCCACCATTTACGACAACACCGGCTACCTCCACCACGCCGCCGAAGTCCGCGCACGCCTCCGCGACGCCCAGACCGAACTCCGACCTTTCAAACGCCGGTCATCCTCCTGACGATCCGAGTGCGTAACCAGGCTCGCCGGGCACGGTTTCGAGAAATGCTTCGGCTCCGGAGATTACCCGGAGTGCCTCGCCGCCGCCGGACGCGGTGAGGTGGCACGCCCGGCGATCGCGGCGTACTCTTCTCGTTCCGTGACGTGACGGTTGAACCAGTGCTTGCCCGACGCAGCAGCACTTTCTACTGTTTTGGGGTGCGGACATCGGCCTGGATCTTCTGCCCGATCGAGTGATGAACTCACGTTCGATGATCGGTAGCTTGGAGGTATGACCGATGACGCGGGTTTCTCTTCCGAGGCGGTGGCTCTGGCCGACCGTCTCGGTGAGTTGCTTGCGTGTGTGCGGTCTGCCGAGGCTGAACTCGGTGCCCTGCTGGTGGAAATCGAGCAGCGCGGAGTGATGGAAGTGTTCGGTTACCGCTCCGCCACCCGGCTCTACGAACACCTCGCCGATGTCTCCCGGCAGGAGGCGGTGCGGGTGGTGAAGCGCGCCCGGTTGGTGAATCCGGGCCGGAACCTTGATGGCAGCCCGATTCCCGCTCTCGCGCCCGTTACCGGCGCGGCTGCTCTTGGCGGGCGGTTGAGCACCCCGATGATCGACACCATCACCGGTGCCCTCGCGGATGTTCCTGTGGAGCACCGGGAGAGTGCCGAAGCGAACTTGCTGACTTTCGCCGAAGAGGCTGGGCACAAGCAGGTCGCCGCGTTGGGTGCCCGCATCCTCGCCCACCTCAACCCCGACGGACCCGCATCCGACGACACCGAACCGGCCGCTCCGACCCGGGAACTGTTCCTGCGTCGGAAAAGAACCGGGATCTGGGAGCTGAGCGGCCGGTTCGACGACGAAACCGGCACCCGCGCCAGCGCCCTGCTCGACGCCCTGGCCGAACGGCGCACCGGCGACGAGGGCCCGGATTTCCGGACCTTGCCGCAGCGCTTCGGGGATGCGTTCTCCGACGCGGTCGATCTCGCGTTGAACTCCCCGGAACTGCCGATGCAGGCCGGGGAACGAGCCCACGTGATGATCGCGGTGTCCCTGGAGGACCTGAAGTCCGGAGTCGGGAAGGCCACCCTCGGCGATACCGGGGAGATGACCGCCGCCGAGGCCCGGGTGCATGCCTGCGACGCCATGATCATCCCCGCCGTCCTCGGCGGCAAGAGCGAACCCCTCAACCTCGGCCGCCTGCGCCGCCTCATCTCCGCCGGTCTCCGCCGAGCCCTCTTCCTCCGCGACCGAGGCTGCGCCTTCCCCGGCTGTCATCGACCACCACGGCACTGTCAAGGTCACCACATCCGACACTGGGCAGACGGCGGCCCCACCGACCTGAGCAACCTGGTGCTGATGTGCGCCCACCACCACCGGCTCCTGCACCGCTCCGGCTGGGAAGTCCGCATCGCCACCGACGGCCTCCCCGAATTCCTCCCACCAACATTCATCGACCGCCGCCGAAAACCGAGGCGGAACAACCTTCACGAACCGCTGCCCTTCGCAGCCTGAACGCGGCGCGGGCGACGGGGATGCCTCGCGGTATCGCGTCGAAACCCTCGATCTCGGGGCGCGGACCAGGTCCTGGCGCGGCTTCCGTTGACTTCCGCGACGACCGGTGGTTCTCTCGCTGAGAGCGCTCCCAGTCATCCGTTCGTGCCCGACGAGTGAGGATGGACCTTCATGACAGCTCGACGTCTGCGCTGGGCAGCGTGGCCGGTGATCGCCGTGCTCGCCGCGGCGATACCCGCGGCCGGGACCGCCGGGGCGGCGACCACGCCCACGGCGACCGTCACCGTCAACGCCCGAGCCGGCCTGGCCACCATGCCGGACACCGGGATCGGCATCAACCACGCCGTCTGGGACAGCCAGCTGGGGACCGACGAGGTGGCCGACCTGTTCGGCGCCGCCGGCGTCCGCACGATGCGCTACCCCGGGGGTTCCTACGGCGACATCTACCACTGGAAGGACAACACCGCGCCGGGCGGTTACGTCGCGCCGAACACCGATTTCGACACCTTCATGGGCGGCGTCCGCAGAGCCGGCGCCCAGCCGATCATCATCGCCAACTACGGCACCGGCACGCCGGAGGAAGCCGCGGACTGGGTGCGGTACGCCAACGTCACCAAGGGCTACGGCGTCAAGTACTGGGAAATCGGCAACGAGCTCTACGGGAACGGGCACTACGGGGCGAACTGGGAAGCCGACAACCACGCGGACAAGAGCCCGACCGCCTACGCCAACGGCGTCGTCGCCTACGCCGACGCGATGAAGGCGGCCGATCCGGGCGTCAAGATCGGCGCCGTGCTGACGACGCCGGGGAACTGGCCGGACGGCATCGTCGGCTCCGGTGACACGGCCACCTGGAACCAGACCGTGCTGTCGATCGCCGGCCCGCACATCGACTTCGTCATCCTGCACTGGTACCCCAGCGGGTCGACGGCGGCGGAAGCGCTCACCAAGCCGGAGCAGATCAACGACATGATCTACGCGGCACGCGCGCAGATCACCTCGTACGCGGGCGCGAACTCCGGCCGCATCGGCATCTCGATGACCGAGACGAACACGCCGGTCGGCATGAACACCCAGCCCGGCGCCCTGTTCGCCGCCGACACCTACAGCTCGCTGCTGGAGAACGGCGTGTTCACCATCGACTGGTGGGACACGCACAACGGGCCGACGAAACTGTCCACCGTGGCCGGGTATCCGGACTACGGCGACGGCGGCATCCTCTCCAGCGGCACCTGCCTGGACGGCGGCGGCTGCGAACCCCCGCTCAACACCCCGTTCGCGCCCTACTACGGCTTGAAGATGCTGAGCACGTTCGCGCACGCCGGTGACCAGTTCGTCCGGGCTGGCGCGGACGACCCGCTGGTCGGCGCGCACGCCGTCCGGCGGGCGAACGGCGACCTCGCCGTGCTGCTGCTCAACAGGGACCCCGACCAGGCCAGGGCGGTGACGCTGGACTACGCGGGTTACGTGCCGTCGGCGGCCGCGCCGCAGGTGTTCACCTTCACCAACGGCGCGACGTCGATCAGCAGTGCCGCGGCCGGGACCAGCACTTCCCAGACCCTGCCGCCGTATTCGCTCACCACCGTGCTGCTGCACCCCGCCGCCGCGGCCGCCGGCCCCGGGGCGCCCGGGCAGCCGACCGGCACGGCGACCGACCGGACCGCGACGATCAGCTGGCCCGCGGCCGCGCCCGGCAGCCACCCGATTGCGAAGTACGAGGTGTACCGGCAGGTGGGCGCGGTGAGTGAACAGTGGGGCGAGACCACCGGCACGTCGCTCGACGTCGGGAACCTCGTCCCGGGCAGCCGGTACACCGTCAACGTGCTGGCGCGGGACACGGCCGGGAACGTGTCCTGGGCGTCGCCGCCGCTGACGTTCACCACCGGCGCGCCGGCGGCGAGCAGCTGCACGGTCCGGATGACCGACGTGACCGACTGGGCGAGCGGCTTCGTCGGCGGCATCCGCGTCACCGCGACCGGCGTCGTGGGGGACTGGACGCTGACGTTCAGCTGGCCCACCGCGCGGCAGCGGCTCACCGGCGGCTGGAACGGCACGTGGGCCCAGAACGGGACGACGGTGACGGTCTCGTCGTCGGCCGCGTTGGCCTCGGGCGTGGACGTCGGGTTCACCGCCGACTACGGCGGGCCGAACATCCTGCCGACGGCGTTCACCCTCAACGGCGTCCTCTGCGCGGCGGGCTAACGTCCGGACTCGACGCGATCGCGCACGGCCCGCAGTTCTTCCCCGACGACCGTCATCTGGGCGTCCACCGCCGAGGGTTCGGTGTCGTCGGGGAAGAACAGGCTGAAGATCAGCTCGGCGCCGGTCAGGTTCGGCACCACGCGGGTGAACAGGCCCAGGTGCGGGGCGTCGGCGCTGACGACGTCGACGACACCGTGTTCGGCCGCGACCCGCACGGCGACCCGCTGCGGGCCGCGTTCGGTGTGGACACGCCAGATGTCGTCGTGGTCGTGATCGACGGAGGTGGCGAAGCCGGGGGCCCACTCGGGGAAGTGCCGCGGGTCGGCGAGGTATTCGACGACCCGCGCGGGCGGGGCGGCGACGGAGATGGTGCGGGTTTCGGCGCGTCCGAGTGTCATGCTCGAAACGATACGCACATGCGTACGATTTGTCGACGCGTAAAATCCTGCCGGTGAACGAGGACGACGATCTCGGAGCCCTCTGCGCCGGGGCGGGCCGCAGCCTGGCCGAAGCCGAACGGCCGGTGCTGGAACGGCACGGCCTCTCGATGTGGCAGTACGTGGTGCTGTCCGCGCTGGCTGCCGGGTCGGCGCCGAGCCAGCTGGTGCTGGCCCAGCAGATCCGCTACGACAAGACCCGCTTGATCGCGTTGCTGGACGCGTTGGAGGCGGAGGGCTTGGTGGCCCGCCGGCCGGACCCGGCCGACCGCCGGGCGAGGGTGGTGCGCCTGACCCGGGAGGGGATCGCGCGGCATGCGGCGGTCCGGGCCGCGATCCGGGAGGTGGAGGAGCGGAAGCTGGCGGGGCTGCCGCCGCAAGCCCGGCAGCTGCTGCGGTCGGCCTTGGCGCATTTGGCCAACTCGGCTTGATTGCAGCTCCCAGCACGGCAAAGTGTTGTCGCTGGAGTGACTGTGGCGGACGCGAGTTTGGTGGCGTCGGCGCCAGGTAGACCAGTGCTGGACGTGGGCTCGAGGGCGGACTGGCCGGGCGCGGGCGGCCCAGAGTCCGGATTTCGTTGCAGGATAACGGGATCAGTCGATCAGGCGGTGGCCGCATCCGATGATCACGCGCCCCCGCGTCAAGGCCACTGTGTCGGTGTCGCGCCGGTCGTGTGTACTGGGGGCATGCCGGATCATGAGGTGGCGGGTGTGCGGGTGTCGCCGCGTGAGGTCGAGGTTTTGACGGCGTTGGGGGAGTACCTGACCAACCCGGAGATCGCGGCCCGGCTGTTCATCTCGATCCGCACGGTGGAGAGCCACGTCTCCTCGTTGCTGCGCAAGCTCGGCGTGAGCGACCGGCGTGCCCTGGCCGCGATGGCGCGGGACGTCGCCGCCACGAGCGGGCCGGTGCTGCCGCAGGCGTTGACGCCCCTGGTGGGCCGGCTCACCGAGCGGCAGGCGCTGGCCCGGGCCCTGGACGAGAACCGGCTGGTGACGGCGGTGGGCCCGGGCGGGGTCGGCAAGACCCGGCTGGCGCTGGCGGTGGCCGCGGACGTGGTGTCGCAAGACGGTGTGCGCTACGTCGACCTGGTACCGGTCACCGGGGACGCGATGGTGCCCCAGACGGTGGCCGCCGGGCTGGGGGTGGCCGAGGAAAACCTCACGACGTGGGCCGCGAACCGGCGGCTGCTGCTCGTCCTGGACAACTGCGAGCACGTCGTGGACGGCGTGGTGGTGCTGGTCGAACAGTTGCTGCGGCACAGCGCGGACATCACGGTGCTGGCGACCAGCCGGGTCCGGCTGTCGGTCCCGTTCGAGCGGGTCTTCCCCGTGTCCGGCCTGGCCCCGGCGGAAGCAGCGCAGTTGTTCGTGACACGCGCGGAGGCCGCGGGTGCCACCCAGGTCGCGGGCGAGGCGGTCGGCCGGATCTGCGCGGCGTTGGACGGCGTGCCGCTCGCCATCGAGCTGGCGGCGGCGCGGGTGGCCGCGGTCGGCCTGGACGGAGTCTCCGAAGGGCTGGCCGACCAGCTCAGCTTGCTGGCCGGGGCCCGTCGGGTCGACGACCGGCACCGCTCGCTGCGGTCCGCACTGGACTGGAGCTACCAGCTGCTCGACGAGCACGCCCGAACGGTGCTGCGGCGGGTCTCGGTCTTCGCGACCGGCTTCGGGCTCGCCGCGGCGGCGGCCGTCACCGGCGAGCCCATCGCCGACGTGCTCGCCGGCCTGGCGACCCTGGCTGATCACAACCTGCTCAAGACCGTCCCGTCCCCGGACGGGACCAGGTACACGGCGTTGGAGTCGGTCCGCCAGTACGGCGTCGAGCTTCTCGCGGCCGAGGAGCCGGAGGTCCGCGACCGGCACCTGCGCTGGTTCCTGGCCGAAGGCACCACACTGCTGGCGGCCGACCACGAAGACACCGGGTGGCGCGCGGGTTTCGACCGGATCGCCGACGAGCTGCGCTGGGCGCTGACCCGGACGTCCTCCGGCAAGGCGGCGACGCTCCTCGCCGCCTTGTGTCACCAGCGGGGTCTGCTGGCGGAAGCGCAGCTTCGGTCCGAGCAGGCGGCCGAGCTGGCTGCCACCCCGCTCGCCCGCTTCGACGCGCTGCACCTCGCCGCCGGATCCGCCGAAGCCCGGCATGCCGGGGACGACGCCCTGCGGCTGCGGCGCGCTGCCGGGGAGGCCGCCCTACTCGCCGGCCGGCCCGAACCAGCGGCCCGCGAGCTGGCCCGGGTGGTCGAGCTGGTGCACCGGTCGGCGGGCATCATCACCACACCCCCTGATCCGAACGCGGTGCGCACCACCTTGGCGGATGCCCGGCGGTACGCGGGCGAAGACCCCGTCGCGCTGGCCAGGATCGCCACGGCCGAGGCATTCGCGGGGTCCGTCCACGACCCCTTGACCGTCGCGGCCACCGGCACCGCGATACAGCTGGCCGAACGCAGCGGTGATCCGCTGGTCGTGAGCGCCGCGCTGGACCGGCTCATCGTGATCCACCTCGGTCAAGGGAACGCTCGTGCCGCACTGAGCTCCGCTCGGCGGCGTACGGAACTGCTCGGCCGGCTGCCCCTGGACGCCGAGCTGGGCTACGAAATCAACGACGCGTACGGCATGGCGGCCTACGCCGCGATCGCCGCCCAGGATCTCGCCGTCGCCCGGGAAATGGCCCGGCGCTGCCGGGACCTGCCGCAGAACCGCGAGTCCGGGCACCTGGCCACCTACCGGCTGATCATCGTCGCGACGCTGAGCGGCGAATGGGACGAGGCCCGCGCCCACGGCGTGGTGTTCCTCGACGCGTGGCAGGAGGCCGGCCGGCCCCGCCTGAGCACGCTGCGCCGCGCCGCGAAGGCCCTGGCCACGGTGTACGCGATCGAGGGAGCCGCCGAGGAGGAGAAACGCTGGTCCGGGATCGTCGACGACCTCGCGCCCGCCGGCCGCGCGCCGAACGACTCGCGGGCCATGGCGTTCTTCGACGCCTGGGTGCTGCTGCGCCGGGGTAACCGCGCTGCTGCGGCCGCGCTGCTGCGGCCGGACGAGTCCACCGGCTGGGCCGACGGCATCTGGCGACCCTGGCACGGCTCCCTCCGCGAAGCCACCGCCCGGGACACGGAGTGGAATCCGTGGTCCGTTCCGTGAGTTCCACGGATGTCCGCGCCCGGTTCCTCCGGCACGCTGGTGACCAGCCGAAACCGGAAGGAACTCCCCGATGCGCACCATCGTCGCCAGCCTGTTCACCTCCCTCGACGGGGTCACCGACGAGCCCGGCCAGTGGCACTTCCCGTACTGGAGCGACGAGATGGCCAAGGACGTCGAAGCCACCATGTCCGGCGCCGACACCATGCTCCTGGGCCGCAAGACCTACGAAGGCTTCGCCGCCTCCTGGCCCGGCCGCACCGACGAGGGCGCCGAGTTCATGAACAACATCACCAAGTACGTCGTCTCCGCCACCCTGGCGGAAGCGGACTGGAACAACACCACCGTCATCACCCGCGACCAGGTCGCCGACCTGAAGGCCCAGGACGGCGCCACCATCATGATCTCGGGCAGCGTCAGCCTCGTCCGCTCACTGCTGCTGGCAGACCAGCTCGACGAACTGCACCTGCTCGTACACCCGATCGTGCTCGGCAAAGGCGCCCGGCTCTTCGACGACATCGGAACCGAACTACCCCTGACCCTCACCGAGTCCAGGACGTTCGGCACCGGTGTGCTGGCCCTGACCTACACCCGCTGATCGAGCGTCGGGGGATCGGACCCGTCCGGATCATGGGTGGCGGATCAGCTCCTCCGCCACCCACTCCGCCACGCCCTCGGGGTACGGATCCGCCAACCCGAGCACGAAGTGCCCGAAGCCCGCGTCCGCCGCCTCGGCGATCTTGCCGCGTGTCAGTTCCGGCCGGTCGTAGTCGACCGGCAAGAAGATCGACCGCGTGATCTCCGCCGGGTTGCGGCCGATCTCCGTGCAGTACCTGTCCAGCAACCGGCTTCGGCCGGCCAGGTCCGAGATGTCGCCGCCGCCGGGGATGTTCCACACGTCCGCGTGCTCGGCCGCCACGCGCAGCGTTGCGCTCGAGCGGCCGCCGATCACGATCGGGGGGTGTGGGCGCTGCACCGGCTGGGGATTTCCGAACGCCCCGGTCAGGGAGACGTGCGCGCCCTCGAAGTCGAACGGTTCCGTGGCAGTCCACAAGCGACGGATCACCGTGCAGGCCTCGGCCAGTGCGGCGACCGCGTCGGCCTGGTCGTGGTACGGGAGGCCGTGTGCGTCGTACTCGCGCCGCGCGAGCGGGTGGCTGGGCCGGGACCCCGCGCCGATGCCGAAGTCGAGCCGGCCGCCGGAAACGACGTCGACCGTCGTGGCGATCTTCGCCAGCACCGCCGGTGGCCGGAACCGGTTGCTGGTGACCAGAAGGCCGATGCGCATCCGCGACGTCTGCGCCGCCAGCGCCGAAAGCAGCGTCCAGCCTTCGAAGATCGGGCCGGCCGGGTCGCCCGCGATCGGCATCAGGTGGTCGAACAGCCACGCGTGCTCGATCTCGGGCACCGTGTCGGCTTCCCGCCAGACGCGCCGGATCTCCTCGTAGCCGACCTGCTGGGGCACGGTCATGATGCCGAAGCTCATCGGCGCCGCCGCAGCGACGGGTCGAGCAGCGCCGGCGGCGTGTCGAACTTCTCCTCCGGTGCCAGATCCACCCCGGGCGCGACCACGGCGTCGATCTCGTCGAGGACGTCGGCCGGCAGCACGGTGTCGGCGGCGAGGAGCTGCGAACGCAGGTGGTCCACGGTCCGCGGACCGATGAGCGCGCTCGTCACGCCGGGGTGCGCGGTGACGAAGCCGAGCGCCAGCTGGATCAGGGTGAGGCCGGCGGCGTCGGCGAGCTTGGCCAGCTTCTCGACGGCGTCGAGCCGGGCCCGGTTGGCGGGGACGCCGAGGTCGAACCGCTCCGGGACGACCTTCGCGCGGCTGGTGGTGATCTCCCGGCCCGCGCGGACCGCGCCCGACAGCCAGCCCGAAGCCAGCGGGCTCCACGCCAGCACGCCCATCCCGTACTCCTCGGTCACCGGCAGCACGTGGGCTTCGATGCCGCGCTGCAGGATCGAATAGCTGGGCTGCTCGGTGACGTACCGGCCGAGGTGGTGCTCGCGCGCCGCCCACTGCGCCTGGACGATGCGGTACGCCGGGAACGTCGACGACCCGAAGTAGCGGATCTTGCCCGCGCGCTGCAGGTCGGTCAGCGCGGAAAGTGCTTCCTCGTCGCTCGTCGCGGGGTCCCAGCGGTGGATCTGGTAGAGGTCGACGTGGTCGACGTCGAGGCGGCGCAGGCTGTCCTCGAGCGCGCGGACCAGCCAGCGGCGCGAGTTGCCGCGGTGGTTGCGCTCGTCGCCCATCGGCATGGTCGCCTTCGTGGCCAGCACGAGGTCGTCGCGGCGGCCGGCGATCGCCTTGCCGACCAGCACCTCGGACTCTCCCTGGCCGTACATGTCGGCCGTGTCGATCAGGTTGACGCCGGCTTCGATGGCGGCGTCGACGATGGCGGTGGCTTCGTCCTGGCCGGTGTTGCCGATGGCGCCGAAGTTCATCGCGCCGAGCGCGAGGGTGCTGACCTGGACGCCGGTGCGGCCCAGGGTGCGGTACTGCATGGGGGTGCCTCCGTGGCATGATGAGCAAACGGAACGTTGCTCCGCTAACGATACGGAACACTGCTCCGCTTAGCAAGGAGGATCGGTGGACAAGCCGAAACGCGCGGATGCCCGGCGCAACGAGAAGGCGTTGCTCGACGCGGCGGCCGCCGTCTTCGTCGCCTCGGGCGTGGACGCGCCGGTGCGCGACATCGCGGCGAAGGCCGGCGTCGGGATGGGCACCATCTACCGGCACTTCCCCACCCGGGCGGACCTGATCATCGCCGTCTTCCGGCACCAGGTGGACGCCTGCGTGGAGGCGGGCCCGGCCCTGCTGGCGTCGTGCGAAACCCCGTACGCGGCGCTGGTGCGGTGGATCGACCTGTTCGTCGACTTCCTCGTCACCAAGCACGGCCTCGCCGGGGTGCTCCAGTCGGACAACGCCGGATTCGAGTCGCTGCACGCGTACTTCCTCGACCGCCTGGTGCCGGTGTGCGGCGAGCTGCTCGACGCGGCGGCAGGCGAACTCCGGGCGGAGGTGCGGCCGCTCGAGCTCATGCGGGGCGTCGGCAACCTGTGCGTCGGCGCGGACAGCGATCCGCGGTACGACGCGCGCCGGCTGGTCGGGATCCTCCTGGCGGGGCTGCGGTGCGAGACGATGGGTGCATGACGGCGTGGCGGGAGTTCGAAGCGGCGGAGCCGGAGTTCGCGCGGCGGGTGCGGGCGTTGTTCGACGCGCACAAGCACAAGACCATCGCGACCCTGCGGGCGGACGGCTCGCCGCGGATCTCGGGGATCGAGACGGTCTTCGAGGGCGGTGAGCTGACCTTCGGATCGATGCCGAACGCGCGCAAGGGCGCGGACCTGCGGCGGGATCCGCGGTTCGCGCTGCACGGCGCGACGGTCGACCCGGTCGAGGGCGCCGAGGCGCAGTGGCCGGGCGAGGCGAAGATCGCCGGGCGGGTGCGCACCGGGGATGGTGAGCGGTTCGTGGCCGACGTCGCCGAGGTCGTCCACACCCACCTGAACGAGGCGGCGACGCTGCTGGTCGTCGAGTGGTGGACGCCGGCGGGCGGCCTGCGCAAGGTCGAGCGCGAGTAAGCCGGATGTCATGAACGACTCTTTCCTGACGTCAGCCGCCAGGAAAGAGTCGTTCATGACATCGGCCCGAGCGCGACTTAAGTCAACTGCTTGACTTAATGACGGAGGGTCGCCATGCTCGGGGGAGGGGACATTCACCAACGAGAGGCTCGCCATGACGCCCAGCCACACCGGCCCGCTGCCGCGTTTCCCGTTCGAAGCCGCCACGGCGCTGGAGCCGCCGGCCGAGTGGGCCGAGTTCCGGGAGAAGTGCCCGGTCGCGCGCGTCGCGCTGGCCAGCGGGGACGAAGCCGCCCTGATCACCCGCTACGACGACGTCAAGAGCGTCCTGTCCGACCCGCGCTTCACCCGGCCGACGGCCGCCGACAACGCGGCCAGGGTCGCCGACACCGAGTCCGGCGGGGTGTTCAACAGCGAGATGGCGTCGGTGATCCCGCAGCACGGCGAGGACCACCTGACGTGGCGCCGCATGATCGGCAAGTGGTTCACCGCCAAGCGGATGAACGCGCTGCGGCCCGGCATGGCGGCGATGGCCGAGCAGCTCATCGACGAAATGGTCGCGAAGGGCGCGCCCGGCGACCTCAAGGCGGGCCTGGCCTTCCCGCTGCCGGTCTGGGTCATCTGCGACATGCTCGGCGTGCCGGACACCGACCGCGACCGGTTCGCGCACTGGTCGGACGTCATGCTCAGCATGACCCGCTACACCCAGGCCGAGTTCGACGCGGCGCAGGCGGAGTTCGGCCGGTACATGGGCGGGCACCTCGCCGCCAAGCGGGCCGAGCCGGGTGACGACATCCTCAGCGCGCTGATCGCCGACGGCGCGGACTGGTCCGATGCGAAGCTGGCCGCCACCGGCATCGGCCTGCTCATCGCCGGGCACGAGACCACCGCGAACATGATCGCGAAGATGGTGGCGATGCTGCTCGAGGACCGGAGCCGCTGGGAGCGGCTGCTCGCCGACGGTTCGCTGGTGCGCACCGCGGTCGAAGAATCGCTGCGGCTGGACGCCAACGCGGGCGTGGGCATGATGCGCTACCTCGGCGAGGAGTTCGAGGTCGGCGGGACCGTGCTGCCGGCCGGGACCTCCGCGATGTGCAGCATGGCCGCGGCCAACCGCGACGAGAGCGTCTTCGAGGACGCCGCCGAAATGGACCTGGGTCGCAGCCCGAACCCGCACCTGGCCTTCGGCGCCGGCGCGCACGCGTGCCTCGGGCAGCCGCTGGCCCGCACCGAGCTGCAGGTGGTGCTGGAGGTGCTGCTGCGCAAGCTGCCGTCGCTGGAGCTGGCGGTGCCGGCGGACGAGCTGCGCCGGGTCGAGGGGCTCGCGGTCGGCGGGCTGCGGGAACTGCCCGTCCGCTGGTGAGTCACGAAGCAACCCGAACGAAAGGAACCACCATGAAGGTCACCGTGGACGAAGCCAAGTGCTGCGGCGCCGGCACCTGCGTCATGCTCGCCCCGGACGTGTTCGACCAGCGTGACGACGACGGCATCGTCATCCTGCTCGACGAGCGCCCCGCCGAAGCACTGCACAAAGTCGTCCGCGAGGCGGCGAGCGTGTGCCCGGGCGTGGCGATCTCGGTCAGCGAGGAGGGATGACCGGCGAGGTCCTGGTCGTCGGCGCCTCGGCCGCCGGTCTCGCGACCGTGGAAGCGTTGCGCCGCAAGGGTTACGCCGGGCGGGTGACCGTCCTGGGTGCCGAGGCGCACCTGCCCTACGACCGGCCGCCGCTGTCCAAGCAGGTCCTCGGCGGGAGCTGGGCGCCCGAGCAGGCGCAGCTGCGGACGCCGGACGCGCTGGCCGCGCTGGACGTCGAGTTCGTGCTCGGCGACCCGGCGGTGCACCTGGACGCCGCCGCGCGGACCGTCCACACCGCGGCCGGGCGGGCCCTGACCGCGGACGCGGTGGTGCTCGCCACCGGGCTGCGGCCGCGCACCCTGCCCGGGCAGGACGGCCTCGACGGCGTCCACGTCCTGCGCACCCTCGACGACGCGCTCGCCCTGCGCGCGGACCTCGCGCCGGGCAAGCGGGTGGTGGTCGTCGGGGACGGCGTGCTCGGGGCGGAGATCGCCGCGACGGTGTGCGCGGCGGGCGTGCCGGTCACCCTGGCCGGTCCCCAGCCCGCGCCGCTGGCCTACCAGTTCGGCCCGCTGCCCGCCGGGCTGCTCGCCGAGCTGCACGCCGCTCGCGGTGTCGAGCTGCGGCTCGGTTCCGCGGTGACCGGGCTCGCCGCGGAAGACGGCCGCGTCACCGGGGTGCGGCTGGCGGCCGGTGAGGTGCTGCCCGCCGACGTCGTCGTGGTCGCCTTCGGGGCCGCACCGGCGACGGAGTGGCTGGCGGGCAGCGGGGTGCTGTGCGACAACGGTGTCGTCTGCGACTCCCGCTGCCGGGCGGCGGACGGGATCTACGCGGCCGGTGACGTGGCCCGCTGGCACCACGAAGGTCTCGATGCGTTGCTGCGCCTGGAAAACCGAACCAACGCGACCGAGCAGGCGGTCGCCGTCGCGGCGAACGTCCTCGGCGAAGACCGCCCGTACGCGCCGGTGCCGTACTTCTGGACCAACCAGTTCGACGCCCGGATCCACGTGCACGGAACCCTGTCCGCGGACGCCGAAGTGTCCGTTGTGGAGGGTGACCCGGGCGAGGGCCGGTTCGTGGCGCTGTACCGCCGTGGCGGTGCCGTCACCGGCGTGCTCGGCTGGAACATGCCCAAGCAGGCCCGGCTGCGGCGCCCGGAGATCGCCGGCGCGATCCTCGCCGGGCGGCCCTAGCCGAACGCGGAACCCGCCGTCCGTCGGTTGACGGCGGCGCGGCGGGGGTCGATCCTGTTCACGTTAACACGTGGAAGGGTGGGTCATGGCCGCGAAGAGAGCGCTTTCCCGGATCCTCGGCGTGCTGGTGGCCGCGGCCCTGCCGCTGCTGCCGGCCGCGCCCGCCGAGGCGGCCGTGTCCGTGGTCAAGGTGGCCGACACACAGCTCGACGCGACGGCGTTGTACTTCGTCTCCTACGACGGGCTGGTGAACAACGACTCCTTCCAGCAGAGCGGCATCTTCAGCTACGCGGGCTACCAGTACGCGGCCTGGTACACCGCCGACCGCAGTGCCGTGGTCGCCCGGCGGCCCGGCGGCGCCGGGGCGTGGCAGACCGTGAAACTGCCGCACAAGCTGACGGTGGACGACTCGCACAACGTCATCTCGCTGGGTGTCTCGCCCGAGGACGGCCGGCTGCACGTGGCCATGGACACCCACGGCAACCAGGTCTACTACGTCGAGTCGGTGGCCGGGCTGCTGTCCGCGCCCGCTTCGAACGCCTGGACGTCGTCGGCGTTCGGCGCGGTGCAGCGCACGCTGAACGGCGTCGACCTCGGGGCGGTCACCTACCCGCAGTTCGTCGTCACGCCGGAGCGGAAGCTGCAGCTCAGCTACCGGACCGGCAGCTCCGGCAACGGCACCAACGAGCTCGCGGAGTACAGCGGGGGCAGCTGGCGCAAGCTGGGGAAGTGGTCGTCGGCGACCGGCTCGTGGACGTCGGGCAACGGCGTCACCAGCACCACGCGCAACATGTACCTGCACGGCATCACCTACGGCCCCGGCGGGCGGCTGCACGCCACCTTCACCTGGCGCGAAGGCAATTCCGGCGTGCTGTGCAACTCCGGCGGCCTCGCCAACCACGAAACCGGCTACGTCTACAGCGACGACCGCGGCCGGACCTGGCGCACCAACGCCGGTGCGGTGGTCGGGACGACGGGTGGCACGCCGGTGTCCGTGTCCTCGCCGGGCACGGTCGTCGACCCGCTCGGCGTCGACCACGCGCTGATGAACCAGGAAAGCCAGGCCGTCGACTCCGCCGGGCAGCCGCACGCCGTGATCAGCTACGTGCCCGGCCGGTTCACCCAGTGCGTCACGAACTACTCCGCGCAGCGCAAGCAGTACGGCCGGACGTTCTTCCTCAGCCGGGCGGCCGACGGCGGCTGGACCAAGCGCGAGGTGCCGGTCGCCCCGGAGTCCACCCAGCGGACGAAGCTGGTGTTCGACCGGGGCGACAACGCCTACCTCGTCATGCCGTACGGGCGGATCGTCGCGGCGACCAAGGCGAGCGGCTGGACCGACTGGAAGACGGTGTACAGCCCGGACCTGAACGCGTTCGGCGAAGTCGACGTCGACGACTCGCGGCTGGCCACCGACGGGGTCATCTCCGTGATGTACCAGCAGGCTTCGAGCGGGACGACGCCCTCGCCGATCCGGGTGGCCGATTTCCGCCTGGGCTGAAGTGCTACTCGACTGTGACAGATTTCGCCAGGTTGCGTGGCTTGTCGATGTCGTAGCCCAAGGTCAGTGCCGCGTGGTAGGCGAGCAGCTGCAGCGGGATGGTGAGCAGGATCGGGTCGAGCTCCGGCTCGGTCCGGGGCACCACGATCCGCGGGACGTCGAGTTCGCCGAAGTCGACGTCTTCGTGGGTCACCGCCAGTACCGCGCCGCCGCGGGCCTTGATCTGCTGGACCGCGGCCAGGTTGCGCCCGGTCAGCTCGTCCGACGGCACGACGGCGACCGTCGGGAGCGCCTCGTCGATCAGGGCGAGCGGGCCGTGCTTGAGCTCGGAGGTCTGGTACGCCTCGGCGTGGCGGTAGGAGATCTCCTTGAACTTCTGCGCGCCTTCGCGGGCCACCGGGTAGCCGCGGACGCGGCCGACGAAGAACAGGCTCTTCGCGGCGGCGACGGCCTTCGCGTGCTCGGCGATCTCCGGCTCCGAGTCCAAAATGGACTTGATCTGGCCCGGCAGCGCGCGGATCGCGTCGATGATCCGCTGACCGTCCGCATTGGACAGGTCGCGCACCCGGCCCAGCGCCAGCGCGATGAGGGCGAACCCGACGGCCATGTTGGTCAGCGCCTTGGTCGAGGCCACCGCGATCTCGGGGCCGGCGTGCAGGTAGACGCCGCCTTCGCAGGCGCGGGCGATCGTCGAGCCGACGACGTTGACCAGGCCGACCACCCGGCCGCCCTTGCGCTTGATCTCCTCGACGGCGAAGGCGGTGTCGATCGTCTCGCCGGACTGGCTGACCGCGATGTAGAGCGTGTCGGCCTCGATGATCGGATTGCGGTAGCGGAACTCCGACGCGGCTTCGGCGTCGGCCGGGATCCGCGCGAGCTCTTCGATCATCGTCGCGCCGATCTGCCCGACGTAGTAGGCGGAGCCGCAGCCGAGGATCTTCACCCGGGCGAAGCCGCGCAGCTCCCGCGGCGACAGGTTGAGCCCGTCGAGACGGGCGACGCCGAACCGGTCGTCCAGGCGGCCGCGGATGATCCGCTCGACGGATTCGGGCTGCTCCTGGATCTCCTTGGCCATGTAGTGCGGGTAGCCGCCCAGGTCGAGGTCCTCGGCGTCGATGTCGATCTCGGTGGCCGGCTTGGTCGTGTCGCTCTCGTCGACGGTGAAGGTGCGGTAGCCGGTGGCGAAGACCGTCGCGAACTCGCCGTCGTCGAGGTGCGCGACCTGCGAGGTGTGCCGGACGAGCGCGGCGAGGTCGCTGGCGACGAACATCTCCCGCTCGCCGACGCCGATGATCAGCGGCGAGCCGTTGCGCGCGATGACCAGGCGGTCCGGGTGCGTGCTGTCGGTGACGGCGATCGCGTACGTGCCGGTGATCCGCGAAACCGCCTCCACGACGGCGTCTTCGAGGGTTTCCGCGGCCGAGCGCGCGATCAGGTGGGCGAGGACCTCGGTGTCGGTCTCGGAGGTCAGCGTCACCCCGGCCTCGGCGAGCTGGGCGCGCAGCGTGTCGGCGTTGTCGATGATGCCGTTGTGGACGACGGAGATCCGGCCGTCCTCGGACGTGTGCGGGTGGGCGTTGGCCTCGGACGCGGGCCCGTGGGTGGCCCAGCGCGTGTGGCCGATGCCGGCCTTGCCGGTCAGGCGCTTGGGCAGCGCGGCGGCGAGGTTGCGGACCCGCCCGACGACCCGGTGGACCTGCGGGGTGCCCTTGGCGCCGAGGACGGCGATGCCGGCCGAGTCGTACCCGCGGTACTCGAGCCGGGTCAGGCCCTCGATCAGGATGGGGGCGGCGTTCTGGCCGCCGATGTAGCCGACGATCCCGCACATGGGAGACCTCTTCCTAGCCGTAGACGATGCGGCGCAGCTGCCGCTCGGAGAGGAGGGGCGCGGCCACCAGCCGCCCGCGGAGCTCGGCGGCGATCAGGGGGAAGATGTCGGGGTTCTTCCGGCCCTGGGCCTGCAGCTCGGCGTGCCGTCGGCGCACGTAGTCCTCGGTGGGAGTCCGGTAGAAGGCCAGGACGTCGTCGACGACCCGGGCGGCGACCCCGGGCGGCAGCCCGGTGGACGCGGCCACGCGCTCGACGATGTCGGTGTCCTCCACGCGGGCCATCATGCCTGCCGAAGCCTCGAACCCCAAATTCTTGCCCGAAATCGGGCAAGTCTTAAATGGTTGGACAGTTTCCGTGGCGCCCGGTGATGGTGGAGGGCGTGCGACAGGACGAGATTTGGGACGCCGAAACCGCCGAGCGCTACGACACCCCGGGCGAGGGCGTGTTCGCGCCGGAGGTGGTGGAGCCGATGGTTTCGCGCCTGGCCGGGCTGGCCGGGGGCGGCCGGGCGCTGGAGTTCGCGATCGGCACCGGCCGGGTGGCCGTCCCGCTCGCCGAGCGCGGAGTGGACGTCTCCGGCATCGAGCTGTCCGAGCCGATGCTGGCCCGGCTGCGGGCGAAGGCGTCGATCCCGGTGGTCGCCGGCGACATGGCGACTGCTGCCGCGCCGGGCCGGTTTTCGCTGGTCTACCTGGTGTACAACACGATCGGGAACCTGCTGACCCAGGACGAGCAGGTCGAGTGCTTCCGCAACGCGGCCCGCCACCTGGACCCGGGCGGCCGGTTCGTGGTCGAGCTGGGTGTCCCCGAACTGCGGCGGCTCCCGCCCGGACAGGACTCGCTGGTGTTCCGGTCCGAGGCCGGGTACCTCGGGCTGGACACCTACGACACCGTGCGCCAGCTCCTGGAGTCCCACCACTTCACGTTCGCCGAGGGGCGGCAAGCGCGGCTGAGCCGCTGCCCGCAGCGCTACGTCTGGCCGGCCGAGCTGGACCTGATGGGCCGGCTGGCCGGCTTCGAACTGGAGTCGCGGCACGCGGACTGGACCGGCGCGGAGTTCACGACGGAATCGCGATCGCACGTTTCGGTGTACCGGCTGCCGCTTCGACCAGCGGGAGCCGCACGCTCGCATGCGGGATGACGCCCAGGTCGGCCAGCGCGGCCTTGGCGTTCGCCGCGCCCGTGCCGGAGCGCATGAGGCGGTCGGTCAGCGGACGCAGGTCGTCGTTGATCGCTCGCGCCTTGACCAGGTCGCCGTCGCGGACCGCGCGGAGCAGGTCGGCCGTGCGGCCGGCCGCCACGTTGGCCACCACGCTGACCAGGCCCGCCGCGCCGCACGCCAGGTACGGCAGGTTGAGCTCGTCGATGCCGCAGTAGTAGGCCAGTGACGTCCGGGACATGACCGTCATCGCTTCGAACAGGTCGCCCTTCGCGTCCTTGACCGCGCGGATCCGCGGGTGCCCGGCCAGCTCGAGCAAAGTGGACGGTGCCAGCGCGACACCGGTGCGGGCCGGGACGTCGTAGAGCATCACCGGCAGCTCGGTGGCGTCCGCGACCGCGACGCAGTGGGCGAGCACGCCGGCCTGCGTCGGCCGGGAGTAGTACGGGCAGACGAGCAGCAGCGCGTCGGCGCCGGCCGCCTCGGCTTCGCGGGCGCGGCGGACGCTCGTGGCCGTGTCGTACGTGCCGACACCGGCGATCACGCGCGCCCGGTCGCCCGTCCGGGCCGCCACGGCCCGCACCAGCTCCGCGGATTCGGCGTCGGACAGGGTGGGGGACTCGCCGGTGGTCCCGCCGACGACGAGGCCGTCGCACCCGGTGGCCAGCAGGTGTTCGACGAGCCGGGCGAGGCCGGGTTCGCTGAGCGCGCCGCCGGGCTCCATGGGGGTCACCATCGCGACGAGGTTGGCGCCGAATTCGGTCATGCTCCGACCGTGCCCGGTGGGACTGCTGTGGTCCAGCGATGCTTTTTTGCCGATAGTGCGTAGCCTGGCTTCATGATCGAGGTGGGCGCGCTGCGGGCGTTGCGCTCGGTGGCGGCGCTGGGGACGTTGGCGCGCGCGGCCGAGGAGCTGGGGTTCACCGCGTCGGCGGTGTCGCAGCAGATCAAGCGGCTGGAACGGCAGGTCGGGGTCCCGGTGCTGGCGCCGGCGGGCCGCGGGGTGGTGCTGACCCCGGCCGGGCAGGCGATCGTCGACTCCGCGCCGGAGGTGTTCCAGGCGCTGGAGCGCTGCGCCGAAGCGGCCCAGTCGGTGTCGGAGGGCGCGCCGCGCGGCACGCTCCGGGTGGTGGCGTTTTCGACGGCGATCCGCGGCCTGCTCGCGCCTCTGGTGCCCCGGCTGGCTTCGCGGTGCCCGGAGCTGCGCGTGGAGTTCACGGAACAGGACCCCGACGAGGCCATGCACAGCGTCGGCGCGGGGACGGCGGACTTGGCGCTCGTCCACGACGCCGACGGGTTGCTGCCCGCACCGCTGCCGCCGTCGCTGGTGCGGCGGTGGGTGCACACCGACGTCGGGGATGTGGTGATGAGCCGCACGCACCCGCTGGCCCGGCTCGGCGCGCCGCTCGAGGAGGCCGCGCTGGCCGGGCATGCGTGGGTGACCAGCCCGCCGGGAACGGTGTGCCACCAGTGGTTCCGGCGGCTGCTCGCCGACGAGCCCGACGTGCGCCACCGGGTCGACGACTTCGCGACGCAGCTGTCCTTGGTGGCCTCGGGACAGGTGGTGGCGCTGGTCCCGCGCCTCGCCCGCCCGCCGCTGGGGGAGGAACTGCTGGCGCGGGAGTTGCGCCGGCCGCCGAAGCGGGAGGTCCACGCGGTGTGGCGGCGGAGCGCGGAGGCGAGCCCGGCGATCCGCGCGGTCCTGACTGAGCTGACACCGCCGGGCTGAAGGGCACCTTCGTCTCATCTGATGCGCTGAAGGGCACCTTCCTGCCGCAGGATGCGAGGAAGGTGCCCTTCAGCGCACGCGCGGTGCCGAGGCCGTCAGCCGTGGGCGGTGATCGCGGCTTCGGTGCTCGGGTAGGCCGGGAAGAAGTCCGCGAGGCCGATCAGCCCGAACGTCCGGCTCAGCCGGGCGGGGACGGCCGCCAGCGCGACGACCGCCCCGGCCGCCTCGGCGACGTTGCGGGCCGCGATGAGCGCCGATATCCCGCTCGAGTCGCAGAACGTCACCCCGGCCAGGTTCACCACCAGCAGCTGCCCGCTGCCGAGGGGGAGCGCGGCCACCCCGGCGCGGAGGCGGGGTGCGGTGGCCACGTCGAGCTCGCCCTCGACGGTCACCACCGCGCCGGTCCCGGTGGTGACCGTCGTGACGGAGAACGGGGTGCCGGTCACGGTCGATCGCCTCCGGGAAGGGGGATGCTCAACGCCAGCAGGGCCGTGTCGTCCTCGACGCCGTCGCCGAAGCTGGCCAGCAGGCCCGTCGCCGCCGCGACCACCGCGGAGGCCGTCGTCGGGGCGAGGCCGGTCAGGTACGCCTGCAGCTGTTCTTCGCTGTAGCGGACGCGGCTCTGCGTGCGGGCTTCGGTCAGCCCGTCGGTGTACAGCAGCAGCGTGTCGCCGGGACCCAGCACGACGTCGACGGCGGCGAAGCGCGCGCGGGGCAGCGCGCCCACCAGCTGGCCACCCGGGCCGGGCAGGAACGCGGACGTGCCGTCGGCGCGGATCAGCAGCGCCGGTGGGTGGCCACCGGTGGCGAGGGTGACCGCCGCGCCGTCGCCGTCGGGCCGGATGTGGCCCTGGATGACCGTGCAGTAGCGCGGATCCGCGCCGCGGTACTCGTGGTGCAGCACCGTGTTGAGGCGGTCCAGCACGGTGGCCGGGTCGGGGTCGTGCACCGCGGCGGCGCGCAGCGTGTAGCGCGCCAGCGACGTCACCACGGCCGCGGCGGCGCCCTTCCCGGAGACGTCGCCGAGGAAGAAGCCCCACGTGTCGCCGGTGAGCGGGAACAGGTCGTAGAAGTCGCCGCCGACCTCGTCGGCCGACGCCGGGTGGTAGTAGGCCGCGACCTGCACGCCGGGCACCTCGGCCAGGGTGGGCGGCAGCAGGGTCTGCTGCAGCGTCCGCGCGAGCCGCTGCACCCGGTCGCGCTCGCGCTCGGCTTCTTCGCGCGCCCGCAGCAATTCCTGCTCGTAGGCCCGCCGGTCGCGCGCGTCGAAGACCGTGGTGCGGATCAGCTGCGCCTGCCCGTCCGTGCCGGTCTTGACCGTCGAGGTCACCAGCACCGGCAACCGGCTGCCGTCGGCGGCCTTCAGCTCGAACGCGACGCCACCGAGCTCGCCCTGCATGCGCAGGAGCGGCGCGAAGTGCGTCTCGTGGTAGATCCGGCCGCCGACGGTGAGCAGGTCGGCGAACCTCAGCAGGCCGACGACGTCGTCGCGGGCGTAACCGAGCCAGCCGAGCAGCGTGGTGTTGATCTTCGCGATCGTGCCGTCCAGCAGCGTCGAGAGGTATCCGCAGGGGGCGTGCTCGTAGAGGTCTTCCGCGCTGTCCTCCAGCAGGGCCGAGAACTCGGGGGCGGCACTTTCCCGACCACCCGCGCCGGGGTGGTCTTCGCACATCACGGCCCGCTCACGAACGCCGTGATCGCGGCGGCCGTCGCTTCCGGCGCGCTGAGCTGCGGGCAGTGCCCGGTCGCGGTCAGCGTCACCAGGGTGCTGCCGTCGATCTGCTCGTGGGTGAACCGCCCGACCTCGGGCGGTGCGATGGCGTCGTTCGTGCAGTCGAGCACCAGCGTCGGCACGGTGACCTTCGCCAGATCGGCCCGGTTGTCGGAGAGGAACGTCACCCGGGCGAAGACGCGCGCGATCGCGGGATCGGTGCGGCAGAAGCTGTTCGTCAGCTCCTCGCCCAGCTCCGGGCGGTCCGGGTTGCCCATGATCACCGGGGCCATCGTCGCCGACCAGCCCAGGTAGTTCGACTCGAGCGCGTCGAGCAGCTCGTCGATGTCGTCCCGGCTGAACCCACCGCGGTAGCCGTCGTCGTCGAGGTAGCACGGGGACGGCGTGAGCAGCACGAGCTTGGCGAACCGGTCCGGTTCCCCGTTGGCGGCCAGCACCGCGATCATCGCGCTGACCGAGTGGCCCACCAGCACGACGTCCCGCAGGTCCAGCTCGTGGCAGATGGCCAGGACGTCCTCGGCGTAGCCGTCGAGGCTGCCGTAGCGCTCGGGTGTCCACGCGGACAGGTCCGAGCGTCCGGCGCCGGTGTGGTCGAACAGCACCACCCGGTACCGCCGCGCGAGTTCCGGGACGACGAGGCGCCACAGGTTCTGGTCGCAGCCGAAACCGTGCGCGAGCAGGAGGGTCGCACCGTCTTCCCGGCCGGTGACGGTCACGTTGTTCCTGCTGCGCATGCTCACCGCGCCATCCTGCCACCCGCCTGGCGGCGACGCGGGCTGAGCGCTCGGCGCCGCTGGGCGAAGCCGTCGAGCAGGCAGTCGAGGCCGAGCTCGAACCGGGCGTCCGCGGTGAGGTCCGGCATGTCCGCGAGCCAGGGGGCGAGGGAGTCGTCGGCCATCTCGGCCGCGTACCCCTGCAGGTCCTCGGTCGAGCCGATGCCGAACCGCTCGAGCATCACCAGCTCCCGGCTGACGCTCATCGCCGTCCCCGTCACGTAGTTGTCCAGCAGCGAGGCGTACGCGACGGCCGGCGTGAGGCCCGCGCCGTCCAGGACCGTCAACAGGAAGGCGGCCCGGCGCAGGGTGCGGGGGCCGAACGGGGGCCGGCCGTCGACGAGCTCGGCGTACCAGCGGTGCCTGCCGATCATCGCCCACAGGCCGACCGCGAGCCCGCGCAGGTCGGCGCGCCAGTCGGCGCCCGGTTCGGCCGGCACCGGGACCTCGGCCGACACCTCGTCGAGCATCAGGTCGACCAGGCCGTCCTTGTTGAGGACGTACCGGTACAGCGACATCGGCGTCGACACGCCGAGTGCGTCGGCCACCGCTCGCATGGTCAACGCGGCGACGCCGCCGGCGTCGGCGACCTCGATGGCCGCGCGTACGACCGACGCGCGGGTGAGCGCGTTCTTCCGGCCCGGCGGCTCCGGGTGGTGCCAGATCAGGCGTGACATGTGCGGAGTGTACAGCGTACATTCGAGTGTACGACGTACATTCCGGGAGGGTGGATGCAGCTCAGGGGGATCAACTACGACACCGGCTTCGGCGGTGCGGTCGGGGACCGGTCGCGCCGGGAGTTCGAACCCGCGGTCGTGCGGCGGGAACTGGAGATCATCGCGGACGACCTGCACTGCGACGCGGTCCGGATCAGCGGCGACGATCCGGACCGGCTCGTCGTGGCCGCGCACGCCGCGGTCGACGCCGGGCTGCGCGTGTGGTTTTCGCCGTTCCCGATGGACCTCACGCCGCCGCAGCTGACGCCCTACTTCGCGGACTGCGCCCGCCGGGCCGAAGAGATCCGGGCGCGGGACCCGGAAACCGTGCTCGTGCTCGGCTGCGAGATGTCGCTGTTCTGCACCGGGTTCGTGCCCGGCGCTTTTCTGATGGAGCGCCTGCGCAACGCGGCGGATCCCGCCGCCTGGGCCGGGTTCACCCACGAGTGGGACTTCGGCGC
Organism: Streptomyces sp. MN03-5084-2B; assembly: GCA_033793495.1. Classification (GTDB taxonomy): domain Bacteria; phylum Actinomycetota; class Actinomycetes; order Mycobacteriales; family Pseudonocardiaceae; genus Amycolatopsis. Next base: position 18,434 of record JARAWT010000041.1, on the reverse strand, counting down.
GGTGCTGCGGGAGCTGGCCGAGACCGCGCGGCAGCACTTCGGCGGCAAGATCACCTACGCGGCCGGGCACTGGGAGGAGATCGACTGGGCGGACTTCGACTTCGCCGCCGTCAACCTGTACCGCTCGGCCGACAACGCCGACGACTTCGCCCGGCACGTGCGGGACCACCGAAGCCATGGAAAGCCGTTGGTCATCACGGAATTCGGCTGCTGCACCCACCGGGGCGCGGGCGACGCGGGCGGGACGGGCTGGATGATCGTCGACTTCGAGACCGACCCGAAGGAGCTGAACGGCGACCACGTCCGCGACGAGGCCGGCCAAGCGGCGTACTTCACCGAGCTGATGGACGTCTTCGAGGCCGAGGGCGTGCACGGCGCGTTCTGGTTCACCTTCGCCGGCTACGAATGCCCGGCCCGCCCCGGACCGCGGCGCGACCTCGACCTGGCGAGCTACGGCGTCGTCAAGGTCCTCGACGGACAGAGCGGCACGGCGTACCCGGGCTTGGCGTGGGAGCCGAAGGAGGTCTTCCACGCCGTCGCGGCCCGGTTCAGCCGGTGAGTGCCTCGTCGCGGGTGCCGGCGACGGCCAGCGCCTCGTGCAGGCCGGTCAGCTGGAGGGTGCGGCTGACGACGCCGGATTCGGGGGCGACGACCCGGATCCGGGTGCCGGTGCCGGCCTCCCGGCGTGCCTCGAGCAGGACCGTGATGCCGATGGACGCGAGGAAGGACACTTCGGACAGGTCGATCACCAGCAGTTCCGGCGCGTCGGCGAGGGCGGTGGTGACGCCGTCGGCGAGGACGGGGGCGCTGAGCAGGTCGACCTCGCCCGCCACCGCCAGGACGACCGCGGCGCCGGAGGGGTGGGCCGTCACGCGCAGGAGGTCCTGCGGCCGGACCCGGTTGCCGTCAGCGGCCACGATCACCCCTGGGCTGCATGGTGGGATCCCTTCTCGTCGAGCGGCCGGTCCGCTCCGGATCGGTGGTACCCCGGTGGCGCCACGACGAAACCTCGGGCAACGACCCGAACGGAGTCACCCCCGTGGGTGGGCGGGGGCGGTGCTGCCCCCGAGCGGCATCGCGGGCAGGCCGAGCTTGCGGTGGTCCCACGACCGCGTCCGTTCGACGTCGAGGCGGACGGCGACCCGCTTGGTGAGCATGAACTCGACCATCGGCCGGACCTCTTCGCTGTACGGGCCGTTGTACCGCTCCCAGACGCTGACGCCGACCGCCCACAGCGCGTCCGGGTCGTCGACGATCGTGGCGTGGCCTTCGAGGGCGACCCCGCGCAGCGCGTCGTAGGTGTCGCCGGTTTCGATCATCACGGTGACGCGGCCGTCGCGACGCAGGTTCGCGGCCTTCTGCGACTTGGCCTTGGTTTCGAACCACAGCACGCCGTCGAGCACGGCGTACCACATCGCGACGAGGTGCGGCTGGCCCGACGGGCCGAGGGTCGCGAGGGTCGCGACGCGTTGCTCCTCGAGGAACCGGCTGACCTCGTCCGCGGACATCACGACCTGCGCGCGCTGGTTCACCGGTGCTCCTCGCTGCCGACTGAGACAAAGTCCAGAATGTCTCGGAGTGAACCGGAAAGCCCGGCCGGCCGCAAGAGGCGGGCGAAGACCGCACGGATCGCCGCGGTGATCGTCAGAGCAGCGGCTTCGCCCGGTACTGCCTGATCCGCTCGGCCAGCTTCCGCACCGCCGCGTCCCCGCGGTACCGGCCGAGCAGCCGCTCGAGCGGGGCCAGCCGGTCCTTCGGCCGGACCGAGCCCACCTGCCCGGCCAGGTCGACCGCCTCCTCGCCGATGCGGGTGGCCTCGTCGGCATCGCCCCTGAGCGCGTGGTTCTGCGCCAGCATGATCAGCGTCAACGAGCGGCTGCGAGCCATGTCGTCGCCGTAGCGGTCCGCCGCCGAGGTCAGCTGGGTGATGGCTTCGCCGCTGTGCCGGCCGGTCACCCCGGTGGCCAGCTCCGTGAGCACGGTGCCGCGCATCGCCGCCATGTCCGCTTCGCGGAAGAACGCCTCCCACGGCGTCGGCTCCGGCCACGAACCCGCCTCCGCGAACGCCGCTTCGGCCTCCGCCAGCCGGGTCAGGGCCGCCCGCTCGTCGCCGCCCATCGCGTAGGCCCACGCCTCGTTCGCCGAGAGGATCGCCATGGCGCGGCGGGAATCCGACCGGCGCGCGGCCGCCTGGCCCCGGGTGAACTCGGCCAGCGCACCGGTGACGTCGTGGTCGTGCAGGTGCACGCGGCCGAGCCGGTAGCGGATGTTCGCCACCAGGCTGTCGTTGCCCGCCTCGGCCGCGAGCTCCAGCGCCCGTTCGAAGCGGCGCCGCGCCGGTTCGCCGTGTCCGATGTCGAACTCCGTCCAGCCGAGCAGGTTGTGCACGTCGGCCAGCACCGTGCACAGCCTGGCGCGCAGCGGGTCCGGGACCGTGCCCCAGTTCAGCAGGAGGCTCGCCGTCTTGACCACCCGGACGGCGTCCCGGCAGAACCCGCCGCCCTGCCGGTAGTCCAGGGCCCGCAGGACTCCGACGGCCGCTTCGAGTTCGGCGACGTCGGTGTTCTCGATGCTGATCGGTAGGGGAAAGCCGTCACCTGTCGTCGTCACCATGACCTCACCTCGCGCACCGCACACGCATGGTCGGGGTTGCCGGCACCAGGAAGGTACCCACCGCGGGCCGCGCGGAAACGGTTCCGCGGTGGTGTCACCCGTCAGGACCCGGGCTCGTCCATTCGGGACCGCGCCCCTCTTCGGGAGAAAACGCTTTCTCAGTTGTGTCGCCGGGCAGCTTAACGGTTAAGCAGGTTGGCCGGTTTCTGTCTCGTCACCGGTGTTCCGCCCGAGGACGCCGTGTTACGGTGGGAGCGCTCCCAGCGTGAAACTTTCCTGTCGAGTCGTTCTCCAGGAGGTCGGTAAATGAACTGGCGATTCCTCCGCGTGCTCGTGGCCGGCCTGCTCCTGGTCGCCGGAGCCCTCGCGGTGCCCGCCGCGGCGGGGGCGGCCGCGCCCACCCGGATCATGGCGCTGGGCGACTCCATCACCGGGTCGCCCGGCTGCTGGCGCGCGCTGCTGTGGAAGCACCTCCAGGACACCGGCCACCCGGACGTCGACTTCGTCGGCACGCTGCCCGCGCAGGGGTGCGGCTTCACCTACGACGGCGAAAACGAGGGCCACGGCGGGTTCCTGGCGACCGGGATCGCCCGGGACAACCAGCTGCCCGGCTGGCTCTCGGCCACGCACCCGGACATCGTCCTGATGCACCTGGGCACCAACGACGTCTGGAACAACATCGCGGCGAGCACCATCCTCGACGCCTACACGACGCTGCTCGGCCAGATGCGGGCCGCCAACCCGGCGACCAAGCTGATCGTCGCGAAGATCATCCCGATGAACCCGGGCAACTGCGCCGCCTGTGGCCAGCGGGTGGTCGACCTGAACAACGCGATCCCGGCCTGGGCGCAGGCGCACTCCACGGCGGCGTCGCCGATCACCGTCGTCGACCAGTGGACCGGGTTCGACACCGCCGCCGACACCGGCGACGGCGTCCACCCGAACAGCACCACCGGCATCCAGAAGATCGAAAGCCGCTGGTACCCCGCCCTGGTGGCGGCGCTCGGCCCGGACACGCCCGCCGCGACCGGCCTGCACGTCGACGGCACCCGGATCCTCGAAGCCAACGGCTCGCCGTTCGTGATGCGCGGGGTGAACCACGCCTACGTCTGGTACCCGAGCCAGAACCGGGCCTTCGCCGACATCAAGTCCTTCGGGGCCAACACGGTCCGGGTCGTCCTCGGCAGCGGGCAGCGGTGGGGACCGACCCCGGCCGCCGAGGTCACCGGCGTCATCGGGCTGTGCAAGCAGAACCGGCTGATCTGCGTCCTGGAGGTGCACGACACGACCGGCTACGGCGAGCAGAGCGGGGCCGCCACCCTCGACCAGGCGGCGAGCTACTGGATCAGCGTGGCCGGTGCGCTGAAGGGCCACGAGAACCACGTCGTCATCAACCTGGGCAACGAGCCGTTCGGCAACGACCAGCAGGTGAGCGCGACCTGGGCGACCGCGACGGGCAACGCGATCAAGCGGCTGCGGGCCGCCGGGCTGCAGCACCTGCTGATGGCCGACGCGCCGATGTGGGGCCAGGACTGGCAGAACATCATGCGCGACAACGCCGGCACGGTGTTCGCCGCCGACCCGCAGCACAACACGGTCTTCTCCATCCACATGTACGGCGTCTACGACACCGCCGCCGAGATCAACGCCTACTTCGACGCCTTCCGCACCGCCGGGCTGCCCCTGGTTGTGGGCGAGTTCGGGAACATGCACAGCGACGGCAACCCGGACGAGGACACGATCATGGCCCAGGCGCAGGCCCGTGGCCTCGGTTACCTCGGCTGGTCGTGGAGCGGCAACAGCAGCGACGTCGGCTACCTCGACATGACGAACAACTTCGACCCCACCAGCCTGACGCCGTGGGGCGAGCGGTTCCTCAACGGCGCCAACGGGGTCCGCCAGACCTCGAAGGAAGCCACCGTCTACGGCGGCGGCCAGGCCGACACCCAGGCGCCGTCCGTGCCGGGCACCCCGGCCGCCTCCGGGGTGACGGCCGGCGGTGCCACGCTGAGCTGGACGGCGTCGACCGACAACGTCGGCGTCACCGGCTACGACGTCCTCCGGGCGCCGGGAGCGAGCGGCGGCACCTTCACCGTGGTCGGTTCGGCCGCGACGACGTCGTACACCGACAGCGGACTGGCCGCTTCGAGCACCTACCGGTACCAGGTGCGGGCCAGGGACGCCGCGGGCAACACCTCGGCCGCGTCCGGGATCGCCACGGTGACCACGAGCGCGGGCGGCGGGACCGGCGCGTGCAAGATCGCCTACGCCGCCTCGAACTGGGGTGGTGGCAACGGGTTCACCGCCAACGTCACCATTACGAACACGGGCACGAGCGCGGTCGACGGCTGGACGCTGGCCTTCACCTTCGCCGGCGGCCAGCAGGTGACGCTGCCCGGCTGGGGTGCCACCTTCGCCCAGTCCGGCGGCGCCGTCACCGCCAAGAACCTGAGCTGGAACGGTGCGCTGGCACCGAACGCGTCGACCGGCATCGGTTTCAACGGCACGTACAGCGGCACCAACCCGGCACCGACGGCGTTCACGCTCAACGGGAGCACCTGCTCGGCAGGCTGACACGATCCACTCGGGACAGTGCCGGCCCAGGACAGTGCCGGCGCGGGACAAAGGAGTCCTCATGTCACTCAGGCAGCGTGCGGTCGTCCTCGCCGTGCTGGCCGCGGCCACCCTGGTTCCCGCGCCGGGGGTGGGCGCGGCGGTGCACCCGGCTGCGGCGGCGGCCGGCGACGGCTCGCCGTCGGACCCGAACATCCGGTACTTCGGACGCTGGGACACCCGTTCGGCGGGGACCTACGTATCCGAGTGGGCCGGTGCGTACGTGGTGGTCGGGTTCACCGGCACGACGGTGAAACTGCGCCAGCGCAACGCGATCGACCTGTTCACCAGCATCGACGGCGGGGACTGGGTGTCGCGGACGAACGTCCGCGGCACGGTGGACCTGACACCGGCCCGGCTGCCGGCGGGCACGCACACGCTGCGGGTGTCCTACCGGCCCGTCGCCGGTTCGTACCACGGCGACGCGGTGTTCCAGGGCGTGGTCCTGGATTCCGGCGTCCGGACCGTGGTGCCGGCCGTGCCGTCGCGGATCCTCGAGTTCGTCGGCGATTCGATCACGGTCGGCCAGCGGTCGTCGAAGCAGGCGTTGACCGCCTACGGCTGGCTGACCGGCGAGAAGCTGGGCGCCGGGCACACCCAGATCGCCGTCGGCGGGGCCTGCCTGTACCCGGCCCCGGACGGCTGCCTCGGCATGCGCGACCGGTTCCTGAAGACCGGCTTGGCCACTGGCTCGCCGGACTGGGACTTCACCCGCTACCAGGCCACCGACGTGGTGATCAACCTGGGCACCAACGACCTGTCGCACGGCGTCTCCGGAGCGCAGTTCCAGAGCGCGTACCTCACGCTGCTGCAACGGGCCCGCGCGAAGTACCCGAACGCGACCATCCACGCGATGCAGAACTTCTACCGGCGGTACGCCACCGAGACGAAAGCCGCGGTGGCCGCCCGGAACAACGCCGGTGACGGCAAGGTGAAGTTCATCGACACCACGGGCTGGATCGACAAGGCCACCGACACCGCGGACGGCACCCACCCGAACGACGCCGGGCACCGGAAGATCGCGGACCGGCTCGCCGCGGTCCTCGGCTGAGCCGCCTTCACCGGAAACGAGGCAGGACATGTCGATCGGCACGAAGCCGCGGATCGTGACGCTCGTGGTGACGCTCGTGGCCGCGCTCGCCACCGTGGTGAACCCGGCCGCGGCCGCCACCGGCGACGGCTCGCCGACGGACTCGAACATCCGGTACGCCGGCCGGTGGGACACCCGCTCGCCGGGTGCCTACGTGCCCGGGTGGACCGGTGCGTACGCGGTGATCGCGTTCACCGGCACGACGGTGAAACTGCGTCAACGCGGCAGCGTCGACCTGTACGCCGCCATCGACGGCGGCGGCTGGACGACGTACCGGAACGTCGCCGGGACGGTGAACCTGACGCCGTCCCCGCTCCCGGCGGGCACGCACACCCTGCGGGTGGCCTACCGCCAGGACGCGGGCTCCTACCAGGGCGACGAGGTGTTCCAGGGCGTGGTCCTGGACTCCGGTGCCCGGACCGTGGCGGCGAGCGTGCCGTCGCGGATCCTCGAGTTCGTCGGCGACTCGATCACCGCGGGCTACAAGACGTCCAAGGAGGCGTTGACCGCGTACGGCTGGCTGACCGGCGAGAAGCTGGGGGCCGCGCACACCCAGATCGCCCGGCCCAGCGTCTGCCTGTACCCGGCCCCCGACGGATGCGTCGGCATGCGGGACCGGTACCTCAAGACCGGTTTGGCCACCACCACGCCGGACTGGGACTTCTCCCGCTACCAGGTGAGCGACGTGGTGATCAACCTCGGCACCAACGACAAGGGGCACAACGTGTCCGGCGCGCAGTTCCAGGGCGCCTACGTCACGTTGCTCCAGCGGATCCGCGAGAAGTACCCGAACGCGACCATCCACGCGATGGAGACGTTCAAGAAGTGGTACGTCACCGAGACGAAGGCCGCGGTCACCGCCCGGACCGACGCCGGCGACCGCAAGGTCCGGTACGTCGCCACCGAAGGCTGGCTGACCACGGCCGACCTGCCGGACGGCACCCACCCGAACGACGCCGGAAACCAGAAGATCGCGGCCCGGCTGGCCGCGCTCCTCGGCTGACCCCCGGCGTCGTCACGAAACGCGTCATGAACGGAGCAACCATGCGCAACCCCAGCAGGCGGCTCGCCGTGGCCGCCGCGAGCGTGATCGCGGTGGGCCTGGTGCCCGCCCCGGCCACCGGCGCGGTCGCCGCACCACAGGTCGACCGGCTGAACCGCGGGGTGGTCAGCGTGCACACCGCCCAGGGCAACACGGTCAGCTGGCGGCTGCTCGCCGACGACCCGGCCGGGGTGGCGTTCACCGTCTACCGCGACGGCGCCCGGGTCACCGCGACCCCGGTCGGCGGGCCGACGAGCTTCGTCGACGCGGGTGCGCCGGCGGGCGCCCGGTACACCGTGCGCGCGGTGGCCGGCGGGGTCGAGCGGATGTCGGCCTTCGCCGCGGAGGAGTCGCTGACCTTGACTGCCGGTGCCGCCGCGAGCACCCGGGACGTGCCGATCCAGCCGCCCGCCGGCGGCACGACCCCGGCCGGGGAGAGCTACACCTACACCGCGAACGACGCCAGTGCCGGTGACCTCGACGGCGACGGCCAGTACGAGCTCGTGCTGAAGTGGGATCCCACCAACTCCAAGGACAATTCGCAGTCCGGCTACACCGGGAACGTCTACGTCGACGCCTACCGGCTCGACGGCACCCGGCTCTGGCGGATCGACCTGGGCCGCAACATCCGCGCCGGCGCGCACTACACGCAGTTCCAGGTCTTCGACTACGACGGCGACGGCAAGGCCGAGGTCGCGATGAAGACCGCGGACGGCACCCGGTCCGGCACCGGTCAGGTCATCGGCAACGCGAACGCCGACTACCGCAACTCGAGCGGGTACGTCCTGTCCGGCCCGGAGTTCCTGACGATGTTCAACGGGCAGACCGGTGCCGCCGTGTCCACGGTGAACTACGACCCGCCGCGCGGGACGGTGTCCTCGTGGGGTGACAGCTACGGCAACCGCGTCGACCGGTTCCTCGCCGGGACGGCCTACCTCGACGGTTCCCGCCCGAGCCTGATCATGAGCCGCGGCTACTACACCAGGACCGTGATCGCGGCCTGGGACTTCCGGAACGGCGCGCTGACCAAGCGGTGGACGTTCGACTCGAACTCGGCCGGCTCGCAGTACGCCGGCCAGGGCAACCACCAGCTCGCCATCGCGGACGCCGACGGCGACGGCCGGGACGAGATCGTCTTCGGCGCCATGGCGATCGACGACAACGGCAGTCCACTGTGGAACACCCGCAACGGCCACGGCGACGCCCTGCACGTCGGCGACCTGATCCCGGCCCGGGCCGGCCTCGAAGAGTTCAAAGTGGACGAAGACAAGTCCAAGCCGGCCGCGTGGATGGCCGACGCGAGGACGGGCCAGATCATCTGGCAGAACGCTTCCTGCAACTGCGACAACGGCCGCGGGGTCTCGGACGACATCTACGCGGGCAGCCCCGGCGCCGAGTCGTGGTCGTCCGCGGTGTCCGGGCTGCTGAACACCAGCGGCCAGAACATCGGGCGCAAGCCGTCGTCGGCGAACTTCGTCATCTACTGGGACGGGGACGCCCAGCGCGAGCTGCTGGACGGCACGCACATCGACAAGTACGGCACCGGCGGCGACACCCGGCTGCTGACCGGCTCCGGCGTGCACGCGAACAACGGCACGAAGAACACGCCGTCGCTGCAGGCCGACCTGTTCGGCGACTGGCGCGAGGAGGTCGTCTGGCCGACGTCGGACAACCGGGCGCTGCGGATCTACTCGACCACGGACCCGACGAGCATCTCGCACGTGTCGCTGATGCAGGACCGGCAGTACCGGGAGGCCGTGGCGTGGCAGAACACGGCGTACAACCAGCCGCCGCACCCGAGTTTCGCGATGGCCCGGTGACGGCCGCGACCCCGGGCGCGGAAATCGACCGGAGTGGCGGTGCCGGATCCGGAAACCGTGGCTGCCCGGGCGGGGGACGGGCCGGCTGGCCACCGGGTCGTCCTGGCCGACCCGGAGGACAACCTGTTCTGCGTCTGCGTGAAGCCGGCGGCGGAGGTCCGGCGTAGTCTCGGTCCGTGCTGAGACCGACCGAGCGGGAGAGCGGACCGTCACCGGCCCGTGACCACGTGTGCCGCGGGTACCGGGGCCCCGGTGCCTTCGTGGCCCACGCGCAGGAGTTCCTGGCCGAAGGGCTGGCGGCCGGCGAGCGGGTGCTCTACGTCGCCCCGGGTGACGAGGCCGCGCTGACCGGGCAGCTGCGGGCGGACGAGCGCTGCGACGAGGGCCTGGACCGCGGTGCGGTCCACGTCGCTTCGGTGGACGCGGCCTACCCGACGGGAGCCGTCGTCGACCCCGCGAGCCAGGTCGAGCTCTACGCGGCGGCGACGTCCGAAGCGCTGGCGGCCGGGTTCACCGGGCTGCGGGTCGCGGCCGACGCGACGTCGCTGGTGCGCACGCCGGCCCAGGTCGACGCCTTCGCCCGCTACGAGCACCTGGTGGACCACTACATGGCCGGCCACCCGATGTCGGCGATGTGCGGCTACGACGTGGCCGAGCTCGGTGGCGAAGTCGTCGCGCAGCTCGCCTGCATGCACCCCCACGCCGTCGAGGGCGGGACCCCGTTCCACCTGCACGGCCACACCCGCGACGGCAGCGCCGCGGCGCTCGACGGTGATCTGGACCTGGAGTCCCGTGACCTCTGGCCGCTGGCGCTGGAGCGCGCCGGCCTGCGGGAGGAGCGCGGCACGATCGCCATCGACGCCGCCGGGCTGGACTTCGTCGACCACCGCAGCCTGGTCGCGCTGGCCGGCTACGCCGAGCGGCACGCCACCACGGTGGTCCTCCGGACGAAGCGGTCCACGCCGGCCCGGCTCGTCGAACTGCTGGACCTGCCCGGCGTGCGCGTGGAGCGCGCCGCATGAGCGCCGGCTACGACCACGCCGCCGTGCACTACCGCGGCGACGGGGAACTGCTGGCCGTCGCCGTGCCGTTCCTCGAAGGCGGGCTGGCCGCCGGCGAGCCGACGCTGGTGTCGATGGAGCCGGAGCGCGCCGAGCTGGTGCGTGCCGCCCTGCCGCCGTCGGCACGGGTGGAGTACCTGTCCACTCGCGACCTCTACGCGCGGCCGGCGGCGGCGATCAAGTCCTACCGCGAGCTGCTGGCCGGGTTCGTGGCGGACGGCGCGGCCGGGATCCGCATCTTCGGCGAGATCCCGCCGGCCGCGATCGACACGTCCTGGGACTGGTGGGCCCGCTACGAGTCGGCGGTCAACCACGCCTACGGCGAGTTCCCGCTGCGCAGCATGTGCGCCTACGACACCCGCACGACACCGCGGCACGTCCTCGACGACGTCGCCAGGACGCACCCGTTCGTGGCCACCCCCGGCGGCCACCACACGAACACCGGCTACGTCGACCCGCTGTCCTTCCTGTCCGGCCCGCGGCCGATGACGCCGCTCCCGATCGAAGGCACCGCCCCGCGGGCCGAGCTGGCGAACCCGCGGCCCGGGGACGCGCGCCGGGCGGTGCTGGCGACGGCGCCGGTGGACCTGCCCGCGGACGAGGTCGACGACCTCGTGCTGGCGGTCAGCGAGATCGTGGACAACGCGCTCCGCCACGGCCGGCCGCCGGTCCGGGTGCGGATCTGGGCCGGGGCCGGGCAGATGGTCGTTTCGGTGCACGACACCGGTCCGGGGCCGGTGGACCCGTTCGCCGGGCTGCTGCCGGCGGACCGGAGCATCGGCGGCCGGGGCCTGTGGATCGCCCACCAGATCTGCAGCGAGGTGACGCTGCACCGCGACGAGACCGGCTTCACGGCCCGCCTCGCGGCGGGCCGCCCCTGGTAGGCCGGGGCTCAGGCGCAGCGGGGCAGGCCCGGGCAGCTGCGCAGCAGCTTGACGATCGGCGCGGCCGGGACCGTCTCGTCCGGCCCCGGCATCCCCTGCGGCCACGAAATCGACAACGCGACCGCCGAAGAATTGTTGCGGTAGTCCGTCTCCAGCAGCGTCCGGTCCGCGTTCACCGTGTTCACCAGGTCGTACGTCCCGGTGGGGACGTGCGTGATGTCCAGCCACTGGAAGTCCACGGTGAACTTGTAGTCGTCGCCCGCCCCGACCGAAATCCCCTCGAGCACGTCGAGCGCGGTGGGTTCGTGGTGGCGGCACATGTTGTCGCGCAGGGTCTCGGCGAGGTCGGCGTCCGGACCCGAGTCGCCGGGCGCGTTCGGCACCCGGTTCGCGTCGTGCACCCGGAACCGGTCGCCGAGGCAGAACCCGTTCTTGCGGTCGGTGACGACCGTCTTGCCCTGCCGGGAAACCAGCGCGAAGTGCTCGAAGTTCATCAGGTGCCAGTGCTGGTGGGCCAGGGCCGGCTCGTAGTACGTGAAGGCCCCGGTGGCGCGCTGCGCCGCCGCGTAGCCGTCCGGGATCGAGCCGTCCGTGCCGTTGCGCAGCGCCTGCCGGACCGTCATGGTGTCCTGCTGCGTGCTGTCGCGGCGGCCGTACAGCAGCAGCGGCCCGTCGCCGACGTTCTCCTCCGCGCTGGTGAACCGCAGCCGGACGGCCTTCGCGACCGACGGCGCGACGCAGCGGCCGTTGGGGGCGGCCGGGTCGATCACCGGGCACACGTCCCAGGCGGTGCACAGGGGGAGTTCGCCGGAACTGCCGCCGGCGCACCCCGGTGGTGCCTGGCGGAGGTCGGGGAGCAGGAGGTCCGGCGCCGCGTCGGCGCGGGGCGCGGAGGCGGAAACGGTGGCCGCGAGCGCGGCGAGCGCCAGTACCGCGAATTTCTTCAGCAAGAGCGCCGTCCTGTCCGGTATTCCGATCGGGCCCAGTCTAGGGCGTGCGCAATTCCCCGGTGCGACACCGCGTCGTCACACGATCGACTGAGTCTCCGCCGGTTTTGCGGTTTCGGTCAGTAACGTGCGGCGAACTCATCGCCCGAAAGGATCGCACTCGCATGTCGACGACCACCGCAGATTTCCGTGAAGCCACCGGGAGTTCCCCGGCGGCGCGATCCGCCGGAACCGGGGGAATCACGCTGGTCTGCGGGACGCGGCCGGAACTGATCAAGCTCGCCCCGCTGATGCGGGTGTTCGGCGACGAGTGCGCCGTCGTCTACACGGGACAGCACTACGACCGCGCGCTGTACTCGCGCATCCGCGCGGACCTGCCGCCGTCCGACCGGTTCCACGAGCTCGGCGTCGGCGCCGGCCGCCGCGGCGGCCAGCTCGGCCGGACGATCAGCGCGGTCGACGAGGTCCTCGCGGCCCGGCCCGGCCGGGCGGTGGTCGTCCAGGGCGACACGACGTCCGCGCTCGCCGGCGCGCTGGCGGCCAACGCGCACGACCTGCCGCTGGTGCACGTCGAAGCCGGGCTGCGCAGCCACGACCGGGCGATGCCCGAAGAGCACAACCGGGTGCTTATCGACCACCTCGCCGACCTCTGCTGCGCGCCCACCGAGCTCAACCGCGCCCAGCTCCTGGCGGAGAACGTGCCCGCCGAACGGATCGCCGTCACCGGCAACACCGTCGTCGAAGCCCTGCAGGCCGCGCTCCCGGCCCCCGAGGACCGGCGGGCCGTGCTGGCGGCCCGCGGGCTCGAGCGCGACCGGTTCGTGCTGGCGACCATCCACCGCCCGGAGAACGTCGACGACGCCGGGCGGCTGGCGGTGATCCTGCGCGAACTGGGCCGCCTGCCGCTGCCGGTGGTCTTCCCGATGCACCCGCGCACGGCCAAGGGCGTCGAGGCGTTCGGCCTGCGGCACCTGCTCGAGCCACTCGTCGAGCTGGAGCCGCAGGCCTACCCGGCGTTCCTCGCGCTGGCCGCGGAGGCCGCGGTGCTGGTGTCGGATTCCGGGGGCATCCAAGAGGAAGCGAGTGTCCTCAAGCGACCGGTGGTGGTGGTCCGGCGCAGCACCGAGCGCCCCGAGATCGCCGGGACGTTCGGGACGCGGGTGCTGCCGGGCCCGTCGATCGGGGCGGAGGTCGCCCGCTGGCTCGACGACGTGGCCGGCCACCGCGAGCGCCTCCGCCACCTCCCGTCCCCGTACGGCGACGGCTCCGCCTCCACCCGCATCGTGACCGCGCTGGGTGCCCTGCTCGATCAGCGCGCGGGCGCGACCGACGGCTGATCCGCCACGGACGCGACCACGTCGTTCGCCAGGCGGACGCTCGAGTTCCAGCTCGTCACGTCCGGGTAGACGTGGGCGGTGGTGGCCAGCAGGAGGCCGGTCCCTTCGACGGCCACCGCCGGCCGCGCGGCCGAGTAACCCAGCGGGTACACCGGTTCCACGAACGGTGCCTTGAACACCCGCACGTCCTCGATGCCGTCGGTGCCGAGCTCCGGGTACAGGCCGCGCAGCTGGGCCGACCAGCGAGCCGCGATCGCCGTCTCGTCGTCGAGGTACCGCGGTGAGCCGCGGTCGGTGTAGTGCATGACGTAGACCAGGTTCCGGCCGCCGGTCAGGGCCGACATCGCCACGACCCCGTCGAACTCGGTGCCGGAGTGCAGCACCGGCGTCCAGTAGTGCTCGGTGACCGGCCGCCGGAGGAAGAACACGCCGGTGACCACGCCCTGGTAGGGCAGGTCCGTCGTGGGCAGCCGGGCGGCGAGCGCGTCGTCGGCGATGCGCCGCAGCAGGGGCAGCGGCACCGTGGAGACGACGTGGTCGGCTTCGATGACCTCGCCGTCGGCCAGGGCCAGTACCGAGCGGTCGCCGGTGCTGCCGAGCCGCCGGACGGGCGCCGACGTGCGCACCACGCCGCCGGCTCGCGAGATCGACGCCTGCAGCGCGTCGATGATCGTCTTGTAGCCGCCGTCCGGGTAGCCGCGGGTGGCGACGTTGCGCTCGCGGCCCAGCCGCTGCCACAGGTACAGCGCGGGAACGTCCCCGAAGGCCGGGCCGAACTTCGAGCCGAACATCGGCGCGAAGAGCCGCTCCCAGACGACGTCTCCGTAGAGCCCGCGCAGCCAGTCTTCGGTGCGGAGGTGGTCGAGGTCGCGGTTCTGCCCCAACCGGCGCAGCAGCAGCGAAACCACGCCGAAGCGCACGCGGTCGGGCAGCCGCAGCGGCGAGAAGCGGAGCAGGTCGAGTGCGGAGTTGAAGGGGTGGTGGCGGCCGTCGACGACCATGCCCATCGTCGTTTCGCGCCACTGCACGGCGTCGCGCAGGCCGAGCTCGCCGAGCAGGGCCAGCAGGCTCGCGTCGGACGGCATGATGCAGTGGTAGAAGCGCTCGACCCACTGGCCGTCGTGGGCGAAGAAGGTGCCGAGTCCGCCGAGCTGGTCGCTGCTCTCGAGCAGGGTCACGCGGGTGCCGCGGCGGGCGAGGCGGTGCGCGGCGGCGAGGCCGCAGATGCCGCCGCCGATCACGGCGACGTGCGGGGAGCCGGGAGGGGTCACCGGGATCACAGCTTCCGGTAGGGCGCCGGGCTCAGCCGGTCGCGGGCGAGCAGTTTCAGGTATTGCACGACGGTCCGCCGCAGCTTCAGCTTGCTGGGTCCCTGCTTGCGGTCGTACCGCAGGGCCAGCGGGACCTCGGTGATCACCGGACGGCAGTGGCGCAGCTTGAGCAGCAGCTCCACCATGCACGCGAAGCCCTGCTCCTCGATGAGCCGTTCGCCCCAGTGCGCCGACGCGCGCGCCAGCAGCGACGCCCGGTAGGCGCGGTAGCCGCTGGTGAAGTCCCGGACGCCGTCGACGTCGAGGGCGCGGTGGAACAGCTGGGCGGCGCCGCGGGACAGCAGCCGCCGCCCGAACGGGGCGGTCCGGTCGTCGCCGCCCGGGACGAACCGGGAGCAGATGGCGACGTCGGCCCCGGCGGCGATTTCCGCCTGCAGCGCGCGGATGAGGGCCGGGTCGTGCGTGTCGTCGGCGTCCATCACGACGACGATGTCGTCGGGGCTCGCGTCCTCCAGCGCGGCCCGGAGGCCGGACTGCACCGCGCGGCCGAGCCCGAGGTTCACCAGGTGCCGCACGACGCGGACGTCGAGCCCGCCGTAGCCCGACTCGGCCACGGCGACCGTGGCGTCGGCGGAACCGTCGTCGACGACCCAGACGGTGACCCGCTCGGTGCGGGCCACGTCGGCGAGCCGGCGCAGCAGCGGCGGCAGGGACGCTTCTTCGTTGAACGCGGGCAGCACGACGTGCGCCCGCCCGCCGGTCCGTCCCCCGGCGGGGTCCGGTTCGGACAGTTCAGGTTCGGACACTGCGGGTTCGGGCAGTGTGGCCAGGGTGGTCTCTTCGCGCGCCACGGTTCCCCTCGTGTGGTTGTCCTCGTCTTTTGCCCGTCACCCGTCCGGAATCGGGTTTGGTGGGGCCGTCCAGTCCTATTCGGCTATGTTGTGTGGTTTCTTTAGTGGCCCCGGAAGTCCCTCGGAAGGATGCGCGTCATCAGAACTACTTGGTGTTTCCTGAAATCACCGGATCGGGTCTGGTGGTCACCTCGATCGAGTGCATTTCCGGGTGTTCTCGGGAAAATTCACTCGATCGTGCCGGTGTTGCCTCGAATGGCTGAGTCGTGAAGAAAGCGAGAATGGAACCCTCATGTCAAGTAGAGGTCGAGACCGGTGACTGAACTCAGAGACACGGTCGTCACCGAAGCGGTGCCGGCACAGCGGCGGGTCCGGACGGGCGACCGGCCGCGGGACGTCGTCCGCGGCCGCCCGCTGCTCGCCCGGGTCAACGCGGTGGCCGTGCTGCTCGTTGCGGTCGACGGCGCGGCCTGGCTGGCCGCGGTGCTGCGGACCGGTCCCGGCGGGGCGGGTGCGGCGGTGACCGCCGCGGCCCTCGCGGGGGCCCGGGTGGCCGGCCGCGTCCACCGCCGCCGGCTCTGGCTGTCCTGGCTGCAGGACCTCCCCCGTTCGGTCACCGCCACCGCGCTGGCCTTCGCGCTCGTCACCGGCTTCGGCCTGGTGGCCGGGATGGACGGCGACGACACGGCGCGGATGCAGGAAGTGGTGCTGTGCTTCGCCGTGCTGAGCGAGGCCGTCCGCCCGGCGGTCTTCGCGTTCGGCCGCTGGGGCCGGCGACGGCTGCGGCGCTGCGACCGCGCCGTCGTCGTGGGCTCCGGCCGGATCGGCGGCGAACTCGTCCGCACCATGCTGGAGCACCCCGAGTTCGGGCTGCTGCCGGTCGGCGTCGCGGCATCCGGCCCGGAGCCGGTGCCGCCGGGCCTGCCCGTCGAGCGGATCGACGGCGACCTCACCGGCGCCATCGCCCGGCTGGGCGCGGGCACGGTGGTCCTCGCCCCCGCCGACGGCTCGGACCGCGCGATCGTCGACGCCGCCATCACCGCCCACCGCCTCGGGTGCGTCACCCTGGTGCTGCCGCACCTGTTCGAGCTCTGCCCGGACGGGCCGGGCGTCGACCGCCTCCGCAGCTACCCGCTGGTGTGGCTGGGCGGCGCGCCGACCCGGCGGCCGAGCTGGTGGGTCAAGCGCGCGGTCGAGACGACGCTGGCCGCCGCCGCGCTCGTCGTGCTCGCGCCGGTCATCGCGGTCTGCGCGCTCGCGGTCGCGGTGGAGAGCGGGTTCCCGGTCTTCTTCCGGCAGGTCCGGGTCGGGATGGACGGCGGCACGTTCGTGCTCTTCAAGCTGCGCAGCGTGCGGCAGGCCGCCGTCGACGATTCGCAGACGCGCTGGTCGGTCGTCGGGGACCGCCGGGTCGGCCCGGTCGGCCGCTTCCTGCGGCGGTCCTCTTTGGACGAGCTGCCCCAGCTGTGGAACGTCGTGCGCGGGGACATGTCGCTGGTCGGGCCGCGGCCGGAGCGGCCGGTGTTCGTGCACGAGTTCTCCGCCGTCCACGACCTGTACTGGGCCCGGCACCGGGTGCCGACCGGGCTGACCGGGCTGGCGCAGGTGCACGGCCTGCGCGGCGACACCTCGATCGCGGACCGCGCGCGCTACGACAACTACTACATCGCGAACTGGTCGTTGTGGCTGGACGTCAAGATCATCATCCTCACGGTGGGAGAACTGCTGTGCCGAAGGCAACGCTGATCCGCCGGTACCCGGCGGTGTCCTGGACGGCCACCGCGGTGCTGCTGGCGAGCTGCCTGGCCGGCTGCGTCGCCAGCTCGGCGCAGGACCTCGCGGCACCGCCGCCGAAGCCGCTCGCCCCCTGTGCGTGGTGGTACGGGATCGGGCAGCCGCCGACGGCGCAGCAGATCGAGCGGGCGGCCAAGCGCTACCAGGTCGTCGTGCTCAACGCCGACCAGGGCGCGGCGATGCGGCGGCTGCACCAGCTCAACCCGCGGGTGAAGGTGCTGGTGTACAAGGACCTGTCGAGCACGCGCAACTACCCGGGCGCGGTCGACAGCGGCCAGGACGCGGTCTTCCTGCCGAGCGGCATCGGCTACGTCGCCGCGCAGGACCACCACCCGGACTGGTTCGCCCTCGACGTCAACGGGCAGCGGATCGAGTGGCAGGGCTACCCGCGCCACTGGCAGATGACGGTGTGGAACCCGGACTACCAGCAGGCCTGGACCGACGCCGTCGTCGCCGAGGTGAAACGCGAGGGCTGGGACGGCGTGCTCGCGGACAACGACTTCAACTCCCTCAGCCACTATTCGCCCGCGGTGCTCGCGGGCACGGCGAACGTCGCGGAGACCGACCGCAAGCTCCGCGACGGCCTGGACGCCTTCTTGGCCAAGGCCGGCGACGCCCTCGCGAACGCGAACAAGCTGCTGGTGCCCAACGTGTCGGAGACGCACCTGGTGCCGGGCCGCTGGACTGCGCACTCCCGCTTCGGCGGCGCGATGGAGGAGAACTTCGGGTTCCGCGAGAACGGCGGCACGGGTGGCCTGCTGACCTTCCGCGGCAACGAGTTCCAGGAGCTGCGTGCGCAGGCGGCGCTCGGCGAGTCCCTGCTGTTGCTGGTCACGCGGACGCACAACGCACGCGAGGAGCGTTCCGGCTACGCGAGCGCGGCCCTGCTCGCGGGCCCCCGCACGTGCTGGACCCGCGCGACGACCGACGACTACCGCGCCCCGGAGTGGTCGACGTTGCAGGATTCCGGGCTGGGCGAGGCGGTCGACGCGGCGAGCCGGCTGGCCAACGGCGTCTGGACGAGGACGTTCAGCCACGGCTGGGTCGCGGTCAACCCGACGGCGGCCACCCAGACGGTGCTGCCCCCGGACGGCCTCGTCGCCCCCGGCAC
>JARAWT010000040.1:0-106945 GCA_033793495.1 Streptomyces sp. MN03-5084-2B | reverse complement strand
GGCCCGCACCCGGCAGCGGCACGCCCCCGGACCCCCATCCGTGTGGTTGCGTGCCGCTGCCGGGTGCGGGCCCTGGATCCCTGTCCGTGTGGTTGCGTACCGTTGCC
Organism: Streptomyces sp. MN03-5084-2B; assembly: GCA_033793495.1. Taxonomy (GTDB): domain Bacteria; phylum Actinomycetota; class Actinomycetes; order Mycobacteriales; family Pseudonocardiaceae; genus Amycolatopsis. The sequence goes on along the minus strand of JARAWT010000040.1, from coordinate 106,838 downwards.
GGGTGCGGGCCCCCGGACCCCGACTGTGTGGTTGCGTGCCGTTGCCGGGTGCCCGTTTGATGGTTGGTTGCACTGGTCCGTTCGTGGTAACGCTCACGACTGGATGGCTCAGCGTGCGAGGTCGGGGGCCGCGTTGCACCTTGGGTGGGTGGAACGTTCAGGTGCGAAGGTCAGGGGCCGGAAGAAGAAGCTTCGGTACGAGGACATCACCGTCGTCGACCAGTCGTTGCTGAAGCGGGCGGTGGGAGCCGCTGCGCTGGGCAATGCCATGGAGTGGTTCGACTTCGGCGTGTACGCCTACATCGCCGACACCATTGCCGAGGTCTTTTTCCCGCCCACGGTGTCGCCTGGGGTGCGGCTGATCGGGACCTTCGGCGCCTTCACCGCGGCCTTCCTGATGCGGCCGCTGGGCGGGTTGGTGTTCGGGCCGCTCGGGGACCGGATCGGACGGCAGAAGGTGCTCGCCGTCACCATGATCATGATGGCCATCGGCACCCTGTGCATCGGGCTGATCCCGTCGTACAGCTCGATCGGGGTCTGGTCACCCATCCTGCTCGTCCTCGCCCGGATGGTGCAGGGGTTCTCCACCGGCGGCGAGTACGGCGGCGCCACCACCTTCATCGCCGAGTACTCGCCCGACAAGCGGCGGGGGTTCATGGGGTCCTGGCTCGAGTTCGGAACGCTGTCCGGATACGTGCTCGGAGCGTCCGTCGTCACCGGGATGAAGGCCTGGGTGCCGCACGAGACCCTGCTCGACTGGGGATGGCGCGTGCCGTTCCTCATCGCCGGGCCGCTCGGGATCATCGGCCTCTACATGCGGCTGAAGCTGGAGGAGACACCGGCGTTCCAGAAGCACGCCGAGGAGGCCGAGAAGCGGGGTCGGTCCGGGGAGCCGTTCTGGAAGATGTTCACCGAATACTGGCCCGCGCTGCTCATCTGCGTCGGCCTGGTGCTCGTGTTCAACGTCACCGACTACATGCTGCTGTCGTACATGCCGACGTACCTGTCCGAGCAGCTGCACCTCGACGCCACCCACGGACTGCTGCTGATCATCGTCGTCATGGTCGTGATGATGCTCATCATCCTGGTCGGCGGACGGATCACCGACCACGTCGGCCGCAAGCCGGTGATGATGGCCGGCTGCCTCGGGTTCCTCGTGCTCTCCTGGCCGCTGATGCTGCTGGTGCACGACGGTGGGCTCGTCCTCACCTTCCTCGGACTGATGGGGCTCGGCCTGCTGCTCCTCTGCTTCGAGGTGTCGATGCCCGCGGCGCTGCCCGCGCTGTTCCCGACGGCCATCCGGTACGGCGCGCTGTCCATCGCGTTCAACATCTCGGTGTCGCTCTTCGGCGGCACCACCCCGCTGGTGATGCAGTCGCTGATCTCCGCCACCGGCCACGACTACTGGCCCGCCTGGTACCTGATGGCGGCGGGCGCGATCGGCGCCGTCGCGGTGTACTTCAGCCGCGAGACGGCGAACAAACCGCTGTGGGGCTCGGGCCCCTCGGTGTCGACCGAGGCCGAGGCACGGGAGCTGGTCCGCGACTCCGGCTAGTTGGCCGCCGCCCGCCACTCGTCCCAGGACAGCTGCCAGACGCTCCAGCCGTCGGTCGGCTCGAGCTTCGGGCCACCGCTGTTCTGCACCGTGACGACGTCACCCTTCTTGGACGTGTCCATCAGCCACTTCGCGTTCTCGGTGGACAGGTTCAGGCAGCCGTGGCTGACGTTGCTGTGGCCCTGCTGCCGCACCGACCACGGCGCGGAGTGGAAGAAGATGCCGCTCCAGGACAGGCGGACCGCGTACTGCACGAAGGTGCTGTAGCCGCCGGGCGCGTCCTCGGGGACGCCGTAGGTGGCGGAGTTCATCGTGTAGCCGGTGTGCTCGCTCATGACGGTGTAGGTGCCCTGCGGCGTGTTGTGGCCGGGCTTGCCCATGGAGGTCGGCATGGTCTTGACCTCCTTGTCGTTGATCGTGACCGTCATCTGGTGGGTCTGGCCGTCGGCGACGGCGACGAGCTTGTCACCGACGGTGGCGCCGGCGCTCTTGTCCTCCCGGCCGTAGCTGCCACCACCGAGCGGCTTGCCGTAGACGGCCGCGTCGACCTTGATCTTGGTGCCGCTCTTCCAGTACTCCTTCGGCCGCCAGGTGACCTGCTTGTCGCCGGACCAGCGGAAGGCGCCTTCGGTGGCCGGCTCCGCGGTGACCTTCAGCGCCTTCTCGGCCGCGGCCTTGTCGGTGACGCTGCCGGTGAAGGTGAAGATCAGGGGCATGCCGACCCCGACGGTCTCGCCCTCGACGAGGTTCACCGAGACGCCGAGCTGCCGGGCGGGCTTGACGGTGCTGAAGGTCGACTCCGAGGTGACCGGCTTGCCGTCGGAGCCGGTGGCCGTCGCGGTCAGCTTGTAGGTCTTGTTGTAGCCGAGCGGCTCGGCGGAGTCCCACCCGGAGCCGTCGGCCCGCGGCTTGCCGGCGACGACCTTCCCGTCGGCACCGGTGAGGACGACCTCACCAACCTTCCCGTCCTTGACGGCGACGCTGACCGGCTCCCCGGGCGCAACGTCCTTCGCGTCCTTGGCGGGCGTGAGGCTGAGCACGGCGGGCTTCGGCGCAGGCTTGGTCTCGCTGGACGGCGGCGTCGACGTCGGCGTCCGAGAAGGTTCACCCGAAGGGCTACTGCTGCACCCGGCCAAGGAGAGCCCGACCACCCCGGCGGCCACCAGCAGCCGCACCTTCATACCCCGCATGCCCACCCGCCTGTTTCGCCGTCGATGTCCGACTCCAGTGTGCCCGACCAGCCGCGACACCGGGGCGGCAATGCCGGATCCGGGTTAGGGGACCCCCCTGAAACGGGCCTCGGAGCGGGTGCTAATCTTTTCCACGTCGCCGAGGGAAGCCTCCGGCAGACACCGGCGCCATTAGCTCAATTGGCAGAGCAGCTGGCTCTTAACCAGCGGGTTCGGGGTTCGAGTCCCTGATGGCGCACCCTACTGAATCGAAGCCCACCTGCGGGTTCCTCCGTCGCGAGGATCTTGCCAGTGGGCTTTGATCATGGGTGGGACCGGCGTGGGGCCGAATGAGACCGCGTCTGGCGGCCGTTGTTCTTGGCCTTCTTGTTGCGGGCGTGGCGTTCTTTGCCTCGCCGGCGTTGTTTCCCGCTCCCCCGGCTGCGCAACGACGCCGCCGCATCGCGAGCCGCCGCCAGCACCAAAGCCGCCGTTGCCTCGGCGGCCTGATGGGCCAGGCAAGGCAAGACGCTGGTGTAGGTGTCGGCGGTGAGCACGATGCTCGAGTGCCCGAGCATCGCCTGCACCACCTTCAGGTCGTTGCCCGCGGCCAGGGACAGGCTCGCCGCGCCGTGCCGCAGGTCGTGGAACCGGATCGGCGGCAACCCCGCTTTGGCGACCAGCCGGGTGAAGGTGTGCGTCACATACCCTGGGCTCAACGGCCCGCCGTAGCGGTTGGTGAACAGGAACCCGACCGGCTCCCCACCCTGCGCCCGCCGCTGGGACCGCAGTGCCCGCAGCGCCGACACCAAGCCATGATCCAGCGCCAAAGTGCGGACGCTCGTCTCGGTCTTCGGCGGGCACACCACCGTGCGACCACCCCGGTCCTGGACCTGGTGCGACACCTGCACCACCCCGGCGTCGAGGTCGAGATCGCACCAGCGCAGCCCGGTCGCCTCGCCGCGCCGCAATCCGAGCAGCGCGACCGCCAGATACAGCACGTAGAGCGGATGGTCACGTGCGTGTTCCAGGAACTCGGCCGTCTGCCGGGCCGTCCACACCGCTACCGGCGGCCGCTCCCCGGTCGCCCGCCAGTGCGCCACCCGCGCCTCGGTCCACACCACCGCACGCGGCCGCCGCCCCGACGGCAACTCGACCAGATGAGCCGGGTTCCGCTCGATCAATCCCACCCGGATCGCGCCGTTCAACGCCGCATGCAACGTCCCGCGGATCCGCACAAACGTGGCCGGCGACAACGGCCGCTCCCGTGTGGCGTTCGCCCGCGCCAACGCCACGAACAGCGCCTGCACCCGCGCCACCGTCAACGACCGCAACGGCACACTCCCCAGGTACGGCTTCAAATAGTCATTCACATGCTGGGTGTACAGGCGGCGGGTGTTGAAGCTCAGGGTCTGCCGCATCTCCAGCCAGATGTCCAGCCACTGCCCCACCGTCACCGCGCTCCGCCCCGGAACCACATCAGCCCCAAGCAGATACGCCCGCGCCTGCTCCGCCGCCGCGCGGGATCGGAAGCCGCCACGACGCACCCGATGCCGTCGACCGTCCCGGCCACACGGCAGCTCCAGTGAGAAATACCAGCTCCCGTGACCTCGCTCAGCCAACCGTGGACACTCTGCGCCTGGCTCGCCGCCGGCTTCTCCTCGCGCCTTGCAACCGCACCGCTTGTAGACCGGTGTTCTCCTCATCGCGACCTCCTTGCCGATCACCTCAGCGTGCGCCTCCGTGGCCTTCACCACCACACGCGGTCGCGGGGATAGCCTGGATGAATGACCCGCGCCCAGGGACGCAGCCGCAGAGTCAGGGTGACCGTCGAAGCGATCATCGACATCACCGACGAGAACGCACTCGAACAGGCCGCGATCGCCGACATCGAAACAACACAGTTCTCCGTCTCCGCCGACAGCGACCGCAGCGTCGCGCAGGAACGACAGGACGAGCAGGACCACATCCGCGGCGACGCCCTCGCCGCCGTGCAATGGTTCGTCGACGCGGGCGGCGTGATCGATGAACGTGCTGGCATCGAGTTCGTCGAAGCCACCGAGTCCGTAGTAGAGATCGATGAACTCGGCCTACCAGTCTCGGCCTGGCCGCAATTCGCCGCGCTCTTCCCCCTATGCACCTGCAGCGCGGACGACTGCAACCGGTGCGGCGGCTTCCAGCTGACACCACGAACGGCTGCAGCCCTGTGGATTGCCGCCGGAGTCCTGGCCGATCAAGCTTACGACGATGTCCTCGAACACGGTGACGAGCCGGTGAACGACACTGGTGCCTGGTCAGTGTTCGATGAGTTCCCGCGGATCACCTGGCGACAGAACGCAGTATGGCGCCGCCAAGCCGCACGCTCCTTCGACGACCTCAGCGACGACCTCACCGCCGGCCACTGGCCCCAACCCCGGTGCCCAGCCGAAGAGATGGCACTGCACCTCATCCTCCGCTCCGCGGAAGCCGCCGTCGGTGATGACTGGGCCGGCTTCACCGAACGCTACGCAGACCTACCCGAACACGAAGACGATCACGACTGGGACATGCTCACCGAGACACTGTTCCAAGACCTCGACATCCTCGCGCTCTTCAGCAAGCAACTCGACGGCATCGAAGACCCCGACACCGACCAAAACCAAGAACTCGGCATCGGCGACTACCGACCACAAGCCTGGTTCGAACGGTTCCTCAACATGGAACCACGAGACCCCCGACGCCCCTTCCGCGGCTGAACGAGACCAACAGCCAGACGCGACGAACCGCGTGGGTTTATCAACCACCTCCAGAGTCGGTGAAAGTCCGAGCCGGCCGCTCGGCTGGCCGGACGCGTCCGGCCAGCCGAGGTGCATGTGTCAGTTGACAGTGACTTGCGCCGGGTCGGACTCGGTTGAGCCATTGACGTTCGCGAAAACGACTTTCAGGCGGTGGGTGCCTGTCGCCAGTCCGGACAAAGTCACCTGAGTTGACTGGGCCTTCGGCGTGTTGGAGGTCAAAGGACCTTCGGCAACGACTACGCCGTCAAGCAGGAACGTGTACGAGGTGGCGTTCGTTCCCCACCACATGTTCGCAGTGACGGTGAAGGTACCGTCGTGATCCCAGTTGTCGTGGCTCATGATGGGCCTGCCCGGTGCCGCGTCGGTCACCGTGACGGTCGTCGTGGTAGTGGCGGTCGCGCCCTTCGAGTTGATCAGCTCGGCGCGATAGACGTAGGTGCCATTGGCCTTGTTCGCGAATGTGGTCTCGACCGATTGCGGGGTGCTGGCCGTGGCGAGGGCGCGCGTGGCGACGAGCGTGCCGTTCTCGTACAGGCGGTAGAAACTGCCGGGAGTCCCCGACCAGAGGTTCATCATGACGGCGTAGTTGCCGTCGTGGAGTCCATACGTCCATCCACTGGTGTTCGAGAGGGTTCCGGTCCCCGGCGCCGAGGTGTTCCGGACGAAGCTCTGTAGCGCATCCCTGGTGGCGAAGTAGGCCGGCTTGGCGTTGTAGTTCTCATCGAACATGAGTGGTTTCGCGCCGGGTAGCCAGGTGTAAGCGTGCTTGTCGGTGAAGCCCCAGAAGCTGATGTCGCGTACTCCGGCCGCCAGCGCCTCGGCGACGACATCCCGGTAAATTTGCGCTTGCTGTACTGCGTCGTATGTGTGCACGTCGAGCTCGGTGACGGCGACTTCAAGCCCGAGCGCCCGGTAGGAGTTCACGATGCCGGTGATGACCCCGGGTGGAGGCCCTTCCAGGGTTTCGTGCATCTCGAGGCCCACGCCGTTGATGGGCACACCGTCGGCGACCAGGCGGGAGACGAGGTCGTAGAGCTCCTGGCGCTTCGCAGGGTAGAACTCCACCAGCGACTCGTTGATGAACAACTTGGCTTCAGGATCGGCGGCGTGCGCGATGCGGAACGCCTCGGCGATGTAGTCAGCGCCGAGGACCTCGGAGAAGTGGTTCGGCGCGAGACCGGTTCCACCTTCGATGGAGAACGGCTCGGTCACGACGTCCCACCGGTCCATCTTTCCCGCATAACGATCCATGATCGTATTGAAATGGGTGCTCATGAGCGCGCGGAGCTCGTCCGGTTTGATGGTCGCTGTGACGTAATCCGGGTTGCAGCAGCCGGAAATGAAGCCATGCCCCTTGATCGCCATGTGGTTTTTGCCGGCGAAGTCGACGAGCCGGTCGAGGCCGGCGAATTGGAAGACACCTTCCTGCGGCTCGACGAAATTCCACTTGAGCTCGTTCTCCGGCGACAGGCTGTTGAACTGTGCCGACAGGACCTCTCCGAACTTCGGCTCATCGAGATACATGGGATTGGTCGCCCCGGAGCCGATAAGGATTCCGGCCCGTGCCGCTTCTTCGCGCAGGGTAGCGCCCGATTCGGCCGAAGCGGCGGGAGCTTGGCCGACAACTACCGCCAGCCCGATGGTCGCGGCTGCGAGCGCCGCAATGGTACGTGCTGCTTTCATCGGATCGCGTCTCACTTTCACGTCAGCTAATAGAGCGATATCACGCAAGTATTCCGGAGAGCGGAGACCGTCTAGCCAACTTGACGGTTGACCAAGACTGGAATTACTTTCGTTGCACAGAACTGCGCCAACCAGTGAGCACTCAGCTTCAAGATCCGCTCTTGGGTCCCATAGTCAACGCGGATGATGCCGAATCGCGGACCGTACCCTGCTGCCCACTCGAAGTTGTCGAGCAGTGACCATGCAAGATACCCGATGACGTTTGCACCTCTTTCCCGAGCTCGGTGAGTCGCCGCCACGTGATCGATGAGGAACTGCGTTCGATCACGATCGACGACTACACGCTCGCCGTTTTCCTCGGTCACGACGTCCTCGAATGCGGCGCCGTTCTCCATCACCATGATGGGCAACCCGGGAAACTCCTTCGAGAGGGCGACCAGGTGGTCTTCAAGTCCCCGGGGCTCGATCCCCCAGTCCATCGCCGTTCGTTGCAGGTCCACGCGTCGGACGAACTCGATGCGCTCCGAGCCTGGGAAAGGTGTGCCGCCGGCACTTTCGGTCGCCGGGTCGAAGTTCTGGTTCAGGCGTACGTGCATGACCTCGTAGTAGTTGACTCCGAGCAGGTCAATCGGCTGATGGCAGGTTTCCACGTCACCTGGGAGCACGAAGTTCCAATCGGTGAACGCACGGGTATCGTCGAGGAGGTCGGCGGGGTACTCGCCCCGCAACATCGGCCCTGTGAAAACACGGTTGGCCACAGCGTCGAAACGCCGCGCAGCCTCGGCGTCCTCGGGAGTGTCCGGCTCGACACGGAAGATGTTGAGCACCACGGAGATCCGAGCATCGGCATTCGACACGGCCCGCCGAAGCGCCGCCACCGCGAGCCCGTGCGCGAGGTTGAGATGATGCGCGGCCTTGAGCGCATCTGCGTGGCACTTCACGCCTGGTGCGAACACTCCGTTTCCGTATCCGGCGAAGGAGTTGTTCCATGGCTCATTGTGGGTGGACCAGATGGCGACTCGATCGCCGAGGGCTGCGCCGACGATTTCCACGTACTTCTCGAAGGCGAATGCCGTCTCGCGTCCTCGCCAGCCGCCGTATCGGTCCTCGAGCGCCTGTGGGAGATCCCAGTGGTTGAGGGTCACGATCGGCTTGATTCCTCGTGCCAGCAGACCGTCGACGAGCCGCGAGTAGAACGCCAGTCCCGCCTGGTTGATGTCGCCTTCGCCCGTAGGCAATACTCGCGGCCAAGAGATCGAGAACCGGTAGGCGTCAAGGTTGAGCGAGGCCATCAGGTCGAGATCGGCCTCGGCACGGTGATAGTGATCAGTGGCGACGTCGCCGGTTGCACCGCCGGCGGTCTTTCCGGCCGTATGGCTGAACGTGTCCCAGATGGACGGACCTCGGCCGTCATCGCTCGCGCCACCCTCGATCTGGTAGGCAGCGGTCGCTGCTCCGAGGATGAAGTCGGCCGGGAACGCCAGCTGCCCACGGTCGATCGAGTCGCGAAACATAGGCCAGCCTCCCTGGTGGCGCAACGGACTCCGAAAACCTATCACCTGAAAGGTGATCAGGGTACCCCTCGCCGGGAAGCTCTGATGTCTCGCTCGCGGGGCGTCCCGTCGCTACCTGGGCGGGACATGCCGGGATCGCGGCGAATCCGACTTCACGCAGGTCGTCAGGGCGTGGCCGGAACGACCGGCATCGTCAAGATCGGCGAGCAAGCAGCAGCCAGGCCATCCGTGGAACGCGCACTGAACGCGGCCAGCGGCCGGATCACAGCATGTCGACGAAGTACGACAGTGCTCTGCCCCGAGCAACGCGGACCCGTCGGTCAGGCGTCAGCCGGAGTCGTCTCGGTCACGCTGGTCGGAGCCGTCAGCAGGCGGTTGCGACCACGCGGTCCGAGCGGCTGCCACAAGGCGCCAGAAGGCGTCTACGGCAGCGACGACATCGATGTCGTCCCGGTACCGCCTCTGGAGTTGCAGCCCGTCCTGCACGGCGATGCCGAGCGTGGCGATCAGCTCCGGACTCACTCCCGCAGAGGTCTGCCCGGAAGTCTCGGAGGCGGGCTCGCGCGTTTCAGTCTGGGCCACACGATAGTGCTCGGCGAAATATGCGTGCGCGGGGTGATCGCGATAGATCGCCTCGGCGGACAGGATGATGAACAGCGACGTCAGGCCCTCGTGCTCCGCGGAGTGGCGCGCGACCTCGCGCGATCGGGACGCGACGTCGGTGTCCTCGAGGGTCGACAAGTGGTCGGCGACGGACGAGTCGCGCAGGCCGAGCACTTCCACCAGGAGTTCCTCTTTGTCGGCGAAGTGGTGGAGCACCCCTGCCTGCGTGAGGCGCATCCGCCTCGCAAGCTCACGCATCGACGAGTGCGTGTACCCGGATTCGGCAAAGAGCTCGGCCGCGGCGGCGATGATCTCGCGACGCCGCTCGAGCCCCTTGCGGTAGGGCCCGCGGGCCCCGCTGTGTTCCGCCATGCCTTCACGTTATCGCGGCGTGACCGGCTCTCATGCGCCGAGCGCGGGCAACACAGCGAAAACTTGTCAACTGATAGGTGTTGAGTAATACTGCCGACACGGCCACATCCGAGACGACGCTCCTGCTGGGACGCAGCGGGCGGGCGGCTGCCACGTCGCCGCGGAGCTTGAGGCACATCGCATACACAAAGGAGTACAGATGCGATCCATCCGTAAGACCCTCGCTCTGCTTGCGGTGGTGCCGCTGGCCGTCCTCGCTGCCGGATGCGGCCCCGGTGACGACGCCGGCACCGGGGGCCACGTCACCCTCAAAGTCTCGACGTTCAGCGAGTGGGGATACGGCGACCTGCTGAAGGAGTACCAGCAGCTGCACCCCGAGGTCACGATCGAGCACAACCGCTTCGCGACGAGCGACGAGGCCAAGCAGCAGTTCCAGACCGCTCTCGGCGCAGGCTCGGGTCTCGCCGACGTCGTCGGCGTGGACAACAGCTGGCTCCCCCAGGTTCTTCAGCACCCGGACAACTTCGTCGACCTCTCCTCCCCGAAGGTCAAGGACCGCTGGAAGGACTGGACGGCCAAGCTCGCGACCACCGGCGATGGACAGCTGCTCGGATACGCGACGGACATCGGCCCGCAGTCCATCGCGTACCGCACCGACCTGTTCAAGGCGGCCGGCCTCCCCACCGATCGTCAAGCGGTCGCCGAGCTCTTCGGGGGCAACAGCGCGACGTGGGATCAGTTCTTCGCCGTCGGTGAGAGGTTCATGGCCGCCAAGACGGGCCCCGCGTTCTACGACGCATCCGCCTCGGTCGCGACCAGCTGGGGCGACCAGTACGAAGTGCTTTGGGAGGACCCGAAAACCGGCGCCGTCATCGCGGGGGAGAACAAGGATCTTCGGCACCTCTACGACGCGGTGACATCCCACGAGAGCCTTTCTGCCCACCTGTCGCGGTGGAGTGATGATTGGGTGAGCGCCTTCCAGAAGAACCAGTTCGCGGTCATGCTCACGCCGTCGTGGATGCTCGGTGTCATCAAGGGCAACGCGGCCGGGGTCAAGGGCTGGGACGTCGCCGACGTCTTCCCCGGCGGCGGGGTCAACAGCGGCGGGTCCTACCTCACCGTGCCGAAGCAGTCGAAGCACCCCAGGGAAGCGCAGGCGCTCGCGGAGTGGCTCACCGCCCCCGAGCAGCAGCTGAAGGCGTTCAAGGCGACGGGCAACTTCCCGAGCCAGGTCGAGGCCCAGAACAACGCCGAGCTGCAGAAGGTGACCGATCCCTTCTTCAATGACGCGCCCGTGGGGAAGATCCTGACCGACCGGGCTTCGGCCATCAAAACGATTCCGTACAAGGGTGCCAACTACTTCGCGATCACGGCGGCCTTCAACAACGCGATCAACCGGGTCTCGGTCGACAAGACCCACTCTCCGAAGGATTCGTGGGACATGTTCGTCGCCGAGCTGGGCACGCTGAAGTGATCAGTTCCAGTTCGTCCGGGAATCCGGGGACGTGGCGTGTCCGCCTGGGACGGTGGGACGTCAAGGCGTCGCCCTATGCCTACATCTCGCCGTTCTTCATCCTTTTCGGTGTCGTCAGCCTGTTTCCGCTCCTGTACACCGCGTACGTATCACTGCACGACTGGGACCTCATCGGCGGTCAGGGCAGCTTCGTCGGCCTCGGCAACTTCGCCTTCGTCCTCGGGCAACCGGTCTTCTGGAATGCGCTCGGCAACACGGTCAGCATCTTTCTGCTGTCGACGGTGCCGCAGGTCGCGATCGCGCTCGTGCTCGCCAACATCCTGAACGCGAACATCCGGGCGAGGACCTTCTGGAGGATGGGGGTGCTGCTGCCGTACGTCATCGCACCGGTCGCTGTATCGCTCATCTTCTCGCGCATGTTCGGAGATCAGTCCGGTCTGATCAACTCGCTGCTCCAGCTGGTCGGAATGGATCAAATCGGCTGGCACCGGGACAGCCTGCCGGCGCACCTCGTCATCGCCACGATGGTCAACTTCCGGTGGACCGGCTTCACCACGCTCGTGCTGCTGGCGGCCATGCAGGCCGTCTCCCGTGATCTCTACGAAGCGGCGATCCTCGACGGCGCGGGCCGCGTCAGGCAGTTCTTCTCCATCACGGTGCCCTCCGTACGCCCGACGATCGTCTTCGTCGTGATCACCTCCACGATCGGCGGCCTGCAGATCTTCGACGAGCCGCGGCTCTACGACACGCTCGGACTCGGCGGGAACTCAGGACAGTGGAAGACGATCACCCTGTATCTGTACGAACTCGGCTGGAACCAGCAGAAGCTCGGCCGCGCAGCGGCTGTCGCATGGTTGCTCTTCCTGGTGATCATCGCTTTCGGACTGGTCAGCAACTGGCTGTCACGTCGCATCGCCTCCGGCGACGATCCGGTCACCGTCACCCGAACAGCGCGCCGCGCGGACCGACGACGCGCCCGCGGCGCCGGATCTCCGGCGGCCGCAACCTCCGGACCGTTCGGCAGCACGCCCGGGAGCAACTCATGACCACCCCCTCCATCTCGTACATCGAGCAGACAGCAGGGCGCGGCGCCGCCCGAGCGGCAGGCCGTCGTCGCCGGAACGATCACGATGTCGCGCGCCGACCCGGATGGGTGACGTACGTCGTCCTCACGGTGGTCGCGCTCATCTCGATCTTCCCGCTCTACTACACCTTCCTGCTCGCCTCGTCGACGCCCGCGGAGGTCGCGCAGAACCCGATTCCCGCACCCGTCCCGGGCGGGCGGCTGCTCGACAACCTCGTGCGCGTCTTCGAGTCCGACATCGATCTTCCGCAGGCGTTCTGGAACTCCGTGTTCGTCTCGACGACGACGGCGCTTGCGTTCGTGCTCCTGTCCACGCTCGCGGGCTTCGCCTTTGCGAAGCTCCGGTTCAAGTGGCGCGCCGGTCTGCTCACGTTCGTCGTCGCGACCCTGGCGGTGCCGACACAACTGGGCGTCGTACCGCTGTTCATCGTCATGCGGGAGCTCGGACTGACCGGAAGCCTGTGGGCGGTGATCATCCCCGGCATCGCCTCCGCCTTCGGCGTGTTCTGGATGACGCAATACCTCCAGTCGGCTCTGCCCTACGAACTCATCGAGGCCGCCCGGATCGACGGCGCATCGACGTTCCGGATCTTCTGGTCCATCGCGCTGCCGGCCGCGCGGCCGGCAGCGGCGACACTGAGCCTGTTCACCTTCATCGGGGCGTGGACCAACTACTTCTGGCCGTCGATCGTGCTCGGAACGACCAACCCCACCCTGCCCGTCGCCCTGCAACTGCTGCAAACCGGGTTCTTCAAGGACATCCCGCTCATCATGACCGGCGTGCTCGTCTCGGTGGCGCCGCTGCTGGTGCTGTTCATAGTCCTCGGCAGGCAGCTCGTCACAGGCGTCATGCAGGGAGCCGTCAAGGGGTGACGCCGTTCACCGCCTCGGCCCACAGACGAAATCGAGAGGAAACCCCCGACCGCCCATGCATGTGACGATCGCCCCGGACAGCACCGAATTCCGTGACCTCAACGGCAACGGCCGCATGGATCCGTTCGAGAACCCACAGCTCAGTCCGGAGGAGCGTACCGAGGATCTGCTCTACCGGCTCTCGCTCGAAGAAAAGGTCGGCCTCCTCTTCCACACGGTCATCGAGATCGGTCCGGATGGCTCGGTCCTCGAAGAGCCCGGCGCGATCAGCAAGTCGCCCACCAGCGAGGTGATCATCGACCGGGCGATGAACCACTTCAACGTGCACCGCATCGGCAACGCCCGGGCGGCGGCACGATGGAACAACGCACTACAACGGCTCGCCGAGAAGACCCCGCACGGCATCCCCGTGACGATCTCCACCGACCCGCGGCACGGGTTCCTGGAGAACGTAGGAGCATCGTTCACCGCGGGCCCGTTCTCGCAGTGGCCCGACGGGCTCGGCCTCGCGGCACTTCAGGACCCGGACGTCGTGCGCGACTTCGCACGCCGCGCGCGCGACGAGTACCGCGCCGTCGGCATCCGGATGGCGCTGCATCCCCAAATCGACCTCGCCAGCGAACCCAGGTGGGCACGGCAGCTCCAGACCTTCGGCGCCGACACCGACCTCGTCGTGGCCTACACGCGCGCCTATCTCGAGGGATTCCAGGGAACCGAGCTGGACTCGACTAGCGTCGCGTGCGTCACCAAGCACTTCCCCGGCGCCGGTCCGCAACTGGACGGCGAAGACGCGCACTTCCCGTACGGCCGCGAGCAGGTCTACCCGGGTGGGGCATTCGACGAGCACCTCCGGCCGTTCGTCGCCGCCATCGAACACGACACGGCCGCGATGATGCCCTACTACGGCATGCCAGTGGGGTTGAGCATCGACGGAGTGCCGATCGAGGAGGTCGGGTTCGGGTACAACAAGCAGATCCTCACTGGCCTGCTGCGCGAAAGACTCGGCTACGACGGCGTGATCATGACGGACTGGGAGCTGGTGAACGACAACGTCGTCGGCGACCAGGTCCTGCCCGCCCGCGCCTGGGGTGTCGAGCGGCTCGACGCCCGCCAGCGCATGGTGAAGATCCTCGAGGCCGGCGCGGACCAGTTCGGTGGCGAGCAGTGCACGGATCTCCTGCTCGAGCTGGTGCGCAACGGAGTCGTCGCCGAGAGCAGGATCGACGAGTCGGCACGCCGCGTACTGCTGGTGAAGTTCCGGCTCGGTCTGTTCGACAACCCCTTCGTCGACGAGGATGCCGCCGAATCCGCCGTGGGCGGTGCCGCCGCCCGTCAGGCCGGCCTTCGGGCACAGTCGCGATCGGTCACCGTGCTCAAGAATTCCGTCGTCCGCGGCGCGCCCCTGCTTCCCATTCGTCAAGGCGCGAAGGTGTATACGGAGGGCGTCGATCCGGCAGCTCTGGACCAGGTCGCCGTGCCGGTGGCGACACCGGAAGAGGCGGACTTCGCCATCGTGCGCATCGATGCGCCGTTCGAGCCTCGCGACGACCTGTTCCTCGAGAAGCACTTCCATCAGGGAACCCTCGAACTGCGTCCCGGTCTCGTGCACCGGCTGCGCACGATCGCCCGAGCGACGCCGCTCGTCCTGGACGTGGCCATGGTCCGTCCCGCGATTCTCACCCCGCTCGTCGATGCCCTCGCCGGTCTCACGGTGACCTTCGGCGTCTCGGACGAAGCATTGCTGGCCGCACTCACCGGCCGCATCGCACCCACCGGCCGGCTGCCAGTCGAGCTCCCGCGCTCGATGCAGGCCGTGCGGGACTCGGCGCCTGACACGCCGGCGAACACCCCGGACCCGTTGTTTCCTCTCGGATCGGGACTCGAAATCTGATGGACCGGTTCACACAAAAGGATCAAGCCATGGCCGACGTACGTTCCCGCGCCACCGCGTTGCTCGCCCGGATGACGATCCAGGAGAAGGTCGCCCAGCTGACGTCGCTCATTCCGACGATGCTCTTCGACACGAACGGCATCCGCTCGGACGTCGCCGCGGCCAAGCTCGCGAACGGCATCGGCTACATCGAACCGCACCTGGGCGGGTTTCCGTCGAACGCGGCCGATCTGGCCAAGCTCAACAACGCGGTGCAGCGGCACCTCGTCGAGAACACCCGCCTCGGTATTCCGGCGATCATGCACATCGAGGCCCTCAACGGCGTCAACGCGCCGACCTTCACCTCCTTCCCGACCGCGATCGGGCTCGCGGCGACCTGGGACACCGACGGAGTCGGCGAGATGGCAGCCCTGACTCGCCGGCAGATGCGGACAGTGGGCCTGCACCACGCGCTGTCTCCGCTGCTCGATGTCGCCCGTGACGCGCGCTGGGGTCGCGTGCACGAGACTTATGGAGAGGACCCGTACCTCGTCAGCGCGCTCGGTGTGTCGTTCGTGCGCAATCTGCAGGGCGAGTCGCTGAAGGACGGTGTGATCGCCACCGGCAAGCACTTCCTCGGGTACGCCATGAGTGAGGCCGGGCTCAACATGGCGACGGTGCCGATGGGCGCGCGCGAGCTGCGGGAGGTCTACGCACGTCCCTTCGCGGCCGCGATTCAGCTCGCCGGACTCCACTCGATCATGAACTCGCTCGCCGACTGGGACGGGGTGCCCGCGGCCGCCGACCCTCGCCTGTTCCGCGACCTGCTGCGCGACGAGCTCGGGTTCGAAGGCACCGTCGTGTCGGACTGGCTCTCGATCGAGAACCTCGTGACGCACCACCGCGCCGCGCGCAGCCCACTCGAAGCTGCCATCCTCGGCCTCCAAGCCGGCATCGACGTTGAACTGCCAGAGCCGTTCGGCTACGGGGACAGTCTCATCGACGCGGTCCGCGACGGCGGCATCGCCGAAACGCTCGTCGACGAGTCAGTGCTGCGTGTGCTGACGCACAAGTTCGAGCTGGGGCTGTTCGAGAACCCCTACGTGGAGACCGACCCGATCACCATCACGTCCGTCGCGCGGGAGGGGCATGAGCTCTCCCTGCGTCTCGCGCGCGAGTCGGTAACCCTGCTCAAGAATCCCGACGGAGTGCTGCCATTCAGCGGCGTCCCCCGCATCGCCGTTATCGGGCCGCATGCCGATCGGGTCGGTGGGGCCTTCGCGCCCTACACTTTCCCCGCGTACATCGGGCTCACCCGGGCGATGCTGAAAGGCGCGACGAGCTCCATGGTCGGCGTCGACGACATCGAGACCTTCGGTCCGGACGACGCCTACGTGCAGCAGGAGATCGGCGACCTCCTCGCGATGGACGACGAGGAGTTCGCTCGCACGCAGTACGGAGCCGTGTCTCTCGCTGATGCCCTGCGCGCCGCACTGCCCGACGCGGAGATCACCGTCGCCGAGGGCTGCGGAGTCACCGACGGCGACGAGAAGATCGAAGCCGCCGTCGAGATCGCGTGTGAAGCCGACATCGTGGTCCTGGCGCTCGGCGGACTGGCCCGGTGGTTCTTCACCGAACGGACCGAGGGCGAAGGCGCAGACGCCGCCGACGTGGGGTTGCCGGATGTGCAGCGCCGGCTCGTGCACGAGGTCGCCGCACTCGGCCGGACAACCGTCGGGGTGATCTTCTCCGGCAGGCCCGTCGCTCTCGGAGACGTCGAACCCGAACTCGACGCGATCCTTCTCGGATACTACGGCTCGCAGTTCGGCACGCGAGCCATTGGCGACATCCTGACCGGCGTCGCTGAGCCGCAAGGTCGCCTGCCCTACACGATCCCCCGCTCGAGTGGTCAAGTGCCGATTCACGTCGGCCAGCGGTTCGGCAGCGGGTACCGCCGCCGCGAAGACGACCTGCTCGGCGGATACGTTGATGAGTCGGCGACACCGTTGTATCCGTTCGGCCACGGCCTCACGTACACGCGCTTCGCTTATTCGAACCTCAAGCTGAGCAGCACATCTGTCGCACCCGACGCGACTCTCGAGGTCTCCGCCACCGTTGAGAACACCGCGGATCGCTGTGGTGTGGAACTCGTCCAGCTTTACGTCGAGGATGATGCCTACGGCATCTCGCGACCGGCTCTGCAGCTTGCAGGGTTCCATCGGCTCGAACTTCAGCCAGGAGAACGGGCGACAGTGACGTTCGCGGTGGACCTTGCCCTCGTGGCCTACCTGTCGGTCGACGGCAGGTGGGTCGTCGAGCCCGGTTCGATGTGGATCTCGATCGGATCGTCGTCGGGCAATCTCGCATTGCGGAGCCGTCTGGACGTCGTCGGTGACACTGCCGACGTCACGGAGCGGAGGAGCTACCTGACCGCGAGCCGCGCCGCCACGAACGCAGCTCCCGGGACAGCGACCGGATAGGAACAGGCGGAGCCGACGGTCATCGTGATGGCGTTGATGGTGCTCCCCGGAACAGGGCCAGACCTCCTTGTCGATCACCTCAGCGCGCGCCTCCACCAGAAACGGCGGCAGATGCGCGATCGCCTTTGGCGGAACGGCGTCCGGTGATCCCGACGTCTTGACGAGCTCGACGTCGATGAGATCGCTGATCTTTGCGTCGCGCCCGATACCGGAAGGCGCGTAACCCACTGGTGGCTTGTATCACATGCGAGGGCATCGCGCGTCTAATACGTATTAGATAGGCCTTAGGAGGTGAAATACACGGCAGCAAGGACCGTCGCAGCCACCTGCCATGACCAGCGTGATGCGACGGCGGCGCCGCCGCACCGCGATACCGGTGATGATCGTGCCTCCCTTGCATGGCCGTCCGTCGCCCCCTGGTTCAAGGTCGAATCGTGAGCCGGACCCCGATCGCCCAGATCGCTCAGCAGGCCGTCACCCAATTCTGACGGCCAACGGCTAGAACTCATGCGCCGGCCGTTGGAGCAGTGATCAAGTGTTGTCTCGCCGGGACCAGGGTGACTATGTCGCCGCCCTGGGCTGCGTCATTCAGCCCATCGGGTGGTTCTTTCCACCACGCCATCAACTGGCGGCTGGGGCGAACGATGACCCGAGACACTTTCGTCGCGGTGAACTGACCGTCGCGTTGAACTGACCAAGGAGAGGCAATGTTGATTCACGAGAAGGTCGGTCGCGCGTCGCGCCAGGCGAAGGGCGCGCGTGGCAGGCACGCTGCGATCGGTATCGCTGTCCTGCTTGGCGCCTGGCTGCAGATGCTGCTCGTCCGCTACGTGTCCGTCGTGGGCGGCCTGCTGGTCGTGGGGCTGGTCGGCGCAACGGTAGTGGCCCACTTCGCCGGCGCCGGACGTGCGGCGCGCGTGGTGCAGGCGGCGGCGATCGCGGGGATCCTCGCCGAGATCATCTGGCTGATCTCGGGCTGGTACCCACTCCTGGTCACCAGCCAGGTCGCCGCCGTGGTCGCCGCGTTCGCGTGCCTCGTCACCGCGCGGGCGGGCGGCCGCAGCGATGCAGTGGCCGACGGACCCCGGCCGGGTCGGACCTTGCTGCGGGGAGCCCGTCTGCTCGCAGCCGGGGTGGCCGCGGCGGTCTCGGTGGCTCTGCTGGTGAACGCCGTCACGCCCGTACCGCTGGCGACGGCTCTTCAGTCCTCGGCCGGCTACGGCAACTCGTTCGAGCCGGCGAAGCCCACGGCAACCACCGTGGTCTCGAACACCCGGCTCATCAGCGACATCAAGTACGGCGACAAGTATCCCAACAGCTACCTCGACGTCTACATCGCCCACAACGACTCCACCGTCCGCCGGCCCACATTCGTGATCGTCCACGGCGGCGGTTTCATCGTGGGAGACAAACTCGGTGGCGACCCGAACGCGGCCGACCACACCTTCGCGCTCGGTAACGCCCCCATGCTCGACGCTGGGTACAACCTGGTTTCGATTGGCTACGGGCTGGCCCCGGAGATGCCCTACCCGACGCCCGTCATCCAGCTGACGCAGGCCATCGAGTTCCTGAAGACGCACGGCGGCGAGTACGGGCTCGACATGAGCCGCGTGGTCCTCTCCGGCGGCAGCGCAGGCGGCCACATCATCGGCCAGTACGCCACTGTCCAGACCAATCCAGCCTATGCCCGGCAGCTGAACATCGCGCCGTCGCTGAGCCGGGACCAGCTCAAGGCCGTCGTGTTCGACAGCGCCCCGTTCGACCCGCGCCGCGCCGGCCGGACCGAGGCGCCCAAGTTGGCGGTGGACTGGCTTTTCGGGCTGTGCCTCCGCACCTACGTCGGCACCACGAACGCCCGCCTCGACGAGACGAACCTCATCGAGCACGCCACCGCCGAGTTCCCGCCCGCCTTCATCGCCGACGGCAACACCGGCACGTTCCCCGATCAGGCCCGCGATTTCGCCGGCCGCCTCGACGAGCTCGGGGTGCGCAACGCCCTCGACCTCTATCCCGTCAGCGACGCGATCCTCAGCCACAGCTTCATGAGTGGCGCTTCCTCACGATGGACCGACGACTACAACCGGCGCAAGATCGAATTCCTCCGCTCCGTCGTCGGCTGAGCACGACGGCCGACTGTGGGGCGGTGCTCACGTGGTGTCCCGCCGGACCAGGGTGAGGATGTCGCCGCCTGGGCCGGCCGGAGTTGCCGGGGCGCGCTCGCCGACCTGCGACAGGATCGTCTCGGTGAGACCGGCGGCGATCGCGGTGAGGTCCATCGCGATGGTCGTCAGCGCGGGGATGGCGAGCGAGGCGACGGGGAGGTCGTCGACTCCGATGAGCGCCAGGTCGTCCGGGACCGCGATGCCCTGGGTGCGGCAGCTCGCGAGGATGGCGAGGGCGAGCAGGTCGTTGAAGGCGGCGACCGCCGTGACCGGGGTGGCGCCCCGCGTCCACTCGCTCACCGCGGCCTGGGCGCTCTCCCGCGAGTAGCGCACGTCGATGACCTCGGGTGCGGGCAGGCCCAGGTCGCGGCAGGCTTGCGTGGCCCCCTGCACGCGCGGCAGGCTGAAGGGGCGCTCGCGGGGATCGTCCAGCGCGGCGATGCCGATGCGCTGGTGCCCGCGATCAGCCAGGTGCTGGATCTGCAGCCGGCCGACGGCCTCCTGGTCCAGGCCCGTCACACGGGCGTTCTCCGGCGCGAAGAGGCCGTCGAGCACCGGGATTTCCGCTTGCTTCAGGGTTCGCACGTCGCGGGGCGGCAGGGTGCCGAAGGCGACGACGATCGCGGGCTGGATGTGCTGCCACAGCTGTGCCAGCGGCACTGTCGCCTGGTCGTGGTGCAGGTACACACACGCGTAGCCGGCCTTGGCCAGCGACCGGCCCAGGGACAGCTTGAACTGTTCCATCGCCTCGGCCACGGGGAAGTCGGGGACGACGCACAGCACGACATTGCCGTGCCCCTTGCGCATCGCGCGGCCGATACCCGACGGCACGTAGCCCAGCCGGTCGGCCGTTTCCAGTACGAGACGACGCGTCTCGGCCGCGATGCCGTGCTCGTCCTTGCCGTTGAGCACAAAGCTCACGGTGGTCTGCGACACCCCGGCTTCGCGCGCGACGTCCTTGCTGGTGACTCGCCCCAACACCGCTCCCCTGCTGTTCAGTGCCTTGCATCACACGCATCCGGGGGCTATGGTACACCGACCTAATACGTATTAGACCTCACCGCCACAAGTGGTGCCGCGGGACACTCGCGCCCCTCATGCCTGCTTTGTCGACCGCCGCGTTCGGCGAGGTGGTCGCACCTTAGGAGAGATCTGTCATGGACGACACGATCCCCGTCAGCACCGACCCGACACCCAGCCCCATCCCGTCAGCCCAGGTCCCCTCCGTTCCCGACGCGGTTGGCCTGAGCCGGCTCCTCACCTTCCTCTTCCCGGCGACGACCGCGATGTACGTCTTGTTCAACGGAGTCGGTGGGATCCTGCTACCCGCGCAGGTGGCGCAGCTCGCCCCGGAATCGAAAGTCGGTGTCCTCGCGCTGCTGACGACGGTGGCCGCGGTGGCGTCGATGATCGCCCTCCCGGCCGGCGGTGCCCTGTCCGACCGCACCCGGTCCCGGTTCGGACGACGTGCCCCGTGGCTGGTTCTCATGGCCCTGGTATCCGGGGTGTTGACGATCGCCATGGGGTTGAGCACCGGGCTCGTCACCCTCGGGATCGCGATGACGGTGCTGTGGTTCACCATGAACTTCTACGGCGGCGTCATCTCGGCGATCCTGCCCGACCGGGTGCCGGTGCGCCGCCGAGGCATCGCTTCCGCGGTGATCGGTCTCGGTACGCCGGTGGGCGTTGTCGTCGGTGTCAACCTGGTCAGCCGCGTCAGCTCGGTCTGGGGTTACACCATCATCGCGCTCATCGTGGTCGGCACGACTCTCGCGCTCGTGGCCGGTGCACGCGAACGGTCCTCCCTCGACCTCGTCGTCACGGAGAAACCGGCGGAGCGCCGACGCCCGGTCGCTGCTGCAGGCGCGTTTTTCCGCGCATTCCGGCATCGTGATTTCACCCTGGCCTTCACGAGCCGCTTCGGCTTGTGCACGGCCTACTTCATCGTCTCCGGCTACCTGTTCTATGCCGTCCAAGATTACGTCGGCGCCGACAACGTGCCCGGCGGCAACGTCGCCATCGCCGTGAGCACCTTGACGACCGTGTCGTTCGGCACCTGGATCGCTGTGGCCACGCTCTGCGGCTGGCTCGCCGACAAGCTCGACCGGCGCAAGCTGTTCATCGCGATCAGCGCCGTCGGTCTCGGGCTGTCCCAACTCATCCCGATCGTCAGCCACACCTGGGTCGGGATGCTCGCCTACTCCGCCGCGTCCGGCGCGTCACTGGGCACCTACTACGCCGTCGACCTCGCCGTCATGTCGCTGGTGCTGCCCCACAAACAGAACGAGGGACGTGACTTCGCGATCCTCAACGTCGCCACCGGACTCCCGCAGCTCTTCTCGCCGGTCATCGCGGGCGCACTGATCAGCGCGCTCGGCTACGGCTCACTGTTCCTGTTCAGCGCGGTGTTCGCCGTCATCGCCGGCGCACTGGCCATGCTCATCCGCTCGATCCGGTAAGGGAAACGGAGAACGATGGCCCAGATCACCACTTCCGGCGGAGTGTCGCTCGAATACGACACCTTCGGCGACGCCGGACTGCCGCCCGTACTGCTGATCCAGGGACTGGGCGCCCACCTGCTCGGGTGGCGCGCCGAGTTCTGCCGTCAGCTCGCCGACGCGGGATTTCACGTCATCCGCTTCGACAACCGGGACGTCGGGCTGTCGCAGAAATTTCCCCAGGACGGCTACACCCTTGCGGACATGGCGGACGACGCAGCAGGTCTGCTCGCCGCACTCGGAATATCCGCGGCGCACGTGGTCGGGCAGTCGATGGGTGGCATGATCGCCCAGGAACTCGCCCTCCGCCACCCCTCCCGTGTCCGGTCACTCGCCCTCATCTACACCGCCCCGAACCTGGATTTCCTCGCCGGCCGGGAACTGGTCGAGAACCGGATGGACCGGCCACGCGCCCGCAACCGGGACGAGGCCATCGCGCTGTACCTGGACAACGAAGCCCCCTGCGCCTCACCCTCATACGCACAGGACACCACCTGGCTACGCGAACTCGGTGGCCAGATGTACGACCGTGACTACGACCCCGACGGCATCCAACGCCAGCTGGACGCACTCGATCGTTCACCCGACCGCACGCTCCGCCTGCCCCGCATCGCCGTGCCGACCACGATTCTCCACGGCGACGGCGACCAGCTGATCGACGTCGCGGCGGCCAAGGTCCTGCACCAGCAGATCCCCGATTCGACGCTGACCGTCTTCCCCGGCATGGGTCACGAACTCCCGCAGCCGCTGTGGACGGACATCGTCGAGCAGCTCCGGCACAACACGGTTCGAGAGAGGCGCGGACGTGACGACAGCGCACACTGAAGGTCTTGTCACGAGCGGTTTCGAACCGCTCGCGGACGCCTTCGCGGACAACTTCCGGCAACGCGGCGACACGGCCGCCTCCTGTGTGGTCTACGCGTCAGGAAAGCCGGTCGTGGACATCTGGGCCGGGCGAACCGACCGGGGCGCCTGGACGCCGGACACCCGCACCGTCATGTTTTCCGTCAGCAAGGGCGTCACCACGATCTGCCTGCTGATGGCCGCCGACCGTGGACTGCTCGACCTCGACGCCCCGGTCGCACGGTACTGGCCCGATTTCGCGGTCAATGGCAAGGACGGAACGACCCTGCGCACGCTCCTCGCCCACCGCGCAGGCCTCATGGCACCCGAAGCGAACCTGAGCACCGAAGACCTATCGGCGTGGGACCCGGTGACGGAGGCATTGGCCAGGCAGGCACCAGCCTGGGAACCCGGAACGGCTTACGGCTACCACACGCTCACGTTCGGCTGGCTGGCCGGAGAAGTGCTCCGCCGCGCGACCGGCCTGCGGCCCGGGCAGTGGCTGCGCGAACACATCGCCACCCCACTCGGCCTGGCGATGACCTACGGGGTGGATCCCGCCGCCACCGACTACAGCCCGCTCCAGGACCCGATGCCGACCACCGACCTCGCCGCGGCACAGGCCATGGCCGAGGCGCTCGCCCATCCGCTCGTGCACCGCTCGACCAGCCTGGGCGGAGCCTTCGATCCCGCCGACATGATCGCCGAGACGAACACTGCCGCCTTTCTGTCGTACGAGATACCGGCAGGCAACCTGGTGACCAACGCCCGAAGCCTGGCCAAGCTCTACGCGGCCACCGTCAGCGAGGTCGACGGCATCCGGCTTCTCGGACCGGAGGTGGTGCGCGAAGCACGGGTCGAACGCTCGTCCGGACCACCGTTCGCCGGCCCCGACGAAGGAAACCGGTGGGGCACCGGCGTCCAGGTCAGCTCGACGCGACGACAGATGGCCGGCCCCGGCAGCTTCGGCCACGACGGTTTCGGCGGCAGCCTCGCCTTCGCCCACCTGGAAGCGGAGATCGCCTTCGCCTACCAGACAGCCCGTCCCGGCGGCCTGGACGACAACCGGACGGAAGCGCTCTGCGAAGCCCTGCGCTCGTGCATGTGAGCGCCCGAACCACAAGGAACCCGGATCATGCCGCTCGACCCCTTCCTCGAAACCCTCTTGGGCACCCTGCCACCCCTACCGGACGAGATCGACGACTTCCCCGCCTTCCGCGCCGATGAGAATGCCGCCGCGGAGGTACTCGCCGCCCAGCTGATGGAACCGGCGCCCGAGATCAAGTCCCGCCAGGTGGTCGCCATTCCCGTCAACGGAGGCGCGATCGACCTGCACATCTTCACGCCGTTCGGCGAAGGTCCGCACCCGGTGCACCTCTACGTGCACGGCGGCGGCTGGGCCTGCGGTTCCGCCAAGCACACGGCCATCGACATCCTGTGCGCGGAACGGGCCGCCGGCGCCGGCTGTGTCGTGGTCGCGGTGGACTACCGCAAGGCACCCGAGCACCCCTTTCCGGCCGGGCTGAACGACTGCTACTCGGCGCTGTTGTGGGTGGCCGAACACGCCGACGAACTCTGTGTCCGGCGCGCCCTGATCACGATCGGCGGCGGCTCCGCCGGTGCCAACCTGGCCGCCGCGCTCACGCTCAAGGTCCGCGACGAGGGCGGCCCGCGCCTGGCCTTCCAGCTGCTTGAAGTCCCGGCCCTGGACCTCACCCTCGGTCAGCCGTCCCATCAGCGGTTCGCCACCGGCTTCGGATTCACCCTCGCCGCCGCCGAAATGTGTGTGCGTTACTACCTCGCCTCGCCGGAGGAGGCGACGAAACCGTACGTCTCACCACTGCTCGCGCCCGACCTGTCCCGCCTGCCACCGGCCCACATCATGTCCGCCGAATACGACCCGTTGCGCGACGACGGCGAACGCTACGCCGAGCGGCTCACCGAAGCAGGCGTGCCGGCGACCTTTTCCCTTCAACACGGCCACATCCACATTTCGCCCGGATTCACCAAGGCCATGACAGCGGCCTGGAGCTGGCGCGAGGAGGCTGTGGGTGTGCTGCGGCGCGCCAACCTGACGGGCCGGAGTCCACGGTGAAAGCGGCGTATACGCGGCGCTGGACCGCGCTGATGATCGCCCTGTCGGCCGGGATGCTCACCGTGTCCGCATATCCGGTCGCGGAAGCGACGGTCGGCGACACCGCCACGGGCTGCGACAGCGGCTCGTGGATCGCCGGCACGACGAACCTCTGCCAGGGCGGCCTCGTTTACCGCGACTACGTCTACGACGACTACGGCGCTGACACCGGAACAACCGGTTCCTCGACATGTCCGCTGCCTGGCCAGCTGTCCACGACGCCCACCGGGGATCAGCGCTACCCGGCCGGCGAGGAGGACACCGCCGACCTTCGCGAGCTGCGCGTGTCGGTCAAGAACAACCGGCTGAGCGTCACGTTCGCACTCAACGCCCTGTTCGACGAGACGTCGACAGTCCCGGTGATCGCCATCGACACGGACAACGATCCCGCGACCGGGGGCGGCCGCCTGCCCGGCGCCCGCGTTTCCAGCCGCGGCTGGGATCTGGCCACCGCCTTCCACGCCGGCCTGCCCGGCGTCACCGTGGACACCGCCGCGAACACCATCACCGGGTCACTACCCATGCCGGCAGGCAGCACGTGGCGCATCCAAGCGCTCACCGCCCAGTCCGACGGAACCGTGATGAACGTGGCGTTCCGCGGTGCCGACGAGCGCGGTCCGTGGTTCGAAGACCAGCAGGCCGCGGCACTGCGGGGCGGCGACATCAGCGCGTTCGGCCACGTCGTCCCGGTCGATGACCTCAAAGTCGGCGTGACCCGTACCGCCGCGGTCGGACCGGGCCTGCACGAGCGGGTGTACCAATCCGCTTACCCGCTCGGCCAAGGCGAAGGCATGACCTACCAAGGCATTCCCGGCGAGCAGGCAGCGCCGATCGGCCAAACCTTCAACTTTCTCGGGGCGTACCAGCCGTTCGCCGTCTACCTGCCGGACAAGCCCGGCCCGCACGGCCTGCAACTGGTACTGCACGGTTACTGCGACGCCATGAACTTCGTCCTCGGGAAACCCGGCATGCAACAGGAATTCGGGGAGAGCCGCAACCGGATCCTGCTCACTCCACTCGGCCGCGGCCCGGCCGGCTGGTACTCCGGGCCATCCGAGAGAGACGTTCTCGACGCCCTCAACGACACCGAAGCCGCCTACCGCGTCGACACCCGTCAGGAGGTCATCTCCGGCTATTCCATGGGGGGATACGGCACCTACCGCCTCGCCGAGCTGTACCCCGACCGGTTCGCCGGATTCATCGACTGGGTCGGCTACACCGACTGCCTCAACGGCACGCCCCTCGCCGGCCACTGCCCGATCGGTGGCGCGGACGCCAACCCCCTCGACGACGTCCGGAACCTGCGCTGGGTGCCCGGCGGGATGCTCTACTCCGGCATCGACGCACTGGTCCTCCCGACCAGCGCGATCGCCATGCAACAAGCGTTCGCCACCACCGGCTATCGGTACCAGTGGTGGTTCCATCCCCTCGCCGACCACGGCACGTACGCGACTCTCGACGACTGGCGCAAAGAATCGCGCTACAGCTCCACGATGGGCCTCACCACCAATCCACCCCGGGTCACCTACCGCTACAATCCGGAGCTCGACAACCCCGCATACGACTTGCGGCACGATCGCGCCTACTGGATCTCCGGCCTCACCACCGCCCACGACGGATCCGGCGACGTCGACCTGACCACGCAGGGGTGCGGCGGCAGCCTGCCCGTCACCACGGCGACCGGCAGCGCCGGTAGCGACCCGGTGCCATGGGTATCCCAGGGCGCGGAGATCGTCCGATCAACACCGCTGATCCAGGCGCCCCGCCTGAGCGGATCGCTGTCGAACATCGCGACCACCACGATCGACGTCGGAGCAACCTGCCTGAGCCGCCTCGCGATCCACTACGACCTCACCACCGACGGCCCCGCACTGATCCGCTTCAGCGACAGCCGGCGCATCCAGTTACCCGGCGCCGGACGCCACACCGGAACGCTCCCGTGACGATCCTCAGGTACGCGCGACGAACGACCTGTGAGGCCTTCCGTCGACCGAAACCCACCGTGTCGATGCCGACCGTGGAGATCGGGGGGCGGCCATCGGCGTGTCGACATGCCCGATCACGGCAAATTGCCCCGGAACCGGGACCTTCGCCCGGACCGCGGCACCGACGATCGTCCCCCCGCGACTTCGTCGACGAACGCGACCACACCGGTGACTTGCACCGATCCGTCGGGACGAGTCAGGTAGCGCCGCTGCGCCTTCCAGATCTTCAACCGGGAAACGTCGCGGTTCTTGAGAGCAGTCCCTCGGTGGCAATTGACCCGCCCGCCCCCCTTAGATCGGCCGGAGTCGATCATGAGCCAGCTTCCGCGATCAACTGGGACCGGGTGCCGCTGCGAACAGGAGGCGTCTACGCCGACGTGCTCCCCCGCTCGCCGCTCAGTTGTCGGGCCGGAGGCCGTCGAGGCACGGATCAACTACCCTAAGTAGCTGAAGCTGCTATGCAGGAAGGCTGCGCTCTGCGCGTACCAGCCTCACGAGCGTTCGCGATCGCTTTGCGCCTACGCCCAGTGTCTTCCGGAGGTTCTCGGCAGAGACCGGACGCTGATACAGCTCGCGATGCCGCCGATCCTCATGCCGAGCCCGCTCAAGCAGCTCGGCGTCCACCTTCAGCCCTTCAGGGGGGTCCGCCGAGACGCCGTCGGAGTCGGTGGTCTGCGTACGGGCAACACCAGCTGGACGCCCGGAGTCCGGTACGGCGGCCAGCGCCTGCAGCAGCACCGGTCCCACCTCCGCCCAACCGATCAGCAACAACGGACCCACCGCATCGAACAACGCCTTCCCCACCTCACCAGCGATCAACGGCTCAGCCACGTTCAACGCCAACGTCACCACACTCGACGCCAGCAACAGCCGCCGAGCCGGCCTGATCACCTCCGTGGGAGCGCCTCGCAGAGAGAGGGACCGGATGGCGAGCAGCAGCCCGACCACCGACAGATCCACCGCAGGCGCCACCAACGGCGCAACCCAGACCGGCACTCCCAGCCGAAGCGCCAACGTGAACACGTTCCCGAAACCGAAGAGGAAAGTCAGAGCCACGATGATCCCCACGATCAGCGTGACCGCCGACAGCACCGGATCGCGACCCTCGCCCGGGCTCAACACAGCAACCACCCCGCCCCGCCGTCCCCACCACGAACCACGAACGACCTGCACGAACAGCCCGGCAGAATCCGGCACGGACGTGCCCGAGAAGTGCCCGAGAGGTCTCGCACACGTCGACAGAACGCGGTATAGTCCGACACAAGTGATGGCCGTTGACCAGCCGAAAAGGTCTTGTCCGACATCACTCGGCACCGCCCGACACCCCAAAACGCGTTCTCTTAACCAGCGGGTTCGGGGTTCGAGTCCCTGATGGCGCACCCCCTGAATCGAAGCCCACCTGCGGGAATCCTTGACCATGAGGATCTTGCCGGTGGGCTTTGATCATGGGGGGACCGGAGTGGGGCCAAATGTGGCCGGTCTCGCTGGTTGCATGACCTTTCTAGGCAGCCGGTCAGGGCGTAGCCGCTGCAGTGACGTCCGATTCCCGCTACCTCAACGCCTTTAGCACTTCCGTGGCGCCGGGTCAGACACAAGGCGGCCGCCTGTTCACTATTGCAAACCTGGAGTCCGGGCGATCACCTAGCCGGGTTGAGACTGCCGTCGACGGCCTCCTGCGATTCGCTTCGTTCTACGCCCTCATCGGTGGCTCGGCTGCGTCGACGATCTTCTTCAGGTCCTCAGAGCAGCTGGCGCGCGGGGGCCCTTCTACGCTCGGATCTTGTGAGCCGACTTCCGCGTCGACCCAGGCCTGCGGTTCTTCTTCGTCCCATAGTGGCGCGTGGCCTTCCGGGAGTCGCGGCGGACCTTTTTCGCCGTCCGTCGCGCCGCTTTCATGACCAGGTTGGCGGTGGCTTCGGCAGCCTGATGTGCCAGGCAGGGCAGCACGCTGGTGTAAGTGTCGGCGGTCAGCACGATGCTCGAGTGCCCCAGCATCACCTGCACCACCTTCAGGTCGTTCCCCGCAGCGAGCGACAGGCTCGCCGCGCCATGGCGGAGGTCGTGCAGCCGGATCGGCGGCAGGTCCGCCTCAGCGATGAGCTTGCGGAAGGCGTGGGTGACGTAGCCGGGACTCATCGGATTCCCGTACCGGTTGACGAACAAGAACCCGGTCAACGCCGCACCGGCCGGCAGCCGGCGTCTCCGCTCGGCGCGCAGGGATCGCAGCGCTGCTACTGAAATGCTGTCCAGTGCGAGGACGCGGACGCTGCTTTCGGTTTTCGGTGGGCAGACCACCGTCCGGCCATTGTGGTCTTGTACCTGGTGCGACAGCTGCAGCACGCGGGCGTCCAGGTCGATGTCGCACCACCGCAGGCCTGCCGCTTCACCCGCCGCAGCCCAAGCAGCGCGACAAGCAGGTACAGCACATGCATCGGATGGTCGAAGCTGCTCTCCAGGAACGCCGCAGTCTGCGTCGCAGTCCAGACAGCCACGGCTGGATGTTCGCCGGTCTGGCGCCAATGCGCTTCCCGGCCTTCGGTCCACACCACAGCGCGCGGCCGGCGTCCGGAGGGCAGTTCGACCCAATGCGCCGGGTTCCGCTCGATCAGCCCACGGCGGATCGAACCGTTGAGCGCGGCGTGCAGAACCCCTTGGATGCGCTGCAGCGTCGCGTAAGACAAGGGCCGGGTACGGCTCGTGTTAGTACGGATCAACGCTGCGAACATGGCCTGCACCCGCGCCACCGTCAACGACCGCAACGGCACACTTCCCAGGTAGGGCTTGAGGTAGTCGCGGACGTGCTGGGTATAGAGCCGACGAGTGGAGAAACTGAGGTTCTGGCGCATCTCCAACCGGAATATCCAGCCACTGGCCAACTGTGACCACCGCCGTGGCCGGATCGATGTCGCTGCCGAGCAGGTATCCCCGGGCTTGTTCCGCGGCGGCACGCGACGCGAACCCGCCATGCCGCACCCGATGCCGCCCCCCGTCGCGGCCCACCGGAAGCTCCAAGGAGAAATACCACGAACCGTGCCCACGCTCGTCCAAGCGCGGGCAGCGGACACCGAGCCGGTGTCCGCCAACCACATCCTTGCAGCTACAACGCTTTACACACCACCCTGTCGAGCCATCGCAACCTCCTCAACGACCACTGGAGGGCATCGTCCGCTCACTGGCTACACCATCGCAACCTAGTCAGCCGACTGCTCAACGCCGTTCTGCAAGTCCCTTCACCGGTGAACGACCCGATCGATCCTCGCGTCCCGGACCGACGGAACTTCCGGCGTCGGTCACGCACGAACACTTTCGACGCCGCTGAGTGAACACGGGCCCTCGACGCCGAACGCGCCGAGCACCAGCGGCAGCACGAGCAGCAGGGCTACGGCGCTCAGCAGGGGCGCCCCTGGCCCGGTCCGGCTTGCGAGTGATCACCGACGTCGTTGGGCAGAAACAGAGCGCCGGTATAAGGAGCAGCAGGGCCGGCCGGAGCCGAACACGTCGACGCTCAAGCGCGGGCTCGCCGGCGAGCCCGCGAGCTGGGCCGCAAGCCAACGGGGAGCTACCACAGCACCACACCGGAAATGGGGCTCTGCCACGAAATCCCGCGGCCTGCGGTGATCGCGCTTAGACCCTCACCCGCGTCACCAACGTCATGACCCGCAGAAGCTAGGCGCGATCCAGCCAATCACCATTGAGAAATAATGCCGATCGGGCCTTTGCCCCCCAGGGAGAGCCAAGACCTTACGAAGATTTCTGATGTACGTGAATTACTCGTTGCTCAATCGCATCTTGCACCCTCTTATCTCGACCATAAACTCCAACCGCGGGAGACCGCTCGTCCGGACTTTCACCGGGTGCCACGTAGGTAATGATATCCGGATGCTGCGAGGTGATAATCCAACCCTCAACGTTATCCGGCACAATAATGTCAAAGTCAGCCGACGGGGTACCCGGCGTAAATAGGCCATACTGAGCAATAAGCTCAATTGCCCTACTCGCCGGAGCAGAGGAAAATTGATCCGGCAAGATTACACAAGTACCATTTTCGAATAAGACCCATAGCTTACCTGAGTCAAGCATGGCATCCCATGCATCAACCAATCTCTGACTATCCATACTCTCCATAGTGTCACAGAGTTGCGCCCGCGAGCAACTTCAAGCGGAAGAACGAATTGAAGGCTCAGGCATCCGACTACTCGCCCTCGCCATCTTGGATTAGCGCAGCAACCGACTCAGCGTCCCAGTAGGATATGATCGCTTCTGGTTCTACATGCCCATAAATCAACACCTCCGCATCCTTGGCCGCATAACTGTTCACTCGAGACCACCCGTTCGGAACACCTCGACTAATGTCCAGAACACTCTCTTTTGGAACCTTTTCTAGGTCAATCATCACAACACCATTATCACCCTGGTATTTTACCGCCGCCACCATCGGATCCTTCGTGGTCGAAATCCAACTTGAGTCCTTCTTCCCATTGACATGCGACCCCGGCGACGTATCAGCATCAGGATTCCTAGCCCTCAGACCTTCAGCCGGATCTTCGCCGTTAGCAAGAGATCGGAAGACAAAACCTCCACCGATAACGATTTCCGCCGGAAGGACATGTTGACTAAACGCGATATCTTCGGAGATTGCATTGGTGGAAAGATAAAGATCCTCCCCACACCAGTCTTTATGATCTTCGCAGATTTTTTCCCAGATACGCGCTTCATACATGGATTGCAGATGCGGATCGGTCTCATGCACCCTGCCGTACGGCTTGAAGTACTCAGCATACGTCTTCTGAAAGTCAGCGAAATGCCTCGTTCCAGCCATCATGCTGAAGTGCGGACTTATTTTGACCTTGCGCTCTGGGTCACTTTTTAGTACATGCTTATTCGCAAGCTGACCAGGACTGTAATTGCCATGGATATCAGACCCGGCAGCAGGATCGATTCCGCAGTCACCGCGCCAGCCCACACAGTAGCCGGGTTTGTCCTCGGGAGCCAGACCGGTCGGGTCACTCTTTGTGATCGGATTATTGTTTGCGTAGCTGTAGCCGTTGATCTGCTGAGGATCACCGGGGTTGAGGATCGGGTCGAGGGAGACGAACCGGCCGAGGTCGGCGTCGTAGTCGCGGGCACCCAAATGCGTCAGTCCGGTGGCTTGGTCGATCGTGCCGCCGACGAATCCGCGTTCACCCGGCAGCTCGCCGTTCGTTCCGCGCGGGGTCCCGAAGGGCGTCTGCCGTCGTTGCTGGACCGTCAGGTCCGTGGAGTTGATCGCGATTTGGGTTGTGCCCTGGTGGTCGGCGGCCACCCAGCTCAGTTTTCCGCCGGTTCGGACCGCGATCTGCGTGCCGCCGTGGGTGTAATAACGAGTCGTCGTCGCTACCCCGGACTGCTTGTCGACCCGGACCTCCTGGTTGCCGAGGTACAGGGTGGTGCCGGCCGGGTCGCGGCGGATCAGGCGCTCGCCGTCGGCGTCGTAGAGGAAACTCGTCTGCGAGCTGCCTTCGGTGACTGTGGCAAGCCTGCTTTCCGTGTCCCAGTCCAGTGCCTGCTGCGTTGTGCCACCGGGACGAGTCTTGGTGTTGCCGACCTGGTCATAGGTGTACTGGGTCGTACCGGCCGGGCCAGAAGACGCGACCGAGTTCAGGATGTGCGGTCTCGGGGCTCCGGGCGCGGCGTAGGTGTACCGACGAGTGACATCACCGGCGGCGGAATGCTGGGTGTCGGTGGTGCGGTTGCCGGACTTGTCGTAGGTGAAGGATTGCCAGTAGCGGGCCGGCCCGCCGAGTCCACCAGTGGCGGGATCGGTGCTGCAGGGCGCGCTGGCCGGTGTCCAGGCCTCGGTGAGGCGCTGCAGGTAGTCGTAGCGGAAGCACTGGGTGTCCGCGGGCTGGTCGAGCGGGGTGTTGGCGATCGAGGTGATGGCGCCGGCGGGGTTGTAGGTGTAGTGGGTGTCAGTCTGCATGGGGTGGGGGACTTCGGCGTCGACGATGGTGCGGTCGAGCCGGCGGGTGTTGGTGTCGTAGTAATACGACAGCCAGGCACGGTGGCCCTCATCGCCGAGCTGGAGGCGCTGCGGTTCTCCGTATTTCGTGTAGTCGGTTTCGGTGACGTAGTCCTCGATGGTGGTGATGCCGCCGTTGGTGGCGGTCGGGTTGCCGAGGTCGTCGTGGACATACAGCATGCTTTCGACGGGGAGGTCCCCGGCTTGCGGGATGCTGGCGCCGCCGAGGGTCCCGTCGGGGTTGTAGGTGGTGTAGGTGGCGTAGGTGCCGGCCAGCTGGGTGCCTTCGCTGTCGGGGATGACTGTGCCCAGGATGGCGGGCTGGCCCAGCGGGCTGTACGCGTACACCTTCTTGACGTAGGCGTTGCCGTTGACCCAGCGAGTCGACGACGCGAGCTGCCCGACCCCGCTGTATGCGGTGTCGTAGCCCCATTCGGCGAGCTTCGGCCCGGTGGTGCTGCCCTGGTAGAGGCCGGTTTTGCGGCCCAGGTGGTCGTAGCTGTAGGCGAGCGTGACGTTGCGCGCGTCGGTGCTCGTAGCCAGCTGGTTGAGCTTGTCGTAGGTGTAGGTCGTGGTGCCGCGGTCGGGGTCGTCGGCCCGGCTCAGCGAACCGTGCAGGTCGTAGCCGTAGGACCAGTGGTTGCCGCTGGAATCGGTGACTCCGGCGAGCTGGCCGGCCGGGGCGTAGGTGTAGGTGGTTTCGTCGTAGTCGCCGGTCGGCTCGGCGCCGTGGTACTGGCGGAGGTTGCGGGTGTGGCCGCGGGCGTCGGTGATCGTGGTGGTCGGGGTGCCGCCGCCGGGCGGGGTGACGCTGGTCCGGTCGCCGCCGTAGGTCGTGGTGGCGCGCCAGCGCTCGTTGGCGCCGGTCTTGTAGATGGCCGCGATGGGGCGTTCGGCGCCGTCGAACTCCGTGGTGGTGAGGCCGGGGATCTCGGTGTCACTGGCCACCCACAGGTCGGTGTCGACCGGCTGATCGTTGTAGAACGACTGGGTCGTCTTGAACGTGCGGCCGTGCGAGTCGTAGCGGGTGTCGACCAGCAACCGGCCGCCGCCCGGCGCCGGAGTCTGGACCTGCCGGGTGCGGTAGAGGCTGTCGAGGATCGTGGTCGAGGTGGTGAAGTTGCCGTTCGGGCCGACCCGGCTGGTGGACACGGCACTGGGCTTGTCGTTGCGGATGTCGTAGGTGAACCGGGCGGTGCCTTGCGGGTTGGACGAGCGGGGCCGGTTCGGCGCCCAGACTTCGGTGGTGCGCCCCAGTGCGTCGTAAGTCGTTTCGGTGACCCAGTTGTTGAGGTCGGTGACGGTCTGCGGTGTCCCCCACGCCGGTTCGTAGACCCTGGTGGTCTTCTGGTTGAGCGCATTTGTGAGCACCAGCTGGGTGACCGGTCCACCGGTGGCCGGCGTGTAGGTCGTCTTCGTCGTGTTGCCGTCCGCGTCGGTGACCGCGGTCGCACGCCCGTGCACGTCGTACGCGGTGGTGGCGACGGTCCGGTACTGCGGGGTGGCTCCGTCGTAGTGGTCGATTTCTTCGGCGAGGGTGATGTCGCCCTTGGTCGGCGGGGTGCCGTTGAGCTGTGGTGTTCCGTCACTGCGGGAGTCGAACGAGGTGCGCGTGTCGGAGATGGTGTCGCGGGGGTACTGCGGGGACTGGCCGCAGTTGACGGCGGTGGTCTCGACGCGCGAGGCGAACTGCATCAGCCACAGTGCGGTGTTCTGCGCGTAGGTCGTCGTCGTGCATCGGTCGTCGTCGGCGGCGTTGATGTCACCGAGGTCGTTGACCTTGGTCGGGAGCCCGTACTGGTCGTACGCGGTGGTGACCTTCGTCGTCCGCCAGCCGCCGGCGGCGAGCGCGGTGAAGGTGCGTTCGGTGCCGGTGTGGACGAGGTAGGCGTTGAACGGTCCCCGGGTGGCGGTGGGGCCGGTCCAGCTCGGGTCCGTGATGGACTTGCCGACGACCGGCCCGTTCTCTCCGTTCTTGGTGATGCTTTCGTAGGAGAAGCCGCGCAGCCAGTCTTCATCGGTGTGCGTGCCGCCCTCGCTGTCGGACAGCGTGACCGTGCGGGTTCCGGCGTTGGGAAGCTTGTCGCCGTTCATTCCGCGGTAGTAGCGGCTCTCGGCGTAGCTCGTGGGACCGGTGAGGTCGTCGGGCTTGCCGGTGCGGACGATGACCCGGCCGAACCCGCGGAAGTCGTCCCAGGTCTTCTTGTCCTCCGGCGTGAACTCGGAGGTGCTGAAGTGCCATGCCGCACCGTCGGGGTACTCGTAGTTCGTGACCTGCTCGGTGCTCGAGCTGATCCGATCGGATTGGACGACCGAGGCGACGACGTACTTGTTGAAGTAGTCGGTCCGCTCGGCGTAGTTGCGTTTCGCCCACATCGCCGGGTAGCACCGTTTAGTATTGGTCTCCGGCTTGTCCGGCAAGGCTCCCGGGCCGCAGTCGGGTGCCGCGTAGTTGATGGTGGTGACGCCACCGGATTCGGACACGATGGCCGAGAGCCGGTAGCGGTTGAGCGGCCCGACACCGTCGGACGTGTCGCCTTTGTCGGCCCGGTTGGCCAGCTTCTTGCCCTCAAAAGTGACGGCAGGCAGCGTGATCGGAGTACCGACCAGGCCGGTGTGGGTGATGCTCTTCAGCCACAGCGCAGCCTTTTCGCCGTCGCCGGGATCAGGGAAGGTCTGCTGGAGGGTCCAGCTGTCGACGTCGGCGTAGTCGGTGCCTTTGCGAACCTTCGTCGTGATCTTGGTGAGCCGCCTGGAGGACCAGAACGTCGGGGAATAGTGGTCCTTGCAGTCGGTTGCTCCACAGCGTTCACCGAGCGGGACGTCCGGCCAGTTCTCCGGGTGGTCGAAGGTGCACAGGTTGCTGCCGGGCACGCAGCGGTCGCCGGTGTCGAACACGACCTTGCCGGATGCCGGCGCGGGGTCGCCGTCACGCAACCCGTACTGCACCTCTTTGAGGGTTCCGCCGCGCGCGTAGGGCACCGGGGTGTTCTTGACGTTCTGGCCGTAGGTACCGGTCTCGACGTCGTAGGTGTAGAGGATCATGTTGCCGTGCCGGTCGACGACCTTGTCGAGGTTCCACCGGTAACCCTGCACGCACGAGGAGTTCTCGAACTTGCCGTCGGCGGCGTGGCACGGCTCACCCGCGTCATCGCCGTAGACCGGCACGGTCCAGGTCGAGTTTGCGCCCGAGGTGACGCCGAAGAAGTACTGGGTGCCGTCGAGCGTGGTGATCTTCCACGCTTCGCCGTCGTGAGCGCCGTTGCCCACGCCGGTGAGGTGTTCGATCCTGGCACCGTTGTCGGACTTCTGGCGCCAGACGTTCTTGGCCGTGTCGTGGATCAGGGGGCCACCGCTGCCGTTGTAGGACGCTGTGGCGTTGTCACTCTTCCAACACAAGTCACCCACCTGCGGTGGAGTGGTCCCGCCTTCCTTGTCGTCGACGCAGGATCCGTAGGTGCGTTCGATGAAGCCGGGGTGCAGATCCCAGCCGTCGCCGACCCAGGAGGCCTGGTTGTTGGTCGCGCTCGTGCGTCCGTCGATCTCCGTCGAGTTGTAGCCGAGCGCCAGATCGGGCGTGAGGCCACCGGAGGCGGGTGGCACACGCAGCGGGTACGACCAGGTGAAGTCGCCGGTCTGCTCGGAGACGTCCCAGGTCGCCGAGGGCGACAACGAGGTCGCCTTGCTCGTTCCTCCCCCGTCCGGCGCGGTCGATCCAGTCCCTTGGTTGCCGCTCAGAGCGTGCGCGCTGGCTTCGTCCGGGGCCCGTGGGGTCATGGTTTGTTTGGCGACGTTCGTCGAGTTCGTGCTCGGTAGGGGGACGCTGGGGCCGGCGGCGGCGTTCGCGATGCCGGTCGTGCTGACCATCGTCATCACCAAGGCGCAGGTCAATACCGTGGTGAGCGTTCTCGGACGGCTGAAGGCGGCCGGTCGCATCGTTCCTCCAGGGACGGTGAAAGTCGAGACTCGGGATTCGGTCGTACGACCGATCAGCCCGGAGGTGCCGGGAACGCGGGCGTGACAACCGGCAGCACGGCAAGGGTGTAGCCGAGGAGAGCGTCGACTGTGCCGCCGTAACACTCCTGCGAGTTGGCGGTGATGGTGTCGACGCCGGGGAAAACGCAGCGGTAGAGAGGCTGGCTGGTCGTCCCGTCAGGCGGTGCGGTCCAGATCTGGCCGATCGTGCCGAGCACGGTCTTCCCGTCGCAGGCGACGTCGGTGGAGAGGAACTTGTCGAAGTCGTTGGCGCAGCTGAGCAGGGGCCGGGTACCGGCTGAGGAGACCAGCGGCAGGTAGCCCTGGAACACCACGGCCGTGTAGCCGGGCAACCCGCCCGTGGTGGTCGCCATCCGGTCCATCCCACGGTTGTTGTCGGACATGGACAGCGCCGCGTAGGCGATGGTGTAGCCGAGCAGCACCTCGCGTGTCGCGCCACCGCAGTCGGCCTGCCGGCTGTCGAACCGCTCGGTGCCGGTAGTGCAGCGGTAGATCGCGATGCTGGGGACATTGGTGGGTTGCTGGGTGAAGACCTTGCCGATGGCGCCGTTGACGGCCTTGCCTTCGCAGGCGTTGTCGGTCGACGTGAACCCGTCAGCGCCGTCTTGGCAGGAGTAGAGCGTCGTGGTGCTGGCACTGTCGCCGCTGACGAGCATGCCGAGCGTGTCGTCGACGTGGTAGCCCGCCGCAGCCGGGTTGCTGGTGGCACCGGTGTAGTGCTCACCCACGCCGTTGACGTACCGGCCGAGCTGTCCCGCAGCAACGGTGGGCCACGCAGCGTTCTTCGCGATCGAGGCCTCGGTGAGAGGGCCGTAGCTGGTGGATACCTCGTCGATGCTGCCGGGGAAGAAGTCAGCGCCCACGCCGTTCAGCAGGTCGCGGCCAATGGTCAGGCCTCTCGTCGCGGCCCACGGTGCGACGTTGGAGCGCGAGCCACCGAGCTGACCGTCGACGTACAGGCGCAATTGCCCTGCGCTTTCGTCGTAGACCCCGGTCAGGTGTGTCCAGCGATTGAGCACCGGGGTTTGGAAGGAAGCGGCGTAGGTGAACGGGGAGGAGTCCTGGTCTGCCGCCGGCGTGCCGAACACCCAGCGGTTGAGCTCGGGCCGGTACTGCAGGACGAAACCGCTCATCCGCGCCCCGTCTTGGCCGAGGACTGTGGCGACCTTGTCCGTGCGCGACAGCTTCGCCCAGGCCGACACGCTGAAACTTGCCGTCATCGGCACGCCCACGCCGGGAGTCTGCGCGTAACCGGCGCTGCCGTCGAGCTGCAGTCCCTCTCCGCTGATCCCGGCAGCCGGCGTGACGCCGCCGGAGAAGACGGCGTCGTTGTGGCGCCACGAGTAGTCCTTGCCGGTTCCGGCGTCGAAGTGCCAGTCTCCGGCTGCTGCCTCGATGACATCCGCCGTCACCTTGCGGACCTCACCGTCGCTCAGCACTCGGCCGAACACCCGGACGTCGTCGATCGGCCCGGGGAAGAACCCTGTGTCGGAGCCGTTCCATTTGCCGCTTCCGATCGCGAACGGCCCGGCGATACCGGCCAAAGTGACACCGACCTGGACCGTGGTGAGCGCGCCGTTGACGTAAAGCCTGACGACATGCTGCACCGCGTCGTAGCTCATCGCGACGTGCGTCCACTCATTCGTGACCACCGCGACGTTCGACACGACGGCCGTGACAGCCGGATCGTTCTGGTCGGACTGCGGGATCACCACCGCCCACTTGTGCAGCGTGCCGTTGTACAGCACCTGGAACCCGCTGACCGCCGCGCCGCTTTGACCGAAGACCGTGTAATTGGCGCCGTCCGCTTTGGACAGCACCGTCCACGCGGAAATCGAGAAACTCTGGCCGGTACTGACGACCGGCCCGGACGTAACGGCGTGCCCGGTGATGCCGTCCAGCCATGGTCCGCCGCCGCTGCGGCCTCCAGCCCACTGGTAGCCCCCGGTCAAGGCGGCGTCATGGCCTTGGCCGCTCATGTCCTGAACCCGTGCCGCGCCGATGTTCTCGTCGAAGTCCCACTTCGCGACGTCCGCCGTCGGCAGCGTCGCCGGGCGTGTGTCGAGAGCGGGGTAGGAGCCGTAGAGCGACAAGATGTGGTCCCGGTCCAGGGCGCCCGCGTAGAGGCGGACGTCGTCGACAGAGCCGGGCCAGAACTGAGCGGGTTGCCCGCGTTCCCGGCCCCGCCCGAGCACGGCACCCCCCGTAGCCGGCCAGGCGGTGTTGAGGGTACCGTCGCCGACCCGCTTGCCGTCGACGTACAGCCATGTCTTGTGTGACTGCTTGTCGTAGACGCCGATCAGGTGAGTCCAGGTGTTGATCTCTGCAGGCAGGGTGGACACAGCCGCCTTGGTTACGACGGGGTTGTCGCTGTCGGACTCGGCCATCTCGAACACCCACTTGCCACATGCATTCGGATCACCCGGCATACCGTCGAAACAGAGCGCGCTCATGCCATCCGCGACATGCCCGAGACGGAACTTGCTGGTGCGGCTCCCGTCGACGCTGACCGCCGTGAACTTGGACACCACGTCGCTCTTGCGGTCGAGGTACACCCAGGCGGAAACGGTGAAGCTGTCGTCGGTTCGCAGGTCGACGCCGGTGGTGGAGACGGCGCCCTTGGTGCCGTCGAGCTTGACGGCGTTGCCGGTCCGACCTGGTACCAGCTGGGCGCCGGAGTTGAGGGTGCCCGGGCGGGCACCGATCGAGTCCGCGGTGTTGGTGCCGCTGGATTCGTCGAGTTGCCAATCGTGCACCAGGGCGAGGTCGCGGCCGGCCATCGTGCGGATTTCGTCGGTGAACAAGGGGCGGCTGTAAACCTTCACGTCGTCGACCGCACCGACCAGCTGGTTGCGCCAGGTGCCGGCCCACATCGCGCGGCCGATGTCGAACTCGTCGGTGGCGTTCCACGGCGTGCTCATCGTCCCGGTCGCCGAGAGCGTGCCGTTGACGAACAGCTGCATCTCGCCGGTGGCGGCGTTGTAGGTCGCGGCGAGGTGGGTCCAGACGCCGGTCTGGACCGGCTGCGCCGACCGGACCCTGGGCGTCGAGGATGGCCAGTCGGCGTCACTGCCGTTCATACCGAACGCCCACCGGTCGTCGGCGGATCCGCTGTAGCCGAGGGTGAACACAGAGGTCCGCGTGCCGGTCTGGCTGGCGACCGCGCCCCAGTCCTCAGTCTTGCTGCCCAGCTTGACCCACGCGGCTACGGAGAAGCTCTTGCCGGTGTCGACGGCCGGAGCCGAACTGAGGTAGCCGACGGAGCCGTTGAAACTTGCGGCCAGGTCGTTCGGGTCCGGGTTGTTGGTCTGGCCTGGCGCCCAATCGAGGCGTCCGTTCACCGTGCCGTTCTTTCCGTTGCCGGAGGCGTCCTGGGCGTTGCCGTCGAGTTTCCAGGTCGCGGCGGTGACGTTGCTCTGGGCGACGATGCCCTGGATCTCGTTGGCAGCAAGAGGACGGGTGTAGGCCCGGACTTCGTCGATGTCACCCGCCCAGAAGCCGGTGGCGGCACCATACTGTCCGCGGCCGATCACGAAGGGCCCGTTCGCCGTCCACGGTGTCGCGGGCGCAGCCGCAGTGGCGGCTTGGACCCCGTTGACATACAGCGTGATGGTCTTGGCCGCGCCGTCGTAAACGCCGGTCAGGTGCGTCCACACACCGGTCTGGACGGTACCGGCCGCCGACCGAGCTTCGAACGGGGTGCTGCCGACGGTGTCGGAGGAATTCATCCCGAAGATCCACGAGCCGTTGGCCTGCTTGAGATGCAGACCGCTGACGGTCGTCCCGTCCTGGGTGACGGCGGCCATGTCCGCGAGCTTGCCCGGCTTCACCCACGCCCCGACGGTGAAACTCTGATCAGTCCGCAACGCCGGGCCCGACGTGGCGGCGTACCCGCGGATCCCGTCGAAGCCGACCGCACCGTTTACGGCACCGGCCTGGGTGAACGACGCACCCGGTTGCAGGACTGCCATCTCGCCGCCCGCGGTGGCGTTGCGGGCGGTCGTCCCGCCGGTTTCGTCGAAGCTCCAATACCCGCTGGCGACGTTGTCGCGGGTCACGATCGATTTGACCTCCGCGTCACTCAGCGCTCGATCGTAGGACCGGACCTCGTCAGCCGCGCCGGACAAGTAGCCACCGCCGACCGCACGGCCGACGGCGAACTCGCCGTCCGCCACCCACGGCGTGGTCCAAGGCTGCGATCCAGCGAAATCACCGTTGACATACAGCCGGATCTGCCCGGCCGCGGCGTCGTACACGCCAGCCAGGTGCGTCCACGTTCCCGTTTGAGCCGGCTCTCTGGACAAGACGGTGGTCGTCGCCGCGGAGGGGTTGTCCGCGGTCCGCAGCGTGAACGCCCATTTGTCGAGGCCGCTGCCGGGATAGCCAAGGGTGACCATCGAGGCCGTCGTCCCGTTCTGGCTCACCAGCACCGACCAATTGCTGGACTTTCGGGCGAGGTTGACCCATCCCGCGAAGGTGAAACTCGTCCCGGTGCTCGCCGAGACGGGGGCAGTGACGTAGTCGGCGACGCCGTCGAGACGGATCGCGGAACCGATCGCGCCGGGAGTGT
Source organism: Streptomyces sp. MN03-5084-2B (assembly GCA_033793495.1). Lineage (GTDB taxonomy): Bacteria > Actinomycetota > Actinomycetes > Mycobacteriales > Pseudonocardiaceae > Amycolatopsis. The sequence goes on along the minus strand of JARAWT010000040.1, from coordinate 65,198 downwards.
AGGCCGGGTTGCCGTGCAGTGTCGCATCACGGAACCCCAGCGTCGCGGTGTCCTTGGTGTTCCCGTCGAACGACCACTGGGCCAGCGGCCCGTTCCCGGCCCGCACATAGAAGTGGTACACCCTGTTCGGGCTACGGTGCCCCGCCCGGTCCACACTCTGCACGTACAGATCCCGAGGTCCGTCACCAGGCGGGGTCAGCGTCACCGATGCCCTGCCACCCAGTGCATCAGCGTCCACCCGAGTCGTAGGCGGGTCGTTCCAGCCGTACAAGAAGTGATCGACATCGGTGACACCATTGGAATCGAAGGTAAAGGTGTCCGGCACCTCCACCCCGCCATGCCACAAGTTGTCCTCACGATACAGCGGGGCCGACACGACCGGCGGCTTGTCGACGCCGACCTGGTCGACGACGAACGGGCCCGGCCCGTTTCGCCAGTCGCCGCCGTCGAGACCGTCACTTCCCCACACCGTCCAGCTGACACGTTGCCCATCGCGGTCCCGCAAGTCCACGTCGGTGCTGAAGTACGCTCCCGACGCCTGGTATGGGCCTGCGTCGCGATGGTCGGTGCTGGGGCCCCCGTAGATGTCCCAGATCGGGTGAAGCTGGTCGTTGCCGTCCGGGTCCGACAGCCTGGTCTGTAGCCGAATCGAGTTGTCAGCCACGTACGGGACGCCATCGCACCAGCGGCACGGCGCCGGCAACGGCGGGTCCGTCTTCATCTCGTACGGCGGGTTCGGGCGAGTGTTGTACCAGACCCGCAAGAGCGTGCTCGGCACGTCGAACCTACGCCAGTCGCGGGTCTCCGACTCGTTCGCCGCGCACAGGAAGTAGGTTGACACTCCGCCGGGGTTGATGTTGCCTGCCTTCGGGCTGAACCTGACGCTCTGGTAAGCCCCGCAACTGTCGCCGCCGCCGACCCCGGCGTCCGCCACCCAATGCCCGGAGGGCATGTTGTTCCAGTTGGTGTCCCAGCCCAGCCCCCAGTCGGCGTAGTACAGCTGGTGAATTGCGGTGGAGCACTGTGGACCGTGCACCACCGTGGTGTCGAAGGCTGTGCTCGAGATCGCCCGGCCGGCCAGGAAACTGGTGTCGAACTGAAAATACGTGCGGGCAATCTTGATGCTGTTGCAGTCCGAGCCGTAGCACTTGCCGGACTTCGCCCAGGCGTCGCCGTCGTTCGTGCCGTTGACGTAGCTTCGTGTGGGGTAGCCGGAGAACACCTTCGCCCACATCGACTGGTTCCACGAGTTCATGTCCGGGTCGACCACGACGGGGAACCGGGTTGCCGGATCTTTCAGCATCGCCACGTCCGGCTTCAATCGCAGTGTGGAACCGTCCACCGTGATACCCACAGGGGCAGAGGAAACCTCAGGACCACGGGCATCCCACATCGACGCAGACGGTGACACGAACACCGATTTCCCGGCGTCGTCGAGTGCGTGGAGCCGCCCTTCGGCATCGGCTTCCACACGCAGGCCCTCCGTTTTGAGGGTGAAAGCGATCTCCTGCAGAGCTGGGTTGCTCGCGGCCGCCTTGTCCCGGACGACCACGTGCTGTTCGTACCCGTCGACGCGTGCCCGCATCACCAGGTCCACGCCGGGCAGCACGTCACGATACGTGGCAGCACCGTCCTGGAGAGACGGTTTGGGCAGCCGCCCCGGCCACGACAAGCTCATCCGCTTGCCGTCCCGCGCGAACTCGACCAGCGGCGCGTCGCCACCGGCCGAGAACGCGAGATCTCCGACCGTCGCTCGAGGACGGATCAGCCCGCCTTCCGCGGGCGTGAGGCTCGCATCGACCGGCACCCACTTGTCACCACGTCGCACCCGCGTCGGCACGGCGGACAGCTCGGCAGCCAGTAGCCCATTCGGCTCAGCGAGCACTCGCTTGGTCTCGGTGGTCAGATTCGCCACCTCCACCCGCGTCCCCTGCCGGCGCGCGGCCGCGAACGCCGCAGCCTCATCCGGAGCCGACGCGACCGGAGCGGCGGCCGGAGCAACCGGCTCACTACCCGTCACGACCACCAGCACACCGGCCAGAACAACCACGACCAGGCAAATCGCGCGCAGCTTTAAGCCACGCGTCAGCACCCGACGCACCACGGCAGAGGACCCCCTCGGTCCGGTCGACGCGCGTCCCCGACGCCACGCAACCACAAAGTAAGGAGAACAATTCACGATCATCAAGGCTTGGCAAAAGCCGCCAACCGGGTGATCGATCGCATGTTCGAGTTGCCGAGAGCCAACTCGGGCCAGATTTGCCCGTTTCGCCCGCAGTAGCCTCGTCCGCACCCGCTTGGGCGTTCGAGCGGAGGTGATCAACACCGGACGCGTCACCCTTGGGCGGACCGTTACGCCGTAGGGATTGACGAGAGCGCCGCACGCGGGCGACTCGGAGCCCGGTCCGCCCTTACCAGCGTCACTCCGCGGCGGGGCGCCAAGACGGGGAGTTCAAGATGCAATTTGCTGCACGTTTCCCGGACCGAGTCACCGACACGGCGCTGCGACGGCCGATAGCTGTAGCCACAAGATGTTTGGCGTCGGCGATGCCCCCATCGCGAGAAGTCGTCGCCGTTGATACGGCCCAGCCGCCAGAAGACTTGCCATGAGGAAGACCTTGGTGGCCATCGATACCGAGTTCTTCGACGCTGCCAGGACAGAGCTCTCAGAAGGCCAACGACGCTCGCGCCCTGCGACCGACCGCCTTCACCTGGGCTTCGACCTCCACTATCTGCAGACGCTCACGGGAACACCGGGCGGGGTCGGTGACGCGAAGGGCCCAGCCGTGCGTTGAAGCGGCGATGCAGCTCCCGCGCGGAGTAGGTGAACGCGCCACATCGGGACGGCGGGCATTGAGACGATCAGGTGATTGTTGCACTCACAGTTCTCCGTCGGCTCCTGTTCCGGCAAGGTCGAGCCGTCGCCCGACTCGACTCAGGAGCGCAGCGCGTGCCTTTCAACCCGAACCAGCCCAGAGGTCCCGACGGCAAATGGATCAAGAAAGGCGGCGTTTTCGGCGCGGCCGTCTTGGCGACAATTGTGGCGGCAGCGAGCGGCGGAGACGTTGTCACTTCGGTCGGCGCCGGGCTCGACGCTGCGACGACCCGGAGCGTGTCCGACGCGGACGCGGCCAACAGCAAGAAAGCCGCACGGAACGGCGATCGCGCCGAGGCATGGCGACGACTGACTCTCAAGGAGATCAGAAAGGAGATCAAGAACGACCTGAGGTGCGCCGTCCAGTCGTTCGGACAGGTTCAGCAGTTCTTCCTGCGTCATCCGTGCGACAAGCTTGACCAGCTGCTGTTCGTCGTGCAGGACAAGAACGGCAACACGATCGCCGGCTCGGTCACGTGGGTGAGGATGCCGTCGGCCGAATCAGCCACACAGCTCGGCCGGCTGGAAGACATGTACGGATCCGGCGACGTGACTCCGTTCGCAACGGAGATTCTCGGATCGGGCGGATTTCGTTTCACCGGAAAGCACTACCGGTCGCGGCTGGACGGGAAGCTGGTCGTCATCGCCGAAACCGACCCGATCAAAGGCCGCCCATCCGACGCGTTCCTCAAGCAGGTCGCCGACGTCGCGGACGTCCTCCCGCCGCCGTGACGACGCGGGCTGGTCCGCATGGATGCGGACCAGCCCCGACGGAGCCTGGCTTGGGGACCTCGTACGAACTCGTAGTGCCGCGCGCCCCTGGCGCCTTCCGGAGACTCTCGGCGGGAACCGGACGCTGATACAGCTCGCGATGCCGCCGATCTTCACACAGTGCCCGCTCCAGCAACTCAGTGTCCCGTTCACCCCTTCAGGAAGGACCGCCACGACGCAAGCCGAGCAACGCGACCGCCAAATACAGCATGAACACCGGATGTCCACGCGCGTACTCAAGGAACTCGGCCGTCTGACGGGCCGTCCACACCGCCACCGGCGATGGCTTCCCCGTCGCCCACTAATGCGCCACCCCCGCGTCGGTCCACACCACCGCACGCGGCCGCTGCCCCTGCGGCAACTCCACCAGCTGAGCCCGGTTCCGCTCGATCACCCTCACCCGGAACGCGCCGTTCAACGCCGCGTGCAGGTCCAGACCACTGTCCGGAATCAAGGTGTCCGGCCCCAGGGGGCAACTCCAGAGGAACGGCGGTTCCACATGCACTGTGCGCGTGGAACCGCACCAAGGAGACACAATGCGACCCATGGCAGCGAATCCGGAGTCAGCACCCGCCCGGCCGCGCCGGAGACCACCGTCTCGTGCAGCACGCGGTAGTCCGGGTCGAACCGGTACTGGAAACCACACCTGCACGCGAGCACCCGTGCGGCGGGCCGTCTCCGCGATCGCACGCGCCTCGGTCAACTCGGCCGCGAGCGGCTTCTCCCAGAAGACCGCGATGCCCTTCGCCATCGCCGCGTCGCCGCGGTCGGGCGGACCGAGCCGCCGACTTCCCCGGCCACCCTCCGCGCCGCGTCCGGATTATTGTCGTAAATAAGCAGTGAATTAGTGGAAAGCATTCGTGCGAGATTCCTGGAATGCACCGAACCCATCCGGTCAACACCGATCAAACCGATTCTCGTCGGCACCGAAAGCCTCAGAATTTTCACGCCTGCCGGTCATTACCGTCATCGTATACTCAGAGTATTCCGGGCAAGTCGATCGGGCAATCAACCGGGAGTTCCGGTTGACCGGTGCGAAAACCGGTGTGGCTGAGCGGTGTTATTCGTCGCGAAGCGCGGCGGCGGGCAGGCGCCGCTGCAGTGCGAACAGCGCCACGATCGCGAGCCCGTTGAGGGTCGCGAGCGCCACCCAGGGCAGACCGTGCGCGGCGGCGAACAGCGTGGTGAAGAAGCCGGGGCCGACGATCTCGGCCAGGGTGAATGAGTACTGGAAGATCGCCAGGTACCGGCCCCTGGTCTCGACCGGCGCCGCGGCCGCGGCGAGCCCTATCGACACGGGCGCGTGCATGACACTGGCGGCGGTGAACACCACCGCCGCCCCGATGAGCACCGGTATCCCCCACCCCAGCTGCCCCGGCACCAGCACGGCGAACAGCAGCGCCCACGCGACCCACAGCTCGGCCGCGACCGCCAGGATCCCGGTCCGCCGGAACGGGCGCAGCCGCAGCACGACGGGCGCGGTGAGCAGCGAAACCGCGATCGTGTTGCCCACCAGTACGGCGGAGACCAGCCACGCGTCGGCGTCGAGGTGGATCACCACCAGGGTCGGCAGCGCGAGCGGCAACATCATGCCGGACAGCGCGAACACCACGTTGACCCCGATGAGCCCCAGGTAAGGACGGTCCCGCAACAGATCGCGGTAGCCCGCCGGCCCCGCCGCCCCGGGTTGCACGGGCCGCGGCGCGCGCACCACCAGCGCGATCGTCACGGCCGCGATCGCGAAACACCCGGCCGTGCCGAACGCGATCAGCCGGAACACGTGGTCGCTGGTCTGCGGGTTGGCCAGTGCGATGCCGGTCAGCACGCCGCCGACGCCGAGGCCGCCCGTGCGGGCCATGTTCGACCAGCCGTACCAGTAGTCCTTGCTGCGTCCCCCGGAGGACCCGTCGACGTAGTCGGCGATCAGCGTGAACACCGAGGACCAGAAGAACCGCACGCCGAGCGCGGTCAGCACGGCGGAGACCAGGATTCCCGCGGGCCCGGTCACCAGGCCGGCCGCGAAGTAGCCGAGCGCCTGCAGGACCTGGGCCAGCACGACCAGCGGGCGGGCACCGTACCGGTCCGCGAGCGCGCCCGCGAACACGGGGATCGGCAGCTGCATGATGTTGGCGACGCTCAGCAGGACGCCGATGAGGATCAGCGGAACGTCGGTGATCTTGGTGAAGAAGATGAGACCGAGCGGCAGGAACAGTCCGTTGCCAATCGAGTCCACGACGAGCGCGACGATGAGGACGGCGCCGCCTCGACTGCGAGGTGACGAACGCGGCGTAATGCCGGTGGTTGATTCCTCGATTGCCAAGCCCCTGGAAACCTTTCTCTCGATTGACCGAACCGGAGACTACCGCCGTGGACCGCGGTTGCACACCGAATATGGTGCACATCGACCGACGTTGCTCCTGCCGCACAAGCGTTGCTGGGCTCATTTTCAGTCGATGAATTCCGCCGTGGCCCTTGCCACGAGCAGGTTATGCCACCTATATCACCCCTGGGGAACAATGATCGACGAAATGCTGCGGACCACGGCCGCCGCCGTGCCCACTCACGACGCGATCGTCCACCTCGACCGCCGGATCAGCCACGAGGAGCTCTACCGGTCCGTCCGTGCCGGCGCCGACGGGCTGCGTCTGCACGGCCTCGGGCCCGGCGACACCGTGCTGCTGGCGCTGACCAACTGCCCCGAGTTCGTGGTGGCGTACTTCGCCACGGCGCTGCTGCACGCCAAGGTCCACGCGATCGACCCCAACGCGCCGACCTGCGCGCGAAGATCGCGGTCGTCGGCGGGGACCGGGGCACGCACCTGCTCGCGGCCGACCTGTTCGCCACCACCGCGACCGCCGCGCCCACGCCGACGTCAGCCGCACCCCATGCGGGCGACTGGTCGGTGACCTACCGGGCCGCCCGGCGAGGAGGGCGACCGGCAGCTCGTCCTCGGTTCGCGGATTCGACCGGGTGCTCGAGATGATCGAGGAGCACCGGGTCACGATCATGCCGGGGGTGCCCTGCATCTACGAGCTGCTGGCCGACGTCGGCGAGGACCGGCCCGCGGACGTGTCCAGCGTGCGGCTGTTCCTGTCCGGCGGCGACTTCCTGCCCGCCGCGACAGCGGCCCGTTTCCAGCGCCGGTGCGGCAAACCGATCCGCCAGACTACGGCAGCTCCGAGGCGGGCAGCGTCGCCTGGGACTGCCGCGATCAGGGGCACGCGGTCGCCGGATCCGTCGGGCACCGCTCGACGGCGTGGAAGCGCTCGTGCACGACTTCCGGTGTCATGTTCTTTTCTCAAGCTGCTGGACGCTGTGGTGCGCGTTGACGGCGTTGTCCGGCACGGTGGCGAGGCGGGCTGGTGCGCCGGCAGCGGGCCTGGATGAGTGTCAGCGGGTGTGCGGGTCGGGCAGGGTGATGGGCTCGCCCGGGATGGGCCAGTGCAGCGGGACACCGGCGGCGTCGAAGGTCTGCTGGACGTGGTTACGGTTTTCGGTGTAGTGGGCCCAGCCCTCGGCGTGCACGGCCACCACGAGGGGGTCGCCGAGCAGGCGGCGGGCCTCGACGGCCTGGGCCGCGGTCAGCGACAGCCGGATGTCACCGAATGCCTCGAAGCCGGCTGCGCCCAGGTGCAGCAGCGCCACGTCTACGCGGTACCGGCCGGCCAGGGCACTCATCGCGTCCAGGTCGACGGTGTCACCGGAGACGTACACCTTCGGTGCCGAGCCGTCGTCGGTGTGCAGGAGGAAGCCGGTGACCGGACCGGTGACGGCCTCGGTGCCGACGGGACCGTGGCGGGCGGGGACCGCGGTGATGTTCAGCGGCGTGCGGCCCGGCTTCGACAGGGTCCGGGTCTGCCAGGGCACCAGGCCGACGGCTGCGCCCCCGAGATCCTCGGCGCCGGCGACGGTGGTCACCACCTCCGAGGCACCGGAGACCACCGTACGCCCGGCGGTGTCGAGGTTGTCCTGGTGCTTGGTGTGGCTGACCAGGACGGCGTCGAGGGCGGGCAGTTGCGCGGGCTTCAGCGCCGGGTCAGCGGTCTTGCGCACCAGGACCGGGCCGTCCTGGTACTCGGTGCCGGCGGCGTCGAAGGTCGGGTCGGTCAGCAGCGTCCAGCCGGCCAGTCGGATCAGCGCGGTGGGGCCGCCGAGCACCGTCACGGTGTTCGCGGCGCCGGTCACGGCCTCGTCGGTCATCACAGGCACTCCTTGACGTTCAGGGGTTGACCCGCTCACTCTGACCGAGCTACTTTCTCTGGGGAAGTACATACCTTCAGGTGAGGTAAGCACGTGCAGGAAAGCGCGCGAGGCAACGTCCGCGATCCCGCCTGCCCCGGCAGGCAGCTGTTCGACCTGGTCACCGCCCGGTGGGCCGCCCTGGTCCTGGTCGACCTCATCGACGGCCCGCAACGCTGGTCCGAGCTGCGCCGCCGGGCCGGCGGCGTCAGCGACAAGATGCTCGCGCAGACCCTGCGCGACCTCGAAAACGCTGGACTGATCACCCGCACCGTGCACACCAACCGCCCACCGACGGTGCAGTACGCCCTGACCGACCTCGCCCGCGGCGTCACCTCAGCACTGCAGCACCTGCAGACCTGGGCCGAACAGCACACCGGCGACTACGTCCACCACCGGGACACATCCAGCCCGCAGCCCTGAAGGCGAGCCGGCGCGGCAGCTACGGCCGGGTACCGCGCACCGCAGGGTTCACCCCTCCGACAGGACTGCGCCGGCGAGGGAAGCGGCGGTGCTCCGTCCGCGGCCACTGGCCGGATGGGGGCCGAGGACGGCGCAGGTTCGACCACTCGCGCACGAAATGCTCTCGGACACCACCGAGCGTACGCGACGACTGCGCTGAGTGTGTTAAGACTGGGTTCTAGCAAAGGGGCCACCGTGCACCAGCTCAGTCTCGGCGTCATCGCGCGTTCACGGAAAGAGAACGAACGGCGGCTGCCGATCCACCCGCACCACCTCGACCGGATCGACGCCGGTCTCCGGAAGTCCGTCTACCTCGAACACGGCTACGGCGAGCCCTTCGGCGTGCCCGACGAGCAGCTGGCGAAGCTCGTCGCGGGGCTGCGCAGCCGCGAGCAGCTCATCGCCGAGTGCGACGTCGTGCTGCTGGCCAAGCCACTTCGGGAGGACGTCGCCGAACTGCGGCCCGGCCAGGTGCTGTGGGGCTGGCCGCACTGCGTGCAGGACGTCGAGCTGACCCAGCTGGCCGTCGACCGGAGGCTGACCGTCATCGCCTTCGAAGCGATGAACCACTGGCGGCGCGACGGCTCGTTCGGCCTGCACGTCTTCCACAAGAACAACGAGCTGGCGGGCTACTGCTCGGTACTGCACGCCCTGCAGCTGATCGGGTCGACCGGCGACTACGGCCGCCGGCTGCGGGCCGTGGTGATCGGTTTCGGCGCGACGGCGCGCGGCTCGGTGACCGCGCTGAACGCCCACGGGATCCACGACGTCGACGTCCTCACCGCCCGCGGCCTCAGCGCGGTCGGCTCACCGATCCACTCCGCGACGATGGTGCACATCGACCACGACGCGAACAACCCGGGAGACCTCCGCCGCAGTCACGCGATCACCGGCAACGGCCGGGTACCGCTGGCCGGGTTCCTCGCCGAGCACGACATCGTCGTCAACTGCGTGCTGCAGGACCCCGGCGCGCCACTGACCTTCCTCATCGAGGAGGATCTCGCCGCCTTCACCCCCGGCAGCCTCGTCATCGACGTCTCCTGCGACGAAGGCATGGGCTTCAGCTGGGCCCGGCCCACGACCTTCACCCGGCCGACCTTCCCGGTCGGCGACGGCGTCACCTACTACGCCGTCGACCACAGCCCCTCCTACCTGTGGAACTCCGCGACCTGGGAGATCAGCGAAGCCCTGCTGCCACACCTGCCGGCGGTCCTTTCCGGACACACCGCATGGGACGAGAACGAAACCATCCGGCGCGCCGTCGAAATCCGGGACGGCGCGATCCGCAACCCCGCGATCCTGTCCTTCCAGCACCGCTCACCGGAATACCCGCACCACCGTTCCTGAAGCCACCGGAACCCCGCGCGCGGCGGATCCTGCGCGGGGAAGCGAGAACTGCGGTGGGCTCAGCGCAGACGCTCGATCCGGTCGACGATGCCGCGCGCGTCGGTGTTGCCGGGATGCCGGGCGGCGGCCGCGGCGAGCGGGGACATCCGTTGCTTCGTCCGCTCCGAGCGGAGCCCGGTGACGACCTCGATCGCCTCGCCGCCGATCCGGGCGGCCTGGCCGAGATCCCCGGCCAGGACATACCCGGTCGCGAGCCAGATCTGGGTCAACGACCGGCTCCGCGTCATCGCCGGCCCGTAGCCGTTCACGGCGATGGTGAGCGAATCGATCGCCGAATCGCCGTATCGGACGTCCACGCGCCGGGCCAGTTCGACGTGCACGGTCCCGATCATCGCCGCCAGGTCGATCTCACCGAAGAACGCCGACCACGGCGCCGGAGCCGGTCCGGCGGAGGCGAACGCGTCCCTGGCCGCGTGGAGCAACGCCAGCGCCGCCGCCGCATCCCCCCGCTTCGCCTGTACCCACGCCAGGTTGGCCGACAGAATCGCGTGGGCGAGCATGGAGTTCGTACGGCCTGCCGCGGCCTGCCCGTGGTCGAACTGGCTCGCCGCCTTCTCGACGGCGTCATAGTGCAGGTACAGCCGGCCGATCCGATAACGGACATTGGCCACCAGCTCGTCATTGCCGGCGCTCCCCGCCAGCTCCAGAGCTCGCCCGAAGGCAACGAGCGCCACCTTCGGCCTGCCCGCGTCGAAACTCGCCCACCCGTACAGGTTGTGCAGATCGGCGACCGCGGTACGCAACCGGGACGCCACCTTTCCCGGCACCACACCGAGCAACATCAGCTCCGCGTACGTCAGCAGTATCCGCACGGCGTCGCGGCACGACCCGCCGCCGTACCGGTAGTCCAGCGCCCGGAACTCCCGGGTGGCGGCCTCGAGCCTGCCGACGTCGGACGCTCCGATCCTGACGCCGCGCTGGTGTCCGGCCGGTGGTGGGACGGTCACGGTTTCCCGCTCACTCTCCGCCGGGCGCGGCAGCACGCTTCGACGGGGCGTTCGCGCCGCTCAGCACTCCGGTCGCGGACAGCGCGACTCCGGTGACGGTCTCCGCGAGCTTGGTGGCGGCGAGAAAGCCGGTCAGCGCCAGCGCCGCGCCCAACCCGGGTTCCCCGCCGTGCCGCACCGGATGGCCCTGCCTCGGATGCCGTGGTTCCTCGGAGCTCATGCCGTGCACTTCCCGGGCTGCCCGCCGGAGGCCCACAGCTGAGGCCGCTGGACCGCGCGGGCGTACGTCACCGTCCGCCGTGGCGTCGGCACCTCGCGATGGTTCTTGCCCCGCGTGAACACGAACTGCAGGCGCACACCCATGATGCGGCCTCCCGGCTCTTCCCGAAGGGGATCGTGCGCCGCCAGGGTCCGGGACGAGACACAGGATTCACCGAGAGTTTAGCGAGCTTGCACAGATCGTTACTCCGCCGAACGGTCGAAACCGAAAACCCTTGCCGCACAACGGCTTCGCTGACGCCGCGTCACCCGCTTGCGCTGGAAGTCCTCCGGCGGTTTCACGACGTGCCCGCGGCCGCGGGCCGCACCACGAGCAGCGGACAGGTCGCGTGGTAGAGCAGGGCCTGGCTGATCGGCCCCAGCACCATTCCCGAAAAGCCCCCTCGTCCCTGGCTGCCGACCACCAGCAGCTGCGCGTCCGCCGAATACTCCAGCAGGCAGCGCACCGCGCGGTCACGAGCCAGCACCGTCCGCACCGCCACCCCGGGATGTTTCTCCCGCCCGCGGTCCAGGCGCTCGGACAGTGACACGCGTTCACGGCTCTCGAGCTCTTCCAGCACCGGGATGTGCCGGCGGGCGTGGGTGTAGGCGCTGTCGGAGGTGAACCACAGCCAGGCGTGCACCACGACCAGGTCCGCACCTCGCGACGCTGCTTCCTCGAAGGCCGTCGCGATCGCCAGGTCGCTGCTCACCGAGTCGTCGACGCCGACGACCACCGGCCCGGACGCGGCCGCCGCGCCCGGGCGGCCGCGGACGACCGCCACCGGGCAGTGCCCTTGGGTGACGAGCGCGACCGCGGTCGAGCCGACGAGGATCCCGGGAAAACCGCCCAGCCCGACGGCTCCCACGACAACCAGCCGGGCGGCCCGGGACACCTCGACCAGGCTCGCGACCGCGGCACCCGCCGCCAGATCGAGCTCCACCGCGAGGCCGGGGCAGTGGTCCAGGACGGCCCGCCGCGCGTCGGCGAGCCAGGTGCGGCCATCCGATTCCAGGGCAGCCGAGAACTCGCCCGGCAGCTCGACGGCCGAATGGGCCAACGCCGGCTGGGACACCGCGTGCACCAACCGCAGCGGCGTCCGGGCCCGGTCGGCTTCGCCGGCCGCCCACCGAGCCGCCGCCACGGCCTCGGCCGACCCGTCCACCCCGGCCACGATCGGCCGCGGTGTGCCGGTACCCGTGCTGTGCGACATGCGGTGATCCCGGAGTGCAGGTGGACGGCCGTCGTCCGGCGACCGCTCCCCCACCCAAGCCCGCGGACGACATCGCCGCTACGGCCGGAAGTCACCGTCGCTCAGGACCTCGGGCACCTCGACGGCACGAGCCGGACACCTACCGCGCCGGATGGTCGCCGGAGTCCGGCACGGGCAGTTCGACGATCACGGCGCGATCCCGGTCGTCGTCGGCTGCCGCAGGAGCGGGTTCGCCCGGCGGGCGGGCGTCGATGATGTCCGCCGCCCGCACCAGTCTCAGCGGTGTGTCCGGGGCGGCGCAGAAGGGCCGGACCGGCACCCAGGTGGTGCCGGTGTGCTCGTCGCGCAGGCTGGGGCCGGCGATCGTGCCGATCCGCTCCTGACCCGCCCGCGGCCCGGCCGCGCCGGGCACCGTCCGGTTCCGGCGACCGCGGTACCGGACCTGCCACCCCGGTGGGTAGCCACCGCCGTGCCTGGCCGGCCAGCTCCGGTCCGCGCCGGCTTCGGTGCCCTCGACCGTGCCCATGGCGCCACCCCGCTCACTCGAAGGTCACAACGACGCCGGGGTCCGGGGCGCGGCTTCCAGCCTAGGCCCCGCCGGGGTGCGAAGTGCTCAGCCGGCCGGGTGGGTTTCCGCGTGATCGTCCTTTGAGGACGGAGTTCGGCCCGCTGCCCGCGTCCGGGGGCCGGCGCGGCTCGATGCCGACGATGTCCCGATCCGGCACCCAGACCGTGGGGCCGTCGGGAAGCGAGGCAAGCGGGATCGTTTCGAGGCCGGTGCGCGGATCCCGCACTCGCGGCCCGAGCACCACCCCCGCCGAGCAGCCACCGAACGGCGGCCCGGCCGTCCTACGGCTCCGGTAGGTGAGCACCCAGCCCACCGGGTACTCGTCGTACAGGTCGTCCAGCGCTGATTCCACGGCACACCCCGGTTCGGTCGACGGGAGCCGGGGTCCGGGGCGGTGCCCCACCGTACGCGGTGATCCGGCGAACCGGCAGCACCAGCCGGGTGGTCCGCCCGGCGAACGGCTGCCCTGGCGGTCAGGGGGCCGGAGTCGGGGCGGCTGGACGGCACGCCGTTCCCCTCGACCGTGCACTGGCTCGGCGGCCGGCCACCACCAGCCCGCCTTCGGACAAGCCGAGGACCACCGCCCGGTCGCCGCGCAGCGGTCGCAACCGCAGCGCCGGTCGCTCACCGGCGTCCCGGCGATCACGGAACCGCATGGGCACTCCTGCCGCCGCAAGCCGATCGGTGCGTTTCGAACACCACGGCACCGCGTCCGGGGCGCGCAGGCCGCCGGTCACCGCGGCGTGGACCGATTCGCCAGGTCCACTGAGGACGGATCAGGGCGAGTGGCTCGTCGCCGCCGGAGCCAGCACGACCGCGGGGGCGAGTTCGCGATCGGCCAAGGCGCGAGCCACGTCGCTGAGGCGGAGGTTGTTGCGGCGGGCGTAGCCGCGCAATGTCGTGAAGGCCGCTTCCATGCTCAGCCGGCCGGTGATCGCGAGGACGCCCTTCGCCTGCTCGATGATCACCCTGCTGGTCAGCGCGGTTTGCAGCTGCTCCGAGAGGACTTCGCCCTGGCGGACGGCCCGTTCGTGGAGGATGCCGATCGTCGCGGTGTCGGCCAGGCCCTGCGCGAGCGCGACGTCGTCGGCATTGAGCTCGCCCGGTGCGTGGCCGAAGAGGTTCAGCGCCCCGATGGTCTGCTTGCGCAGCCGCAGGGGCAGGGCGTGCACCGAGGCGAACCCGTCCTTGGCCGCCTCGGCGGCGAACCGCGGCCAGCGCGCGGCCTGCGCGGCGATGTCGGCCACCAGCACCGGGGTGCTGGTGCTGAAGCACTCGACGCACGGGCCTTCGTCGATGTCGAGCTGGAACAGCTCGAGCAGCCGCGCCTGCTCGGTGGAGGAGGCGAGCACCTGCAGGCCGCCCCGCTCGTCGGCCAGCGTGAGCCCGGCCGCGGCGACGTCGAGCAGCGCGACGCACTGCTGCACGAGGGTGTGCAGCAGGTCGGCGACGTCGTAGTCGTCGACCAGGGTGTCGGCCAGTGCGACGAACGCGCGGGTCACCTGTCGTTCACGGTCGGCCATGCCCACCATCTCCCGCTTCATCAGCTGCCTTCATGGTGTACCTCACCGGAACTCCTCGTCCAACCGCAGCCGCCCGGCCACGACGTCACCCGCGACCTCGAGCAGGGGACGGCCGTGCCCGAACGCGTACGCCCGCAGCCGCGCCAACGCGGCCGACGCGGGCAGATCCAGGTGGGCGATCAGCATCCCGGTGGCCTGGTGCACCTCCCGGAACCGCATCCCCGTGCCCTCCATCCACCGCCCGTCACCGTCGAGCCACCGGCCACCGCCGGCCCGCAAGCCCGAGAGGGCGAGCGCGGCGACGTCGGCCACCCGCAACGCCGTCGACAGTTCACCCGGGCTCAGCGAACCCGGCGTCGACCGGTAGGTGTCGAGGGTCGCCACCCGGGCCGCCCCGATCTGCACCGGGAACGTGAACAGCGCACCCACCGGATGCGTCGAGGCCTCGGCCGCGAACACCGGCCACGCCGCCGGCGGTTCGGCGACCAGATCCGGCACCAGGACCGGCCCGCCGTTGACGTAGGCCTCGAAGCACGGCCCTTCCCCCAAGGAGAACTGCAGCTCCGCCAGCGCCATGCTCACCGGGTCACTCGCGTAGACGATCTCGCGGTGCCCGGCGTCGACCATCACCGACACCGCCGCGCCGTCCACCGGCAGCAGGTGCACGCACGCCTGGCACACCCGGCCGACGACGTCGACCCCGTTGCCGGCACCACCCTCGTCCAGCGCGGCCTGCACGCTCGCGCGCAGAACCTCGATCTCAGCCACCGCGAGCCCACGACCCGCGAGCTTGGCATTCCCACATCCGGTCCCCTTCGAGTCGGTGTTCGTGATCGCCACACCAACTCGGACAGACCGGGTCCGGATCAGCGCCGCTACCGCGGCTGCGTCCATCCATCGTACTCGCGTCCGTCCGTGCGCCCGGGGCGTATAGTCGCCATTGATCGCCGCGTTCGCCCCAGTCCCCGGTGACGTCGCCATCAGCTTCACGCTGATCGTCGTTTCCGGCCGGCCCGGCCGGCCGGCCATCCGGGAGGACCACGCGGTGAAAGTCGGTATCCTCGACATCCTCGGACCGGCGGCCCGGCGCCCGGTGGACCTCGCTTATCAGCTGCTGATCACCAAGCAGTACGCCAGCATCACCCCGCAGGCCATTTCGGTGTGGTGCCGCCGGAACGGGCACCAGACCTTCTACGCCACCTACTACGGTCTCGGCCGGCCGCACCGGTTGCTGCCCGCCGACCTGGACGTGGTGTTCATCTCCTGCTACACGCAGGTCAGCCACCTCGCCTACGCGCTGGCGAAGCTCTACCGCCGGGCCGGTGTTCGCACGGTGATCGGCGGCCCGCACGCCAAGGCGTTCCCGGTGGACTGCCTGCGTTTCTTCGACCTGGTCGTGCGGGAGTGCGACCCGGAGCTGGTCGCCGACATCCTGTCGGGGCAGTTCGACCCGGGCACCGTGATCTCGGCAGCCCGGCCGTTCGACGACGTGCCGACGGTCGAGGAGCGGATGCCCGAAATCCGCGCGTCGGCCTTCTTCTGGGGACGCAGGCCGCTGCTGCTGTCGGCGGTGCCCATGCTCGCGAGCATGGGCTGCCCGTACCGGTGCGACTTCTGCATCGACTGGAGCAGCACCTACCGCCCGCTCCCGGCCGACCGGCTGCGGGCCGACCTGCGCTACCTCGCCCGGCACCTGCCCGGCAGGCTCATCGTGTTCCACGACCCCAACTTCGCGGTGAAGTTCGACGACGTCTTCGAGACGCTGGAGGCCCAGCCACCCGGGCAACGGCCGCCGTACATCATCGAAAGCTCGCTCACCGTGCTGCGCGGTGACCGGCCGCGGCGGCTGAAGGAGACGAACTGCGCCATGGTCGCGCCCGGCGTCGAGTCGTGGACCGGCTACTCGAACAAAGCCGGTGTCGGCCGGACCGGCGGCACCGCGAAGGTCGAGCGCGTCGCCGCGCACTTCGCCCAGCTGGCCGAAAACGTGCCCTATCTCCAGGCGAACTTCATGTTCGGGCTCGACACCGACCAGGGCGACGAACCGGTCGAGCTGACCAAGCGGTTCATGGACCTGGCCCCGTTCGCCTTTCCGACGATCAACATCCCGGTGCCCTTCGGTGGCACCCCGCTGCACGAAGAACTCACCGCGGCCGGCCGGATCCTCGCCGCCATGCCGTTCAACTTCTACTACGCGCCCTACCTGGTGACGACCATCAAGAACTACGATCCGATCGCCTATTACGAAAAGCTCGTGGAGCTCTACTCGCACGCCGCGTCACCGGCGATGCTGAGCCGGCGGCTGCGGACCACCTCGCACCGCGTCATCGAATACGTCCACCGGGCGCGCACCGCGAGTTTCCGCTCCGACATCGCGAGTTTCCGCCGCCTCCTGGAAATGCTGCGCTCGGACCCGGCGTTCCTGGCCTTCCACGAAGGCCGGACCACCACACTGCCGGAGTTCTACCGCCGGACCAGCGAACGCATGCTGGGCCGCTACGCCGAGCTGCTGTCCCCGGCCGACCGGACGCCGGACCTGTCGCCGGCCGATCCCCCGCGCCACCACCTCACGATCGAGGGACGGTAACCGGTCCTCGAACGCGCACGCGGCGACCGGCTCCGGTGGCCTGGAGCATCAGCTTCCGTCAGGGGAGGCGGAGCGTCGCCCACACGACTTTGCCACCCGACCACCGGCGGCTGCTCCCCCAGGTCGTCGCGGTGTCCGCGACGATGTGCAGGCCGATTCCCGGGGCACGCAGATGAGTTCGCTCGAGCAGGACGGCGGGGCGGGAATTTTCGTCAGCGACGGCGATGGTGAGCAAGCCCTGGCGGAGGTCGAGGCGCAACTCGGGCGCCGAAACGGTGTGCCGGAGCGCGTTGCCGAGGAGCTCGTTCACGATCAGGACTCCGTCGTAGAACAGCTCCGGCACCCCCCAATTCGCCGTCTGGTCGCGGAGGAACGCGCCGGCCAGCTTCGTCGCGTCCTCGGTGCGAGGGAATTTCCGGTGGGCCCATCGGCGGGCGGGGAGCTTCTGGTGGCTTTCCGCTACCTCGACGTCGTCGTGAACCGCGACGAACCGATCGAGGCCTTGGCGGCGGAAGACCTGCAGGTGGGCCCCTTGCCGCGTCACCAGGGTCAACGGAATGCCGGGCCAGTTCGCCATTCGGCGCGCAACGAGCGGGAACACCGCGACGGGGGACAGTTCGCCGATGATCAGCCCGTCGATGTCGGCGATCAGCGCGGGCGGTCCGTCAGCGGCCACTTTCAGCAGGCCGTCACGCAGGAAGCCGTATCCGGAGAGGTTGAACTCCCCGGTAGCGGTCACCACAGCGCTCGCGAACCGGGGCGAGAAGGCCAGGGTGATACTGCCGGCAGTCACGACGAGCCTTCAGCGTTCGGCACCGTCGGTGCCGGACGCGGCATTGCGGTACCGAGGTCGTCTCCGCGGCACCAGTACGGCCCAGACGACCTTGCCGCCGGCCCAGGACCGGCTGCACCCCCAGGCACGCGTGCTCTGGGCAACCAGCAGGAGCCCGAGACCGTGTTCCCCGGGGCGCTCGAGCAGCACGGCCTCGTGCGGGTCGTCGTCGGCCACCGAGATGACGAAGGTGTCCCGGCGCAGCTCCAGCCGCAACCGGGGATGCGACGTCGTGTGCCGGATCGTGTTTTCCACCAGCTCGGTCGCCACCAGGCAGGCATCGTCGACGTGCTCCGGCACCTTCCACTGCTCGCAGACCCGGCCGACGAACGCCCGCGCGACCGCAGAGGCCTGCGGTGACGCGACCAGCAACTGCAGGGCCCGTCGGCGGGGCGGGCGGGCGCGTGCCCGCTCGGCCGCGGGGACGTCGGCGTGGATCGGTACGAACCGGTCCGCTGCCTGCTTCGCCAGCCGCGCCACGTGGTCCGGGTGGTCGGTCACCACCGAGAACGGGATCCCCGGCCAAGCGTCGATCCGCGCGGCGATCGCGGTGAACACCGTCATCAAGGTGGTGTCGGCGATGTCGAGGCCGCGGATGTCGGCGATGACGCTCACCGGCGCCTCCGTGGCCACCCTGAGCACGCCGTCGCGCAGCTCGGCCCAGTTGGCCGAGGTGAGAGTGCCGGTCACCGTCGCCACCGTCGACTCCGCCCGGTAGTCCGGCACCAGGTGCAGGCCGGCTTCACCGGTCATGAACTCGCCTCGATCCCGGAAGACGGCACGAGGCACCTGCGCGCCGGCCGTACCGTCGGCGCCTTCGAGCCCGAGCGGCGCTTCATCGACCGGGGAGCAGACGTGCGCCCGCACGTTGCCCGAGCGTCACGATGATCACCAGGTCCTTCGTCGGTAGCTGACCTCTTCTGGTCGTACCGCCGGGGTCCGGAGCGGGACGCATATCGACAGCCGCCCGAAAGCCGGCGCAGCCGATTCACCGAGTGTATCCCAGAAGGCACCGGGGCGATCGGAGCAACCAGTTCGTGCCCCGCGGGCGACGGCTCGTCAGCCCGGCTTCACGACTGTCGACGGTAACCGGGGTTTCCGGCCCGCCGTCACGCCCTCGGGCGCTTTGAGCCCCAGGGCCGGACGGCAGGCATCAGTCCACTCGGTGAGGGGAGTTCATTCGCGGGTGCGGAGTTCGGTGTTGAGGCGCTGGGCTTCGTGGAGCTGGTCTTCGAGGGTGACGATGCGGCAGGCGGCCTCGATGGGAGTGCCCTGGTCGACCAGTTCCCGCACCCGAGCGGCCAGGCGCAGCTGGGACCGGGAGTAACGCCGATGTCCGCCGGCGGAGCGTTGCGGGGTGATCAGCCCGGCTTCGTCGAGGCTGCGCAGGAAGCCTTGGGTGGTGCCGAGCATGTCGGCGGCCCGGCCCATGGTGTATGCGGGGTAGTGGTCGTCGTCGAACTTGTCGGCCGCGCTGGGCGTGGCCGGTCCTTCTTGGTCAGGTATCAATTCCACCTCCACGTCACAAAGGACCCCGGGTGCCGTGTACGGCACCCGGGGTCCTCAAAGGGTTGGGTTTCACCATTGTCGACCGGCGCGACCGCCGGCTTCCTGCACCCGCATCCGGCGCAAAGCCGGATCATGCGGGGATCGCTCATTCGTGACCGAGCACCACCTCCGAACTCGATGGGACTGCGGCACCCGCGCGGCACTACCCGGCCGCTGCGGGCGATCCAATGATGCTCCCGTTCCCTTCTTTCCGGTGTTTTCCACTTACTGGGCACTGCTACTTCAGGTACTGCACTTCCGCTTGCCGCGAACGCCACCACTGGGACCCTTCCACTGATCGGTCCCAGCACGCTGACGCCGCTGGTCACTGCCCGGAGCCCCGTTCACTGATCGGCTCCGGCCACCTGACCGGTCCTGCCACTGCACTACTGACTGCTACTGCTGATCTGCGCGGGCGCACCTGCTCCGCCCGCCTCCTGCACAAGCTCCCCGGGACCGGGCACTACCTGGCCGAACTTCTGCCCAACCCAGCCCTGGGGCACTGCTTCCGGTCACCAGCCGGAACCTTGTTCCGTGATCGGCTCCGCACTGCCTGACCGTCGTGTCTCACTTCGCGGGTAGTTACGTCCTCTCCCGCGCCCGTTTGACGTTGTCTCTCTCGCTACGAGCAGAAGCCTACACACACCCGCCGTTGAATGTCTACTCCGGCCACCATAGATTTTCGAGTCTTGCCGGATGACCACACGAAGGGGCCGACCATGAGCGACGAGGCCGTCCAGGACCCGCTCGGTGCGCGCTACGGCCTCACCGGCGCCGCCGACCTCACCGAGTACGCCGACGCCCTGGCGCGGCTGCTGGAGCGGGGACGGCGGGAGCGGTGCGCGGCCGTGTTGTCCGAGGCCGAGGCCTACGCGGCGGCGGAACTGCTCGGGCAGTTCGCCCAGCTCGATCCGCACGCCCCGTTGAACCGGCTGGCCGCAACCCTGGCCAGCCGGCTCTACAGCCGGCTCGGCGCCTGACCGGAACAGGCACGACACCACGCAGGACGGAGAGGAACTTCGTCAGTAACGGCCGAGCCGACCGGCGGGGCACTGACCGGCAGCCCCGCTCGGCCGGAACGGCACGCCTCGACGTGGGCGCCACTTCGGACAGTCCACTGTGGATATCTGCGGGAACCTTCGCCACCGTGTTCCGAGCGCGCGACGCGGGCGCTGAATGTTCGAATCTTTCGAATCACCGAAGCTCACCAATTCCGATACACGTTTGCCGCCGCGGTCCGGTTCACGGATTGTGAGGAATCCGGCAAGACTGGACAACCGCCGGGCGCGGAGTGACCATTGATTGCGCTCCGATGGCGACGGCGTTGTTCCTCACCCTGCCACGAGGACGCCTTTCCCGCGCGGTTCCCGGCACCCGGCGAGACGCGAACCCCCTCGACATCCCCGCAGGAGCGGCAATGACCGGTCAGACCGAGGTGCAGTGCATCGCCGGGGCGCTGCTCGTGGTGGCGCTCGCCGTCAGCCTTTGGGCGCTGCGGCTCGAATTGACGCGCCCCACCGGGAAAACCGTCGGCAGGCCCGAGCGCCCGGCCGCCGAACTGCAGACGACCGTGGCCGGCATCCAAGCACGACTGCGCCAGGAACAGCGGGCGGCCGCTCTTGCCGCAGCCAGAGCGGAAGCGGCCGCGACGCGCGGGGCACGCCGGTCACTGCGACGGCCCGCGGCGAACCCTCGGCCCCGCGAAAAGAAGCGCCTGTCGCCGTGATCCCGGACGGCCGTCGTGAAAGCGGCGGCTCACGCGGTTTCGACATATTCACTCACCGCCGCCGGATATCACCCGAGCGGGGCCGAACAGGTGTGCCGGATGGGCCGGAAAGAGTAGGCTGGCCGTCCTGCAAGTGAATCCGATCCTCTTTCCGGCATATCCGCGGCCGGATTGAGCGATCGAGAGCCGAGGAGGTACCCGCGTGTCTTCCTTCCCACGGCAACGGCGCCGGCGGGTGACGGTCGAAGAACTGTTGTTGCGCGTGGCGGGCGATGGCGCGGTGCCGGACAATACCGTCCGGCACCGGCTGGATTCCGGGTACCGCGCCCGGCTCGCCGGAGGCCGGGAAAAACGGAAGACGCACAATGTCCTGCAACTGAGCGCCGGAGCGGCCGCCGTGGTCGCGGCAGTGTGCCTGACCGCGTTCGCCGCGACGTCGAAGCCCTCTCCTTCGCCCGAGCCGGTCGCGGCGCCGCCCCTGACCCTGCAACCGGAGCTCCCGCAGCCGTCGCCCACGACCTTGACCGGCAGCGCGCCCGCGCCGTCGCCGTCGGCGCCGGTGTCCACTTCCACCTCGAGCCCGGAGACCTTCACGGCCGTGCCCGTCTCCACCCCGGCGCCCGAGCCGCGCCGGTCGGTGGCGCCGAGCACCGCCTCCGTCGCCCCGGTTCCCGCGCGGGTGACTTCCTGCACCGTCCGGTTCACGATCACGGACTCCTGGCCCGGCGGGTTCACCGCTTCGGTGGGGATCACCAACACCGGCAGCGCGGCGATCTCCCCGTGGACGCTCACCTGGACGTTCACCGCGGGTCAGCAGGTCACGCACGGCTGGGACGGCGAATACTCGCAGTCCGGCGACCGGGTGACGGTCCGCCCGGCGTCCTACAACCCGGCCATTGCGGCGGCCACCACGACCAGCATCGGCTTCAACGGCTCGTACGCTTCCTCGAATCCCGCTCCCACCGGGTTCGCACTGAACGGGACGCGCTGCGGGTACTGACCGTCATTGCCGAACTCCCGTCACGATGGGACGACCGCCGGATTCCCACCAGGACGGTTGTGAGCGCGAACATAGTCCAGGGACAGGGAAAAGGGCAACGCTCGGTTTCCGCACATCCCCCGCGCGGGTAGGGCGCTGATTTTCCGGCGCGCGTTGTCCACCGCGAACCCGAGAACAGTGCGTCATCAGCAATTCGACGTCCACCAGCAATGACGACCCGGCCCAGCGGTGAATCCATCGAACGGCGGAGAGGCCGGTCACGCGCGGCAGCCGGGTACCGCAACTTGATCATGATCTTCCTCTTTTCTCGAAACGTTTCGATGTGGTTACATCGGAGCCGGACGGACTGAGAGCGCTCCCAGAAGCGCCCGACCCAGGGCGGTAGCGGCGATGAAGCTGAAGCGTGCCGGCCACCGCGCGTCCGCGCCGGGTGCCCGCGCAACGGCTCGATGTCGGCCTCCCTCCTGTTCCCTCCCCTCGATGCCGCGCCCGAACGTCCACATCGGCCACTGACCCGGCCGGTGCCGGGCCCGTCCCGATCAGCACGAGCTCCTGAAGGAGAAGTCGGAAAATGCGCACCAGAACCAAGGCAGCCACCGTGCTGGCGGCGCTCGCCGTCGGCGGCGCCGCCGTCACGACGTGGTCCACCGCGAGCGCGGCCGGGTCGACGTTCTACACCGATCCCGGTACCGGCGCGGCCAAGTGGGTCGCGGCCAACGCCGGTGACTCGCGCGCCGCGGTCATCCGCGATCGCATCGCCTCGGTACCGCAGGCCAGGTGGTTCACCACCACGAACACGTCCACCGTGCGCGGCGAGGTCGACGCCTACGTCGGCGCCGCGGCCGCCGCGGGCAAGATCCCGATCATGGTCGTCTACGACATCCCCAACCGCGACTGCGGCGGCGCGAGCAGCGGCGGCGCACCCTCCCACGACGCCTACCGCGCCTGGATCGACCAGGTCGCGGCCGGCCTGGCCGGGCGCCCGGCGGCCATCGTGCTCGAGCCCGACGTCCTCGCGCTCATGACGAACTGCCAGAGCGGCGACCAGCAGAGCCAAACCACCGCCTCGATCGCCTACGCGGGCAAGAAACTCAAGGCCGGCTCGTCCCAGGCCAAGGTGTACTTCGACATCGGGCACTCCGCCTGGCTCTCACCCGCCGACGCAGCCGCCCGGCTGCGGGCCGCCGACATCTCCACCAGCGGCGACGGCATCTCCACCAACGTCTCGAACTACCGCGGCACCGCCGACGAAGTCGCCTACGACAAGGCCGTCCTCGGCCAGCTCGGCGACTCGCGGCTGAAGGCCGTCGTCGACACCAGCCGCAACGGAAACGGCCCGCTGGGCAGCGAATGGTGCGACCCGGCCGGCCGCGCCATCGGGACGCCGAGCACCGACCAGACCGGCGACGCCCAGATCGCCGCGTTCCTGTGGGTCAAGCCACCGGGCGAGGCCGACGGCTGCATCGCCGCCGCCGGTGAATTCGTCCCGCAGCGGGCTTACGACCTCGCCGTCGCGGCCGGCCCGGCCCCGACGACCACCACCCCGCCGCCCACGACGACCACCCCGGTTCCGACGACGACCGTCCCCACGACCACGCCGACGGTTCCGACGACCCCGCAGGTTCCCGGAACCTGCAAGGTCACCCAGCGGGTCAACCCGTGGTCCACCGGCTACACCGGCGAAATCGTCATCGAGAACCGCGGTGCCGCCCTCAACGGCTGGACGCTGACGTTCTCCGCGCCCGGCGTGACCGTCACCCAGGGCTGGAACGGAACCTGGACCGACACCGGTGACACCGTGAAGGTCGAAAGCCTGTCCTGGAACGGCAACCTGGCCGCCGGCGGCACCGTCACGGTCGGCTACAACGCCGACTTCACCGGCGGTACCCCGCCGTTCGGCGCCCCGGCCCTCAACGGAGTGTCCTGCTCCTGATCCCGGGCGACGCGACAGCCGCTTCGGAACGTCGTTCCGAAGCGGCTGTCGCATGTGGACATTGACCGCCCGGGTGATTCAGCCCATGAAATCACCGAAAACGAATACGCGCTCACTAAGCTGTCAGTGTCACGAGCACCCGGCGAAGCGAGGGCGGTACACATGAGACTCCGTGCCAGGGGCGACCGGCCTCCCACGCTCGACGATGTCGCGGCGTTCGCCGGCGTGTCACGGTCGACGGCGTCGCGCGTGCTGAACGACGACACCTACGTCAGCGCCGTGGCGCGCGAAAAGGTCATCGCCGCCGCCCGCGACGTCGGCTACTCCCCGAACCAGGCGGCCCGCTCGCTGGTCACCCGCCGCACGGGTGCCGTCGCCGTCGTGCTGTCGGAGCCCGAGGCCCGGCTCCTCGACGATCCCTACCGCACCGCCGTCATGCACGCCGGCTACCGCGAGCTCGCCGACGTCGGCCGGCAGATGTTGCTCATCTTCAGCGACACCCGGGAGGACGTGGGCAAGGCCGTCCGGTTCCTCGACGGCGGCCACGTCGACGGTGCGCTCGTGTTCGCACCGCACCGCGCCGACGTACTGCCCGCAGCCCTGCGGTCGCTGCGCATCCCGGTCGTGTTCGGCGGCCAAGCGGCCGGTATCCGGCACGACGCGCACGTCGTCGACTTCGACAACGAGGGTGGCGCCCGGATCGCGGTCGAGCACCTGATCGCCGGCGGCCGCAGCCGGATCGCGACCATCGCCGGTCCCCAGGACCAGAGCGCCGCGATCGACCGGCTCACCGGCTGGCGCAGGACTCTGCTCGACGCCGGGCTCGGGCACCGCGGCTTGGCCGAAGAAGGTGACTTCACGGTCTCCGGCGGCGCGTCGGCGATGGCTCGGCTGCTGGAACGGCGACCGGACCTCGATGCGGTGTTCGTCGCGAGCGACATGATGGCGATGGGTGCGCTGCGCACCCTCGGCACCGCCCGGCGACGGATTCCCGAAGACGTCGCGGTGGTCAGCTTCGACGACAACGCCAACCTCGCCCCGGCCATGGTCCCCCCGCTGACGTCGGTCCACCAGGACCCCCGGCAGCAGGTCCGCGCCATGGTGCAGACCCTCCTCCGGGCGCTCGACCACCAGCCGTACCGTCCGGCGCGGCAGGTTCTCCCCGTGACGCTCGCGATCCGGGCCTCGAGCTGACCGGCGTCAGCTCTGGCGGCAGGAGAGATCCGGCCGGCCGGGAGCTCCCGAGCCGACGTCGAGGATCAGCCCGAAGGACGCCGACGCGTCCGGCTCGAGCAAGGCGTTCCAGCCCAGGTCGCGCACGGCCACGGTCGGTCCCTGCCTGCTGAGCGTGCCGCTCCACAGCTGCCGGATGTCGTTCTCGGCAGGCAGCTTCCAGCTCACCACCCAGCCCGTGAGCCGCGTCGGCTGGTCATTGTGGACAGTGACGAGGACCTGGGCACCGTCGTTCCAGACGTTCGTGATTTCGAAGTGCGCCGAGCAACCGGACTGCCGGATCTCCCTCAGCGGCTTCGGCGCCGGAACGATCCGGGTGCTCGTCGCGGCGGCGGGCACGTCGGACGGAACGCTCGGCGGTGGCGGCGGAACCGGCGTCCCGGTGGTGACAACAACCACGGCGGGCGGCGCCGCGGCGGTCCCCCGGGTCTGCGGCTGCCCGCCGGTGCCCGCCCACACCAGGCTTCCCCCGACGGCCAGGCACGCGGCGGCCACCGCGGCCACGCGACGGTGCCGCCGCGGTGCCGCCGCGACCCGCTGGTCCGGCCCGGTCGTCGCCGCCCTCAGCAGGTCTTCGGCCTCCGGCATCGTCGGACGCTCGGCCGGGTCGTTGCCGAGCATCCGGAGCACCGCGTCGGCGAGCGGCCCCTCGTGTTTCGGCGGGGTGAGCTTCCCGCGTACGATGCGGTGCAGGATCGAGGTCGTCCTGATGCCCGCGCCGAACGGCGGAAAACCTTCGAGCGCCGTGTACAGCGTGGCACCGAGGGAAAAGACGTCGGAAGGGCACCCGCCCGCGTAGCCCGCGGCGACCTCCGGGGCGACGTAGGCCGGCGTGCCGACCACGCCCACGACCTGGCCCGGCGGCTCGTCGCCGACCGCCCGGGAGTAGCCGAAGTCGGTGATCTTGGTGAGCCCGTCGTCGGTGACGAGCACGTTGTTCGGCGAGACGTCACCGTGGACGACACCCTTCGCGTGGGCGGTCGCGAGTGCCGAGGCGATGCGCCTGCCGAGGCGGGCGACCTCACGCGGGGGCATGGGCCCGTGCGCCACCAGCCACTCGGTGAGCGAGCGGGACGGCAGGTACTCGAGCACCAGGTACATCGAACCCGACTCTTCGAACACGTCGTACACGTTGATGGCGTACGGGTGGTCGATCCGCGAGCCCAGCCGGGCCTCCTGGATCGCGGGGTCGCAGACGTCCGCACCCCGGGTGACTCCCCACGGGTTTTCCAGCTGTTTGATCGCGACAATGCGATCCAGCCGCTCGTCCCGGGCCTGCCAGACCACGCTCGTGGCGCCGCTGCCCACCTCGGCGAGCAGCCGGTACCGGCCGTTGACGACCTGATCCTCGAAAGCCATCCCAACCCCTGTGGCAATTCTGAAGAAAGAAATTCACGACAGCTCGATGCTCGGCGGAGATCTACCGATGAATGACGAGGAGCGGGTTCCACATCGTGGAACGGCCCGGGAAACCCGGGCCACGCGCCCTGAGCTCGAGCTCACCTCACGATAGCACAGGGCAGCACGACCCGACCGCCTCGAAGGCCGCCACTGCCAGCGGTTTTCGCCGCGAACGGCAAGATCTCATACATCACCGCAAACCGCAGTGTGCAAATTGCCATCCACAATTCACCGTCCACGAAGATGATCCGGCACCTTTCGATCGATTCGATGCCGCAGGCCCGAAAATTCGGCACAATCACGTGCGGCGGACACGGGCAACGACATTTACAAACCGCCGAAAACTCTTCTAGTCTCGACACGGAATGGGAGGCCGTCACGCAGCGCGAATCCAAGGAAGTGGGCGCATGACTCCTCGAAGAACCGCGCCCGCGATCGGTGTGCTGGCGGCTCCGCCGGCCTCGCTCGGCACCAGCCGGACGCTGGACGCGATCACGGCGGCCGCGGTCGTCGAGGGGTACACGACCACCCTGCTGCACGTGGCGGAACCCGGCACGCCCGCGGTGGCACGGGCGATCCGGGTTCTCGGCGACCGCGCGGTGGAGGGCGTGGTCGTCCTCGACGTGCACCGCGGCCTGGACCCGGCCGGGATTTCGGTGCCGGCCGACCTGCCGGCGGTCGTGGTCGGCGCGAACCCGCAGGACAACCGGTCCACGGTCGACACGGACCACGTCCAGGGCGCCGCGGCGGCCACCGAGTACCTGCTGGGTTTGGGCCACGAGACCGTCTGGCACGTCGCCGGCCCCACGGACTCGTTCGCGGCACTCGGCCGGGAACGCGGCTGGCGCCGGACGCTGGCGCACTTCGACCGGAAGATCCCGCCCGCCGTGGTCGGGGACTGGACGGCGGAGTCCGGCTACCGGCTCGGCCACATCCTGTGCGGGGAACCCACGGTGACGGCGGTGTTCGCGGCGAACGACCAGATGGCGCTGGGAGTGCTGCGGGCGCTGCACGAGTCCGGGCGGTCCGTGCCCGGCGGCGTCAGCGTGGCCGGGTTCGACGACATCCCCGAGGCCGCCAGCTTCTGGCCGCCGCTCACGACGGTCCGCCAGTCCTTTCCGGAACTGGGCCGCCAGGTGGTGCGGACCTTGCTCACCGAAATCAGCTTCGGCACCGGCGCGGGTACGTCGCTGTTCGTCCCGGCCACCTTGGTCGTCCGGTCGAGCACCGGTCCGGCGCCCTGGTGACCACGCGGGCGCGGTCAGGTACCGAACAGGCCAACCCGGTGTCCCGGACCGGATAGACGGTCCCGGCCCCGGCGAGGTTCTCTGTTGCTCCCCCTTCGACGCGAGGAGCGCAGGATGCCCGAAGAGGCCTGATCCGCCGTGCGCCTCGGCGGTGCCGGCCGGGCATGGCAGACGTCATGAAAGGGTCGTTCATGACGTCTGACGTCATGAACGACCCTTTCACTGCATCGGCGACCACCCGTGGGCCCCGGGCCGGGCGGCGGAAGCGCGGCGCCGCCCGGCCCGGGAGATCATCACTGCACCGGCGGGTAGGCGTTCTGGACCAGCTGCTCGAACTGGGCCTCGAACCACTTGCCCGACAGCGGGGCGTCCGGCAGGGCACCGGTCAGGTTGCCGCCGTTGGCCTGCTGCGTCCCGTGGAACGTGGGGTCGCACATCGGGTCGAAGCCCTTGCCCTCGTCGTTCGGGATCTGCTTGCTGGCGCCGTCGGACTCACCCGGCGGCTTGATCCAGACGTAGGCGTCGAAGTGCGGCGCCGGCGACGCGGTCGGGCGCGCACCGAGACCGGCTCCGCTCTGGTTGCACCAGTTGCCGCGGTGCAGCCGCCGGTCCACCCGGCCCGAGTTCACGTAGTCGTCCACAGTGGACCCGGTCGCCTTGCCCGGCCGGGCCGCGCCGCCCCAGCCGTTGCGGGAGGTGTCGATCAGCATGCCGATGCTGCTCGGCAGGCCCGCGGCGACGAACGCCTGGTACATCGCCGTGCCGTAGGACGACTCGTCGAAGTACGGGTTCCACTCGTAGAACTTCGCCGACTTCAGCGGCTGCCCGCCCACCTGGAGCAGGGGGTCCGGCAGGTTCGGCTCGGTCGTCGGGGTGTAGTTCGCCGTGGCGCTGATGAAGCCGTCGACGCTGTTCACCCCGGCCGTGGTGCCCTGCAGGGTCTGCTTGACCAGGTTGACGAACGGGCCGAAGTTGCTGTCCCAGCCCAGCCACGCCGAGTGGGCGATGTCCACGTAGTTGTAGACGTTGGAAATCGCGTGGAGCTTGTTCAGCGCGTACTGGACACCCTGGACGTACGCCCCGCTCGACTGCGCTTCCGCGCACTTGGGCAGCGCGAGGTTGGTGATCAGGTTCGGCAGCGAGTCCGGCTCGATCACCGTCACGATCCGGAGCGACTTGTACTTCGGGTCGGACATGATCGACGCGATCGGGTCGATGTACTCGCTCTTGTACCGGGCCAGGCCGTTCTGCGCGATCAGCAGCTCGCCGTTGGACGCCAGCGCGGAACAGTCCCGGTTGGGCAGGTCGTAGATCACGACCTGGATCGTCACCGGCGTGCCGCCGCTCTGCTGCGCCAGCGCCGCGTCCAGGTGGCCGCGCAGGCCACGGGAGCTCGACGAGCCCTCGATCGCCGCGATCCGGTCCAGCCAGACCGCCGTCGAGGTGTCGGCCACCTTGGCCATCTGGGCGCCCAGCGTGCCGCCCTTGGCCGCGGCCGCCGCGGTCACCGAAGCGGACCAGTCCGGGTTCACGTACCCCTTCGCCCCGGCGTACGGGTTGTCCACGTGCCCGTCACCGCCGCCCGGGTCCGTCGACGTGGTGGTGGTCGTGGGCGTGGTCGACGTCGTCGGGGTGGTCGAAGTGGTGGGCGTGGTCGAGGTGCTCGGGTCGATGGACGTGGTCGGGGTGGTCGTCGTACCGCCGTTCACCGTGCCGTCGCAGCGGACACCGTTGAGCGAGAAGGATCCCGGGGTCTCGTTCGTGCCGGAGTACGACGCGTTGAACCCGAAGTTCGCCGTCGCGCCGGTACCCAGCGCCAGGTTCCAGTCCGGGTTCTTGGCCGTGACGTGTTTGCCGCTCTGGCCGATCGTGGCGTTCCAGCCCTGCTGGACCTGCTGGTTGCCGCCGAAGTCCCACTCCAGCTTCCAGCCGTTCGGCAGCGCGTCACCCAGGTTCGTCACCGTGACGTTGCCGGTGAAGCCGGTGTCCCACTGGTTGGCCGTGTAGGCCACCTTGCAGCCGGTCGCGGCCACGGCGGGATTGCCGCCGAGCACCAGCAGCCCGCCGGTGACGGCGACGGCCGACGCCGCGGCGAGGGCCGCTTTCCGGCGTGGGGATCGCAATGGACTCTTCATCGAGCTTGCTCCTCTTCTTTGCGGGGTCCGGCTCAGCCGAACAGGTCGACGTGGACGGCGAAGGCCGTGGCGATCTCCGCCTGCGCCCAGAACCGGTGGTAGGTGAACGTCGGCGCGGCGCCGCCGTCCAGGTAGGCCTGGACCTTCGGCCACTGCGGGTCGTTCTTGTAGAACGACCGGATCGACAGGAACGTGGAGTCGGCGCCGATCTTGTCGCCGTTCGGCATCGTCCCGGTCCAGCCCGGCGGCACGTACAGTCCTTGGTCGGCCGTGGCGTTGTACTTGTCGTCGAACCGGTCGTAGTCGGTCCGGGTCTCCGGCACCGTGATGCCCTTGCTGTCCGCGTTCGCCGAGAGGGCGTTCAGCAGCTGCTCCCCGACCGTCTTGGCCTGGGCGTTGGCCGAGCCCGCCGCGTAGTAGAGCAGCGTCTTGGCCAGCGAGGCCGCGACGCCGACGTCCTGGCTGTAGTTCTTCACCGAGACGTGCAGGCTGGTGTTCGCACCCGGGCTGGTGGCATTCCACGTGTCGGGCGCACCGCTCCAGGTCAGGTCCGAGGGGACCTGGAACGAACCACCGGTACCGACCGTGGTGCCCGCGATGGCCCACGGGACCCACTTGTCGAGGATCTTCTTGGCCCGCGGGTCCTTGGTCGCCTGGTACAGCTCGGCGATGCGTTCCATACCCCAGACCTGGAAGCCGAACCACTGGTTGCTCGGCGGGTCGTGCCAGACCGGTTGCTGGTCGTAGAACATCCCGTAGAACGTCGGCGTGCCCGCGGGCGGCGCGGCGTACGAGCCGTCCCAGCTGTTGGTCGCGCCACCGGCGATGCCGCCGTCGGCCGACTGCAGCCACTGCAGGAACTCCAGCTGCCGGTTGAGGCTGGTGGCCCAGTCCTGGGACCCGGTCGCCGAAGTGACCTTGAGCCCGGGGTCGGCCGAAAGCGCGTACGCGGCCAGGGGGTTCTGGTAGCCCTGGTGGGCCGCACTGTCACCGATCCGCCAGGCCCAGGGGCTGGCCGGGTCGAGCGAGCCACCCCAGGCGTAGTACCACGAGATCAGGTAGTGCTCACTGTCCTTGCCGGTCCCGGCCGGGCAGGCCGCGGCGCCGACGCAGTTGCCGATCTTCTTGTAGTACTTGTCGAACAGCGAGTACCGCAGGTAGTCGCCCATCTTCGACGCCTTCTTGACGACGGCGGCGATGTCCGAGCTCTTGCCCTGCGCCTGCGCCCACTTCTGCGCCTGGAAGGCCACCTGGACGACCCGGGCGTCCGCGTCGGGGGCGTCGGTGTACTTCCACTGCTTGGCGTAGGAGGTGTCGCCGGTGAACAGGTCGAGGTACCCGTTCTTGCCGCCGAACTTCAGGGTGTCGCAGCTGGGCTGGGTCACGGTTTCCCAGACCGACTCCTGCGAGCCGCGCTGGAAGGTGTTGATGAACGCGGGCGCGGTGTTCGTCCCGTCCTCGCAGTGCCCGAAGCCGTAGATGTTGTCCACGTCGAGCAGCCAGTGCATGCCGTAGACGTCCGGTGAGCCGTAGGCCGCCTTCAGCTCCGCGGCGATCGGGTCGCTGCCGACCGGCACGCCGCTCTGCAGCTGCGACGGGTAGCCCGTCGGGCTCGGGTGCTCCGCGGCGTAGGTCGCCGGCTTGGTCGCGCTGTAGCCGGAGTTGCCCGGCTGGTCCGCCGCCGACGGGATCGCGTACGTCTCGATCGACGTCCACGCCTGGTTGAACGGCGTCCAATCCCCGGTGACCCGGCCGTAGGACGCCTCCAGCCACAGGTAGTAGCTGAACGCCTCCGACGTCGTCTCGTGCCCGTGGTCCGGCGCCTCGACGATCAGCGACTCCACCGAGTGGTAGGGCACCAGGATGGTGCCGAACTTGCGGAAGTACCCGTTCGCCGGGTCCTTGATCTTGTTGTACTCCTTGAGGAACTCGACCTGGTAGTTCGACGTCGTCGCCGGGATTTCGCCGACCGTCACCGTCGCCGCGGTGTAGCCGGAGCTGCTCGCGGTGAAGGTCGCGCTGCCCAGGTCACCGCCGTTGTCGGCGCTGGTGACCGTGACGTTCTGGGGAGTGTCCCAGTTCGTGGTGCTGAAGGTCAGGCTCGGCGGGGTGGCCGTGAGGTCCGTGCTCCCGGCCGTCCGCGCGACCGCGACCGTGACCGGTGCCGTCGGCGCTCCGGCCAGCTTGACGGTGAACGTCGTCGTGCCGCCCTGCTTGACCTGCGCGGTCGCCGGGGCGGCGACGATCGTCGGCCCGGAGAGCACCTTCACGCTGACCGGGCTGGACGTCGCGCTCGCGCCCTTGTTGTCGTAGGCCTTCGCGGTGATCGAATACGTCCCGGCCGGGACGTTGCCCCAGCTGCCTTCGAACGGCGCGGCCGTGTCGGTGGCCAGCAGCGTGTCACCGGCGTAGAACTCGACCTTGCTCACCGTGCCGTCGCTGTCGGCGGCCGTCGCGGCCAGTGGGATCGTGGCCGGGGCGTAGTACGTCCCGGTCGACGACGGCGACGTGAGCGCAACCGTCGGTGCCTTGTTGGCACCGGTGCACGCGATCCCGTTCACCGAGAAGTCCGTGGGCGGCCGGTTGGTCGAGCCCTTCGAGCCGTTGAACCCGAACGACGTGCTCGCCCCCGTGTCGAGGTGGGCGTTCCAGCTCAGGTTGCTCGCGGTCACCACGGCGCCGGCCTGCGCGAAGTCGGCGCTCCAGCCCTGCTGGACCTTCTGGCCGTCGAGGAACGTCCAGCCGACCTTCCAGCTGTCCAGCGGCGCTCCGTCGTTGCGCAGCGACACGTTGGCGGTGAACCCGGTGTCCCAGTCGTTGGTGGTGTAGGTGACCGAACAGGCGATGTCGGCGCCCTGCGCCGGAGGTGGTGCGACAAGCACGGCGGCGAAGGCCACTGTGCCGAGGACGAGCGCGTGCGTGCGCCGTCTCGGGGAGGAACGCATGGCCGGAACTCCTTTGTCCGTCGAGAGCCAAGGGGTCTGGGAGCGCTTCCAGACCGAGCGGAAGGAAACCACGACACATGCGGCGATGTAAAGGTCCCCCTGCAGGCGAATTGCCTTCACGGAGGCTTATTCGACGAAATCAGCTACCAGCTGTTCGGCACCGACCGGCCGATCCGGCGAAGACCGGCCGAACATCACCCGTTCAGCGGCGTCGTCGGCACCAGGGCGAGCACTTTCCCGGAAACATCCCTGGTAGCAGGAATCCTGCCATCTCGAGCAGCCACCCGGACGGCACTGCCCAACCGCCAGAACTGACGAAAAATCAGAATTGAAGAATCCTCATTCGACGTATGGAACATCATATATTAACCGCATTAAGCGCGATCCCGGTGAACCTCTTTCGTTCTTCTCATTTCCGTGGTTACATCGACACACATCGGACTGAGAGCGCTCCCAGGGCGCTGATCGAGGTGGAGACAGCAATGAAGCTGAGGCATGCCTTGTCCGTGGCGACACTCGCCCTCGCCGGTCTCGTGGCACCGGCCGTCGGCGCCGCGCCGGCCGCGCACGCGGACACGCTGATCTGCGACCAGTACGGCTCGACCACCATCGGCGGCAAGTACATCGTCATGAACAACCGCTGGGGCAGCAGCGCCCAGCAGTGCATCAACGTCACGTCCGGCGGGTTCCAGATCCAGACCCAGCAGGGCTCGACGTCCACCAGCGGAGCCCCGCTGTCGTACCCGGCGATCTACGCCGGCTGCCACTACGGCGCCTGCTCGCCCGGCACGAACCTCCCCCGCCAGCTGAGCCAGATCGGCAGCGCACCGTCGTCGATCTCCTACGGCTACGTCGGCGGCGCGGCCTTCGACGCCTCCTACGACATCTGGATGGACCCGACGGCCAAGACGACCGGGGTCAACCAGATGGAGCTGATGATCTGGTTCAACCGCCAGGGCGGCCCGCAGCCCGTCGGCAGCCCGGTGGGCACCACCTCGATCGGCGGCCGCAGCTGGGAGGTCTGGCAGGGCAACAACGGCGGCAACGACGTCGTCTCCTACGTGGCGCCGTCCGCGATCCCGAACTGGTCGTTCGACGTGCTGGACTTCGTCAGGGACGTGGACGCCCGCACCCGCGTCGACAGTTCCTGGTACCTGACCAGCATCCAGGCCGGATTCGAGCCCTGGAACGGCGGCGCCGGACTTGCCGTCAACTCGTTCTCCGCCGACGTCAGCGCCGGCAGCGGCAACGGCGGCGGGGGAAACGGCGGTGGCACCGGCCAGACGATCGTCGGCCAGGGCAGCGGCCGCTGCCTGGACCTCCAGAGCAACGGCACCAACGACGGCACTCCCATCCAGCTGTGGGACTGCACCGGCCAGGGCAACCAGAAGTGGGCCCGCACCGGCAGCACCTTCACCAACCCCGCCACCGGCAAGTGCCTCGACGTCGCCAACGGCTCGACGGCCAACGGAACCGGAGTGCGCCTGTGGGGCTGCAACGGCTCGGGCGCCCAGAACTGGCAGGTCAACGGGAACGGCACCATCACGAACCCGCAGTCCGGGAAGTGCCTGGATGCGAGCGGCCAGGGCACGTCCAACGGCACTCGCATCCAGATCTGGGACTGCTACGGCAGCGGAACCCAGGCCAACCAGGTCTGGTCACTGCGCTGAGCCGGTGGTGCCCCGCAGGTGGGTGCGGGGCACCACCGGTGCCGCGGTGAAATGAAAATTTCACCACGGAATGACGATTTCGCATCACTGGCAAGGAAACAACCGATCGTGTTAGCGTTCACATTCCTGCCGTAGACCGGCTCACCGTCAACGATGATGGGAGTTCCGTTGTCTCAGAAACCGTGTCACACCTTCCCGCGACACTTCCGTCCTCTATGGACTGTCTGCGCACTGGTCGCCGTCACCTTCGCGGCCGCGACCGGCACCGCGGCCGCCGCCGCGAGCCCGGCCCAGGTCGTTCCCGTGGCGCCGAACGACTCCCCGGCCACGATCATCGCCAACGCCGCGAACGTCGTCCCGTCGCCGCGGCAGCTGGCCTGGCAGCGGCTGGAGCGGATGGCGTTCATCCACTTCGGGGTCAACACCTTCACCGACCGAGAATGGGGCACCGGCACCGAAGACCCGAACGTCTTCCAGCCGAACGGCCTGAACACCGACCAGTGGGCCGCCTCGCTGAAGGACGCCGGGTTCAAGGGCGGCATCCTCACCGCCAAGCACCACGACGGCTTCCTGCTGTTCCCCTCGAAAGCCTCCGCCTTCGGCGTCGCGTCCGACCGGGCCTGGCAGAACGGCGCCGGCGACGTGGTCCGGAACTTCACCGACTCCATGCACAAGTACGGGCTCAAGGCCGGGATCTACCTGTCCCCGGCGGACCTGCACGAGAACCTGAGCGGCGGCCGGTTCGCCAACGGCAGCGCCCAGAAGCCGGTGACCATCCCGAGCGACCCGTCGGAGGTCGTCAACGGCGTCACGTTCCAGTTCACTTCGGACGACTACAACACCTACTTCGAGAACACGATCTACGAGCTGATGTCCCGCTACGGCTCGATCGACGAAGTGTGGTGGGACATGGCCAACCCCACCGGCCGGAACCAGCCGTACAACTTCCTCGACTGGATCAAGATCGTCCGGACGCTGCAGCCCGGCGCGGCGATGGAGAACGACGGCGGCCCGGACATCCGCTGGATCGGCAACGAGAACGGCTACGCCCGCCAGTCCGAGACGTCGGTGGTGCCCTACGCCGGCAACGCGGCGATCGCCGCCGACAACATCGTCAACCCGCCCGGCGGCAACGGCGCCGCCGACCTCGGCAGCGACAGTCTGCTCTCCCAGCGCAAGCCCGACGGCACGAGCGCGTGGAACTACCTGAAGTGGTCGCCCGGCGAGTGCAACGGCACACTGTCCGCGCGGCACGACTGGTTCTGGCACCCCAACGAGACGTGGCGAGGCGTGCCGGAGCTGGAGGACATGTACTACGCCTCCGTCGGCCGCAACTGCACTATGCTGCTCAACGTTTCCCCGAACCGGCAGGGCCAGCTCGACCAGTCCGCGGTCAGCGTGCTGTCGGACTTCAACTCCCGGCTCACCGGCACGTTCGGCACCAACCTCGCCGCCGGAGCGGCGGTGGCCAACGACAACGGGACGGCCAACGCCGCCGGACGCACCCCGGCCCTGGCGCTGGACGGCAACCTGGACACCTCGTGGCAGTCGTCGGCCACCACCGGCGGGCTGGTGTTCACCCTGCCCACGGCGCGGACGTTCGACGTCCTCTCCGTGCAGGAGGACCTGAACCACGGCCAGCACGTCCAGTCCTACGCCGTCGACACGTGGAACGGCAGCGGGTGGACCCAGCTCGCGACCGATACGACCGTCGGCCAGAAGAAGCTGACCCGGCTGTCCGCGCCGGTCACCACCAGCCAGGTCCGGCTGCGCATCACCGGCTCGAGAGCGGCCCCGGCGATCGCCGAGTTCGGGCTGTTCAAGCGTCCCGGTGGCAGCACGCAGCAGGGCAGCATCACGTCCACCGCCTCCGGCCGGTGTGTCGACGTCAACGGGCAAAGCACCGCGAACGGCGCCACGGTGCAGCTGTGGGACTGCAACGGCGGCGCGAACCAGCGCTGGACCGCGACGTCGGCGAAGCAGCTGCAGGTCTACGGGAACAAGTGTCTCGACGCCTACGGCGCCGGCACGAGCCCCGGGACACCGGTGGTGATCTGGGACTGCCACGGCGGCACCAACCAGCAGTGGACGGTCAACGCCGACGGCACCATCGTCGGCGTCCCATCCGGACTGTGCCTGGAAGCAAGCGGCTCCGGAACCGGGAACGGCACCAGGCTCGTGATCGGGAACTGCACGGGCGCGGCCGGGCAGAAGTGGCAGTTCCGCTGACCGTGGAAACCTCCGGCGGCGGCGCGGACCCCGATGTCC
The DNA here is from genome assembly GCA_033793495.1 of Streptomyces sp. MN03-5084-2B. GTDB lineage: Bacteria > Actinomycetota > Actinomycetes > Mycobacteriales > Pseudonocardiaceae > Amycolatopsis. Next base: position 28,409 of record JARAWT010000040.1, on the reverse strand, counting down.
GCGCCGCCGCCGGAGGCGGTCCGGGAAGGGGGCTCCTACGCCCCGAACTGCCACCAGTCGACGTTGAACAGGTACCCGCTGCCGCCGGTGAACTTGAAGTACACGTCGTGGGTTCCGGTGGCACCACTGACGTTGCAGGACACCGACGTCCACGTCTGCCAGCCACCGGTGCCGGGCACGGCGCACGTTCCCACGGTCGGGCCGTCGAGGCTGTCCAGGTGCAGCTGCAGGCTGCCGCCGCCGCTACCGGAGGCCACGCGTGCCGAGAACGTGCGCGCGCCCGTGCCGAACGCCGCACCTCGGACCTTGATCCAGTCGCCGTTCTCGAGCCAGCCGATGTTCATCCCGCCCGCCGACGACGGCTGTGTCTCCACACCGGACTCCCAGGCGATCGTCTCGGCCTCCTGGCGCGTGAACGGGTCCAGCGTGCCGATCTGCGGCGGTCCGGCCGTGGTCATGTTTATGGTCGGGAAGGTCCCGTCGCCGTTGTAGGCGAACTTCTCCACGGCCACCGAACGCGTGTAACCACCGCCGCCGGGCAGGGCACCGTTGTGGTAGAAGAAGTACGAGCCGCCGCGGAAGTCCGCGACTCCCGGGTGGTTGGTGAAGCTACTGCCCTGCGTCGGCATGATGGTTCCGCGGTAGGTCCACGGCCCGGTCGGCCCGGGCGCGGTCGAGTACGCGATGAACTCGGAACAGCAGCGTGCCGCGTACACCATGTAGTACAGGCCATTGCGCTTGTAGAACCAGGGCCCTTCTTCGTAGAGCGTCGGCCGCGAGGTGTTGCCGGTCCGCGTGCCGAACCCCTGGGTCGTCAACGGGATCTGCGTGGGCGACCCCGAGTAGGAGACCATGTCCTGGTTCAGTTTCACGTACCACAGGTGCGGGTTGCCCCAGTACAGGTAGGCCTGCCCGTCGTCGTCGAGGTACACCGTGGGATCGAATTCGCCGTTGGCGACCAGCGGGTGCCCCAGCGCGTCCCGGAACGGCCCGGTGGGACTGTCCGCGACGGCCACGCCGATGGCCATCGCGTTGGTCGACCGGTCGGTCACCGGGACGTACCAGTAGAACTTGCCGTTCCGCTGGATGGCCTGGCCGGCCCACGCGTCCGACTTCGCCCACGAGAACGTCGAAAGGCTCAGCGGCGAACCGTGGTCGGTCCAGTTCACCATGTCCGCGGTGGACCAGACGCGCCAGTCCTTCATCGTGAAGTTCGTCGAGCCGTCTTCGTCGTGTCCTGTGTAGAGGTACAGGCGGCCGTTGTACACCAGCGGCGCCGGGTCCGCGGTGTAGACGGTCTGGACGACCGGGTTGTCGGCGTGGGCCGTCGCGGGGAACAGCGTCAAGAGGAGCGCCAGGACGGCGGACCGGGCGACGGCTCGCCGGAGTTTCGCAGTGTGCAGCACGAGAACACCCTTCTCCGGTGACGGGTGGCGGGAATGTTAGCGCTCACATTCGCTGACGGCAAGCGTTCCCCGAACCCCTCGGCCATCCCCGCAAGGGATTCGAGGCGTTCGACGCGACACAATCCCCCCGCCGGGTTATTTCCAGGAGGATCATTGACCGGCAAGTCGACGAGTGCGATAGTTCTCGACATTCCCCCTCTTTCCAGCGGCGATGTTCGCCGCTCTCTCGTCGAACCGCTTCGACCCTGGGCAATGAAGCCCGGAAAGGACGCACCCATGCGTCGAGCGATCCGTTCCCTGGTGATTTCCCTGACCGCGGCGGCCGCCGTCGCCATGGCGGCGGGCACCGCCGAAGCGGCCACCTGGTACTCGTCGGACAAGTGGGGGACCTGGTCCGATGGCGGCTACACCATCCGCAACGACGTCTGGGGCGGCGGCGCCGGCCCGCAGACGATCTGGGCGAATTCCTCCAGCAACTTCGGGGTCTGGGCCGACCACCCGAACACCGGAGGGGTGAAGTCCTACCCGCATTCCGCGAAGAACGTCGGCCGCTCGCTCAGCTCACTGCGCTCGGTCACCAGCAATTTCGCCGTGGCCCGGCCCGGCGGCGGCGCCTACGAAACCGCCTATGACATCTGGGCGAACAACAATGCCTACGAAATCATGCTGTGGATGAACAAGCAGGGCCCGGTCGGCCCGATCGGCAGCTACCAGACCACCGTGAACGTCGGCGGCCATTCCTGGGACGTCTACCGCGGCTCCAACGGCTCGAACGAGGTCTTCTCCTTCCTGCGCACCTCGAACACCGACTCGGGCTGGGTCGACGTGCTGGCCGTCCTCAACTGGATCAAGGCCCGCGGCTGGTACGGCGACGTGACGCTCGGCGAGGTCCAGTTCGGCTTCGAGATCACCTCCTCGGCCGGCGGGATGGACTTCCGGACCGACAGCTACTCCGTCTCCGCTTCCTGAAGACCTTCGTGACCACGTCCGGACAGGAGGACCGAACCATGCCGTTCGACCGCAGGACCTTTCTCGCCGCCGGCACCGCCGGGCTGGCCGGCGCCGCCCTCGGCGGCCTGGCCGCGAACGCCGAAGCCGCCACCTGGGAAACGGTGCTCGACGGTACCTTCTCGAACTACGGCACCCTCGAATCCGCCTGGAACTACCGCTACCCGTGGGGCTCCGACCACAACGGCAGCGCCCGGATGTACGCCAGCAGCAGCGACCACAGCCAGGTCTACCTCGAAGCCGGCGGTGTGCTCGTCCTGAAGGCGACCCCGGTGCCCCAGAACGAAGGCAACAGCGGCGCCGACCCGCACCTGCCCATCCGCTACCACTCCGGAGCCGTCCACGCCAAGCAGCAGATCACCGTCACCGACCAGTTCCCCAGCTGGGAGGTCCGAGGCGAGTTCCAGGCCCCGTCCGCCCGCGGCACCTGGCCCGCCTTCTGGCTGACCGGCGCCACCAGCTGGCCACCGGAAAGCGACATCCTCGAGTTCAAGGGCGACGCGCGGAACTGGTTCAACACCTACCGGAACGCCTCCGGCGGCTGGTCGAACACCGTCGTCGGCGTGAACAACCCCGGGGCCTGGCACGGCTACCGGGCGTGGATCACCAAGGTCAACGGGTCCGATGTGGACATCCACTACTACCTCGACGGCAACTGGGTCGGCCAGCACCGCGGCGCGAACTTCGTCGGCAAGCCGATGTGGCTGATCGTCAACCTGCAGATGGAAGGCTCCTCCGGCTCGCCGGGCCCGACCACTCCGACGTACTACCGCGCCCGCAGCGTCTACGTCGGCCGCAACCGGGCGTAGGAACGCAACTTCGGCACCGGGATGCGCTTGCCGTAGGAAACGACCGTCCGCTGTCCGCTTTCGCGGAACCAGGTCAGCAGTGCCGATCCACCGGGCACGCTCCCCTCGACGAGGTCCGGCTCGCCGGGTGGCGGCAACGGGCCCACGACCTTGATGGACAGGCCGAGGATCTCGGTCCAGAAGTAGTCGTCGAGCGGCGGTCCCGCGGGATCGAGGGTCAGTGCCGACGCGGCGGCGGCCTTGCCCTGCGCGACGGCGGTGGACCAGAACGGGGAGCGCGTTCCGCCGGGGCCGAAGCACGTGACGTCCCCGGCGGCGAACACACCCGGCACCGCGGTGGCGCAGGCCCGGTCGATCCCGACGCCGAGAGAACCGGCCAGTCCGGTCCCCGCCAGCCAATCCGTGTTCGGCACCTCGCCGCAGCAGGTGACGACCACGTCGGCGGTGAGGACGGTGCCGTCGGCCAGGCGCACGCCGTCGACGGGATCGCCGGTCAACGCCGCCGGTCCCCCGGTGACGACGACGCGGACGCCGTGTTCTTCGGCCCGCGCGGTGATCGCCTCCGACACGAACGGGCCGAGGACGCGGCGCAGTGGCGGGTCGACGTCGACCACGGTGACCGGGATGTCCCGGGCCACGCAGGCGCTGACGACTTCCAGGCCGAGGAAGCCGGCGCCGACGACGACAGCGGAGCCGGCGGCGTCGAGCCGCGCGCGCAGCCGACGGGCGTCGTCCAAGGTCCGCAACACTGTCTCGCCGCGTTGACCGGGAGCGGCGATCCTCCGGGCGCGGGCGCCGGTGGCGACGACGAGCGCGTCGTAGCCGATCTCCCGGCCGTTCGCGGTGGCCACCACCCGCCGGCCGACGTCGGCGGTCACCGCGGGCGAGCGGACGACGTCGATGCCGAGCCCGTCGAGCGGGTAGCCGAGTGTGCTGTCGGACCGGTCGTCCTTGAGCACGGCCTTGGAGAGCGGAGGCCGGGCGTAGGCGCCGCGGTCTTCCGCGCCGATCAGGGTGATCGGACCCGCGTGGCCCAGTTTCCGGAGCTCCCTCGCCGCGGTGAGGCCGGCGATGGACTCGCCGGCGACGACGATCGAGCGCGGTGGGGTCACGGGAGCTCCCGCAGCGCGGCGACCGGGCACGAGGTGACGGCGGCCCGGGCGGCGGCGAGCTGCTCCGGCGGGATGTCGGTGCCTTCGAAGTGGTGGACGAGTTCGGCGTCGTCGTCCAGTTCGAAGATCGCCGGAGCTTGTTCGGCGCACAGGCCGTGGCCTTCGCAGCGGTCGTAGTCGGCGGAGATCTTCACCGGATGTCCCCTTTCAGGCCGGGATGAGTTCGATCGGGAGCCGCTCGAGGCGGTGGATGATGTTGTTCCGCGCCCACTCGGGTGACCCGGCCGGCTCGATCCGGTCGACGCGGGCCACGAGCGCACGCAGCATCGCCTGGGTTTCCAGGCGGGCCAGGCCCTGCCCGGCGCAGCCGTGCGTGCCGTGCCCGAAGCCGAGCTGGCGGGCCGCGTCCCGGCGGATGTCGAACGTGTCGGGGTCGTCCCACTCCAGCGCGTCGCGGTTGGCGGAGGCGTAGAGGACGAGGACCCGGGACCCCGCGGGCAGCGCGGTGCCGGCCACCTCGGTGTCGCGCGCGACCTTGCGGCTGAAGGCGCGCAACGGGGATTCGTAGCGGACGATCTCGTTGACCGCGTTGGGGATCAGGCCCGGGTCGTCCTTGAGGAGCTGCCACTGGCCGGGGTGGGTGGCGAACAGGTGCAGGGCGCTCGCGATCGCGCTGAGGGTGGTGTCCAGGGACGGCGCCAGGTAGTCGATCATCAGTGCCGGGCATTCGGCGTGGGCGAGTTCGCCCTTGTCGGCCGCGCGCAGCAGGTCGTCGCCCATGCTGCCGGGCAGGACCCTCCGCTGTTTCGCGACGGTGTGCGCGAACCGCGCCATGCCCAGGCCGGCCGGTACCGCCTGCACCGCCTGGCCGTTCAAGGGACCCAGGATGTCGAAGGTCGCCGCGCCCCACCGCAGCAGGTTCTCCCGCCCCTCCGCCGGCCACCCGACGAGGTCGGGGACCACCGCCGCGGGCAGGGCGCCCGCCACTTCGACGCCGTCGACGGTGCGCCGGGCGAGCGCGGCGTCGACGATCTCCGCCGCCTGGCGGTCCACGACGTCCTTCATCGCGCGCAGCGCCCGGGGCGTGAGCCGGTGGGCGACCAGGGCCCGGCGGCGGGCGTGGTCTTCGCCGTCGCTGTTGAGCGTCGTGCCGCGGGAGAGCCGGTTGGCGACGGGATTGAGGGCGACGCCTTCGCCGGAGACGAAGGTCCTGTCGTCCAGCAGCACGGCCTTGCATTCGGCGTAGCGGGGCAGCGCGTGAACCCGGTGCTTGGGCAGCCAGACGACCGGACCGAGCTCGCGCAGGTTCGCGTAGTGCGGGTACGGGTCCAGGATCGCCTGCGGCGAATAGATGTCCGGCCGGTACACCGGCACTTCGTGGCGTCGGGGCATCGTTGCTCCTTGTCAGCGGGCGGTGAACCGCGGCAGGGACCGGGGAAGGCGGTGGCCGGCGCTCAGCACCGTGCCGTCCGGACGGACGACCGCCGTGCCGGTGCGCAGCCAGCGGCGCAGCTCGCCGGAACGCCGGGTGGTGACGACGACCGCGCCGGAGTCCCGGATGGCGGCTCGCTCGGTCTCCGAGGGTGGGTTCGTGGTGACGACGGCGAAGCGGCCACCGGCGACGTCGTCGAACCGGGTTCCGTCGTCGAGAAGGGCGTTGGGGCACAACCGTCCCGCCGGTGACCGCCCGAAACGAGGCCGGACGACCAGGTCCGAGCGGTGCAGTGCCGGGGTCGCGCTGTCGAGGACACGGCCGTTCAGGCGCGGCGCGACCACCCGGCGGATCAGGTCGCCGAACCGGCCGCCTTCGGTCATGGCCTTGCCGACCAGCACCGCCCGCCGGATCATCGCGCGGGCGTGCGGCTTGCGTTCCGCCTCGTAGGTGTCGAGTGCGCTCGCGGGCAGGGTTCCCGCGAGGACACCGGCGAGTTTCCAGGCGAGGTTGGCCGCGTCGCGCAGGCCGGCGCCCATGCCCTGGCCGACGAACGGCGGGGTCAGGTGCGCGGCGTCGCCGAGCAGGAAGACCCGGCGGTCGCGCCACCGGTCCGCGACCCGCGCGCGGAAGGTGTACTCGGCGACGCGGACGATCTCCAGCTGGGCGGCCGGGATGTTCCCGGCCCACGGCGCGATCAGCGGGTACAGCCGGTTCAGGCTGTCGTAGTCGTCGGCGGTCTCGCCCGGCAGCAGCCGGAACTCCCAGCGGTGACGGGTTTTCCCGATGCGCAGGTAGGTCGCGGCGCGGCGCGGGTCGCAGACCTGGTGCACGCCTTCCCACCGGCCGAGGCCGGCGGTGGTGGCGAGGTCGGCCACGAGCCAGCGCTGGTCGAACTTCAGGTCCGTCATCCTCGCGCCGATCGCCGTCCGGGAGACGCTGTTGGCGCCGTCGCAGCCCAGGACGTAGTCCGCGCGGATCGTCTCGCGCGCTCCGGTGCCGCGGTCGGTCACCTCGACGCGCATGCCGGTCCCGTCCTGCCGGATCCCGGTGACCTCGGTGTTGCCGCGCAGGGTGACCGTGCCGACCGTCGCCAGGTGGGTGCGGAGCAGGTGCTCCAGGTCGGGTTGGTCGAACATGTTCGCTTCCGGGTAGCCGTGGCGGCCGGCGCCCGGGGAACGGCGGAACTCGGCCAGCACCCGCAGGTCCGGGTCGAGCAGCCGCAGCCCGTGACACGGCCACGAGATCGCGGCGAACGCCTCGGCCAGCCCGAGCCGCCCGAGGATGCGGTGCACCTCGTCGTCCAGGTGCACCGCGCGGGGCTGCGGGTAGACCGACTCCCAGCGCTCCAGCACCAGGCACTCGACGCCGTACCGGCCAAGCAGCGCCGCGGCGGTCAGGCCGGTCGGGCCGGCCCCGACGATGACGACGGGCACCCTCACGGCGACACCCCGAGGGCCACGAGGTAGCCGGCGACGAGCACCGCGCAGACCAGCGCCGGCACGAGGTCGCGGCCCCGGTCGTGGTTGCGCACGTGCGTGACGAGGGCACCCGCGAGCAGGAGGAGCAGGCCGGCGCCGGCCAGGGCGCCGAGCACCGGCACGGCCAAGCCGAGCAGGAGACCGGCGGCTCCGGCGATCTCCAGGGCGCCGACGCCGCGGTAGGCCGTGACGGAGAACCCGGCGTGCGCGGCGCGCTCCCGCATGGGCGCGAGCGCGAACAGCTTGGCCGCGCCGAAGAGGAGGAAGATGGCCGCCACGAGGATGGACAACGCGATCATGGGGTTTCTCCGAAGGTCAGGCGCGTGGGGACGGTGTAACGGGCGAGAGCCGCGGCCACCTTCGGTTCGTCCACTTCGGACGGAAGCGTGACGGCGGCGACCACGGTGCCGTCCTCGATCACCGCGTCGACGGTCGCGCCGTCGAACGGGGCGAGGGCCTCGGCGATCGCCCGGCGGGTGGCGTCAGCCCGCAGCGCTAGCTTGTAGGGCTTGCCGACGTCGGTCACCGGCAGCGCGTCGAGCACGGTGACGGCCTTCGGCGCGGCGGCGCGCTCGGGCACCCGGTCGGCGGCCCAGGCGAGCAGGTCGGCCTCGCTCGCCGTGGCCCCGGGAGCGAGCGTCACGTAGGCGACGGGCACCTCGCCGGCGTGCTCGTCCGGACGACCGACCGCGCCGGCCGCGCTCACGTCCGGGTGGGCCAGCAGGGCGTCCTCGATCATCGCCGGGTCGATGTTGTGCCCGCCGCGGATGATGAGGTCCTTGGCCCGGCCCGCCAGCCGCACGAACCCGTCGGCGTCCAGCCGGGCCAGGTCACCGGTGTTCAGCCAGCCGTCGTGGAGCTTGCCGAGCCCGTCCAGGAGGTATCCGGTTCGGTCCCGCCCGGCGACGTAGCCGGGGAACACGGTCGGGCCGCTGATGGCCAGCACCCCGGTCTCACCGCCGGGCAGCTCCTCCCCCGTTTCCGGGTGGACGACCTTCATCCGCTGGTACGGCAGGCGCTGGCCGACGGTGCCGGGGCGCGGGACGCCGGGGAAGCTGCGTGCGCTGGCGCAGGTGGCTTCGGTCAGCCCGTAGCCCTCGACCAGCGTGACGCCGGTGTGCGCCTGGAAGCCTTCGCGCACGGCGGCCGGCAGCGGCGAAGCGCCGACCATGGCGAAGCGCAGGCTCGAAATATCGGCGTCGACCGGGCACTGCGCGAGCACCGCGTACACGGTCGGCACCGCGCTCATCGCGGCGATCCGGTGGTGCTCGACGATCTTCCAGAACTGTCCGTACAGCGCGGGTTCCCGATAGCCGAGCGGGCCGGCCCACACCGCCTGCTGGCCCTTGAACAGCGGCGCGAGCAGCGTGACCACGAGTGCGTTGACGTGGAAGAGCGGCAGCGCGGCGAAGACCACCGAGCCGACGTCGAGCAGCGAGTTGGCCGCGATCATCCACGCGTCGGCGACCTCGTTGGCGTGCGTGTGCGCGGCCAGCTTCGGCGCACCGGTGGTGCCGCCGGTGTGGAACAACGCCGCCAGGTCCGACGCCACCGGGGGTTCACCGGCGAACCCGGAGGAGTCCATTGTGGAGGACAACTCGGCGAGGTAGCCGACGCGCACCCCGTCGATGGCGGGCAACGCGGCCGGTTCGCCGGCCGCGCCGGTCGGGCGCAGCACGAGGACGACGTCCAGCTCGGCGGCCAGCGCCCGGGCGGTGTCCCAGACCTCCGGCGCGAGGTCCGGCCCGGCGGTGATCAGCACGCGCGCGCCGGACCGGCGGAGCAGTTCGCCGAGGTGGTCGCGGGACAGACCGCCGTTCAGCGGGGCCGCGATCCCGGCGAGCTGCGCGGCCAGGGTCGCCGGCACCAGGTCGGCGCAGTTGGGCGACATCACCGCGACCGCGTCGCCCCGCCGGACCCCGAGGTCGCGCAGCAGGTTGGCGTAGCGGTGGACCTCGGCGAGCAGCTCGCCGAACGTGCGGCGGACGGGCTCCCGCCACCGCGCGGCCTCGGGCAGCACGGTGGTCGCCGGCTGCTCCGGCCACCACCCGGCGGCCCGCTGCAGCAAGGCGTAGGTCGACTCCGGAAGGTTCCGTTCGGCGAGCGGGACCGCCTCGATCGCGGCCAGGTCGGCCGGCCCGGCGTAGGGCGGCCACAGGGAAGCGCCGCTCATCGCCGGTACCTCACGACCGTGCGCTGGGTGCCGAGTTCGAGGGAACCGTCGTCGGTCGCGACGGACGCTTCGACGACGTCGCCGTCGGCCAGGTACTTCGGGTTTTTCGCCTGGCCCTTGAAGAACAGCTTCCACTTGAGCGCCGGAGGCAGCAGCGCGGCGATCTTTTCCACGGCTTTCGGCGGGGCGGACAGCGCTGTCCCGGCCGGCGTCCCGGTCAGCACCAGATCGCCGGGATCCAGCCGCTGGAACCGGGTCAGGGCCCGCAGCGCCTCGAGCGGACGGTAGATCATGTCCTCGCCGACGACCGCGTTCTGGCGGACCGTGCCGTTGACCGACAGCGTCAGCCGCAGGTCGGCGAACCGCTTCAGCTCGTGGCCCTCCAAGAGCACGAGAGCGGGCCCGGCCGGGGTGAAGGTCGGGTACGACTTGGCCTCGTAGAACTGGGTTTGCGGCAGCTGGACGTCGCGGGCGGAGACGTCGTTGGTCACGACGAGGCCCGCGACGCACTCCGCCGGCTCGGTGATCTCGCTGCCGACCGGGATCTCCCGGCCGATGACCAGCCCGATCTCCACCTCGTAGTCGAGCAGGCGCACGTGCGGTGGCTTGACCACGTCGTCGAACGGGCCGCTGAGCGACCCGGACGCCTTGCGGAAGAACGTCAACGGCACGGTCTTCGGGTCCATCCCGGCGTCCGTGACGTGCGAGGCGAAGTTGGTCATCTGGGCCACCACGCGGCAGGGCGCGGTGACCGGGGAGACCAGGTCGAGCGAGGCCACCGGCACGGTGTCCGTGGCCGCGGCCGTGATCGCCGTGCGGTCGGCGAGCAGTTCGGCGGTGGTCGTCGCGGCCGTGGGGATCTTCGCCGCCCCCGACGGGGTGACGACGTACCAGGCGTCGGCGGTGCGCAGGACGGTCGAACTCATGAACGGGCCACCTTCAGCAGGCCCAGCAGGCGCCGGGCGTCGAATTCGTTGTCTTCGCGCAGCGCGGAGAACAGGGCACGCAGTTCGCGCAGGGATTCCTTGCCGGGTTTGACGCCGAGGAAGTCGGCGGTGGCCGGCGGCCCCCACTGGGCCAGGCCGGAGGTGGTCAGCGGGCCCCAGCCGGGCTCGAGGGTGTCGTCGAACAGGTCGCCGTCGCTGAAGTGCTCGACCATGAACCCGTCCGGGTCACGCCAGTAGTCGAAGAGCTGGCTGCCCTCGACGTGCCGGCCGATGCCCCACGAATGGTGGTAGCCGTGCTCGCGCAGGTACTCGCCGCCGGCGGCCAGCGCGTCGAGGTCGGCGACCTGGTAGGCGGAGTGCACGTAGCGGTCGGCCGGGCCGAGCACCATGGCCAGCGTGTGGTGGTCGGCCGGGGTGGCACCCCGGTCGCACCGGATGAAGCTCATCACCGGCCCGCGCCCGCGTTGCCCGGGGTAGTACAGGAAGTCGCTGACGATCAGGCCCAGGTGGTCCAGGTACCAGTCCAGCGCCTCGCGGTAGCGGGTCGTCTGCAGCACCACGTGCCCGAGCCGCTGCACCAGCGCCGGGGCCCGGGGCGGGCGTTGCGCCGTGTTGACCCGCTGCACCTCGTGCCCGAAGTTGAGCGGCTGCGGGTGCTGCGGCGGTAGCGCGGGCAGGACGTGGGTGTCCGAGACGACCCGGACCCGCAGGCCGCTCGGGTCGGGCAGGTCCACGACGACCCCGCCCAGGGGCTCCGGCAGCCGGTCCGCCGGCCGGCCGGTGGCTTCGGCCAGCCGCAGGACGTCGCCCGGGGTGGCGGCCAGGAACGCCGGTCCGAGGAACTTCGACCGGGCACCCTGGCGGACGACCACGCACGGCGCGCCGGCGTCGGTGCCCCGCAGGTGCAGCTCGCGGCCGGTGCTGAGCGTCGGGGTGAACCCGAAGGCCCGCGCGAACACCTCCGCCCGCTTCAGGTCCGGCTTCTCGAACTCGAGCCAGGCCAGGTCGTGCACCTTGATCACCGGGTTCGCCGCCCGGCCGGGGTGCTCACCCGCGAGCGCGCCGTACTCGCTGTGCAGCCCGCTGTGCGGATCTCCCACGGCTGCTCCCTCCACGTTGATGACGACATCGTCAGTTACGAGCATGTCATCAGTCAAGGGTTCCTGACGAATTCCTCAGCAGTGACGTGTGCGGTACGATGCGGCGACGACCTGCGAAGACGGGAGCACGGATGCCGGAGCACGCTCCGAGCCGACTGGAACGGCGCAAGGCACGCACCCGCGCGGCCCTGATCCGGGCAGCCCAGGCGCTCATCGCCGAGGGGAAGACCGCGGTGCCGATCCTGGAGATCACCCAGGCCGCGGACGTCGGGATGGGGTCGTTCTACAACCACTTCGAGACGAAGGAGCAGCTCTACCAGGCAGCGGTCGAAGACGCCCTCGACGTCCACGGCGCCCTGCTGGACGAGCTGACCACCGGCCTGGACGACCCGGCACAGGTCTTCGCGCAGAGCTTCCGGCTGACCGGGCGCCTGCACCGGCGGCATCCCGAACTCAGCAAGGTGCTGCTGCACCACGGCCTCGAACTGGCCACGTCGGAGAGCGGACTGGCACCCCGCGCCCGCCGTGACATCGAGGACGCCGTGCGAGCCGGCCGCTTCACCGTCACCGACACCGAACTCGCCATGGTCACGGTCGCCGGGACCGCCCTGGGCCTCGGCCACCTGCTGCACCGCCGGCCCGAACGCGACGACGCCGCCACGACCGACCAGGTGACCGAGAACCTGCTGCGCATGCTCGGCCTCACCGCGGCCGAAGCCCACGAGATCTGCGGCCGCCCGCTGCCCGACCTCGACACGACCGCGACCGGGCCGGACACCGCCGCCTGAAGGCCGCGAGCGGGTGTGCCTGCGTTGCGTCGGCGGTGTCGAGGCCAGGAACTCTCAGACCAGACGGTGCCTACTTCGGCATCGAAGGCACCGGCCGGCTACCCCGCCTGCCAGGCGTGCGGCGACACCGCGTCCTCCAGCGGTGGCCGGGCGAGGTTGGCCGTGTAGTTCGTCATCGCCGAGATCGCGACGGCGGTGATCACCTCGAAGACCTGCTCTTCGGTGAAGCCGGCCGACCTGAACGCCGCCACCTCCGCGTCGCCGACGTCGCCCCGCCGTTCGATCAGTGACCGGGTGAAGGCCGAAAGCGCGGCCAGCCGCGGGTTCGCGGGGGTCTCCCTTCGGCGGATGGCCTCGACGACGTCCGGCTCGACACCGTCCTGAAGGGACTCCAGCGTGTGGAACGCGACCGCCCATTCGCTGCGGTTCGCGACCGCGTTGGAGAGCAGCAGCACCTGCCGCTCGTCCGGACCGAACGTGCCGCCACCCCGGAAGTGCCCGAAGGCGGCGAAGAAAGTGTGGATCAGCGCCGGCGAGTTCGCCATCAGGCCGGCCGCGGCCGGGACGAACCCGAAAGCGCTTTCGAGCACCTCGAGCGGCTCCTTCGCGGCTTCGCCGGCGGTGTCCGCGGTGTGGATCCGGTAACCGGACATCGAACTCACCGAACCTCTTCGACGGCCGCGCTGAGGATGGTTTCGGCGACCACGTCCGGGTGCACCAGCGGAACGGCGTGCGTGGAGCCGACCTCCACGACGGTCGACCCGGCTCGTTCGGCCATCCACCGCTGCGCTTCCGCGGGGAGGGAACTGTCGTGAGTGGACACGACCGCCCACGACGGCAGGGCGTGCCAGCTGGCCGCGTTCGCGAAGCTGCCGTCCAGCGTGACCGGGTCGAAGGGTTTCTGGGCGGCGGCAAGGGTCTTCTGGTCGCGCACCACGGCGTCGGCGGCGTAGACCGCACCGAACTTGTCCGGCCGCAGGTAGATCTCCGCGCCACCGGGGTATTCCCGCACGACCAGGTTCTCCGGCACGAGCAGGCTGCCCGGGAACTTCCCGTTGAGCGCACCCGCCGTCTCCCCCGCGTCCTGCTGGAACGCGGTGACGAACACGAGTGACCGGACGTCCTCGGTCAGCGCGTCGGGGGCCGAAATGACCGAGCCGGCGTAGGAGTGGGCGGCCACCACGAGCGGGCCGGTGAGGGTGCCGAGGAACTGCTTGAGGTAGGCGACGTCGCCGCCGAAGTCGCGCAGGGGCAGGGAAGGCGCGATGACGGGGTGACCGGCGTCCTGCAGGCGCACGGAGACCCGTCGCCACACCGAGGCGTCGGTCAGGGCGCCGTGGACGAGCACGAAGGTCGGCTGGTTCATGGGTTTGCTCTCCTGGGGGTCGAAGCGGTACGCACCGAGTCTCACCTCGGGATCGGCCCCCCGGACAGTGGCAGTACTGCCGACTACCGAAACCTTCCCGCCAAGAACTCTCAGAGGCGGTCGAAAGCGAAGGACTTCCGGTGTTCGCGGGGCGAGACGTTCGTCGCGCGCCGGAACTGCACCCGCAGGTTGGTCGCCGTGCCGAGGCCGACGCGACGCGCGATGTCCTCGATGGGGAGCACCGAGTTCTCCAAGAGCTCTTTCGCGCGCGCGATGCGCTGCTCGCGCAGCCAGGTCAACGGCGGCACACCGGTCTTCTCGCGGAAACGCCGGTGGAAGGTCCGCTCCGACATGGCGCACCGCGTGGCCATGTCCTTGACCGAGAGCGGTTGCCCCAGCGACACGAGCATCCACTGCTGCGCCCGCGCGATGACGTCGTCTCCGGGCGGGACGACCGTCTTTTCGACGAACTGCCGCTGGCCGTCCGCCTGCCGCGGCGCCATGACGATGCGCCGTGCGACATGGCGTGCGGCCGCCGGCCCCAGGTCGGCCTTCAGCAGGTGCAGGCAAAGGTCCACGCCGGCGGTGACCCCGCCCGAGGTGAGGACCGACCCGGTGCCGGCCACGAGTACCGACTGGTCGACCGTGACCGCCGGGAACCGCTCGGCGAGCTCCGCGCACAACGACCAGTGGGTGGTCACGGTCAGTCCGTCGAGGACGCCGGCTCGCGCCAGTGCGAACGCCCCGGAGCAGATGGACACCATCCGCACGCCCCCGGCGTGCGCGTCCGCCAGCGCCCGCACCAGCGAGCCGGGCAGCTCCCGGTCCACCGCGTCGGCGTAGCCGGGGACGACCACCGTGTCCGCCCGGCGCAGCAGTTCCAGGCCGCCGTCCGGCACCACCTTGGTCCCCCCCGGCCACGGGCACCGCACCGCCCCCGACGGACACGGTCACGACGTCGTACGCCTCCGGTGCCTCCCGGCCGAACACGTGCACCGGGATCGCGTAGTCGAGCGGCAGGACGTCGTCGAGCAGGACGACCACCATCCGGTGCCGGGCCATGGCAGCATTCTATCGACGACGAAGGGAGCACCCCGCCATGGCCGCGGAGCCGTTCGAGGTCAGCATCACCGACGCCGAGATCGCGGATCTGCGGGACCGGTTGCGCCGGACGCGGTGGCCCGAGCCCGAGCCGGTGGCCGACTGGTCACAGGGGTTGCCGCTGGCCTACGCGCAGGAGCTGTGCCGCAGCTGGGCCGAGGACTACGACTTCGGGTTCGCCGAGCGGCTGAACGCCTTCCCGCAGTACCGCGACACGATCGACGGGCTGGGCATCCACTTCCTGCACGTCCGCTCGCCGGAGCCGGACGCGTTCCCCCTGGTGCTCACGCACGGCTGGCCGGGTTCGGTGCTCGAGTTCCTGGACGTCCTCGGCCCGCTGACCGACCCGCGCGCCCACGGCGGGGACCCGGCGGACGCGTTCCACGTGGTCGCGCCGTCGTTGCCCGGCTACGGCTGGAGCGACAAGCCGTCGACGACGGGGTGGGGCGTCACCCGCATCGCGCGTGCCTGGGACGCGCTGATGGCGTCCCTCGGCTACGACCGGTACGGCGCGCAGGGCGGCGACTGGGGCTCGGCCGTGTCCGGCGCACTGGGCGAGGTCGCGCCCGAGCGGGTCGTCGGTGTGCACCTGAACCTGGGGTCGGTGGCCGCGGGCACGTTCGACGACCCGACCCCCGCGGAGCTGGCGAACCTCGAAGCCGAAACGGAGTTCCAGCGCACCGGACGCGGCTACTCGGCGCTCCAGTCGACCCGGCCGCAGACGCTCGGCTACGGCCTCACCGACTCCCCGGCGGGCCAGGCCGCCTGGATCGCCGAGAAGTTCCAGGCCTGGACGCACCACGACGGCAACCACGAGGACGCGGTCTCGCGGCAGAAGATCCTCGACGAGATCTCGGTCTACTGGTTCACCGCCTCGGCCACGTCGTCGGCGCGCCTGTACTGGGAAAGCTTCGCCCACTTCCGGGACAAGGTCACCGCACCCTCCGGGCTGTCGATCTACCCCCGCGACATCACCCGCCCGTCACGGCGGGAAGCGGAGCTGCGGTTCACCGACCTGCGCTGGTTCGAGGAAATGCCGCGGGGCGGGCACTTCGCCGCGCTGGAACAGCCGGAGTCGCTGGTCGAGCAGGTGCGCGGGTTCTTCCGCCTCTTCCGCTGACCGCCGGTTCCGCGCGGGACCCGGTTCTCACCGCAGGTCCCGGAAGAAGCCGACGAGGTCCCGGGCGAGCAGCTCGGGTTCCTCGTGGGCGGGGAAGTGGCCTCCGCGCGGCATCTTCGTGTACCTCGTGACGTTGTACGTGCGCTCCGCCCAGCTGCGCGGCGGCTGGGTGAGGTCGGCCGGGAACACCGCGACGGCGGTCGGCACGTCGACCCGCTCCACCCGGCGGGTCAGGTTCTCGCCGTACTCGTAGTACGGCCGGAACGAGGTCGAGATGGTGTCGGTGAACCAGTAGAGCGACGCCTGCGTCAGCAGGAAGTCGTCGCTGAACCGGGAGGACAGGTCGCCGCCGCAGTCGCTCCACGCGCGGTACTTCTCGACCATCCAGGCCAGCAGCCCCGCCGGCGAGTCCGCCAGGCCGTAGGCCAGGGTGAGCGGCCGGGTGCTCTGCTGGTGCTGGTAGGCACCCTCCCGCGCCGACCAGGTCGCCACCGCATCGAGGTAGGCCCGCTCCGGCCCGGTGAGGCTTTCGCCGTCGTAGGCGACCGGAGCGGCGACGGCCGTCAAGTGGATACCCACCAGGGCGTCGGGATGGGCTTCGGCCAGCCGGGAGGTGATGCCCGCGCCCAAGTCCCCGCCGTGGGCCGCATACCGCGTGAAGCCGAGTTCCTCGCGCATGAGCAAGTGCCACAGTTCGTGGGTCTGCTCGGTGTCCGAAAGCGAGGGCCGCTGCGGGGAGAAGGCGAAGCCGGGCAGCGACGGCACGATGACGGTGAACGAGTCCGCCGCGGAACCGCCGTGCTTCGACGGCGTGGCCAGCCGCCGGGCGAATCCGGTCAGCTCCAGGAACGAGCTGGGCCACCCGTTGGTCAGGACGATCGGCAGGGCGTCCGGGGATTCGCCGTCGAACCGCAGGTAGTGGACCGGCGTCCCGGCGATGTCCGCCACGTGGTGGGGCAGCGCGTTGATCGCGGCCTCGTGCGCACGCCAGTCGTAGCCGGACGACCAGTGGGCGACCAGCCGCCGCAGCTCGTCGGGATCGGCTCCCGCGGACCAGCCGGCCACCGGCCACGGAGCCGGCCAGCGGGTGCCGGCGAGACGAGCTCGCAGCGCGCCGAGTTCGGCATCCGTGACCGCGAGCACGGGTTTGTCGGGCACCATCGGCTTCTCCTCGTGTTCGCGGATGATCGGCCGAGGACGGCCGCTTCAGGCAGTCGGGTCCCAGAGTCCGCCGGCCTCGCCGCGGACCAGGTGCTCGGCGTAGATCCCGACCTTCCACGCGATGACCGAGCGGCACTCCTCGAGCGCTTCGATCTGCGCGTCGACCCGCTGCCGGTGGGTGTCGAGCAGCCGCAGCCGCTCCGCCTCGTTGCCCGGGCCCTGCCGGACCAGTTCGGCGAACCGCTTGAGGTCGGCGAGCGGCATTCCCGACTCGCGCAGCTTGACGCAGATCAGCAGCCAGTCGACGTCGGCCCCGGTGTAGCGCCGCCGGCCGCCGCTGGTGCGCCGGACCGGCCCGACGAGCAGGCCCTCGCGCTCGTAGAAGCGCAACGCGTGCACGCTGAGCCCGGTCCGCTCGGCCACCTCGCCGATGCTCAGCGGCTCTTCCCGCGACTCGGTCGTCGTCACACCGCCTCCACGACTTGATCTAGACCTCACTCTAGATCGTAACGTCGCCGGCATGACCACCACCCAGCAGCCGTCCGGCTCACCCTTCTCCGCCGCCAGCACCGCCGACGACGTCATGGCCGGCGTCGACCTGGCCGGCCGGCGCGCCGTCGTCACCGGCGGATATTCCGGGCTGGGCCTGGAAACCACCCGCAGCCTGGCCGCCGCCGGAGCCCACGTCATCGTGCCGGCCCGGCGTCCCGACGCCGCCCGTGCCGCGCTCGCGGACGTCGACGGCTGCGAAATCCTCCCCATGGACCTGGCCGACCTCGCCAGTGTGCACGCCGCCGCGGCGCGGATCGGTGAGTCCCACGACCGGCTCGACCTCGTGCTGGCCGTCGCCGGCGTCATGGCGACCCCGGAACGGCGCGTCTGGCCCGGCTGGGAATACCAGTTGGCCACCAACCACTTCGGGCACTTCGCCCTGGTTTGCCACCTCTACCCGCTGCTGGCCGCGGCCGGCGGCGCACGCGTCGTCGTCAACAGCTCCGCCGGGCACACCCTGACCGGCATCCGCTGGCACGACCCGCACTTCCGCACCGGCTACGACCGGTGGCTGGCCTACGGACAGGCCAAAACCGCGAACGCCCTGTTCGCCGTGCACCTCGACGCACTCGGGCGCGACGACGGCGTCCGCGCGTTCGCCCTGCACCCCGGCAAGATCATCACCGGCCTGCAGCGGGACATGAGCCGCCAGGAACAGATCGACCGGGGCTGGATCGACGAGCACGGCACGGTGATCGGCGACGGTTTCAAGACGCCCTCCCAGGGCGCCGCCACCGGCCTGTGGGCCGCCACGTCCCCGCTGCTCGATGGCCACGGCGGTGCCTACCTCGAAGACTGCGAGATCGCCCCCACCTCGGCTGACGGCACCCCGATGGACGACGGCGGTGTCCGCGACCACGCCATCGATCCCGGCTCGGCGGCACGGCTGTGGGACCTGTCGCTCGCCGCGACGGGAGCGGACCCGATCGCCCGGTGACGCGGCGTACGCCGGGCGCGCGACCGGAAACCGGGTGCTCCGCCAAGGCATCTTCGGCAGCGGCGATCGACGCGCTCCGGCGGTGAAATCCTTTTCGGCGGCCGCCTGCCGGAATAGCCGGCCGCGCACCCGGCAAGGCGCCGCGCCGGCAATTCTCCGGAATTGCGGTCAGCCCGACGCGGCGCTTTCGTCTTTACGCCGTTCGAGGCGCTCCGCGAAACCCCGCCACGCCGATGCGCATTCGCGCGCCAGCCGGACGACCCGTTCCCGTTGGTGAACGGGAACGCCGTGGACCATTTCTTCCCATTGGCCGTTGTCGAGCGCGGCGCAGCCGATCAGCCGGAGCAGCACCCGCCCGGTTTCGCTGAACCGCAGCGACGGATCGCTGGCCAGGAGCGCGACGAATTCCGCGGACGAGGCGTCGCGGGCGCGTTCCCGGCCGACGTCCGGGCCCGGCGCGGTCGCGCCGGGCCCGGACACCCCCAGTGCGGCCCGCCTGCGTTGCCGCGGCGTGACGGGCGACTCGCCACGGGCGAGCCTCGCCCGGACGTCCTTTGCCGTGGACGGCGAAATGTGGGCCACCTTGGCGATCGAGCGCAGCGACGCGGCCGGGTTGGCGGCCATCAGGTCGGCCGCCCGTCTGCGTGCCTCGGCGCCGTCGACCGGCCTCATCCGGCCGTCACGGCCCACCCTGACGTTCGAGTGCCCGATCCGCTCAGTCGAACACCCGCGGATCGTCGCGACCGTGCCGGCCGCCAAGCCGGTGACCGCCGCGATCCGCCGGTCCGACCACGTCGGGTGCGAGCCGACGATGCGAGCGGCCGCGATCTTGCGGTCGGCGGGCGAGAGCGGCAGCCCGTGCGCGTGGTTGAGCTCGACGGCGAGCACGAAGGCATCGGCGTCCGCGCCGGTGAAGAACAGCACGTCGACGACCTCGTCGCCCCGCAGCGCGGCCGCTCGCAGGCGGTGGATCCCGTCGATGACCGTCATCGTCGGCCGGTGGACGACGATCGGCGGCAGCGGGGTTTCCACCGCGGCGAGCATCCTGGTGTGCTCGGCCTGTTCGCCGTGGACGCGCGGGGAATCCGCGGCGACCAGCCGGGCGATCGGCACCTTAACCGGCGTCTCGGAAAGTCCGGCTCGTCCGGCGAGCAGGTCCCCCACCACGCGCATCCCCTCCCCTGTGCCCCGGCCTGAGCCGAGTCAGGACGGCCGCCGCCGGTCGGCGTCGAAACGCTTCCGGGCGGCGACCGTCCTCCTCCCCCCTCGGACTCCGGAAGCTTCGCCGACGCGGCAGACGTTTCGCAGACGCCGGACGTCTGCCCAGGTCAGCCGGGGTTTCAGGGGATCCTGACGGTCACCGGGCTCTCGAAGACCTCGAACCCGTGCCGCTCGTAGAGCCGGCGAGCCGGGTTGCCGTCCGTGACGACCAGGCCGACCACGCCGAGCCCCTCCGCCGCCGCGCGGGCGAGCGTGCGCCGGAGCAGGACCGTCCCGGCCCGCGGGTACGCCGGGTGCCGGAAGAAGTCGGTGATCAGGAGGCCGCCCCAGGGCACCTCACCCGGGACGTCGTTGACCAGCATCCCGGCCACCACCGCGCCGCCGTCGCTGATCACGGCGCTGAGCGGGGACAACGGCCCGTACGCCGTGCCGTCCACCAAGGTCGCGAACCGGTCCCGCAGCACGACGGCGTCCTCGTATTCGTCGCGGTAGTCGGGATGCCCCGGGGGGTACGCGGCCCGCCAGGCCGGGACCAGGTCGTCGACGGGGCGGGCGAACGGCTCGAACACCAGCGGCGGCACCGGCGCCAGGGTGGCCCACTCGCCCGGCAGCCGCAGCGCGGACAGGTCGCAGGTCATGCGGTGGGTCGAGCGGACCAGCCGCGCCCCGCTCGCCACCAGTTCTTCGGCGAGCGCCCTCGGCCCGGTCGCCGCCCAGCCGGACATTTCGCGAAGCGCCACTTCCGCGGCACCCGCCCCCAGCACTTCCACCCGGTCCGCCCACGGCCGCCCGGCGTTCTCCCGGACGAGATAGGAAAGCACCGGAACGCCGTGAGCGTCGACGCGCGTCTCCCGCACCTTGACTCCCCTGTCATTGCCCCCGGCCCCGAGGTTAACATGGACCGCGATGGCAGAAATCGATTCAGGCGCAGAAGACCGCGCAGAGCGGGGCATTGTCGATTCACTGCTCACAAAACTGGGCTTCGGCGCTCTGGAGGCTTCCCCGCGAACACATAGCGGGCGCCACCGGAATTGGGCCGGAACGACCGTTTCCGGCACCGCGGTCTTCGTCAAGCGAATCGTGCCGGGCACGCCGGAGGCGGACCGCCGGTTCCGCAGGCTGGTCCACCTGGAATCAGCGGACTGGGCGCCCGTTCCGCGGCCGCGCTGCCTCGGCTGGGACGCGGAGGCCGGGTTGCTGGTCTACGAGCTCGTCACGCCCGCGCGAGACGGCCGGCGGCTGGCCGACGACGGCGACTTCGACGAAGCGACCGCCGACCGGCTGGGCCGGCTCGTGGCGAGCTTGCACGACGCGGATTCCCCGCGCTGGCTCGACGTCTCGTCGCCGCGGCTTCCGCCACTGGCCGAACTGGACGCGCTGCCGCTGGAGGCCTACCGCAACGCGGGTGCCGCCGAACTCGAGTCGTGGCGGCTGCTGCAGGGGGACGAGGCACTGATCGCGGCGTTGAAGCGGCTGTGCGCGATCCCGGGAGCACTGCGCACGCCGGCGCACTGCGACCTCCGGCTCGACCAGTTCGTGATCGGCGAACACGACGTCCGGCTCGTCGACTGGGACGAGCTCAGGCTGGCGGATCCGGCCCGCGACATCGGTGCCTTCGCCGGTGAATGGCTGTTCCGCAGCACGCTGGACATCGCGGACCCCGGCGCGGCGCCCGACCACGACGCCACCGTGGCCCGGGGCGCCGCCCGGTTCGCCGCCGTGCGCCCGCTGGTCCGGTCGTTCTGGCGGGCCTACCGGGAGGTTCGCCGGGAGCCGGACACCGATCTCGGCCGTCGTGCCGCGGCCTTCGCCGGCTGGCACCAGTTCGATCGCGTGCTCGCGGGGGCCGAGGGGCAGTCCCGGCTGCGGCCGGTCGAGCGCGCCGCCGCCGGGATCGGCCGCGCCCTGGTGCTCGACCCCGGCCGGTTCGCCGCCACCGTGGGCCTGACGGCATGACCACCCTCTTCCCGGTGGACGGCGGGTCGCTCACGACCGTGCTCGACGCCCTCCGCGCCGTCGAAGTCGACCTCCGGGCGAACCGGGCCGTGGTCGCCGGGCAGGTCATCACCGCAGCCGGCCGCGCCGAACTGCGCACGGAGCTCGCGGCGGCGTTGTACGACACCTTCCACGCCGGAGCCACCGATGACGCCCCGGAGCCGCCCGGTTTCCGCGACCGGCTGGCCGCCGCGGTGCCGCACGGGTTCACCCACGCCCGCGGCCGCGTGTGCTCACTCGCACCCGGGGACGAGATCGTCGTCGAACTCGACGGCGTCCGGGTCCGCCTGCCCGCTTCCGCGGCCGCGTCGCCGGTGGCCGGCGCGGTCACCCCGGTCCGGATCGGCTGCGCCCGCCCGAACCTCGCCCCGGGGTTCTTCCTCGTCGACGGCTCGCCGGGGCACGGTATCGCGCAGGGGGAACCCGTCCTCCGGCTCTACCTGCACCTCGTCGAGCCTGAAACCGCGATCGCCGCGTGGCGGTCCGCCCTCCTCCTCTGCGAAGAGCTCGGGATCCCCTACCGCGCGAAGATCAGCCGGCACCTCCCCCGCCGGGACGCGCTGGTCGTCTACCTCGGCCGGCCCGCCTGGCCGGCCCTGCCCGGGATCGTGCGGGAACTGTCCGGCTTGAAGGGGCTCGGGGCGGCGGTCTCGGCCTACGCGCACCGGATCGCCGACGGCGTCGCAGCGGCCTGGGATCCGGCCGACCCCCGGCCGGGCCGCCAGGGGCTCAGTTTCGGGGAGCACCGGTCGGGGGTCATCGCCGACGCCCTGCTGGCGCCGGGCAGCCGCGAAGCCGAGCTGGCTCGCGCCCTGGCCGAGGGGAACATCGACGCGACCGGCGTCTTCCGGAACACCACATCTCCGCAACTGTGAAGCAGATCACGTCCGTTGGCAGGTTGTCCGCGGGCGCGGCCCCGTGCAGGGTGACGATCACCGACAACCACCCCGGATCTCCGAAAGGTAACGTCATGCACTCCGAAGAGCTGTTCGCGGCGTACGCCGAATTCACGACGCCGGCCGACCTCTCGGCCGCCTCCGCCGACGCCCACACCGGGTCGCGCAACACCGCGACGCCGACCTTCCTCTCCTATGCCGAATCCCGGCCCGTCCCGGAGCACGAGTAGCTCCCCGGAGCAGGAGCCACGGTGACCACCTTCCGCGAAGTCTTCGCCAATGCGGAGTTCCGGGCCATCTTCTGCGGGTTCGGGCTGTCGACCGCAGGCGACTTCCTGGCCAGGGGCGCGGTGACGATCGGCGTCTACACGTCGAGCCAGTCGACCGGGCTCATGGCGGTCACCTACGCCCTGACGTTCCTCCCCGACCTGGTCGGGGGTGCCCTGCTGTCCGGTTTCGCCGACCGGTTCAGCCGCCGGACCGTCATGATCACCGCCGACCTGCTGCGGGCCGCGCTGGTGGCCGTGATGGCGACGTCCGGCCTGCCGCTCGCGGTGGTGTGGCTCCTGCTCCTCTCGGTGCGCCTGCTGGATTCGCCGTTCCGCAGCGCGCAGACGGCCACGCTGGCACTGGTGCTCACCGGCGACCGCTACGTGGTCGGCACCTCGGCCAACGCCATGCTGGCCAACCTGGCCGTCGGCGTGGGTTTCACCGGCGCGGGTGCCGTCGTCCAGCAGCTCGGCATGAGCACCGCGCTCTACGTCAACGCGGCGACCTTCGTGTGTTCCGCGCTGCTGATCCGGACCGGTGTCCGGGCCCGCCCGGCGCCGGGCGCGGGTACCCGGCAGGCCACCGGGTGGTGGGGCTCGCTGGCCGCGGGGACCCGGCTGGTCCGCACCGACCGGCGGCTGCGCACGCTGATGTCCTTCGCCGTCATCCCCGGCATCTGCATGGTCGCGACCGCGCTGGTCGCGCCGTACACGGTCGAGACGGGCAGTGGCGAGGCCGCCGCGGGCGCCCTCATGGGCATCGGCTCGGCGGGCATGGTCATCGGGGTGTGGGCCCTGGCGAGGTGGGTGCGCCCGGAAACCAGGATGCGGCTGCTCGGCGTGCTCGCGGCGACGTCGGCGGCGCCGTTCGTCGTGTGCGCCTGGCACCCCGGGCTCCTCGCCGACGCCGTCATCTGGTTCGTCAACGGCGCCGCCACGTGCTTCTGGGTCCCCGTCACCACCGGCGTGGTGCAGTCCACGCCGGAAGCCATGCGCGGCCAGATGAACGGGCTGGTGTTCGCGCTGCTGCGCCTGGTCCAGGGGACCGCGATCCTGGTCTACGGCCTGCTCGCCGAGGTGTTCCCGCCGTCGGCGGTCATCGCCGCGGCCGGCGTGCTCGGCGTGGTGACGTCCGGCGTGATCGGGCTCGCCTGGCGGCGGGCCGGCACCGGGCCACGATCAGCCACCGCCGACGTCGGCCAGTGACCGGCGCAGCGGGGAAGTGTCCGGCAATCCCGTTCCCCGCAGGCATTCCACGGCAAGCCGGCCGTACTCACCGGCGCGCACCGCATCACCGGCGGCGCGCCGGGCCAACGCGAGGACCCGCAGAGCGCGAGCCTGGTCGAGCCGGGCCCCGAACCGCCGGGCATCGGCCAGCGACGACTCGGCCAGCCGCTGGGCCGCCGGGAGGTCGCCGTCGTCGAGCTCCGCGTGCGCCAGCACCGCCATCGCTCGCATGCCCAGGATCTGCACGCCGGTCTCTTCGCACAGCGACACGGCGTCCCGGGCGAGCGAAACCGCCAGCCGGACGTCGCCGGTCGAGCGGCTGACCTCCGCCTGGCCGGCGAGAGCGGAGATTTCCCCGTTGCGGTACCCGATCTGCCGGCACACGGCCAGCGCCGACCGGTACAGCTGCCCCGCTTCCGCCAGGTCGCCGCGGAGCGCGCACACGGCGCCGAGGGCGGCCAGCGCTTCCGCTTCGTCCTCCCTGGCGGCGTTGCTCCGGGCGATCGCCAGCGCCCGCCGGGCGTTCCGGCCCGCGGCGGCCAGGTCCCCGATCTCGCGGTGGGCCCGGGAAAGGTGGCCGAGGACGTCAGCCTCGAAGTGGCCGACCGAACCTCGGCGGAGCAGCTCCAGCGCCCGGGTGAACTGCTCGACGGCCTCGCCGCAGCGGCCGCGCAACAGCAGGATCTCGCCGAGCATGCCACGGGCGTTGCCTTCCGTGGCCCGCTCGTCCAGCAGGTCACCGAAGGAGATCACCCGCCGCGCGGCCGCTTCGGCCTCGTCGAGGTCGCCGCGCAGCAGCTCGGCGTAGCTCAGCCCGAGCCAGCCGAATCGTTGCAGGGGCAGGTTCTCCGAGTTCCCGGCCAGGGCCAGGCCCTCACGGATCCGGGCCGCGCCGTCGTCGACCTTCCCGACGTCGCGGTCCATGTTGCCCAGCGCGATGAGGGCGCGGGCCTGTCCCTCGACGTGGCCCGCCTCCCGGTGGGCCGCGAGCTCCTCGGTGAAGTGGCGGGACGCGGCCTGGGCGTCCCCGTGGCGGAAGCTGAGCGAGCCCATGCAGGAATGGATCGTCGCGGCGGCAACGAGTTCGCCTCGGGTCACCGCGGCCTGCAGAGCCGCGGTGAAGGCCCGCATGCCCTCTTCCCGGTAGCGCCCGCTCGTCACCAGGTACGGCCGCACGGCTTCGACGAGGAACCAGGCCAACCGGTGGTGGGTCCCCTCCGCGGCCCGGGTCAGGGCGGCCAGCACGTTGAGGCACTCGGCATCCATCCAGGCGACCGCCTGGCCGGGGCCGGCGAAGACACCCGGCGCCGTCCTGGCGAGCCCCTCCGGCCGGGGAAGCCACACGTAGGTCGGGTAGAGCAGCTCCGCCGCCGATTCGGCGTACCGCAGGTAGAACGCGAGAAGCCGGCTCATCGCCGCGTCCCGCGCCGGCGGCTCGTCGTCCTCGGCGCACCGCTCCACGGCGAACACGCGCAGCAGGTCGTGCAGCCGGTACCGCGGTCCCCTGGTCCGCATGACCAGGTTCGCCGCCGTCAGCTCCTCGAGCCGGGCGGTGCCGTCGGGCAGCCCGGTCAGCGCGGCGACGGCCTCCGCCGAGCAGTCGGGCCCGGCCACGAGTCCCAGCAGCCGGAACACCCGCGCGGTGACGGGGTCCAGCGTCGTGTAGGACAGCCGGAACGCCGTGCGGACGGTGGCTTCCTCGTCCCCTTCGATCTCCAGCGACGTCAGGCGGTTCCCGCGTCGCAGCTCGGCGACGTACTCGGCCAGCGAGCCGCCCGGCCTGCTCACCACGTTCGCGGCCGCGATCCGCAGCGCGAGGGGCAGGAACCCGCACAGATCGGCCAGTTCGCGCGCGGCATCGGGCTCCGCGCCCACCCGGTCGGCGCCCATCATCCTGGTCAGCAGGGCCAGCGAGTGCTCACCGGCGAGCACGCCGACCTGGAACAGGGTCGCGCCCTGCAGGGCCACCAGCCCCCGCAGGTCGTTCCGGCTGGTCACGATCACCCCGCACCCCGGCGCGCTCGGCAGCAGCGGGCGCACCTGGCTCGGCCCGGCGGCGTTGTCGAGCACGAACAGCACCTTCCGGCCGCGGAGCAGCGTGCGGTAGAGCGCCACGAGCTCTTCCCGGCCGGTCGGCAGCCGCCTCGTCGCCCCGCCCAGTGCGATGGCGAAGCGGGCCAGCACCTCCGTCGGGGTCAGGGCCGGCGCCGCCGCGTGGCCGCGCAGGTCGACGTGGAGCTGCCCATCGGGGAACCGGCCACGCAGGTCGTGGGCCGCCTTGACCGCGAGCGCCGTCTTGCCGGCGCCCGGAAGACCCGTGATCACCACGACCGGCACCGTCGACGCCGGCGCCAGGACGCCTTCGATCCGCGCCAGCAGGTCGTCCCGGCCGACGAAGTCGGGGACGTCGGCCGGCAGTTCGTGCGGCACCAGCTCGGCCGCGGCTTCTTCGTCCCCCACCGGCAACTGCGGTGCCTCGGCGGCCGGATCCCGCATCAGGATCTGCTCGTACACCTGCTGCAGCTCGGCACCGGGATCGACGCCGAGCTCTTCGGCGAGCGCCGCCTTGATCCGGTTGAACACCGAGAAGGCTTCGACCTGCTGGCCGGACCGGTACAACGCCAGCATCAGCTGCGCGTGCAGCCGCTCCCGCAGGGGCGCGGCGCCCGCGGCGGCCTGGAGCTCGCTGACGAGCTCGCGGTGCCGTCCGAGCTGCAGCCCGGCCTCGAAACAGGCTTCCTGCGCGGCCAGCCTCTCGTTTTCCAGCCGGGGCGCGTGGACGGTCCGCAGCAGATCCGACGGCGTGCCGGCGAGGGCGTCACCGCGCCAGTGCGAAAGCGCTTCGCGCAGGATTTCGAACCGCCGCGCGGGTTCGCCGACCTGCCGGGCGCGCTCGACCAGCTCCCGGAACCGGTCGACGTCCAGTTCGCCCGGCTCGATCCGGATGCGGTAGCCCCCGGTCATCGTGATGATCCGGTCGGCCTCGCCGATCACCCGGCGCAGCCGTTGCACGTAGGTCTGCAGGGTGGCGCGGGCGCCCCGCGGCGGGTCCTGGCCCCAGAGCTGGTCGACCAGGTCGTCGGCACTGACCAGGCTGTTGGCGGACAGGAGCAGCATGGCCAGCAGGACGCGCTGCTTCGTCGCGTTGACCGGGACGACCACCCCGCCGACCAGCACCTCGAGCGGGCCCAGCACGCGAAATTGCAGCTTTTCCCGCACTGCGCCCCCTCCCTGGCGCCGACAGCCCGCAAACGAAGATCGTAGCAGTCCACCGGGCCGGGACGGCCGATCGGGAACATTCGCCGCACGCCGTTCCGGCGGCGGCCCGCCGTCCATTGTGGCCGGCGGCACGAACGCCCGGCTCGGGTTCCCGAGCCCGGCCGGGAGGCGGCCACGCGGTTCGCCGTCGCCGGAGTGCGGAGGTTGCCGCCTGCGCCAAGCACTTCGTACCTACGGTGGCGCCGAAGGCGGGTTTCACTAATGTCCTCCTCGAATACCGAACCGACCGAGGGGGACCACGATGATCGTTCCGGACCGGCGGTCGTGACCGCGCTGTCCCTTCGCACCCTGAACCGGGCCCTGCTGCAGCGGCAGTTCCTGCTGACGCGCACCACCGACAGCCCGCTGGCGGTGGTCGGGCGGCTGGTCGCGATGCAGGCCCAGGAGCCGAACTGGCCGTTCGTCGGCCTGTGGAGCCGGATCCGGGACTTCGACCACGCCGGGCTCGGCACCCTGCTGGAGAGCCGGCAGGTCGTCCGGTCGGGCCTGTTGCGCAGCACCCAGCACCTCGCCGCGGCCGGCGACTTCCGCCGGTTCCGGCCGCTGCTGCAACCGGTGCTCGACCGCACCGCGGGCGCGGCCCACTTCACCCGCGCCAACGCCGGCCTGGACACCGGCGAGCTGGTGGCCACCGGCCGGCAGCTCCTCGGCGACGAGGCGATGCCCCGCAAGGAGCTCGCCCGTCGGCTGGCGGAGCGCCACCCCGGACGCGACGGCCGGATCCTGGCCGGCGAGGTGGAGATGCGGCTCGCGGTGATCCACGACCCGGCCACCGCCGGCTGGGGTGCCTGGGGCACCCGGTCGTCGGTTTCGGTCACCGCGGTCGAGGTCGGCGAGCCGGCGAGCGCCCAGGAGCTGGTCCGCCGCTACCTCGCGGCGTTCGGCCCGGCCGGCGTCAAGGACGTGCAGGCGTGGAGCGGCCTGACCCGGCTGGGCGAGGTCGTCGACAGCATGCGCGCCGAGCTGCGCCACCACCGCGACCCGCACGGACGGGACCTGGTCGACCTCGCCGACGCCCCGCTGCCCGAC